>CAXXSO010000066.1:0-21214 GCA_963676965.2 uncultured Cohaesibacter sp.
TCATCGACTGGCCGATCATCGCACAGCCGCCCATGCCGCCAAAGAAGCCGGTCACGACATTTGCAGCGCCCTGAGCGATGCTCTCCTTGGAGGCCCCACCGTGGGTGTCGGTCATTTCCGAGACGAGGTTGAGGGTCAGAAGGCTTTCAATCAGACCAATCGCTGCCAGAATCGCAGCATAAGGGAAGATGATCTCGAGGGTCTCTAGGGTGAGTGGGACCGTTGGAATGTGGAATTCGGGCAAGCCACCGGCGATGGTGGCGAGATCGCCGACGCGCGGGATGTTGAGATCAAGGCCAATCACCAGCATGGAGACACCGACAATTGCCAGCAAAGGCGCGGGAATTGCCTTGGTCACTCTTGGGGAAAGCCAGATGATGAGCATGGTCAACAATACAAGGCCAAGCATGGTATATAGGGGTGTCCCCGTCATCCAGACCAACTCTCCAGCCGCATTCTTGACCTTGAACTGGGAGAGCTGTGCCAGACCGATGACAATGGCGAGGCCATTGACGAAGCCGAGCATCACCGGATGGGGCACCATGCGGATGAACTTGCCCCAACGCATGATGCCAGCAATGATCTGAAGGAGCCCCATCAGCACAATGGTGGCAAACAGATATTCTACGCCATGATTGATCACCAGTGAGACCATGACCACGGCCAGTGCGCCAGTGGCACCGGAAATCATGCCCGGCCGACCGCCAAACACGGCGGTGATCAGACCAACGATGAAGGCGGCATAGAGGCCGACAAGGGGGTGAACCTGAGCCACAAAGGCAAAGGCTACAGCTTCAGGCACAAGGGCCAAGGCTACGGTCAGACCGGACAGAGTGTCCGTCTTAAACTGCTTTGGCGACATCATATTGCTCAAGCGAGCGCCTATACCCGTTGGGGTAGCGGTTTCGATTGTCATACAGGGTTCCAATTCGGGAGGATGTATTCAAGCCAAGCATAAAGGCTGGCGAATAGGTAAAATGACTAATTTAGAACTTTTCTAACGGAGTGGCGCGCTTATTGCAAGGCCGTGGTCGCTCCAATTTCATGCATTGCAGCAATGAAACTGCCTCATGACTGTGCGTTTCCTCTTGGCCGGGGCAAATCAGGGTCGTAATTTCATTTCTGTGACTTATATGATGCATGACATATGCATGCGGATATTGGGGATCGGGATAAACTGGACTGTCGTCGTGACCCAATTGCTGCTCAACCAAATGCAGAACAGGATTAGACTATGTTTCGTTCATTGATGGGAGCTTGCCTTGCGTTGGCACTTGGGATCACGTCGGCCATGGCTGCTGGCGAGCCGGATCTTATTTTCAAGAAATCAACGGTTTGGAAGTTCCTTACCCCGGATCACAAGCTGGCAACCTATGCCATCGATGACCCTTTGATTGACGGGGTGGCCTGTCACTTCACTGTGCCGGAAAAAGGCGGCATTTCGGGGATGTTTGGTGTGGCCGAGGAAGTATCCGATGCATCTCTGGCCTGTCGTCAGGTCGGTCCGATTGCTTTCAAGGAGAAGTTCGAGCAGGGCGATGAAATGTTTCGCACCCGCCGGTCGCTTCTCTTCAAGAAAACCCGCATCGTGCGTGGCTGTGATTCCAAGCGCAACGTGCTGGTTTATTTGATCTATTCAGATAAGTTGATCGATGGTAGCCCGAAAAACTCAACCTCTACTGTGCCGATCATGCCATGGGGCAACAATGAAGCTCCGCGTTGTGGAGACTGGTTGGAGTAAGCTCTTACTCTTGGCTGTCTTCCCCGCACATTTGGCTGGCTTGGGTCAAAAGGTGGCGGAAGAGGGTCTGGAGTTTATGGATCCTGTCCTCTTCTGATGGGGTATAGATTTTGTCATCCAGCTGGTTGACCCTGCGCACAATCCGAAGGCTGTTGGTGAGAAAGACACCATCAGCCTTTTTTATGTCGTCAAGAGTAAGGCTTTGTTCTGTCGCTTGGCAGTCAATGTCAGGGGCATGGGCAAGAACTTTGCCGCGCAGGATGCCGGGCAAGAGGCCATCTTGGGGTGGTGGAGTGATGAGATTGTTGCCAAAGATGGCAAAGACATTGGCGATGGTGGCGCATGCCACCTTGCCCTGATTGTTGAGCATCAAGGCGTCGCCAGCGCCTGCGTCTGATGCCTCTTTTGACGCCAATATGTGATCAAGATAATTGAGGCTTTTAAGGCTGGCGGTGGGCGAGCCTTCATTTTTCCGGATCGTGCTGGTGATCAGGCTGAGGCTGTCAAAGGCCATGCTGTCAGGATAGGGCGCAAGGCTTGCAAAGGGCGTGCCGGGGCTGTGTTTTGCAGGCATCAGACCCCGCCCGCCCACGGTGCGGGTTACCGTCAGCCGAAGGATGGCATTGGTTTGGGCGTTGATGTGACTGAGCTGTTGGGTGATTTCATCCAGCGTTGCTGCCTCCAGCACGATACCGAGGCGTTGGGCACTGGTCAGCAGGCGGGCGCGATGTTCCGGCCACCAAATGGGTGTGCCTTTGAGGATTGGCAGGGTTTCAAATATCCCGTCGCCGAGCAACAGGCCGCGATTGTCGAGCGCAATCTTTGCCTCGTTGACCTCATCGCCGAGCAGAAGCGTATCGTTGATCCAGACGGCTTTTGTGAAGCCGGAATGCGGGTCAATCATCTATCCCCTCCAGGAAATGCTTCAGCAAGTCGTGGCCATGGTCTGTCAGGATTGATTCGGGATGGAATTGCAGCCCACGGGTCGGATGGCTTTTATGGCTGAGGCCCATAATTTCACCGGCCTGCGAGCGGGCGGTGACCTTCAGGACATCGGGCAAAGGGTCTGGCGCGACGACCAGTGAGTGATAGCGCCCGACGGTCAGGGGATTGGGCAAACCGGCAAAGAGGCCCACTCCATCATGAGACAGGGCACTGGCGCGTCCATGCATGGGCTCGCTCGCATGTGTAATGATGCCGCCAAAGGCAGCGCCAATGGCCTGATGGCCAAGACAGATGCCGAGAATGGGGATGCAGCCTGAAAAGGTCTTGATGAGATCGAGCATGATGCCGCCATCTTCCGGTCGCCCCGGTCCCGGTGACAAGAGGATGGCGTCCGGGTCGAGGCGGGCGACGTCATAAAGGCTCAAGGCATCATTGCGATAGACGGCGACCTGTTCGCCAAGCTCTTCGCAGTAACGGGCAAGATTGAAGACAAAGGAATCATAATTGTCGAGGATGAGGATCATGATCTGGCCTGATCCTCATTGTTGCTTTTGGGTGCATTGCCTTCGAAATTGCCCCGCTCTGCTTCAACTGACGTGCCAAGACCGCGAAAGAGAGCGGACGCCTTGTGCAGGCATTCTTCATATTCCGTTGCCGGGTCGGAGAGAATGGTGATCCCGCCGCCGGTATGGAACTGAACCATGTTACCGCGAAAGGTAAGGGTGCGGATGGCGATGTTGGTGTCCATTGCGCCATTAAAGCCCAAATAGCCGATCGAGCCGCAATAAACGCCGCGCGGCAGATTTTCCAACTCGGTGATGATTTCCATGGCACGGATTTTGGGCGCACCTGTGATGGAGCCGCCGGGGAAGGTTGCGCCCAGAAGAGAGACCGCACCCAGCTCTTCTTTCATTTCACCGGTGACGGAGGAGACCAGATGGTGCACCCGGGCATAGCTTTCGAGTGCGCATAGATCCGGCACCTTGATTGACCCGGGCTTGCAGACCCGAGACAGGTCATTGCGCATCAGGTCGGTGATCATGATATTTTCCGCCCGGTCCTTGTCGCTCTTTTGCAGCGCTCCTGCTAGGGCTTTATCGCGGGTGGGATCCTTAAGATCGCGCGGGGCAGTGCCTTTGATGGGACGGGTTTCGACTTGGCGGTCTGCGGTGAGCGTGACAAAGCGTTCGGGGGAGCTTGAGGCGATTGCATGATCGCCGCAATCAAGAAAGGCTGCAAAGGGGGCGGCATTGCGCTGGCGCAATTGCAGATAATAGGCAAGCGGTGTTGCGCTCTGGGCTGATGGCAAGGGGGCGCTGAAGCACTGGGTGATGTTGGCCTGAAAGATGTCGCCATCGCGGATATAGCTGCGGGTGCGCTCAATGGCTGTTTCAAAAGCTGCGCGGGTGAAATTGGAGCGCCAGCCAGTTATGGCCGGGGGCGTGATGGTGTGCGGTTGCTCTTGTCTTGCTTTGTTCAATAGATCGCGCAACCATTTGAGGCGGAGCCGGGCACGGGACGTGCGGGCCTCGCCGCGCTCTGGATAACCTGACGACAGGATAAAGGCCCGATCTCTTGGCGGCGCGTCGGGGCCATCGGCAAAATGATCAATCGCCAGAATCACATCATAGAATGGCAAATGCAGATCGGGCAGCCGGTCTTGCTCCTGGCTTGTTTTCGGCAAATGCTCAAGCAAGCGGCCCGCTTCATAGGCGATATACCCCATCGCGCCCCCTTGAAAAGGCGGGATATCGGCTTTGACCGAGGTCAGTTGATAGGTATCGAGGACTTTTTGCAGCGCAACCAGTGGCGCGTCGGGCAGGACATCGCCATTCCAGAAGGCCTTTCCATCTCGAGAGGTGAGAAGGCCAAAGGGGTCTGCTGCCAAATAAGAATAACGCCCGAGCGAGCCGGATCGAGCTGCGCTGTCAAGGCAGGCAATGTGGGGCAAATGGCCGAGCGCGTGGAGGCACTGCTCAAGCGAGGGTGAAGAAATTTCCTTGATAAACGGGGAGGGCTTCACCCCGTAGTCACTGATTGTCATGGTCGTTGGGTCATGTCTTGTCGGCATCTGTCGGAAGGCGGGCAGCCATTTCGACAGATGCGGATTGCCAGATCTGATCCAGACCTTTGGGCGCTTGCGTGTATGGTCTGGTCGATCCTACGGTCGACAGAAGCTTTTATGCAAGACCGAAAGCACTTCCTCGACAACGGGGCTTGCGAGGGAATAGAAGATCGTGGTGCCTTCTCGCCGGGTCGTGACAATGCTTTGGGCACGCATCAACGCCATATGCTGGGAAACCGTTGTCATGCGCAGCCCTGTCTTTTCGGCAAGAGTGCCGACATTCTGCTCGCCCTCAATCAGTTGGCAAAGAATAAGGAGACGGGGGCCTGATGCGAGGAGTTTGAGAAATCCTGCCGCCTCTTCTGAATTTTGTTCCAGGTTTTGAATGTTCATATTCATGTCAGGGTCTCTAGCTCCGAGAGCTCGTGGGCAAAGTGACTTTAGGGAAGCTTAGTCGTCCAATGAGTCTTTTTGCCCCTCCTTCTCCTTGGTGTCGTGTGACAATAGGTCGCCGGTCATCTTTAGTATTAATATACCGATGGCTCTAGTTGAGTGAAGCCTTTTTCCCGGCTTGCTGTCTTTATCCGGGATTATCGTGCCTAAATTTAGACGGCCGTAGTCACTAATACCGATCCAAAGAGGGTCAAACGGTTAAACGATTATTCCGGCAGTCGCTCAGACATGCGCTTGCCTGGGATAAACGTGACCAATTCTTGCATGATAAAACAGAATCACCCGGCCTGAAAATGGAAAAGCTCCTGACATCGCTGTCAGGAGCTTCCATGCGGCAAAGAGTGGGTGCGACTGGTTCGGGCATAAAATGCCCATGGGATGGGTTCTTTGCCGTATTTCTTGTGCCAGTGTGAGTGGCAAAATGAAGGTCTGATCAAGCCGAACCAAAGTGATCCTGTTTGATGTAGACACTCTAAGAGATGGGGGCTGAATGAAATCTGAGGTGGTTATTCATTTTGGGTTCATGTTGATGAATGACTGGATGCCGCGCGCTAAAATGGGCACTTTTGACGCATGTGCGAGACGAATGTTGCGGGCCTGGACGGCAATATTGCGGGTTGATGCGTGGATAGCTGGCGATATTGCACAGATTGGCGGCCTTGGGCGGTTGACGCGCAACGACAATTTGGCCATTGTTGCGACCATGAAAACGGATCGTCCTACCAACTGCTGCATTATTGGTTCGATTATTATCCACTAGCATATCGCTGGCTGGAGCCGTTTCGCTCATCCCTAAAATATCTTGAAACGATTTCCGGCCAGCGCCTGATATGCGCCCTGTGGGGGGCTTTGCATGCAGCCGTTTTCTTGGCGTGCTTCGGATCCAGTTGTCCGGCGCTGCGTTGAGTTGATTATCTATATGGAAGTACATACTTTTCTGCAAAATATGCAGATACAGATTGGGAATGGGTCAATGACCAAACATGCCGAACCAGTGAAACTGACGCTTTATAACAGCCTGACAAAGCGCAAAGAGGCTTTCGAGCCGATCGATCCGAACAATGTTCGCATGTATGTCTGTGGACCCACCGTCTATGACACCGCCCATATCGGCAATGCTCGTCCGGTGGTGGTGTTCGACATGCTGTTCCGTCTGCTGCGCCATACATATGGGGCTGAACATGTCACCTATGTGCGGAATATCACCGACGTGGATGACAAGATCAACGCCCGGGCGGCGGATCGTGGCATCTCCATTCGCGAGCTGACCGAGGAAACCACGGCGATCTATCATGCAGATATGGATGCGTTGGGTGCCATGCGACCGACGATTGAGCCGCGGGCGACAGAGCATATCGACGAGATGCTGTCTATGATCGCCACTCTGATTGACAAAGGGCACGCCTATGCTGCCGAAGGTCATGTGCTGTTTGCTGTCGATACGATGGAAGATTATGGTGCCTTGTCGGGCCGATCCACCGACGACATGATTGCAGGTGCGCGGGTTGAGGTAGCTCCGTATAAACGCAATCCGATGGACTTTGTCTTGTGGAAACCTTCCAAGGAGGGGGAGCCGAGCTGGCCAAGCCCATGGGGCACGGGACGTCCGGGCTGGCATATCGAATGCTCTGCCATGAGCGAAAAGCATCTGGGCGAGGAATTCGACATTCATGGGGGCGGGATCGATCTGACGTTCCCACATCATGAGAATGAAATCGCCCAGTCGCGCTGTGCCCATGGCAATCACGCCATGGCGCGGGTCTGGATGCATAATGGTTTTGTTCAGGTTGAAGGGGAGAAAATGTCCAAGTCGCTTGGCAACTTCACCACCGTTCATGACCTGATCGATCATTGGCCGGGGGAAGCGATCCGGCTGGCATTGCTGACCACCCATTATACCAAGCCGTTCAACTGGACGGCGGATGGTGTGCGCGATGCCAAGAAGATGCTTGATCAATGGTATGCCCTGACCGCTGACATTGAGGCGTCCGAGCCGGATGACGCGGTGATTGCTGCTTTGGCTGATGATCTTAACACGCCCAAGGCGATTGCGGAGCTTCACGGCTTGCGTAGCAAGGCACAGGGCGGTGACCGGGAGGCCGCAGCTCGCCTCAAGGCCAGCTTGCAGCAATTGATCGGCGTCTTGGCAAAAGATCCGCAGGACTGGGTCAATTGGCGTCCTGCTGGTGCTGGCGACGTGGATGAAGCCGCCATACAGGCGCTTGTTGATGAGCGGCGGGATGCACGCAACAACAAGGATTTTGCCAAGTCTGACGCGTTGCGCGACAAGCTAACCGCGATGGGCGTGGTATTGAAAGACAGCAAGAATAAAGAAACGGGGCAGTTCGAAACGAGCTGGACCCTTAAAGCTTAAGATCGAAGAACCCGCACTGGTTTCCTTGCGGGTTCTTTTCTGCTCACTTTCCAGAAACATAGACAAGACGCGGACAAGTGGCTTTGTGGGGCCAAGGCTCCGATCACAAACAGCAACCAGACTGCAATTCAGGACCCAAAGCAATGACCAAAGAACGTCTCTATCTGTTCGATACCACGCTGCGCGATGGTGCTCAGACCAACGGCCTTGATTTCAACGTTGAGAACAAGATTGTCATTGCCCGCATTCTGGATGAACTTGGGGTGGATTATGTGGAAGGGGGCTATCCCGGAGCCAATCCGACGGACGATGCCTTTTTTACCGAGAAACGCACGGAGAAAGCCACCTTCACCGCCTTTGGCATGACCAAACGGGCGGGACGGTCGGTGGAGAATGACCCCGGAGTGCAGGCTCTGATCAATTCTTCGGCCGACGCGATCTGCTATGTGGCAAAAAGCTGGGATTATCATGTCGATGTGGCGCTTGGCTGCACCAATGAGGAAAATCTCGAAGGCATCGCCGACTCGGTGAAAGCTGCGATTGCGGCGGGCAAGGTTGCTCTGGTCGATTGCGAACATTTCTTTGATGGCTACAAGGCCAATCGGGACTATGCTTTGGCTTGCGTCAAGACTGCCTATGAGGCAGGGGCGCGATGGGTGGTCCTGTGTGACACCAATGGCGGCACCATGCCGCATGAAGTTCATGAGATCGTTCTTGAGGTGACCAAGCATGTGCCGGGCACACATCTTGGCATTCATGCCCACAATGATACCGAACAGGCGGTGGCCAATTCTCTGGCGGCGGTGCGTGGCGGGGTGCGGCAGATTCAGGGCACGCTCAATGGAATTGGCGAACGTTGCGGCAATGCCAATCTGGTATCGCTGATTCCGACCTTGAAATTGAAGCCGGAATTTGCTGATCGCTTCGAGCTTGGTGTCAGCGACGAGGGCTTGAAAAGCCTGACAATGGTTTCGCGCCAGTTTGATGATTTGCTCAATGAAGCCCCAGATCGGCATCAGCCCTATGTGGGCGAAAGCGCTTTTGCCACCAAGGCAGGGATCCATGCATCGGCTATCTTGAAAGACCCGCATACCTATGAGCATGTGGCCCCTGATCAGGTGGGCAACAGTCGTCGGGTTCTGGTTTCCAATCAGGCGGGCCTGTCCAACCTGATTGATGAACTGACCCGGATGGGCATCGAGGTCGACAAGAAAGACAAACGCTTGCCTGATCTGCTTGGTATCGTCAAGCAACGTGAGGCCGAGGGTTATGCTTATGAGGGGGCCGGGGCGTCGCTGGAATTGTTGGCGCGGCGACATCTGGGCAGCGTGCCTGACTATTTCCGGGTCGAGAGTTTCCGCACCGTGGTCGAGCGTCGCTACAATGCGATGGGCGATTTGGTGACCATGTCGGAAGCTGTGGTCAAGGTGGAGATAGATGGTGAAACCCGCATGTCGGTGGCTGAAGGCCGGGGTCCGGTCAACGCCCTTGATATAGCTTTGCGCAAGGATCTTGGCACCTTGCAGGACAAGATCGAAAATCTAGAACTGGTCGACTATAAGGTGCGTATTCTGAATGGTGGCACCAGTGCAACCACCCGGGTTTTGATTGAAAGCAGGGATGGGCAGGGACATCGCTGGTTTACAGTTGGTGTTTCTGAGAATATTGTCGACGCCTCTTTCCAGGCTTTGGTGGATTCCGTCACCTACAAGCTCTTCAAATATTCATGATTGCGTGAGAGGCCGGGTCCGGTCTGCTCGGCTAAAGCGAGGACCCTGTGTCTCAACCGCCAAAAGATGGGGGTGGGCCATCTTATATGGCCGCCGCCCAGAGTGATGATGCGTCCCAACGGGAGGCCCGACTGGGTCTTCTGGCGGCGATCGGCGCGTATGGGTCCTGGGGTATTCTGACACTCTTTTACTCCCATTTGTCCCATGTGCCACCGTTGGAAGTGGTGTCGCATCGCGTTGCCTGGTCGGTGCTGGTTCTATCCTTGTTCTTTGTCTGGCGCAGGCGATGGGGCGAAGTCGGGCAGATTTTCCGCACGCCGCGCATTTTGTTCATTCTGCTGGCGACCAGCATCCTGATTTCAGTGAATTGGCTGACCTATATCTGGGCCGTGAGCAATGGGCGGGCAACGGAAGCCAGCCTTGGCTATTTCATCGTGCCGCTGGTCAATGTGGCGATGGGATATCTGATGCTATCTGAGCGTTTGTCGCGCTTGCAAGGGGTGGCGATCATGCTCGCGGTCCTTGCCATTGGCTTGCAGTTTGCCCTGCTCGGAACCATACCGGTCGTGTCGCTCACCCTGGCAGCAAGCTTTGGACTCTATGGCTATTTGCGCAAGATTGTGCCGGTCGGGGCCAATATCGGTTTGCTGATTGAATTGATCCTGATTTCACCCTTCGCAGTCGGCTTTCTGATCTATGTGAACAGCATAGGCGAGGGGCATCTGATCGGGTATGGCAGCAAGACCACCTTGATGTTGCTGCTGACGGGGTTTGTCACCTATTTGCCGCTGATGTGGTTTTCAGCTGCCGCGCAGCGCCTGAGAATGTCGACCATTGGGGTGCTGCAATATATGAACCCGACGATCCAGTTTCTGGTGGCAGTCTTCTTGCTAGGCGAGGTGGTTTCGACCAGCAAGCTTGTTACCTTTGTGCTGATCTGGCTGTCGGTGCTGATCTATTGCTATGATGTGCTGACAGCATCGCGACGCCAGAAAAGGAAGGCGGCAATCCCACCAAGCTGACCCCTGTGGGGTCAGTCATGTCTGGGAATTAACAGCCAGATTGCGCCAGCCAGCATGACCAGACCTCCAACGCGGCGTACGTCGATGGGCTGTGGTTCGCGTCCCGTCCAGCCGAAACTGTCGGCCAGCAATGCCAGTGCCATTTGACCAAAAATGATCAGCGGTACGGCAGCAGCCGGGCTTACATGGCCGAAGGCATAGGCCGATCCGGTGACAATCACGACGCCTGCCAACCCGCCGATCAGCGACAGGCCAATGCGGGACCAATCCAACGGTGCGACCGAAAAGTTGCCGGTTGGATAGAGCAGGGTGAGAAAGAAGGCTCCAAGCAAGCCGCCGGCAATCAGAATGACAAGGCCGGTGCTGACCGCATTGTCCGCCACGCTCATGCGTGCGGCAAAAATTCCCTGCACACCAACAAAGACGCCAACGGCAAGTGCGGAAAGGGTGCCCATCAGGGCAAACTGGTTCATGATAGTCCTCGATAGTCTCAAGGGGCTTTTTCATCCCGAATGGATGACAGGGAGCACCAAGATAAACCACATGCTGGATGAAGGCAGCATGGGGCCGTGATCGACATAAACCGCGAATGCGTCGCGGCCAATGCGCCATATCAAAATGGTGCAAAAATAGCAACGATTGCGGTGATTAGGATCGCGAAATTAGTCCAAAGAGCCAGTTGAGGGAAGGGGGCTATGATGGATTAGAGGCGCTTCATCTTGTCGCTGTTATGGTCAAGGCCTATGTCACTGTCTGGCAGGCTGGCGGCTGCTTCGACCAGCATCGGGACAATGTCTTCGGCCTTGCTCGCCGCGAGGAAGCCTACGTCCATGCCGGTGCGGATGAATTCCTCGGCGCGCATATGATTGAGCAGGACGGTCAGAGGATCCCAGAAGCCATTGATATTGGCCAGTAGAACCGGCTTTTTGTGGCGACCCAGTTGGGCCCAGGTGAGCATTTCGACCAGCTCTTCCAATGTGCCGATGCCGCCGGGGAGGGCGACAAAGGCCTGTGCATGATTGAACATCAAGCGTTTGCGTTCATGCATGTCCTCGGTGATGATCAGTTCCTGAACATCGTCGAGCATAGCCTCGCGCTGTTGCAAAAAGCCCGGAATGATGCCTGTAACCCGACCGCCATGGTCGAGCACGCTTTTTGCTGTGATGCCCATCAAGCCGACCGAGCCGCCGCCATAGACCAGTTCGATGTCTGCTTCTGCCAGGCTTTGGCCGAGAATCTCGGCCGCTTTTGCATAAGCGGGGTCGTTGCCGCGGCCAGAGCCGCAATAAACGCAGATTTTTTCAAGTTTTGCCATGGAATCTGTGTCGCATTGGAAGGGGGCGGGGTCAAGAAAGTTGCAAGGCTTTCCCCACGCAATGACATTTGGCGCGATTTCGAGGCCAATTCGGACAAAATCGCCAGTTTCCGACCCGTTGAATGGGGCAATTGCTTGCCCGGCGGTCAAAAACAGGCTAATCCAAACTGACAAACAAAAGGAATCCACCGCTTTCAAACTCTTGAAGTAGATTGAATAAGGCTCTGTGCCAACGATAAAAATGAAATTAGGCAGTTGCATCTAAATGTGCTGTGCAATCTGTTGAGTGACACGATAGTCTGGTTGGACCAACGCCGGGTATGGCGACAAACAAGTGTGATGGAATTATGAAGTCTGCTGCTCTTTTGATGTCCGTTGGTGGTGGCGTGGTTGCCGTTGCTGTCGGTGTGTTCGTCTTTGCCGATCAATTGGGATTGGGGAACAAGGCGGCGCCTGAAAAAACCGCCGTGACCCAGGGTGTGAGCCCAACCAAAGCCCCGGCCAAGGTGCCAGACCCGACCAAGCCAAAAGCCGGCGAGACGTCTGTCGCCCAATCGGAGGCAAAAAAGCCTGAGACCGCTCCGGACAAGGAACAGGTCACTGAACCGGTCAAGGAGAATGCGCCGGATCCGCAGTCCACGACCGCCGAGCCATCGGCCAGTGCCCCGGAAAAGGCAACAGAAGCTGACGCAAAACCAGAGGTGACAGGTCCCTCTTTTGATGTTGTGCGTGTTGAGCCAAACGGGGAAACGCTCGTGGCAGGCAAAGCCAGTCCGGGTTGGAAGGTTGAACTGAAAAATGGCGAAAAGGTTCTGGCCAAGGCCGTGGCTGATGCCAATGGCGACTGGGTTATGGTCCTTGAAAAAGCGCTTGATAAGGGCGTCTCTGATTTGTCGCTCTCCGGAACATCGAAAGATGGTACCAGTTCCATTGCCTCGACCAGCAATGTGACTGTGGCCTTGCCAGAAGATGGCAGCGGTGAGGTGCTGGTGGTTGAGACTGCGCCGGGGCAGGCATCCAAGATTCTGGCCAAGCTGGGCGCGCCAAAGACTGAAGCGCCTAAAGTTGAAGACCCTGCCGGGTCTGAGCAACAGGTCGCAGCCGTTACGCCAAAACAGCCAGCCGCCCCGTCAGAAGCCGCAAACTCTCAACCGGACGCACCTGTTGCCGAGAATAGGGACAGTGCCGACCCTGCTTCTGCGGTTGAGGAAGCCAAGGCACCAGCCGAAGCGGTGACGCAAGAGACTGATAAACCTGCAGCTGGTAAGCCAATCGCTGAAACCAAGCCAGAAACTCCAGCCGCCCAGATGATCAAGCAAGAAGCCAAATCTGCTGAGCAATCTAAGGATGAAAAGCCTGAGCCTGCATCGGTCAATCATCTTGTCTCAATCGAAGCGGTTGAGATTGAAGGTGATGTGCTGTTCATTGCCGGTGCGGCTGAACCTGCTGGCTCGATTGTTCGCCTCTATGTCGACAATCGCGCGGTCTCGGATCAGCGCAGTGGCGAAACCGGCCGTTATTTGTTTGACGGCAAGTTGAAGCTGGATGCTGGAGAGCATAAGGCCCGTGTCGATCTGTTGGATGCCAAACGTGGCACAGTGGCCAAACGGGCCGAAGTGGTCTTCACCAAAAAGGCACCTGTTCCTGCCGGGAGCGAAGGCGACAGCTCTGTGGTGACCGATGCAAAGCCCGTTAGCGAAGAGCAATCCGCGCCCGCGCCAACCAGCGAAACACCTCCTGCATCGTCTCTGCCAGTGAAGACCAAGAAGGTCATCATCCGTCGTGGTGACAATCTGTGGGAGATTGCTCGCCGCGTCTATGGGGCAGGGATCCGCTACTCCACCATTTATGACACCAACATCAAGCAGATTCGCAATCCGAACCTGATTTATCCGGGTCAGGTGTTTGAATTGCCGGAAGGTGAAGATGGATGGGAGCGCAATTTTGATGCGGTAGAATCGCCACCAGAAGAGTCGGCAGATGCTGCTGCTACCCCTGCCAATGGTGGCTGATTGAAGGTTATTCTGCCTCTCTACAGGCTTAGGACCTGATTCAACAAAATGCATTAAGCCCGCTTATTGGCGGGCTTTTTGCTGTTCAGTTCGAGACACTTTGATCCTGTCCTATGACTGCCTTTGATCATGGTCTTTTATCGTTTTTTTGCGATTAGTCCTTGTCGAGCAACCCGGTCTCTGATATTCATCGTATAAATGCGATGAAGCTGAAAGATTGCTGCGCAGGAGGGACCATGGCGAGGAAACAGGAAATATGTCGTCGGACCGGTGCTGCGGTGGATGCTGCCCGGCATCGATGCTGCCAGCAGAATGATGAGCTGGTGAAGCTCTACAAGGCGATGGCTCATCCGGTGCGGTTGATGATCCTGACGCGGTTGGCGTCGGACCACCATCGCTGCTGTGGAGACATTTGTTCCGAATTGCCGTTGGCGCAATCCACGGTATCACAACATCTCAAGGTGCTGCGCGAAGCAGGTTTTATTGAACAGAAGGCCTGTGGTCAGCATTCCCATTACAAACTCAACGCACAAGGCATCGCTTTGCTGAAAAAGCAGAGCGAGCAATTCTTCCAATCTCTCGATTCTGCGTCGCACATCTCCTGACCCGTGTGTGTGAGGGCTTGCCTGTAAGGGAGCGGCAGGATCAATGACCGAAACAATCTAGGACCACATCATGGTGCAAACACCCAAAGTCGCTGCCCCGACAGCCGAAAAGATCGGCCGTGTCGATGCAGAGGCTTCTGCAATGCAAACCCTGCGCAATCTCTGGCCATATATCTGGCCGTCAGACCGGGTTGATCTGAAACGACGCGTGGCGCTTGCCATTACCGCTTTGTTGATCGGAAAGGTCATCAATGTTCTCACACCCTATTTCTTCAAATGGGCAACCGATGCGCTGGCAAAGCCGTCGGCACCTGATGGCGTGGGGGTGACCGCTTGGCTCGCTATGCCGATCCTGTTGGTTGTTGCCTATGGGGTGGGGCGAATCGTCAATGTCGCCTTCGATCAGGTCCGCGATGCGCTGTTTGCCCGGGTGGGGCAACATGCGGTGCGCAATCTGTCCTATGAAACCTTCGAGCATATGCATCGTCTTTCTCTGCGCTTTCATTTGCAGCGGCGGACCGGTGCTTTGTCGCGGATCATCGAACGTGGCACCCGTGCCATCGAAGGGGTGGTCCGTCACACAATCCTGCATGCCATTCCCACCTTGATGCAGTTTGTCTTGATGGCTGCTGTCATCGCCTATGAGTTTGACTTTATCTTTGTGATCATCGTGGTGGTGATGATCTCGCTCTATGTGGGCTTCACCATCAAGGTGACCGCATGGCGAATCGACATCCGACGCAAGATGAACGAGTCCGACAATGAAGCGACTTCGAAAGCTGTCGACAGTCTGCTGAATTTCGAGACGGTGAAATATTTCGGCAACGAGAAACTGGAAGCGGCCCGGTTCGATCAGTCGATGGCGGGGTATCAGGTGGCCGCGATCAAGACCTGGGTGTCTTTGGCTTGGCTCAATTTTGGCCAGGCGGCGATCTTTTCTGCCTGCATGGCGCTTTGCATGGGACTGTCGGCCTGGGGTGTGATGAAGGGTGAGAACTCGGTCGGGGACTTTGTCCTGATCAACGCACTGCTGATGCAGTTGGCGCCGCCATTGAACTTCTTTGGATCGATGCATCGCGAGATCAAGCAGGGGCTGGTGGATCTGGAAGCCATGTTCGAGCTTATGCGTCAACCTGAAGAAGTACAGGACAAACCGGATGCGCCGCGGTTGGCGGTTGATGGTGGGTCTGTGCGCTTTGATGATGTCCGCTTCCATTATGATGCCGACCGACCCATCCTCAAGGGGATCAGCTTTGAAGTGCCTGCGGGCAGGACTGTGGCGATTGTCGGACCGTCAGGTGCGGGCAAGTCGACCATCTCACGGCTATTGTTCCGATTCTATGATGTGATCGATGGCTCGATCAGCATTGACGGGCAGGACTTGCGCGCCGTGCAACAGGACAGCCTGAGAGCCCAGATCGGGATGGTGCCGCAGGACACGGTTCTGTTCAACGAGACGCTGCTCTACAATATCGGTTATGGCCGCCCCGATGCGGAGCGCTCCGAGATTGAAGAGGCGGCGCGGATGGCTCAGGTGTCCGACTTCATTGCCAGCCTGCCCAAGGGGTTCGATACCGAAGTGGGCGAGCGTGGTTTGAAATTATCGGGCGGTGAAAAACAGCGTGTGGCAATTGCCCGGACCATTTTGAAGGCACCGCCAATCCTCGTGCTTGACGAAGCCACCTCGGCGCTCGACAGCCACACGGAGCAGGAAATCCAGTCGGCGCTTGATGAAGTCTCCAATAACCGGACAACCCTTGTCATTGCCCACCGCCTGTCGACGGTGATCAACGCCGATGAGATTATCGTGCTCGAAGCAGGGCGTATCCGCGAGCGTGGTCGTCATGCTGAGTTGCTTGAGAAGAAGGGGCTTTATGCTTCGATGTGGGATCGTCAGCGCGAAGCCAGTGAGGCGGAAGAGACATTGCGCAAGGTCGTTGATCTCGAGCGACAGGGCTATGGCTCAGTTTCTGTCGGGGAGACAGAGTTGGTGGAATAAGTTATGGAACTTATTTTTTGTCGTGAGTCATTTCAAAGGCTTGAGGCGTGGTTCTGAGAATTTGATTCTGAGGTTTTGAGAGTTTGATTCAACAAGTTCAGACATAGAATCTGCTCGTTGAGATTTGGAATCATCTTGCTCGCAAACTGATACATGGGGGACGAAAGAGATTCAAAATATGATTCCTCTTTTGCGTCTAACCGGTTGTCATAAAACGAAAAAAGCCCCGGATGGCTGCTGCCGTCCGGGGCTTTTTGATGTCTGCTTGATTAGCTGATGATCGGATGGTCGTAGCTCTTCCAACTGCGTGTCGGGAAGTCATAGAGTTGGCCATTCTTGTCACAGTCCGGCAGCAGGCAGTCGACGATGAAGGGGGCGACTTCGCTTGGATGTGGTACGGTCATGGGGTCTTCACCGGGGATGGCTTTGGCGCGCATGCCGGTACGGGTACCGCCGGGATTGAAGCTATTGACCCTGAGATTGGTTTGCTTGATCTCGCCTGCATAGGTCCGGACCATGGCTTCAAGGCCGGCCTTCGATACGCTATAGACACCCCAAAAGGGTTTGCATTTATGCGCCGCGCTGGAACTCATGAAGAGGGCGCGGCCTGCATCGGACTGACGCAGCAGCGGATCGAGGGAGCGGATCAGACGCCAGTTGGCGGTCAGGTTGACACCGAGCACCTTGTCCCAATCCTTGGTCGGGCTTGCGTGGCCAATCGGGGTGATTGCCCCGAGCAGACCGGCATTGCCCAACAGGATATCGAGCTTGCCCCAGCGTTCATAGATGGCAGCGCCCAAACGATCGATAGCATCATAATCCATCAGGTCGAGGGGGACCAAGGTCGTCGATCCGTTGAAAGCCTGAATGGCATCATCCAGCTCTTCCAGTGCACCGACCGTTTTGGCTACTGCAATGATGTGGGCTCCTTCACGCGCGAGCGCGAGGGCGGCTTGCCAGCCGATGCCACGGGATGCGCCGGTGACAACGGCGATGCGACCTTCAAGGCGTTTTTCAGTCATGAGGTGGCCTTTCCTAGGAGAGGGGCTGTCCGGGCTTAGTCTTTGAGCAGACCGCCGCCGCGATGATTTTCCGCGCCGTCCACATCGACCAATTCAGTCGGATAGTCTCCGGTGAAGCAATGGTCGGTAAATTGCGGGGCTTCATTGTTGCGGCCTTCAAAGCCACAGGCGCGATAGACGCCATCAATGGAAATGAAGCCCAGAGAATCGGCGCTGATATAGTCGCGCATGCCTTTAAGATCATATTGCGCGGCGAGCAGTTTTTTGCGGTCCGGGGTGTCGATGCCGTAATAATCGGAATGGGTGATAGGCGGGCTTGCCAGCAGCATATGCACTTCCTTGGCACCGGCATCGCGCATCATCTGCACGATCTTGGTGGAGGTCGTGCCGCGTACGAGGCTGTCATCGACCAGAACGATCTTCTTGCCCTCGACCTGCGAGCGGTTGGCGGAATGTTTCAGGCGGACGCCAAGGGCGCGGATCTGTTGGGATGGTTCAATGAAGGTCCGGCCGACATAATGGTTTCGCACGATGCCGAGTTCAAACGGGATGCCGGTCTCCTGCGCATAGCCAAGCGCGGCGGGCACGCCGGAATCGGGAACCGGGACCACCACATCCACATCAAGGGGCAATTCCCGGGCCAGTTCACGGCCCAGATTTTTGCGCACTTCATAAACCGAGCGCCCACCGATGAAGGAGTCGGGGCGGGAGAAATAGATATATTCAAAGATATCAAGACGGGCGGGTTTTTCCGGGAAGGGGTGGTAGGACTGGATCCCTTCATCGGTGCAGACGACGACTTCGCCATTTTCAACATCGCGGACAAAGTCTGCGCCGATCATGTCCAATGCGCAGGTCTCAGACGCCAGAACCGGCGAGCCATCAAGATCTCCCAGCACCAGCGGGCGGATGCCGTGCGGGTCGCGCGCTCCGATCAGCTTCTTGCGGAGAGTGAGGGCGACCAAAGCATAGCCACCTTCCATCTGGCGGATCGCATCAATGAAGCGATCAACGATGTTGTTCTCGCGGCTTTTGGCGATGAGTTGCAGGACAACTTCCGAATCGGAGTTGGACTGGAAAATTGCGCCGCGCTTGATCAGCGACTTGCGCAGGGTCATGGCGTTGGTAAATTGGCCATTGTGGGCGACTGCGATGCCGCCGCCTTCCAACTCGGCAAACAGCGGCTGAATGTTGCGTAAGGCAGCGCCGCCTGCGGTGGAATAGCGGTTATGGCCGATAGAGGCGGAACCGGGCAGGCGTTCCATCACCGAGGCGTTGGAGAAATTGTCACCCACAAGGCCGAATCTGCGTTCCAGATGGAAATGACTGCCGTCATAGGTGGCGATGCCTGCCGCTTCCTGGCCGCGATGCTGGAGGGCGTGAAGGCCCAGAGCGGTCAGGGCCGAAGCATCAGCAACATTATAAACACCGAACACACCGCATTCCTCGTGCAGTGTATCCCCTTCCAGATTCCAATCTTCATCCAGATCCCGCAAGACGCTTTGAGGATCGATCTGTGAGTTGTTTTTTTGCATCGGATTGTACTTCTCAATCTGGGCGCTAGGATTTGAGGCGCGGGAATGTCCGTTTTTTCGACTTAGAGCACCAAGCCGTTTGGCGGGCTGTTGCTCTGATGTTCAGAGCATCCCTAGCTGGTTTGAGCACAAAAGGGATGCACCAAGCAGTAAAACGACGAATGGCGGGATGTGCCCCGCCAATTCTTTCTTTCTTCCTGTAGCACAGACAGACGCTTTCGTCAGCCATGCAGGGAATAACGCGACCATTTGGTCGTCAACAGCGTCAATTCTTGCTGTTTGAACTGATCAGATTGTCCAGAGCGTTGCTTTCGCCTGATTTGTAACTGGTATTCTCGTCGCCAGTCAGACCCTTGCGGCGCTGCTTGAGTTTTTCCAGCAGCTGCTCTTCGGGGTCCTCGGGCAACAGGCTGATCAGTTTGTCGCCAATCTGGTTCAGCAAAGGCTTTGCTTTGGCCTGTGCAATCCAGTTGGGTTGGCGATCTTCCGGCTGGAACCAGTTGAACATGATCATCGCGACCGCCATTAGAATGGCTCCGCGGGCAGCGCCAAAGACAAAGCCCAATGTGCGATCCAGTGCGCCGATGCGACTGTCGAGCACGAAGTCGGAAATCTGGATGGTGATGAAGGAAACGACGATCAGGGTGAGCAGGAAAATGCCCAGAGCCGTTGCCGCCTGCGCGACCAAAGGCTGCGGCAGGTAGGTTTTGACAATTGGCAGGGCCTGATCGAACAGATAGATGGTTGCAATGGCAGCAGCAACCCAGGCGCCAATGGAAAGGACCTCGCGCACGAAGCCACGGATCATGGCCAGGAATGCGGAAATCAACAAGACGATGAGAAAAAATCCCGTCGAGGAGTGTGATGGGCATCGGAAATCCATCCTGTTAGTGAGCCATGCGCGAATCCTGTATGGACGGCGGATCCGGCGTCTTTCGCGTTTGCTTGTTTCTATAGGGCCATGAAGGGGGCAAGAGCAAGGCCTTTTGCGCAACTTATGCGCCTGTTCTGGCAACAAGGCCCAATATCTGCCCGCCGGTGCGTCCTTGCTGCAACAAGCCGCAACAATCGGGCGGGCATCGTTCTCTCCTAATCATCACTTTCACTCAGATTCGATCCAGCGGCGATGCGGGCCACGAGATCGGACAAGGTTTCAAGGCTGGTCAGGGCCAAGTCTGCCGACTTGGTTGCCTTGAGCGAGGCTTCTGGCACGGATGCGCTGGAAAAACCGAGTTTGGCCGATTCCTTGATGCGGGCGGCAGAATGAGAGACCGGGCGGATGGCACCAGAGAGGCTGATTTCGCCGAAATAGACCGCTTCGGATGGTAGCGCGACTCCGGCAAGTGAGGAAACCAATGCAGCAGCAACCGCCAGATCAGCCGCCGGTTCGGTGATTTTCATGCCGCCAGCGACGTTGAGATAGACATCATGGCTGGAGAGCCGGACGCCGCAATGGGCATCGAGCACAGCGAGCACCATGGCAAGGCGGCTGGAATCCCACCCCACAACCGCGCGGCGCGGGGTGCCAAGGGGAGATTGGGCAACAAGGGCCTGGATTTCCACCAGCAAGGGGCGGGAGCCTTCCATTCCCGCAAAGACCGCTGCCCCCGGCGTGGAGAGATTGCGCTCGCCCAAAAACATGGCAGAGGGGTTGGCTACTTGCGACAGACCACCGCCGGTCATCTCAAACACGCCGATTTCATCGGTTGGGCCAAAACGGTTCTTGATCGCGCGCAGAATACGGAATTGATGGCCGGAATCGCCTTCAAATTGCATCACCCCCATCGACCATATGTTCAACAACGCGTGGTCCCGCAATCTGGCCATCCTTGGTGACATGGCCCACCAGAATAACTGCCGCGCCGGTTTGTTTGGCATAGCGAATCATGGCCTGCGCCGAGGCGCGGACCTGTGTGACTGTGCCGGGCGCGCTGTCGGCGCTGTCTGTCCAGAGGGTCTGGATGGAATCGATCACCACCATGTCCGGTGCTGGTCCAGAGGTGAGGGTGGCAAGGATGTCTTCAACACTGGTCTCTGCGGCCAACTCCACCTTGGCCTTTGCCAGTCCGAGGCGGGAGGCGCGCAGGCGGACCTGATCGATCGCCTCTTCACCGGAAATATAGATCACCCGATGGCCCCGATGGGCGAGGGCGGCAGAAGCCTGAATGAGCAAGGTGGATTTGCCGATACCCGGATCCCCTCCAAGCAGCAGGACCGAACCTTTGACGAAACCTCCGCCGGTGACGCGGTCAAGCTCGCTGACCCCGGTCTCGATGCGGGGGGCGGGCTTTTCCTGCCCCGACAGGGATACCAGCTCAACGATACGGCCCGATTTGCCCCGTACCGTGCGTGGTGAGCCGCCAATGCCTGCGCTTTCAACTTCCTCACTGATCGAG
>CAXXSO010000067.1:0-3577 GCA_963676965.2 uncultured Cohaesibacter sp.
TTTTGTTTGATTAAGTCCTTAATTAATTCTTCTAAGATATTCTTAATCTGTAAAAAATAAAAATATAAAAAGCTAATTATAAGCATTTTAAGAAAAAGGCAACAATGATATTTAATATTCCTGATAGAGAAGATAAAGTTGGAAATCTCAAATTTCTCCAAGTAAATAAACTTATACAAATAATTAAGATAATAGGACCATTCACAATATTTCAACAGTAAATATCTACCCCCGATTTTAAAAATATCCCTTCTTAATATTATTAATCTTGTACTTTTAAAGAAAATTTCAACTGTTCAACTTCAAATAACTTATTACCAGTTTATTATTCTTTAAAAAGAGCATTTAAACATTAAGGCATTTCAATATCAACATAAAATAAATAAACATTTAATTATAAATAATAATTCATGTTTAATAAATTCTAAAATGGAACAAACTAATTAACTAAATGATGCTTCGTTGTAATCTTAATAAATGATTGTAAGGCGAGTAATTAAATTATTTTTTTTTTTCAACAATAAATTAGATTTAATAATAAATGGTCCTTAATTCCAATAAACTCTTAGTAATATAGATAAAAAAAGAAAAAAAATTATTTAAAAGCATTTAAGAACGAAAGCTAAGATAAAATTAAATAGTCCTGAAAAAGAGTATAAAGTTGGGAATCTGAGATTGCGATAAGTAAATATACTGATGCAAATAATACTCATTAAATAAATAGAAACAGGTGCATTCCAAACAAAAAAATTAAAAGCATAAAAATAGAAAAGTTTAAGGAAAGATATAATTCTTTTTTTAAGATTTAGCCATCTAAATTACAAGAAAAATTTATCTAATTTGAAGTCATTGATAATTTCTTCATTAATATTAAAAAAGATTGCCAAAGCCAAAGCAGAAATAATTAAAATGAGAGGACCATTCATTATGTTTCAACAGTAAATATCCACTCCAGATTTTTTAAACATTCCTTTTTAATATTATATGTCTTTTGTTCTTTAAGTAAATTTCAATTTGTCAATTTCTAGTGACTCATTGCCAGTTTCTTATTCTTTTTAAAGATCCACCAAATTTTAAGGCATATCAATGTTAACATAATGGAGATAAACATACATTTATAATTAAGAAGCTCCTCTCGCACCTGCACTACTTGCAAATGATAATGCAACTGATGATTATTATCCCTAAGTTAAAATATTATAATAAAAATTTTTACTGTTATCATTTATGTTGTTATTCTCACAACAGAATCTAAGGTTTCTGTTTAATCTTATGTTACTTTAAGATAATTTTTTAGTTAAATTTGTAATTTGTTTGATTAAATTTTTATATAACACTCTGTATTAATGAGATTATTATCAAAGATTACTGACATTATAGGGGAATTAGTAAAAGAAGTGTAAAATTTAAAGTCAATATTAATTGAAATCTCATTTTAATCAGTAAGTAATTTTGAAAAATGATACGAATATTATAAAGAAGTCAAATTCTCAATTTCAATTGTTAGAGCTGAATAAAGATCATCAATAGCTTTTAAAAAAATTTAATAATTTTCTTCTACAACAATTTAAAGCTTATATTAAGTTGGAGATTGGGTTGGACTTATTGAAAATTATCCTTTGATAGAACAATTTTATTTTTCTATTTAGGTTGTGTTTATTTAAAGAAAGTCTTCTGAGTATTCTCCATCAAAATTTTTATAAATAAAAGCAATAGGGGAATATAAGAGGATTAATTAAAAGTCCTCCAATTTAATATTTGTGTCGACATCAACTTAGGCTCTTTCTACAGTGATTTTCCAAATATTTAAAGCTTTATCTTAACTTCAATTAATATTGACAACAAATAGCAACTCTTATTTTCCCAAAATATCAACAAAAATATTTTAAATTGATGATTCCTTCTTTGTTAAATCAATATTAGAAACTTATAAAAATGCTTATTCAATTATTTCTACAGCTGTTGTTACGCTTTATTGATTATTTGTATTGCTTCTTATGATTTAAATTTTATTTTTGCTTACCTATTTAACTACTAATATTAAATCGGCGCAATCATCAAACGAATTATCAAGACAAAAATTACAACCTTCTGGACATTATTTACAGGATTTAGTCAACTCATCTGCATAGGTTTCTAAACACAATTTATTTGTTGTATATTTTCTTACAAATATCATACTAAGGACAATTTAAAACACATTCGTCATTGGGTTCAGAGTAAAAAATATAATTTTGGCAATCTTCCAAATAAGAACAATAATCACTTTCATTTAAAAAATATCCTTAGATAAGTCAATAATTTTGAATAATTTAAACCTTCTGGGCAAATACAGTCAGTTCCATTTTCATCGAGTATTAAATTGTTTTAGCAAACACAGCTTCCATCTGATAGGATATAGTTTGTTCGGCAATCGGTACAACTAACATTGCTTTATGAAAGTGTGCATTATCCTTAAAAACAATCTTGGTGGCAATCCATACAAATATTTTCACTGTTTGGAAATCAATTTTCAGGGCATTCTAATCAGTATAATTTATTAAAAATAACTCATTTTATGGTGCTTAATTTAAAGAGCAATAAATTTTAAATGTTAACAAATTTTAGCTATGAAGAATTGTTTTTTCAAAAGATTAAATATCATCATTAAACGCCATTCCACAAATATTTGAAGGTGAATTCCCATATTCATGATAAATATCGTATTAGTATTGATCGAGCGAAATTTCTGCCTAGAAATTCAATAAAAATTTTTAAAACCAACATGGTCATCGTTAGTAATTTAATCCCAACTCTAAAACTAATATATTTTTTAAACAATTTACATCAATTAGATAAAGTAATATTTCAATCTTGATCTGATAATGATTAATTCCCAATTAAAATTTTTTGTTTGCTGTCCAATAAACATCATCAACCATTGAACCACTTTATAATATAAAAGTAAATAAGTTTACCCAACAAGAGATTTTCCTGCACAGTTTGTTACTGGAGTGTCATCTCCTGAATATAACCATCCTGAATTAATAAAATCAGTTTCTGTGAATGTTGAATCAAAAAAATATTCATAAATAGTTGTTGAGTCTAACAAATAGTTTGAATTTATCAAATAAAACCCGGGGTGACTTGACTCCATAAAAAAGAAATAAAGAACAAAATTTTTGAAAAACTCATTATTAATTTTTCTTTTAAGTTTTATTTAATTTAGAATAAATCAATTATGAAATTAAAATTATAAAATAAAATATAAAAAATAAAATTACAAAAAATAAAAAAACAAAAAATATAAAAAATTAAATTTTACATAAAATTATTGTTTAATTTTAGTAATCAATTTTAACATATGATTTTTTATTTAAATTTTCAAAACTTATTACTTCATTTTTATATTAATATAAATATATAGAGAAATTTATATTTTAACCTGCACCGAATTAATATTTAAATTAATTTAATACTCTTTAAATAAATTATAAGCTTGTAGATTATAATGATTAAGAATTTAGTTGATTCTCTGTTTATTCATTGTCTTTATATATTTTACAATTTAAAATTTTAATAGTTTCAGTAATGATGT
>CAXXSO010000068.1:0-5567 GCA_963676965.2 uncultured Cohaesibacter sp.
ACGTGGAACCCCGTCGGAATTCATGAGGACCATCTCATAAGGCTAAATACGCGCCGACGACCGATAGTGAACCAGTACCGTGAGGGAAAGGTGAAAAGCACCCCGGTGAGGGGAGTGAAATAGTACCTGAAACCGTCTGCTTACAAGCGGTGGGAGGACGTTTGCATTTCTGAGGAAATGCATGTCTGACCGCGTGCCTTTTGCATAATGAGTCAGCGAGTTACTCTTTGTGGCAAGGTTAAGCCGTTAGGTGTAGCCGTAGGGAAACCGAGTCTTAATAGGGCGTTTAGTCGCAGGGAGTAGACCCGAAGCCAGGTGATCTATCCATGGTCAGGCTGAGGTCCCGGTAACACGGGATGGAGGGCCGAACCAATGTGGGTTGAAAACCGCTTGGATGAACTGTGGATAGGAGTGAAAGGCTAATCAAACCTGGTGATAGCTGGTTCTCCCCGAAATATATTTAGGTATAGCCTCGGGAAATTAAGTAACGGGGGTAGAGCACTGAATGAGCTAGGGCTCCTAACAGAGTACCAAACTCAATCAAACTCCGAATACCGTTAACTTTTACCCCGGGAGTCAGTCGGTGGGAGATAAGTTCCATCGTCGAAAGGGAAACAACCCAGATCGCCAGCTAAGGTCCCGAAGTGTGTGCTAAGTGGGAAAGGATGTGGAGATGCGCAGACAACCAGGAGGTTGGCTTAGAAGCAGCCATCCTTTAAAGAAAGCGTAACAGCTCACTGGTCAAGTGGCTCCGCGCCGAAAATGTACCGGGGCTAAAGCACACCACCGAAGCTGCGGGATGGTTTTATACCATCGGTAGGGGAGCATTGGGTAAGGGGTTGAAGCTAGACCGTGAGGACTAGTGGACCCATCCCAAGAGCGTATGCTGACATGAGTAGCGAAAAAGCGGGTGAGAAACCCGCTCGCCGTAAGCCTAAGGATTCCTGAGTAAAGCTAATCTTCTCAGGGTTAGTCGGCCCCTAAGCCGAGGCCGAAAGGCGTAGGTAATGGGAAACGGGTTAATATTCCCGTACCACTAACGTGCATTTGAGCGAAGGAGGGACGCAGAAGGGTAGGTGATCCGCCGGCTGGAAGTGGCGGTTCAAGCCTGTAGGCGGAGGAAATAGGCAAATCCGTTTCCTCGTTAACGCTGAGAGGTGATGACGAGAGGTTTACCTCGCAAAGTCACTGAGCCCATGCTGCCAAGAAAATCTTCTAGCGAGCACTGTTGGTGACCGTACCGCAAACCGACACAGGTAGGCAGGGAGAGCATCCCAAGGCGCTTGAGAGAACTCTGGCTAAGGAACTCGGCAAAATGACACCGTAACTTCGGGAGAAGGTGTGCCCTTTTTGGTGACGGTATTTACTATCCGAGCTGAAGGGGGTCGCAGAGAATTGGGGGTAGCGACTGTTTACTAAAAACATAGGACTCTGCTAAGTCGCAAGACGACGTATAGGGTCTGACGCCTGCCCGGTGCCGGAAGGTTAAGGGGAGAGGTCATCTAGGTTCGCCTGGAGAAGCTTTGAACCGAAGCCCCGGTAAACGGCGGCCGTAACTATAACGGTCCTAAGGTAGCGAAATTCCTTGTCGGGTAAGTTCCGACCTGCACGAATGGCGTAACGACTTCCCCACTGTCTCAGCCAGGGACTCAGCGAAATTGTAGTGGCGGTGAAGATGCCGTCTACCCGCAGCAAGACGGAAAGACCCCGTGCACCTTTACTACAGCTTGACATTGGTTCTTGGGCTAGTATGTGTAGGATAGGTGGGAGGCTATGAAGCTGGGACGCTAGTCTCGGTGGAGCCAACCTTGAAATACCACCCTTGCTATCTTAGGAATCTAACCCAGACCCGTTATCCGGGTCGGGAACAGTGTCTGGTGGGTAGTTTGACTGGGGCGGTCGCCTCCAAAAGAGTAACGGAGGCGCGCGAAGGTTCCCTCAGGCTGATTGGAAACCAGCCGAAGAGTGTAAAGGCATAAGGGAGCTTGACTGCGAGACCGACAGGTCGAGCAGGTACGAAAGTAGGTCTTAGTGATCCGGTGGTTCCGCATGGAAGGGCCATCGCTCAACGGATAAAAGGTACGCCGGGGATAACAGGCTTATCTCCCCCAAGAGTTCACATCGACGGGGAGGTTTGGCACCTCGATGTCGGCTCATCGCATCCTGGGGCTGGAGCCGGTCCCAAGGGTTTGGCTGTTCGCCAATTAAAGCGGTACGTGAGCTGGGTTTAGAACGTCGTGAGACAGTTCGGTCCCTATCTGCTGTGGGCGCAGGAAATTTGAGGAGAGCTGCTCCTAGTACGAGAGGACCGGAGTGGACGAACCCCTAGTGTTCCAGTTGTCGCGCCAGCGGCATCGCTGGGTAGCTACGTTCGGCAGGGATAACCGCTGAAAGCATCTAAGCGGGAAGCCCCCTCCAAGATAAGATTTCCCTCCTCTTCGGAGGCTGAAGGGCCCTTGAAGACTACAAGGTTGATAGGCCGGAAGTGTACGCATAGTGATATGTTTAGCTGACCGGTACTAATCGCCCGTGAGGCTTGGTCACTTTTATCATCCATGATCATCCGATCCTTGATCGGGCTTGGTCAAAGCTCTGTATCAGCGAAAAAAGCTTATCGCTCTATTTTATTGCCGGAAATACAGTTTTCGGTGGTTATGGCGAGAGGGTCACACCCGTTCCCATCCCGAACACGGAAGTTAAGCCTCTCAGCGCCGATGGTACTGCATTTTTCAAGTGTGGGAGAGTAGGACGCCGCCGGAATTATTTTAAGCCCCCGTTGATCGCAAGATCAGCGGGGGCTGTTTTTTGTTGGGGTGGACGGAGCGTTAGGCCGTTCCCCTGAGATGGACCCCAAAAACTGGACAGTTTGCTAAGCGAGAGTTCCGCTCTAGAATCGACTTAATTTGGAAGGAGCGGGAGATGAGCAAATCGCGTCGCAGGCACAGCGGGGCCTTCAAGGCCAAGGTGGCTCTGGCCGCAATGAAAGGTGATGAGACGGTGGCCGAATTGGCCAGCCGATTCGGGGTCCATCCCAGCCAGATACACGCCTGGAAAAGAGCGCTGCAGGAAGGCGCCGCCGATCTCATGCAGGGCGGCAAGCACAAAGATGACGACAAGGCCGCCCTGGTGGATCACCTTTACCGACAGATCGGCCAGCTCAAGGTGGAAAACGATTTTTTAGCCAGAAAGCTCGGTCACTGAGCATGGCCCAGAGGCGCGCCATGATTGAGCGTAAGCATATAAAGCTGTCCGCATCCCGTCAGTGCCGCTTGTTGGGGGTGGGCAGGTCCACGTACTACTATCGGCCCAAGGGGACCTCGGCACTTGACTTGGAGCTGATGGCGCTGATCGATCGACAATACCTGAAAACCCCGTTCTACGGCTCCCGAAAGATGGCAGAGTGGCTGGAGAGGGTGTTGCAGTGCCCTGTGAACCGCAAGCGGGTGCAGCGGCTGATGCGGCTGATGGGCATCGAGGCAATTTATCAAAAGCCCAATACCAGCCGCCCAGCTCAAGAACAGAGGATTTACCCTTATCTCCTCAAAGGCCTTGAGATCGATCGCCCCGGGATGGTCTTCGCGGCTGACATCACCTACATCCCCATGCAGCGTGGCTTCTTGTACCTGGTGGCTATCATGGACTGGTTCAGCCGTTATGTATTTGCCTGGCGGCTTTCCAATACCTTGGATGTCCACTTTTGCCTGGAAGCCCTGGAGGAGGCCTTGGGCAAGGGAAGCCCCGACATCTTCAATACCGACCAAGGGGCTCAATTCACCAGCGCCAAATTTACCGGCATGCTATTGGACCACGGAATCAAAATCAGCATGGACGGCAAGGGCCGTTTCATGGACAATATCTTCGTGGAGAGGCTCTGGCGCAGCCTGAAATACGAGGAAGTGTACCTCAAGGCATATGAGACTGGCGCCGAGGCCAAGGCCGGGATAGCCGCCTATATGAACTTCTACAACCACGAGAGGCTACATGAGGCCCTGGGCTACCGCACTGCGTGGGAGGTCCACCATGGCCTGGACAAGCAGCCTTGGGCACTCCCCCAGAATCAGGGGGACAAAGTGGAAGAACTGGACATCGCTCAGGCCCTGAGGGCAAACTACAATACCAAGAGATGGAACCCGGAACTCTCGCTTAACTGGACCTCATAGCTGTCCAAACAAATGGGTCCACCTCACCCAGCGCTAGCCTTAGGTACTTGTTGGTAAAAACGGTGCGAGTTCGTTGATCGCGGCGATATTATTCATCAGCGCCTTTTCCTTTTCGGAGAGTGGCGGATCGGTCCTGTTGTACAGGTCGAAATAACGGTCAAGCTTCTTGAATTGGTCGTACTTGGTCATAGTGTCGGTCAAAAAGTAGAAGGCCTTGACCAAACCTTCGGGCTTGTCAGCGTCTTGCTTCATCTGGGTCAAAAGGGTGCTGATCCTTTGGCTCAGTTCCTCCTCGGGCTCAAATTTCTTTTTATCGACAATGGTGATAACCGCATAGGTTACATCCTGCACCGGTTGGCCGTTTTTCAGAAGGTTGCCGTTTTGCTCCAGAGAAAAAAGCGAACCGTTTCTTTCTTTGTTAAAAACAACATAGGTTCCTGTTTGCAAAACCATCTGGCCCACCTCAGGGTCGCCGGAATTGAGATCGAACTCCACGTCCATGGCCCTCGTATCTTTTATCAGCCAACCCAGCAGTTTGCCTGCCAAACTTGCCGCCGCGCTGGCCCCAAACATATAGGGCAGGGCAACCGGAAACACCGCCCCAGCTGTGCTGGCCATCTTTTGAAAGAGCTCCACCGCCTTGTCGATATCTTCATCTTGGATATCTACCTCCCTGACGTGCAGCTCAAGCCACAGCCTGTCCTCGCCATTGTAGTCATCTTTTACGAACATAATTTTGTTGTACATGCCTGGCACCGGCTTATCCTTGGGCACCTCTTTCTTATAGGCATGGAAGCGGTCAACATTTGGTCGCTTTGTGCCCATGCCCGAACGTGACATTATGAAGAGGTCGTTGTGCCTGCCAAAAGTATCGTAGTCCTGGCCGACTACTACCCGGACTAAAGTCACCGTTATGGGAGAGGCTTTTTCCAATATCTTTGATTGTGGGTGTTTCTCGAACACTGACACTAGCTGTTTGGTGTCCGGATCTCTATACCAAATCTTATCTCCCATGATTCGCCCCTTTCTTATAATTAATGACTGAGACCGCTTCGCCGATACCGTGACGGTGATTCGGTGATTGGTCTTTTAAACACAAAACCCCCTCCCGCGTTACGCGGAAAGAGGGCAGGCATGGTCCAACGGTATTAGATTTTTATCAAGGTGTGTAGTTCACGATATGGAAACACCTAAAAAATTGTCAAGTATTTTTATGGCCCCTTACCGCCTGGGCAATCGTCCTGCCTCCCCCTAAATAGGCATGGTTTGGGCCTGGCGGCGGACTGGTCTACACCCTCCGGTTTCGGCTCGCCGCGCACCTTACTCGAGACCATCCGGTGTGCCGGTTGGCGGCCCCAGGCCGGTGCTCAGCCCAGGGGCCGCCGCCTAGCCTAGACCTCCACCACC
>CAXXSO010000069.1:0-37250 GCA_963676965.2 uncultured Cohaesibacter sp.
ACTGATCGGGGGAGGATCACTTAAGCAGATATTTGACGAGTGCAGCGATGATCAGAAGGCCGATGATTAGAATGATCCACATCCCGATGCCTCCAAAACCGAAGCCCATTCCGAACCCCATCCCTGTACCATGCATGGTTTTTCTCCTTTTTAAAATCCATTTTCCTGTCTTCAGTTTACACCTTCAGACCCGATGCCCTTTGCGACATAAGGCACCAGCTACAGATCGATGCGTCGCAACCTCAAGGCATTGGCGATAACCGACACGGACGACAGGCTCATCGCTGCCGCCGCAATCATCGGCGAGAGCAGGAGGCCAAAGACCGGATACAGAATACCTGCGGCCAGAGGCACGCCTGCCGAATTGTAGACAAAAGCGAAGAACAGATTCTGTTTAATGTTTCTGAGCGTTTTTGTTGCCAACCTTCTCGCCCGGACAATGCCCGCAAGGTCCCCACCGAGAAGCGTGATGCCCGCGCTTTCCATGGCCACATCCGCACCGGTGCCCATGGCAATGCCAACATCGGCCGCAGCAAGAGCTGGCGCATCATTGACCCCGTCGCCAGCCATGGCGACATAGGCGCCCTTGTCATGCAGTTCTTCCACCAGTGCCTTCTTGTCTTCGGGAAGGACGCCTGCGCGGACATCATCGATGCCGAGCTGGTCGGCGACCGCCTTGGCGGTGCGTTCATTATCGCCCGTTGCCATGATAACGGTAAGGCCCATGGCATGAAGATCCTTGATGGCCGCAGCCGTCGTCTCCTTGATCGGGTCCGCGACCGCCACGATGCCTGTGAGCGCTCCATCAATTGCGATGAACATCACGGTCTTGCCTTCTTCCTGAAGTGAGACCGCCTGCTCGGACGCACTCTTGGCATCGATGGACAACGTCTCAAGCATTGCGCTGTTGCCAAGGGCGACAGCCTTGCCTTCGACCGTGCCTTTCACGCCCTTGCCGGTTAGAGCCTCGAAATCGGACGCCTCAAGGCGCTCGACGTCACGCTCGCGCGCTCCCTCGACAATCGACTCGGCCAGCGGATGCTCGGAGCCGCGTTCAAGAGCGGCTGCCATGGCCAGCACAGCGTCGTCATCCCGATCACCAAGTGCCACCACGTCGGTCAGCTTCGGCTTGCCCTCCGTGAGAGTACCGGTCTTGTCGACAATCACGGTGTCAACCCGCGCCATGCGCTCAAGGGCTTCGGCATCTTTTATCAGCACACCGGCTTGCGCCCCACGCCCCGCCGCCGTGGTGATCGAGATGGGGGTTGCAAGACCAAGCGCACAGGGACAGGCAATGATCAGCACTGATACCGCTGCCGCAATGGCAAAGGCGAGAGCGGGATCCGGACCGAATATGAGCCAGATGGCAAAGGCCAACACTGCCGCGCCAACAACCGACGGCACAAAGACGGCAGAGACTTTGTCAGCCAGTCCCTGTATGGGCGCGCGGGACTGACGGGCGCTTGAGACCATGCCAACGATTTGGGAAAGCATCGTCTCAGCCCCGATATGGGTTGCACGAATGGCAAGCGTGCCATTTTTGTTGATGGTGCCGCCGGTAACTTTGTCGCCCTTCTTCTTCTCGATGGGAACCGGCTCGCCGGTGATCATGCTTTCATCAACGGAAGAATGCCCTTCGGTTACGTCGCCATCCACCGGGATGCTGTCACCGGGACGGACGCGCAACAGGTCACCCGCAGCGATATTCTCCAAAGGCGCATCATATTCGTCGCCATTGGGCAAGATACGCCGCGCTGTCTTTGGGGCCAGATCGAGCAAGGCGCGAATGGCATCGCCTGTCCGCTCGCGGGCGCGCAGTTCCAGCACCTGACCGACGAAGATCAGAGCGACGATAACAACGGAAGCCTCAAAATAGGTACCGACCCCTTCGGCGCTTCGATATTGCGCGGGGAAAAGTCCCGGCAGGAAAGTCGCAAAAAGCGAATAGATATAGGCAGACCCCACCCCGAGCGAAATCAGCGTCCACATATTGGGTGAAGCATTGCGAATGGAATCCGCGCCGCGCTTGAAGAAGGGTTGCGCCGCCCAGAAGACAATCGGTGTCGCAAGGGCAAACTCGGCATAGGCGGCCATCTGATGGCTCAGCCAGTCGCGAATGGGCAGCCCTACCATCCCCCCCATGGTGAGGATCATCAGCGGGATTGCCGCAGCGCCACTCACCCAGAGACGGCGGGTAAAGTCGACCAATTCTTCGGAAGGCTCATCCGTCGGAACGGTTGGCTCAAGCGCCATACCACATTTGGGGCAGTCGCCCGGTTCGTCCTGAATGATTTCGGGATGCATCGGGCAGGTCCATTGGGCGCCCGGCTTGCTCTGTTGATGCGCCTTCTTTGCATTGCCCGAAACATAGAAATAAGGGTCTGCCTTGAACTTCTCCTGACAGCCATCGGAGCAGAAATAATAGCTTTCACCATCATATTGTTCGGACCGAGCGCCTACTTTGACGCGCACCTGCATACCGCATACCGGGTCGGTCGCCATATCACATCCGGCTTCCTTTGCTGTACCCTCATGCTTATGGTCATGATGGCAGTGATGGGCGCTGTGATCATGATGCTGATGATGACGGTGTTCCTGTTCGGATGCGGACATGCCACCCTCCTGTCTTTCGGTAAGATTGGTATGCATTTGTAATATCAATGGGCGAAACCCCGTTGCAGTTCCCTGTCAGACGGGCTGGGCTGGAAATCCGAGCTCCGTGACCCGCGCAGCAAGCGCCTCAGGATCGGTTCGACCCTGCCAAAATGTGATGGTTGCCTTCTCCGTCGCCAATGAGATTTCAACGGTCAGAACCCCCGGCATGGCCTTCAGAGCTTTTTCGATCGTGCTGACGCAATGGCTGCAATGCATGCCTGTGATCGACAGCTCTGTGCGTGGCGTCACAGCCGAAAAGCCGATCTTGTCAAAAGCCTCGACCAAAAGACTCTCTTCAGTCGGATGCTCAAAGGATAGGGAAATCGTCTGAGTGGAAAGATCGACGGACGCATGGGAAACTCCCTCTATCGTTAGTGCCACGTCTTCAGCGTGCTGCGCACAATTGCCGCAGGCCATATCTTGTAATTGAAAGATGCCATTCAAACTCTGGGTCATGATCGTCCTCGCTGACGTCGCTTCCAAATGGCGGAATTTGGCCACTGGCTGGATTGCGTTGCTTGATTGATGGCACCAATATGGTGTTTCCAGTGACCGGAAGGTCAATGGATGAGAGAGCGAAATTTTCGAACTTTTCTTCCTTGACCTTCCTCCTGCTGGAAGCATTAGGGTGGGGGAGCAAGGAAGGAAGCCGTTGCCTGACCTGCTGATTGTTTGGCGGATCCTGACTGCTGACGTCACGTGCCACCTCTCACCAAGTGCATTTAAAAAATGTCTCGCCAACTGCAAAGCATCTTCGCTGCCATAATATTGCTCTTCGGCCTTTTCGCCGGAGCAGGGCAAAGCCTTGCACTCGGGCATGCGCAGATGGTTCCTTGCAGCGAGGCGACCATCACACTTGGTTCGACCGCAGCGGATATTCCTGGATGCGATAAAGGCATGAACCAACAGACCTGTGCTGCGGACAGTGGTTGCGCCTTTCTTGTTCTTAAAAATGCCAGCAGCGTTTTAGAGCGGCTCGAGCGGACAAAGCCTCTGCGGTTTGCGATTGCCAACCTTGTTGGCGCCAGCACGCCACCTGACACTCCCCCTCCGATCTTGTTGTCCTGATCCGTCCCAAGATGGACTGCTGGCGCCAGAGGTGCCCCCAGCGGCTCCTTTGACGACGGAATTTCCCTGTCAACCGTCCCACCGAGGCGGTTTGAAGACCAGTAAGAATCGGTTGTCGTCTCCCGTTTCATTGGCGAGGAGACCAACCGGAGAAACCAGACACCATTAGTTTCGGAGAAATCCATGCGCAACTTTTTGCTTTTCACCACCAGCAGCCTCGTGATCGCATTCGGGATCGAGGCAACCTTCGCCAATCCAGCACATCACTCTGATCAAGCAACGCAGACCATGCAGGGAGATATGAAGCCCGGTAATATGATGGGGAACATGATGAACCCGGCCATGATGATCGTCATGCTCGACACGGATGGCGATGGATCCCTTTCCCTTGATGAGTTCCAAAGCATGCATCGACGCATGTTCGCCTTCATGGACAAGAACAAGGACGGCAAACTCCAAGCATCTGAATTTGCCTCCCATCACAGCTTTTCCATGCCCCATTCCGGCACCAAACAGAACTGAAGGTGGCGACCATGACAAGATTTTGCAACAAATTCATCCAGTCGTGTCTTATCGCTTCCGGCATCTCGGTCTTTCTTCTTGCCGCGCCAATTGCCATGAGTGCGCAGCCTGAAATTCCTGCCGAGGCCGGTATTTCATCCTGGGTGGACAATGGCTCAGGCGGCAAATACACGCTTCAGATTCTAGAAGGAACACTGCCCGAAGCAGGAACAAGTGTGACGGCAAAGGTTCTGAGCGACAGCAATTGCGCACCAGACGAAGAAGGCATCAACCATTGTGAGAATGTGATTAGGATGCCCGACGGCAGCAAGCTGAAAGGGATCGACAATCATCGCATGAGCGTGAATCGCTGCCTGCTGGCTGGCGAGAAAGTCACCATCACTAGGCTCACCGACGGTTGGGCCACGGTCCTGACCAAGGACGCCAAGAAATCCAAGTAAATTATTGGAATGAAGGTAAGGCGGGGCCACTTTTATAAACGGCTCCGCCAAACCTTCACCCTGCAAAGGGTATCAGGCCGCCCAATGAGAAGCGTTCTTTCAATTTGTCTTTCGGGCTTGACCTTCCTGTCACTGGAAGCCTTATATTGAAAAGGATATTGAAATGACAAGACCGGAACAAGAATGGCTCGGCAAACGGGAATTGCCGGAAAAGACGCAAGCTGAAGCTTTGCCGCATATGATTGCCAAGGCGGAAACTTTGGGTTTTTCAGAGCGAGAACTGGCCCAATTGAAGCGCATCTATGGCTCACACTTACAAAGAGAGAGACCATGAATATCGGACAAGCAGCACGTCAAACCGAATTGCCCGCCAAGACGATCCGTTATTATGAAGAGATCGACCTGATTTCGCCGATCCGCTCAGAAAATGGCTATCGCATCTATAGCGAACAAGACATTCATCGGCTGACTTTTCTGAAACGTTCGCGGAGCCTCGGCTTCAGCATTGAGGAATGCCGCCTGCTATTGTCCCTCTATGATGACAAGGATCGCGCGAGTTCTGACGTGAAAGCCATCGCACAGAGCAAGATCGTTGAAATCGACCGTAAGATCACCGAGTTGCAGTCGCTCAAAGCGACACTGGGCACACTCGTTGACCATTGCCACGGCAACAACAAGCCCGACTGCCCAATTCTCGATGGCCTTTCAAACGAGACTTTAGACTGGGCCGCGCGCGGCGACAACAAGTTCAGCTGTTGTGATGGTTAGGTACGAGCAAGGCTGATTTCACGATTTTTCAAATTTTCGCCCCGTAGCTTCACCCCGTAAAGCCCAAAGCAGATGATCCAAACCGCCTCTCAATTTGCAAAGCTTGGATATGCGCTGATTGTTTTCAGTCTGATCTCGCTTGGCCTTTCTGGAGCGAGCTTGGGCGCTATCAAGTCTTCTTCTGAAGACCCCAATTCTTCCGTGCAACAGCATATGTCTATGATGGAAACCATGGATATGGCCGCGATGCGCGACATGATGTCCGGTGGCTGCGAAGACTGCGAAAGCATGATGAACCGAGCTTCGGCGCATTGTAGCTTTCAGGCGACCATTCTGCCTCTGATTGCCTTGGCTTTCCCCTCACAATTGACTAGCCGTGATCCTTTCTTGCTGGAACAAACGCCCTACGCACGATCCTTCTCGCCAGAACCGCCGCCACCGCGCCTTTGATTGACTTTCGTAAATCTCTTTTCGAAACGCAATCAAAGGAATGTCTTATGAAAATCAAGTTGATCGCAACAGCAACCGCTCTTGCTCTGGCAGGCGCTGTCGCCCTTCCTCTGTCTGGCTTTGCCGATGACAGCGATGCTTCTTCAACCCAGTCCGGCCACTTCCAAGGCATGGGCAATTCCGGTCACATGATGTCGATGCCTTCTATGATGGGCAATGGCGTGATGGACAGGGACATGATGCAGCAAATGCACACCATGATGTCTGAATCCGGCAGCATGACGGACATGATGTCCAACATGAGGGCCGTCATGAGCGCCCAGATGGAACAGATGAGGGAATGGATGAGCGGCGATGACACGGATAAAAATCGCCAGCATCCCTCTGAGCCTGCTCAGAATTAGCATCTGACTTGATCGCACAGACCGAGAGAAGAATGGTCGCGGAATGGGGTTAATCCGTTCCGCGACTGCCCGGTTTGATCAAGCCGAGCCAGCTCTGTCACTGTTCCCACATTTCCCGTCCACTGCAACCAATCTTGAAACAGGCCCCAGTTCTTTGCGGCCTAATAGGGCAAATTCCATGACCAACGATATTGAACAAACGGTTCAACCCTCCCTCATCAGCCGCCTGACACCCAAAACGGGTCACGGTTGGATGATGGCCATCTGCTGCACGTTAATGCTTTTGGGCGCAACCGTTATTCTTGTTGCAAGCAAAGATGACTTATCGGCAGGCAATGGCTTGTCCATTTTATTACCTCTGGCAGGCTGTCTTGTCATGCATCTCTTCATGCACCGCCTAATAGGTCATGCAAATCACCATGCAACGCATCAAGGGGCGTCCGAGCAGCGATCACAAAAGAAAGCCGATGGGAGGGAACCGTCATGAGCTGGATGAAATATGCCGTGGTGGCTATACTGATCGCCGGTGGGCTTATGATCTTCGCAAGACCTTTCCAACACATGGGTAATCCTTCACACTCCCCGTCAAGAACCGTTGATGTGATCGTGCCGGAATTGTCTCCGATTGCGACCAAGGGACAGGAGCTGTTCAACGACAATTGTGCAGCCTGTCACGGTGACAACGGCCACGGGACAGATATGGGGCCGCCTCTCATTCACTCAATTTACAAGGCGAGCCATCATGCAGACATGAGCTTTACCCTTGCTGTTGCCAATGGGGTCCGACAGCATCATTGGCCATATGGCAACATGCCTGCGCAGCCACACATCTCCCAAAGCGATCTAAAAAAGATCATCAGCTTTGTTCGAGAGGTTCAACAAGCAAACGGCATCGTGAATTGAATAGAAGAGAATGGCCACTCTATGCCGCTAACAAGACCTAGTTGAACGCCTCAAACTCGCCAATTGCACGAACCAATTTCCACGAAAACTCAGCAATGTACACTGTGAACGTCGCGTGCGTTATTGAATATCCGAAGAAAATGTTTGCTCTATGGCCATTTCGCCAGAAGCGCACTCTGTGATCTTGGCTTTAGGGTACTGCGGTGAATTTCGAAAATGTCCGGAGGCTGTGTGAAAACCCCATTTATGAGCGATTGATGGTATACTCATCTGAGGTTGAATCGGAGATTTGGCATGTCACGATTTATCGAAGGTATTGGGCGTTCTGAGGTCGCGTTGTTGCCGGACTGTCTTGATGATTTCATCGAAGAGCATAACCCAACTCGGGCCATTGATGCGTTTGTCGATATGCTGGATTTGTCCGCTTTGGGGTTCAATACCATTCCCAAGAATACAGGTCGTCCTGGCTATCATCCCGGTTTGATGTTGCGCATTTACATATACGGTTATCTCAATCAGATTCAGTCGTCGCGACGTCTTGAGCGTGAATGTGGTCGTAATCTTGAGCTTCTCTGGTTGACGTGTCGCCTGAAGCCGGACTTCAAAACGATTGCTGATTTTAGGAAAGACAATGGCCCGGCCATCCGCAAAGCCTGTAAACAGTTTGTCGCCCTGTGTCGTGGCCTTGACTTGCTTGATGGTAATTTGGTCGCCATTGATGGAAGTCGGTTCAAGGCGGTGAACGCCAAGGCAAAGAGCTTCACCCGAGAGAAGCTACGCCGCAAACTTGGCGAGATTGATGCTGCGATTGAACGATATCTGGCTGAGGTCAAGAGAGCAGACGAAGCTCTTGATAAGACCGGTTGGACCATTCCCACATCACGGATGACCCGTACCGTTCGCAAGCTTAACCACTTAAAGAAAGAAGCAGATAGGCTGCGCGCTGTTGAACAACGCATGAACACCACGGGCGAAACACAGATCTCCCTCAGTGATCCTGACGCCAGAGCCATGGCGACGACCGCCCGGATGCCACGCGTTGTGGGCTATAATGTTCAGACCGCAGTTGAGGCCAAGCATCATCTCATCGTTGCCCATGAAGTTACCAATCAAGGTTATGACCGTGACGCCCTGTCGATGATGGCTGTGGCGGCCCGAAATGCAATGTCGACAGACAAACTCGAAGTTATCGCAGATAAGGGCTACTTCAAGGGTGAGGAAATTGTTGCCTGTGAGGCAGCGGGGATTGCTGCTACGGTTGCCAAGCCCATGACATCTGGGGCGAGTGCCAAGGGACGCTTTGATCGGGCCGACTTTGCCTATGATCATGACCGGAATGTCTATATCTGCCCCGCCGGACAAGAACTCACTTACCGCTTTACCAATCAGGAAGGCGGGAAAGTCCTCCATTCATATTGGACCAGTTCCTGTTGCGATTGTGTCATCAAGAATAAATGCACACCAGCAAAAGAGCGTCGTATTCGACGTTGGGAACATGAGGCGGTTCTGGAACGAATGCAGAAGCGCATCGATGAAAATCCAGATCGATTGGCGATCCGCTCCATGACTGTCGAGCATCCGTTCGGTTCCATCAAATCATGGATGGGAGCGACGCACTTCAAATTGAAAACGATCAAACATGTGGCAACGGAGATGGCGCTGCATGTCTTGGCCTATAACTTCCGGCGGCTCATCAAGATCATAGGCATTCCAGCGATGATCAAGGCGATGGCTACCTAATTGTGGTCAGCTCCGCTTCCTCTCCGGCCTAAAATGACCTGAAATCGAAAAAGAGCGGCCTCTAGACCACCGAAAACAGTAAACTGCCGAATATTCCCAATTCGGAACTTTGAAACGCTGTCTGATGATAGTGGAAAATATTACAGCGCGTTTCCACACAACCTCTCCGCGTTTCTGACATTCGGTTTCACGCTTTGCTGCGTGATTGATTAAAGGCTGGCATTTACTAAGGCATGGGCGAAGGCCAATGCGGTAAAAAACCGGTTGGACATTTTGCAGAAAAGCCTAATGAAATCAATGGAGCCTATTTACAGGTTGGACACACTTAAGATATTGAAATGTCGAGATTGTTGCACTCCCGTAGGGCGTGCCAATCGCGGGCAAAACTGGGCACCTTTATGGTGCCCTTTTTGTTGGCGGTGCTGATGCCTTGAGACAAGGCATGTTCTGATCCAGATATTCTGATTTCTTCATCTCCCAGCACAATTTGTTTAACAAATAGGCTCAGGTAACCCTTTTGCTGGGCGGGATTTTTGCCTAGCAGATTGTTGCGCATGAGTTTGGCAAAAGCATCCAATTTGTCCGGCGTAATGGCCAGATTGTCGTTGTTGACCTGTCGGGACAAGAGCTCTATCTGCTCTCCCAACTCGTCTCTATATGCTTTTGTTTTGGTGATGCGTTCCTTGAGCTGCGGATCATTAAGGTCAATGAGACCTTCTTCAATCGCAGCGTACAGGTTTGAAAGCGCGGTCGCTTTTGCAGAATGCTCTTTCTTGATTTGTGCCAGCTGCTGTTTCAGAGCTTCTTTGCCACCCTTCGAACGGTCCATGATTTCCTGAAGGATCAAGTAGATCCGTTCCGGGGCAAAAAGCTTCTGGGCCAGCTCTTGCAGGATCATGTCATCCATGAAGTCTATGCTAATGCTTCTGCCAGGACAGGCTGTTTTCCCCTTTCTGGCAGATGTAGAACAGGCATAATCGCGATACTGACCACCTTTTCCTGTCCTTAAAACCATGCTGCCGCCACACGTGGCGCATTTCAGGAGGCCAGAAAGCAAAGTTGGTCCGTTGACCACCTGTGGCGGTGTGTTTTGGGGACGCTTGGCTTCCAATGTTTTCTGAACTTTATCGAACACGTCTTGTTCGATGATTGGTGGCACTTCAATAGGTATCCATTCTTCTCGGGGTTTGGTTTTCCGTGTTTTGCTGTCCGTACAATTAAAATAGTGGGTCCTAATATAGGTGGCCCGCTTCAGTATGTCGTGGACGCTGCTGGCGCAGAATTGGCACCCTCGACGCATCATGGTTCTATCATTAAGATAATTGACAATGGTTTTCACGCCCATCGGCCCACTGACGCCATCTCCGTGCATGTAGAGATCAAAGATTTTGCGTACCAATGAAGCTTCGTCTTCGTTGTTGATGAGCTTTATCTGGCTGTCGATTATTTTCCTTGCGTCATTGATGTCATCGGTATGCGGTCATTTGTGATGTGTCTAGATCTGCAAGCAGCACATTACAGTTGCCTTCCATCAGCGCAAATTCGACAGCAATCATCCGTGCAATTGTACTTTTACCCACGCCACCCTTTTGAGAGGCACTTGCAACAATATAGGCCATTGGCATTCCTTCCATTTGCCTTTGAAAATGACAAATGGGATCGGCACTTGCTGCATCAAAGCCAAAAAATGCACTTTCTTTGATTTTTTGCCGTGTCAGCGGGGGGCTGAACATGCTGGGCTGCTGCGTCTATAAAGGCCTCTGCGACGGTCTCAATTAATTGTGCCGCCTGCCTGTATGAGCGGAGCAGAACGGTTCAACCCAAGCCTTGCATTGCGTTCCTTGATCGCCTTTGCGCTTCTCCAAGCGCGCCAAGAGGTTCTTTGGGGTTTGTTCTCTGGTTGGATTGCGAGGACATACCGTAAGATTATCGACAATCTGTCAATGCAGTTTTCAGGCACACGTAAAAATACACCGGGATCCTGAATTAGCAACTATCGATATTTCTGTTTCCGCCTTGCTTTCGATTTCAATCTGCTGAAGTTTTCAGAAATTCAACAATAGAATCAATGCGATAATTTAGAGCTCGCATTTTTCAATAATTTCATTCTTGACAAAAGTGCTGTTTCTTAGGTTTATTGTAAATCGATTTACTAAACCGATTTACAAAAGGCTCATTTGATGGCGAAGGCTCCTAGTGTCAAGGATGTCGCAGCACATGCAAACGTTTCGGCAGCGACTGTTTCGCGTTTTTTGAATGGGACGCTGGAATTGCCGGAGCAAACCAGCGATCGCATTAAAAATGCAATTAAGACACTGAATTATCAGCCTAATCCGCATGCTCGCCGATTGAGCCTTGGCCGATCGGATACAATTGGCCTTGTTGTGCCCGAGATTGCCAATCCGTTCTTCGCAACTTTCGTGGCTGCGGTTGAAGAGATTGCCGATCAGAAGAAATTGACCGTATCCCTTCACGCCACTTTGAACAGGTCCGGGCGCGAAATCGAATATCTGAAAATGTTGGGCCGCAAGCATCTGGATGGCTTGATATTTGTAACCAATCACCGGGACCATTACGGCGAACTCGCGGCTCTTATTAACGAGACGCAGAAAGTGGTGGTGGTTGATGAGGATGTGCCTGACGCCAATGTGCCAAAACTTTTTGGTGACAATGAGCAAGGTGGCTATCTGGCCGGGCGACACCTGCTTGAAAGGCATCATCGCCGCATTCTGTTTGTTGGTGGACCGGAAGGGATGCTTAGCACCAGTCGGCGCTTTTCGGGGCTGCAAAGGGCAATGGCGGAGAATGCGCAGGAAGGTCAGCATCTAACTGCATATTACGGTGACTACACTGTCGAGGCAGGGCGTCGCGCGGCCTTACGTTTTCTCGACGGTGGCCGCCCCGCGACAGCGATCTTTGCGAGTTCCGACGAAATTGCGATCGGCATGCTCGAGGTTTTCCGTAATCGTGGCATATCCATTCCGGATGACGTTTCGCTCATCGGCTTTGATGATGTCGGCCCGCTACACTTATTCGAACCCGCGCTTACAGCTATTCGTCAGCCCGTGGCGGCGCTGGGCAAGCGGGCGCTCTCCATTCTTCTGGATACCAATTGGCAGGAGCGTACACCCAGTGTGGATGAAACACTGCTGCCTGTAGAACTCATCGAGCGAGAGTCCGTTGCCTCGCCGAAGGAGTGATGAGCAAGCAATGGCAATAAAACAAACTTTCAGACAGGGAACACAAAATGAATTGGAAAATGACACGTAGAAACGCATTGGCTAGTCTTCTGGCTGGAGGCCTTGCTGCAACCATGTTGGGAAACGTTGCTGCACAAGCTGAAGACAAAACATTTGCGCTTGTTCAGATTAACCAGCAGGCTTTGTTCTTCAATCAAATGAATGAAGGCGCTACGGCAGCAGCCGAAAAAGGCGGCTCCAAATTGGTGATCTTTAACGCAAATAACGATCCTGCAGCGCAAGCCAGCGCCATTGAAACTTACATTCAAGAAGGCGTGGATGGTCTGGCTGTTGTCGCAATCGACGTGAATGGCGTAATGCCTGCTGTAACGCAGGCCGCTGAAGCCGGCATCCCGGTGGTCGCAATTGACGGCATTCTGCCCGAAGGTCCTCAGAAATCTCAGATTGGCGTTGACAATGCTAAAGCTGGCGCAGATCTGGGTGCCTATTTTCTTGACTATATGAAGTCGGATATGGGCGGCAAGGCCAAAGTTGGTATTGTCGGTGCTTTGAACTCCTTCATTCAGAACATTCGTCAGGATGGCTTTGAAGAGAAGATCAAAAACGCAGATGGCGTTGAAATTGTTGGTGTCGTTGACGGTCAGAACGTACAGGATACAGCGCTGGCCGCTGCTGAAAATCTGATTACCGGCAATCCCGATATGACCGCTATTTATGCAACCGGCGAACCAGCGCTCGTTGGAGCCATCGCGGCAGTTGTCAGTCAGGGCAAGGAAAAAGACATCAAGGTCTTTGGCTGGGATCTGACCGCTGGAGCCATTGAGGGCATTGATGCCGGATATGTTCAAGCCGTCATTCAGCAGGATCCCGCTGGCATGGGTGCAGCAGCCGTGGATGCTCTTGCAACGCTTTCCAAAGGCGGTGAAGTTGAGGCGACTATTTCGGTTCCGGTCACTATCGTAACCAAAGACAATGTCGATCCTTATCGGGAAGTGTTCAAATAATGGCTTCAGAGCAGATGAAATCTGATATGTCTGGCGCGAGGGGAGGAACCTCCTCCCGCGCCAGCGGTGGTGCGCCTGTTATTTCCCTGAAAGGTATCCGCAAGATTTTCGGGTCTCATCAGGCACTTCGCGGAGTGGATCTGGATCTGTTTGGCGGGGAGTGTCTCGGGCTGGTTGGTGACAACGCCGCTGGTAAATCAACCCTCACTAAAATCATTTCCGGCACCTATGTTCCAGATGGCGGAGCCATCTATCTTGATGGTGAAAAAATCAGTTTCGCCGGCCCCGCAGATGCACGCGTGCGACAAATCGAAATGGTGTTTCAGGATCTGAGCCTTTGCGACGATATTGATGTGGCGGGGAACTTGTTTCTGGGGCGTGAGAAATCCAACGGTATCTTCCTTGACAAGAAGGCGATGCTTCAGCAGGCACAGGAAATGCTGGAAGCGCTGGAAATCCGCATCCCGCGATTGACCAGCAAAGTCGCGAATCTATCGGGTGGTCAACGCCAGGCCATTGCCATTGCTCGCGCTGCTTCCTTTAACCCCCGCGTTCTCATCATGGATGAACCGACCTCGGCACTTGCTGTGGCCGAGGTGGAAGCCGTACTTGCGCTTATCAATCGGGTTAAGGCCAAGGGCGTTGCGGTTGTGCTGATCACTCATCGTCTGCAGGATCTATTTAGGGTCTGCGACCGGATAGCGGTCATGTATGAAGGTACCAAAGTGGCTGAGCGAGAGATCAGCAATACCAATCTTGAAGATTTGGTTAAATTGATCGTAGGGGAAGAGGAGCATTAATGTCTGTCTATACCGAAAGAGCCAAAGGTTCTGAATGGGCTGATTTGTTCGTAGAGCATGCTCAGCTTCTCTCTATCGCTTGCTTCTTTGTTGTTTGCGTCGCGTTTTTCTCGCTAATGACAGGTAGTTTCCTGACATCGGGCAACCTCTTCAATATTGTACGGCAAGCCGCCCCTATTCTGGTGGTCGCGATTGCCATGACATTTGTGATCATTACCGGAGGTATCGATCTGTCCGTAGGTTCACAGGTTGCACTGGTCAATGCCGTTACAGCGATTGTTTTGTCCTTCGGATTGCCTTGGCCTATTGTGGTGATAGGGATGCTAGTCTTCGGCGCACTTGTCGGCTTGCTGCAGGGGTGGTTCGTTGCTTATCAAAAGATCCCGGCCTTTATCGTGACACTGGCAGGTTTGTCTATCTTGCGCGGCCTCGCCCTCTATCTTACGCAAGGTTATTCAATACCGATCAAAGACGTGCCAGGTTTCTTTATCATTGGCCGAGGTGAATTGTTTGGTTTGCCAGTTCCCGCCCTGATCGCAGTTCTTGCAGCAATCATTGGCTATGTTGCCTTATCGGCAACCAAGTATGGGCGGCAGGTCGTTGCTACCGGATCAAATTTCGAAGCGGCACGCCGTGTAGGGATGCCAGCTCGATGGATCATTTCCTCCGTTTACCTATTGTCCGGAATTGCTTGTGCCGTCGCTGGTATATTGATTGCATCTCGTCTCGGATCGGGTTCATCCAATGCTGCGGTCGGATTTGAGCTACAAGTCATTGCTGCTGTTGTTTTAGGTGGGACATCTTTGATGGGTGGCCGCGGTACAATTCTGGGAACAATATTGGGAACCCTGACCATCGCAGTGATCGGCAATGGCCTGATATTGATGCATATTTCACCATTCTTCACGCAGATCGTAACTGGTGCCATCATTCTAATGGCAATCTGGTTGAACACGCGTATTTTCACGACGAATTTTCGCTTCGGTTTCTCCAAAAAGGCATAACTCATGTCCAGTGAACTCTCTCAAGCTCATATCGGCTCCGGAAAGGTTATGACCGTGACGGGACCGATTGCGGCTGCCGACCTTGGAACCACGCTCATGCATGAGCATATTCTCAACGATTGTCGGTGCTGGTGGAATAGACCGACCACACCGGAGCGGCAATATTTGGCAGACTGTCCTGTTTCAATCGAAATTTTGGGAGAGCTGCGACAGGATCCATTCGTCAACAAGCATAATATCGCGTTGGATGATGAGCCATTGGCCATCGAAGAGCTCAAGAACTTTGCGTTCATAGGCGGTCATACCGTTGTCGACCCGACCTGTCAGGGAATTGGCCGCAATCCTGTCGCCTTGCAACGCATATCAAAAGCAACAGGGTTGAACATCGTAATGGGGGCGGGGTTCTATCTTCAAACGTCGATGCCCGAGAAAGTATCGGGGATGAGTGTTGAGGAAATCTCCGACGAAATTGTGACCGAAGCGCTGCAGGGCGTAGATGGTTCAGATATCAAAATCGGCCTCATCGGAGAGATCGGTGTGTCCTCTGACTTCGGTGAACTGGAACGCAAGTCTCTGCGGGGTGCCGCTCAGGCGCAAGCGCGCACCGGGCTGCCCCTCATGATCCATCTGCCAGCCTGGTTCCGGCTCGGTCACGAGGTTCTGGATATTGTCGAAGAAGAAGGGGCGGATCTTGCACATACGATTTTGTGCCACATGAATCCATCTCATATGGATACCGAATATCAGACGACACTCGCTGAACGTGGCGTATTTCTGGAATTCGACATGATCGGCATGACCTACTTTTATGCAGACCAACAGGTGCAATGCCCTTCCGATGATGAAGCAGCTCTGGCGATCGTCGGCTTGGCTGAAAAGGGCCATTTGGAGCGCTTGTTGCTCAGCCATGACGTCTTTTTGAAGATGATGCTAACCCGCTACGGCGGAAATGGATACACATTTGTGAACAAACACTTCCTGCCCAGATTGCAACGCCACGGAATGGAAGAAACTGATTTGAATACTCTCATGGTTACGAATCCGCGCAGGGTTTTTGACGCAACAATTTGACAGGTAAGAAGGAATAGAAATGACCACTAAAGTACTTCTGGTCGGTGAAAGCTGGGTCACCTCAGAAACCCACTATAAAGGGTTTGATCAATTCGGAAGTGTCCGCTTTGTTTCGGGCGCAAAGCCGCTCAAGGATGCGTTGGAAGGAAGTGAGTTTGACCTCGAATATATGACAGCTCATGAAGCGGCCGAAGAATTCCCGTTTGAGATAGACGGGCTTAAAAAATACGACACCATCATTCTCTCCGATATTGGTGCGAACTCATTCCTTCTTCCTTCAGCCGTCTGGGTACGCTCCGAAACCGTGCCGAACCGTCTGCGGCTGCTCAAGCAATGGGTCGAAGAAGGCGGCAATCTGATGATGATTGGGGGGTATTATTCGTTCCAGGGGATTGACGGGCGCGCGAGATGGCGCAAAACGGCGGTTGAAGATGTCCTGCCGGTGACCTGTTTGCCTTGGGACGACCGCGTTGAGATCCCGGAAGGTGCGATTGCTGAACTGGTTCAGCCAGATCACTCCATTGTTGCTGGTCTGGGCGCATGGCCACCACTTCTCGGTGTGAATGAAGTTGAAGTTCGTGACGGGGCGGAAGTTATCGCCAAGCTGCCTGATGATCAGGGCGGGCACCCTCTGCTGGTTCTTGGCAGTTACGGCAAAGGTCGCACTGTGGCCTGGACTTCGGACATGGCACCTCATTGGTTGTCGCCATCATTTTGCGCATGGGATGGATATCCAAAGCTTTGGCAGAACATCCTGGGATGGCTCTCTAGCCGGGACAACTGAAGTCTAGGGCGTTTTCTATGGGAACGGAAACACGGAAGCGCTCTATCTATTTGATTTTACGCGCTTCTGGACGGAAAACTGCTTCATATTTTTCCTAGAATTTCTCCAAGCGAAAACCTGGTTTGCGGAGGCATCGCATGATTAACGTTCACATGTCAGTTGAGGAACTAACACAGCGACTTGTACAGTTTGACACGATCAATCCACCGGGAAATGAAGCTGAGTGTATCCGTTTTGCCGCCGATTTTTTGGAGCGTGTTGGCTTTCTCTGCGAACTGATCGAGCATGAACAGGGCCGAGCCAGCCTAATCGCGACACGCGATTTGGGTGGAGGGTTGCCGATCTGCTTCAGTGGTCATCTCGATACGGTTCCGCTTGGACTTGCCCCATGGTCAGTTGACCCTTTCGCTGGTGAAATTCATGGCGATAGACTATATGGGCGCGGCTCGAGCGACATGAAGGGAGGTGTCGCGGCCTTTCTCCATGCCGTTTCGCGGGTTGACAAGGTCAAAGGCGGCATCATCGTCATTCTGACCGCCGGTGAAGAAACCGGATGTGATGGTGCACGCTGGCTTGTCAAAGAGAACGCACTGCCGGAGGTGGGCGCAATGATTGTCGGTGAATCAACCGACAATCAGGTATTCTATGGGCATAAAGGTGTTCTCTGGATGCGTGCAAAGTGCCTTGGAAAGGCCGCTCATGGAGCAACACCGGAACTGGGCGAAAATGCCATCAAAAAGGCCATACCGCTCTTGGCCAAACTAGCCGCATTTGATCCCGGAGGGTCGCATGCTGCTATGGGCCAGGCTACGGCCAACCTTGGAACAATCCACGGTGGGATCAACATCAACTCGGTTCCAGACATCTGTGAGGTGACCATCGATATTCGGTCCGTTCCGGGAATGTCGCACAAGGATTTGCGACAAGAGATAGATGTTCTGGTGGAAGGCATCGGCGAAGCAGAAACAGTGTTGGACCTACCGCCAGTATGGACCGACCCCAAGTGCCCCTGGTGTGTGCGTGTTGAAAAAAATGTCACAAACCTGACCGGGGTGCGACAGCAAAGCACTGCGGTGAAATATTTTACGGATGCAGCCTTGTTAAAACAGACTTTGGGGAACCCGCCGACCATCATCTTGGGACCAGGATCTCTTGACCAACCTCATACAACGGATGAATATGTCTCGATTGCAAACTTACAAGAAGCTGCCTCTCTGTATCATTCTCTGCTAGAAGATTGGGATGCATACGCATTGACTTGAAGTCCGCATTGCTCAATTTCGTTTGTCGCCGATGCCGCAATGCAATGGAAGGCCTGCTGCCCCAAATCGTCGAGTAGAAGGCAATGTGATTGCAAATCTGAGTGATTTCGGCCTATTGGCAGTAATTTATCGTTATATTCCAGTGCCCATCTTTGTCCCGTAGAGCGTGCTATTTTCGACTAAAAGGCCTCGTAATTCAATGAGTTACGTGGCTTTTTGTCCGACTGTGGGGCATAGGTTGGACATCATTTCAGCCTCGCCACGGCGTTATCGAGCACCGGTCCAGATAATGGTGTCATTTGTTCATTGCCTGACAGGCAATTGCGAAGCAAATGCCGAGGCGGGACGGGTATATTTCGGCATTTGGTAACAAGCTGTCAGATGGAGGCCATGGGACATTTGCCTTCAGCAGAAGCTGACAATATTTTCAATCCCCTCAACGGACCTTGGTCGGGTCTTTTTAAAAAGACGGTTACAGCCTTCCAGTCAGGGCGAGTTGCAGAGAATTGCTGATGTGGAGGTCAAGTGCTTTTATGGCAGCATCTGCATCACCATCCAGCAATGGGCGCAAGATGTTGAGATGTTCACCGATGACCCGTTCTGCATTGAAGGGGGTGACCTGCAGACGGGATTGAACGACCATATGAATCTTGATGGAGTTGACGCGGTAAACTTCGGAAATCAAGGCGTTATGCTTTGAGCCAATCAGTGCATCATGCATGGACCAGTCAAGCTTTTGCATTTCATCGGCCTGATCCTGATCAGAGTCCGTCTTGATATTTTCCAATATGGCTTCATGCTGTTCAATCCAGCCGGTAATCATCTCTTTGGGCAGATGTTTGATGGCTGAGTGGACGGCGCTCAATTCGAGAATGCGTCGCAACTCATAGGCATCACCGACGAATGAGACATCCATCGTTGGTACCATCAGGCCGCGCTTTGGCAAAGTCTGAAGCAATCCGTCGGCTTGCAAGCGCGATATTGCTTCGCGAATAGAGCCCAATGTGGATCCCGTCATCTCCACCAGCTCACGCTGGGAAACCATCTGTCCTGGTTTGAGCTTTCCTTGATCCAACAACTCAACGATGCGCTCATAGGCCTCATGTTTCAACGTGATGCCGCCAGTCCCCCGCGATGTTCCGATTGTATCGCGCGTCTGCCTGTTGATGGGTTTCTTGAGCATAATATCGTCTTTCAAATCAATCGCTCTTCATATGCACTGCGCTCGGCTACCACGTTTTCTGCCAAATTTCCACTAGGCATGCAGGGGAGAATATGTGCTCGACTTACGGAGTCTATTGCTAACATGTCAGAAACATGTTACTAAACTTTCAGAAGCGTTGCAAGCGTGCTGCGCTCCATTGGAGGAAATAGGAGGACTTATGAAACCTTCAGCAAAACTGTTGGCTGGCGTTGCCGCGGCAGCATTCACCGCACTTGTGTCTTTTTCAGTACAGGCCGAAACGCTTCGCTTTGCAACGACCCTGCCTGAGGCTGACAATCCCGAAACCCACGCCATGAAGGCATTCGAGCAGTATGTCGAATTCCATACAAATGGTGAGATCGATGTTCAGTTGCTGCATGGCGGCGTTGGCGGCGATCGCGAACTCCTCGAAAATGTCCGCAACAACATCTTCCAGATGACCGCGACGACCGATGGCGCTCTGGCTTCCTTTTATCCTGGCGTTCAGGTCTTCTCGATTCCTTACCTGTTCCGCTCTTCACGCACCGCTGTCGAATTCATGAACAATTCGCCGGTTATGGATGAGTTCACGGCAAGTGTCGAAGAAGAAGCCGGCCTGCGCATCATTGGTTTCGCCGCTGATGGCTTCCGCAATTTCGTGAACAACAAGCACCCGATCAAAGTTCCTGCTGACGTTGAAGGCTTGAAACTGCGTTCGATGGAAAGCCCGGTCATGATCGCGCTGATGAAGAGCCTTGGGGCCGCCCCAACTCCGATTCCGTTCCCGGAAAGTGCGATGGCAATTCGTCAGGGTGTCGTCGATGGTGGCGAAAACCCACCCTCTACCGTCATCAATGGCGGTTGGGCAGAAGTCATCAAATATATGTCTCTGGACGAGCACATTTTCTCAGCCGTGTTTGCTTATGCCAACCCGGATTTTCTTGATGGCTTGAGCGATCAGAATCGCGCGGCTGTGATGGATGGCGTCAACCTCTACACCACGATCATGTTGGCTGGTAAAGGGCAGGGCTACCTTTCCGATACCAAGCGGATCAAAGATATGGGTGTTGAAGTCTATGTCAACACGCCAGACGAGAAAAAGGCATTTGGTGAAAAAGCCCAGAAACCCGTTCTGGAATTCCTCTCCAAAGAGCTCGGCGCGGACTATGTCAACAAGTTCGTCTCTGCTGTTGCAGATACCGAAGCTAAGCTTTACGGGAAATAATCCCTTCCCGTAAACACAAGGTCCGCCGTTTCCCATTCTTCCTATTTCTTACCCGGGTTAACGGCGGGCCATTTCAAATGGATCCCTCCTCATGGCTTCTTCTCTGACGCAGACTTACCTGCGTTGGACAGCAGCACTGTCCAACGCAACAGAATATATATCCGTGGCGATCTTTGCCGGGATCGTCTCTGTCAATTTTCTCGCCGTTCTGGCTCGTTATGTCTTCAGCAATCCCATTGGCTGGAGCGAAGAGGCTCTTCGCTATGCCATTGTCTGGGCTGTCTATTTGGTGGCCGGGGCAACGTTTCGCCATGGCGAGCAGATGATGATCGACCTCATCCTCATCATTCCTTCAGATACCATCAAGCGCATTGCTGCCCTGTTGTCGCTTTTGACGACCCTGGTGCTTGCCGCTGTCATTGTCGTGCTTGGTTTGCCCTTCCTGCTTGATACCGGTCAGGTCTCCCCGTCAATGCGTCTGCCCATGTGGATCCCCTATGCCTCTGTGGTCATTGGCTATTTCATGATCGCGCTGCAGGCTGTTGCAGGCTACATGGAAGGGTCGGTCCATAGCCTTGAGGAGGTCGTTCAATGAGCCCCGCAGCCATCTTCTCCACCTTCTTCTTTCTTGTGTTCATCGGTGCGCCGATTGCCATCGCTCTTGGGTTGACCGGGGCGGCCGCTGCATGGTTTGCCAATCTACCCATGGTAATCATTCCAACTCGCTTCTTTAGTTCGTTGGACAACTTTGCCCTGCTGGCTGCACCCTTTTACATTTTCGCCGGTGAAGTGATGAACCGGGGCGGGATCACCGAAACCCTGATCACCTTTGCCGCAAAGATCACCCGCTTTGTTTCCGGTGGCGCGGCCTATGCCAACATTCTGGCCTCCGTGCTGTTTGCTGGCATTTCCGGCACGGCCATCGCCGATACCGCCGCGCTTGGCAAGATCTTCATCAACGGTATGCCCAAACAGGGTTACACCAAGGAATTCTCCGCTGCGGTCACCGTCGCCAGTTCGATGATCGGTCCAATCATCCCGCCATCGGTCATCATGATCGTCTATGCCTCGGTCGCCCAGGTTTCCATTATCAAGCTGTTCGTCTCGGGCATCGTGCCTGGCATCATGCTCGGTGGCGCCTGTGCTGTGATCGTGTTCTTTACTGCGGTGACGAAAGGCTTGCCGAAGGGTGAGATCAAGGCCGTAGACAAATCGGATCGCCAATTGGCTGTCGAGACCGCCCTTGTCTTCTCCATCCCACTCTTCATCATCTTTGGCACCTTGTCCGGCGTCTTCACGGCAACCGAGGCTGGTGGCATTGCATGCGTCTATGCGATGGTGCTGGGCCGCTTTATTCTCAAGACCCTGTCGGGCCGCGATATGCTGTCCTGCATGCGGTCTTCCATGCGCACCACTGCCAGCCTTTATCTGGTGATTGCGGGTGCATCGGTGCTCTCCTACATCCTGACGGTTACAGGCGCTATTTCTTCGGTTCGCTCGCTGACATTCCTGTTTGCCGACGATCCGACCATCTTCCTGTTCTTCGTGCTGGGCGTGCTGCTGATTGCAGGCTTCTTCCTTGAGCCAGGTGTACAGGTTCTGCTGCTGGCCCCGATCTTCCTGCCTATCTCGCGCAGTCTGGGGATCGACGAAATGCAGTTCGCGATGGTTTTCCTTCTGTCCGGCACCATGAGCCTGATGACCCCTCCGGTTGGCATTTGCCTCTTTGTGGCGGCCCAGATCGGCAAGATCAGCATCGGGCGCATGTTCTGGGCCATCATGCCCTTCCTGATCGCTCAGATCATCGCCATTTCCCTTCTCATTCTTGTGCCGGATCTCGTCACGTTCCTGCCCAACATGGTCAAATGACCTCAACTCAATCGACAAAATCATGACCAAGCAGAAAATTCTTGTTCTGACAGAACAATTTACCAATGAATGCCCCTTGTTCGATCCTTTGCGTGAAGCAGGATATGACGTCGAGGTGAATGAAACAGGCCGCTTGCCTGACGAAGCCAAGCTCAAGGAAATGCTGGCAAAGGATGTGGTTGCCACCATTGCCGGTGGTGAGCCCTACACGCCGGATGTGCTTGCCAATGCCAAGGATCTGAAAATGATTGCCCGTTGGGGTGTCGGATATGACAAGGTCAATGTCCCGGCTGCAACGGCGCATGATATTCCGCTGGCGATGGCCTTTGGCCAGAATCACGAAAGCGTTGCTGAATATGCCCATGCTATGGCCCTGTCGCTTGCGTGCGGCATTGGGCGGCGCGATGCGATGGTGCATGGCGGAAAATGGACCTTTGACGGTTTCCATCCCGGCCTTTGGGACCGCACGGCCGGCCTCATCGGCTTGGGGCGCATCGGCGGTGCCATGGCCCGTCGTCTGGTGGGCCAGAGCATGCATGTGCTGGTTTATGATCCCTATGTGACGGAAGAGCAGGCCAAGGCGGCTGGCGTTGAAAAATGTGATCTCGACACACTCTTGGCGCAGAGCGATCTCATTTCCGTGCATGCCCCTTCTACACCTGAGACGCGGCATATCCTGAATGCCGAGGCATTTGCCAAGATGAAAGACGGTGTGATCGTCGTCAACACCTCCCGCGGGCCGTTGATCGACGAAAAAGCGCTGGTCGATGCTCTCAAATCCGGCAAGGTCTATGGTGCGGGCCTCGATGTCTTTGAGACCGAACCTCTGCCCGCTGACAGCCCCTTGCGCGCGTGTGACAATGTCATCCTCAGTCCCCATGTCTCCGGCATGGACAAGATGGCAGAGGCGCGTGTGACGACCCGCTGCGTCGACAATATTCTGGCTTGGTTGCATGGGGATCCGAAAGAGTTGTTGCCCTATGTCGTCAATCCCGAAACCCTGAAACTTGACCGGTAAGCATTCCAGCAAGGAACAAGAAAATGGCAAAAGAATTCGCCGGTATCATCCCGGTCATGCTAACCCCTTTCACCGATGATAACAAAATCGACTTTGAAGGCTATGCCAATCTGATCGAGTGGTATATCGACAATGGCGCTCAAGCCATGTTCGCGGTTTGCCAATCGTCCGAAATGCAGTTTCTCTCGCTGGACGAAAGGGTTGCCCTCGCTCGCTTCACAGTGGACAAGGTGGCAGGACGCGTTCCTGTCATGGCATCGGGACATGTTTCTGATGGCCTTGAAGATCAGAAAGCCGAGCTTGCCGCCATGGTGGAGACCGGGGTGGACGCCATCGTTCTGGTCACCAACCGGCTCGATCCAGAAGAAAAAGGGGCCGAAATTTTCCGCTCCAACCTTGATGCACTGCTCGACTTCCTGCCTGCCGACATGCCGCTGGGTCTTTATGAATGCCCGGCTCCCTATCGTCGTCTTCTGAGTGACGACGAAGTGACCTATTGTGCCAATTCCGGCCGGTTCGTCATCGTCAAGGATGTCTCGTGTGATCTTGAAACGGTCAAGCGGCGTGTGGGACTGGTGGCTGGCACACCAATGAAAATCTGCAATGCCAATGCAGCGATCGCCGTTCCTGCCATCCGGGCCGGGTCTGCCGGGTTCTGCGGCGTATTCACCAATATCCATCCTGATTTCTATCGCTGGATTCAGGATCATGGTGAAGAGCATCCAGAACTGGCAGAAGAGCTGGCCGTCTATATGGTCCTGTCTGCAGCGATCGAGCCGATGGGCTATCCGAAACTGGCAAAGCTCTATCATCAGCGTCGCGGCACCTTCTCTTCCATTCACAGCCGCACCATTCCCTTCGATATCGAAGAGAAATTTTGGGCGCTTGGTGCGGTCATTGATCGGGTCGAACAGGGGAACGAGCAGTTCCGCGCCAAAATCAAGGCTCTGGGAGCATAACAATGTCCATTACGGTTTTCGGATCTCTCAACCTCGACCTCACTGTCACAGTCGATCATATGCCCCAACCTGGCGCGACCAACCATGCGTCCGGTTTGCATAGAGGACTGGGCGGCAAAGGGGCAAACCAGGCCGTGGCAGCCACCAAATTGGCGTCATGTCCGGTTCGCTTTGTTGCGGCGATGGGGCAGGATGCCTTCGGTGAAAGTCTGGTTGAGGATCTGAAGGCCTTGAATGTCAATGTCGATGACATGGTCGTCTTTCCCGATTCGGACACCGGAATGGCCTTCATTCATGTGGACACGAATTCGCAAAATACCATCACGGTTGTGGGTGGGGCCAATATGGCCTGGCCTCCCGAAGGGCCAGATGATCAGTCCTATGACGGCTGCAAGGTGGCTCTGTTTCAGCTTGAAACACCTCTTGAAGCAACGCTTTCAGCGATGCGGAAGGCTCGGGCTGCCGGGGCAACCGTCATCCTTGATCCGGCCCCTGTCGCAAAGCACGGGATGAGCGACCTCATGGCCGAGGCTGATATCATCACGCCCAATGAAACGGAAGCGGCTGCAATTGTCGGCAAGATGCCATGTGATTTTGACGATGCTATCGAGGTTGCAAAAGACTTGTGCCGACAGGGTCCGCGGGTCGCCATCGTCAAGCTCGGTGCCAAGGGGCTTGCATTTGCCACCTCTGATGGCGAGACAGGCTCAATCGAGCCTTTCAAGGTCAAATCCATCGATACGGTCGCAGCCGGTGACAGTTTCAATGGTGGTCTGGCCGCAGCTCTCGCAGAAGACTTGCCGCTGACCGAGGCCCTTCGGTTCGCATCCGCAGCCGGTGCCTTGGCGACGACCAAAACAGGGGCCAGCGAAGCGGTGCCAACGCGAGAGCAGGTTCTTGAACTGCTTGCCATGAGCTGACGGCCGGATTACTTGCCGGTGATCATGACGGAAGCAAAAGGGGCTTTTACCCTATGGGTTGCTTCCGGCTCATTCGTGTTGCGCTCGCGATGGCCATTCCGGCAATCGCCAAAGGAATGAAGGACAGCCAGAGCACGGTTGCCCATCCGAAAGCGGCCAGCAAGCCGCCAGACAGGAAGGACCCAACCGCCATGGTGCCAAAAATGACGAAATCATTGAGGGATTGGACCTGAGCTTTTTCCTCTGGCCGATGGCAGTCGAGCACGAGGGCTGAAGCGCCGACGAAACCAAAGTTCCAGCCAAGGCCCAGGACGATGAGTGTCCCCCAAAAATGCGCGACCTCGATGCCGAGCAAACCGATGCCAGCGGACACGCCGATCAATGCAAGACCCAGAGCAACGATCCTGGACGCACCGAACCGCGTGATCAGCTTGCCGGTGAAGAAGCTGGGGGCATACATTGCAATCACATGCCATTGAAGACCGGAATTGGCGTCGGCTTGTGACAATCCGCAAAGCTTCATGGCAAGCGGGGCTGACGTCATAAGGAAATTCATCAGCAAATAGGAAACCAGACCGCACAAAACCGCGATGATGAATCGTGGCTGTGTGGCTATTTCACTGACGGGGCGTCCGCCTGTTTGTTCATGGGTTGAAAGCCGCGGTATCCGGATGCCCAGCAAAATAAGGGCCGACAGGGCCGCGACCGCAGCCTGCCCGAGATAGGTGGCGGCAAACAGGTATGGAGGCCAAAGATCCATGGTGTGGGTCACCAATTGCGGGCCAATCACTCCTGCAAATACACCGCCAGCCATGACCAGTGACAAGGCGTTGGCGCGCTTGTCAGCGGGTACACATTCAGCGGCAGCAAAACGGAAGGAAAGGACAACGGCCGCATAGGCACCACCAAGGAAGGTGGCCACGCAATAGAGCCAGAAAGAAGCCCAGAAGACAGCGAGCATTGCCACCAGCCCCGCAAGGACGCCCGCCAAAGTGCCCAGCAAGAAGGACATTTTGCGTCCATATCGCCGCGTAATCGCTCCGGAAGGCAGGGTGCAAAATGCCATGCCAATGACGAATATGGTGATGGGAAGAGTGGCAAGAGCCGGGCTGGGCGCAAACATATGGCCGATGATTGAGCCTGATGCATAGGTGACAACGGAGTTGGCACCGGCTAACGCCTGAGCAATTGCCAGTCGAATGACATGCCCCTGACCGTCGGAAAAGATGCTGGCTGGACTATGGGCCTTTACGGACATTTTCTTCCTTTATTTGCAGCGCCGACGCTGAATTGGGGGCGGGAAAGTGCGTTTGATGGCCTTGCAAGGCCTTAGCAACTTAACAGGGTCTGGCATATAGGGACAAAAAAGACAATCACATGGCCTTGCCTTTGGTGCAGAATTCTTTTCGACAATGCAGCCGTTTAATTCAAGATTTACGTTGCCGGGATTTTGAACCGACACGATCCACCTTTTTGTAATTCTTAACAAATTCCATCGCGCCAACCCGTAAGACTATTTACAGATCTTGGGGGATTGATGGATGAAAAAGGGAAGGGTTTCAACAGTATTCCTGTTCGTTTTTCTGTGATGTCGCCAGTGATTAGCGCGTTGACAGGTCTGGCCTTTGATTTGGCCGTTGATGGCAACAGATTGGTTCTTAGGATAATTGTGATCCGCAAATCCCCTGATATGATTTTTGTCTGCGATTTGATCTTGCCAATCAAGCGAGCGTGACCGGCTTCTTTGTTTGCAGCCTACCCAGTCTGCACCAGCCAAGTCGATGCTCCATGGCAATAACAAAATTGAAACCTCCAGTCATGAAGAGAGAAACATGGCCACACACAAGATCCTTGACGGCGACTATGACTATATCATTGTTGGAGCAGGCACCGCCGGGTGTGTGTTGGCCAATCGCCTGACCGAAGACCCAGCCGTCAGGGTCCTGTTGCTTGAAGCGGGCGGCTCGGACAATTATCACTGGGTCCATATTCCGGTTGGCTATCTCTATTGCATTGGCAATCCGCGGACTGACTGGATGATGAAAACCGCCCCGGAGGCCGGGTTGAATGGTCGCTCGCTGGTCTATCCACGCGGCAAGCTGCTGGGCGGCTGCACCTCGGTCAACGGCATGATCTATATGCGCGGACAGGCCGCCGACTATGACCATTGGCGGCAATTGGGCAATGTCGGCTGGGGGTGGGACGATGTGCTGCCCTTTTTTCTCAAATCCGAGGACCATCATGGCGGCGGCTCCACCCACCATGGTAGCGGCGGTGAATGGAAGGTCTCTCGTCAACGGCTCGAATGGGACATCCTCAAAGCCGTTCAGGAAGGGGCAAAGGAATTCGGTATCGAACCGCGTGATGATTTCAACGATGGCAACAATGAAGGCAGTGGCTTCTTCGAGGTCAATCAGAACAAGGGCTGGCGCTGGAACGCCGCCAAGGCTTTTTTGCGTCCGGCCCTCAAGCGCCCCAATCTGCGGCTGATCACCAAGGCTGAGACCGAAAGTCTGGTGCTGGAAGGCAAACGCGCAACGGGTGTAAAGGTCCGCTGGAAGGGCGAGACCTTCATCGCCAAGGCAGGCCGTGAGGTTTTGCTGGCCGCGGGCGCGATCAATAGCCCCAAGCTTCTGGAACTGTCCGGCATTGGCGATGGCACGCTGCTGTCTTCTCTGGGGATCGAGGTCGCCCATGAAAATGCGAATATTGGCGCCAATTTGCAGGACCATCTGCAAATTCGCACGGTCTTCACGGTGCAAAATACCAAGACGCTCAACAAGAAGGCCAACAGCCTGTTGGGGCAGGCCCAGATTGCCCTGCAATATGCCCTGACCCGCTCGGGGCCCATGTCAAATGGCTCCAAGCCAGTTCGGCATGTTCACCAAGTCGGACCCGTCGATGGCGACCCCGGATCTGGAATATCACGTCCAGCCGCTCTCCACCGACAAGCTCGGCGATCCATTGCATCCCTTTGAGGCAATCACCGTATCGGTCTGCAATCTGCGACCGGAAAGCACCGGCACCTGTCATGTTACAACGCGGGATCTGTCCGCTCAGCCGCAGATCAATCTCAATTATCTCTCGGCCGAAAAGGATCGTGACGTGGCGGTCAAATCCGTGCGTCAGGCCCGCATGATCCTGACCGCCAAAGCGCTTGCACCCTATCAGCCAGAGGAAATCCTGCCCGGCCCTGTCGTCGACAGCGATGCTGACCTGATCAAAAAGATCGGCGACATTGCCACCACCATCTTTCACCCCGTTGGCACCTGCGCCATGGGTGTGGACGAGAAAAGCGTCGTCGATCCGCAATTGCGTGTCCGGGGGGTGGAAGGTTTGCGGGTCATTGATGCGTCGATCATGCCGAAAATTGTCTCCGGCAACACAGCATCTCCTGTGGTGATGATCGCTGAGAAAGCCGCTCACATGCTCAGGCAGTAAGCGGGACTGTCAAGGCAACACCGGTTGGTCAGACCTTGAGTGTTTCCAGCAATCGTTTCTTGGCCACCTGCGCCTTTGGGCCGTCGAGAATGATTTCGCCACGTCGCATCGAATAGAAGTGATCGGCGAGGGAATAGGCAAATTCGAAATATTGCTCGACCAGCAGGATGGCCATGTTTCCCTCATCTTTGAGGAAGGAAATGACCCGGCCAATCTGCTGGATGATGTTGGGTTGAATGCCTTCGGTCGGTTCATCAAGCAACAGCAATTTCGGCTTGGTGATCAGCGCCCGCGCAATGGCCAATTGCTGCTGTTGACCGCCTGACAAGTCACCGCCACGACGATTTTGCATTTCTTTTAGGACCGGGAATAATTCAAACATTTCTTCGGGCAGCGTATGCTCGCTTTTATCAAGGCACGCATAGCCGATTTCCATATTCTCGCGCACAGTCAGAAGCGGGAAGATATCGCGCCCTTGGGGAATATAGCCAACGCCGCGCTTGGCCAGAACATGGGCAGGTTGCTTGCCTTGCTCGACCCCATCCAGCTTGTAGCTGCCAGCGGAATGATTGTGCGTGCCGGAAATCACTTTCAAAAGGCTCGTCTTGCCGACCCCATTGGTGCCCATCAGGCAGGTGATCTTGCCCAGCTCGGCCACCAGATCGACCCCGTGCAGGATCTGGCTCTGGTCATAATGCAGCGTAATGCCTTCTAGATTCAGCATGCTCTATCGTCCCAAATATACATCGACAACATTCTGGTCCTTGGTCACATGATCAAGGCTGCCCTCGGCCAGCACCGAGCCTTCATGCAGCACGGTGACCTTGCAATCGAGATTGCGGATGAATTCCATGTCATGCTCGACCACCACCACGGCGCGGGTCTTGGCAGCTTCGCGCAGCAGCTCGACCGTGTGATTGCGCTCTTCAACCGTCATCCCGGCAGCTGGCTCATCGACCAGCAGCAATTGCGGGTCTTGTGCCAGCAGCATGCCGATTTCCAGCCATTGTTTCTGGCCGTGACTGAGATCACCTGAGCGCCGCTCCAGTTGATCAGACAGGCCTATTTCGGCTGCCAGAGCCAACACCTTTTCGCCTTCCTGTTCGGTCTTTTTGTGAAACAGAACCGCGAAAGGGCCACGTTTATTCTTCAAGGCCATGGTGAGATTGTCATTGACCGACTGATCTTCAAACACCGTCGGCTTCTGGAATTTTCGACCAATTCCGAGCCGGGCAATGTCGCTTTCGGATTTGCCGATCAGGTTGATCACATCCGCACCCCACAGAACCCGACCACTGTCAGGTCGTGTCTTGCCGGTGATGATATCCATGAAGGTGGTCTTGCCTGCGCCGTTGGGGCCAATGATTGCCCGCATCTCTCCGGCGTCGATGTTGAAGGACAAATCATTGATCGCCTTGAAGCCGTCAAAGGACACCGACACGCAATCCACTTCCAGCAATGCACCTGCCGTCATGATTTCGCTCCCTTGCTGAAGTGATCAAACAGTCCGCCAATGCCCTTTGGTGCATAAAGCGTGACGGCCACAAAGCTAAGGCCCAGCAGCACCAGCCACCAGTCGACCCATTTGATGACATAGACGCCAAGATTGATGTCCGGGGCCTGTCCGCCGGTGAACCAGCTGGACAGGAGCGATACAAGAGCTGCACCAATAGCCGCACCATACAGTCGCCCACGCCCGCCAATCGCCACCCAGACTGCCAGATAGATGGAGGCAATCGGGGCGATTTCTGCCGGGTTGATGATGCCCGCTTGCGGATAATAAAGCGCCCCGGCGATTGCCGCGATGATGGCCGTCAGTGTGAAGACGAACAGTTTATAGACCTCCACATTGTAGCCAAGGAACCGCACACGGGCTTCGTCATCACGAATGCCGCGGATGACATTGCCAAGCTTGCTCTCGACAATCAGCTTGAGCAGCAGATAGCCCAGCATCAGCGCGAAGGACGAGCCCCAGAAAAACCAGATCGAGATCAGCGCCTGCGGGGTGCTTTCAAGGCCGGGCAAATTCTGCAAGCCAGACAGGCCGTTATTGCCTCGAAGGCCGCTGTCATTCTGGAACAGATAGAGCGACAGGGCCAGCGTCATGGCCTGTGTCAGGATTGACAGATAGACCCCGGTCACCCGCGAGCGGAAGGCCAACCAACCAAAGACCAGCGCCAACAGACCGGGCACCAGAACCACCAGCAGCAATTGTACAGACAAGAGGTGAGAGAATGCCCAGATGGCGGGAAAGTCAGCGCCGCCAACCACGCCGAAAATCTGCGTTCCGATGGCATCCTGAATTTCCTGTTGGGTCGGGGGCAGGGGCGCGTTGCGGGCGGCTTCCACCACAATCAACCGGGTGCGCTCATACATCAGCCACATGCCGATCATATAGCCGCCAAGGCCGAAAAAGGCGAAATGCCCAAGGCTGAGGATGCCGCAATAGCCCCAGACCAGATCCATGGCGATGGCGATCAGGCAGAAGCACAACGTCTTGCCCAAGGTCTTGACGAACGAGGTCGAGATGAAGCCATAGCCAAGTGCTTCGCTGCCGATGGTGACAAAGAGCGTGAAGGCGGCGATCAAGCCCAGAAATACCAGCGCACTGGGATGCTTGAGCAGGAATTTTGTCAGTGGTCCACCCATGGCTCAGTCTCCTGCTGCCCGACCCTTGAGGGCAATGATGCCACGTGGTCTGAATTGAATGAAAATGATGATGAAAATGATCATGAAGGTTTGGGCCGCGAGGGTGTTGGATGGGTTGAACCATTCGATGCCCTTCTGCAGGAAGCCAATCATGGCAGCCCCGGCAAGCGTGCCCCAGATATTGCCAACACCGCCGACAACGACCGTCATGAAGGATTGGACGATATAGTCCGACCCCAATTCCGACGTCACCTTGGCAAACAGCCCGATAGCCACCCCGGCAATGCCGGCAATGCCCGAACCGAGACCGAAGGTCAGCATGTTGATCCGGTCAGGATTGATGCCCATAGAGGCCGCCATTCGAGGATTTTGAGTCACCGCGCGGGTTTCAAGCCCCAGACGGGTCTTGTTGAGGGTGAACCACAACATGGCGAAGAACAGAACCGACAGCCCGAAAATCGCCACCCGGATCCAGCTGATTGAAATCACGTCATTGATCACCAACGCCCCATCAAGCCAGTCGGGCGAGGTGAGGGGGCGGGCCTGTGTGCCGAAAATGTTTTTGGCCAGCTGCTGCAAGGCAATCGACACCCCGAAGGTTGCGAGCAGTGTTTCCAGAGGACGGTGATAGAGATGGCGGATGATCAGGCGTTCCATCGCGACACCCGCCAGGAACGTCACGGCAAAGGCTGCTGGAATGGCCAGCAGGATCGACAGCGTATAATTGGTAACAAATTGCTGGATCACATAGCCCGTATAAGCGCCCATCATGATGAATTCGCCGTGCGCCATGTTGATCACGCCCATCACACCGAAGGTGATGGCAAGACCAATGGCCGCAAGAAAGAAGATAGAGGCGAGTGAAAGGCCATCAAGGAAAAGGTCGGCGACCTCGGACCAGGCCACTTTGGTTTCGATGCTCGACAAGGTCGCCTTTGTAGCCGCCACGACTTCAGGCGAGGGTTCGAGATAGACCTCATAGAAATAGGCCTGTTTGAGCGCCTCTGTCACGGCTTCATCGCTGGGGTCGGCGGGGACAAGGCCTGCTTTGACCAATTGCTCATAGGCCTTGCTGCGTGCGTCCTGTGTGCCTAAATCGCTGACGGCGAAGGTTCCTACCTTATCATCTGCGATATGGGCGATCAGCGCCTTGTTCTTGTCATCGGTCTTGATATCCGCTGGAGCCCAGCCTTTGGCCACCAGCATTTCATAAGCCTCGTTGCGGCCAAGATCGCCGTCAGATCCGGGTTTGAGCATCCGGGCAAAAGTGCCTTTTTCCGGCGCGGTCTGGGCGACCATCAGTCTGGTGTCAAGCATCGGATTGAGACGCCCGCGAACATCAAGGCCAAGGTCGCTTGAGAAGCTCTTGATTGCGGCGACGCGGGCATTGGTCTTCTTGTCATATTGCATGGTCAGCAGACGCTCAAGGCGGATCATGTCTGCTTTGAGGCCCGCATCGCTTTCTTTGGCGATCGCCTTGCGCAGGGGACCGAGATGCTCTGGTTTGGGATCGCGCGCCAGACTGTCAAGGCTGTCTTTGCGGGTTGCCAGATCATCACTGACCAGTTGCGAGGCCACCAAGGCGGCACCCAAAAGGGCGCGGACACCGGAATTGGGTTTGATCTGCTTGATGTCCTTCTTGACTGCCGTGCCAATTGGCTCGCCGGTGGTGATATCCAGAAGGGTGTATGTTTTGCCGCTCTCTCGTTTGACGGTGACGATCAGATCGTCAGATTTGCGATACCAGAGGTCCTTGGATTGCCAATTGGACAAAAACCGGCTGGCGGCGGGGCCTCCGGTTTCCTGAATTGCATCGATGACCGGTTGTGCAGTCTTGACCGAGCCTCTCTTGATTTTAGGAAAGTTCGCCTGCACCACCGTTTGGAGCGCTGACATGGTAGGAGCTGGCTGAGACTCTGATACGGGCTGATCTGCCGCAGTCTGTGCGGATGGGGAGGTGACCGAGAGGCTGCAGAAGGTCAGAAAGGTCACCAGAAAGGCTGCGAATATGCGGATCATCAAAACACACTTTCCTTGATGCAGGGGCCGATTGGGGCCCCTGCACATGTTGGTGAAAGGACAAGCTTAGTAGTTGGATTTCAACTGAACGCAGGTCTTGGTTTCGGTGTTGTACATACCGCAGCCGAGATTTTTCCAGTCAGACTTCAACACCTTGGATTCGGGCAGGAAGTCGGTCCATGCATCGCCGGGCACTTCTTTGGTCTGGCTGATGATATCGAACTGACCATCTTCCTGGATTTCGCCAATCAGAACGGGCTTGGAGAGATGGTGGTTGACAAGCATTTCCGCGGTGCCGCCGGTCAGGTTCGGGAATTTCTGGCCATACATTTTCTCACGTACCTTGTCGACGTCGGTGGTGCCTGCTTCCTTGACTGCATTCACCCACATGTTGAAGCCGATATAGTGGGCTTCCATCGGGTCATTGGTCACGCGGTCTTCGCCCATTTTGGCTTTCCAGGTCTTGATGAATTCCGCATTGGCTTCGCTTTCGGCACTCTGGAAATAGTTCCAGGCAGCCAGATGGCCAACGAGGTTCTTGGTATCAAGGCCAGCCAGTTCTTCTTCACCCACGGAGAAAGCGACAACCGGGATATCGTCAGCCGACACGCCAGCGGCTGCCAGTTCCTTGTAGAAGCCGATATTGGCGTCACCGTTGATGGTGGAGATCACGCCGACCTTCTTGCCGTCTGCGCCAAGGGCCACAACGTCAGCCACGATTTTTGACCAGTCGGAATGACCGAACGGGGTGTAGTTGACGAAGATATCTTCTTCAGGGATGCCTTTGTCTTTGAGATATTGCTCAAGGATCTTGTTGGTCGTGCGCGGATAGACATAGTCAGTGCCGAGCAGGGCGAATTTCTCAACGCCAAGTTCTTCCAGATAATAATCGGTGGCCGGGATAGCCTGCTGGTTCGGAGCCGCGCCGGTGTAGAAAACGTTTTTCGAGCTTTCTTCCCCTTCATACTGAACCGGGTAGAAGAGAAGGCCGTTCAATTCCTCGATCACCGGCAGAACCGATTTGCGCGACACGGACGTCCAGTTGCCGAAAATCACGTCGACTTTTTCGACGGTCAGCAGCTCGCGGGCTTTTTCCGCAAAGAGTGGCCAGTCGGATGCAGGGTCAACAACGACCGGCACCAGCTTCTCACCCAACAGACCGCCTTTGGCATTCTGCTGCTCGATCAGCATCAGCATGGTGTCTTTCAGGGTGGTTTCGGAAATGGCCATCGTGCCAGACAGCGAATGAAGGATGCCCACCTTGATGTCGGCCCACGCGGCGGTGGACATGACTGTGGTCAGAGCAGTGGCTAGAAGCAGTTTTTTCATTGTGACGTTCCCCTGAAAAGTGGCGGCAAAGCTGCGCCAGTTGGCTGAAAGCTGGTGAGCATTGGAAGGAAGCTCAGGTCATGATGGAGCAAGGCTATGGGGAAAATGGTGGTGCGGTCTGCCTCAAACTTTTCAGAAGGCTGTTGCGTTTTTTGCACCAGCAAGGCATTTTCTGCGGAAATAGGGGATTCCCATGCGTCATCTGCAGTCTTTTAAATATGTGAAAACCATTACAGAGGCGGGGTCCATCCGTGGCGCAGCAGAGAATCTGGCCATCTCTCCATCCGCACTCAATCGCCACATCCAGACGCTGGAGCATGATCTTGGCTTCCAGATTTTTGATCGCCTGACCCAAGGGGTCCGCCTGTCGGTCGAGGGAGAGTTATTCTTCCGCTATGCCCAGCGCCAACTGGCAGGCTTTGAAAAGCTGCAAGGCCAGATCAGTGACATCAAGGGCCTTCGCACCGGTCGCGTGCGGATCGGTATGAGCGCCGATCTTGGGCAGAAATTCATTCATAGACAGATCGCTGCCTATCAGACCGTCTATCCGCAGGTCTCATTCAGCCTCAGAATCGTTGAGCAAGAGTGTCTCGATCAGGTTTTTGAATTCAACCAGATTGATGTGGCGCTGTTCTACCAGCCCAATTTGAGTCGCAATCTGCAGGTCATCCACGCGGTCGAGACCCCTATTCACGCTGCCTTGCCCGTGGGCGCTCCGCTTCGCGATCCTCAAGCCCTGCGGCTGCATGAATTGATCGATCATCCGGTGGTGATGCCAAGCGGCGGCACCGAACTGCGTCGCAAGCTTGACGGGGCTTGCGAGAAAAACGGCTTTGAATTGCGCACGGTGCTGGAATGCTCTGACCCCTTGCCCCATTTGAGCGCCACCATGCAGTCACGCATTGCCTTCTGGTTGCCCTTTGCCGAGGATTGGGACGATTTCCAGTTGCGTGGCTACAAACTGGTGCCGATGTCGGCCCGCGAATTGCTAACCGGCTATGTCAATATCGTCGCCTCGGCACAGAATCTGATGTCCGTTGCCGCCCAGAAATTTACCGAGCAACTTGTTGTCAGCCTCGAAGAGCGGCGTCTGTAATTTACGCCTTCCTGTTAGCCATGACGGTGATAGCGGATCATCCGGGCTCGGCTGAGAACCAGTTCGATGGTGTTGTGATCCACCTGATATAGGCAGATGCGCTTGGTCCAGAGGCTGTCTTTGAGCGTGAAGAGATACCGCCCCGCACCCAGCGCTGTCAGTGGCATTTTCTGTTGCAGTGGACCGATGCCCATTGTCACGGCATCCTCGTCAATGGACAGAAATGCCCCTTCGGCGAAGCGCCAAAGGCCCGACAGGTCAGAAAGATCCTTTGCAGCCAGCTCGGTTTTCACTGGCAGAAACTGTCGCTCCACATGACCGACAGATCCGGTTATTGCCTCACCTTCCTGACGCAAGAGCACTGGCGTGGTGGCCGAGCGGGAGGATGCCCAATTGTCGCCATCCTCATAAAGCGTGATGCCATCATCGAGCCATGTCAGCTGATCTGCGGCAACTTCAATCCAGTGAAAGCCGCTTTGCGTCACATAGAGCCCATCCTTGAGTCGATCTGACGCAGGGATCGGCAGGTCTTCGCCAAGCAAGGAAGCCATCATTCTCAAGGTTGTTGCGAAGGAGTCTGTATCGTCCCGATTGGACAAGATCACCACGCCGGAGCCACTTGCCCGGTCAAGAAGGAAGTGCGAGCTGTAGCCCGGATGCGAGCCTCCATGTCCAACCAGATCATGCCCTCCAAGGGCCACATGGCGCAGCCCCAGGCCATAGCCCGTTGGTCGGCCGTCAGATAGAAAACGCGCCGCCGCCAACTGATCGAGCACACCCGCCAAGGCTCCATTTCCAACCAGAAGGGCACGCAGCCACATGGCCAGATCCTGAGCGCTGGCCGTCAGGCTGCCTGAGGCAGAAATCTGCAATCCGGCATGCGTCGACAGCCATTGATCGCCATCATGCCAGTAGCCCGGCATGAGATTGGCGACCGGCTCTGCCCAAAGCTCTGGCACATCAAAGGCAAGGGACATGGGAGTGTTGATCTGTTCATCAATAAAGGCCTTAAGGCTGAGTCCCTGCCGCTCCAACGCCATTTCCACCAGTCGGTAACCGGTGTTGGAATAGGATATCTCGCTGCCCGCCGGAAAATTCAGGCGCGACTGCCGTGCCATGAAGTTGAAATTTGCTGTCTTGCTGGTCTCGGAATGGACCGACAGCCCAAGCAGCGTGAGGCATTCGCGCATGTCAGGCAGTCCACCTGTCATATCAAGTGCTTGACCGACGGTTACCGCTCCAATTGGCGGTTGCAAGCCCTCCAGATGGTGGGCCAATGGATCGTCAAGACCAATGCGATCGGGATGCATCAGCACCATGGTGCTGAGAATATGCTTGGTATTGGAGGCAAAGCGACCAACCGTTTCCGCCGTGAAGGGAGTCTGGTGATTAAGGTCTGCCAACCCCCCAGCCACAGCGAAGCGGAGACCTTTTTGATCAAAGCCAAGCAAAGCCCCTCCGGGCTCC
>CAXXSO010000070.1:0-164623 GCA_963676965.2 uncultured Cohaesibacter sp.
TGCGCGGTCGCGCCTAACCCTTGGCAAAGGAGTTGAAACAATGAAAGAACTAACGTTTTCCACCCTGCTGGCGGTTTTCGAAGAAGTCTTCGGGCCCACCCTGTTTTGGGCGCTGGTCGCGCTGGCTGTGCTTGGCCTCATCGCCTTTCTCTATGTCTTGTTCCGCGAAAAGACGCTGGCTTCTGGCCGCTTTCTGCGTTCGGAGATTGTAGGGGTGATTGGCGGCTTTGCTGCCATCTGGTTTGTTCAGACCATGACATCATCGGGTTATGGTGACATCGGTGGACCCATTGACCTGATCATTCTGGCTCTCATCTGGATCGCCGGAGCCGTCGGCACCGTGATGGTGGCCTACACGATACAGGGTCTGTTTTTCAGCAAAAAGAAGGCCTGATCTGCACAGAAAATGTGATCTGATAAACGAAAACCGGGCCGAAAGCCCGGTTTTTTCATCGAACGCTCAATGTTTCTGCCGATGGTCGCCGAGGAGGCCGCTAGAGGAATACCACTTCTTCATCTGCTGTTTTTCCTGTGCGCCCGGGAGCATTCAAAGGGGTCAGATCTGCATCCGGGCTGGATCGCTTGACTGTGCCTTGAACCGCAGTTGGTTTGGTGGGGTCATCAGCCGGCTTTGTTAATTCTGCTTTTTGGCTGTCTGCCATTGCCCGCTGCGTCGCTGCGAGTGAAGCTGTGGGGGACGACGTGACCTGTGGGATTGTGTCAGCGCTTGCTTCCTGCTGTTCAGGTGCGCGCTGAGGCGTCCTCGCATCCGTGGTTGGGGTCAGTGTGGCCTGCGCCGCCGGGGCGCTGGAGATCTGAGGGGAGGCTGGTTGGGTGCTTTGCGCCGGATCAGCCTTGGGGGCGAGCTTGGCGTTGGCTTCCCGATGCTCCTGAATTTTCGGCGCGGACCAGCCCAACTCTTCATCACTCATCGGGATATAGCGAGCGGCCAATTCCAGATGCTTCTGCACCGTGCCGGTGGAAGCTGGCAGGATAACCAGCGAGGCAAAGCCCAGCTTTCTGGCATTAAGCACATCTTGTGCCGTTGCCTTTTTCGAACAAAGGATCAGGCACACTCCGCGTCCCCCGGAAAATTCCACATTGCGGGCAGGGATGAGAATATTGGCAATGCCTTGAGGACCATAGGCTTCATCGACAAAGACCACATCGACCTGACCCGAACCGATGGGGATGGCTGCCTGCTCGACGTCCGCCATGGAGATTGGATTTCGGATGTCGCAATTCTTCAAAAGATCCGCCCACAACTGGCGATCATGCTTGCGCGGCGCAAGGATGAGGACAGAAAGATCTTTTATCGATTTCAAGCGACGCGACAAGACGGCATCATCCTTCGAGATAGCTATGCCAAATCCCTCCGCGGCAAGGGAAATTTGCCACGAAAGGGACTAATTGCAAAATCATGACTGGAGGCCTGAACGGCGAACCAGCAAAGAGTAAATCTAAGTCTGTTTTAGAATTCCTTGGATTCGGTAAACGGGCGTGACAACTTATGACTAAACTTAACAATCATTTGCCGCAATTATCGACCGCTTTTCAGACTGCCCAGAATACCACGCACCAAGGCCTTGCCAAGCGAGGTCGCAACCGAGCGGGCAACCGACTTTATGGCAGCCTCTGCAACCGTCTGCCTGTTTGACCGGCGTGTCGACGTTTTGCTGCGTGAGCGCCGTGTCGGTCGGTCATCACGACCAAAATCAGGCAGGGTGAAGCCCGTCCGGCCGCGCTTCATCCGGCCTTGCTCTTCGCGTTGCCTGTCCTCGTTGGCGCGTTGTTCCGCTTCCCGTTTCGCCTTGTCTTCTGCCTGCTTTTTGAGAATCTCATAGGCACTTTCACGGTCCACGACCGTGTCATAGACCCCGAATATCGGGCTGTTGTCGATCACCGCTTTTCGCTCTGTCGCGCTGATTGGTCCCAGACGCGAACTTGGCGGACGAATCAGGGTTTGCTGCACCATCGAGGGCACACCCTTTTTCATCAGGGTCGAGACCAAAGCCTCCCCGACACCCATTTCCATGATTACCTGTCGGGTATCAAGCGCCGGATTGGGACGGAAGGTATCAGCCGCCACCTTCACCGCCTTCTGGTCACGCGGTGTGAAGGCACGCAAGGCATGCTGGACTCGGTTGCCGAGCTGGGAGAGAACCCCATCGGGGACGTCGAGTGGATTCTGCGTCACGAAATAGACACCGACGCCCTTCGAGCGGATCAGTTTGACCACCTGTTCGACTTTCTCAACCAGAATCTTTGGCGCATCATCAAACAGCAAATGGGCCTCGTCAAAGAAGAAGACGAGCCGTGGGCGGTCCCGGTCACCGACTTCCGGCAGCTCTTCGAACAATTCCGACAAAAGCCACAACAGGAAGGTCGCATAGAGTCGTGGCGACTGCATCAGCTTGTCAGCCGCCAGCACGGAGACCACACCGCGACCATCGCGGGTGGTGCGCATCAGATCGAGAATGTTCAGCGCCGTCTCACCAAAGAACTGTTCGGCACCTTGTTGCTCCAATACCAGAAGATCTCGCTGAATGGCGCCAATCGAGGCAGTGGAGATGTTGCCATAGGCGGCGGACAATTCCTTGCGCCGCTCTTCCATATTGACCAGCAGGGCGCGCAAGTCCTTGAGATCGAGCAACAAAAGGCCCTCATCATCCGCCAATTTGAAGGCGATATTCAAAATCCCTTCTTGCGTGTCATTCAGGCCCATCAGGCGCGCCAGCAGCAAAGGCCCCATATCTGTGATGGTGGTGCGGATCGGATGGCCCTGTTCGCCAAACAGATCCCAAAAGATCGTCGGCATGGCCTCAAACACATACTCGTCTGCAAAGCCGATTTTCTCGGCCCGGTTGGCGAGGAAGTCTTTTGGCTCTCCGGCTGCGGCCAGCCCGGACAGGTCACCCTTGACGTCGGCGCAGAAGACAGGAACCCCTGCATTGGAAAAGCCTTCGGTCAGAATCTGCAGCGACACTGTCTTGCCGGTGCCTGTTGCCCCGGTAATCAGACCGTGCCGGTTGGCAAGTTTCAGATCAAGATATTCTCCCTGACTGGTCTCGCTCCCGTCTGTATTGGTTAGAAAAGAAGTTCCCAGATAGACCTTGCCGTCCTGCAGCATGTGCTTTCCCCGTTCCTCGTTCCGGTCCTGCGACCATTGGGCATCCTGTTTCGCACTCATTCCCATGATCTATTCATACAGTTCCTACTGCGTTCATCCAGCGTTCAGGCAGCCTGCGATAAAGCTGAATGCGAAAGAAGAGATCAATCCCACACCGATTCTTTTACGGTGCTTGTCACATGCCTGCAACCGGCTTTTCGGAAATTGCTCTTGCTTTGTATCGGCAGGACGCTGATGGATAAGACTTGTGTCTGAGACGGAGCATCTATGCTCTTGCCTTTGGTGAAAGCATGTGTAGGGTAACGCGAACGTAAGGTTTGAATCGGGCGATGAGTTCCTTTCCGCAAGACTTCATAAAAGTCGGGAAGGGCACTCTTCGCAAAAGTTGAAGGCAGTTGAGCGATTTTAGAGGGTTTGACTGCTGCAAGGGAGACTAGAATGCAAGACATCATTATTGCGCGCATCGCATCGGCCGCAGGAATTTCCGAAGAGATGGCTCAAACCGCCGTCAAGATCATCCTCAATTTCCTTGCCAAGGAAGCCGACACCGAAAAGGTGGAGCAGATCGCCGGCGCGCTGAATGCCAAGAGCATGCTGGAAGAGGAAAGCAAATCAGGTGGCGGTCTGCTTGGTGGGCTGATGGGTGGCATGGGCGGTGCCATGGCAGCCATGAGCGAGTTGAACAGTGCAGGTCTCGGCATGGGCGAAGTGAAGTCCGTTGCTGCGGAAATGATCTCTGTGGCCAAAGAGCATGTCGACCCGGCGATCGTCGACGAAGTGATTTCATCGGTTCCCGGCCTGAGCCAGATCATCTAATCTGAAAGCGGCCCTTGCAGGTCGCTTTTTTTTGGCTCACTCTGGATATGATGGGGCTGTTTCCTGACCGCTCAACAATCAGGATGCAACCTCAATGGGGATCAAACGGGGAAGCCTGCCCATCAGCAATGGGCGGCGTTGCAACAGTGGAGGAAAGAATGTCGTCCTATCCAATAGCGAAAATCGAAGGCATCGGCCCGACCTATGCTGAAAAGCTCAAAGCTGTGGGCATTACCAATACCAAGGCCTATCTGGACCGTGCGAAAGATCCCGCTGGCCGCAAGGCGCTGGAAGCTGAGACCGGCATCGAACATGCCCGCATTCTCAAATGGGCCAACATGGCTGATCTGATGCGCATCAAGGGTGTAGGCGAGGAATATTCCGAATTGCTCGAAGCCGCTGGCGTCGACACGGTCAAGGAACTGCGCAACCGCAATGCAGCCAATTTGACTGTCGCCATGAAAGAAGCCAACGAGAAGCGGAAACTTGTGCGTCAGGTCCCGGCTCAAAGCAATGTTGAAAAATGGGTTGATGAGGCAAAAGAATTGCCGCCAATGATGACCTATTAAGCGATTTCCTGCATGGCCTTTGCCTGCGGGACAATCAGTCTACTGGTTGATGCAACACACAAAAAGAGCTGGGCCATTCGCAATGTATGGTCCAGCTCTTTTTATGTCAGACAATCAGAATGTCAGAGCTTGGTGAGGCTCATTGGCGTTTACTGCCAGCGCATCCCCATGCCGCGCCCTTGGCCACGACCCTGGCCTCGTCCCATTCCACGTCCCATACCAAGTCCTTGGCCGCGCCCTTGGCCACGCCACATGCCTCGACCAGATCTGCGACCTTGCATCCAATTCTGGTTGTTTCGCCTGTTGGCGGCCATCTGGCCATTGCCCGGGCCGAAATCGGCGCTGGTGACCTTGCCGTCGCCAGAAATGTCCATGCTTTTCAACCAGCTACTGGTTTGAGCCAGGAATTCTTGCCGGGTCACGATGCCGTCCTTGTTGACGTCGTTAAACGCAAGACTCATGCCCAACAGGCCGCGTTGACGATTGGTGGCTTGGTCCACTGGCATTTTTTGATTGGTCAGAAATGTCTTGAACTCCTTGGTGTCCAGCTTGCCATCGTCATCGTCGTCCAGTGCGCTGAAATATTCGCCCCGGCGCGCCTTTGCTTCCGCAAGGCTGACGGTGCCATCTTCATTGCTGTCCCAGCTATCCATGAAGACCGGCTGACCGATGCGCTTGCCGCGATTTGGGAATTGGTTGTTTTGGGTCTGATTGAAGGTCATTCTGCGACCCATTCCGGGTGCTATTCCCTGTCTGAAGCCGGGGCGTTGCATCTGGAACTGGGCGTTATTTTGCGCCAGTTGCTGATTTGATTGATAACCGGGGCCAAATGCGAATGCGGCACCAGTCATTGCAACTACCGCAATCAGGGTTCCGCCGAAAAGTTTTTTCATGATGATCTCCTGTTCCGAGAGTTGATCTGTATGTTCAGATCTTACCAACTACAGGAGCGCTTGGCGCGGTTGGGAGCGAAAACAGGCAAATTAGATCCCAGTTTTTTGGTAACTCACTGTATCCCGTTTCCGCTTGGGCATACTTTGTTACAAAACACGAAAAATGCCGCAGAAAAGCGACGTTTTCAGGACTCCAGCCTGAATGTTTTGGGGCAGGCATTCTAGGTGGGGCTGGCCCTCAGGAGAGCGAAATCTGAGCATAGCGAAGCGCTTCAACGACCGTTTGGGTCTTGTTGGAGGCCTGCATCTTTTCGGACGCATTTTGTAAATGGGCATGCACCGTGCGTTGGGAAATCTCCAGCTCGACGGCGATGTCACCCGCTGTTTTGCCTTCCGCTGTCTTGATCAAAACCATTTTCTCGCGCACTGACAACTCGCCTGGGCGAGGGGGCAGCAACGGTTTGACGCCATGCATGGCTTCCAAATCACGCGTGATGTGGCTTAAGGCAGCCCAAAGGTCTGCGTCGGAGATGATGATACTGGCACCGGCCAGAAGAATCATCACTTGCAACTGATCAAGCGGGATCTGTAGACCGATCATTGATCCGATCTCGTCTTGATCGCCAGCACTGCGCATCAGCAAATTGAATAGGGGAGAGTTCAACAGCCACTCGACTTGCGCACTGTCGCCCAGCAAACGAACCGGTTTATAAGCCACGGCAACGCGGCGCACCAATGTGTCGTGACCACGAATCTGTGACAATTGAGCCGCAGTGAACGGCTCCTGGCTCCATTTTTGATAAAGGACCAGTTTGCTCATGTCGCGACCGGGCAGCGGGAGACCCGATATCAGAAGCCGTTCTGCACCATAGGTGCGAAACTTTTGTCTGATTTCCTGATAAAAGCCTTTTGTGCCAGTGCGAGCCTGACCAGACTGTGTCTCCTTGTCGGAAGACCATTGGGTGTGGAACATTTTGTTATCTGCAATTCTGGTGTTGCGATTTGAGCGTCCCTTGGGGGCGCCTGATTTATCATTCAAGGCAACATGAATCGCAATCCGGAAGAATCAGGATCGAAATACAGTCGCTTTCCCCACTTATACCCACCAGTATACCTGTACCATTGTTGCCTATAGGGCAACCCAAAAGACCGGTAACGAGATTACTTTTGTATAGTTTTGTATAGTTTTGTATAGTTCTGAACAACTGAACCGAGCAGTTGCAACGTTTGATTTGGTAAAAATAACGATGGTTTCTCGATTTTGGCAACGCGATCACTTGCAATTTCCAATGAACAGGTTGCGACGAAACGACAAGTCAGTGCGATGATTCGTATCACCTCAGGGAAAGACAGAATCTTGATATATATTCCAAGGATTCTGCCATTTTATGCGTTTGTGAAAACTCGATTTGAGACATATCAAACCCAAACCGGACCATTTGGCCAGCTTGCGGATCTCGCAGGCGGGTCTTAAACCATAGTTGGGTCCCGACCAGTCCGGTCACCTTCAATCCGTCGTTCAATCGCTGGGCCAGAATGGCTTCCGATTTCGGGTCCACGACATTCGACAGGAACACCATGGGAACTGAGGAGAATAGCGCTTATCTGGACAGGGACTTGCGATATGACAAAGCGGTCGATGTTCGAGGCACTATCATTCAGCCAACATGTATGTTTCGCAAGGGAAGCGCCAAGCCTCTGAGTGAGCGAGAGGGGGCGGCGTTTGGGAAACTAAATCCAAGGTTGGAGCAGGGGCGCGAGCGGCGTGTTTCCTGTATTCATCTTTAACTAACTGGAGCGAACACGATGAGCGATGCTCTGAGGATAACTGACACTTTTCCTGGCTTCTCCCGTGATGAATGGGTTGCAGCAGTAGAAAAGGCCCTCAAAGGGAAACCCGTTTCCCGCCTGTCCACCAAGACCGTTGATGGTCTTGAAGTGGAACCAATGTACCACCGCGCCAAAGGCAAAGAGCCACTGGCAATGCGTGCAGACAACACCCCTTGGGCTGTTGCTCAGCGCGTCGATAATCCAGATGTCGCAAAAGCTAACAAGCAAGCGCTGGACGACCTGAAAAATGGCTCCAACATGCTGGTTATTCCTTTTGCAGGCAGCGCAGCGGCCCGTGGCTACGGTATTGCCGCTGACAAGGACGCAATCGCCAAAGCACTCGACGGTGTCTTGCTTGATATCGTTAGCCTCCGCCTTGAAGGCGCTGGTCAGGCTGCTTTCGTAGAGTTTGTAGAAGCCAGCGGCGTAGCCCCTTCCGGTCTCTGCCTGTCATTCGGCTTTGATCCACTCGGCAACTTCGCTTCCACCGGCGGCGTCGCTACCGGCTGGGCAGCTGAACTGGCTGAAACCATCCGTGGTTTGCAGGGCAAAGGCTTCAAAGGTCCGTTCATCACTGTTGATGGCCGTCCTTACCACGATGCTGGTGCTTCTGACTCTCAGGAACTCGGCGCTGTTGTCGCAACCATCATCACCTATGTGAAAGCGCTTGAAGAAAACGGCTTTGACACCGCAGAGGCATTTGGTCTCATCGATGTCACCCTGTCCGTAAGCGCTAACCAGTTCGGTTCCCTTTCCAAATTGCGCGCCATGCGCAAGCTGTGGGCCAACCTGCAGGAAGCAGCTGGCGTTGAGTTCAAAGCTCTCAGCCTGCATGCTGAAACGTCCTTCGCAATGGCAACCCGCCTGGATCCATGGGTAAACACCCTGCGCGTATCCACCGCTGGCTTTGCTGCTGGTGTTGGTGGTGCAAACAGCGTTTGCATTCTGCCACACGCCATCGCAATCGGCCTGCCAAATGCTCTGGGTCGTCGTATCGTGCGCAACCTGCAGGTCATGTTGATCGAGGAATCCAACCTCTATCGCGTCACCGACCCTGCAGCAGGTTCGGGTTATGTTGAAGATCTGACCGACCAGTATGGCTCCGCTGCTTGGGCGTTTTTCCAGGAAATCTTCAAAGCTGGCGGCATTGACGCAGCTCTGAAATCTGGTCTCGTTCAGGAAGCAATCGCCAAGTCGAGCGAAACCCGCAACGCTCTGATCGCCAAGCGTAAAGACGCGCTGACCGGTACCTCCGCATTCCCGAACATTCTGGAAGGCGAAACCGCTGTTGACGAAGCCGAACGCATTGAATTGGCCGCTGCTCCAGAAGGCGAATCTTGCGAACCACTCAAAGTCTTCCGTTACTCCATGCCTTTCGAAGCGCTGCGTGATGCTGCCAAAGCTGCCGGTGAACCAACCGTCTTCTTTGCTCAGCTCGGTAAAATCGCCGAATTCACCGCACGTTCTACTTGGGCTAAGAACTTCTTCGAGGCTGGTGGCATCAAGTCTCTGTCCGACAAGAACTTCTTGGAACCAGGCGAAATCGGCGCAGCCTTCAAGGCTTCCGGTGCGAAAATCGCTTGTCTCGTAGCAGCTGATGCGCGTTACGAAGAAATGGGCGAAGCAGTTGCCAAGGAACTCAAAGAAGCTGGCGTTGAAATGCTCTGGCTGGCTGGTCGTCCTGCCGACATCATGGAAAAACTGTCTGCTGCCGGTGTTGAAGCTTACTGCTTCGAAGGCTGCGACGTTCTTGGTGAACTGCAGAACATCCACGCTCGTTTGGGCATCGCGCAGGCTTAAGGCTTAAGGAACTTGAATTATGAGCAAACTCCCTAATTTTGCCGACGTCGCATTCAAGCCTGAAGGCCCTTCGGCCAAAGGCAGCGACGCTTCCTGGATGACCCCTGAGGGCATCGCAGTGAAGAACACCTACAAAGATGAAGATATCGCATCTTACGACTTCCTGGATAGCTATCCTGGTCTGGCTCCGTTCGTACGTGGCCCATATCCGACCATGTATACCCAGCGTCCTTGGACTGTTCGTCAGTATGCCGGTTTCTCCACCGCTGAAGAATCCAACGCATTCTACCGTCGTAACCTGGCCGCTGGTCAGAAAGGTCTCTCCATTGCGTTTGACCTTGCAACCCACCGCGGTTACGACTCCGACCACCCACGTGTGGTAGGTGACGTTGGTATGGCTGGTGTGGCCATCGACTCCATCTATGACATGCGCACTCTGTTCGACGGTATTCCGCTCGACAAGATGTCCGTGTCCATGACCATGAACGGCGCCGTTCTTCCAGTTCTGGCTCTGTACATCACCGCAGCTGAAGAGCAGGGCGTAGACCAGAAGTTGCTGGCCGGTACCATTCAGAACGACATTCTGAAAGAGTTCATGGTTCGTAACACCTACATCTACCCACCAGCACCTTCCATGCGCATCATTTCGGACATCTTTGCATATACCTCGCAGAATATGCCGAAATTCAACTCCATCTCGATCTCCGGCTACCACATGCAAGAAGCAGGTGCGACCGCTGACCTCGAGCTGGCATACACCATCGCCGATGGTCTGGAATACATCAAGTCTGGTGTAGAAACCGGCCTCGATGTTGATGCCTTCGCACCACGCCTGTCCTTCTTCTGGGCAATTGGCATGAACTTCTTCATGGAAGTTGCCAAAATGCGCGCTGGTCGTCTGGTTTGGGCGAAACTGGTCAAGGAACGCTTCAATCCGAAGAATCCTAAGTCCTACTCCCTGCGTACGCACTCCCAGACTTCTGGCTGGTCTCTGACCGCTCAGGACGTTTACAACAACATCGGTCGTACCGCGATCGAAGCAATGGGTGCCACCCAGGGCCACACGCAGTCCCTGCACACCAACGCGCTTGACGAAGCACTGGCTCTGCCAACTGACTTCTCTGCTCGTATTGCTCGTAACACCCAGCTGTTCCTGCAGCAGGAAAGCGGCACCACCAACGTGATCGACCCATGGGGTGGCTCCAACTATGTTGAGAAACTGACTGCCGAACTGGTAGAAAAAGTACTCAAGCATATCGAGGAAGTCGACGAACTGGGCGGCATGGCAAAAGCCATCGAATCTGGTGTTCCTAAGCTTCGCATCGAAGAAGCGTCTGCGAAGACTCAGGCTCGCATCGACTCCGGTTCCCAGACCGTTGTTGGCGTGAACAAGTATGTTCCAGAATTCGACGAACAGATCGAAGTTCTGAAAGTGGAAAATACGGTTGTTCGTCAGCAACAGCTTGAAAAACTTGAGCGCCTGCGGGCCGAGCGTAATCAGGCTGATGTCGACTCCGCTCTGACCGCTCTGACCAACGCATGTGCGGCTGGCGATGGCAACCTGCTTGACCTCTCCGTTAAAGCTGCTCGCGTTAAGGCAACTGTTGGCGAGATCTCCGATGCCATCGAGAAAGTCGTTGGCCGTCACAAAGCAGAGATCAAGTCCATCTCCGGTGTCTACCGTAAAGAGGCTGCTGCGATGTCCGACAAAATCGAGAAAATCGAGAAACTGGTTGCTGACTTCGAGAAAAACGACGGTCGTCGTCCTCGTATCCTCATCGCCAAAATGGGTCAGGACGGCCACGATCGCGGTCAGAAAGTGGTTGCAATCCGGCTTTGCTGACCTCGGCTTCGACGTTGATATCGGACCTCTCTTCCAGACCCCAGAAGAATCTGGCCGTCAGGCAGTTGAAAACGACGTACATGTCGTAGCAGCTTCCTCTCTGGCAGCTGGTCACTTGACCCTGGTTCCTGCTCTGAAGAAAGTGCTCGAAGACGAAGGTCGTGGCGACATCATGATCGTAGCTGGTGGCGTTATTCCTCCACAGGATTACGATGCTCTCTACGAAGCTGGCGCTGCTGCGATCTACGCTCCAGGCACCGTGATTGCAGACTCCGCAATCGACGTGATCGAAAAACTCAACGAACGTCTCGGCTACAAATAAGCCGCTCAACGTTTGAAAGAGATAGGAAAGCCGCCCTTTGGGGCGGCTTTCTTTTTGTCCGGCATCTTGATCCTTCTGGCATGCATCCCACTTATGGGTCACAATCAAACTCGATCCAAGAGCTACGAGGGGGACATTTTCATGCTCATCACCACCACCAACAACGTCGAAGGCCACCAGATCGTTGACTATAAGGGCATGGTCAATGGCGAAGCCATTTTGGGTGCCAATGTTTTCAAGGACTTTTTTGCCGGTATCCGCGATATCGTCGGCGGTCGTGCTGGCTCCTATGAAGGCGAGTTGCAGCGGGCCCGCGAGATTGCCCTTGATGAAATGACCGACTATGCCCAGCGTCTTGGTGCCAATGCCGTTATCGGCGTTGATGTCGACTATGAAACCGTTGGCGAACGTGGTTCGATGCTGATGGTCGCAGCCTCTGGCACCGCTGTCGTCATCAAGTAACGAATCTGCGATAGTCTGTTGGAAATAGAACAGACAAGAGACATGCAATGAAAAGCATCTGTGTCTTTTGCGGCGCCAGCTGGGGCCGCAAAAAGGAATATGAACAAGCCGCCATTCTTCTGTCCAAGGAAATCGTCCGACGTGGATATCGCGTCATCTATGGCGGCTCGTCTGTCGGCCTGATGGGCGTTGTCGCTGATGCCGCGCTTGAAGCCGGTGGTGAGGTGATCGGGGTTCTGCCTGATGCCTTGATGCGCAAGGAAGTCGACCATAAAGGTCTCACCGAGCTCCATATTGTTGACAGCATGCACACCCGCAAGGCCATGATGGTCGAATTGTCCGATGGCTTTGTCTCGCTCCCAGGCGGGGCAGGGACCATGGACGAAATGTTCGAGGTTTGGACGTGGGGCATGCTCGGCTGGCATGGGAAACCATCAGCCTTGCTAAATGTTGATGGCTATTACGACCATCTCATCGAGTTCCTGGACAATACGGTCGCTGAGTCCTTCGTCAAACAAAACCATCGCGACATGCTGATCGTCGAAGATCAGGCGGCCACTTTGCTCGATCGTATGGAAGCCTATCAAGCGCCCCAGAACGTCGGCAAATGGATTACCAAGGAAAACCAGACTTGATGGCCTCTGCCTCTATGCTCGACTTTATCCGCCTGTCTGAATTGCCCGATCTTGCCGCTTCGTGCGCCTCATTTCATGCTGGGCTGGCCGGCGACGACACAGCTGAAGGCTTTGAGATGCGCTTGGCTGCCTTTCGCAAGCTGGCACTTGATGGCGAGCGGGAAGATGCGATTATTGCCTATCGGGCAGACGGCGAAAAGGAGGGCCAGATTGTTGGCCTCGCTGTTCTGGTTCAGACCGATCTGGAAGCCTTTGATGACCTTGGGCCGTGGGTATCAGCCATCTCGGTCGCAGCAGACCAGAAAGACACGCCTCTGGTTTTTGATATGGTCGAGAAGGTCGAGACGATCGCACGTGATTATGGCCATGAAGAGCTGTTCATCGCCACCGCCGAACCAGATCAGCATCGGGCCAGAGGCTACCAGATTATCGAGCCGTTCGACAAGAACGGCTCGGAGCATTGGGTGTTGGGCAAGGCGCTTTAGATATTCACGAGCCCCGTCAAATCCTTCAATTGAGCTATTGGCGAGAAATCGCGATATTCGTCCGGCTGACCGGTGCGGTTGATCCATACGGTCTGGAAGCCATAAGCACTGGCTCCCGCAATATCCCAGCGGTTTGACGACTGGAACGACACCGCACTTGGGAAGCAGCGAAAGGCGGTCGTCACTAGATCGTAGCTTTCCGGCTTTGTTTTGAAGGTGCGAATCCCATCCACTGACAGAACATGATCAAACAAATCCCCAAGGCCATTGCGCTCCACCGCCGACGACAGCATGGCGGGAGACCCGTTTGACAGGATCGCCAATTCATTGCCGCGCCCCTTCAGCTGTTCCAAAATACCGCGTACCTCATCATAGGCATCCAGCTCTTCATAGGCTGCCAACAAGTCTGCCCGTATGGCGCGATCAATCTGCGGAAACTTGCTGAAGGCAAAGTCGAGGGCGCGCTCTGTCAGAACCCAGAAATCGACATATTGGTCCATCAAGGCATGAATCCAGCTATATTCGAGCTGTTTCAGGCGCCATAGGTCGGAAAAGGCCTGTGCGTCCGCACCAAGCCGCTCTGCATGTCTGCGCACAGCAGAATGGACGTCAAACAAGGTGCCGTAGGCGTCAAATACGAAAATGGAGCATGGAGCCTGTCCCGCCATGTCTCTCTCCTCTGTCTTCAGGCCGGCTCTGGTCGTGAAGCTTGCCTTCATGCTGGCTGAAAAGCCCGTCTTGTTGCATTGGTTCGCTCCCTTGTCGGGTGGAGCGTTGGGGGCAGGGTTGCCGATGGGCAGACATTTTTCAAGAGGGCAAAGGGTCGTAGCCAAAGCCTATTCTGATTGCATTGAATTGAAATAGCGGTTTTTGAGAAGGAATGATGCGGTTTCCTTGCGCTTTCAACAAAAGAGGGGATGATATGCACCTTATTTCACCAAGTTGCAGGAATGTCTTGACCTCTCCACTCAGTTTGGTTTCATTCAGAGAGAAAGATATCCTGCCCAGCCTGCCGAAAGGCACCCCGGACATATAGCACTGCATGCAATCAGGCCGGCACCGACAAGGGCCAAAGGCTCGAAAGCAACCATGTGCATGCGCGCCACATATAAGGTGTAGGGCACCAACTGAGGGAAAGACGATGACGGAATTTTCAAAAACCTGGACCTGGTACAAAGGCGAATGGCACGAAGGTAACCCGCCGCTCATGGGCCCGCGAGCACATGCTTTCTGGCTTGGCTCAACGGTTTTTGACGGCGCCCGCGTCTTTGATGGTGTCATGCCCGATCTTGATCTGCATTGCGCTCGCACCAACGATTCGGCCTCTTCGCTGGGTATGAACCCGACCATGAAAGTCGGTGAAATGATGGAACTGACCAAAGAAGGTGCCGCCAAATTCGATGCTGACTCCGCCATCTATGTGCGCCCGACCTATTGGGGCGTGGGGCAGGGCAATGGTGTCATTGCCGCCCATCCAGACGAAATTGACTTTTGCCTGACCATGTTTGACGCGCCTCTGAACAAAACGGGCAGCATCCGCGTGGGTACCACGTCTTTCCGTCGTCCGACCATCGAGACCATGCCGGTCAATGCCAAGGCCGCTTGCCTCTATCCAAACAATGCCCGCTGCCTCAACGAAGCCATCGCCAATGGCTTTGACAACGCGCTGGTTTGCGACATGTTGGGTAATGTGGCCGAACTTGCCACTGCCAACGTCTTCATCGTTAAGGATGGCGTCATCAAGACCCCGATTCCCAATGGCACTTTCCTGAATGGGATCACCCGTCAGCGCGTGATCAAGCTGCTCCGCCAGGCCGGTGAAACCGTGGTTGAATGCACTCTGAAAACACAGGATTGCCTTGAGGCCGATGAAATGTTCTCGACCGGCAACTATTCCAAGGTCACCCCGATCAACACTTTCTGTGATCGTGAATTCGGTGTTGGACCAATCAGTGAGCGCGCCCGGTCGCTCTATTGGGACTATGCCCATAATTAAGGGCGGGCCCAGACAAACGACGCAGAACGCGAAGAGAGGGGAGCATTGCTTCCCTTTTTTTGTGTTGCGCTTCCATTGCTTTGGACTTTTTGTACTCTTTGGGCCATTGCCCAGCTTTTGACATTTTGCTGATCTACATCTGCATCAACCGCCACGGATGGAGGTCCATCTATGGCAGCGTTCCGATCGCGCAGATCAGGACAAATCAGACCCGATAGGAAAGAGATCCGAGCGGATCTCGCATTTCAGGAGCTCGGTTTTGGCGAGAAAGAGTCTTCACGCGTTTCTCTCTTTGGCGCTTATGCTCCCGGTTATTGTCGGACCGATGATCGTGTTTTCCAATCCATCTCTGGCCGCTCAGCGTCCAAATCTGAAGCCGGAAAAATGCTTTGCACTGGCCAAAGATATTGGAGCCTCGCGCGTCTGGTGGGGACGCCATGTTGGTTGGCGCGAACGAGACACGATGTTTGACTGGGGCCCACGCCGGGAATATTTCAACGGGATCGGTTGCTTCAAGACCCGTCAGGATTGTGAGAATTGGCTATATTGGAAAAGGACCGAATACGACTTTTTCCAGGCAATCAAACCCTGCCGACGCGGTCTTTGACGCCATAACAGCATTTTGGCGCTGCGATACCCAACCCAAAGCAAAAAGAAACCCCGCCTCGCAATGAGACGGGGTTTTTCTGTTTCTGTGCTTCGTTAGTCCGATACAGGACTGATTGGCTTAGGAAGCCTTTTCAAGAAGCTCGGCTACATATTCCCAGTTGATGAGATTGTCGAACCATGCTTCGAGATATTTCGGGCGGGCATTGCGGTAATCGATATAATAGGAATGCTCCCAAACGTCACAACCCAGAAGCGGAACGCCGCCGTGAACCAGTGGGTTCTCGCCATTCGGGGTCTTGGTGACAGCCAGCTTGCCGTCCACCAACGCCAGCCAGCACCAACCGGAACCGAACTGGGTCAGACCGGCATTGATGAAGTCGGCGCGGAACTTGTCCATGCCGCCCAGATCAGATTCGATTTTCGCAGCCAAAGCACCCGGTACATCCGCGCTCTGAGCAACCGGCTTCATCCATTTCCAGAAATGGATGTGGTTGTAATGCTGAGCCGCATTGTTGAAGAGGCCAGGATTCTTGCCGTAGCTTTCCTTGACAATTTCTTCGAGGCTCTTGCCTTCCAGACCGGAATCCTTCAGCAGATTGTTGCCATTGGTGACATAGGCAAGGTGATGCTTGTCATGGTGAAACTCAAGCGTTTCTGCAGACATGAAGTCACCAAGCGCGTCATAGGAATAAGGAAGTTCGGGAAGTTCAAAAGCCATCGAATATCTCCTTGTCGAAAAGCCAGCATCTCCAGAAGGGCGATGTTGATTGATTTAGGTCAAAATAAGATCAAAGTGCCCTGATAACAAGGGGTAGAGGTCAATTCTTCGACGAACTGCTAAAAAATTCACAATTGAAAAGAAAGAGATAGATCAATCTATGGGCAGATGGGAGCGATTGTCACAGTCTGATGACAGATCGACCTCCAATTGCATTTTATGCCTCTGTGCGTGAAAGCAGCAGATTTTGCAATCGATAGGAAAAATGGGCCCGGGAGAAATCTTCCTCACGGATTCGTTCATAACAGGCTTTCTTGATGCGATTGATGTGCGCCCGGTCATCGAGCAGTTCCTGCAATTGCACCGCTAGCATGAAAGCGTCATCGATCGGCACCAAGGGGGCCACCATGCCGCCTTTCAAGATGTCCATCGCACCATTGGTGCAGGTGGCAATACAGGCAAGGCCTGCATCCATCATCCTGCACAAATCGAGTGAATAAGCTGCCTCGCTTGAGGTCAAACAATAAAGATCAATATTGTTGGCCAGCTCGTGGGAAGACATCGCTCCGGCAAAGTCGATGAAGGGGGCTATTTGATCAGCCAACTCCTTCATGTCATGCTCGGTCGTGCCATTGCCCGCGACGACAAACTCAACCTCTGGATGGCTCTGTTTGAGCAATTGCGCCATATGAATGAAGACGCCAAGCCCATCCCCCTCGACAAAGGGGGATGACGTCCCAATCCGTAAAGGCGTGGGTGCGTCTGGCAAGGGCTTGATGCTGTCAAAGCGGCAATCATGGGGATAGGGCAGAATTGAAATTGGCGGACAATTCTCGATCATGTCCTCTGCATAGTCGGCCACGCCTGAATTGAGCACGATAATCTGGTGGGCGGCGCTGAACCGCTCGACCCGGTCGTCATGACACACTCCGACGACCCTGCGCGCAATCATCCCCAGCCCTCGACAGGCATAGCCTTGGTGGGTTAGCGCAATGTCATAGCGCCAACGGCGCATCGCCGTCAGGATCGGCCACAATTGCGGCGTTCGCATCAGCAGCTTTCGTGCAAAGTCAGACAAGGGGTAAAATGTCAGCCCCTCGGATCGGGCACGCTCTGCCAGTGGTGAGCCATTCGGGGCCATGATGGTGATATCGTACTGCCGGGAGTCCAGCAGATCATCAAGATAGAGCGTGTAAGCCTCGGCACGGGCGGAGTCCACGCGGTCCGGTGCAAAAAACAGCAAGCTGGGGCGCAAGACTGCCTTTTCATTGGCCGAGGCATCAATATTCATAACTCTAACAACCTGAAAAACGCGCCCGCGACAGGCGAATCACGCTGAAGTCTCCACAATTCCTTGATATGGCAGGTTTGTGCAAAGCCTGCAACAAGGTCGGGTAGGGCCGTCGACACCAACAGCGAGAGGTCACGGCGGCAAAGCGATAAGGCCGCGCCAACAACACCAAAAATTGATAGCGAACAGCCACGTTGGCCAGTCGAATAATGTAACCGATTTTCCCCAGAACAATTTGCCATTCGTTAACTTTAAAAAACATCTTCAGGTCGATTCGCCCGTCTGATGAGAAAAGGGAAACCATCAGAAACACTATGTGAAGACTTTCAGCATAGCGTTTGGAAAACCGCTATTGATGGCGCAAATGGACGATTTGGGGAGATGGCTGTGCCCAACAGGCAATGTTACAAAATTGAATATCTGGATTCATATGACTTCCTGAGTGAAGAGTTTCGGCTCTTGTTTGAGGCAAGCAACGCAACAGTGTTTCAGCATCCGCTTTGGCTTCATCTCATGTATCAGGATCTCATACCGAAATGTGGCATAACACCTGTTATCATTACCGCACGGGATCGAAAAACCAATGCGCTTAAATTGGTTCTGCCATTGGTGCGCACGACCTATGCCGGTCTGACTTGCATTGAACCGGCGGACCTCGGTATTTGCGATTATAACGCGGAAATCTCCATCAATAGTTCTGATGAGGATCTGCTCCTCGATACGGGCTTGCGCGAAAAGATCGTCAAGGAATTGCGTCCGGTCCACTTGATCTTTTTCCGCAAGGTTCCCTCCAACTGCGAGGTGCTTGAGCAGGTGCTTGGGGAAGGCGAGATGGGTGAAATGGAGAATTGCGCCCATGATGTAAAGCTATTTGCCCCTTACGAAGATTGGCAAAAGGAAATTATGTCGTCCAGTTTCCGCAAGACTCTGCGCCGCAATCGCCGCAAGCTTGAAGACTTCGGAGCAGTCTCCTACGAGGTGCTTGAGGATCCGGTCGAAATTCAACTGGCCCTTGATCTTATGAGAGAGCAGCGATCGGCTCGTTACGAGGACGATCTGTTCCAGCAGGACAATTTCTTTGATTTCTACTCAACGGTTGCCAAGGAAGGTGTCAAGAACGGTTTGGCTCAAACGTCAATCCTGCGTGTTGGCTCCGATATTGTTGCAGTCGAATTCGGTCTGATCCATGACCAATGCTATCACTTCATTCTCGGCGGTATCAGCGATGGTCCCTATTCCAAACTGTCTCCCGGCATATTGGCCATGGACTATGTGCTGGAATATCGTGCAGAGCAGGGTGACAAGCGCGCCGACTTTACCATCGGCGATGAGGCCTATAAGGCCCGCTTCGGCGCAACACCGACCCAGCTTAAGCATATCGCTCAGGCCGAAAGCGTCGTGGGTGCTCTCGCCCTGCAAGCTTACAATCAGGGCGGTATCGTCAAGACACTTGTTAAAAAGGCCGCCAATATTGCCGGTCAGCGCTTTGGTTGATTAAGGCTGATAGCAACAAACAAAAAAGCCGCCCAGACGATGGGCGGCTTTTTGTTTTAACCTTGGCCAAGTCAGATCTTGTCGCTGATCTTGAGGGCAAAGGCATATTCCAACGCAGTTTCCTTGAGACGGTCAAACCGCCCAGAAGCACCCGCATGGCCGCTTTCCATTTTGATTTTCAGCAGCAACAGATTGTCATCAAGCCGCTTCTCACGCAATTTGGCAACCCATTTGGCGGGTTCCCAATAGGTCACCCGCGGATCGGTCAAGCCGCCCACTGCCAAAATTGCAGGATAGGCCTGCTCGCTCACCTGATCATAGGGGCTGTAGGCTGCGATGGTGCGATAGTCCTCTGGCGACGCAATCGGATTGCCCCATTCGGGCCATTCCGGCGGCGTGAGGGGCAGGGTGTCATCGAGCATCGTGTTCAGCACGTCGACAAAGGGCACCAGCGCCAGAATGCCGGAGAAGAGATCCGGTGCCATATTGGCAATCGCCCCCATCAGCATCCCGCCTGCGGAACCACCTTCGGCGACGATCCGGCCGCGCGCGGTAAAGCCCTGCTCAACGAGGAATTCCCCTGCTGCGATGAAATCCTTGAAGGTGTTTGGCTTCTTTTCCCGTTTGCCATTGCGGTACCAAGCAAAGCCCTTTTCATTGCCGCCGCGAACATGGGCAATGGCATAGACAAAACCGCGATCCACCAGTGACAGGGCATTGGTCGAAAAACCTGCCGGAACGGGCAAGCCATAAGAGCCATAGCCATAAAGCAGACAGGGGGCGGAGCCATCAAGGGGAGTGTCCTTGCGATAGAACACGGTGACTGGCACCTCTACTCCATCATGACTTTTGGCCATAAAACGTCGGGTGATATAATGCTCCGGATTGTGACCGGAAGGGATTTCCTGCTCCTTGCGCAGGGTGCGTGACCGGCTGGCCATGTTATAATCATAGGTACGCTGCGGGGTGGTCATCGAGCTGTAGCTGAAGCGGATGACGTCCGTGTCGAATTCCAATGAGCCGCCGAGACCAAGCGCATAGGCTTCTTCCTCGAAGGCGATGGCATGCTGAGCTCCATTGGCGATATTGCGAATCTGGATCCGCGGCAGGCCATCGGCGCGTTCTATCCAGACCAGATGGCGTTTGAAAATCTCGTGGCTGAGGATCAGACGCCCCGGCTCGTGCGCGATCATATCTTGCCAATGGTCGCGACCACATTGGCTTGGTGCGGCGGTGACCAGCTTGAAGTCTTCTGCATCGTCCGCATTGGTCAGGATATAGAGGACACCCATGCCCTCATCAACGCTATATTCAATGCCCGGCTCGCGCGCTGCAATCAGGCGGGCCTTGGCTGCATTGTCGCGCGCATCAAGCAAATAGCATTCGCTGGTTTCATGGTCATGGCAATCGATGAAAATGTGATTGCCGGATTGGCTCTTGCCAATGCCGACAAAGAAGCCCGCATCCTGCTCTTCATAGATCAGCACATCATCGCTTTGCTCAGTGCCGATGCGGTGCCGGAAGACTTTGCAGGGGCGGTGATTGTCATCAAGCCACGTATAATAAAAGTGAGTGCTGTCGGCGCTCCAGACGGCTCCGCCGGTGGTGCCTTCAATGTGATCCGCAATCTCTTCGCCGGTTGTCAGGTCGCGCACCCGAATGGAGAAATATTCCGATCCTTTGGTATCCACCGCCCAGGCCAGCAAGCCATGGTCCGGACTATGGGCCATAGAGGCCAGCCGGAAGAAGGCATGACCTTCGGCTTCCTTGTTGCCGTCAAACAGGATCACTTCCTCACCCCCTTCGCGCGGGGTGCGGACCATCAGAGGATATTGCCCGCCTTCTATGAAGCGAGAGCTGTAAGCAAAAGGTCCATCCGGGGAGGGAACCGAGCTATCGTCTTGCTTGATGCGCCCTTTCATTTCCTCAAACAAGGCTTCCTGCAAGTCTTCCGTGTCTGCCATTTCCTTGTTCGTATAGGCATTCTCGGCTTCCAGATAGGCCTCGATGTCATCAGGAAGAACGTCTTTGCCCTTAAGCATCACCTCCTGCCAATTGTCTGCCCTTAGCCAGGCATAGGCGTCGGTCATTTCGATATCATGATGGGTGACGCTGTGGGCGCGCTTCTCGGCGCGGGGAGCTTCAAGCGGATAGGCGGCCTTGGTGGCGGCAGAGGCGGTCAATTGAGACATATTTCTTTCTTCATTTTGGGTCCAATCGTGAACCTCACAGGTAAGGTCTCGCGAAGCGTTGTGCAAGCATGCTCCGTAAGACGTCCCTTTTGTTCACGGGCTTTTGTTCAAATGGCGATAGACAAGATCCTGTGGCTCCGGTCGCATGGCCTCCGGGTCGGCAAATGCGCCCATTCGCTCAGCAAGCCGCCGGGATCGTTCATTTTCCGGGTCCATATAGCTGACGAGGCTTTGAAGCCCCAACGTTGCAAACGCCCAGTCACGAAAGGCGGAGGCCGCTTCAAAGGCATAGCCACGCCCTTCTCCTGTTGGATAGACAAACCAGCCCAATTCCTTTTCGGGAAAAAGCGGGCCATGATTGATGCCAACCTGGCCGACGCACAGACCGGCATCCTTCTCGTCAACCATCAAGGCGCCGTGGCCGAATAGCTGCCAATTGGCGACATCATGGCAAAACATCCCCCATGCATCCGCGGCCGCGTGAGGCCCACCCATAAACCGGGCGCGATCCGAGGCCATCAAGGCGGCATAGTCGGGCCAGTCTGCAAACATCATGGGACGCAGCCGTAAACGCTCGGTTTCGATTTCTGGAATAAGGGTCATGAATTTCGCTTTGCGGAATAGTCGGTATTGAAAAGTCAGGCACAAATGATAGCTATAAGAGTCAAAGCAACAAGGCGCAAGAAGGAGCAATTCCATGCCGCATTTAGTCATTTCATACGCTCGGCCCATTGAAGACAGTGTTGATATCGCGCAAATGGTTCAGCTCGTCTGGGATGCCGCTGAGAAAACCGGCTTGTTCAATCCCGCTGCGATCAAGGCACGTGCCTTGCCGGTGGAGCATTTCGTTGCCGCCGACACCGATCAACCTTTCGTCCATGTTGATGCAAAATTGTTTGCAGGGCGCACAGATCAACAGAAGCAGGCCATGATTCAGGATCTGTTCAATGCTTTGAAGGGTCTCATGCCTGACACTGTATCGATCAGTGTTGAAGCCATCGACATAGACAAACAGAATTACATCAAAAGCTGAGCCTTGAAGGCCCAACTCATGTGCAGCCGGATTTGTCAGCAAATCCGGCTGCAATACGGAATTCAGGCGAATCTCTGGCCAAACGCCAGCCCAGTATCCTGCGCAAAGGATGAAGGCTTAACCGTGCAAAGCTGAGGCAACGCACTGAACCTTTCGAAAGCGCAGGCCGAACAGGTCTTCCATGAAGCTACTGCCCGGGTCGATAACAAATCCCTGCGACAGATGCAGCCCTTTGAGCAGAATGACATCAGCCGTCTTGTCTGCGGCCTTGTCGCTGACCAAAAGGGTATCGCTTTGAATGTCGTCGCCGTTCTGTAAGGCTTCGGCAACCGAGCGGGAAGGGAAGAACAGCGTGATCGGCAGCTTGCGCTCTGGAACATGATTTCGAACGTACAAAATCGCGTTTTAGTACCAATCAGGCCTTTGCGCTGGTGCGGGCAGTGCGACGGCGCAGCAAAGTGATCAGGAAAATCGCTGAAGTTGTCAAGCCAATCGCCAAGCCAGCCGAGATGGCTTGCAATGGCCCGATCGTGTCTGACTTGCGCAGCACGCTCTGGGCTGGGTCTGCGGGATCATAATAAACAAGCACATCGGATCCTTGCGGCAAATCCTCAATCTCGGTTTCCGCCACACCTTTCAAGGTACGGTCGGGATGATGCCGGCTCATTTGGGTGCCAATCAGAAACGAGCCGTCCACCTCATAGCGATACCGCACTTTCGGTTGGAACATCTCGATCTTGGACCCATCCGCCTTGGTCGCCTCGATGGTCTCTATGCCGCGCGACAGAATCTGCCCTTTGACCGACTTCCAGTCTTCCGGAATTTGGGCTTCCTGATAGCCCATATAGCCAAGCCCCGCATAAACAAAGGCACCTAACATGATCGCCAGCAAGGGCAGCAATACAAGAAGCGAAGAAGAGCGGCGAGGGGAGGTGTCTTGGGTCATGATCCAGTCCAGAAAATACAAGTCGAGCACTATCCCCGCTTAAAAAGACATCAAGCAGGGGGATGGCGCGACTGTATTCCTCTCAAGGCGAAATGCAATGGCAAATAGGCCTGAGAGGTGGCACCATTTGGGTTTAACACGCAATGCGGGATAGTCCAAAACAGAAGAGGAAACGCAAAGAGGCTTCACTCCTCGGGTTCGAACTGCAAGGCCACCCCGTTCATACAATAGCGCAGGCCAGTTGGTGCCGGGCCGTCATCGAACACATGACCCAAATGGCTATCGCATTCAGAACAGCGGATTTCGGTTCTTTTCATGAAAAGCTTCCGGTCCACATGCTCAGTGACGGAATCTTCTTTGGCCGGTGCAAAAAAACTCGGCCAACCGCTGCCGGAGTCATACTTCGTGTCTGAAAGGAAGAGCAAATTGCCGCATGCTACGCAATGATAATGCCCATCGCGTTTTTCATCATTCAGCGGCGAGGTTCCAGCCCTCTCTGTGCCATGCTGCCGGGTCACCTTATATTGTTCCTCTGTTAGCAGGGCTTTCCATTCCGAGTCGCTTTTCTCGATTTTCGTCATGATCTTCTCGCCGTCCTTGTTGGTTCCTGAATATTGTGCGCGTGAAAAGCGACAAATATACAATCTGTTATCTGGCTCTCATGTGGCCATTGTCAGAAATAGCGAAAAATCTGTCGGATTTTGCGCAGATCTATCTGTATCTGGCCCATTCTACCACTGCATAACATAAGGATCTTTGCACGCATTTTCACATATTGATGTATACGTGTAGATACTTATATGGGATTGCGTAGAGTCGGAAAAAAGGGGAAGATCATGAATTCCGAAACGGAAGGTTTTTTGTCAAAGAGTGCGCAATAAGTCGCAATTGTGTAATTTTTTTGCTTTGTTTTATTGAATGGCTAACTCTTGAGGCTTTACCAATGACACAAAGAGCCGCATCCTTTCTGAAAAAAGGTTGAAGATGCGAATCTAAGAAACAAGTAGTTGCTGCTGACTTGGACAAAAAGAACTGCGTGAGTTGCATGGCTAACCACGCGCGAACAGGGCATATGCCCGGCGCGATTCAGGAAGGAGCCTGGGGCGCGGACAACAGGCAAAGAAGCTGAATGGGGTTTGACGTATGGCGTTTGAATTCAGTGATGGATTATACTTTGCGATGGCTGCACCTTTTGCTGCGGCTTTGATTGCGCCATATTTATGGAGATTGATGGGTCACAACGCGGCCTGGATACTCTCTCTCGTGCCTGCTGGGATCTTTATTTATCTGTGCGGATTCATCAGGCTTGTCGCCCATGAAGGCATTGGGGTCAAACCAACACCAATCAGTTGGCTGCCGCAATACAAGATCCAATATTCGCTATATGTTGATGGTCTCAGCCTGCTCTTTGCTCTGCTGATTTCCGGCATCGGTTTCTTCATCATTCTCTATGCGGGCGGATTCTTGCGCAAGCATCCCGAGCAGGGGCGTTTCTTCTGTTTCATGTTCCTTTTCATGGGGTCCATGCTGGGCGTCGTGTTGGCCGATAACGTGTTGACCCTGTTCGTCTATTGGGAACTGACCTCGATCACATCCTTCCTGCTGATTGGCTTCAACCATCTCAAACGCGCCTCCCGACGCGCAGCGATGCAGGCTCTGGTGATCACTGGCGGTGGCGGGCTGGCCCTGCTGCCCGGCCTCATTCTCATGGGCTATATCGGTGGCACCATGGAAATGAGCGAACTGATCGGCATTGGCAATGTCTTGCGTGAACACGCGCTTTACGCCCCGATGTTGATTCTGATTCTGCTGGGTGCCTTCACCAAATCTGCCCAATATCCGTTCCATTCCTGGCTGCGCAATGCGATGGAAGCGCCGACCCCGGTCTCCGCCTATCTACATTCAGCCACGATGGTCAAAGCCGGTGTCTATTTCCTGATGCGCGTCCATCCGGTTTTGGGGGGCACGGAACTCTGGATGTATACCCTGCAAATTGTCGGCGGCTTCACCATGCTGATGGGCACGCGCATGGCTTTGCGCCAACTCGATCTGAAAAAGGCCTTGGCCTATACCACCATCGCTTCGCTGGGGCTGTTGGTGATGCTGGTCGGCACATCGTCAGAAGCGGCGATTGCCGGTGCTGTTTTGTATCTCTTTGCCCATGCCTTGGCCAAAGGTGGCCTGTTCATGATGGTTGGTACCATCACCGACAAATGCGGCACGTCCGAGATCGCTGAATTGCGGGGCTTGCGCCACAAAATGCCGATCACCTTTATCGCCGCCAATTTGGGTGCCATGTCGGTCGGCGGAATCTATCCGTTTCTGGGCTTCGTTGCCAAGGAAGAGATTTATCGCGGCTTGCAGGGCGGGTCCTGGAACGAGATCCTGCTGACCATCATTGCGGTGGCCGGTAACTCGATGATGTTTGCTGCCGTCTTTGTGGTGTCTTTGAAACCATTCCTCGGTGAGGAAACCGAGAAGATGAAGGGGGCCTTGAAGGATTTTCAACGTGGCCCATGGCTGCTGTTGATTGGACCCATTGCCTTGTCGTCCCTCGGTTTGCTCTTCATGTTCATCGGCCCGTTCCTGAGCGATAATTTGCTGACCCCGATGCTCTATTCGGTGCTCGGCTACCATTCCACGGCAAAACTGACCTTCGCGGTTCATTTCAACGAAGCACTGATCCTGTCTCTGGTTACGATTGCTGGCGGTATCTTCATCTATTATGAGGCTGACTATATTCGAAGCATCCGCGAAGGGATCATTCGCACGATTGGCAAGGGGCCGGATGATTTCTTTGACACCTTCATCACCGGATTGATCCGCTTTGCCACCCGTGTCACGCGTTTGATGCAGACAGGCAATCTCGAAGTCTATCTGGCCGCGACTTTTGTGGTCATTGCTGGCACCTTGCTCACCCCGATGGTTCTGTTTGACGAGCTACCCGCTTGGCCGACCATCCCGCCAATGCATTTCTATGAATGGGCCGTGATTCTGCTGGCGATGGTTGGGCTCTTTGCCGTGATCATTGCCAAGACCCGTCTAACGGCGATTATCTCGCTCGGCATTCAGGGCTTTTCGGTTGCGCTGATCTTCCTGATGTTTGGTGCACCGGATCTGGCCTTCACTCAGTTCATGGTTGAAACCCTGTCCGTCGTCATCATCGCTCTGGTGATGAACCGCCTGTCGCTTGAAGAAAGAGACAAAAGACCGTTTGCCCAAGCCATTGGTGATGCAACCGTTGCCATTGTCATTGGTGGTGGCCTCTGTCTGCTTTTGATGTCCGTCACACAAGGCGCATTTGATACCAGCCTGCCGGACTTTTTCACCAACTATAGCCGCGTCATCGCCCATGGTCGCAACATCGTCAATGTCATCATCGTTGACTTCCGTGGCCTTGATACTCTGGGCGAGATTGCCGTGGTGATGATCACCGCCCTCTGCGTCTTCACCCTCACGTTGGGCACTGCCAAACAGTTCAAGGCAGGGCAGGCGTCGAGGGACCCGGCAACACCGGTCATTCCGCAACCTCAGGACCAGAAAGGGGCGGATCAATGAATACCCTGATCTTCAGAACCATTGCACCCTTCATTGCGGCCCTGATGGTTCTTTTCTCGATATTTGTCACCCTGCGTGGTCACAATGATCCCGGTGGCGGTTTCATTGGTGGCCTGATCGCGGCTTCAGCCTTCGCCATGTATGGCATTGCAGCCGGGGTGGAAAATGTGCGCAGGGCCCTTTACTTCCAACCCTTGAGCGTCGCCGCCTTCGGATTGATGCTCTCGGCTCTGTCTGGACTTCTCTCGATCACCCAGGGCATGCCGTTTCTGACCAGCCAGTGGGCTTTCCCCTCAATCTTCGGGGTGGAAGTGGCCTTATCGACACCGCTCTTTTTCGATCTCGGGGTTTATTTCGTCGTTCTGGGCGGCATTACCTCCATCGCTTTGAAGTTGGAGGAATAAGGCATATGGAATCCATTCTCTCCGTTTTGGTTGGCGTCTTCTTTGCGGTCAGCGTTTACTTGATGACGTCGCGCTATCTCATTCGCATCATCCTTGGCATCGCGATTTTGGGCAATGCGGTCAACTTGACCATCTTCACTTCCGGTCGGTTGATGCGTGAAGTGCCTCCGATCATTCCAATTGATGCGATGGTCCCTGCCGGGGACACGGCCAATCCATTGCCTCAGGCGCTGATTCTGACGGCAATCGTGATTTCTTTCTCATTCCTCGCCTTCCTTCTGGTGCTCGTCTATCGCGCCTATCAGGAATTGGGCACTGACGACGCGGTCGAAATGCGTGTAGCTGAACCGGCAGATGAAGACCTGCCACCGGTAAGTTTCTAGGGAGCTCTGAGATATGGCAGGAAATCTGGATCACGCGGTCGACTATTCCGCAGGCATGCTGATGGAGCCGACCCGATTGGCCGACTGGCTGATCATTGCGCCGATCATCTTGACGATTCTGGGCGGTGCCTTGCTGCTGATGCTGCGCGAGAAGGCAAAACTGCATGGCGTGCTGGCCACCCTGTTCCTGGGGTTGCTGGTGCTGGTTGATGCTTTGTTGCTGGCCCGAGTGCTTGATGTTGGCCCCATTGCCATGACAATGGGACGATGGCTGCCGCCTTTCGGCATCACCTTCACGGTCGATGTCTTCGGTGCTTTGATGGCCTTGATATCGGGCATTGTAGCGTTGGCCGTCTGCATCTATTCGCTGGTTGAAATTTCCATCACGGGACGTCGCTTTGGCTTCTACCCTTTGCTGATGCTGCTGATGACCGGGGTAACCGGCTCATTCCTGACAGGTGATATTTTCAACCTCTATGTCTGGTTCGAGGTGATGCTGATTTCGTCCTTTGGATTGCTGATCCTTGGCGGTGAGAGAGTTCAGCTCGACGGGGCCCTGAAATATGCCATCCTCAATTTGCTGGCGACCACCCTGTTTCTGATTGCCACGGGCCTTTTGTATGGGGCAGTTGGCAGCCTCAATATGGCGGATATTTCCTTGAAACTTCCCGCCGTGCAAGAAGCAGGGGCCCCAATCGTCACCATCGGTTCGCTCTATTTTCTCGCCTTTGCGATGAAGGCCGCGGCTTTCCCGCTTAATTTCTGGCTGCCTGCTTCCTATCACACGCCCAACATTGTGGTCTCCGCCCTGTTTGGCGGCCTACTCACCAAGGTTGGCGTCTATGCCTTGATCCGCACCATGATCCTGCTGCTGCCAGACACCCGCGTCATCTTGAGCGAAGTGATTGCCTGGGTGGCGGTTTTCACAATGATCTTTGGCGCGCTGGGCACCTTGGCGCACAATGACATTCGCAGGGTCTTTGGCTATCTGGTCATTTCCGGCATCGGGCCAATGCTGGTCGGGGTCGCACTTGGATCGGAAGAAGCCATTTCCGGCGCCATCATGTATGCGGTCCATTCCATCATCGCGCTCACTGGGCTTTATCTCGCTTTCGGCATTTTGATGCGTAAAAATGGTGGCAAATATAACCTGTCAGATGTGGGCGGTGGCTATAAGGCTTCCGATGGCCTGTCCATCGTGTTTCTGGTTCTCGCCTTCGGGATTGTTGGCCTGCCGCCTTTCTCCGGTTTTTGGCCGAAATTCATTCTGGTCGATGCAACCATTCATGCAGGTAACGGCTGGTTGGCCTTCGCCATTCTCTTCTCCGGCTTCCTGACCACCATTTCCGTAGGGCGTGTCTGGGCCCATGCCTTCTGGCGTGGCGGTCCAATCGATACCAAGGATGGCCAGTTGGGCATGCCCTTGCAGGGTCTTGCAGCCGGTGTGCGCAGTCGGGTTTATGTGCCTGTTGGTGCCTTGGTCGTGCTTGTCTGCCTGATGGGCATTTTCCCCTCGCCCCTGCTCACCATTGTTCAGTCCGGAACCCAGTCGCTGTTGAAACCGGAGCGCTATGTCTCAGCGGTCTTTTCTGCCGCTATCGAACAGCAAAAGGCAAAAGAGAGGGAGGCGCTGAGCGATCACAAGGCCGAACATGACAAAAAGAGCGAGACCGATCATGACGCCCAGACAGGTCCAATGAAACAGGAAGGAGCGCACTGATGCAGAATCTTCTTCTCGTCAATATCCTGCTGGCTCTGGTTTGGGCCGCCGTAAGCAGCTCCTTCACGCTGCCGAACCTGCTCTTTGGCTTCATGCTTGGTATGATCGTGTTGTTCATCTTGCGTGAACAAATCGGTACATTCGGCTATCTTGGTCGTGCACGGCGGGTGGCGTCGCTGTTTTTGCTCTTTTTGAACGAATTGATGAAATCGGCCTTTCGCGTCGCCAAATTGGCGCTTAGTCCCAAATTGCAACTGCGTCCGGGCTTCATCGCCTATGAGCTGACAACCGATAGGGACATCGAGATCACTATATTGGCCAACATGATCACCCTGACCCCCGGCACTTTGTCGGTCGATGTCTCCGATGACAAAAAGACACTCTATATTCACGTGGTCAACTTTGATGATCTTGAAGTGCTGCGCACCGAGATACGCGAAGGTTTCGAACGCAAGATAATGGAGGCATTCAGATGATGGACAGCTTGACTCTTCTTGATGCAATCATTCTTCTCACCTTGGTGATCTTGTCCATTTCATGTTTGTTGATCTGCGTTCGGATCATCAAGGGGCCAAGCCTTGCTGACCGCATCGTCGGGCTTGATATGCTGGTCGCAGTCGGCATCGGCTTCATCGCCGTGTTTGGGGTGAAGACTGATTATTATCTGTATGTTGATATCGCCATTGCGCTGGGGCTGGTTGGCTTCCTGTCCACGGTTGCCTTTGCCCGATTCATTTTGCGGCATGGTGATGATTCCGTTTTCCACGACAAGAAAGAAGCTGAGGCGGCCGAACAATTGGCGGAAAAAGCCAGAAAAGGGGAAGAGGCATGATCCACGATCTGATTACCGGCCTGATGTTGCTGATTGGTGCTGTCTTTATTTTTTCCGCATCAATCGGACTTTTGCGTTTCCCCGACGTCTATACACGCATGCATTCGGCATCAAAGGCCGGGACCGTCGGCTCTGGCGTTCTGTTGCTGGCGCTTGCCGTCCATTCCATGGAATTAAGTGTTTTCAGCCGGGCTTTGGCGGGGATCGCATTCTTTCTGATCACTGCCCCCATTTCCGCCCATCTGATCGCAAGGGTTGCTTATATCACCGGCACCAAACCATGGCAGGGTACCGCCATCGATCAGTATGCGGCCAACGTTCGTAAAAAGAAGGGCTAATAGCCGCAGCTCTAATGGGGAAGATGACTTGGGAAAAGGACCTTCCTACGCGGAACCCCCGACAATTTTACCTAATGTTCTGATTTTTCAGATTACAAATTACTAATATTTTGCTTTGGGTAAGTGTGTTGCCCACAAGTGACCAAAGATTTGGTCTTTCTTCCTTGAAGTAAAAAGCGAGTTCCACTACTACTGTAGCAAATGCTTGCGGCTGTGCAGCCCCGCACGAAAATGTTTAGCTCTAGCGTTTTCTCTCTCTCCACGGGAGATTGTGAGCAATTCAACAAGAAAGATCCAAAAAAATGTCGGAAAGCTCAGACAATAATATACTTATTGAACTGACCGCTGATATTGTATCGGCCTATGTTAGCAACAATGCAGTACCGGTGAATGATCTTTCAGGATTGATCGGTGACATCTACAAGGCACTGGAAGACACCAAAAAACCAGTGACCGAAGAAGTTGTTGAAGCACCAAAACCTGCTGTGACTGTCAAAAAATCGATCACGCCTGATTTCATCATCTGCCTTGAAGATGGCAAGAAGTTCAAATCGCTCAAGCGTCACCTGCGTACCCACTATAATCTCTCTCCAGAAGAATACCGGGAGAAGTGGGGCTTGCCTGCCGACTATCCAATGGTCGCGCCAAGCTATGCAGAAGCGCGCTCCAACCTGGCCAAGAAAATGGGCCTTGGTCAACAGCGTCGCAAAAAATAAATGAGATCTGTAAGATCTTGTTTCAAGAAACATCGAAAAGGCGGCCTCTGGGCTGCCTTTTTTGTTACGCTCTTCAACATGGTTTTGGAGGTCGCTTTAATGCGTTTCATGACCAAGCCGGAGCTTTTCGGCCCTTAATGCTTGACTAAGTCCGATATGCCGCGCCAGGGAATAACGCCAATGCCCTGTACGCCCACGCGCCCGTTCACCCTTCACCAGACTTGTCAGTTTTTGCAGAACTGCTCTGGATGACATCTTATCCAGTCTTTCGATGTCGGCGGGAAAGAGGTGCAACAGGCCCGGCAGATCCCTACGCCGGTTATAGATCTTCTCCCCATGTCGCAATTGTTGCTCAATCACGTCTGCCGGCTCTCCATGAGATCCCGAGGCGTGGTGGGGAGTGAAGGATACGGGCTGGTTAATCCGGTGAGCAGGGACAAGATCGCGTCGCGCTGAAGATTGTCCCTTTGCGCAAACACTGCGCCAACATCTGCGTTTCATCATGCGGTCAGTATCAACCTCAAACAGAAAGCGAGCATAAGTTGAGTGATTGAGTGACTTGGTGTTGCTTCCTTTTGCTTATTTAAGCCTTTGAAATTAAAAAGTTTTCATTTTTCCAACGGTCTGCTTCTTTAAAAAACGAACTGCATTTTAGCTGCAATTTATTCTTATGGCACGTATAGGTTGTATATTTACAGGTAAATTTTCCTACAAAACTTTGGGATGGGCATAAAGGGAGACAAGACCATGAATATACAATTGAACGCAGCAATGGCGGAGAACAAGGTGGGCCCTGCGACGCTGGGCGCATATCTGACCCATGACAAAACAATTCCGGCATTGGTGATCGTCGATGAACTGGTGGCGCGCACTTATCGTATGCCGCGCACAGCGCTTTATGCTGACACGCGTTGCCGCAAGACCATTGCCTTTGCACGACAAGTGGCCATGTATTTGGCGCATGTAAGTCTGAGCTATCCCCTCAAGCAGATTGCTGGTCATTATGGCCGCGATCGCACCACGGTGGCCTATGCCTGCCGGGTGGTTGAAGACAGGCGGGAAGAAGAAGAGACCGAGTTGCTGGTCAACAGCCTTGAAAGCGCGCTGGAAACCATGATGCTCATCACCCCTCTCACATGTCGGAGGGCAAAATGACGAGACGCAAATCGGACGATCACAATATGGGACATCCCATCACACGCGCTCGCCTTTCTCTCTTGTCGCCCGATGAAGTGCGTTTGCTCAAAGCCTGCCTTAAATCCAAAGGGGCAAAAGCGACAAAAGCGGAAGACAAAGCTGCGTTGCAAAGCCTGCTGCGCAGGGGATGCCTGCACCAGTATGATGGACAGGTCTCAGTAACCCAAGAAGGCCGGCAGGCTTTGCGACGGGTACAGCTGGCAAAGGATGAAGAACAGATTTTTGCCGCCCAGCATCAGGCTCGAGCACCATTGGGCAAGGATGAAGCGCAAAAGCATGTGTCAGACAAAGAACTCTGTCGCCAATCCGCGAACGAGCCAGTCAAACAAACTGCACCGCGCATCAACCGCCAGGAAAGCCCGCTCGCCATGTTGGCGATCCGCAAACGGCCTGATGGCAGCCCCATGTTGTCCTCATGCCAACTGGAGGCCGGAGAACGATTTCGCCATGACTTTGAGCGTGGCCAAATGGCACCGATGATGGGCATCAACTGGGACAAACTCGGTGAGGCTGGTGGCACTGGCAAAGGGCAGGGGCCTTTGGGACGCAATGACATCAGTGACAGCGCCATGGGCGCAAGAAAGCGCTTCAGCAAGGCTGTTCTTTATGTCGGTGATGAATTGTCCGGCGTGCTGATTGACTTTTGCTGCTTTCTCAAAGGGCTCGAGGCTATTGAGCGGGAGCGACAATGGCCAGCCCGTTCTGCCAAGCAAATCTTGTCGCTGGCGCTTGATCGTCTGGCTCGTCACTATGGTTTATCAGAAAAAGCGCAGGGTCCAGAGCGCAACCTCATACAACATTGGGGGACCGAGGACTTTCGGCCCCAGATGTGATTGCGGGCTATTGGCTCTTGCCATCAAGGGCTGCCTGAGCGTCAGACTTGATGCGGCCAATCATTGCAGAGAGACCATTGGAACGCTGCGGTGTCAGATGGTCTCTTAAACCGATCTGGTCGAAAACGGCTTCGGCGTCAATGGTCAGGATCTCTTTGGCTGGTTTGCCCGAGAAGGTCGCCAAGGCAATTGCCACCAAACCTTTGACGATATGGGCATCACTGTCGCCTTTAAAGGTGAGAACGGGATTGTCACCATCGCCAGACTGCTCGGTTTTCAGCCAGACCTGAGAGACACAGCCCTGAACCTTGTTGGCGTCATTCATTTCCTCTTCAGCTAGCGGCTCCAACTCACGACCCAGCTCGATGACATAGCGGTATCTTTCCTCCCAATCCTCGACAAAGGAGAAATTTTCAATCAGCTCTTCAACGGTCATGGGCATGATGCAGCAGTCTCTTTCCTAGTGGCTTTGGTCGCAAAGCAGACTAACCAAGCCGCTCGCCCGGAGCAAGATGTTGAATGGGAAAGACAAAAAGAAAAAGCGCCGAAATGAAAGGGCAATTTCATTTCGGCGCAGCCACAGGCTCAGTGGGACTTATAAGGTCAGTCTCCTGACGGGGACCGGGGTGATGAGGTGGTTGTCATTGGTTCGACAAGGATGGCCTCATCAGGTGTCTGACCTTGGGGATCGGGTGGCTTTACGGTCTGGCCTCCCGAGGTTGAGACGTTATGGGTTGAGCAGGCTTTCTTTATTGCTGCAGATCGTTGACCAAAGTTGTGAGTTGCTTTTGGTCGTGGGTCGAACGATCCGATGATTCAGTCAGAGCCAACTTGGTCTCGGCTCCTGTATTTTTCTCGCCAGAGTCATCGTCGAGATAGACATACAATTGCTTGGCGCCGTAGCGGGCCTTGGCGGCGAAATTGTCAATCGCCACTTCGCCAGCTGCGCAAACATCGGGCTGCCGCGAGCAAAAACTTGTGAAATCGCTCAGCGCTGCCTGTGCCGCTGAAATTGCCTGCGTCGTGGAGAGCGTGGCGTCCGACCGCTTGCTATCCGGTTCTGCAGGTAAAATCAGAATGACCAGGGAAAGCCAGAATGCTGCTCTGATCAGGAATGACATTGATTTGCCCTTTCGTATCCCATATCCGGAGACCCTTGCTCCGCTACCGTCCCAAATCTTCGCCCCAGCAGATCTCTTTATCGGATCCTCTTGTGCCCCATCCGGTGAGACGAATGGGGCTCGCTGTTGAGCTTGATCTTCAATCTAGAGGAATTGTCTCAAAGTCAGTTTGAGGGAATGAGTCAAAATCGATTCAAATTTGACCTATTCCGTAAGACACTGGTAACACTTCCGAAATGTCGCGGTTTTCTGCGGATTGAAAAGCCATCAAGAGGCAGAAAAACACAGCTTCCGGTGCGTGCGAAACAAACCTGCAACAAGGCCAGAGACATTATGCACACAGGTCTAAAGCGCAGATATCTCAAAAGAAATAAGGGTTAGGCGGCTTTTTGGAAGCTGTTTGTTAACCATAAAAATGGTTTTCAAGCCAAAAAGGCCCAAAATCGGTTGCCGCGGTGATCGTGTCCACTTCCGGACCCCGATTTTTAGCGTTCCTTAAAAGTCTCCATGGCACTCTATGGCTCACAATACCAATCGGATAGTCGTTCCGAGACCCTGAGTTTGTATTGCGTATTCTTTTGTGGCCAGATCTTTATCGGCCATAGTTCGGGTGAGGTAAGACAGTGCAAGACGCGTTTTGGGCCAACACATCGCTTCAATCCTTCGTGGGTGGCCTTCTGCATGAAAGTGGCAAGCAAAGTGACAGCGAGATGACCCGTCACCGGGTTTTCATTGCGGTGCATCTTTGTGTCGGTGTGGCCGCCTTGGCGTTGCTGCCATTGGTGATTCTCGTATCCGATCAGATTGATCCCGCGCTTTCCACTCCGCTCTCTCTTGTGCCGCTCTGGATGCTGGCCCCTCTCGTCTCGGTTGTTTATCTGTCCAAGTCTGGCAAGCTCAGCAATGCCTTTCTGGTTACCGCAACGCTGACCGCTGCTTTTATCAGCTGGGTCGCTTCGATGACCGGTGGCGTCTATTCCGCTCATTTGATCTGGCTGGGCGTCATTCCGCTCGAGGTTGCTCTGTCCGGCAATGGCCGGATCATCAAAAAGGCCTTGCTGATCTGCCTTGCCGCTGTCGCCGGGCTGTTTGCCTTGCAAGAAGCGCAAATGCTCACCAGCATGGAAGTTGCCAGCCCGGCACAATCCATCATTGGCAGCATCTCGATCATTCTGGCTATCATCTATGCCGGTCTGCTGGCCGTGCGTATTGAGCAATTGCATCGCTTCAGAGTATCCAGCCTGTCGGCAAAAGAGTTGCATTACCGCTCCATCGCGAACACGGTTTCGGACATGATCACCCGTCACGACCGATCGGGTGACGTGGTCTATGCATCAGATGCCAGCTATGCCTTGCTCGGCGTCGCGCCGGACCATCTGAACGGCAACAATCTGTTTCATTATGTGCACATCCCGGATCGTCCCGCCTATTTGCGCGCCTTGTCCGACTGCATGAACCAACCAGACGATTGCAATGATCCGGTCACGGTGGAATTGCAGGTCATGTCAAAGGCCATCTCTGATCACGAAGCAGACAATGCAAGTGACAAATCAACCGCTGCACCGATCTTGCGCTGGGTGGAAATGAAATGCGCGCCCAAACGCGATGAAAATGGTTTCATCGTTGGCGTCATCGCTGTGTCGCGAGACATTTCCACGCGTAAGAAAACCCAGTTTGCCATGGAAGAGGCCCGGACCGAGGCGGAAAAAGCCAATGAAGGAAAAATTCGTTTTCTGGCCAATGTGACTCACGAACTGCGGACCCCCCTCAATACCATCATCGGATTTTCGGAAATTCTCTGCCATCCGGAATTGTCGTGCGACAATGAAGAGCGCAATCGTGAATATGCCGAATTGATCCACAAAGGCGGCACCCATCTGCTGCAGCTGGTCAACAGCTTGCTTGATATGTCGCGTCTGGAATCAGGCAATTTTGAAGTCAATGCGCAAGCTTTTGATCTCAATGATCTGGTCACCGGTTGCAGCCGGATGATGCAGGCCGAAGCTGATCGCCGTGGCATCATGCTTTACAGCCAGTGCGGCGATGACTTGCCGGATGTCAATCTTGATCCGCGTGCCTGCCGTCAGATCGTGTTGAATCTGTTGTCCAATGCGCTGAAATTCAGTGATAAGGGTGATCAGGTTTGCATTTCCGTCGCGAGCGTGCACGCATCGGCCAAGCAAGATGCTGTTGCTACAGAGCTCTTGGCGATAAAGGTCAGTGATACCGGCATCGGCATCGACAAAAAAGATCTGCCAAAATTGGCCCAACCCTTTGTTCAAGCTGAAAGCAGCCTGCAACGTCGCTATGAAGGAGCAGGCATTGGCCTGTCCATCACGCGTGGTCTGGCTGAGCTGCAAAATGGGACATTTCACATCAAGAGCGATCTTGGCAAGGGGACAACTGTCACCATCACGCTACCGGTCGACATGGAAAAGGATACTGCCCAAGAAGCGACAAATTCCGTTGCCACTTTGAAAAAGCACGTTGGGGATGATGGTGATATGACCGCACCTCATAACGGAACGGTAAGCTTTTCAGGTAAAAAGATTGCCTGATCTGCCACTCGCTAAAAAGATGACGCGCCGCCGGGCGCTGCAAATGAACACCGGCAATTAACTGGGAACGAGGTTGCAATCAGATGTCTGATACCTACGACACATATGAAGACTGGGAAGAAGAGGCCAAAAACAGCCCGCTAGCCCTGGTTGGCATATTGGTCCTGGCCCTCACCAGTTCTGCAATCATTGGCAATGCGTTGTTTAACCAGCCCAAATCTGCCGAAAGGGAGATAATGAAGCGGACTGTGAATCAGACAGCAGCTCCGCAAATCACGGGTACGATCAACAGCGCGCAAACCTCTGTGGCTGCTCTGAGCAAAGATCATGCAGCTCTTACACTGGCTGTGCAGCGTCAGTTGACCATGGCTGGCTATTATGTTGGTCCGCTCGATGGCATGGAGGGCGCGCAGACGCGCGAAGCGATCGCCGCCTATCAGGATGCCAATGGCATGAATATTGATGGCCGTGTAAACATGGCTCTTTATGATGTGCTGACTGGTCGCAAGCAGGCATCACAGCAGAGCAGGGTGCCTGTGGCGACACTGCCCCAACCGCAGGCCGCGTCGCCCGCAACGCAGGTGAAGCTTGAGGCTATGCCAAAAGCCAAGCCACGGATGTCTGCGGTGAAGCAACCGGTCCGCACACAACAGACCCGCAAGCAACGAATGGCGGTGCCAATGCCCGCCGCCTCCGGGCGAACCAATGTTGCGCGCGGTCCCGTGCCACCCGCGCCAATTCCGGTTTCAAGCCCTGATCCGATGCTGGCCAAAGTACAAGAAGCCTTGAAGACTGTCGGTTATGTCAATCTGACCGTGGATGGTCTGATGGGACAAAATACCAGTACGGCCATAGCTGACTTCCAGCGTGATCGTGGCCACCCGGTGACCGGTAAAGTCAATGATCGTCTGTTGCAGGAATTGATGATCATGGGTTATCTGGATCTTGGATAACCTCCAGACGATCAATTAAATCAGAATATGGAGATGGTTTGCCGATGCGTGTCACATCGGACTTATGGGTTGCTGCCTATTTGCGCACCCGAAATGCCAAAAACAAACCGTCGGTCCTGATGCGTCGTGGCGCAACAGAGGCAGGAGCGATTTTCGTGCGCGTTGATCGCCTTGATGGTCGCTTTGACCTCTACCAGCCAGCAAGCCAATTCGCCTATCGTGATGAGCATATCTCCAAGGGAGAGCGGCTGTTTGAACCCGCTCTTCAAGACGTCGATGTGTTTGAAGTGATGGACAAAATCGAGGCCGAAGAGAAATTCGACAGAGATTTCTGGTTGCTGGAAACTGAATGTTCCGAAGGCTCGCACGACCTCGCTCTGGCTGACCCCGACGAGTGAATGTCAAGAAAAAAGCCCTGCAAGTGACAGGGCGTTTTCATCTCGTTCAAAAAGATCGGCGAACTCTAGGCTAGGCTCTATCAGCGTCCGGCACGCGACGCCCAAAACTTGGTGCTTGAGCGCCATTGGGAAGCTTTTGTTGACCATCAGCAAAGCCCCGTTGAAGAGGGGAAGCCGCTCCTTTGCCCTTATCATGAATGGTCTGATGGACAAAGCCGGGTTTCTTCACGTCACCAAACAGATCGCGGACAATGCGCGCGGCCGCTGCCGGGTAGAGCTGATGATAGAGCGTCATCAACTGAGCGACCTTCTCATAGCTATGCGATACAGCATCAGGACCATGCAGGACCATCGACAGCGTGCTGCTCTCGTCAAGACCGATATGATAAAGGAAGACCACCAGGGATTCTCCGCCCGTATCCTGAAGCAGCCTGCTCATCTGTACGCGACTATGGCCAGACAAAGTGTGCAACATTTCTGTCAGCTTGTACCGATCATTGCTGAAACGCGCCATAACCAGATCTTGCGCGGTATCCTCATCGATAAGGCGGCGCTGGTTGCGATCCTGCGCTGCCATGGCAGCTTCCGGCAAGGTTTGGGCCATGACACCCTGCAACAGGGTAAGACGGGTCTCTTCATCCAGTTCAAAGAACTGCTCGGACATCCCGTCTTCTGGTGGCGTTACCCCTTGGATCTCGCGCAGATGTGGGGCATGAAGCAACGGAGTGGCTTCTTCAGCCTCTTGGGCCTCTGCCGATGACGGGGCCTGCGAGTCTGGCTTCGCAACGGTGACCGTTTCAGCAGCCCTCAGACTTTCATATTCCTCAACATCCACCACCCGGTGCGCGGCCATCTGCGGCAAGGTCGTCATGTCTTCGGGCGCTTCAGGCACGCTTGGTGTTGTGAACTCAATGTCTTGCGCCGGCGCTACCAGGGCCGCTTTTTCTTTTGCCAGTTGCTCAAGCACCACCCGCATTGGGGTGTTCTCCACGTCTGACAAGGCGTAGGAGCGACCATTTTCATGAATGGTAATGTCGACAGGTTCGACCAAATCCACATAAGGGACTGCCGAATGGCTCTGTCCCATCATCAATTCTGATGCCGATGGCAAGTCGGGATTTGCTTCTACCAGATCGAGATCATCCAGTGACATCACCTTGGGTGCAAAGCCCATATTGCCGGAAGACCGTTTTACAGGTTGGGCTAGGGGCTGGTCATCCATTTGCAGTTCGGCGACAAAATCCGGATGGAGTGGACGGGATTCAATGCGCGTGCGCTTTTCCTTGGCCTCACTTGCTACAAAAGTCTTCTCGGACACTGGCATTGGTGTCGCAATCGGCGCGGCCAAATCTTCCACCCGAAGGGTTGGAACGGGCGCTGCCACCTGAGCCGTTTCTACAAAACCGACAGTCGCGCGGCTGGCGCTATCGGAATCATAATCCCGGTTCAACTTGTCCAGTGCGGTTAGCCAATCCTGTTCTGTCACGGAAGACAGCTCAACCTTTTTCGGCGTGTTCGCCAACAAGGCATCGGCCTGCGCATCGCGCTCGGCAGACGTTTGCTTGCGTATCGTCAGCGTAATTTGCGGCTTGCGCTTTTCCTGCTCGCTGGTTGTAAAGGAATGTTGCACCGGGGCAGGGGCATTGGAAACCATTGGCTCACTAGGAGCGGCTGAAACCTTGGCCGAAACAGATAGAGGCGCTTGGGCCGCAACCGCAGGTGCAGGCGCACTGTCGGCGACCGGCTTTGTGGCAGGCACTGACGAGGCCGCTTTCTTTTCCTTGGTTTCAAGGGTATCGGACGCATCTTGGCTGGATATCGTATGGTCTTCTGACGCCTCTGCATCCATTCCGTCCGGAGTGCGGAACGAAATGGTGGCAGGCCTGAGAACGGCATCCTTCACTTCGAGTGGCGGGATTGGTGCATTGGTCTTGTCAAACACACCAATGGTAAAGCCCATCCGACCGTCAGGTCCACCAGCCGCAGCCATCGATTCGGCTTCCATCCGCACAAGATCTTCATCGGCAAGGGAGCTGGCCAGAGCTTCAATCGCTTCATCATCCAACGTTGACCAATCGATTTTGCCTGCAGCAACCGCTTCATTTTCTGCTCGTTCAAGGTCATCTTTGGACAGTGTTTTGGCCGCGGAAGCGATGGTGTCATCATTGAGCGATGACCAGTCTACACTATCTGTCTCAATCGCGTCATTCTCAACCTTGGCCAGATCTTGCTTGGCCAAGGAACTGGCCAGCGCCTCAATGGCATCGTCGTCGAGCATTTCCCAATCACTGCCGCCAAGCTTCTCCAGCAAGGCAAAGTCGGACTCATTCAGGAAATCGTCACTGCCAGACATGGGCGCACTGTCCGGTTGATCCACGGTCTGGACGTTAATTTTATTGTCCGGGTTCGCGATGGGATATGGATTCATTTGGTCGTCTTTTGTTTCTTCGAACAGGGCTTCAAGTTTGTGCTGCAACGGGTCCGGCTGGGCATTGGAGATGCATGAATCAGATTGGTTTTCCGTCGAGCCTTGATTGGCGGATAGCTCGGCTCTTCGCGCATCGAGAGCACCCGAAGTCCGCTCCCCATCGGAATGATCCAGATCGGAAGTCACAGACGGTGCATCGCTTGACTGTTTAGCGTTCACATCCATGCTCGCCAACAAGGCATCGGCCATCGGAGCGTCTGCAAGGGGGGCGGTAGCGTAGCTATCCGGCTGACAATGCTCGCTTCCGGACTGTTCCATCGAAGAGACCCGTTTTTCGAAAAATTGGTGTGTCTTGTTCTTCATCGCTTGCTGTCCCGTCAAGCTAAGGTCGATCCCGCTAATGCGTGCAATGCGTTGTTTGAGCGCATCCGAAATGCCCGTAAGATACGCCATATTGCGACAAAGGCGTTCCGCAACAGCCGCTTCGCCAAAAAACAACAGGTGCGATATCAGCACTGGGGTTAGATCATGGCGATAGGCGATTGCTTCCCGGTCCGCTGCGCTCCCCTGCAAAATTTGCGTTGTCAGTTCACCTTCGCCTAAAAGAGGCGAGTGCGCAAGTATTGGCATTGCAACCCGGTCGTCGTCGCAACAAAGCAACGCCAGAACATCGAGCGGTATATGGTTTGACTTGCAAATAAGATTGGAAACCTGAATGCGGTTATCCAGTCGGGCGGAATTGTAGCAGCGGTGAAAGTCAGACGAAAATCGCGCGCGCGTTTTCGCGTCAAATCGACCAGCTGACAAATAGAGCGCGGTGATCGAGGACAAGCTGGTTCTTCCTGAGGTGGACATTATTTTAGCCCCTCTTGCAATGGAAAGAACGGAGTGCGGCAATGCTTAACCGACATTCACTTGATCCTGAACGCTTGTAGTGTGAATTATCCCAACGAGGCAATCGTGGTCTGCAATCTTTAAATTCTTGTTAACCATGACCAAGACTGGTTAATTATCCACGAACCGAAGCCGGATCAGATGAAACGAGTGACGCGCCGCAATCGTTGCTTGGCATATTTAGGCTTCTGCGAAACAATCAAGCCGTTCGATTCGATCTGATCTATTTTTAGTTTATAACCTTGATAGGGCCGGATCAATCAGGGGTAGGCAAGAGCGTGTGGCGGCAACATTGAATAGTCAACACAAAATCGCGGGCATGAGACGAAAGCCATCTCGATTTCGGGCGGCAAACTGTCTCATTTTGATATCCGTATGTGCGGGGCTCGCCGCATGCACGTCGACGCAAGGCGATCTGGGTCGTCCGGCGAAGAATGACTTCGCCGAAAGCCTGATGGAATTGGGTGGTGAGGCGCGCGCCAAGCTGAGCGGTGAACTCTATTCAGACTTCAACCGCACCGACGAAGAAAAGCTGATGCGCAACAAGGCGTGGATTCTTATCCGTCCGCCTCATGCCAAGGATTGGGTGTCGCCAAATCTCTGGAACCTGTTCGGCATCCGTGATGTAACTGTTCATGTTCTGACCGAAACCCAGCGAACGCGCCTGACCAAGGAAGTCGATAGCGCCTTTAATCCCAAAAACTATTATCGCACTCTGCGTTCCGAACGGTATGCCTCCCATCATGTGCGCTATGACCGTGTGACCACCGATATCAATCAGGATCGTGAAGCCCTTCAAGCTTTCATCCCGGTGGCCGAGCGAGTGGTTGAAATGGACCGTCAGCGCATGGCCGCTCTAGGCCGTCTGTCCGATATGGATCCGCGCCAGATGGAGGATGCCTATGCGCGAGTGGATGAAAATCGCCGGTTCATTGGTTGGGTCTGGCGTGCGCTGCAATATCGCATGCGGGCCTATGCCTATGCGATCAAAAGGCTGGAAATTGAAACCCCATCGCCCAAAGTTGCCGAGGCCAATCGGGCTTTGAAACGCCTTGAGGAAGATTTCCAACATCAGAATGGGGCCATTGATGCCTCTGCGGACAATCGTGCCAATGCTGCGGAAAGGCGCTCGCGCTATAGTCGCCGTCAATGGGCGAAGGACGATCCAAATCTGGTGAAATGATCCCCGGGTGAGCCCGACTGTTCAATGACTGCCTATGGGCAGGGAACCAAACGTTATTGATCGGCCTCGGATTCCCAAAGCGGAACACATGAGACTTTACGCATCGACTCTGCCAACGGTGCCCGCTCCGTTTCGTCTTGAACAAAGCCGCGCAGAAGCAGCAAACCCTTGTCATCATTGGCTTGAATGACAATTGTCGTCTCGTCGATCAGGTCGCGTCGTTCACTGAGTAAGCGATATTGGCCCTTGGTGCCCAGGATCACATTGATATTCGGACCCGAAACCTCATTGGTCAGGCTATATCGGCTGCGTCCATAGCGGTCGAGGTAATTGAGGCTCCAAAAATCGGTTTGCAGCTTGCCTTTCATGGCAATCGGCGCGAATTCAATGTCTGTGCGGCACAGGCCATAAACAAAGGTGGGATCGAGATCCGCAGACAGGGCTACCGCTTCATGCGGGTCTGATATCACCAACACCCGCTGCATTGGTCCCATGGACAGAACCCGATGCCAGATATCATTGATCGAATAATAGGGAATGGCAAAGATCGTACCGACATGGATAAGACCACCGGTCAGGATTGCAGCAGCCAGAACATAGAGAATGCGGATCATTGGCAACTCACCCAGGCAATCTTCGGCAGCTCGATTTCACCCATCCCGACGCCTGTAGTCAGAGATGTCTGATATAAGCGCAAGACCAGTGAATAGGAGCCAACCGGATTGGTCATCAGCCAGTTGCCCCCCATGGCATCGGGGCCGGTCATCACTTCAAATTCCTGACCGCTCTTCCAGGCGACATTCCGACTATGCACGCTGTAACGAAGGGAAGGATTGTCAACAAGCTCCCCCTTGTCGGTAAGGACCGAAAGGCTCCAGAGTCGAGCGGGCAGATGCCCTCCATGGATGCGATATTGGCAGGCTCCATCAAGCGGCGTGCCGTCATCATCACTTTTGGCAACAAAGACCAGTCCTTCACCAGCCCCCATCGGCACTGAACCGCGGCGCGCTTGATCGGCAATGGTATAGGGATTGGCATCGGGACCGATAGAATTGGGCCAGGAACGCCAAGCCCCGACTTCGAGTTGCTCAAGCTGGTCGGCATTGTTGACGGCAAAGAAGGCACTGCCAGTGCCCAGTCCCGCCGCGACGACGATGAACAGAAGTATGTCCCTCAACAACAACACGCCATACGATCCTTGGTGTCGGTCTGCAAATGCCAGTCCGACCGATAAGCCAGAATTCCGTTTCATGCCCGAACGTTAACGAGCCAAAATCTCTACATCACATCCGTACAGGGATTTGACGAAAGGTCAATTGGTGATTGGGAATAATGAGCAAAAGACCACGCACAATTCAGAATTTGCAGGCGGGACGTCGGGATGAATCAGTTGTTTTTCCAACTGGCTTGCAAATCGATGAGACCACCGGAGTTGGGAGCTTCCAACTCAACAAGCCTGCTCATCCTTTTTCGGCCCCCCACAAAACTGCTTGCTTGTGGCGGCGGTGGCGACTTCAACTTCTGTGCTTCTGTCGACCGGAACAGACCGGACATGGCGTCAAGCTGTTTGACGACATTCGGGTTGAGGCGCTGGTTTCCACGTTTGGTTTTGATATCCTTGATCCGCCCACCTGCGGCCAGTTGAATGGCGCTGTTATGCTTTTTAAGGCTATCCGCATCATCAACAAAGGGCAGGGGCTTAAGAGCAATCTGTTGGTGCGCAGCGCTCATGATGGCTTGCCACGTCATTGCAGGCAGGCGACCACCCGTATTAGCCCTCGTCGCTGACGCATTATTGTCATTGCCAAACCAGACGGCTGCGGAATAATTGCCGGTAAATCCGCAGAACCATGCATCTTTATAGCCGGTTGTCGTCCCTGTTTTGCCTGCGGCCCGAATGCCAGGCAGGATTGCGCGGCGACCCGTACCGCTTTCAATCACGGTGACCAGCATTTGGTTCATCTTGGCGATTGCGTCTTCAGGGATCACCTGTTCTTCCTTGACATCGCGCTTGCGGTCATAGATCACACGCCCCTTGCTATCGAGCATTTGCAACACTGCGTGTGGTTCGGACTTCTTGCCGCCATTGGCAAAAACCGAGTAGGCCGTTGCCATTTCCATCACCGTAACTTCGGCAGCCCCCAGTGGCAGCGAGCGGGTGATTAGCAATTCGGACTTGATGCCCATCTTGTGCGCGGTCTCGACAATCTTGTCCCGACCAATGGCCTGAGCTAGACGCACAGGCACGGTATTGATCGATCGTTTCAGCGCATTGGTCAGGGTGACCGGACCGGAATAGCTGCGGCCATAGTTGCGCACCGACCAGTCACCAATGGTGAGCGGAGCATCCTGAATGACCGATTTGGGCGAATACCCATTCATCATTGCCGTCGTATAGACAAAGGGTTTGAAGGAAGACCCCGGTTGGCGCTTGGCGTCCGTTGCGCGGTTGAACTGGCTCTTGCCATAATCGCGTCCACCGACAATTGCCACAACGGCCCCGTTCGGCTCCATCAGGACAGCCGCACCTTCAGAGACACCGACCTGCTTGCCATTGTCGCGCAGAATTCGCTCGACAGCCTGTTCGGCCTGCTTTTGCAAGGTCATGTCAATCGAGGTTTTGACCGTCAACACCCGGTGCTGACTGCCCGCCAACCGTTTGACCTCATCAAAGGCCCAATCAAGGAAGTGGTTCGGCGTTTCCGCATCATTCTTGTCAATTGGCGTTGCCGGATCCCGTAGTGCGCCAACGATCTGACCCTCTGTCATGAAGCCGGCCTGAACCATATTGATCAGCACTTCCTTGGCGCGGGCGCGGGCGCGCGGCAGATTGACGTGTGGGGCATATTTGGTCGGAGCCTTGAACAGACCCGCCAACATGGCCGATTCTGCCAGCGTCAGATCCTTGGCCGATTTGCCGAAATAGAATTCCGCGGCCGCCGCGATGCCATAAGCACCGCCGCCCATATAGGCGCGATCAAGATAGAGCTTGAGAATTTCGCGTTTCGTCAGGTGGGTTTCCAGCCACAGCGACAAAAAGGCCTCATCAATCTTGCGCTTCAATGTGCGCTCATTGGTCAGGAAGAGATTCTTTGCCAACTGCTGGGTCAGTGTCGAGCCCCCCTGAACCACACCACCAGCCCGCGCATTCTCGATCATGGCTCTGGCAAGACCAAAAAAGTCAATTCCGAAATGCTCGAAGAACCGTCGATCCTCGGTTGCCAATACCGCCTTGATGAAATGGTCCGGCAGATCCTGCAATTCAAACGAATCATCCTGCAAGATGCCGCGTTTCCCGATTTCATTGCCAAAGCGGTCAAGGAAGGTGACCGCATAATCTTCCTGTGCGGGCAGGCCATTTTCCGTCAATTCGAAGTTTGATATGGCAAGCGAGAGGGCGAAAATCGATCCGAAAACCGCCATGGTCAAGCCACCGGACAAGGCTTGAACCAACCAGAATTTCCAGCCATTGACCGAAAAGCGCCGCATGAAGCTGTTGCTGGTATCAATGAAGCGTCCCAGCATGCCCCAGAAATAGTAGACAGCTGTATCAATCGAGGCATCAAGCGCCAAAAGCTTGGTCTTAAGCTTGGTCTTTGTCCTATTTTGATACGGATCTCGCAACATTTGGGGCAACTTTACTCGAGGTCAAAGGCTTTGGTATGAGTTTTTTCATATTTAGGGGGGGCGTTGCAAGCCTGATGCCAGGCATACGCAAAAGAAATCTCTCAAGTGGGAAATCAGACCCTAAAAGCCTTCCTCCCTTGACAGGCAATGCAAAGCGGGCCAGTCATCAAAGCAGACTGAAAACAGGATCTTTCTCCCATGACCGATAGCAATGATTTCCTGACGCCCGCATCCCAAGGCGATGCCGAGACCAAGCCCTTTTGGCACCGTAAAACTCTGTCGGAGATGTCAAGAGTCGAATGGGAATCGCTTTGCGACGGCTGTGGCCGCTGTTGCTTGAACAAGCTTGAAGACTGGGACACTGGCGAAATCATCTGGACCAACGTTGCCTGCACCCTGCTCGATGATCAGACCTGCCGATGCAAGGACTATGACAATCGCTTTGAAACGGTGCCCGATTGCGTGCCGCTCAATGTCGAGAAGGTGCAAAGCCTGTCCTGGTTGCCACCCACCTGTGCCTATCGCCTGCTCGATGAGGGTTTTGACCTCTATTGGTGGCATCCTTTGGTCTCTGGCGACCCTGAAAGCATCCATCAAGCGGGCATTTCCGTGCGCGACAAGGTGGTGTCGGAAGATGGCATGGAGGTTCAGGAATATGAGAAATATGTGGTCTTCTGGCCCGGATTTGAAGATGATGATCCGCCAACACCGCTCGAGACATGAGCGTCAGGTTGTGTTTTAAAGTATTAACTCGTTGAATTTTCGATATAAAATAGTGCGGAAATACAAAATGCAACTTTAACGATTATTTTTGTTGACATGCGAACGCAGGTCGTGTAGACATTAGATACAGTCGGAGAGGTGCGAGAGTTTGCTGCCTCTGTCTGATTGGATTGCGTATTTCTGCAATCATCCGAAGTAACCGCGCCTTTTAGGTGCGGTTTTTTTGTGGCTGCTCCCCCAGCATCTGGATGGCGCAAGCGTCGCTTGCTCTGGATAGCGGGGTAAAGATGCAGTAGGGCAATCGGGACATTATCGGGATAATGCATGAGCAAGATGAGGTCAGACGAAACAGACTGGCAAGCCATTCGGTGTGCCTGGGAGGCTGGCGATAAGCCTGTGACACAGATTGCAAAGGCATTCGGAGTTCACCGCGACAAGATCTATCGGCGGGCGAAAGTCTGGCGCCAGCAAGCTGCAGAGCAAAAGCCCGAAAGGGCATCTCAAAAGCAAGCCAAACGGACGGCAAAAAGCAAAGCCGAACAAACTCCAAGCACAGAGGCACAGGATCATCTGACCATGGTGCAGAGGCTGTTCAACGCGACGGACCAGCAGATCCGCCATCTCGAACAGCAGCATGAAAGCGGGGAGGCGGCGTTCGATGAAAAAGAAGCCCGCATGCTTGGCACAATTGCTCGCACTCTCGACAAGATCATGGATCTCACAAGTCAGAAGCCGACCGTGAATAGCGGGGACGAGACCAGCAGCAAAGGCACGAGATCTGGAGACAAAGTCAATGAGCGACCCAATGAGCAAATCGATCTTGACCGCCTCCGCCAGGATCTTGCGCGACGCCTTGATCGGCTGCAACAGATTGGATCGGAGCCGGTTTCTGGCAAGCCTGTCGGCTAAAGAGCTCAATGCTCTGCTCAGCGATTGGGAAATCTGGGCCCGGCCCGACCAACTGCCACCCAAAGGCGACTGGACCACATGGTTGGTGATGGGGGGACGAGGGGCGGGGAAAACCCGCACCGGGGCGGAATGGATCAGGGCGCTTGCTTTGGGACGAACACCCTTTGCCAACCAGCCTCATGGGCGCATCGCTCTGGTTGGTGAGACCTTGGCCGACGCTCGCGAGGTGATGGTGGAGGGCGTCTCTGGCCTTCTGGCCATCCACACCAAGGATGAAAGGCCCACTTGGCATGCCTCGCGCAGACGACTGGAATGGCCCAACGGTGCCATTGCCCAGACCTACTCGGCGGAAGATCCCGAAAGCCTTAGAGGGCCGCAATTTGATGCCGCGTGGGGCGATGAGCTCACCAAATGGCGGCATGCGGACGCTACATGGGACATGCTGCAATTTGGCTTGCGACTGGGGGAGCGCCCCCGCCAGATCGTCACGACCACACCGCGACCGACCGCTCTGCTCAAACGGCTGTTAAAAGACCCGCGTACCGTGACATCCCACGCCCCAACCAAGGCCAATCTGGCCAATTTGGCACCGGGTTTTATCGATACCATCGTCAGCCGCTATCAGGGCTCTCGTCTGGGGCGACAGGAACTGGATGGTGAGTTGATCGCAGAACGCTCAGACGCCCTGTGGCAGCGCGAGCAGCTTGACCGTTTGCGAGTCGATGCGCCACCTGAAGGGCTTGAGCGGATCATCGTGGCGATTGACCCGCCCGCCACATCGACCAAAAAGGCAGACGCCTGCGGCATCGTTGCAGCGGGCCTTGATGCAAATGGCAATGCCTATATTTTGAAAGATGCCTCTCAAGGCCAGCTAAATCCGACCGCTTGGGCCAACAGGGCAATTGGTCTTTATAAGCAACTGAAGGCCGATTGCGTGCTGGCCGAAGTCAATCAGGGCGGGGAAATGGTTACCACCATCCTCGCCAATATCGATCCCGGCGTGCCGGTGCGCGCCGTTCATGCCAATCGGGGCAAGTATCTCCGCGCCGAACCGGTTTCGGCTCTCTATGAGCAGGGCAGGGTGCGTCACGTCGGCAACCTATCGGAGCTGGAAGACGAAATGTGTGACTTTGGCGTCAATGGACTGTCCGATGGCAGCAGCCCTGACCGGCTGGACGCTATGGTTTGGGCTGTCACCCATCTTTGCCTCTCCGGGCAGGCCCAGCCAAAAGTCAGATCCATCTAAACCATTTGGGGCTCACCCAAGCCTTCCCGCAGCATCGATCCGGTCGATGGCGGGGGATAGCAAAATTCATTCAAACAAAAGGAAGCGCGCATGTTTCGCTGGACCTGGAAGGGGCCGGAGCGGTCCAACGCATCCAAATCCCTCAACGCAAACGATCAACGCGATGCCTTGCTGCAGAGTAAGAGTTCGCGAACCGGAGCTGTCTTCGCGATGCATCAAACCGGTCGCCCCCGCTGGACACCCCGTGATTATGCGGCGCTTGCGCAGCAGGGATTTGCCCGCAATCCTATCGTTTACCGCTCGATCCGGATGATCGCCGAAGCCGCCGCCTCGGTGCAGATCATTTGCCAATGCGGCGATGAACGGTTGAGTGATCATCCGGTGCTTGCCCTACTTCGTCGGCCAAACGACAGTCAGGCTGGCGTCGACTGGCTTGAAATGCTGTTCGGGCACTTGCTCGTCTCTGGCAATGCCTATGTCGAAGCAGTCTATGGCGCCAGTGCCTTGCGGGAGTTGCATGCCTTGCGCCCGGACCGGATGAAGGTGATCCCCGGTGCCAATGGCTGGCCGGAAGCCTATGCCTACACGGTTGGCAGCAGGACGGTGCGCTTTGATCAGGAGACCGAAAGCCAACCGACCAACCCGATCCTGCATATGACATTGTTCCACCCCTATGATGACCATTATGGCCTCAGCCCGTTGGAAGCGGCGCAAACGAGCCTTGATGTCCATAATGCGGCAGCGGGCTGGAACAAGGCTCTGCTCGACAATTCCGCCCGTCCGTCCGGTGCGTTGGTTTATGCGGCCAATGAAGCGGGCAATTTGAGCGACGAGCAATTTGAGCGCCTCAAGCGCGAGCTGGAAGAGGGTTATCAAGGGGCGGTCAATGCCGGTCGTCCTTTGCTGCTTGAAGGTGGGCTCGATTGGAAGAGCATGAGCATGTCACCACGCGACATGGACTTCATCGAAGCCAAAAACAGTGCCGCTCGCGAAATTGCCTTAGCCTTTGGCGTGCCGCCGATGCTGCTCGGTATCCCCGGCGACAACACCTATTCAAATTATGCCGAAGCCAATCGCGCCTTCTGGCGCCAGACTGTTTTGCCACTGGCCACCCGCTGCCTGCAATCGCTCGCCATCTGGCTGTCGCCAGCCTTTGACGCCCCCTTCGATCTGAAGGTCGATCTCGATCAGATTTCCGCTCTGGCCAGCGAGCGCGAAGCTCTTTGGCGGCGCGTGGGGGACGCAGCTTTTCTGACCCAAGATGAAAAACGAGCCGCCGTCGGCTACGCCCCATCAACGCTGGATGGGCCGGACGTCAATGAAGGTGAGGGAGGGGCATGATGTGGGCGACGCTTTGGACATTTTCGCCAGCAAAGGCGATTTGGCGCATGTGGCACTGTTTCTCTGGGCCAGTGCCGCCAGTGCTTTGCTGGTCTGGAGCCTCAAAGAGCAGGCCGCTTCCAACCAGCGTTTTCAGGATTTTGTCGAGGAAGTGGCGCGGATCACCAGCCTGCTGGACACATGAACCCAAAACCGGTCCATCGCGTATCGTGACCCGCTCAGGCGAATATTCAGCCCAGCATTCAGACCGGCACCGGGAAGTCTTTGCGCAATTTGCTGCGACCCTTCAACGCCACCTCAACAAAGAGCCGGTCGTTCGCGCCCGCTTCCTGTTGACTGGTTAAAACAAGGCTCGTCGATAACAGTCTGAATTTACGTCGAAAAGGATGTTTTATGGATCACCTTCATTCCCGACTTCGCGAAAAGAAAGCCATTGCCGCCTCGCTGGATCAAGTGGACGACAAGGGGCTGTTTGAGGGCTATGCATGCCTGTTCGGCAAGGAAGATCTCGGCCGCGATATCATCCGTGCCGGAGCCTTTCGCCATAGTCTCTCAAAGCGCGGCTCCAGCGGGGTCAAACTGCTATATCAGCATGATCCGGCCCAACCAATCGGCCACTGGCTGACCATTCGCGAGGATGCTCGGGGGCTGTTTGTGCGTGGCCAATTGGCACTTGATGTCGAGAAGGCGCGAGAAGTCCATGCCATGATGCAGGCGGGCATTCTCGACGGTCTCTCCATCGGCTTTCGCACTGTGAAGGGACACAAGGACACCAAATCGGGTGCGCGGCATCTGCTCGAACTCGATCTATGGGAAATCTCCGTCGTCACCTTTCCCATGCAACCGGATGCGCGGATTTCCTCCGTCAAATCCGGCTTCGCTGACGCGTCCCCCGCATTGGGGACCTTCAGCAAACGCGACTTGGAACGAAAACTCATGCAGGACGCGGGGTTCTCTCGTTCCCAAGCACGAGCGCTTCTGGCGCACGGCTTTTCCGGTCTCACAGGCAAGCAGGACGCTGTCTCCACCGGTTATCCATCCCAGCTGACCCAACTGCACCGCCTGACGCTCTGCATGCACAAGGCGACCCGCAGTCTCCTTGGCTGATCAACCAACCATTATTGAAAAGAGGGATACCCAATGGACCATTCCATTCTGCCCGCTCCTGAAACCAAATCGCTCGGTGATGCCGATCTCGGTTCCGCCTTCGATGATTTCCTGCGTTCCTTTGAAGCCTTCAAGCAAGCCAATGACGAGCGTCTTGACCAGATTGAAAAACGCTCTGCCGATGTATTGACCGAAAGCAAGGTCAATCGCATTTCCAAGTCACTTGATGATCAGCAGGCTGCGCTTGACACTCTTCTGCTGAAATCCCGACGCCCGGGCCTTGGTGACAATGCACGTTTGGCTGGAGCCGTGACGATCCATGCAATGGAACACAAGACCGCTTTTGATCGCTATATTCGCTCTGGTGTTGAACAGGATCTGCGTCAGCTTGAAGAAAAAGCCATGTCGGCCAGTTCCGATCCAGATGGCGGGTATCTGGTGCCAGATCAGATCGAAGCGGAAGTCGGCAAGCGCCTCGCTGCGATTTCGCCCATCCGCGCCATCGCAGATGTGCGGGAAGTCTCCGGCTCGGTGTTGAAAAAACCATTCGCCGTTAGCGGCCCGGCGGTCGGCTGGGTTGGTGAAACCGCGGCCCGTCCGCAGACTGATGCTTCGACCCTGTCGGAGCTGGCTTTCCCAACCATGGAACTCTATGCAATGCCAGCAGCCACCCCAAGCTTGCTGGACGATGGGGCGATCAATATCGAAGAATGGATCGCTGCCGAGGTTGAAGCCGCCTTCGCCCAGCAGGAAGGTGCCGCCTTCGTTAATGGTGATGGCGTCAACAAGCCAAAGGGGTTCATGGCAGAAACCAGCGTCGAAGAAGCCTCCTGGAGTTGGGGTAATCTGGGCCATATCAAGACCGGTGCCGCAGGGGCCTTTGTCAGCTCCGATCCGGGTGACGCACTCATCGAGCTGATTTATGGTCTCAAGGCCGGCTATCGCCAGAATGCCCAGTTCGTGATGAACCGCCGCACCCAGGCTGCTATCCGAAAACTGAAAGATTCCGACGGCAATTATCTCTGGCAGCCACCAGCAGGGGTCGGAGCCAAGGCATCTTTGCTCAACTTTGCCATCACCGAAGCGGAAGATATGCCTGATATCGCGGCCAGCGCGAATGCCATCGCTTTTGGTGATTTCAAACGCGGTTATCTGATTGTCGACCGTCTCGGCCTGCGCATCCTGCGTGATCCATTCTCTGCCAAGCCGTATGTCCTGTTCTACACCACCAAGCGTGTTGGCGGTGGCGTACAGGATTTCGACGCGATCAAATTGCTCAATTTCGCAGCCTGATCCTCCCCGTAGGGCGGTTCAATCGCCTCTCAACTGGGCCTCTGTTCCTTCCGCACTTGAAAGAGAGCAGGGGCTTCTTTTTTTGCCAAAACCAACCAAACCATGGATGAGGTCCGGCATGTCGGCGACATTATTGACTCCACCCCAGATCGAGCCCGTCAGCCTGTCTGACATCAAGGCCTATCTGAAAATCGAACAAAGCGACGAAGATGATCTGCTGCGCGCCTTCCTCACCAGCGCCCGGATCCATCTTGAACAATTGATCGGACAGCACCTGATCACACAGACCTGGCGCGTCCTGCTCAACGGCCCGTTCAGTTCAGTGATGACCGTGCCTGTTGCACCACTTGGGTCAATCCTTAATGCCGCTTTCTTGTCGTTTGACGGAGATCTGGTGACGTTGGGCAGCGAAGCCTTTTCGATTGATCAAACGAGTGGCCCTGCAACCATTCGCAATGTTGGCGGCCAAGTGGCCTTGGCGGGCTATCGCCTGCAGCTCGACGTCGAAACCGGCTTTGGTGCAACCCCAGAAGATGTCCCGGCGCCTTTGCTGCAAGCCGTACGGATAATTACCGCCGAATGGTATGAGCGCCGCTTGATTGCCGATCCCGCCTCGCTGCCTTCGCTGTTAAAGGCGCTCTCTCCGCTGATCGCCCCTTACCGCTCTGTCCGGTTGTGAGGGCGCGCCATGACCCGAACATCATCTGCGTATTTCTCCTTTGATCCATCCACCTTGCGCCACCGGATCACACTTAAAAAGCCCACCGCACCAGATGGGGACTGGACCACACCGGAAAGCCTTGAGAATGTCGCCACCGTTTGGGCGGGTATACCAGCATCGCCCTCAAGGGCCTCCACTGGTCCCCTGAAACCTTCTGGCAATCGACACCGAGGGAAGTGTGCATGGCTTTTGCCGTGAACCGGCAGACGGTGCGTCCCTTGAGCCGTGCAATTCTTGATGAGTTGCAACATGCCTTCCCCGATGAGGGGCAACCCCAACAGCTTTGACGAAATGAGGAAATGTCATGTCCGCAGAAGTCGTGGAAACGGCCGTCATCGAGGTGGAAGCCGACCTCAAATCTTTTACCAAGGATCTGGCTGCCGCCAAAAAGTAGGCCGATATGCTGGGTGACAAGGTTGGCGATGCTATGGCCAATGCCCTGATCGGTGGCCGCAGTCTGGAACAGATCTTTCGCAATCTGGCGCTGGATGTCAGCAAAGGATTTCTAACCGCCGGTCTTGCCCCCTTGCGAGAGATGGTCTCTGGCGGCGTTTCAAACCTCGCCCAGGGATTTCTCTCGTCCTTGTTGGGTGCCTCCTCATCGCAGGGCGGTGGCATCAGTCCCTTTGCATCAGGTGGCGTGGTCAATGGACCGACATTGTTCCCTATGGGATCCCGTACGGGCCTGATGGGCGAAGCGGGACCAGAAGCCATTTTGCCTTTGCAACGGGGGGCGGATGGTCGCCTGGGCGTCGCGACCGGATCAGGCCAGGCGGCGCCAGTGTCAATCGTGATGAATATTACCACCCCTGACGCGCAGTCCTTTGCCAAATCAGAAAACCAGATTGCAACAAAATTAGCCCGCGCCGTCGGACGGGGACGGCGCGGGCTTTAATAAGCTGGTGCAAGACGAGGAGGGGCTCGATCACCAACCAACTGTCAGGAGAATTGAATCTCATACTCCTTTCAATCAGCCCCCGGCGCTTCATGAAAAGAATGAACTGCACAGTAAGAATACTATCCCACGCGACCTCTTGTCTCACCTTGATCAAGATCAAGCAAGTGCGGAAACAAACTGGACCAACCGTCTAAGCGCTGAAAGTCCGTGATTGCGCGCGATTATCGTCTGTCTCAAGTCGACCCAACCCTCTTCAACCAAAGGGATTAAGTGCTCGCAGGCAGGGCATGATCGCCTATGTCCAACCCACTAGACCGGATCAACAGAATGAACGGATTCCACGAAATTCTTTTTCCTTTGCATGTTGGCTTTGGCTCATCTGGCGGGCCTGTGCGCAAGACCGATATCGCCGCTCTGGTCTCCGGTTTTGAGGAGCGCAATGCAAGATGGGCCAATTCAAGACGCAGCTACGACGCTGGCACCGGTTTGCGATCCCTCAGGGACCTGCAAATGGTGCTTTCTTTCTTTGAAGAAAGGAGAGGGCGGCTTTACGGCTTCCGCTTTCGTGATCCACTGGATCATGCCTCTTGCCCCATCGGCCAACAACCTCAAGCCACCGATCAACCTCTGGGGATTGGAGATGGTGAAACGACCGTCTTTCAATTGACCAAAACATATGGCGGACAGCACGCTCCTTATCAGCGCAAAATCATCAAACCTGTATCAGGTTCGGTACGGGTGGCGCTCGATGGCGTTGAGGCCAACACGGTCACAATTGACGAAACAACCGGATTGGTGACCTTTGCCAACCCGCCAACGACGGGCATAGCTCTGACTGTCGGCTTTCAGTTCGATGTGCCTGTGCGCTTTGACACCGATCAGTTGGAGTTTTCGTTGAGCGGCTTTGAAGCCGGTGACATCCCATCCGTTCCCTTGATGGAGATCCGCCTATGAAAAGCCTAACCTCGGAACTCGTTGCCCACTTGCAGACGGGAACGACGACCCTCGCCACCTGCTGGATTCTCAAACGCCCCGATGGCCTGAAGCTCGGCTTCACAGATCATGATGAGCCTCTGCCCTTGAATGGCATGATCTGCGAACCCGCCACTGGAATGACCGGTTCCGAAATCCGCCAAAGCGACGGTTTTGCCAGCGATGATCAGACGATCAATGGCATTCTTTCATCAGACACGATCTCGGAAGGTGATCTGATCTCTGGCCGTTTTGACGGGGCGACCATCGAAACCTGGCGGGTCAATTGGCAAGATCCTGCGCAAAACCAGCAATTGCGCACCGGTTATCTTGGTGAGGTGAAACTTGCCGATACGAGCTTTCAGGTCGAAATTCGCGGCTTGTCAGTCGCCCTGGAGCAGGAACGAGGACGGATCTATCAATATGGTTGCGATGCCAGCTGTGGCGATCATCGGTGCGGCCTTGATCTATCTCGACCCGATCTGCATTTCGATGGCACGGTGTTGACAGTCGCCAGCCAAACAAACCTGACGGTTTCCCTTGCTTCCCGCCCTGCGGAAAGCCGCCTTACTCTGGGGCAGATGACCATGATGTCAGGGGCGGTCGAAGGCATGGTGTTTGACATTCTGAACCACAGCCAGAATGGCGCGGAGGATGTATTGGAGCTGTGGTTGCCCCTCCACAAGGATGTGAGGCCCGGCGACAGCGTCCAGCTGCATGTGGGGTGCGACAAAAACTTTGCCACTTGCCGCGATATCTACGCCAATCAGCAGAATTTTCGCGGTTTCCCCCATATGCCGGGCAATGACTTCGTCCTGAGCTCCCCGGACCAGCATGCAGTCAAGGACGGTTCGTCCAGAATGAAGGAGTGACGTCATGGCCCCACAACCTGCCATCAAAATCGGGGTCGAAGACATTCTGTCTGAAGCCCTTGGCTGGGAAGGGACGCCCTATCGCCATCAGGCCAGTTGCAAAGGCCATGGCTGCGACTGTTTGGGGCTGGTGCGTGGCGTCTATGGCGCTTTTTGGCCAATCGAAGAGGCCTTGCCCGCCTACAGTCCAGATTGGGCAGATGCGGGTAGCGTCGAAACTCTGGCCAATGGCGCCTATCGCTATCTCGTACCCAAGAGGATTGAGGATCGCAGCCCCGGAGATGTCCTGCTCTTTCGTTATCGGTCCGAATTTCCCGCCAAACATACGGGTATTTTGCTGAACGATACCCAGTTTCTGCATGCCCAGCACAAGAGTGCTGTTTGCCGCGTATCCCTGACCGACTGGTGGAAGAGACGCATCGCTTATGTTTTCGCCTTTCCCCTGTCTCAGCCTCAATAAACCTACTTAAGGGAGAAATATCCATGACGACGCTGGTTTTGCGCACTGCGGGCAGTGTGATCGGGGGCGCTATGCTTGGCCCAATCGGGGCCGCGATCGGTGGAGCCTTGGGTGCAAGTGCAGGTTATGCCATCGATCAGTCCCTGTTTGGTTCTGGTCAGCGCTCGGTCGAAGGCCCGCGTCTGTCTGATCTGGAAGTTCAGACTTCCACCGAGGGTGCGCCCGTCACCCGCCTTTATGGCCGGGCAAGACTCAATGGCCAGATTATCTGGGCGACCAACTTTAGCGAGGTGGTCACTCGCCGCGAACAGCGCACAGGCGCAGCCAAAGGCGGTATGTCGGGCAGCTCGGTGAAGGAGACAACATACAGCTATTACGCCAATTTTGCCGTCGGTCTGTGTGAAGGTGAAATCGCCTATGTTGGGCGTATCTGGGCCAATGGCACCGAATTGGATTTGAAAGACGTTACTTATCGTGTCTATTCCGGCTCGGAAGACCAGTTGCCCGATAGCCTGATCGAAGCCAAACAAGGTGCAGGCAACGTGCCTGCCTATAAAGGGCTTGCTTATGTGGTGTTCGAGGATTTCCCACTCGCAGCTTTTGGCAATCGCATCCCGCAATTGAGCTTTGAAGTTGTCCGCTCGGTTGGCAAGCTGGAACAACAGATCCGCTCCATGGTGATGATCCCCGGCGCGACCGAGTTTGGGTATGACACACTCGAAGTGACCCGAAAAAATGGGGAAGGGGAATGGACGAGTGAAAACCGGCATTCGACCGAGCCGCTGACCGATTTCGAAACTTCACTTGATCATCTCTGTGCCCTGTGCCCCAATCTGCAGCGCATCGCTTTGGTGGTCAGCTGGTTTGGCTCGGATTTGCGTGCTGGGCATTGCGCAATCAAACCAGCCGTCGATGACCCTGATAAGTTTACCAGCGGTGCGGAATGGAGGGTCGCTGGCCTGACGCGGTCCGATGCACCTGTTGTGAGCGAAAGTGATGGCCATCCTGCCTATGGTGGCACACCATCCGATGACAGCGTCAAACGGGCCATTGCCGCCATTCGCGCCCGTGGTTTGGAAGTGGTGCTCTATCCCTTCCTGATGATGGACATTGCGCCAGACAACAATCTTCAAGATCCTTATGGCGACGTCAAACAGGCTCCTTATCCTTGGCGCGGTCGGATCACCTGCTTCCCCGGACCGGACCAGACGGACAGTGCTGACAAGACGGAGCTGGTCGATGCGCAAGTTGCGCAATTCGCAACCGGGCAGGATTGGAGCTATCGCCGCTTCATTACCCATTATGCCCAATTGGCAGCAGAAGCGGGTGGTGTGGATGCTTTCCTGATTGGCTCCGAACTGCGTGGACTCACATGGTTGCGCAATGCGCAATCTGAATATCCCTTCGTAACGGCCCTTAAAAATCTGACCGCAGAGGTGCGAACAATGCTGGGGTCGGATTGTCTGCTTACCTATGCCGCCGATTGGAGTGAATATTTCGGTCATCAGCCAGTCAATGAATCCGGTTATGTCCGCTATCACCTCGACACGCTATGGAGCGACACCAACATTGATGCCATCGGCATTGATAATTATATGCCCCTGTCTGACTGGCGAACAGGTGACACGCATCTTGATGCCACCTTGTCCAACAATGGCCTTGATGAGGCCTATCTTCAAAGCAACATCGCCGGCGGCGAAGGCTATGACTGGTATTATGCCAGCCAAGAGGATCGACAGTCACAAATCAGAACGCCGATCCTCGATGGTTTGGCAGGCAAGGACTGGGTCTATCGCTACAAAGACTTGGTGAATTGGTGGCAAAACGCCCATTATGATCGTTTCAATGGACAAGAAAGTGATGTTGCCACTGCGTGGATACCACAATCAAAGCCGATCTGGTTCACCGAACTTGGCTGCCCCGCGGTGCATCTTGGCCCCAACGAACCCAACCGCTTTCTTGACCCCAAGTCGTTTGAAAGTGGTCTGCCTCATCATTCAGTCGGGGCGCGGGATGATTGCGCCCAACGCGCCATGTTGCAGGCGTGCCATTCCTATTGGTCCCAAGGTGTGGGAAGCAACAATCCCGTATCTGTGCTCTATGGTCGGCGAATGGTTGATCCTGACCGGATCCATCTCTGGGCATGGGATGCGCGCCCTTTCCCGACTTTCCCTCTGAGTCGGGAGACATGGTCCGACAGCGAAAGTTGGAATAAGGGTCATTGGCTGAATGGTCGGTTGGGTAGCGCTAGCCTCGATGGGATGATTGAAACCCTGCTTGATGATTTTGCTCTGCCCGAAGCCTCCATAATGTCGAGCATGCCCGTGGTAGACGGCTTCGTCGTGGACCGTCCCATGTCGGCCCGCGCTGCCCTGGAAGGGATTTGCAACCTGTTTGGCTTGAGCATGACAACCGCCAACGACCAGTTGGCCTTCTATCCGATCCAGAAAGCCCCTTGTGTCAGCCTGACCAAAGACGATTTGGCCGACAGCGACGAGACGCCGCGGGTCATCACACAATCTGAGGCATGGGAGAGTGAAGCCTCAGCGGTTTCCGTTGGTTTCAAGGAAGTGTTTCTCGATTATCGCCAGTCGGTGGCCCGGTTTGTCCAGCCTGCGGCTCACTCCCTGCGGGAGGTGAACCAAACGACATCTGTCCTGTCGACACAGCCCGTCATGATGAATACGGCGAGAAACTGGCTGCGCGAGCAGAACCATGCACGCCAATCAATTCAATTTGCCCTTCCGCCTTCACAGATGGCGTTGGAGGTGGGAGACACCATTTCCTTCGATATGGATGGGGAGCCCAGCCGCTATCGCATTGCTGAAATAGAAGATGGTGTGGTGCGCCAGCTTCAGGTAACACGGCTCGCACCGCGCAATACCGCCCCCATATCTGGCCGAAGCCGAACCGCGCGCAATCTCAACCATGCCATTATGCAGCCAGTTTTGGAGATTTTACATTTGCCGCTGCTGCCCGGACAAAATCAAAAGCCTTATGCGCCCTATTTGGCCGTCTATGGCAAGCCATGGCAAGGCGCGGTCGCACTCTATCAGGGCGAGAGTTCAACTGGCTTTGCCTATCGCCAAACCCTCGAAGTACCTGCAATCATGGGAAGATTGGAGGCAGCCCTCGGTTCTGCTTCGCCTTATCTCTGGGACCGCGGTAACCAGCTCAAAGTCAAACTGTTCAACGGCAGCTTGGCAAGCATTTTACCAGAAGCAGTATTGTCAGGTGCCAATGCTGCGGCCATTCGTGCGCAAGATGGGTCGTGGGAAGTGTTGCAATTCGCCAATGCAGAATTGGTTGGCGACAATAGCTGGGTTCTGACAGGGCTGCTGCGCGGCCAATTGGGTACGGAGCAGGCGTCAAGTCTGGGCGCCTTAACCGGAGCTTCGTTCATCTTGCTTGATGAGGCCATCGTTCCGTTGGAAAGCTCTGAGCGGGATATTGGCAAGTCTTTCAATTACCGCATTGTGCGGAGTGGCCAACCCATCAATGCACCTGAGGCCAATGATCAGGTGATCGAGTTGGTTGGACGCGGATTAAAGCCCTTGTCGCCGGTTCATATGAGACTTGGGATCGCCGAGGATGGTGGATTGCAGGTTCGTTGGCTCCGTCGGGATCGTCTGGAGGCTGACAGTTGGGTGGGTGCGAGCATTCCGCTCAATGAGGATAGTGAGCGCTATCAGCTTCGCATACTTCGCCCGGACACGGGACATCTACTGCGTGAAGTGATCACTGCGCAGCCTGAATGGCTTTACAGCATTGCCGATCGGCAGGCTGACGCAATCGATGAAACCGAACCTTTCATCCTTGAAATCCAGCAAATCAGCCGTTTGTTCGGCCCCGGTGCCAAATTGTCGAGACTTGTTGATCAGACGACATTGACGATCTCCGACAGTGGCTCGGTGTGAACCCCGATTTTTCCTCTCGCCTGTAACAAACCTAGGAGATATTCCATGATCTATTCTTCCAATTCCAAACCCTCTTGGGAATCCAAGATCAATTGGACCCAAATCATCGCCGTGCTTGCAATGGGGCTGGCCATGTTTGGCGTCGATCTTGAACCAGATCTTCAGGAGCGTATCGCGGTCGCGCTCTCAAGCATCGCTGCTGCGGTGACAATTATCTGGCGCACCTGGTTCACCACCAAAACTCTTATCTAGCCACCTCGTTGGTCTTGTCCGTCTCAAGTCTGCGCCCCGCTCTGATCCCGGGGCGCAGCATTCATATGGAGACACAATCATGCTGCTTTTGAAACAATTGTGGACCGTAATTATTCTTCTCGTGAAGCTTTGGGCATCGTTTCAATTCACCAACAGAAAACAGACTACCAAGGAGGGATCCAACTCGAATGAACTCAATCATGCCTATCGCAGCAAATGGCAATATTCACGCTGGTGTGAAAAGACAGAACCTCTTGACAAAACCCACGATGATCTCCTTTTGGGGTCTGATAAGCGTGACGGCCTGCACCGCTCCGACGGCTATCGGCGTGATTGATCCATTCAAGCAAGAGGCGCCTCAATCAGCCATGCATTCCAAGGCAACAGATCCAAAGGCCATCCCTTGCCTTTTGTTTGACCCCATCCGTTGGTCAATCAAGGACACGGCAGAGACCATTTCGCAAATCAAACAGCATAATCGCAGGCTCGATCATTTTTGCAGGCTGTCTACGCAATGATTGTCATGTCTGCCTGAGCCAAAAGATGAATTTAATATCATACTCATATTCATATTCATGTTCAGTTCAGTGATGATTGACTAGATTGGCCCCATGAAAATTCGGACCATCATCTCTTTTCTACTGTTGCTGGTCTCGCCTGTGGGCATGTCTTTGGGCCTTTCAGACACTGCATATGCTGCGGATTGTCTATCGGCACAGGAAACCCGACAAGCGATCGACAGTGGACAGGCGCGCCACGTAGCCGGGATCTCGGCTGCGGTAAGCCGTGCTGCGCGTGGAGATGTCATCAATGTCAAATTATGTAGAAGTGGCAACGGGTTGGTTTACCAACTCGTCACTTTGTCGCGTCAAGGCGCAGTCACCCGTTTCGTGATTGATGCCAAATCGGGCGCGATCCTGTCAAAGAGTGGCTCATGAGCGGGATGGCTTGGGTCGCCTCAATCGAATGAAGTTCCGGAAGTGAAGGTGGGTGAGAAAATGCGTGTATTGGTTGTTGAAGATGAAGAAGCTCTGAATAGGCAATTGAAAGAGGAGCTTGAGGAAAATGGTTATGTTGTCGATACCGCTTTTGATGGCGAGGAAGGCCATTTTCTCGGTGACACCGAAACCTATGACGCCGTGATCCTTGATATCGGGTTGCCGAAAATGGACGGCATCAGTGTGCTGGAGGATTGGCGGAGAAATGGCCGCAAAATGCCGGTTTTGATCCTGACCGCCCGTGACCGCTGGAGCGACAAGGTTCAGGGAATCGATGCCGGAGCAGACGATTATGTCGCCAAGCCTTTTCATATGGAGGAGGTGATTGCCAGAGTTCGAGCCCTTGTCCGACGTTCGGCCGGATTGGCATCAAATGAAATTCACTGCGGCCCCATTCGCCTTGATACAAGATCAGGCAGGGTGACTGTGGATGGCAGTTCCATCAAGCTGACATCCCACGAATATCGTTTGCTTTCCTATCTGATGCATCATCAAGGTAAGATCATCTCCCGCACCGAGTTGGTCGAACATTTGTATGATCAGGATTTTGACCGCGACTCCAACACGATTGAAGTTTTCATTGGGCGCTTGAGGAAGAAACTTGGTGTAGATGCCATTCAGACCGTTCGCGGGCTGGGTTACAATCTCGTTGATCCAAGTTAGTAAGTTTCATGAAGTCCATCACGCGATATCTTCTGATCAATGCCTCTATCTGGGCCATCATCGTCGCCTTTGCGTCGGGGTTGCTGTTGTCAGAAATGTTCCGCTCATCTGCTCTGCAAGCTTTCGATGAACAGCTGGATATCGTGCTCAAGATTTTGGTGGGTGATATTGCAGGGCAGGGGATTGAGGATACTGAGCTTAAACCGCCCACAATCGTCGGTGAACCACGCTTTGGGCTTCCTTTATCCGGATGGTACTGGACAGTCAGCCGCGCCGATAACGGGGAAATCATCCTTGCATCAGAATCCCTCGTCGGTGGTACTTTCTCCATATCGCCAGACACAGTCACCAGTCTCACTGATGCCTTGGGAGCAAGTGCGGAGGGTGTTGGACCAAATGGTGAGCGGGTGCGGATCCTGCAAAGACAGATATCCTTTGCTCAAGGCAACACGTTAATTGTTCGGGTAACGGGCAACCTCGAAACCCTGGAGGCTCGAGTTTCCGCCTTTCAAGCGCGTGCCTGGACAATTATGGCTTTGTTTGGTGCTATCCTGCTGACCGTTTCGACCTTCCTGGCCAGAATGGCCTTGCGGCCGCTCAACGAGATGAGTGAGCAGGTAAGAAAAGTTGCCGAAGGCGAAGCGAGCGCTATCGAAGGAAGATATCCGGTAGAAATTGCAGGCCTTGTCGATGAAGCCAATTTGCTCATCGAATCCAACAAGGAAACGCTCGAACGCGCTCGTACTCAAGTCGGCAATCTTGCTCATGCTTTGAAGACGCCTTTGAGTGTCATTGCCAATGAAACACGCAAGGTTGAAGATAAGCATGCCGACCTGATTCAAATTCAATGCGAATTGATGAAAGATCAGATCCAACTCTATCTCGAACGCGCTCGGATTGCCGCTCGACGAAGTGTTATCGGCACCTCTACTGACATTGAACCGGTGATGTTTCGCATGGTTTCTGCCATGCGGAAAATCCATTCCGGCAAGAGCCTATGCTACCAATCCGGATATGAACCGGCCCTCAGCTTCAGAGGTGAAGAGCAGGATTTGGAAGAACTGGTTGGCAACCTGCTCGACAATGCGTGCAAGTGGTCGGCACATACTGTGTCCGTTGCATTCGAACTTGCCAAGGAAAACCAAACGCATCTGCCAGACGCGAGGGTATCATCCAACGCCGCTCATTGGGTAACAATCACTATTGAGGATGATGGACCGGGTATGAGCGATGATCAGATAGCAGTTGCTCTTCAAAGGGGACAAAGGTTGGACGAAAGCATCTCCGGTTCAGGATTGGGTCTGTCTATCGTTGAAGAAATCGCATCCCTTTATCAGGGCAAGCTGATCTTGGGTCGATCGGAGTTGGGAGGGTTGAAGGCTGTGCTGCATTTACCCGCTTTGATAAAACAGCGCACCAAGGGTCTGTGATTGCGAGGCCTTTGGAATTCATTGGCTCGCCTTGGTGATACCCGGATTGCGCCAAACTTTCGACAAGATCGGGAACTATCTAGTTGTTAAATGCGTTTAGCCCAAGTCAGGTCAACTTGGGGCCGGTTATAAAAAGATCCGGTTTGTAAAAATAGGGGCTAAGAATGAAGACGAAATCAATCGCAATTGTAGCTGTTGCAGGTATGTTTCTCGCCGGCTGTCAGAGTGGCAGTCTGGGAACCAAGGAAACACTCGGTGGCCTGACGGGTGCTCTTGCTGGTGGCATTATCGGCAATCAGGTTGGCAAAGGACAGGGGCGCGTTATCGCGACGGCGGTTGGTACCGCAATTGGTGCGATTGCTGGTTCTGCGGTCGGTCGTGCATTGGATGAGAATGACCAGCGGTATGCCTATGAAGCTCAGAGCCGAGCTTTGGAATATGGTCGCTCGGGTGCGCCTGTTGATTGGCGCAATCCAGATACTGGCCATTATGGCCAGATTGTGCCAAGTCAGGCCTATACCACCAACAACCTGATGTGTCGCGATTATACCCACACCATTTATATTGACGGCCAGCCTCAAACGGCTCGCGGTCGGGCTTGTCGTCAGAATGACGGGACATGGAAGCCAGTCAGCTGACCTATAAGATTTGTCGACGGAAAAGGGCGATGCGGTATGCATCGCCCTTTTTTGTTTCCAGATCCGGAAAATCGCTGAGTTTTTGTTGGGCGGCTAGTATTTTTTTAAACCTTTATAAGCTTTAAATGGAAGGTAATGAATTGTAACGAGTGCCTGCCGGAGAGCTTGAATGCCAGACAATGAAAAGATGAAAGAGAAGCTCAGTCGCTATCTTTCGACCTTGTCTGAAAGTGCGCAATTGCTGCTTCTGAAAAGCCTTGAGCGCGAAGAGAATGCCAATAATCAGGATCGCGCCACTCTTCTGATTCTCGAAGCATTGCGCAGTGTCCGCGTTGAGACGGAGCCTGTGGTTCCGGTGTCCGAGCGTGTTCGCAAAGAAATTTTCAAATCGTGTGAGCCGTTTATCTCCAAGTTTGATCATGTCAACAAGGTACCGGCCCGCATCAGTCCTTCTTCCATCAATGCAATTTGGAATTGGATTGCACGCGATATCGCCAGTCCCGAACAAAAGGCTCGTTTAGATGAAGCATGCAATGGGCAGGAAGAAGCTATCCTGCTCGGCAAGGTCCGCGCCCTATGTCAGGAACTGATGTCATCTGCTCAGGTCTATCTGAACAAGATGAAGCGCGATTTGGATGTTGCTCAGAAACTCGGAAATCAACTGGGTGGTTCGAACATCTACGAAGACTTGCTTGAAGTGATGGTTTGTAAAGAACGCCATGAAAATCTCAAGCCGATACTCAGTCGCCTGCCTGCGGAGATTTCCAGTTGGAGCGGTCCTGAAGGGTCCGAGGCCTATGGTTTGCTGACCAAAAAGGTACAGCAAGAGCCGATGAAGGCAGCTTGGACCTTCTCTGCAATATCCAGTCATCTTGCCAAACCCCGTCTCAAGCTCCAGCTTGCCACCAAGCTTGCAGGCTCTGATGACGCTGTTCAGGTTGCCGCCACTGTCTACGCTCCGGCGGTGATACAAATATTGGCCGACTTGGAAGCCAGTCTCTTCCAATTCGAGAATGCCCTCAAGAAATTTGGCGACAAAGATGTTGCAATCGAGCAATTGTCTAACTGGCGCGAACTTGCCAAAGCACTTGAAACCGAGTTGGAACTGTCTGTTCAGTCGGCTTGGGGCAAATCTGTTGCAAGTATGAAGACAAAGCTGTCCGGTATTTTGGAACACGAAATCGTTCCAGCTCCCGGCTTGGTGCGAAAAGCACTGAGAGCACCAAAGAACGGCGCTGCTGAGCATGTTGATGAAAATATGCTTCAAGACGCAATGAAGGCAGTCGAGATCTTTCATCATGCCGAACGCATGAAAGATATTTTGGCATTAAATGCGGAGATTTCCCGAATTCGCAAAGAGCTTGACCAGTCGTTTGAGATCCTTTCTACCTCTATCGTAGATCGAACCAAACAGGCGACAGGTGAAGACGTGGCTGCATGCCAAGCTTTGGGTGAAGCGGCCGTGGCGATGGCGCGACATGTATTTGACGAAAACTATGCCTCATCGCTCAGAAGACAGCTCCGTGCGGCATCGACGATGCAGGAAATGCCATCAAACGAACAAAAAGCGGTCGGCTCCTGATCAGCATCCGACCTGCCCAATGTGTTTTCCCCTGCCGCGTTGAGTCTCAGCAGGCGCTTGAATGACGGCTCTGTCCAAGACAGAAAGCCGGGCGTTGCCAACTCTTTCTCATAAATTAATTATTGGTAACGTGAGTACTCAATTGACAAAAAGCAAACGCCAAACAGATGAACATGAGTTAATTTGACTTCCCACTCAAAAGCTAAATGCTGTGCCGAGATCAAATTACGAAATGGACCCTTATGTTCTGGACCTTTGCTGCCATCCTGACATTCGTCGCTGTAGCTGCGGTGATCTATCCGTTGACACGGAAATCGCGGCGACTACAAAGTGCTGACGCTTATGACCTGACCGTTTACAAGTCGCAATTGAAAGAAATTGACGGCGATGTTGAACGGGGTTTGATCGCTTCAGATGAGGCTGATGCGGCGCGTGCGGAAGTCGCTCGGCGTTTGCTGATTGCTCAGGAGGCGCTTGAAAAGCAAGATCAGGCGAGCGCAAAGCAAAAATCCAACAAAAAGTCTGTTACGGAAAAAGGTGTGGCTCCATCGACCACTGCGAGAATCATCGCCATTTCAACGGTGATGATTGTGCCGTTCATTTCTCTGGGCCTTTATGTGGTTTTGGGTTCTCCGGGATTGCAAAGCCAACCATTGGCAGCACGCCTTCAAAAGCCACCATCGCAGCAGAGCCTTACAGAATTGGTTGCCTCGGCGGAAAACAAGCTCAAGCAAAATCCCGATGATTTGCAGGGCTGGAAAAAACTTGCACCGATCTATCTGTCCATGCGCAGACCCAATGAGGCTATAAAGGCCTATCACAATGTTCTGCGTTTGGAAGGCGAGACCCCCGAAACATTGACAGATCTTGGTGAAGCCATGGTCGTTCAAGAGGCTGGGATCGTGTCTGATCAAGCCCTTGGGCTGTTCAAGCGAGCCAACCAGTTGGATTCCCGCGCTCCTAAGCCCCGCTTCTTCCTTGCAATTGGTCTTGGCCAAAAGGGTCAGAAGGAAAAGGCCATTGAGGCTTGGGATGCATTGATCAAGGATTCGAAGCCAACTGCACCGTGGGTGTCATTTGCCAAGAGCCAGATTGCAGCCTTGCAAAAGCGTATCAATGGCGAGACAGCGGGCAAGACAGCACAATCCAATGGATCAACCGCCACGAACCGTCCAGCCTTGTCTGGACCGTCTGCAGAAGACGTCAAGGCAGCCTCCGAGATGAGTGCTGGTGACCGTCAGCAGATGATTGAAAATATGGTTTCACAATTGGCAGAGCGGTTGAACAAGGAAGGCGGCTCGGCAGATGAATGGGTCAGGCTCATTCGGGCCGAACTGGTTCTGAACCGTCCCGATGAAGCCTCAAAGACCGTGGCCAAGGCACTGGAATCGCTTCAGTCCGACGTGGATGGCCTTGAGAAGGTCAAGGCGGCAGCGCGCTCCTTGGGAGTCTCCGTCAATCAATAATAAGTTTGGAACAAATGAGGTCCTTGAGGATGGGGCCGCAGTGAGGATCGTTTCATGACAAGAAAAAAACGCAGAATGATACTGATAGGGGGCGCTGGCGCGGTGCTGTTCGCTGCAGTTGGGCTCATCCTCTTTGCCTTGCAGGATCAGATCGTTTTCTTCAACTCACCCAGTGACCTTGCAGAAAATGGCGTCAAACCCGGCCAACGCATTCGCTTGGGAGGTCTGGTCAAGGAAGCCTCCTTGGTGCGTGGTGAAGGAACCGAGATATCCTTTGTGGTGACCGATGGTGGCGCGGATGTCTCTGTCTATTATTCCGGCATCCTCCCGGATCTGTTTCGAGAAGGGCAGGGTGTGGTGACAGAAGGGGCCATGAAGCCGGATGGCAGCTTTAAAGCCGACACGGTTCTGGCCAAACATGATGAAACCTACATGCCCAAAGAAGTGGCCGACGCTTTGAAAGAACAAGGCCACTGGCAGGAACCTAAAGAGGTCAAACCCAACTGATCTGGGATGACCTGTAAGCAACGTCAAATGGAACGCCGATCAACCGGACCTGAAGGTTCGTTCGCATCGAATGGAGAGACAGCATGATCATTGAACTAGGTCACTACATGCTCGTGTTGGCATTTGCCCTGGCCTTGATTCAATCCGTGGTGCCGATTTGGGGGGCACAGCGCGGGAACGACCGGCTTATGGCAGTGGCGGGCCCTGTTGCCGTAACCCAGTTCCTGTTTGTCGGGGTGGCATTTGCAGCTTTGACAAACGCTTATGTGACATCGGATTTTTCGGTACGCAACGTCTGGGAAAACAGCCATTCGGACATGCCGTTGCTGTTCAAATTCACTTCGGTGTGGGGCAACCACGAAGGCTCCATGTTGCTCTGGGTGTTCATTCTGGTGATATTCGGCGCACTCGTTGCTGTCTTTGGTCGCAACTTACCGCCGCAGCTCAAGGCAAACACGCTTGCAGTGCAGGGTTGGGTCTCCGCCTCCTTCCTCGCGTTTGTGCTTTTTACCTCCAACCCGTTCCTCCGCATCGCCAACGCCCCGATCGAAGGACGTGATCTCAATCCGATCCTTCAGGATATCGGCCTCGCCATCCACCCACCTCTGCTTTATCTTGGCTATGTTGGCTTCTCCATTGCCTTTGCTTTCTCGATTGCAGCATTGCTCGAAGGCCGTATCGACGCCGCTTGGGCACGTTGGGTGCGACCTTGGGTTCTGACCGCTTGGGGTTTTCTGACTTTGGGTATCTCCATGGGGTCCTACTGGGCCTACTATGAGCTCGGTTGGGGTGGTTTCTGGTTTTGGGATCCGGTTGAAAATGCCTCCTTCATGCCATGGCTGAGCGGCACCGCCTTGCTTCACTCCGCAATCGTGATGGAGAAACGCGGCGCTCTGAAGGTTTGGACCATCTTGCTGTCGATCCTGACCTTTTCCCTGTCGCTGCTGGGTACTTTCCTCGTTCGCTCGGGTGTCCTGACCTCGGTTCATGCCTTTGCGACCGATCCGTCTCGCGGTGTTTTCATTCTCGCCCTGTTGGTGACCTTCATTGGCGGCGGTTTGGCCCTGTTTGCATGGCGCGCGCCTTTGTTGCGTCAGGGTGGTGTTTTTGCCCCCATTTCCCGCGAGGGAGGGCTGGTGCTCAACAACCTCTTCCTTTCGGCTGCAACGGCCGCCGTTCTGGTGGGAACGCTATATCCCCTTGCTCTTGAAGCAATCACCGGAGCCAAAATTTCAGTGGGCGCACCGTTCTTCAACGCAACGTTTGGTCCGATGATGGTGCCTTTGCTTCTGGCTGTGCCTTTTGGTCCCCTGCTGGCTTGGAAACGAGGCGATCTGTATGCGGCGTCGCAGCGCCTCTATATTGCCTTCGGCCTTACGCTTTTTGTCATGGCCATCTGTTTTGCGTTGATTGAAGGCGGCTCGGGTCTTGCGCCGCTCGGCATCGGTCTGGCGGTCTGGGTAATGATTGGCTCACTTGCTGAAATTCAGCTTCGCATCGGCCTATTCAAGATGCCGTTTGCTAAGTCACTTTCGCGCCTGAAAGGTCTGCCCCGCTCTGTCTGGGGGACTGCATTTGGGCATTTCGGTCTCGGCATGACCGTGCTTGGACTGATTGTTGCCAGCGCTTTTCATAGCGAAAATATTCTGATGATGAAGCAGGGTGATGTTGCAGAACTGGACGGTTATCAGTTCGAACTGACTGGCTTCAAAGAAGAATCCCGTTTCAACTTCTCCGACATGGCGGGTACCTTCCGCGTGACCAAAGACGGGGAATTCGTCACTGAATTGCACCCGATCAAGCGCACCTATACGGCGCGTAACATGCCAACAACGGAAACCGCCATTTATACCATCGGCGGCGTAACGCAAATCTATATGTCCCTTGGCGAAAAGCAGAAGGATGGCAGCATCGCGGTTCGTATCTATCACAAGCCGTGGGTCACCTTTATCTGGCTCGGAACATTTGTGATGTTCCTTGGCGGCTTCATTTCTCTGACGGACCGGCGTTTGCGCATCGGTGCACCTGCTCGGCGCGGGCGGTCAAAGCAGGCCGCAGGCACCGCCTGACCTTACGCAAGTTGGAACAAGTTATGGACACGTCTTCGATGAAATCCTTTGGTCTTCTTTCTGTCTTTCGCTCCATGGTGGTTGTCATTTCGATGCTTGTGGGGCTGCTTGTCGGCTCCTCTCCATCCTTTGCGGTCAATCCGGACGAAATGCTCGACGATCCTGTGTTGGAAGGACGCGCCCGTGACATTTCAGCGGGTCTGCGTTGTCTGGTCTGTCAGAATCAGTCAATTGACGATTCCGATGCTCCGTTGGCACGGGATCTGCGCATTTTGGTGCGTGAACGGCTGGTCGCAGGCGACAGCGACGCCGAAGCCAGAGAATTCCTAGTCAACCGCTATGGTGAATTCGTCCTGCTGAAGCCATCTTTTTCGGCCAAGAATATCATTCTCTGGGCCTTTGGCCCGCTGGTTCTGCTGTTTGGTCTGTTTGCCATCTTTCGGCTTTACCGCAAAAACAAACTGGTGGCTCAGACCGCCAAGTCGAAGGGCAAGGACCACCTGAGCGAAGAAGAAGAAGCCAAGCTCAAGAAAATTTTATCGCAATAGATCGAACCAAAACTGGCATTTGCCCGTTTCTCTTCTAGATATTGGAACAAGAGGCGCATCCTCCCGATGCGCTTTTTGTTTATCACAAGAGGGGCTGGACATGATCAGGAAAGAAAATTCGACACAGAGGCTAAGCTTCGAAGGGTCGCTGGGCGATGTTCTTCAGGCCCGTCTTGAAATGCCGACGGGCCCGATCCGTGCCACGGCCATCTTCGCTCATTGCTTTACCTGTTCAAAGGACATCTTTGCCGCCAGGCAAATCGCAACCCAGCTTGCGAGCAAGGGTTTTGCCGTCTTCCGCTTCGACTTTACCGGCCTTGGGGCGTCCAAGGGCGAGTTCGCGGACACCAATTTCTCCTCCAACATCGAAGATTTACTGCGGGCCGCCGCAACCTTGCGCGAGGCCATCGCTGGTCCCAGTTTGCTGGTCGGGCATTCTCTTGGTGGTGCAGCTGTGCTTGCTGCTGCCTCCCAAATTCCCGAAGCCAAAGCGGTTGTCACCATCGGCGCTCCTGCTGATGTCCAGCATATCGAGCATTCTTTTGGGTGCCATCTTGACGACATTCGCGACCAAGGTGAGGCAGAGGTCTCGCTGGCAGGAAGACCCTTCACGATCAAGAAACAATTTCTGGAAGATCTGAAAGCCCACAAGCTAACGGACCAGATTGCCAGCATGAAAAAAGCCCTGATGGTGCTGCATTCACCTCTTGATGAGACCGTTGGCATCGATAATGCGTCCGAAATCTTCCTTGCCGCCAAGCATCCCAAAAGCTTTGTCTCACTTGATAATGCCGATCATCTGATTACGGACAAGGACGACGCCATCTATGTCGCCGAGGTGATTTCCGCTTGGGCGTCGCGTTATATCGAAGGCGGACATGCCCCGCAAAAAGAAATACCCCTTGGGGCCTTGGTGGCGGAAACCGGGTTGGGAAAATTCCAGAATTACGTGCAAGTCGGTCACCATACTTTGCTGGCCGATGAACCAAAGGAGGTCGGCGGGCTTGATACTGGGCCAACTCCCTATGACTATCTCGCCACAGCCCTTGGAGCTTGCACCACGATGACCTTGCGGATGTATGCAGATTTCAAGAAGCTTCCCGTCAGCCATATCGCGACCGAGGTGATCCACAACAAGGTTCATGGCTCTGACTGTGCAGAATGCAGCACCGACGACATCGAGCAAAAGGCCAACAAGAAGGGCAAGATAGACCACTTCGAACGTCGCATTACGATTGAAGGGGACGCGAGCGAAAAGGATCGACAATCCTTGCTCCGCATCGCTGATCAGTGTCCTGTCCATCAAACCATGGAACATGGCAGTGTCGTTGTGACCAGATTGGTGGAATAATCCCGACTCCAACCCTTTTCATCCCGATAGTGCTGTGATAAACAGCCTCGCTCAGCACCCGGCGCAATCGCATCGGGTGCTTTTTATTCGGCATCACGCCGACCTGACCGACATGCGAATAACGGATGGGAGCAAGGGGATGGCAAAGCACGCTTATTGTGGTCTGGACTTCGGGACATCGAACTCCACATTGGGTTTGGTTGTCGATGGCAAGCCACAACTTGTCCCGCTTGAAGCGGGCGAAGTGACACTGCCTTCATCACTTTTCTTCGATTACGAAGACCATAGTGTGCATTTTGGCCGTGAGGCGATTGCCACCTATATGGAAGGCGGCGAGGGGCGTTTGATGCGAGCGCTGAAATCGATCCTTGGCACTTCCACCATCCACGAAACCACGATGATCGGCCCGGAGCGCAAACCCTTTACTGCGGTGCTTGCCTTGTTCCTCAAGCGTATGAAGAGGCAGGCTGAGCAGGTCGCCGATCAGGAGCTAAGCCATGTGGTGATGGGGCGTCCCGTCCATTTCATCGATTATGATGAAACTGCCGACAGGGAAGCGGAAGACACTTTGCGCGCCATTGCAGCCGAGGTCGGCTTCAAACATATTGAATTCCAGTTTGAGCCTGTGGCAGCGGCGCGCGATTTTCAGCAAACCACCAGCCAAGAAGAATTGGCAATGATCATCGATATTGGCGGTGGTACGTCAGACTTTACGATCCTCAAAGTGTCCCCAGAAGATGCCAATCGCATTGGAAAGCCGTCGGACACCGTTCTGGCGAATGCGGGTATTCATGTCGGCGGGACCGATTTTGATCGTTGGCTTTCTTTGTCACGCCTCATGCCTCTGCTCGGATATCAAAGCCCGATGATCAAGGAAGGGCGGTTGATGCCGGTCGGCTATTATCACGACTTGGCAACCTGGCAGCGGATCAACTTTCTTTACGACCACAAGACCACCAGCGATCTGAAGGTCCTGCGTCGCGAAGCCAGAAAGCCGGAATTGATCGAGCGCCTGTTGAGGGTTCTGGAATTGCGCGAGGGTCATCGGTTGGCTTTGGGTGTCGAGGAAGCCAAGGTCACCTTGTCCGATGAAACTCAGGCCGAAATGCAACTTGGCTTCATTGAAGCCAATCTCACAGCCTTGATGTCTCGCGATGACCTCGTCGCGGCCCTGAGCGATGGAACCGAGCGGGTTAAGACAGTGATTTCTGAAGCGATAACCGGTGCGGGAGTGAAATCGGACGCCATTTCGGTCGTCTTCCTCACGGGTGGGTCGACCAAGGTGCCTTACATCCGCGATAGCCTGACAGCCATGGTTCCCAATGCCCGTATCATCGATGGTGACGCCTTCGGCTCTGTCGGCATTGGTCTGGCCTTGGAGGCGCATCAGCGTTTTTCCTAGGCCTAGTTTCATTTGCCACTATCCGCTTTTTGCCTTCAAGCGAATAAAATTGTCTGTGGCCGAATGTGGCAAAAGCTGGCCCAATTTGGGCAAACTTCTCTGATCTGTTTTTGCGCTTGACGTCCCAACCCACTGGGCGAAATAACAAATACCTGAATTTATTTATAAATTTTAGCTGTATCAACATTACGCAACTTTAATAGTAACATCTCGTCTTAGGCCAATTTGCCTCATATAAAAATATGTATCGAACGAATGACGCGTTGTTTGCGACCAATGCCTATTCGACAAACTTGATAAAATCGCGACCGGATGTGTCTGGGCGCGCCCACCAAATAGACTGACAGACCTTCTTTGTGCCGCAATCCTGCATGTAACATTGCGGCTGACAGATCGAGCGGAGAAAAGCTTAAATGAAGATGATGTTCAAAAATGCTCCAGTGAAAACGACCTTGTTGGCGTCCGCCCTGTCTCTGGGTGTTATCGCCGGAGCAACCTTGCCCACCTTGATTACCGGACTGCCTGCGGCCAACGCGGAAGCCGTGAAAGTGACCACCCCGGCCGCCCCGGTGGACTTCTCCAATGTTGTAAAGGCCGTCAAGCCAGCCGTTGTTTCGGTGCAGGTCAAAACACAAATTTCCAGTCCGGATGGCAATAAATTCGGTATTCCTGGTTTCCCGGAATTTCGTGATCTGCCAAAGGATCATCCATTTAATCGTTTCTTCCGTCGTTTTGGGGAAGACAAAAATGGCGACAATCCGAAAAAGGCCCCGCGCCCTCGCTACGGCCAGTCTCAGGGGTCCGGTTTCTTCATCTCTGAAGATGGTCTGGTCGTCACCAACCACCACGTCATTGACAAAGGCAGCGATTTCACGCTCGTCATGGATGACGGAACCGAGCTTAAAGCAGAATTGCTTGGCTCCGATGAACGATCCGATCTTGCTCTGTTGAAAGTGAAAAAGCCTGATCGCAAATATCAATATGTGAAATTCGCCAAAGACCTGCCACCTGTTGGCTCATGGGTTCTGGCCGTTGGCAATCCGTTCGGCCTTGGTGGCACTGTCACTGCCGGCATCGTTTCCGCCCATGGACGTGACATAAATGCCCGCAATTATGAGAGCTTCATCCAGATTGACGCCGCAGTTAACAAGGGCAATTCCGGTGGCCCAACCTTCAACCTACAGGGCGAAGTGATCGGTGTGAACACCGCCATCTTCTCGCCATCCGGCGGCAATGTGGGGATCGCGTTTGCCATTCCGTCCGAGGTTGCCAAGGATGTTGTGTCTGACCTGAAAAATGGCGGCAAAGTAAAACGCGGCTGGCTGGGTGTTCACATCCAGAATGTTACCGATGACATCGCCGAGAGCCTTGGTCTTGCTGAAGCTGCAGGTGCAATGGTCACCCATACCGACGAAGCCGCGCCAGCCTTCAAGGCTGGTGTCAAGATTGGAGATGTCATTCTCGCCGTGAATGATGTTGAGGTGAAAAACACCCGCGAATTGGCCCGTGCCATCGGGCGTGCAGAACCTGAATCTGACGTCGAACTGACCATCTGGCGCGAAGACCACGAAATCAAACTGAATGTGCATCTTGGTCTCTTCCCTGATCAGGCCAGCAACACCGAGGAGGGTGGCAGCCAGCCTCAGCAGTCTGTAGAACCCACGGACATGAAACAGTTCGGTCTTGAATTGCAGGCCAGCCCTGAGGGCGATGGACTGGCAATCATTGATGTCGATCCGGATAGTGCTGCCGCTGAAAAAGGCCTCGCACAGGGTGATGTGATCCAGTCTGTTGCAGGTAAGAAGGTCACCAATGTCGAGGAAATGCGCAAGCAACTTTCCGACGCCAACAACGGCAACCGCAAAACCATTCTGATGCGGGTGAAAACCAAAACTGGCGTTCGCTTCGTTGCCCTGCCGCTCAAAGCCATGTAATCGGCGGTAGAATCGCTTTGAAGATATAAGGCACGGTCTCATTGAGACCGTGCCTTTTTTGTATCCACCGTCTTTCAAAGCCGGATTTTCCTGCCGCCGTTTCAGCCAAGTCTGTGACTTATCGCACCTTTCCGACAATGCCCCTTTGCTCGCCAGCAAAGACCGTTATAATCGCCTTGATTTTCCGCACTGCCAAACGGAACATTCCCCTGGCAGAGAGAAGCAGTCGAAGAGGAAAAGCATGCGCATTCTGATCATTGAAGACGACATCGAAGCCGCGAGCTATCTGATCAAGGGGCTCAAGGAAGCAGGCCATGCCTGCGATCATGCTGCCGACGGTGATCAGGGTTACGAGCATGCTGCCAAGGGCGGCTACGACATCCTGATCATTGACCGCATGTTGCCAAGACGTGATGGTTTGTCCATCATCGAACAGCGGCGCGAGGAAGGCGATGAAACGCCGGTTCTGATCCTATCGGCTCTTGGGGAAGTGGATGATCGCGTCACCGGCCTCAGAGCTGGCGGCGATGACTATCTCACCAAACCCTATGCATTCTCGGAATTGCTCGCTCGCATCGAAGTGATGGCCCGCCGTCGCAGCCCCGGCGAAGTCGAGACCATGTATCGCCTTGCCGATTTGGAGCTTGATCGCCTGTCTCATACGGTGAAACGGTCTGGCCAAACCATCCTGCTGCAGCCACGAGAATTTCGTCTGCTGGAATATCTGATGAAAAATGCCGGTCAGGTCGTAACCCGCACCATGCTGTTGGAAAATGTCTGGGACTATCATTTCGATCCTCAGACCAATGTCATTGACGTTCACATTTCCCGTCTGCGTGCCAAGATCGACAAGGGCTTCGAGCCTGCTTTGCTGCAAACCGTGCGTGGCTCGGGCTACAGCCTGCGCGCGCCCGATTAAGGCCGAGCGCGGGGTTTCGGCCTTGCGGTTGACGAACCAGATAGCGGGGCAGAATGCCAGTGGGCTCGATTAACAAGATCATGCGGACAACAGCCTTCAAGCTGTCCGCTATCTATTTGATCATCTTTACGATTTTTGCTGTCTTCCTGATTGTCTATATTGCCATCAACACCCAGATCCTGATGACCCGGCAACTCAATTCCGCGGTCGAGCTGGAGGTGAGTGGATTGATCGAGCAATATCGCTCCGGCGGATTGCCCCAGTTGGTGCGGGTGATCGAGGAACGCTCCCGCCGTCCCGGTGCAAGCCTCTATCTCGTCACTGATTTTCGCGGTCATTTTGTTGCGGGCAATGTCTCCACCTTGCCCAAATGGGTGTTGGATGAGCGAGGCGCGATCCAGCAGACAGTCCCCTATCAGAGGCTGGGAGAAACCTCGCGCAAGGAATATAACGCTGTCGTCAGCGTCTATGAAGTCTTTGGTGGCTATCGTCTACTGGTTGGCCGCGATGTTGGCGAGCGAGAGATTTTCCGTAAAGTGGTGGAGCAAGCCTTCATCGTCTCTGCAATCCTGATGATCCTGTTGGCGTTGCTGTCTTGGATTTTTGTCTCTCGCAAGGTTTTAAAGCGCATCGATGTGATTGCCGAAGCGTCCCGACACATCATGGCAGGGCAACTGGATGAGCGTTTGCCTGTGACCCAGTCCGGTGATGAATTCGACCGCTTGTCCGAAAGCCTCAATATCATGCTCTCGCGCATCGAAGCCTTGATGCATGGCCTGAAGGAAGTCTCGGACAACATCGCCCACGACTTGAAAACCCCGCTGACTCGCCTGAGAAACCGGGTAGAGCTGACATTGGCCTCAGATGATGCCGACAGCGAAACCTACCGCGCCGCATTGGAGCAGACCTTGGAGGAATCCGAAAGCCTGATCCGAACCTTTGACGCTTTGTTGAGAATTGCCCGCGTTGAGGCGAAGTCGACCCAGATCGAAAAGACTCCCCTTGATATTGGGGCCATCGCTGCTGACATGGCGGAGCTTTACGAACCGGTGGCTGAGGATGAGGGGGCCGTCTTGACATGGGATGTGGCAAGTGGGGATACCGGGACGGGCTTTGAAATTGCCGGGAACCGGGAGCTGATCAGTCAGGCCATTGCCAATCTCATCGACAATGCGCTCAAATATTCCGTGCGCCACGCGACGGAACGCCGCAACCTTGCCGCAGACCATAAAGACAAACTGCCAGATGAAGCGCGCATTCATGTCACAGTGACCCGCAAGGGTGATGCACCCAAGGATGATGCCCCAGATACACGGCCCATTCTGCTGAGTGTCACAGACAATGGCCCGGGCATCGCCAAGGAAGACCGGGTGCGGGTCTTGCAGCGTTTTGTCCGGCTCGATAAAAGCCGCAACCAGCCGGGCTCCGGTCTGGGCCTCAGCCTGGTGAACGCCGTTGCTACGCTCCACGACGCCACCATCATTCTGGGTGACAATCAGCCGGGCCTGATTTTCTCCCTCCAGTTCCCGCCATTGCCGGAGCAGGATGACGGCGAGACAGACATGGTTGACGACGAATAACAACCACCACGCAGAGCGGTGCCGACGCAGAAATTCAAGACTTTGAAGGGGGAGCAAATGGCTCAAGGGGAACAAACAGACGGCCTGATCGATTCATTCTGGCTTGGAGCCACAGCCCTGCCAATCATTGGCGATCCCGATGCTGCCTTTGAACGCCTGTTTGATAGCCGTAACAGCTTGCTGTCGCGCGATGAAACAGCTGTTGAGCAAGTGGCGTCTCTTGATGCTGCGCTCAAAGTCCCCAACCTCACGGCCATGCTGGCCGCAACGTGCGAGACTTCTCCCTATCTGCGCGAACTGATGGCCAAGGATGTCGCGCGGCTGTCTTCCATCCTCTCAGAATGTCCTGCCACCCGCATGACCCGTCTGGTGAAACAGGCGATCGAGGAGCCGCAAACCTCGCAGGCTGCAATCATGCGCCATCTGCGTCTGATCAAGCAGGATGCCGCCTTGACCATCGGTTTGGCGGATCTGGCCGGCCTCTGGTCTGTCAAGCAAGTGACCAATGCTCTGACTGAGATCGCCGATGCCACTCTGCGCGGCGCCTTGCGCTTCGTGTTGAGCGAATTTCATCGCCGGGGCAAACTCACCTTGCCGTATCCTGACGACCCGGAGCGCGATTGCAGCTATGTGGCGCTTGCCATGGGCAAGCATGGGGCAGGGGAGCTGAACTATTCTTCGGACATCGATCTCATCATCATCTATGATGGCGACAAGGCCCCTTGCGACGATCCAATGGAAATGAGCAGCACCTTTGTCCGCCTGACCAAACAGGTGGTCAAGATCATGCAGGATCGCACGGCTGAGGGGTATGTTTTCCGCACCGATCTGCGCTTGCGACCCGATCCGGGCGCGACGCCGCCAGCGGTCTCCCTGTTGGCGGCCCTGCAATATTATGAAAGCATGGGGCAGAATTGGGAGCGTGCCGCCCTGATCAAGGCTCGCGCCTGTGCGGGCGATCTTGCCGTTGGCGAAGGCTTCCTGAAAGAAATCACGCCTTTCATCTGGCGCAAATATTTCGACTATGCAGCGCTCGCCGATGTTCACTCGATCAAGCGCCAGATCCATGCCCACAAGGGCCATGATACCATCGCTATCAAGGGCCATAATGTAAAACTGGGGCGTGGCGGCATTCGCGAAATCGAGTTCTTTGTCCAGACCCAGCAGCTGATTGCCGGGGGCCGCAATCCGGCGCTGCGCGGACGCGAGACCATTCCCATGCTGTCCGAGCTGGTGACGCTGACATGGATTGAGCCTGAAGCCCGCGACGCTCTTACCAAAGCTTATGCCTTCCTGCGCAAGGTTGAACATTGCATCCAGATGCAGCGCGATGAGCAGACCCAGAATCTGCCACAAAGTGACGAAGGTGTTGCCGAGATTGGGCGGATGATGGGCTATCAGGATTCCGACCTGTTCAAAAAGGACCTGCGTGCTTGGCTCGAATGCGTACAGAGCCATTATGTCGAACTGTTCCGCGAGGAAGATGAACTGGGCGCGGAAGGTGGCGGCAATCTGGTCTTTACCGGCGAGGATGACGACCCCGAAACACTCGACACGTTGTCCCGGATGGGGTTTGAGAACCCCAAGGAAGTCACCGCCGCGATCCGCAGCTGGCATTTTGGCCGCTTTCCTGCCACCCGATCAACCAAGGCCCGTGAGCGCCTGACCGAATTCACGCCTGATCTATTGAAGGCACTGAGCAACACAGACAATGCGGACGCTGCCTTCTTGTCCTTCAACGACTTTCTGTCAGCTTTGCCATCTGGCGTTCAGGTCTTCTCCCTGTTGCGCAACAATCCGCAGCTTTTGGAAATTCTCACCATCATTCTGGGCACCTCGCCCCGGCTGGCGGCAACGGTTGGCCGCCGCCCGCGTGTGATCGACGCGCTCCTTGATCCTGCCTTCTTTGGCGACATGCTGGAGCGTGACAATCTCGAAGCCCAGTTGGACCGGTTGTTGAAGGAAGCCAACCATTATGAGCAAGCCCTGGATGGTGCCCGCATCTTTGGGCAGGAGCAATTGTTTCTAATCGGTGTCCGTATTCTGATGGGGTCGATATCGGCCTCACAGGCCGGTGCAGCCTATGCCATGGTGGCTGGTGTCATTATTCGCAAAATGCTTGAATTCAGCCAGAAAGAGCTGGAGCGCCGCCATGGACGAATTCCCGGTGGTCGCGTTGCTGTTTTGGCCATGGGCAAACTGGGTGGCCGTGAAATGACCGCCGGTTCCGATCTCGATTTGATGCTGCTGTATGATCATGATGAGGATGTGTCATTCTCCGATGGAGACAAGCCACTCGCCCCATCGCAATATTTTGCCCGCCTGACCCAGCGTTTGATCACTGCCTTGTCTGCCCCCACCGCCGAAGGGGAGTTGTATGAAGTGGATTTCCGATTGCGGCCTTCTGGCAATTCGGGGCCTTTGGCAACCTCGCTCAAGTCCTTCAAGGCCTATCATGCCAAGGATTCCTGGACATGGGAGCATATGGCCCTGACGAGGGCACGCGTGGTGGCGGGCGACGCGGAATTTTCCCGCATTGTGCGTCAGGAAGTCGTTGGCATCCTGACCCAGCCGCGCGATGAAACGGCCATCCGCAAGGATATCGCCCAAATGCGCGCCCGAATAGAAAGCGAGAAGGGCACCAAGGATCTGTGGGACATCAAACAAGTTGGCGGTGGTCTGGTTGATGTGGAATTCATCGCTCAATGCTACCAGTTGATCCATGCCCATGCGCATCCAACAATCCTGCATGCCAATACGGCCGAAACCCTTCGGCTCTGCGTCGATGAAGGGTTGATCGATGTCGGTGATGCCGACATTCTCGTGCCCTCGATCCGCCTCTATCATGATTTGACCCAGATAGTGAGGGTCTGTTTTGCAGAAAGGTTTAACCCTGAAACGGCGACCAAGGCCTTCAGGGAAGCGCTTGTAAGGGCGTCGTTTGAACCGGATATGGCAAGGCTTGAAGAGCGCATGCGCGACTGCCAGCAAGCGGTGAGAGGCTGTTTTGAAAAGTTGGTGGGACCGGTATCGTCTTCAAGCTGAGAGGCACAAAAAATTTGAGCGGAAAATCGATCGTGGGGATCGGTTTCCGCTCCAGGTGCCAGCATGTCGGAGGCGGCTGCTGATGCTCACTTGGTGCTGGTTTCCACCTGAGCGCCTCCTCGGGAGAAGTCTGGATGCAACCATCCAAACGGTTGCATGAATGGTGCCCGGAGGGACAAATATCGAACCACAAACGTGCAATCGTCAGGACTCATCTTGCGGTCGATTCGGGCTTTCTTCCTTGTGATGGGTCAAATTACGTAGATTTTCACTCGAAGTTGGGTTTTTCGGCAGGCGTACCGATACCCGTGTGCCCTGACCAATCCGCGAACGGATTTTCACGGTGCCGCCGGAAAGACAAATGATCCGGCGCGCGATTGACAGGCCCAGACCTGACCCCTTGTGCGATTTTGTAAACTGGTTTTGCACTTGCTCAAATGGATGACCGACCCGGTCGATTGCATCCTGCGGAATCCCGACGCCAGTATCGGTGATGGTCAACACCACGTGACCATTGCTGTCAGTGCCGGTAATGGCGATGGTGCCGCCTTCGGGAGTGAATTTCACTGCATTGTCGAGCAGATTAAAAATGACCTGCTCAATCAGATGCGGGTCCGCATGGGCTTTAAGGCTTGCCGGCATCCTGTCTTGGAAGGAAAGATTCCGCTCCTCTGCCTTTTTCTCCATGGCTTCGGTATTGATCTTTTTCACCAGTTCGGACAAGTCCACGGAATCCGGGTAAAGCTCAATATCTCCGTCTTCCAGCCGCGACATGCTTAGAATGTCGTCAATCAAATGCAGCAAATAGGCGCCACTTGTATGGATATCGTTGGAATAGTCGCGATATTTATCCGTCTTGTGCTCTCCGAAAATCTCGTTTTTCATCACTTCAGAGAAGCCGATGATGGCATTCAGCGGTGTGCGAAGCTCGTGAGAAATGTTGGCAAGGAATTGCGACTTGACCCGGTTGGCAGCCTGCGCATTGTCTTTTTCCTTGGCATATTGTTCGGTCATCACAACCAACTGCTGCGCTTGCCTTTCAAGTGTCTGGCGGGAATGGCGCAAGTCGGAAATGGTTTCGATCAATTGCTGTTCGCTTTCCAGCAAACGGCTTTCCTGCATTTTCAGGTTGGAAATATCGGTGCCGACTGAGACGAAGCCTCCATCGCTGGTACGCCTTTCACTGATCTGCAGCCAACGCCCGTCAGCCAGTTCGGCCTTGTAGGTGCGGGCAATCCGGGCCGCGGTGCCCGAGCGATCAAACAACAAATCGTCAGCATTGATTTCGTGGTCATCCTCAATGCCAACCACATGTGGCTGACCGCGATCCATCAATTGATTGTAGCTTAGCCCAATAATATCTTCATCATGAGGGATATTATAGAGATCACGATAAGGCTGGTTGCAGAGTACCAGTTTGTGATTGTCGTCCCATAGCACAAAGGCTTCCGAGATGGTGTCAACAGCATCGCGCAACCGCATGTCGGCCCGCTTGCGCCGTTCATTGGCGGCAATCTGCTCGGTGACATCAATGACCAGCCCCATCAGATGCAAGCGGTTGTTTGGGCTACGGGTCAATTCGGCACGGATCTGTAGCCAGACCCAATGCCCTTTTTCGTGACGCATCCGGAATTTGCGGTCCATCATCATCGATTGCGTCGACAGCAGCGATTCCACATGCTCATGCAGATTGCCATCTTCGGGATGCATGCGTGCGTTAAGCTGGGCAAAGCCGATCAGGTCGTCAGTCGGCTCCATTCCTAGCAAATTATACATCGAGTGCGACCAGTAGATATGGCCTCGTGCCAGATCCCAATCCCAAAGGCCCGAGCGCGAGCGTTTTAACGCTGCGTCCATTCTTCGGATGGCGGTGAAATAGATATTGTCCGCTTCACGCGCCCGGGCACCCTGACTGAAGAATGCATAGACGGTCAGCAGAATGGTGCCACTCATCACGAGGAAAACAATCACGCTGGTGGCGACATCCTGTCGCCAGTCTGCAAAAATCTCACTTTTTTTGCGCAGGACCATTACCGATCCGCGACCTTCGCCCAGATGATGGACCGATGCCATGGCTGTGACATCGTCCTCAAGCGTGATGTCCAGCACGCCAGCGCTGGCGCCCAGAGCTTGCAAGCCATGCGAACGGCCCAGCAGTTCAATCAGGGTTTTTCGCATGTCTTGCGCATCGCGCGGGATCGACGCAACGATCATGCCATTGCTGTTGGTCAGAAAAATTTGGTAATTGTCCGCCAGCTGTTGATTGGGCAAGGACGCAAACAACCATTCCTGAAACATTTCCCGGGTTGGGGTTGGCGACTTGTAGACTGTGGCTGACGAAGGGGAGGATGCCGGCTTTGTTTGGGTTGTTGACAGATCTGAGGTCAGATCTGGCAAGATGGGTTTGGCAGGTTCCTTGGTCGTGATCCGGTTAGCGTTGGGGTCGGACTGTTTGCGAAGGCTGGCAATATGGTCGGAATAGCGACTGGAAATCCGTGCCGTGACCAACGCGGTCAGTAACTCGATTTCCTTCTTTGCATCTGCTGTCAACAACGCTTTATCGGACACCAGATCATCAGCCCTCCAGATCCCCACCAACGCGAAAAAACTGAGAATGATGGCGGGTATGGCATGCCGCAGAAGAGGCTCCTCGCGCACGCGAGACATATAGCTTGGCCCTGCCAACAGACGAGCTGGCCCGGAGATGGAATCGTTCACATCCATGGCTTTCGACCCGAGAAAGCGGAATCGTCCATCCTTATGCGCGCTGACTGATCCAGCCTGCGTCATTGAGGGCCTCCTGACTGAAGCTTCTTGATTTTATTTATCCGGAGGTGTGCCGCATCCCCGATCCAAAGTTATTTGAATCGATGCGCGGCTTTTTGTCTAGAGTCCCGCAAGATTTTTTTGGTTAATAAGAAGTTAACGGGGAGAGATTGCTTTAACATTGTTCCTGCCTGTTAAAGACTCAGCCCCATTCACTCATTGCAAGCATCGATTGACGATATCAGCAACATCTTTTGATAGCATTGAGCTTTCGGCGATTCTTCGCAATTGATGCTCGGCGGCGGTTCTGCGTTCTGATTCCAACGCACGCCAGGACCTGAAATTATTGGCCAGCCGTGCCGCCGTTTGTGGATTAAGTGTGTCTTGTGCCAATACCACATCGGCAAGCAGCGCAAATCCGGCTCCATCAGGCCGATTGAACTGCAATGCGTTGTTCATGGCGAAGGCACCAATAAGCGCGCGGACCCGGTTCGGACTCTCCATCGAGAAGAAGGGCGCCTTCATTAGGGCGCGCAAGCGCTCGATGGTTCCGTCTTCAGGAATGGAGGCCTGCAGAGACAACCATTTATCGACAACGAGAGCGTCATCCTCATATCGCTGGTGAAAATCGGCAAGCAATGCTTCTGCGGCCGCAGGCCGATTTGTGGCCAATGAAGACAGCGCCGCGAAGCGGTCGGTCATGTTGGTGGCATTCTCATAGTGATGCTGGGCGAGGGTGGTCACCGTATCCGCCTTGCTGGCCAGCAACAGATCCAGAAGACAATTGCGCAGATCGCGCCGTCCCGCTGCCGCTGCATTCGGGCTATAGGGTCTGTCATCCTGCATGCTGGTATAAAGGGCGATCAGCCGGTCACCCAGTTGGGTTGCCAGTTCGAGACGCAACTTCGACCGCGCTGCATGAATGGCATCCGGGTCGACATCCTTGGCAATCAGACGTGCAATATCGCTCTCGCTGGGCAGGCGCAGCATCTGGGCACGAAAGGCATGTTCGAGCCGTTCATCAAACAGACAGGCATCAAGGGCAGATACCAACAGTGGAGCCACCTCACGCATAGCGGGCTTTTCGCTGTCAGTCTTGCCTTTCCTGTGCGCATTGCTCTGTTCAACCAGATGCTCGATAAAGATCTGCTGTGCGGCTTCCCAGCGATTGAACGGATCGCTGTCATGGCGCATCAGGATCAGATTGTCTTCCAGAGTCAGATTGGTGCGCAAATGAACAGGCGCAGACAGGCCCCGCAACATGGAAGGAATGGCATCCTTCTCAACGCCGGAAAAGACCAATTGATGCTGACGCTCTGTGATGTGCAACAAATTGCATTCATGATCGCCAATTTGTTCGCCGGTTTTGCGGTCAAGAATTGCTTCAAAGCGCACACGGGATCCATCGCGCGCAACCAGGCCAAATCGCATTGGGATATGCAACAGCTTTTTGGTTGGCTGTCCCGGCGAGGGAGGGCAGGATTGTTGCAAAGTCAAAGATAGCTGCTTGCGCTTTGCATCATAGAAATAGGTGGCAACCACTGTCGGCGTGCCTGCCTGCTCATACCAAAGCGCAAATTGCGTGAGATCGATGTTACATGTTTCGGAAAAGCAGGACAGGAAATCCTCAATTGTCACCGCCTGTCCATCATGGCGATCGAAATAGACATCGAGACTTTTGCGAAAGCCCTCGCATCCCACGAGACTTTTCAGCATCCGGCAGAGTTCAGCGCCCTTTTCATAAACGGTCGCCGTGTAGAAATTGTTGATCTCTGCATAAACATCCGGTCGCACCGGATGGGCGAGGGGGCCGCTATCTTCGGGGAACTGGCGAGCGCGCAATTCGCGCACATCGGCGATCCGCTTGACTGGGCGTGACCGCATATCGGAGGAAAATTCCTGATCGCGGAAAACCGTCAGGCCTTCTTTCAGGCACAACTGGAACCAATCGCGACAGGTCACCCGGTTACCGCTCCAATTGTGAAAATATTCATGCGCGATGACTGCCTCGATCAACGCATAATCCGTATCGGTCGCGGTCTCGGGCTTGGCCAGCACATATTTGTCATTGAAAATATTAAGGCCCTTATTCTCCATCGCGCCGAAATTGAAATCCGAAACGGCGACGATCATGAAGGTGTCCAGATCATATTCCCGTCCATAGGCCGTCTCATCCCATGCCATCGAGCGCTTGAGCGAATCCATTGCGTAGGCGACACGGTCTTCCTTGCCATGCTCAACAAAGATTTTGAGCGAAACCCGACGGTTCGAGCGGGTGACAAAATGATCTTCGACACAGGCCAGATCTCCCGCCACCATAGCAAAAAGATACGAGGGCTTGGGGAAGGGGTCCTGCCAATGCGCATAATGCCAGGGCGCGTCATCTTTCCCGTCCGGCGCCAGCATATCGCCTGCCTCGATCAGATTGCCATTGGCCAACAAATGGGTGAAGCGCTTGGGAGCCTCAATCCGCACATCATAGGTGCTCAGGACGTCCGGGCGGTCGTAGAAGTAGGTAATTCTGCGAAAGCCTTCTGCCTCGCACTGGGTGCAAAAGGCTCCGTTTGATGAGTATAACCCCATCAACTGGGTGTTCTTTTTCGGTGACAAACGAGTCGTTATTTCCAAGACGAACCGCCGATGCGGGGCATGGTCCAGTGAAAAACGATCCGGCTTTACACTGAATCTGTCTTCCCACATCTCTTTTCCATCGAGGCGCGCGTCAACAAAGTCCAATCCATCCCCTTTCAACACAAGGCAATAACCCGCCGGATAGCCGGCTCGTGGCTCAATCGTCAACCGCGTCGTAACAATGGTCTCGTCTGGATCCAGGCGAAAAACCATCGAAACATGCTCAATTGAATAGGGAGTGGGTTTGTAGTCAGACAGTTTGACCACTTTTTTATCTTGCGTCATGCAGAATAGGTCTCGACGGAGGTTTTTATTGAATGCGAGAAATCTAGAAGAAACGACCGGGGTTTCGCAAGTCTTCAAGATGGTGCGGGAACAATAATTGTCCAAATGTACCAAAAAGCGCGAATTTCCGGGATAACGTTCTAAACGTAGGTGAATAAGCGGGATGCTTCAGGTCGAACAACAAGGCACCCAACACTGTGTTTTGATGAGGTAACTGCAAAATCGGGGTGTATTTTGGCCTTTAGGGGAGGTGCGTTGCCGCTCCACTACAAGGATTCATGCTGTTTTGCAAAAAAGGACAAATGTTGCAAAACATGCAAAGGGGTTTGCAACTTGCACCGAGCCAGCGCCTTTCACACCTTTGCAAAAATCCACTTTTGCGGAAAATACTGTCCCTTTTCGCGCTTTACCGGTTCTCTCCAAGCTCGAAAGGCACAAATTCGCGCACATCCGGATTGACGATCAAGGTGCGATCAATTGGCGGCATGGCCCTTTGATGACATTTGCCTCTTTCACAAATGCGGCAGGAAACGCCAATTTTCTCAACACTGGAATCGCTCTTCAAGTTCAGGCCATCTGAATAGACCAATTCATCTGCAAAGGACAATTCGCAACCAATTCCAATGGCATAGCGGCGAACAGGAGCGTGATAACCCGCCCCGAATTTTGCAATCGATGTGGCTATGCAAAGATAGCGAACACCATCGGGCATTTCCGCAATCTGAACCAGAAAACGCCCAGGTTCTTCAAAGGCTTCATGGACATTCCAGAGCGGGCAGTGGCCGCCAAAGCGAGCAAATTGAAACCGCGTTGCAGAATGTCTTTTATTGACATTACCGGCTCGATCCACGCGCAGAAAATAGAAGGGAATCCCGCGTGCTCCCGATCTTTGCATGCTCGAGAGACGGTGCCCAATCTGTTCTAAAGACGCTCCAAAATAGTGGCTCATCCGCCGTAAATCGTGACGCATCTCTTTTGAAATATCCAGAAAACGGCGATAGGGAAAACAGAGCGCACCAGCAAAATAATTGGCAAGACCAATGCGGCAAATGGCTTCTGCAGCGTCGGACTGAAAGTTGCCCTGTTTGACATGTTCCTCGATCAGATCTGAATATTCCAACAGGGCAATCTGGTGCGCCAAAAGGAAAGTCAGGGAGGGGTCATCCTGGGCCGAATTGAGGCTCAAAACCCGGTTTTCGACATCGAACTGACGCATAGTCTGGTCGTTGGCTGCATGGTCCTGATAGCGCACCCTTACATTGTGTTTCTGCTCCAGATAAGTCTGGAACTGGGGCAGCCGATTGCCTTCCAACATATTGTTGCGAAGGGCTAAATCTTCTGCCGCCCGGTCCAGTTGATCTATGTAGTTGTCGTGATAATGAAAATAGTCGCGCACCTCTTCATAGGGCAACAGGGTGCGCTCTTCGCCAACATTCTTCTGCGATGAGAGAGCATCATCAAGCACCATCAAACGCTCATTCACACGACGGTGCGCGGTGTGCAAATTTAGGAAGGCTTGCGTTAACCAGGGAGAGTTGGACGCGGCCATTTTGAGCTCTTGCAAACCCGGGTTGGTGTCGCGAAACAGGGGGTCGGCGAGAGCCTCTTTCAAGTCTGCCAAAACACGGTTCGTATCAGCCGACGCCAATTCAGCCAAAGACAGGTTGAAATTCTGCGTGAGCGCCAACAAGACCGTTGTTGTCAACGGTCTTTGATTGTTTTCAATCTGGTTAAGATATGACGTGGAAATGCCGATTCGTTCAGCAAAGCTTGTCTGTGTCAAGCTAAAACTTTCTCGCAAGGTTCTCACCTTGGGTCCAACAAACAGTTTCTCAGCCATTCTACCCTCTAGATTTTTGCAAACTTTGCAAATTGCAAAACGCAGTTGTAAAAATATTCGCAAATTAACTCAATAAAATCAAGCCTTTCATTGACTTTCTTGCAGGTGCGGCGCTAAATCATGCTCAAGCACTGGCCGTTTGGCCAATGCAGCACAGATTAAAGACTAGCGGTATTTGCCGTAAACCGCGACGTAGTGAAATATACGTATAATGCGCGAATTGACGCAGGTCATAGGAACCAGAGGTCGATCCGGCATATAGGCAAAAAGGAGCTGGTCGGGACAATCTTCGAACGAGCCACGAAGATGAACCTAACCTAAGGGCTAATCTATTACGGTACTCTACCAATGGGAATAGTCCTAGGCGTTTCGACCAACACTTGTTTTGAACAACGCTATTGCTTCTCATTGTGAGAAGGGGGAAACTATGCTTCTACTCGACGATACAGGCAACGAAGTTCGCCGCGGTCTTGGACATCACATCGAACAGGGCACTGTCAACTACCGCACCATTGTACTGGCTGAACCACATCCAGTTTTCACCGAGTGCCTGCTCAGCATGCTAGGTATCAAGCGTGAATATACTCCTGTTCTGGACTGCTCCGAACTTGACCAGATGTTGAGCGCAGCCCCAGATCGCGAAGACACTTTGCTGCTGCTCAATCTGGACGCAACTTCCAGCCGTGGGTCCGCTGCCCTGAACGATATTCGTAAGGTTTACAAACGGGCACGCCTGATTTTGATCTGCAATGAGTTCGACAAAGGTCTCGCACACTTTGCCCTGGGCAACGGTGCTGACTGGGTTGTCTTCAAAACGGCTCCTGTTTCCGAGCTGCGCGCAGTTGCCAAGCGCATCAAATCCGGCATTGCCGATGACACCTTGTTTGAAGAAACCGAAGCCGTACTCGAGCGCTCCACGCTTTATTCCAAGCTTGCCAATCTGACACCAAAACAGATGACCATTCTGCGCTATCTGCGTGATGGCCTGTTGAACAAACAGATTGCCTATGAGCTGGGCCTGACCGAAGCAACGGTCAAACATCACATCTCGTTGATCCTGAAAAAGCTCAACTGCTATCGCCGCACGCAGGCCGTGGCCATTGCAAACCGCATGATGTAAGGACGCAACTCCCTCCCAAGTTGCGCACGAGATGATGTTAGAAAGAGAGACGTGTTCCCCACACGCCTCTCTTTTTTTAGGGCTAGAGGGGTCTGGTTGCCTTTGCGCTCGCTTGAAATTTGGTCTTGCAGGCAAAATGAATCGCTTTTCACACAGATTGATCCCTCGATTTTCGTCGGAAAGGTGACGCGGTCCGATATCATCAAGCAAAAGATCGTCAGAAATACCGATCCATTTGAAAATTATTTTGCTAATACGGCTACACGGCTAGATTTCGAGCGGTGAAACGAACAATCGTTTACAAAACGGAAAGGTTGATGCCTAAGACTGTCGGAAGTTTTAATGCGCCAATTCCTGCGGAGGAAACGGGATGTCACTCCTTCCCAAGAGATTATCAACCAAAATTCCAGTCATCGTAATTGCGTCTGTAACCTTGCTCGTCGCAGCTTTGGTTTCGATTGCGGCTTGGATCGGCGGAAATACTTCGGTCAGCTTGACCGAAACCGCCTTGATCAACGCAGCGAAGGGCCGAACCAGCACGGTCACGCTTTATATGGACCAGTTGCGCAGCAAGATGAATGCAGTCGCAAGTCACAACACCACCGCCGATGCCGCAAGTGATTTATATGGCGGTTGGCGAGTGCTGAAAGACAATGCGTCTAAGACACTCCAACAGATCTTTGTGTCCGACAATCCCCACGCACCTGATGAAAAATACAAGCTCACTGACGTGAAGCAAGAAGGCTATTATGCCCAAGCTCACGGCAAGCATCAGACAAGCATTGCCGAGATACTAGAGGATGGGGTATTCCGCGATGTGCTGTTCGTTGGTAAGGGAGGCAATATCTATTATTCCTACCGCAAGGGCAAAGAGTTCGCGCGCAATATCAATGATGAAGGTGCAGTCAATCCCGAATTGAAAGCCCAGCTGGAGCCGATTGTCAAATTGGCCGCAGAAGGCTCCAAGGAAAAGTATAAGGGCAGTGGCTTTACCGGGTTCATCTCCCAAGATGGCAAAGTGACTGCCTATATGGTGGCTCCGATCGTCAAATGGGATCAGGTTCTTGCCGCCGTCGCCTTTGAGATCGAGACCAAGAATCTGGCAAAATTGATTTCTGATTCTTCAGGTTTGGGAGAGACCGGTCGGATGATGTTGGTGTCTGCTGATTTGCAGCAGGTCGATTTCGCCAACCATACGGTCGGCGAGGTGTCGGACTCGCTCAATGAGATTGCCTTGGGTGCTGTCAGCGGCTCCATGGCCACTGGCGATGCTGAAATAAACGGTGAACGCACCCGTGCTGTTGCTGTTCCGATGGCTGTGCTTGGCACCAATTGGGCCATGATCGCAGAGCAGTCCTATGACGAATTGCTCGCCCCGTCCCATAAATTGACCCAGAGCCTGCTGATCGTTGGTGGTGTGCTGTTGGTGATGATTGGCGGTTTTTGCGCCTATTTCGTCCGACACTCCCTTGCACCGCTGCAAAAGCTCAACGAGGGTGTGACCCAGATCGCACAAGAGAATTACTCCGTCGATCTGCCAGATAGCTCTCACCCCGATGAAGTGGGCGAATTGAGTCGGTCCGTCGAAATTTTGCGGACCAATGCGCTGGAGCGTCGCCGTCTGGAAGAAGAAAGCAGAAATGAGCAGTCGACACGGGCCAAGCGTCAGCAGGTTATTGAATCCATGATTGAAGGATTCAGAACGTCCTCGACTGAGCTTCTCAATAATGTCTCCACCAACATGGATGTTATGAAGGCGACAGCCCAAATTCTCTCGGAGATGGCAGATCAGACAGCCGACAAGGCCAATGTGTCAGCGTCCGAATCAGAAGTTGCCTCCAGCAACGTGCAGACTGTTGCATCCGCCGCCGAGGAACTGGCCGCCTCCATCGAAGAGATCAAGCGCCAGGTCAACGAAACCACGTCAGTGGTCAGTCAGGCAACGCAAGCAACCCGCGTCACAACCGAGACGGTTTCCGGGTTGTCTCACTCGGCCCAGAAAATTGGTGACGTCATTGCAATGATTCAGGCAATTGCCGAGCAGACCAACTTGCTTGCTCTGAATGCGACCATCGAAGCGGCGCGCGCTGGTGAGCATGGCAAAGGCTTTGCTGTGGTGGCATCGGAAGTAAAAGAACTTGCGAACCAGACCTCCAAGGCGACCGAGGAAATTTCCAGCCAGATCCAGGGCATTCAGTCTGCCACTCAGGAAGCTGTGCATGCCATTCAGGGTATCGCCGACACCATGGAAACCGTGAACGAATATACGCGCACGATTTCTCTGGCTGTTGACGAGCAGGGAAGCGCCACTTTCGAGATCAGCCAGAATGTGGCAAAGGCTGCCAGCGGTACGCTGTCTGTGGCAGGGAATATGTCTCAGCTGTCGCAAGCTGCGGCTGAAACCACCCAGTCCGTGGATCAGGTAGAGCAAAATTCTCAGGACGTGGCGAAGCAGACCAGTCGCTTGCGCGATGAAGTGGACCGCTTCCTTAATGGCGTGTCTGCGGCATAAGACTACTTTCGAAAGTATAAAACTATTTATCAACAGAGGCGAGGCCGTTCCGGTCTTGTCTTTTTTGTTTTGTGTCTGACAAATAGGCAAATGAACAAATAATGACCAGCGCTTTGCAAATTAAATGGCATTAATAGTAAGTCCATCTAGGGGATGTGACTTAACAACCCGAGATTAATTATGAAATATTGAAGTAATTATGATTTTTTACCAAATCATAATTTTGATCACCAAGACTGAGCGAAAATTATCTCGTAAAAAAGAGAGAAATCATGTCGCTCCTTCCAAAACGTCTGGTCACCAAAATTCCAACAATCATGGTTGGATCCATTGTTGTGATGGCCACAATTTTCGTTTCCGTTGCTGCGTGGATGGGAAGCAGCGCGTCTGTGCAACAGGCGGATCAGGCCCTCCTCAATGTCGCGAAGAGCAAAACCAAGGTGCTGGAGCTTTATACCGAGCAGTTGCATGAAAAGATGCTCGCGATGACGGGCAACATGGTGATGATTGACACCAGCTCCGAAATGTATGCTGGCTGGAAGATCCTCAAGGACAAAGCGGCTAACACGCTGCATGATCTCTATGTTGCGAAAAATCCGAATTCGGAAGAAGAGCGTTACAAACTCGCAGCTGCTGACGCCAAGAATGTCTACTATACCAAGGCCCATGAAAAGCATCATGTCGGCGTTGGCGAATTGCTCAAGAATGATGTCTTTAAAGACATTATCCTGTTCAGCAAAAATGGTGATGTCTTTTATACCTATCGAAAGGGCGGCGCTTTCACCAAGTCATTGTCCGATAAAGCCGTGTTCGGTGACCGTTTAAGAGAGGTCGTCGCGCCAATCGTTCAGATGGCTGCTGACAAGTCGAAAGAACCTTTCACCGGTCAGGTATTCACCGGTTTCATTGAAATTGAAGGGCATCTGGGCGCGTTCATGGTGGCGCCGGTCTACAAGAATGGCAAAGTGATTGCGGCGGCTGCATTCGAGGTCAATATCGACAAATTGGCGCAGATCGTGAATGACCGTACGGGGCTGGGTCAGACCGGTACCGTCGATTTGGTCACCGCAGATGGCCGTATCCTGGACTTTGAAAACAAAAAACTGATCGAGATAAATGGTCAGGAAAAGGAAATGGCTGCCGTCGCTCTCAGTGCCGGTTCTTCAAGTGCGGACCTCGTGGTGGACAAGTCCAAATTCCGTGCCAATGCAGCGCCATTCGAGGCATTCGGCCTCAAATGGGCCGTCGTTGCGCGCCAGACCTATGATGAATTTTTGACTGCGTCTAACAATCTGACCAACAGTTTGCTGCTGCTCGGCGTTCTTTCGCTGGTGGTTTTAGGTGGCCTCAGCGCCTTCTTTGCCCGTGCCTCAATGGCACCTTTGCACAAGCTGAGTCTGAGCGTGACGGAAATTGCGCGTGAAAACTACAATGTAGAGCTACCGGACAGCGAACGGGAAGACGAAGTGGGTGAATTGACCCGCTCGATTGAAGTGTTGCGTGACAATGCCCTTGAGCGTCGTCGTCTGGAAGAAGCTGGCAGGCAAGACCAGACACAACGCGAGAAGCGCCAGCAGGCGATTGAAATCATGATCGATGGCTTTCGGAATGCCTCCGCGGAATTGTTGGGCAATGTGTCCAGCAACATGGCTTCCATGAAGCAAACGGCAAATCTGCTTTCGGATATGGCCGATCAGACCTCGAATAAAGCGTCCGGCTCGGCCTCCGCGTCGCAGATTGCGTCAGCCAACGTTCAGACGGTTGCGTCCGCAGCTGAAGAGCTGGCCGCGTCGATTGAAGAAATCAAGCGGCAGGTCAATGAGACGACACAGGTTGTCGATCTGGCCACCAATGCAACCCGCGAAACCACTCAAACTATCTCCGGCCTGTCCCATTCCGCCCAGAAGATTGGCGACGTCATTGCCCTCATTCAGGCTATTGCGGAACAGACCAACCTGTTGGCCCTGAATGCGACCATCGAGGCCGCCCGCGCTGGCGAGCATGGCAAGGGCTTTGCGGTGGTTGCCGCTGAAGTGAAGGGGCTTGCCAACCAGACCTCCAAGGCAACCGAAGAAATTTCGAGTCAGATTCAGGGCATTCAGGGGTCCACCGAACAGGCCGTTCACGCCATTCAAGGCATCGCCGACAGGATGGAAAAGGTCAACGAGTTCACCAAGACCATTGCATTCGCTGTCAACGAGCAGGGTAGTGCTACCTATGAAATCAGCCAGAATGTGGCGCGCGCGGCAAGTGGCACCCTCGAAGTGGCTGGCAATATGGATGAACTGTCTGCGGCCGCTGCTGAAACCACCAATGCGGTTGACGAAGTCGAGCAAAAATCTCGCGATGTGGCCGAGCAGACCGAGCGTCTGCGCGAGGAAGTCGATCACTTCCTCAAAGGTGTCTCCGCCGCCTGATCCGTCGGTGCGAATTGACGATAACGGGGCCTTGATGGTCCCGTTCTTGTTTTTGATTTGCCATCACGCTCGGTGATTGGGCAAAAGAACGAATAAGAGCCTGAATAAGAGACTATGGAAAATGAGGTTGCCGCAGGTGCGGCGTCAATGAGGCTTGCCGAGCTGAAAGAAATGGGTTAAATCAGACCTATGACAGATTTTATTGCAAACAATCAGGATTGGTGGTGGCAGACGCATTAACGGCGGCTGATCCTACCCTTTTGCTTGCATAAATTGAAAATGGGATATGGCCGTCGGATTTCCGGCGGCTTTTGTATGTCTGGCAGGTCCTGCTCACAAAGTCGCCGAAGAGAAGCGGCTGAGACAAACAACCAAGACTTGGATTGGCAATCACCACGCTTTTAGTGGTGCCAGATCCGGACCAGTGAGGGTAAAATGACAAATTCGCAGCTTAGTCCAGACTCAGCAGAGATCGAGTTCATTCCAGACGAAGATTATATTACCGAGGGTGGCATTGAAGTGCTCCGCTCCACCGGCAAGGATAATTTTCAAACCGCCTTGTCGGATTGTCTGTCCAAGCTCGATGAGCAGCGCGGCGTGGTGCTGGTTTCCAATTATGAATATCCGGGTCGGTATACCAGAAGTGAATTCGGGTTCGTCAACCCGCCTCTGGTGATCACTGCGCGTGGTCGCACCATGACCATCGAAGCACTGAATGATCGCGGCGTCGTATTGATGCCCGCCATTCACAAGACCATCAAAGACCTGTTCATCCTCAAGAATTATGAGGCTGACGACACGCTGATTTCTCTGGAAGTGAAAGAACCTGAAGGCATCTTCTCCGAGGAAGAACGCAGCCGTGTACCAACCGTTTTCTCGGTGGTGCGTGAGATTGTCGGTCTGTTCAAGTCCGGTCAGGACAGCATTCTCGGCCTTTATGGGGCCTTTGGTTACGATCTGGCCTTCCAGTTCGATTCCATCGAAATGCAGCTCCAGCGCCCTGAAGATCAGCGAGACATGGTGCTTTATCTGCCCGATGAAGTGATCGTCGTTGATCTCTATGCCGAAGAGGCAACCCGCTATCGGTATGACTTTGCCTTTGAGGGCAGCACGACCGAAGGCATGGAGCGAACCGAGCGTAAGGATCCTTTCCTGCAGACCGACCGCAACCCGCCTGAAGGGGATCACAAAAAGGGCGAATATGCCGACGTGGCGCGCAAGGCCGTTGACTATTTCAAGCGCGGCGACCTGTTTGAATGTGTGCCGGGGCAAACCTTCTACGAACCGGTCAAATGCAAACCATCGGCCATTTCCCGCCGCCTGCAATTGATCAACCCATCACCCTATGGCTTCATGATCAATTTGGGCGCTCAGGAATATCTAGTCGGTGCCAGCCCGGAAATGTTCGTCAAGGTCAGCGATGGCAATCTGGTCGAGACCTGCCCGATTTCCGGCACCATCCAGCGCGGGAGCGATGCGATTGAGGATAGCGAGCAAATCCTCAAACTGCTGAATTCCAAAAAGGATGAGAGCGAGCTGACCATGTGCTCTGATGTTGACCGCAACGACAAGAGCCGTGTCTGCGTGCCGGGATCTGTCCGGGTGAAAGGGCGCCGTCAGATCGAACTCTATTCCCGCCTCATTCATACTGTGGATCATATTGAGGGCCGTCTGCGCGAGGGCCTCGACGCGATGGACGCTTTCCTGTCCCATGCATGGGCCGTCACCGTTACCGGTGCGCCAAAGCTCTGGGCGATGGACTTCATCGAGAAGCACGAAAAATCCCCGCGCGCTTGGTATGGCGGCGCTATTGGCATGATCGGGTTTGACGGCAACATGAATACCGGTCTGACCTTGCGCACCATCCGCATCAAGGATGGGGTTGCCGAGGTGCGCGCAGGTGCAACCTTGCTCTATGATTCCGATCCGGACGCGGAAGAAGCCGAAACCGAGTTGAAGGCTTCTGCCATGCGTGCAGCCATCCGCGATGCTGCCAATCCGGAAAAACTGGTGCAAGACAAAGCCCACAAACAGGTTGGTATCGGCGTCAAGATCCTGCTGGTCGACCATCAGGACAGCTTCGTCCACACGTTGGCCAACTATTTCCGCCAGACAGGCGCCGATGTGGTGACCGTGCGTACGCCGGTTGCAGAAGAAGCCTTCGACAAGGTCATGCCGGATCTCGTGGTCATGTCGCCGGGGCCTGGTTCGCCACAGCATTTCGACACCAAGGCCACAATTACCAAGGCCCGTGCTCGCAATCTGCCAATCTTTGGCGTCTGTCTTGGTCTTCAGGCCATTGCCGAAGCCTTTGGCGGCTCACTGCGTCAGCTGCATGTGCCAATGCACGGCAAGCCGTCTCGCATTCGCCTGCAAGATGGATCTTTGTTCAAAGGCTTGCCGAAGCAGGTGGTGGTTGGACGCTATCACTCGCTGTTTGCTGATCCGGTCTCCTTGCCAAAAGAGTTCAACATCACGGCAGACACCGAAGACGGTGTCATCATGGCGATCGAACATAACAGCGAACCGATTTCCGCGGTTCAGTTCCACCCCGAATCGATCATGACCTTGGGTGGCAATGCTGGCATGCAGATGATCGAGAATGTCATCAAGCGCGTCAAAGCGAAGAAATAGACATCAACGAGCTGGCGCGCGCTGAAATCGGGTGCGCGCCGCGCCACTTTCTCCACAATTGCATTGTGAAAGCGTGCGCGCCTTCGTGCACAGGCGACAAGATTTCATTTTGCCGTTAACATGATCATGACTGCGTGCTTCTCTATTGATATCACGACAGAATTTCACAGGCAGAGCAGGGGGATGTTCCCAGCTGCCGCAAAATCTGAGCAAACGGGATCATCGTGAAGAGAAGGCATTATCTGAGGGCAAGAGCGTATTCCCGAAAAGCATGTGCGGTTTTCGAGCCCATAATGCGCGGGATAACAAAGACTTGAGCCTTTTCAAATTTCGGTTTGGAACGGCTCCGGGAGTGGCAAATGACGGCGCATTGGACAATCGCATCGCTTCGCAAGGCTTTGGATGAGGGCAAGATTTCCTCAGTCGAACTTGTCAGCGCAGCCTTCACCGAAATCGAGAAGGAAGGCGGCGAGGGGGGGCGCATCTTCGTTCGAACCTTCAAGAACACCGCCATTACCCAGGCCGCCGCCTCTGACGCCCTACGCAAGATGAATGTTCCACAAGGCCCGCTTGCTGGCATACCGATCTCCGTCAAGGACCTGCTGGATGTCGCCGGAGAACCAACTTCGGCAGGCTCTGCCGAATTGGCCAGCATCGCTGAGCCCGCTAAGGCAGATGCTGACGTGGTGGCCCGGCTGCGCGCCGCCGGTGCCGTCATCCTTGGACATACCAATATGACCGAATTTGCCTATTCAGGCCTCGGGATCAATCCCCATTTTGGTACGCCCCTCAACGTCTGGGACCGGCAGATCGGCCGCGTGCCCGGCGGTTCATCCTCTGGTGCAGCTTTGTCGGTTGCTGAAAATATGGCTGTCGCGGCCATCGGCTCCGACACGGGCGGCTCTGTTCGCATCCCGGCGGCCTTTAATCGTCTGTATGGATTCAAGCCAAGCTTTGGACGTCATTCCTTGAAGGGTGTCTTCCCGCTTGCGCGATCTCTGGATAGCGTGGGGCCGCTTGCCAATTCTATCGATTGCTGCCGTATCATTGACTTCGTGATGGCCGGGTTGCCTGTCCCGGAAGCCAATATACGCTCGCTGGCTGGGAAACGCTTCGGTATTCTTGAGACGATTGCTCTTGATGATCTCGATGTCGAAGTCGCAGGTAGCTTTGTGCGCGCGCTGGAAAGCATCGCCAAAGCGGGCGCGCGCCTTGAGCGCATCAAGGTCGATGCCGTCGAGCGTTTCTGGGATATTGCCAAACTGGGCAGCATCGTCGGGGCCGAGGCCTTTCACGCCCATCGATCCTTCTTGAAAGATCATGCCAATGGCATGGACCCGCGCGTCCGCCAGCGTCTCGAAGCGGCAGGTGGGATTTCCGCTGCCGATTATATCGATATGCTTGATTTGCAAAAGGACATGCAGGAGCGCACCCATCTGGCGACGCGCAATTATGATGCAGTCTTGTTGCCAACGGTTGCCATGGCCCCCCCAGAGATCAAGCCGATCCTTGCCTCCGACGAGCTATACGGGGAAACCAACCTCAAGATTCTGCGCAATACGGCGATTGGCAACATTCTCGGTCGCCCTGCCATGACCATCCCTATTGGACAACCTGATAGTGCACCGGTTGGGTTGATGGTGATGGGAGAGCATGGGGGGGACGAATTGGTTCTCAACCATGCAGAATCCATCGATCATGTCCTCAGACAGTAGAAACACGCGCTGCGAAAATTGAAAGGCACCATTGGGTCGCTCATAACAATGGCATCATCAGTCCTGTTTTTCTTTATAGCGCAATTATTTGACCCTTCGCCCAAGGGAAAAATGGCCAGCAGAGGGATGCGATTCCAAAAAAGGTGAGCTGAAATGAAACTGTCACACGATGGTTCATTGTGTGAAAATTGGCTAATATTTGAGCTGTGACCTCAAAATTAGCAGAAAAAACGGCATATTTCCGTAAATTTGACGCTTCAGCTTGTGTGTTGCGCTAAGCAGGTTTGGTGCGATTTAGCTAAAGTCAAATTTATCCACAGTTTAAATTTTAATACCAATTTACACTAAGTATATTGGGTTTAGCAATATTGCCTAATCCTTTCGTATCAAATGCGCAATATTCAAAATCAGCGATGCATGAATTCATACCTTCCGCCGCTGATCTGCGTTTAAGATGTATTTTTTTGGTGTGGCGCGTGGAACTGCGATCCAGGGATGCACTTGCATGCAACCGGCAATTTGGATATCTGTTCGCTTCCAATAGGGAAAAATACCGGCATGGATGATCTGGATCGGCGGTTGCTTTTGCTTTTGCAAAAGGACGGAAGGCGCGCAAGTGCTGACCTTGCAAAGGAAATCGGACTGTCAGTAAGCGCAACGAATGAACGGGTGCGCAAACTGATTGATACAGGGGCTGTTGCCACGATAGAGGCGGTACTCGATCCGGTAAAAAGCGGATTCGGAGTGACCGCTTTCATTTTTGTCGATTTGGATTACTCGTTCGACGAGCAAGAATTTGTATCCAGTGTTGTTGCTTTCGATGAAGTGCAGGAGATGCATCATGTCACAGGAAAGCATTCTTACCTGTTGAAGGTGAGAACGCGAACCAACGATGACCTGAATCACTTCATCGTTCGGTCTCTCAAATCGCTTCCGGGCGTGCGAGCGACTGAAACTCAGATAGCTCTGAATACAGCAAAGGAAACCAGAGTTTTGCCTTTATAGGAAATTGTCTTTGCTCCCCGGTGTGAAGATGCGGCTCCTGTATTGGCAAAAAAAGGCGTCAGAGAAGAATAGGCAACCTCGTCCCCCACACACGGTTGCCCATAATAATAATTCTCTGTCGTAGGGCCCCACGGCCCATAAACGCAGACCGCTTGGCCTGTGGGCTGGTCGTCGTTGTCCCCCACAGCGGCGACCAGCTGAGGGGCACAATTCTTACCTCCCGATGGTGTCGTCAAAATTTGATCACACCAAAAAAGGCAGCCGGATGGCTGCCTTTTTTGTTCAAGCACTTGTCTTACGGCTGCTAGGCCAGAAAGTCCTTAAGTGCGTGGTAGGAGGCTTTTGGCAGGCGTTCCAGCGTTTCGAAGTCCACGTGAATGATGCCGAACCGCTTGTCATATCCCAGCGCCCATTCAAAATTGTCCATGAAGGACCAGACAAAATATCCCGTCAGCGGCACCCCATCCTTGATCACGTCAAGCGCGGCCTTGAAGTGCATATCGAGATAGGCGATCCGCTCCTGATCATCCACGATGCCATCAATCAGATGATCATCATTGGCCATGCCATTTTCGGTGACGGTCAGAGGCAGGGATCCGGTATAGGTCTCGCTGATCCAGCGCAGAATTGCGCTGAGACCTTCAGGATAGACTTCCCAATTCATCTCGGTCTTGGGCAGGGGGCCGGGTTCGGACGCAAAGTTTGGCAGTCTGCATCCCATATTGTGTTCCTTCTCGACCACAAGATTGCGCGTGTAATAATTGATGCCCAGCCAATCGAGAGGCGCGCTGATTTCTGCCATGTCATCCTGCCAACCCGCCGGCAGGTAGGGTTCGAGATAATGGACCACATCTTCGGGATAAGCGCCCTTGAACAGGCCACCTAGGAACCAGCGATTGTAGATGCCTTCGGCAATCTGGGCTGCCTTGATCGAGCTTTTCTTGTCATCAAAGGCGGTCGTATGTTCGAAATTCAGCACGATGCCAAGATTCTTCTGGTTCATCGCACGCAAGACAGAAACGGCTTTCGCATGAGCAAGTGGCACATGGTGTGACGCCCGGGTCGCTGCGCGAATGTCACGCAAGCCCGGCGCATGAATGCCGTGATAGTGGCTGAGCCACGTGATACACCAAGGTTCATTGAAGGTCGCAACGCTTTCGAGGCGATCCCCCAGGCGCTTGATCATGATTTCCGCATAGTCAGCAAAATAATCCGTAATGTCCCGGTTTTGCCAGCCACCCAGATCAGAGAGTGCGCTCGGCAACTCCCAGTGGTAGAGCGTCAAATGCGGCTCGATATCGCGTTCCAGAAGCCCATCGACCAACCGATCATAAAAGTCGAGCCCTTTTGCATTTACCGCGCCTTTGCCATCGGGCATAACCCGCGCCCATGAACTCGAAAACCGATAGGAATCGATGCCCAAGCCGCGCATCAAATCGAGATCTTCCTGCCATTTGTGATAATGATCGCAGGCCGTTGCCCCATTTTCGAAATTGACCACATTGCCGGGCGTGGTGGCAAAGGTGTCCCAGTGAGAACTGCCAGCACCGCCAAATTTGCTGCCTTCGATCTGATAGGCCGAGGTTGATGTGCCGAACTTGAAGCCATCGGGAAAATCAGCGCGTGAAAGGGTAAAGGATGATTGTCGTTTCAGTGCTGGCATTGGGTGCCTCATCGGAAAGGATTGAATGGATGTGAAATCGGCCGGATCAGTCAAGTCAAGACAAAGGGCGATCAATCACCCAGATAAGGGCCAGTTGACCGTCCGACCACCAGATCGGTTTCCCAGAGTTCCTGGGTAAGGGGTTGGTCCGGATTATTGATCCGGTCAAGCAGGATTTCTGCCAGTCGTTTCCCTGCCTCCAAAATGGAAGAGCGCACAGCAGTGAAGAGTGGCACCCCCGAATGCTGCAAAAATGACAGTTGGTCATCAAACGTGAGCACCGACAGATCTTTGCCAATATGCAGGCCCATTTCCTGAGCGGCGCGCACCACTCCAAGCGCTGTAAGGACCGAAGATGTGAGGATGGCGCTGGGGGCTTCCTGTCGTTCAAGCAACTGGCGCGTGACTATATAACCATAGGGTTCGATCATGTCTGATGAGAAAATCAGATCCGGATCGGCTTCCAGTCCATGTTCGCGCAGGGCGGCCTCATATCCGATCAGACGGCGATAGGCAAAGTCCATTTCCTGAAGACCATTCAGCAGTGCGATGCGTTTGTGTCCCATGTCGAGCAGGAAGTTGGTTGCCCGTTTGAAGGAACTGCGATTGTTGACATCAAGCCAGCTGTAGCGATCCTTGTTCACCTCTGTGCGGCCATGCACCACGAAAGGCACATCGAGGCTTTCGAGCAGTTCAATCCTCGGATCATCCTTTGCCGGACCATGGACAATGAAGCCATCAACGCGTCCCGAGCGCGTCAACTCGCGATAGACGCTTTCCTGCTGGATTTCCGGTACGACGGAGATGACCATGTCATAGCCATTGCGTGAATAGGTCTCTCCCGCACCGGCAATGAAATCCGAGAAGTGGGGGTTGATCATCGAATGTCTGGAATTTTGCGGCACAACATGGGCAACCGAATTAGCGCGCCCCATAGCCAGTCGCTTGGCTGAGGAGGAGGGGTGGTAATTGTGCTTCTGCGCAGCTTCCAGAACACGCAAGCGTGTCTTCTCGCCAACTTCCGGATATCCATTAAGGGCGCGACTGACCGTCGTCTGAGACAGGTTCAGGATAGTGGACAATTCTTTCAAATTCACGGCTGCGACCTCACAAAAGATGCGGACGGGCAAGAGGTTATCCCGACCGGGTGGTCTGAGATACTCTCTCCAATCTGGCGCGGTGGGCGATAGGAACGTCAGTGCATCAGTATTCAAAGCCCTATCAAAACCGATCTACATTCTACGCATAAATCAAAATAATCTGCAATACCGATTGCGCAAGGACTTCGTGTTGCAAATGCGAAATGGGACAGTTTGGAACGATTGAAATTTGAAATTTCTAACGGAAATCGCCCAGTTTTGCCAAAAACCGCCTTGACTCTCGCAGTCATCCAAAGCATGCTCAAATTAATCCAAAGCGGTTTGAAAATCGTTTATCGTTCAGAATTCTTGTTGATCAACAAATGCCTTTGGGAGGTTTTGCGATATGTTGAAGACACTTATGATGGGCGTTGCTGTTGCGGCTCTTGCTGCTGGTAGCGCGCAGGCCATGGATCACCTGAAATTCAAGCCGGGTGAAGATGCTCGCTTCAACTGGGCTTCCTATGAAGAACTAAAAAAGATCGATCTCAAAGGCGAAACCATCTCGGTTTTCGGCCCTTGGCTCAGCATCGACAAGGAGCTGTTTGAGAGCGTGGTTGCCTATTTCGAGGAAGCCACGGGCGCTAAGGTCGAATATGCCGGTTCTGACAGCTTTGAGCAGCAGATTGTGATTGATACGGGTGCAGGCTCTGCGCCGAATATTGCTATTTTCCCGCAGCCGGGGCTGGCAGCTGACCTGGCCTCCAAAGGCCTGCTGACGCCGCTGTCTGATGAAACCAAGGCTTGGGTCAAGGACAATTATGCTGCCGGTCAGTCCTGGGTTGATCTGGGCACCTACAAGGACAAAGAAGGCAAAGACGCCTATTTCGGCTTCTTCTACAAAGTCGACGTGAAATCGCTCGTCTGGTATGTGCCGGAAAACTTTGAAGATGCTGGCTATGAAATTCCTCAAAGCATGGAAGAGCTGAAAGCCCTGAGTGAACAGATCGTCAAGGACGGTGGCAAGCCATGGTGTATCGGTCTTGGCTCCGGTGATGCGACCGGTTGGCCCGCAACCGATTGGGTTGAAGACTTCATGCTCCGCACGCAGAAGCCAGACATCTATGACAAGTGGGTCACCAACGAAGTGAAATTCAATGATCCTGCTGTTGTTGGTGCTATCGAGGAATTCGGCTGGTTCGCACGCAACGATGATTTCGTTGATGGCGGAGCAGGGGCAGTCGGCACCACCGATTTCCGTGACAGCCCGAAAGGTCTCTTCACGTCTCCACCAAAATGCTACATGCATCGTCAGGCTTCCTTCATTCCATCCTTCTTCCCTGAAGGGACCAAATTGGGTGAAGATGCCGACTTCTTCTATTTCCCGGCCTATGCTAGCAAGGATCTTGGTAAGCCGGTTCTCGGTGCTGGTACCCTGTTTGCAATCACCCGCGAGTCCAAAGGCGCACGCGCATTTATCGATTTCCTGAAGTCGCCAATTGCGCACGAAATCTGGATGGCACAGTCTGGACTTCTGACGCCGCATAAAGGCGTGAATATCGAAGCCTATGCCAACGATGCACTGAAAAAACAGGGTCAAATCCTGCTCAATGCAACGACCTTCCGCTTTGACGGTTCCGACTTGATGCCCGGCAAAATTGGCGCAGGCGCATTCTGGACCGGCATGGTCGACTATGCTGGCGGCAAGGACGCCCAGACCGTTGGTGACGAAATCCAGAAAACCTGGGATGCTCTGAAGTAAGACCATCTTGACTGGAAGTCAGGAGACACTCCGTCTCCCAAAACAGCCAGCTCCCGCACGAAAGCGAGGGCTGTCTTCTCCGGGTCGGATTTTTGGATGACCGATTGGGCGCCAGATCAGGCTGCGGGCTGTCTCAGATGCAAAGATTCTCGGCACGAGAGAAAAGCGTCCGGGACTGGATCTCAAGCAAAAACAAGTCTTCAAGCAAGGTCGATATCAACCCAACGCAGTGTCCGGGCACGGGCGACGAGCGGTGCAGGATGACCAACACCTTTGAAGTAGGCCCCGGTTATGGCAGAATACTGGGTCCTTGACACAAACAAAAAACAGCGTTTTGAGCCAATCCATTGCAAGGGATTGCCAATGAAACGCTCTAGGTGGAGCGCGACAGTATGGAACAAATTGCATCCGCACTCGGCATCGTCCTGGTCGGCGTCATGGGCTGTGTGGTCTATTTCGTCGGTTCGAACTGGCTCTTGGATCGACTATATCCCGCTGATGCAGCATCACCGGAAAAAAGCGTCCGCAATCTGGCGATGGCGCACCGGATCAGACCCTGGCTTTTCCTTGGTCCGGCTCTGTTGGCCCTGACCTTATATCTGGTCTATCCGGCGATCGCCTCGCTGATCCTGTCGGTCTATGACAAGAATGGCGAAACATTCGTCGGCCTCGACAACTATATTTGGCTGTTTCAGGACCGTGAATTTCATCAGGCGATGTTCAACAACATCCTGTGGTTGATCTTTGTGCCAGCCATGTCGACCTTCTTCGGGCTGGTGATAGCCGCCCTGACCGACCGCATCTGGTGGGGGAATATCGCCAAATCGCTGATCTTCATGCCCATGGCCATTTCCTTTATTGGCGCATCGATTATCTGGAAATTCATCTATGAATATCGCGGTGAAGGCTCAATTCAGATCGGGCTGTTGAATGCCTTGGTCGAAGCCATGGGCATGGAGCCTCAGGCCTGGATCACGATACCCTTCTGGAACAATTTTTTCCTGATGATCATTCTGGTCTGGATCCAGACAGGCTTTGCCATGGTTATTCTGTCTGCTGCCCTGCGTGGTATTCCCGAAGAAACCATTGAGGCCGCTGTGATTGATGGCGCCAACGGCGTGCAGATCTTCTTCTACATCATGGTGCCGCAGATCTGGAAAACCATCGCGGTTGTCTGGACTACCATCACAATCACGGTTCTAAAGGTCTTCGATATCGTCTTTGCCATGACAAATGGTCAATGGGATACGCAGGTTCTGGCCAATCTCATGTTTAGCTGGATGTTCCGTGGTGGCGGAGACTTTGGGCGAGGTGCGACCATTGCGGTTGTCATCATGCTGCTCGTCGTTCCGATCATGATCTGGAATATTCGTCAGGCCAACGCTGAAAATAAAGGGCTTTAACATGATCTCGGGATCCAAAACAAAATCGCCCTTGATGTGGGTGGTCCATCTTTCCGTTGTTCTTCTGGTGCTGCTCTGGACCATGCCGACCATCGGTCTGTTCGTCTCATCGATCCGTGACAAGGATCAACTGGCTGTGTCTGGCTGGTGGACTGCGCTTTTTGCCTCAGAGCAAAATCTGATTGGCCGCGCCAAAGGCCCAGACAGCCAGATCGAAAAAGACGGTGTCTTTGTCATTCGCGGCAATATTCTTAAAGAAACCGGCAATAGCGGCAAAGTCACGGCCTTTGGTTGGCGCGCCCAGGATCCGGAAGCCTACAAGGTCGGCACCGTTGCTGACATGAGAAAGGGGCAGACCCTCCAAGTAGATGCGGACGGGACATACATACTGACCTCGCCGGAGAAGTGGAAAGGCAGCCGCGGCAAGCGGATCTTTCACACGGTCACCAGCCCTCCGATCTTCACGCTCGACAACTATCGTGAAGTGCTGACCGCTGAAGGCATTGGTCGCAGCTTCATCAACTCACTGACCGTCACGATTCCCTCCACTATCATCCCGATCCTGATTGCTGCCTTTGCTGCCTATGCGCTGGCATGGATGCATTTCCCCGGCCGTGCTGTTCTGGTCGCGGTGGTGGTCGGTTTGCTGGTCGTGCCGCTGCAAATGTCTTTGATCCCGTTGCTTCAACTCTACAACAAGGTTGGTGCCTTCATGGGTGTGCCTGCCAAGACCTATCTCGGGATCTGGTTGGCCCATACGGGCTTCGGTCTGCCGTTGGCGATCTATTTGCTCCGCAACTATATCTCGGAATTGCCCAAGGAAATCATCGAATCTGCGCGCGTTGATGGTGCCAGTCACTTTGATATTTTCATCAAGATCATCCTGCCGCTCTCATTTCCCGCGCTCGCCTCGTTTGCCATCTTCCAGTTCCTGTGGGTCTGGAATGACCTTCTGGTTGCCATGGTTTTCCTTGGCAATGGCGAGGATCAATTGGTGCTGACAGGCCGTTTGAGAGAAATGCTTGGCTCACGCGGTGGCAACTGGGAAATTTTGACGGCCTCCGCCTTCATTACCATCATCGTACCACTCACCGTTTTCTTCTCGCTCCAGCGCTATCTTGTGCGCGGTCTGTTGGCCGGTTCGGTCAAGGGCGGCTAAGAATACGCAACCCTGTTTTTGCATAAACAACGATATAAACATAACGGAACACCCATGCAGAATTCCAGCATTGACAAGGATTGGTGGCGCGGAGCGGTGATTTACCAGATCTATCCGCGGTCCTATCAGGATAGCAACGGCGACGGTATCGGTGATCTCAAGGGCATCACCCAGCGTTTGCCTTATGTCGCTTCGCTCGGCGTTGACGCTATCTGGATCTCGCCTTTCTTCACCTCACCAATGAATGACTTCGGCTATGACGTCTCTGATTATTGCGACATAGATCCGATGTTCGGCACATTGGAAGAGTTTGATGCCCTGATCTCCAAAGCGCACGAGCTGGGCATCAAGGTGATGATCGACCTCGTCCTCTCCCATACCTCCGACCAGCATCCATGGTTCAAGCAATCCCGCTCCAGTGCCGACAATGACAAGGCTGACTGGTATGTCTGGGCCGATGCCAAGCCGGATGGCTCCCCACCCAACAACTGGCTGTCGATTTTTGGCGGCTCGTCTTGGGAATGGGAAACGACGCGGCAGCAATATTACCTGCATAACTTCCTTACCAGCCAGCCGGACCTCAACTTCCACAACATGGATGTGCAACAGGCCCTGTTGGACGTGACCCGCTTCTGGCTTGAGCGTGGTGTTGATGGCTTCCGTCTCGATACCATCAATTTCTATGTCCACAGCCAGAGCCTGAAGGATAATCCGGCTCTCCCGCCGGAGAAGCGCAGCTTCAACACCACCACAAACGTCAACCCTTACGCATTCCAGTCCCACCTCTATGACAAGAGCCAGCCGGAAAATATTGAATTTTTGAAGAAATTCCGTGTGGTTCTCGATGAATTTCCTGCTGCAGCAGCAGTTGGTGAAGTGGGCGACGAAGAACGGGATCGCGAGATTGTCGCTGACTATACGTCGGGTGGCGACAAGGTGCATATGTGCTATGGCTTCGACTTTCTTGGTCCCCGCGTGCCAGACCCGAAATTCGTCCATGACGTCTTCTCTGATCTGTTTGAGGCCGCACCTGACAGCTGGCCCTGCTGGGCCTTCTCCAACCATGATGTAGAACGCTATGCCAGCCGCTGGCCGGTGGCTACGCACCTGCAGGAGGCAGCCAATCGCATGCGGATTGCCCTTTTGCTTTCCATGCGAGGCTCAGTCTGCCTTTATCAGGGTGAAGAGCTGGGGCTGGAAGAAGCCGATGTTGCCTTTGAAGATCTGCAAGATCCTTATGGCATCCGCTTCTGGCCGAAATTCAAAGGGCGGGATGGATGCCGCACGCCGATGGTGTGGGACGAAAACAAGCCGAAGGCAGGCTTCACGTCAGGCAAGCCATGGCTGCCGATCTGTGAAAGCCACAAGTCCAAATCGGTTTCTCAGATGGAAGCCCGCAGCAATTCGCTTCTGCATCACTATCGTCAGATGCTTGCTTTTCGCAAACAGCATGACGCCTTGATCAAGGGCGACCTGTTGTTCGTCAATACCGAAGGCAATGTGCTCACCTTCATGCGCGAGTTGGGTGAAGATCGCGTTTTCTGTGCCTTCAACCTGGTGGGGGAAGAGCAGGAAGTCGCGTTTGACAGCCTCAACATCAAGCCGCTTGAAGGCCATGATTTCGTGGCACAAATTGAAGATGGCAAGCTGCAGCTGCCAGCCTATGGCGCCTTCTTTGGCGCGCTCAAGTGATCTTTCTACCCGCCGCCCCGACGCAAAGCGGGGCGGCTGGGCCAAACCCATTTCCAATGTCGTTTGTCGACCCTGTGAGAGGTTGCCTGCGACGGACACAATCGACGGGAGGACAGGATGGCAAGCCTGAAGCTCACCAATATTGAAAAGGCCTATGGCTCAACCAAGGTTCTCAAGAACATCAATCTTGAAATCGAGAAAGGCGAATTTGTCGTCTTTGTTGGCCCTTCTGGATGTGGCAAGTCAACACTGCTCAGGATGATTGCTGGTCTGGAGAGCATTTCCGGTGGCACGCTGGAGATCGATGGCCAGCAGGTCAACGAAGTGCCTCCTTCCAAGCGTGGCATTGCAATGGTGTTCCAGACCTATGCGCTTTACCCGCACATGACCGTATTTGACAATATGGCATTCGGCATGCGCATCGCCAAGGCGAGCAAGGAAGAGATCAACGAACGGGTCCACAAAGCTGCGGATATCCTGCAATTGACACCATATCTGGAGCGCCTGCCAAAGGCTCTGTCCGGTGGTCAGCGTCAGCGGGTTGCCATTGGTCGTTCGATCGTCCGAAACCCCAAGGTTTTCCTGTTCGATGAGCCGCTTTCCAACCTCGATGCAGCGCTGCGCGTGGCGACCCGTATCGAGATTGCCCAGCTTAATGAGAGCATGCCAGATGCGACCATGATCTATGTGACCCATGATCAGGTTGAGGCCATGACCCTGGCGGACCGGATTGTCGTTCTGTCGACCCGCGGCATCATCGAGCAATGCGGCGCCCCCATGGAGCTGTATGAAAATCCGCGCAACGTCTTTGTCGCCCGCTTCATCGGCTCGCCTGCCATGAATGTCTATGATTGCGTCGTCACCGAAACCGGCGACCATACCAAAGTCTCCTTCAAAGAGGGCGAATCCGGCTTCACCGTTCAGGTGCCAAGTGCGGCTGACTTCAAGGGCAGGAAAGCCAAGTTCGGCGTTCGCCCAGAGGATCTGCGTTTGGCCGAGGACGGCGAAGAAGCTTTGTATGATTGCGAAGTTCGGATCGTTGAAAAGCTGGGTGAGGTTACCTTGCTCTATCTTGAGCCACCGCAGAAGGGTGAAGAGCCACTGATTGCCAAGATCCCCGGCAATCACGAATTTGCCCGTGGCGAAAAAGTCCGCCTGACGGCAGAGGATGAAAAACGCCATCTCTTCACCGAAGACGAGCGCTCTTTCCGCTGGCTCGACGAAGACTGAGCTTATGCGACCTACCAATGAAAAAAGCCGGATGACATGTCATCCGGCTTTTTCTTTGTTCATCGACGATTGGTGATCAGCCGATCAGTCAATCGACTCCAGCACGCTGCGAATGATGTCGATCAGTTCATCAATCTGTTCTTTCTTGATGATCAGCGGCGGCGAAAGGGCGATGATGTCACCGGTCACCCGTATCATTGCGCCTTTCTCCCATGCCTTGATCATGGCTTCATTTGCCCGTGCGGTTGGAGCATCTGGACGCGGCTCCAGTTCGATGGCACCAACAAGCCCCAGATTGCGCAAGTCAATCACATGACGGGTGCCTTTCAAGCTATGGATTGCGTCTTCCCAATAGGACGAGAGGGATGCAGCCCGCTCGAACAGGCCTTCCTCGGCATAGGTGTCGAGGGTCGCGATACCGGCCGCCGCAGCCAGCGGATGGCCCGAATAGGTATAGCCATGGAACAGCTCAATCGCCGCGTCGGCATTTTCCATCGCTGAGTCATAGATCTTGTTGGCAACAATCACCGCGCCAGCAGGCACCACCGCATTGGTCAACCCTTTTGCCGTGGTGATGATGTCCGGTTTCACATCGAAAAATTCCGCAGCACTAGCCGAACCCAAACGACCATAGGCGGTGATCACCTCGTCAAAGATCAGCAGGATGCCGTAGCGGTCACAAAGCGCGCGCAAGCGCTTGAGATAACCCTTGGGCGGCAGCAGCACCCCGGTGGAGCCAGCCATTGGCTCGACAATCACCGCAGCGATGGTCGATGGGTCATGCAAGGTGACAAGATCGATCAGAGCGTCGGCCCGCTCCACCCCGTGGTCCGGACAGCCGCGCGAATAGGCATTGCGGGCCAGATCATGGGTGTGGGGCAAATGATCAACCCCAGTCAGCAGTGAGCCAAAATGCATCCGGTTCTTGACGATGCCGCCCACCGAAATGCCACCAAAACCAGTACCATGATAGCCACGCTCACGGCCAATCAGCCGGGTACGAGCCGCGTCTCCACGCATACGGTGATAGTGAAGGGCAATCTTCAGTGCCGTATCAACCGATTCAGAGCCGGAATTGGTGAAAAAGACATGATCCATGCCTTCAGGAAATAGAGCAGCAACGCGGGAGGCAAATTCAAACACCTTGGGATGCCCAAACTGGAAATTTGGCGCATAATCGAGTTCAGCCACCTGCTTCTGCACCGCCTCGGTGATCCGGGAGGCATTATGGCCGGCATTGACGCACCAAAGGCCGGCCGTGCCATCAAGAATTTCGCGGCCATCAGCGCTTTTATAATGCATGCCATTGGCAGAGACCACCATCCGCGGATCCTGCTTGAAGGCTCGGTTGGCTGTGAAGGGCATCCAGAAACTGGACAAGTCATTGGGTTTGGAAGACATCTCGTTCATGTTCGCCTCGTCAAGGATGATGTTTGTTTTCCTTGATTGTGCGAATTTTGCCGATACTGAACAAGCCCTTATCTTGATCGCCCTAAGGTGTTGAAATGTTGCGGTTGGGAAAGAAGCTGTTTATTATATCAAACAGTTGAACAGCCGACCGACAGGGAAGCAGGACGGAAGCAAACTAGATGGAGGCAAACATGGCGAACAGCAATCAGCAGGATCAAGACACGTCGCCAGATGACATCCGCGCCGATATTGGCCAGCGTCTTCGTCAGGTGCGCTTGGCCCATGGCCTGTCCCAACGGGCCTTGGCCAGACGGGCAGGGGTCGCCAATGCCACCATCTCGCAAATCGAAAGCGGTGATGCGAACCCGAGCGTCGGAGCACTCAAACGCATTCTTGATGGCCTTGAGATGGATATGGGACAGTTCTTCACCTTGGAACTGAGTGACGGCGGCAAACACTTTTACAAGGCCAGTGATCTGGTCGAAATCGGTCGTGGCAAGGCATCCTTCCGGCTCGTCGGGGCTGACCGGCCCATGAAAGCCATACAGATGCTCCATGAAACCCTGATGCCCGGCGCTGACACGGGCCGGGTTTTTCTCAGCCATAAGGGGGAGGAGTGCGGCATCGTGATATCTGGCAGCCTTGAAGTAACCGTCGGTGAGGAACGTCAGGTTTTGCGGGCGGGCGATGCCTGGTATTTTGACAGCGCCTTGCCCCACCGCTTTCGCAACAAAGGTGCAGAGCCCTGCCTCTGTATCAGCGCCTGTACACCGCCATCCTTCTAATGCCAGATATCAAAAAGGGCCCTGATGGCCCCTTTATCATTGTATCAGCCAATGCGCGTTTAACGCTTGCTCTCGGCTTCCGCTTCGTTTGAGGAAAGACGGTTGCCAACGGCGATCAGGATCAGCACCGAGACATTCATCACCAGAGCATAGATCGAGGATGGTACCATGAAGCGTCCGTCGCCAAGGAAATTGGCAATCACGAGCGCCAGAGCGACATTCTGCAGGCCACATTCAATGGCAATGGTCAGGGCTTGACGGGTTTCGAGCTTGAAGATCTGGCTGATGATCAGAGCGGACCCAATGGCCAACCCGTTCATAAGAATGACAGCAGGGCCAACGGTGCTCCAATGAGCGGTGATATTGCTCCACTCGCTGTAGAACGAGGTGAAGACGATAGCGGCAAACACAGCCGAAGAAACAAACTTTGCCGGATTTTCGATCCGCTTGATCTGCGTTGGCAGGAAATGGCGCAAGGTCATGCCGATTGCCAATGGCAAGGCGGAGATCGCCAGCACCTTCATTGCCGTTTCACCAAATGGCAAAGCATAAAGATCAAGGTCGGTTCCAACCAGTCCCGTTTCTCGGAACAGAAGGAACGCAGCGGACAACACGGTCGGAATGGTGACGAAGGCCAGCAGATTGGTGATGATTGTCAGCGAAATCGACAGGGCTGTCTTGCCGCGGGCCAGCACGGTCAGAAGGTTCGAGGTGATACCGCCGGGGGCAGCTGCGAGAATGATCAGGCCGATTGCATAGACTGTATCAAGCTTGGTGATCAGCGCCACGCCAAAGGCGATCAAGGGCAGAAACACAATTTGCGCAACAATGCCGGCACCGACCGCGCGCAATTGGTGAACCAGAGCTTTGAAATCCTGCAGTCGAACCGAAAGTCCGACGGTAATCATGATCAGTGCCAAACCCAGAGGAATGAGAGGTGTATTCACGTTGCAACCTTCCTGATGCTGGCAAAATGCCTGAGTAAAGCATCTATCTGATGTGATGCCCACGCTGACCATAGCCATCTTGGGGCATGCTTATCTTTGACGATCGTCATGTCCAATACGATATATCACATAGATCGTAAGTCTTACCCTTTTGTGCCATGCTTTAGATCAAACTTACAAAAATTTGCACCTATGCCAAAGAGCGGGAAGGCCACAGAGACGCAGTAAAACCAGCAGATCTGGCAACCAGCAAGGGTGAAAGTTGTATTCGATACTCATAAAAGTGCGCATATACGGGCGGCAAATGGCTTGATCTTGTGTCGGATTATCAGTCATATGCGTATAAACACGCATTAGCTAAAGGATCCAGCATGAAAAAAATCTTCCTCGCCGTAGCTCTCACCTTCACCTCTGCCCATGTGCAGGCGGCGGATTGGTCTGTTGGCGCGATCACTGTGTCCAACCCCTTTGCCCGCGCGACCGCAGGCAAGGCCAAAGCCGGTGGGGGATATTTCATGATCAGCAACAAGGGCGAAGCAGATCGCCTGATTGCTGCCCATGCGGATGTCAGCGCGGCCACAGAGCTGCATACACACATCCATGAGGGCAATGTGATGAAGATGCGGCAGGTGGAGGCAATTGACGTGCCTGCTCATGGGGAAGTGGCCCTGAAGCCGGGTGGGTTCCATGTCATGTTCATGCAATTGAAAGGGCCGCTTAAAAAGGGCGAAAGTTTCCCGCTGGAACTGAGCTTTGAGAAGGCGGGCAAAGTCACCATTGATGTTCCCATCGCTGGAGTTGGGGCCAAAATGACATCAGGCATGGACCATTCCAAGATGGAGCATGGTGACATGAAAAAGCATGATCACGGTAAGATGGAAAAGTCCAAAAACTGATCCAGCCAATGCTGAGGGCACAGGCCTCACGAAACACAAAAGCCCGGCCAATGCCGGGCTTTTCGATTCCGCTATGATGCCTTGGTTCAGGCCCGTATTTGGTTCAGGCCCGTATTTGGTTCAGGCCCGTATTTGGATTAGGCCCGTAATTGGATCAGGCAAGCATAAGAATGGCACTGAAGGCCACGACCCAGACCAACTGGAACATGGACGTTGATACAAGGCATTGATTAAGGCCGATGTGATCTTCCGCCAGAAACAGCTTGCGGATTGGCATTGCGAGCGCATAGGCGGCAAGAAGAGCTGTAACCACGAGGCTGACAAGGCTTACTGTCCCGTGGTGGATCAGATTGAAGATATGGATCATCCCAATGCAGGAAATGAGCATCATTGCCGTATAGAGGCGCTTGGTTTTAAGGGGTCCCAATTGGATCGCCAGTGTCCGGCGGCCCCCTTCTTTATCGCCCACCCGGTCGCGGTGATTGTTGATCGTTAAAACCGACGCTGCGGGCAAGCCAATATATAACCCCGCCCAGAAGCTCGTCCATGTCCATTCGCCGGTCAGCAAAAAGACACTGCCCATCACCGACATGATGCCGAAAAACAGAATGACGAATACTTCACCGAACGGTGAGCCGGAAATGGGGTAGGGGCCAGAGGAATACCCGAATGCACAGACAATCCCGACTGCCCCAATGATCAGAATGGGAAGGCCGCCAAAATAGACCAGATAAAGACCACTGGCCGCAGCCATCAATAAAAAGCAAATCGCAGCTCTGCGCACAGTCGCCACGTCCAACAAGCCAAGGCTTGTGACGCGCGGCGGACCGAGCCGTTCAGCGGCCTTGTCGAGACCGGAGCTGGCATCAGCTGCATCATTCCACAAATTGGTTGCAATCTGGATGGAGGCCGCTGAAATCAAGATGGCAGGCAGCATCAGCCAATGAACCGGAGCAGTGCCGTCAAGCGCCAGCAAACCGGCCAGCAGCACCGGGGCAACTGACAAAATAATGGTCTTGGGTCGTGTCGCCATCAGCCAGACTTCACCCTGGCTGAGGGTCATTTGTTCCTGTAGCGCCATGAATGTCTCCAGCTGGTTTGAGCCTGCATCTCTTTTCGGATGCGCCGACGGTCGGCATTCAGAACGATCGCACCATACTTTTGTCGTATAAAAAAATCCAGTCCGTTTGTGGCTTACCCAGACCATTGGTCCAGAAAATTCGGTCTACCGGAGGGAAAACGACGAGGTGAACCCATTGTTCAGCGAAAAGCAAAGCGCAAACCGGAAAAATCCGGGACTCATTCGGCAGCGATCGCCATCCTGCCAACCGCAAGTGCCGCTTCAATGTCTGCTGTCATCACGTCACCCACCCAATCCTGCCCGCCAACAGGGGACAAAAAGTGTGTCCCCGGCGGGGCAACGCGCGCAAGCGCGGCCATGTCGTCGACAGAGTGCGAGCCAAGTCCATTGAACAATGGCAGAACCAACGTATCGGAGAGCATCGTTCCGATGACGCAATTAAGATAAGGCGCCTCATCAAGGAAAGCGCAGGAGACATCGCGGAAATAGCCTGTTTGACGCAGAGTGTCCGCCAGTTCATTCGCCCGTTTGCTCGATTGCCGGTCAACAGATGCGCCATGGGCGGCAATCAGCAAATGTGGATGACTGCCAGTCAAGCCCAACTGATCCATATCGCGCACCAAAGCACCCAAGACAGCGTCCGCCAGCCAATCGGACACGCCAAAAGGCTTTAGCAATTGGGCTGGCGATCCGGGCTCGCGCGGGTCGGAGCCAGTGGCCTCAGCGATCTTTTTCGGCAGGATCCGATTGCAAAAAAAGCCATCCGCCATGAAAAATGGATAGATGAGCCGATTGGGGGCAGTGAGCTTGTTCCATGCTTCAGCAATGCTCGGTGTGCCGCGCAGTACGCCAGCCTCGAGTTGAACATTCCCAAGATTGCGCCGCACTTCGTCTGTTAGCTCAAGAAGATGCGCATTGTTGCACCGTCCCCCGCGTTCGCCATGGGCAACGATCAAAATGGCTTGTTCCGGGTCATGTCTCAATGTGGGCATGGCAAACGGTCCAAAATTTGGCGTGGCACTGTCCGACGTAGCAGCGTTCAAGCAGATCTAAAATTTGCGCACAGTATTAAGAATTTTTACGCAGCAAACAGAAAGTCAGATCAGGGGATGCATAAACCCGCCTCACTCACGTTGGTGCTTGACGTCAGTCTAACATGATTATTGGGTGCGTATTTTGCCGGATGGTAAAGAATTTTTCGAAATTTTGTCTACCTGTTGGTCCACATTTTCTTTTTCGACGCAAAAGTTGGAATGGGACAAAATACGTTGCCGGACAAATCTTGATCAGGAATCTTTTGCCACAAAGGATGTGCGTGCCGCTTCGATCGCTCCCATCAAGGCCTCTGGCAGATCGAGCTTGGCAATGTGGTCCTGTCCGGCATCGCTCATTTTGGGCAACACCTTTGACAGAATGCTGATCACTTTGCCAGTCTCATGGTCGGCGGCAAATTCCAGTGCATAATGTTGTAGAAACACCAGACAGGCGACATCCTCGACGCACTGGGCGCGTGCCTCTCGTTTGAGATTTTTCTTCAAAAGCACGTCCGACACCACATTTTGTGCCTCTTCGTCATAGCCTTGGGCGGCCATGATGCTGCTGACCTTCTGTGCATGATGGCGCTTCAAGGCATTGCGCCATTGATGATAGCCGGGACGATTGCGCGGATAATCATCGCGGGGAATGATCCAGCGTTCAATATGTTGGCCGCGGGCCGCAATCCGCGTCAGCTCGTCAGCCTCCGGTGCAAAGGCCTCACACATCAGGCTCATTCGGATGCCATAGAGCAATTCCTTCGGGATCGGAGCGCCCCCTTGCGTCGCTTCCAGGCGGGGATCTGCTGCATTGGCTTGATCAATGGCTTCGATGACGGCTTCATAGGCAGACATGGTGCACTCCGTTCCATGTGCCGGCGAAAGGCACATGCTGACTATTGCGACCAGAAAAGGGACGCAAACAAAGCTTATGGATTGAAAGCCTACGCAAGAGCGCAAATTGACGCAAGCCGTTCAATGTCACAGCGAAATTAAATGGGCATTTGTTCCCAATCAACGCGCGGCGCTTTATATTAGGCGAGAATGGAGACCACATGCTTACTCGCTTCGAAAGCATGAAGACTGTCGTGCGAATATCAACAAAACTGGAACGCGGCCATGGCACTCTCGAAATTCTTTTCGACCCCTTTGCCCGAAGATCGTGTTCACCAGTATGTTGATGCCTTTCTGAAAACTCCGAACTCCATCTATATCGGCCATATTGCGACCGCGGCAGCGCTGCTTTATATCGCCAGCCAAAATCCTTCCGTTCCCCTCTGGTTCCTCTATTTCTGGGCCCTTCTGGAGTTGGTCAGCTATCCGGTGTTGATGGAGGTTTGGCGTCAGGTTTATGTGCGCACCGAACGGGACAAACGCGATCCTTATCTCTGGATCCGGCTGATGGATGCCCTGTCCCTGATGGTCGGCACAAGTTGGGGGGTGATGACATTCATCAGCCTCAATCCGAACAATGTGGCGCACTTCGCCATCCAGATGTCAATTGCAGCAGGCGCCACCGCCGCCGCCGTGCGCTCGCTTGCTATCTTTCCCCGTTCCTTCATTTTGTATGTGGTGCCATTTCTGGGGTTATTGTCTGTTCGGATCATGCTGCTGGGGGGTGATTTCATCCTGCTCGGCGGACTGGTGATCATTTTCATGCTGATGCTGTTGCGCTTTGGGGCTGATGTGATGGAATCCGTCTCGCAATATATCGATATCAGCACGGACAATCTGGATCTGGCACAGCGTTACCGCGAGGCTGCGGCGGAGGCAGAGCATGCCAACCGGGAAAAAACCCGATTGCTTGCCGCCGCCAGTCACGACTTGCGCCAACCCATCCACGCCATCGGGCTTTATATGGAGACATTGCCCCTCAACAAGATGGATGAGCAAAGCCGCAACACGCTCGAACGCATTCGCAACAGTCTGCAAACCCTGTCGAAATTGTTCAATTCACTTCTTGATGTCAGCCTTCTGGACAGCGGCAAAATTCAGGTTCGTCCGCGTCTGTTCGACCTTGAAGACATGCTCAACCATGTTCTTGATGATTATGAACCCTTGGCCGAGATTGCCCATGTTACCCTCATGCTCGAATGCCCAAAGGTCGGTGTCATGGGCGACACGATCCTTGTGCGGCGAATGGTTCAAAACCTGCTGTCCAACGCCATCCGCCATGCCGAGGGTGGATCAGTGCAGATCCATGTCGAGCAGTATGGAACGCCTGACGGCGACCGGCTGTCGATTGCCGTTATGGATGACGGCCCGGGAATCGCCAAGGAACATCAGGCAGTAATTTTTGAGGAATTCACGCAAGTCTCCAAACGGGCCGGGCGGGTCAATGCCACGATGAACGGTAGCGACAATCAGCAAAAGGGGCTGGGGCTTGGCCTTGCCATCGTCCGCCGGTTAGCCGACTTGCAAGGCTTGACGCTCGAGCTGCAAACCAGTTCGCAAGGGACCTGCATCAAGATCTTTAATTTGCCAACCGAGGCCTTGAAACCAGATTGTGAAAAGCAGGAAAAGGCCAGCGCCATAACGGGTGCTCGCTTCAATCAAAAGCGCATCTTGCTGGTGGATGATGATCGCGAAACCCTCAAGGCAACGCAAGAGTTGCTGACCAAATGGGGTTGTCACGTCTCATCTGCCGCCAATCTGACCGAATTTGCCACCTTAAAGGGGCCGTTCGACCTGATCGTCAGTGACTATGCCTTTGACGATGACTTTACTGGCATCGAAGTGGTGGAGGTTGCCCGCACACGCTTCGGGGCGGATCTCAGAGCACTTATCATTTCAGGGGATTCGACCGACTATGTGCAGCAAAGGGTGAAGGAAGCCGGCCTCCTGCTCATTCAAAAGCCTGTTCAGCCGGTGCAATTGCGCTCTGCCATGCTCGACCGGTTCCTCTCCAGCCATTCTGGCGAACAAGTCCTGTCATGACAGCCCGTAGCTGGCCGCCATCGCCGACGCGGCCGCCCGATTGGACACGCCGAGATTTTTCATCAATGCGGAAACGTGACTGCGCACCGTAAAGGGGGAGAGGTCCAACTCGCGGGCAATTTCCTTGTTGGACAGGCCATGCCGCAGCAACTTCAGGATTTCGATCTGTCGAGGTGTCAATTCCTCAAGCGAAACATGATGCTGGTGCCCCATATCCTGCGACAAGGTCGCATCGCTGATGCAGACCTCAATCTGGCCCTGCATGATATTGGCAATTGCGCGCATGACTTCCTGCGAGGAAACAGATTTGGAAATGAAGCCATTGACCCCAAGGCCCATGATCTGTTCGATCTCGATCGGATCATTGAGCATCGACACCGCGATGATCGGGCAGAGCGCAAAACTCTGCCGCAATCTCTTCAGGTCGCGCATATAATCAAAGCCAGGAAAAAGCAGGTCAGACAGGATCAGATCCGGGGAGGGCGTTTTTTCGATCAATCGATTGAGACCGACCCCATCGCCCGCTTCTTCCACCTTGGAGCCAGGAAACAAGTCTTCCAACAACAGCTTCATGCCAGAGCGATAAAGCGGATGATCATCAGCAAGAATGATGCGCATGATGGACTATCTCCCTGAAACCTGATGCAGTGGAACCTGCTCCCTTACAAAAGTCTGGTCCCACCAGTTGCTTTTGTCCAGATATACATCTGTATGTCGCAACTGACTGCCAGTCCGTTCAATGGTCGGATTTTTCCAGAAATTTCTTTTCGAGCCCGGTGATATAGTCAAGACCTTCGCGGGTCAGTGCAACGGGGGGCACCTCTTTGCTTTTCACCAGCCCCTTGCGCGCCAAGGCCGCCCAGACCCCGCGATTGGTAAAACCGCTGGCATCCGCTGCATGAACGACATATTCGCCCACATGGAAATGGTCCCCATGCGGGTGGGGAATCGACGGGATCGTAACCGACCCATCTTTCTCCCAGGCTTCGTCTGGCTGGGTGCGGCCGAGAATTTGCAAGAGAACAAGGGTACGCAGTTGCAGTTTGTTCAGTTTGAGCGGATTGACGCGTTGCATAAAGTGTCTTTCTGGAAACAGCGATCAGGCCGACTGTCCCGGCCCGACCTGTCTTGTTGAGCGATTCTCACAGCTGCAAGCTTGACGGCTCACCCTTCATTTTTGAAGAAGCCAGTGATGCTTGCAGAGGCGATCTGGTTCCTCATGATATTAAACCGGACATAAGCCCCTGTCATGCTCGATGTGTCAATCTCTTCAAGAGACAGCGCATGAAGCGTGAAGATATAGCGATGGGCAGGATCATCCGGTGGAGGATAAGCTCCGGTAAAGCCCTCCGTGCCCGCATCATTCAAGGCACTCATCGCGCTTTTGGGCAGGGAATCGCTGGAAATCTGACCGCTTTCAGTGACCGGCAGATTGGTGATGATCATATGCCAGAAGCCCGAGCCCGTTGGTGCATCCGGGTCGTAGCAAGTCAAGGCAAGACTCTTGGCCTCGGCGGGAACTCCAGACCAAACCAAAAGCGGGGAAAAGATCCTTCCCGCCCAGACCGGCAGAAACTGATTTTTGCGGTAGTGGACCGCCATCGTTGAAATCGGGGCTTGTCAGTTGCATATCAAATCTCCGAATGAAAAGGGAAATGCGGCACGGTTGAGCCTTTGCAAGACGAAGTCTGAAGACTTTTGCAAACATTTCAAGTAGCGATTGCGCGCGTCTTCTCGTTACAAAGCATAGTCTGATACCGAAGTGATGCGCATCACGGCCGGGTTGCGCCGTCCATGTCGATTTCAAGATTGATCCGATCCGCAGAGAAGCGGGTCTTTGAATATTCTACCGGCCGACCATCGAGATCATGGTTGATTGCATGGGTGACCAGCACGATGGAGCCGGGCGTCAATCGCATGATCCGGACATCGTCGACCGTGGCGTGATAGGCCTCGATGATGGTCGAATGCCTGACATAGTCGAGCAAACCGCACGCGGCGAACGCTTTGGTGACCGAGCCAAGCGCTTTATAATGGTCAGCAAAATCAGGGAACCGTTCCGCATCATACCATGAGGTTGACCGGCTGACGGGCAGCTCGTCACTCATGCCGACATTCCGCATGCAGGTAACGGGCGCTCCCAGAGCAATGTCGAGGGCAAGCGCAACATCCCGATTGGCCGCAACCTGATCGCACGAAATCAGGCTTTTGGAGCCGGTCGCCCCTTGTGAAGCAAGACCGGTGGAGAAGCGGGTGCGTTTGGAAATCGGGTAGGTCAGTCGCTTGGGTTCGATGATGAAGGTGCCACGCCCCTGTTCCGCTCGCAAGATGCCATCGTTGACCAGAGCCGAAATGGCTGACCGCACGGTATGGCGATTAACGCCGAACTGCTTGGCCAGTTCCATTTCTGGCGGCAGTTTGCCGGTCTCATCACCCAGTCCTGAAGAAATGCCCGCCCGAATCGCATCCGCAATCTGTCGCCACAGGGCCACGCCGCTGCGCCGCTCGATTTCGCCTTTGAGTGTTTCGGAAGCCATCAATGGGTCCTTTGATCCTGCTGCCCGCGCTCGATCGGTCCTTTAGCGCGGTTCCGTGCCGCCGTCCAGCACCTTGCAGAAAGCCATTTGTCTATCTTGCTGGAAAGATAGACAAATTCCAACAGGGGATCCACTGGGAATTGTGCCTTTTGGCAATTCATCAGGCTTTGACCAGACCGTCACATTGTTGTCACCAAGGATGCGTAGAAAATGGCTCAACAAAGTTGTATAGTAAAATAGACAAATATTCACACCAGATGCGATGGATCTCCTCATGGAAGACAGACACCGCCCTCACGCCACGGAGCAAAGAAATGGCGACAGCCAAGGCGCCCCACAGGCGCTCAGCGCTGCGCAAATCGCCCATCAACGCAGAATGTCAATTCTGGCCAATGCGCCCAAACAGGATCTTTTGAAAGCTTGGCAGTCCCTGGGGCTGGATCCCGGTTGCGAATTGTTGCGCGGACCGGAAACCGGTCTGGTTGCCTTGCGTGGCCGCATCGGTGGCGGTGGTGCGCCTTTCAATTTTGGCGAAGCCACGGCAACCCGAGCCACGGTGCGGATGGAGAATGGCGCCATCGGCCACGCCATCATGCTGGGCCGCGATGCAGGCAAGGCCAAACTCGCCGCAGTGATTGACGCAATGGCCAATGACAGCGCCACTGCAGAGCTGATCGAAAGCCGCATTCTGACGCCGCTGGAACAGGCGGCGGTTGAACGGAATCGCCAGCAGGTGGCTGAAACACAGGCCACCCGTGTCAACTTCTTCACCATGGTCAGGGGGGACGATTGATGTTCAATCCAGGAACCAACATGCAGACCCGGAAAAATGCCGCCAAGGCAATGCAGGGGGGCTTGAGTGAGCCAACTCTGCAAACGCAGCAGATATTCCGCGCGATCATGGATGCCATGGCCCGGCCCGGCACCATCAAGGCGATCAGGACCGACGCCAAGCCACCGGCTGGGCTGTTACCCTTGGTCGGTGCCGTATTGGCAACCTTGGCCGATGCTGACACCCCCCTCTGGCTCGATGACGCTCTACAAGGAAAGTCAGCCGTCGCCGATTGGCTGACCTTTCATGTCGGCGCGCCTTTTGCTGTTGAACCAGCACGCGCCACCTTTGCGGTGCTTACAGAGGCACAAAAGATCGCGTCGCTGGACATCTTCGCTCAAGGGCAACAGGACTATCCAGACCGCTCCAGCACATTGATCATTGCAGTTGAGGAGCTGAGCGAGGAGGGGGGACTGGACCCTCTCAGGTCCGGGCATCAAGACCACAACATCGCTTGGTGTCGCGCCCATATCGCCGCTCTTTCTTGACCAATGGACCGCCAACAACAATCGCTTTCCGCGGGGTGTCGATGTGATCTTAGTTGCGCCGGATGCCATCTCCTGTTTGCCACGCACCACGCGGATCGAAAACCAGAAAACGGGAGGGCGCTGATATGTATGTAGCCGTGAAGGGCGGGGAAACCGCCATCAAGGCCGCGCATCAATTGCTCGCCGACCGCCGCCGTGGCGATCGCGACGTTGATGCCCTGTCGCTTGATCAGATTTCCGAACAATTGTCTCTGGCTGTGGACCGGGTCATGAGCGAAGGCGCACTCTATGACCGGGAACTGGCCGCACTCGCCATCAAGCAGGCGCGGGGCGATCTGATCGAAGCGATTTTCCTGACCCGTGCTTATCGCACGACGTTGCCACGCTTTGGTTATTCCGAGCCGATTGACACCAGCGCCATGCAAATCCAGCGCCGTATTTCTGCGACATTCAAGGATTTGCCCGGTGGCCAGATCCTCGGTCCGACCTTTGATTACACGCACCGCTTGCTTGATCCGGAGCTGACCGGCGACGAAGAGGTGTCAGCACCGCAAAAGGCCGATCTTGACGCGGATGGTGCGACCGAAACCATGCCGCGTGTCTCCGACCTGATTGCAGGGGAAGGCCTGATGGAACCGGATGGTCAATTGCCCGAGGGAGCGGAAAGCTGGCCGGAGCCGGGTGACATCACCCGCAAGCCGCTAGATTTCCCGCTCACCCGCGACCAGCGGCTACAAGCCCTGTCCCGTGGCGATGAAGGCTTTCTTCTGGCGCTTGGCTATTCCACCCAGCGCGGATATGGCCGCAACCATCCCTTTGCAGGCGAAATCCGCATCGGCGAGGTTGATGTGATGGTGGACGTGCCCGAGCTGGGTTTTGCGGTTTCCATTGGCCGCATCCAGATCAGTGAATGCCAGATGGTCAACCAGTTCAAGGGCTCACGCACCGCGCCACCACAATTCACCCGTGGCTATGGTCTGGTCTTTGGCCAGTCGGAACGCAAATCCATGTCCATGGCCCTGTGTGACCGTGCTTTGCGGGCCGATGAATTTGGCGAAGACGTCATCGCTCCAGCGCAGGATGAGGAATTCGTCATTTCCCATTCAGACAATGTGCAGGCCACCGGCTTCGTCGAGCATTTGAAATTGCCGCATTATGTCGACTTTCAGGCCGAGCTGAAACTCGTCCGCCAGATGCAGGCCGAATTCTATGCCAGTCACACCCCTGATGGGGATCAGGGGCAAGCAGGCAGCATTGAGGGAGGTTCCCGATGACCAGCATCAGCCAGTCAGAACAGGGCGCAATTGCCAATTACAATTTCGCCTATCTTGATGAACAAACCAAGCGGATGATCCGCCGGGCGATTCTCAAGGGCATTGCCATTCCCGGCTATCAGGTGCCCTTTGCCAGCCGCGAAATGCCAATGCCCTATGGCTGGGGCACCGGTGGCGTTCAGGTGACCGCGTCAATCATTGGCCCTGATGATGTCCTCAAGGTGATCGATCAGGGATCTGACGATACCACCAACGCAGTCTCCATTCGTGCCTTCTTTGCCAAGATGGCCAAGGTCGAGACGACCACTCAGACCAAGGCTGCCAGCATCATCCAGACCCGCCACCGCATCCCTGAAGAGCCTTTGTCCAAGGATCAGGTCATCGTCTTTCAGGTGCCAATCCCCGAGCCTTTGCGCTTCCTTGAACCTCGCGAAATCGAGACCCGCAAAATGCATGCAGTCGAGGATTATGGCCTGATGCATGTAAAGCTCTATGAAGACATTGCCCAAAAGGGACACATCGCCACCAACTATGCCTATCCGGTCAAGGTCAAGGGGCGTTATGTGATGGATCCGTCGCCGACCCCGAAATTCGACAATCCGAAAATGGACCGCATGGAAGCACTCCAGCTTTATGGTGCCGGGCGCGAAATGAGCATCTATGCCATCCCCCCTTATACCGATGTCGTCAGCCTCGATTTCGAAGACTACCCGTTTGAAATTCAGGCCTTTGAGGAGCCTTGCGCCCTGTGCGGTGGCACGGGTGTCTATCTTGACGAGGTCATCCTCGATGACAAGGGAGAGCGGATGTTTGTCTGCTCAGACAGTGATTATTGCGAAGACCGCCGTGCGCAGGGTTTCCGTGGTTCGATGGCCCCTGATGCTAAACATGATGATGAGGTGCCAGCATGACCCGGTCAATTCCCGCCCAGTTCCAGGCCAAATCTTCGCTGGTTGCCCAGCGTCCCGCGGACCTTAATGAAGAGCCTTTGCTGCAGGTTCGCTCGGTCAGCAAATATTATGGCCGCCGCGTCGGCTGCGAGGATGTCAGCTTTGACCTCTGGCCCGGCGAAGTGCTGGCCATTGTCGGGGAGTCCGGCTCAGGCAAGACCACGTTGCTCAATTGTATCTCCACCCGCCTGACCCCAACTTCGGGCATGGTCAATTATCGCATGCGCGATGGGGCAATGCGTGAGGTCTTCCGTCTGGGCGAAGCCGAAAAGCGTTTCCTGATGCGGACCGACTGGGGCTTTGTTCATCAAAATCCCGCGGACGGCCTGCGCATGACGGTCTCAGCGGGGGCCAATGTCGGCGAGCGTCTGATGGCCATCGGCCAACGCCACTATGGTGACATTCGCCAGACCGCGACCGATTGGCTGGAGCAGGTGGAAATATCCGCTGACCGGATCGATGACGAACCCCGTGCTTTCTCCGGTGGCATGCGTCAGCGCCTGCAGATTGCCCGCAATCTGGTGACCGGCCCGCGGCTCATTTTCATGGATGAGCCAACCGGCGGTCTCGATGTCTCGGTGCAAGCCCGTCTGCTCGATCTGATGCGCGGTCTGGTGGCTGAACTGGGCCTTGCGGCAATTGTCGTCACCCACGATCTGGCTGTCGCTCGTCTACTGTCCCATCGCATGGTGGTGATGAAGGGCGGACGTGTCATTGAGACCGGTCTGACCGACCGGGTGCTTGATGATCCGCAAGCGCCTTATACCCAACTGCTCATTTCCTCCATTCTTCAGGTCTAGAAAGGGTCGATTGATGACGTCTCCCAACATTGAGATGAAGGCAACGCCGTTGATCGTCACCAACGTTGCCAAAAGCTTTGTCATGCATCTGCGTGGTTCGATCACCATCCCCGTGGTCTCGCGGGTCAATCTGGTGCTCCATGCCGGCCAATGTGCCGTGCTTGGTGGCCCGTCGGGGGTGGGCAAAAGCTCGATCCTGAAAATGATCTATGGCAACTACGCGGTCAATCAGGGTCAGATCCTCACCTGCCATCGCGACAGAATGGTCGATCTGGCCACCGCTGACCCACGCACCGTCCTGTCGGTGCGCCGCGAAACCATCGGCTATGTCAGCCAGTTCCTGCGGGCTATGCCCCGTGTCTCGGCCATGGATGTCGCAGCCGAACCTCTGGTCGCCCAGGGCATCGAGGTTGAAGAAGCCCGCGCACGCGCTGGCAACATGCTCGCCCGCCTCAATCTGCCAGAAAAACTCTGGCAATTGCCACCCGCTACCTTTTCCGGAGGCGAACAGCAAAGGGTCAATATTGCACGCGGCTTCCTGACCGACCATCCGGTTTTGCTGCTTGATGAACCAACCGCCTCGCTTGATGCCGCCAACCGCGCCATCGTCATCGAGCTGATCGAAGAGAAGAAGGCCAAAGGCGTCGCGCTGCTGGGCATCTTCCACGACGCCGATGTGCGCGATGTGATCGCCGATCAGGTCATTGATGTCTCGAACTTTGCCACCAGCGCCCAAAGAGACAGTGAGAAATCCAGCACCGCACTGGCTGGCGCCCCAAGCGCATAGAGAGCAATCATGCAGAACAACCCTTTGCAAAAGACCCGTCTTGGCATTGAGCCTTTGATCCACCATACGGCCAAAGTGACCGATAGCCAGCTTGGCCGCTATACCGAAGTCGCTGACCGCAGTCGCATTTCAGAGACGATCATGGGCGACTATTCCTATGTGATGCTCGATTGCGACATCTGGCATGCTGAAATTGGCAAATTCGCCAACATTGCCAATGCTGTGCGCATCAACGCCACCAATCATCCAACATGGCGCGCGACCCAGCATCACTTCACATACCGTGCATCGGACTATTTTGCCGACGCGGACATGGATCAGGATTTCTTCGCTTGGCGGCGCGACAATAGAGTGCGCATCGGCCACGATGTCTGGATCGGTCATGGTGCGACCATTTTGCCCGGCATCTCTGTTGGCCATGGCGCTGTGATCGGGGCAGGGGCGGTGGTCTCCAAGGATGTACCTGACTATGCCATCGTCGGTGGCGTGCCTGCCCGTCTCATCCGCGAGCGCTTCCCTGCCGGTATTGCCAAACGGTTGATTGCACTGGCGTGGTGGGATTGGTGCCATGACGATTTGCGCTCTGCGCTGGAAGATTTCCGCATGCTTCAAATCGATGATTTTCTCGCCCGCTACGAACGCTGATTGAACACGCCGTCTGCTTGGTCAAAGGGCCAGCATTGCGATGGTTTATCCGCAGGAAAGCCTCGTCTGTCACCGAACTGAAATATTGCAGACACGCGTCTTTCACAAAGAATTCGTAGATATTCGCCAGTTCTTAACGAGCAAGTTGGAGCGCATTTTTCAGCGTTTCGAGGAGAAAACCAAATGTTGGAATTGACCAATGTGACGCGCTGCTTCGGTCCAAATACAGCCGTCGATTCTGTCACAGTGACCATTCCACATGGTCAGATGGTGGGCGTCATCGGACGCTCTGGCGCAGGCAAATCCACGCTTCTGCGAATGATCAATCGCCTCATCGATCCCACTGAGGGAGCGATCACCTTTGATGACAAGCAGGTCTCTTCGATCAAGGGCAGTGAGCTGCGGGACTGGCAGCGTGATTGTGCCATGATCTTCCAGCAATTCAATCTGGTGCCGCGGCTTGACGTGTTGACCAATGTTCTGCTGGGTCGCCTCAATCATCGCAACACCCTGCTCAACCTACTCAATATTTTCTCGCAGCAAGAGCGGGCAGAGGCCCTGATCGCATTGGAGCGCCTTGGTATCGAACAAACCGCATTGCAGCGGGCAGGGACCCTGTCCGGTGGCCAGCAGCAGCGCGTGGCCATTGCTCGCGCTTTAATGCAAAGCCCGAAAGTAATCCTCGCCGATGAGCCGATTGCCTCGCTCGATCCATTGAATGCCCAGATCGTGATGGACAGCCTTAAAGACATCAACGAACGCGATGGCATCACCGTGGTGACCAACCTGCACACCCTTGATACGGCGCGTGCCTATTGCGAGCGCATTATCGGCATGTTTCAGGGGCGCGTGGTGTTCGATGGACCTTCATCCGAGCTAACCAATGAGGCCGTGAAGATGATCTACGGCTCCCTGGAAGACGCCGAAATCTCAGAAGCCATCACCTCGACCTCCATCAAGGAAGCTTTCGCGCCAGCAAGCCGCCCCCCGGTCGTGGCAATGGCGCAAGCCGAGATCGCTTCGCCAGCGTAATCAGGCCAAACGTGAACCTACAACAACGCTTCTATTTGACAACAAGGATGACACCGGCTGAGCCGGTTGAAATCAGGAGACACGAACATGTTTAAAAAAGCAATTCTTGCCGCCGTTTCCGTGGCTGCGCTCGCAGCCGGTGCCGCTGCGCCTTCTTTTGCTGCTGAAAAAGAATTCCGCATCGGCATTCTGGGTGGTGAAAACGAAGCGGACCGTCTGCGCAATTTCCAGTGTCTCGTTGACACATTGCCAGCCGCCATCGGTGTTGAAAAAGTTTCCCTGTTCCCTGCCGCTGACTATGACGGCGTCATTCAGGGCCTGTTGGGCGGCACCCTTGACTATGCAGAGCTTGGCGCATCGGGCTATGCAAAAGTGTATCTGAAAGATCCCAAAGCCGTCGAGCCTATCCTGACCACCGTTCAGACCGATGGCTCCACCGGTTACTACTCGGTCATGGTTGCTCGCAAAGATTCCGGCATGACCAAACTGGACGACATGAAAGGCAAGAAGCTCGGTTTTGCCGATCCAGACTCCACCTCCGGCTTCCTTGTCCCTTCCGTGACCCTGCCTGATGCCGTTGGCGGTCAGATCAAGGATTATTTCGGGGACACCGGCTTTGGTGGCGGTCACGAAAATCTCGTTCTCGAAGTTGTTAAAGGCAACTTTGATGCAGGCACCACATGGTCTTCGGGCGTTGGCAAATTCGAAGATGGCTACACCTCTGGCAACCTCAAGAAAATGGTCGACAAAGGCATCCTCGACATGGGCGATCTGGTTCAGCTGTGGCAGTCCCCGCTGATCCCTAACGGCCCGATCGTGGTTCGCTCCAGCCTCAGCGACGACACCAAAGCCAAATTCAAAGCCTTCATGATGAACCTGCCGAAAAATGATCCTGAATGCTTCTCTGCCATTCAGGGGGGCGATTACAAAGGCTTCACCGAGGTCAATGAAGAGTTCTACAAAGCCATCATCGCCGCACGCAAAGCGAAAATCGGTTCTTGATTGGATCACATTCTCAATGACTTGAGAATGGATAACTGGAAATGAAATGGTGGGTCCGGATTATGTTTCGGACCCATTTTGCCCCAGTTAAATGCCCCTCTGGTGGGCGTGGGATCTTGCAGCGAACACCAATGGCTGCTTTGCGCCGATCCATTCAGGCTTTCGGAAGACATCCGACACGCTCTTGATGAGCCTTTTTCTTTTTGTTCGGTGAAGACATGACAAACATGACGCCCGCAACTCCCTTGTCCCAAAGCAGCGCTGCCGTTGAGCGCCACTGGCAAGACCTCAATCGCAAGCGCCGAACATACACCCTTCTGTCGGTTGGGCTATTGCTGGTTGCCTTGTTTTCCTCGCTGTGGTTTGCCAACGAAACCAATGCAGGCAAATTTTTCGACCGATTGCCGTACTTTTTTGACTTCTTTCTGGATATGGTGCCGCGCGACGGAATGGAAATCTGGCGCGCGCTGTTTGATCTTGATACGCCCTATGCCGATGGGTCGCTCAAATTCAACTATCCTGAAGGCCGGATCTATCTGACCGAAAGCCTCTATCTGCCAGAATATTTTTACAAGATGCTGGAGACGATCAATATCGCGATCGTTTCCACTCTGATCGGCTTTTTCTTCGGCTTCATCCTCTGTTTCCTTGCTGCATCAAACCTGACCACGCGCGGATGGCTGCGGTTTGTGGTCCGCCGTATCCTCGAAATCCTCCGCGCCTTTCCGGAAATTGTTATTGCCGGTTTCTTCGTGGCGGTGCTGACCCTTGGTGCAATCCCTGCCATGATTGCCGTGACGATCCATACCATCGGTTCGCTCGGAAAGATGTTTTTCGAAGTGGTCGAGAATGCCGACATGAAGGCCGATGAAGGCTTGAGAGCCGTTGGCGGCCGCTGGGTCGAGCGGGTCTGGTTCGGCATCGTGCCGCAAATCCTGCCAAACTTCCTGTCCTACGGACTGCTGCGCCTTGAGATCAATGTCCGGGCCTCCACCATCATTGGTGCTGTTGGAGGCGGCGGGATAGGGGAAGCTTTGCGCCTGTCCATTTCGCGCGGTCATGAGGCAAAGACTCTGGCCATCGTCCTGCTTTTGTTTGTCACGATCATGGCCATCGACCAATTCTCCGCCTGGCTGCGCAAAAGGATCGTCGGCGATCAGGCCTTTGCCTTTGGCGGCAGCTTGTAAGAGGAAGAGACCCGACAATGACCACGCTAACCGCTTCTCGACTTGACGCAGTGATGGCCCGGCACCCGGAGGTGTTCAAACCCAACTGGATGAAACGCTTTCGCGGCTGGTTTGTTGCCATTGGCATCGTCGTTTATCTGATCTTTGCTTGGCACTTCTTCCATATTGGGCAGATTCTGGGCAATGGCAATTGGGGCATTGCAGGCTCTTATCTTGCCGACTGGGTGTCTTATGAAGTCCGCCCGGACATCGAATTTGATGACGGCTTTGTAAAGGTTGAATTCCCGCGCTTCTCACCCTTGGGCAAGGATCCCCATCCAGACTGGATTACCCAGACCCGCAAAATGGTCGATATTAAGCCGCTGGAAAAGGAAGAAACACCTTCCGTACAGACGCCGGCTGTGGCTTTCAGCTTCATGGCTCCGGGTGCCGGTACGTCCACCAATCCGGTCACACCATCCAGCGCGCCCTCAAAAGAGCCTGTCATCAGCTTCATGGCACCAAGCGCGCCAACTGCCGCCAGTCCGGCAACACCTACAGTGACGTCAGAGAGTGATGCCAAGCCAGAGCGACGCGAAGAGACCGTCCATGCAGAAGTCAAAATTGGCGCTGGCATGGTTGAGGTTGAACCCGGTCTCGTCACGATTGTGCGCAATGGTGAGCAACTGGTCATTGACATCGTCAAAGATGAGAGCGTCCGCGCCAGAGGAGCATTGCCAGTCTGGGCCTCGCAGAAATATGAGGATGGCAAGATCGTCGCCCAGTTTGGCGTTGATGGGCGCATCGAGGTGGAAAGCGATGAGGTGAAAATCCGCCGCCGCTTCCTTGGCTGGGAGAATTTCGTCTTCGACACCAATTCGCCTTTCTGGGGCAAGAGCTTTGGCGATGTTATGGGACTGATCACCTCTGGTGACCGCATCAAGCCGGACCAGTCCAACCTGTCTTTAGCCTTCGACAACATCATCAACAATGCCGAATGGCAGCATGGGGATGTCTGGATCAAGCTGTTGCAGACCATCGTCATGGCCTTTGTTGGCACGCTGTTTGCCACAATTCTGGCTTTCCCGCTGGCCTTCTTGGCTGCCCGCAACGTCACGCCAAACAGACTTGGCAACCAGCTCATGAAACGCCTGTTCGATTTCCTGCGTTCGGTGGATATGCTTATCTGGGCCTTGTTCTTTACCCGCGCCTTTGGGCCGGGGCCGCTGGCCGGTATGTCGGCTATCTTCTTCACCGACACTGGTACACTGGGTAAACTCTATGCTGAGGCATTGGAAAATATCGACGACAAACAGCGTGAAGGCGTCAAGTCCCTTGGGGCCAATCCGGTGTTGGTTCAGCGTTATGGTGTGGTGCCACAGGTCTTGCCTGTCTTCCTTTCTCAATCGCTTTATTTCTGGGAATCCAACACCCGCTCGGCCACCATCATCGGCGCCGTCGGGGCAGGGGGCATTGGCCTCAAGCTGTGGGAGGCCATGCGCACCAATCAGGATTGGGAGAATGTTTTCTACATGGTCATCCTTATCCTTATTGTTGTCTATGTCTTCGATAGTATTTCAGGAAAACTGCGTGCCATGCTCACCAAAAGCTAGGCACCAGCCCTCGCCCCCTAAAAAACCCTTCTTGAGATCCAAAGGAAACCACCGTGCCACGCTATGCCCTCTTTTTTGCCCCAGCCAAAGACGATCCCCTGACCAAAGCCGCTGCAATCTGGCTTGGACGGGATGCCTTTGACGGCGGCGAGATTGACCGCCCTTCGCTGATGAAGGACCAATCGCGCGAGGCGTTCGACGCCATGACGGCATCCCCACGGCGCTATGGTTTTCATGGCACGCTGAAAGCGCCGTTTGAACTGGCGCTCGGCACCAACCTTGAACAATTGGACCAGAAGCTCGCCGACTATGCGTCGGGCCTTCAGTCTTTCCAGCTGCCCAAATTTGAGGTTGGACGACTTGGGCCATTCTTTGCCTTGCGCACCGAGCACCCAAGCGAAGACCTCAAAATGCTCGCCACCAATCTGGTGCGCGACTTTGACCATTTCCGTGCTCCGCTTGATGAGCATGACATAGCCCGCCGCAAACCGGAGAGACTGAGCCAAAGCCAGCGTGACAATCTGTTGACTTGGGGTTATCCCTATATCTTCGACGATTTTCGCTTCCACATGACCTTGTCTGACCCGATTGCAGATGATCTGGCGAACGCCTTCGGGGCTGCTGCCAAACATCATTTCGAAGCGGCCCTTGCCGTCCCCAAAACCGTCTCAGCTCTCTCCCTGTTTGTGGAAACCGAGCGGGGCGCCCCCTTCACCATTCATCGCCAATTCCCCTTTGGTGCTGTTTGAGAATGACGCGCCATCCGGCCGCTGACTTGTCCAAATCCGGCTTTGATGCCCTTAATAGGAAAGACCTTCGCATGAAACGTGACCTCATTTTGAAAGATGCGCAAATCGTTTTGAAAGACGAAGTTCTGCGCGGCCATGTCCATGTCAAGGACGGTCTCATCTGTGATATTTCCGAAGGTGACCTGCCTGAGCCTTTGGAAAGCTTGGCGTATGATCTGGAAGGCGACTATTTGCTGCCGGGTTTTGTCGAGCTGCATACCGATCATGTCGAAGGCCATTATGCGCCGCGCCCGAAAGTGCGTTGGAACCCCATGGCTGCGGTGCTGGCGCATGATGCCCAGATCGCATCCTCTGGCATCACCACCGTGTTTGATGCGCTGCGGGTAGGGCTCGATTCCGACGCAGACCTCAATTATCAAGACATGAAAGCGCTGGCCGATGCCTTCCATCGTGGTGTCGAGGAAGACACATTGCGGTCCGATCATTTCCTGCATCTTCGCTGCGAAGTGTCCGCCGATGACTGCATTACCGCCTTCCATCAGTTTGACAATTACCCGTTGGTCAAGCTGATCTCGGTAATGGACCACGCGCCGGGCCAGCGCCAATTTGCCAAGCTGGAAGCCTATGCGATCTATTACAAAGGCAAATTGAAAATGTCTGATGAGGAGTTTGATCTATTCTGCCAGCGCCGGATGGAAGCCTCCTCCCGCAACTCTGACAAACACCGCAACGCCATTGCCGAGATCTGCAAACAAAGGGGACTGATCCTCGCCTCTCACGATGACGCCACGCTGGCCCATGTCGAGGAGGCAATTGCACAGGATATTCATGTCGCGGAGTTCCCCACCACCATGGAAGCGGCCAAAGCTTCCCATGATGCGGGCCTCGCGGTTCTGATGGGTGCACCAAATGTTGTGCGTGGTGGATCTCATTCCGGAAATATCGCAGCTTCGGACTTGGTCAAGGAGGGGGTTTTGGATATCCTCTCGTCCGATTATATTCCGATGTCACTGGTGCAGGCGGCATTCGCGCTCGCGCAAGGGGACGATGCCATCTCGCTGCCAGATTCGGTGAGTATGATTTCCCACAATCCGGCTCGGGCAACCGGGCTTGACGACCGTGGGAGCATTGAAGTCGGCAAACGGGGTGACTTGGTCCATGTCCGCAAGTCGGGCAACACGCCGGTCATCCGTCAGGTATGGCGCAAAGGACAGCGCATCATCTGAACCCTACCTTAGGAAGGAATGCAGTCTTGAGGCAAGGGTCACGGAGATCTGAATGAATGAGCTTGGTGAGCATGACGTGATTGAGCATGACATGGGCCTGCATCATAAGGACAAACATGATCTGGGCGATGCTGAATATGGGACGTTTGTCTTGCTGGTGGGGGCCAAGTGGCTCAGGCAAGGACAGTGTTCTGAATTATGCCCGCGAGGCTTTGAAAGATGATCCCCGCATGCTGTTTGTTCGCCCGCTGCATTACCCGCTCGAACGGCGATCCAAGCGAAGACCATGAAAGCATGAGCGTTGCTGCCTTCCAGAAAGCGGAAATGCAGGGGCAGTTCGTGATCTCATGGGGCGCACACGGGCTTTTTTATGGCTTGCCTTCCAGTTTGCTGGCGCATCTGGAAACCGGCGGAGTGGTGATCGCCAATGGTTCGCGAAAGACCATTCCCTTGCTGCGGGATCAGTTCCGCCATTTTCATGCGATCAATCTCACGGTCGAGCCGGAAACCCTGATTAAACGCCTTTCGGAACGTGGGCGCGAAAATTCAGAGGAAATTCGCCTGCGTATCGAGCGGACCAAAAAACTGGAATCTGAAGATTTGTTCGATGAGGAGACCATCCATCTCGACAATTCCGGTGACATTGGAGCAGCAGGTAAGGTCTTTGTCGATATGCTGCTCAAATGGGCTGAAAATCCCGAGTGGAAGAGCGTAGGGGCACGGTCTGCCTCATCTGTGATTATGCGTGATTGATTAAGAAGCGGTGCCTTCAGGATCTCGGGTCCCCGCCTTTGTAAGAGAAGCTGACTTGCCAATAGTGCCGCGATGAAATGCACCACCGTTTCTCGCTTTGCCCTTTGGCTCTTTGCGCGGCATTGTGACCGCAACCATTTGACCTGTCCGACCAAAATCCTGTTCGGTTAAAGGTGAAGCAAGCCTGCGTTTCGTTGCGTGTCTACGACTGTTGCCGCATACCGAAGACTTGCAAAAAATGCTATTCTGGAAATCGGGAAGACCTTCCATGGCTTTGCATGACGTGAAGCCGACAGCGCTCTCTCGGCACGCGCTCATAATCTCGCCTCACGCCCCAAGCATTCGGAAGGAAAAAACGCCAACGTGAGGAGATTGGATTATGAACAAAACAAGAACTCTTGTGTTGGATTTCAACAATATCAGGCGCGATGATGTCGCGATTGTCGCGGCAAAAATGCGTCTCTGGGTGAAATGATTTCGCAACTGGCGTCAGAAGGCATTGCAGTCCCATCAGGCTTTGCAACCAGCGCCGAAGCCTAGTGGCAATTTGTGGAATTTAACAACATTCGCAGCAGGTTGGAGCCTTATCTTGATGAATGGCAGTCAGGCAAAGCCAGCCTGGCAGAGACGGGCCGCGCGATCCGCGATCTATTCTTGCGCGGGGATTGGCCGGACGACGTTGCCCATGCGATCACCACGGCCTATCGGTCGCTGGAGCGCGAAGCCGGGCAGGATGGTCTTTCCGTCGCCGTGCGCTCGAGTGCCACTGCAGAGGATCTGCCGGATGCCAGCTTTGCCGGTCAGCAGGAAACGTTCCTCAATGTGGAAGGAGCAGACGCTGTTTTGCGCGCCTGCCGCCGCTGCTATGCCTCGCTCTTCACAGACAGGGCCATGAGCTATCGCCAATTGAATGGCTTTGATCACATGAGAGGTCGCGCTCTCCATCGGCGTCCAGCGCATGGTCCGCACGGATCTGGGCAGTTCAGGCGTGATGTTTTCCATCGACACCGATACCGGTTTTGACAAGGTGGTGCTGATCAATGCCGCTTGGGGCTTGGGAGAAAATGTCGTTCAGGGGCGCAGGTTTGACCCGGATGAATATCAGCTTTTCAAACCTTTCCTTGCAGATGAAACGGTAACGCCGATACATCGAGCGCAAAAAGGGAGAGAAGGCCATCAAGATGGTCTTTGGCGACGCCCAGCATCCAACCCGCAATGTCTCCACCTCGCGCAAGGAACGCGATGCCTATGTCCTTGGCGACGCAGATCTAATGCAGCTTGCCCGCTGGGCTGTGCAAGATCGAGGATCACTATGGCTGTGCTATGGATATGGAATGGGGCAAGGATGGTCTCACTGGCGATCTTTTCATTCTGCAAGCCCGACCAGAAACCATTCAGGCCCGGCGCCGGAGCGACAGCATCAAAACCTATAGCCTTAGCGAACGCGGCGAAGTGCTATGCAAGGGTCTGGCCATTGGTGATGGGGCCGTGGACCGGTCGCATCTGTCTCATCGAAAGCGCCAAGGATATCGAACGCTTTGTTGATGGTTCCATTCTTGTGACCGAAATCACCGACCCGGACTGGACTCCGGTGATGAAACGGGCCGCTGCCATTATCACCGATCACGGCGGGTCGCACGTCGCATGCCGCCATCGTAAGCCGCGAATTGGGGCTGCCTGCCGTCGTCGGCGTCGGCAACGCGACTTACTTGCTCCATGACGGGCAGGACGTGACGGTCTCTTGCGCCGAAGGCGACGAGGGCATCATTTATGCAGGCACTGCAAAGATCGAGACCAAAGATCTAGACATGTCGAGGTTGCCAGAAACCAAAACCCGGATCATGCTCAATCTGGCCAATCCCGGCACGGCCTTCCGCTGGTGGCGGTTGCCTGCTGATGGCATCGGACTGGCGCGGATGGAATTTGTGGTCAGCAACACCATCAAGGTTCACCCGATGGCCTTGGTAAAGTTTGATCAATTGAAAAAACGAAGAAGAACGCGCCCGCATCGAAGCCTTGACCGCGGACTATGGCGACAAGAAAGACTATTTTGTCGACACACTGGCCCGTGGCCTTGCTCGCCTCTGTGCGGTGGCTCACCCAAAACCGATCATCATCCGTATGAGCGACTTCAAGACCAACGAATATGCCGGTCTGCTCGGAGGTCGTCAGTTTGAGCTGGAAGAAGAAAATCCGATGATCGGCTTCCGTGGTGCCAGCCGTTATTATTCCCCACGCTATCGGCAGGGTTTCGATCTGGAATGCCAAGCCATCAAGCGCCTGCGGGATGATCTGGGCTTCACCAACGCGGTGGTGATGATCCCCTTCTGCCGCACGGTCGAGGAAGCCATCAAGGTGCTCGACGTCATGGCCGAAAATGGTCTAAGACGCGGTGAAAAAGGGCTGGAAGTCTATGTCATGTGTGAAATTCCGAGCAATGTCATCCTGGCGGCTGATTATGCCGACCATTTTGACGGCTTCTCCATCGGCTCCAACGACCTCACTCAGCTGACGCTCGGTGTTGACCGGGATTCAGAGCTACTCTCAGGCCTGTTTGACGAACAGAATGCGGCGGTCAAATGGATGATCAGCCACGTCATCAAGGAGGCCCGCGAAAAGGGGCGCAAGGTCGGCCTTTGCGGTCAGGCCCCGAGCGATCACCCGGAATTTGCCGACTTCCTTGTCGCCTGCGGCATCTCGTCCATCTCGGTAACGCCAGACAGCTTCCTCGCGGTCAAACTGCAAGTGGCCCAGAGTGAGGAGAAAGGAAAAGACTCACATCATGAGGCATGAAATGGGCGTACAGGCGTAGCCCGTCCGGTCGCGGTCCAGTCGATTATTATGTAAGGGAAAATTGGCTGGGGATCTTGGACTCGAACCAGGACCGACGGAGTCGGAGCTCTGTTCGCGATTTTGGTAAGTATCAGGAATAATTATTAATTTTCTTCCAAAATCCGCAACGCCTGTGCCGACTTTTGTGCGACGGCAAGTTTGGTCCTGGTCCTTTCCATATCGAGGAATGCATAGCGTTGCTCGGTCACGACAACGGAACTGTGATTCAGGATCTTGCTTACCTCTTCCATGGATAGATTGTAGTCTTGAAGCAAACGACGACCTGCCGTGCGGCGCAAATCGTGCTCTTTTAGATCATCGATCTTTGCGCGGCGGCATGCGCTTGATATCGAAATCTATGGCGGGGAGCTGGAAAGCGTCGAAGAGCTGGACGTTCTCAACGCCAGCAACGCCTTTGCCGCCCAGAATGATCAAGGCGCGTGGGAAATCCTCCAGGCGCAGACCTGCGAGCTGATCGGAACGAACCGCTATCGCCTGTCCAAACGGATCAGAGGCCAGCGGGGGACTGAACGTGTCATGCTGGACAGTACGGCAGCGGCGCAGCGGTCGTCTATCTTGGGTCCCCGACAAGAGCCAGATCGTGATCCTCCAAACTCGAACCATCCTCCCCCATTTCCGGACATCACAGGATCAACTTTCGTCTTAAATCGAACCGCTATGTGACAGTTTGCCTCGAACAAAGCCGTAGCGGTTTTTAAAATAAGTATTTTATATTCTTCTTAATTGCGCGCAATCCGAAGTCGCCCCGACATGACGATTGGCCGAAACAGGTCTTGATAGATATGACCTCCATTTCGGGAAAGCTTCGCAGACCTTATAGCCCAGCCATCCGGAGGACCAAATGGCAGGTAACGCGAGATATTTTTCGTCAAACTGTTCCAAGCCGTCTCATCGCCTTGAAGCCAGTTCGATGGCAATGCTCATATTCACGCTTTCGCTTATATGGAGCGCGAACATTGTTCATGCGAGTGACAAGAGCTTGCAACTCTCAGGCAAAGCTTTAGGCAAGACAGCCGATCATTCCAAATTCGAAATCCTTCAGCAGGAATTCAAATCTGCACCCGAAGTGACCAAGGCTTGCTTGAGTTGCCATACCGAGGCAGCAGATCAGGTCCATGATTCCATTCACTGGAAATGGGAATTCAAAAACGAGGAAACGGGCCAGACTCTCGGCAAAAAGAACGTCATCAATGCCTTTTGCGGCAATGTGGCTTCCAATGAGCCACGCTGTACGTCTTGTCACGCTGGCTATGGGTGGGAAGATGTGCGCAAGGCTCCGCCATCAGAGCCAGAAGCCGTGGATTGTCTCGTCTGCCATGCCGACACCGAACTCTATAGCAAATTTCCCACCAAGGCCGGACATCCACTTTATGAACCAACCCCTTGGAATGGCAAAATCGTTCAACCGCCGAACTTGAGCAAAGCGGCCCAGTCGGTCACAAGCCCGCAACGTCAGAATTGCGGATCCTGTCACTATTTTGGCGGGGGCGGCGATGGGGTTAAACACGGGGACCTGGATAGCTCCCTGAACCATCCCGACGTCAAGCTCGATGTGCATATGCGCGAAGACGGATTGAACATGGCCTGTACTGCCTGTCACTCCGGCTCCGGTCACCAATGGCCCGGTTCGCGCTATCAGGGAGAAGCCAAGCCCAGCACCATTACCAAAGAAGGCCAAGAGACCAAAACCGCAAAGATCCGGCAACTGGATCAATTGGCGGGGCTGATGGAACCGACCGCATCATGTGAAAGCTGCCACTCCGAACGTCCCCACAAGGGCGACAATCTGATGGGCATAAAACTGAACGATCATACAGACACGGTAGCCTGCCAAACTTGCCATATTCCGGAATTTGCGCGCGGAGGCGTTGCGACAAAAACCCTTTGGGATTGGTCAACTGCGGGCAAGCTCAAAGACGGTAAGCCATACTCCATCAAGGACGACCATGGTCATAACATCTATCTCTCCACCAAGGGCGATTTCAAATATGAGGAAAATGTCCGACCGCACTATGCGTGGTTCAACGGCACTTACACCTACAAGACTCTGGACGACAAGATCGATCCGACTAAGATTGTTGAGTTGAACGCTCTGCATGGGTCTCCAGATGATGGCAAATCTCGCATTTGGCCTTTCAAACGCATGCACTCCAGACAGCCTTTCGATGCCGAGAAAAACCAACTCGTTTACAACCATGTTTTCGGCAAAGACGATACCGCCCTCTGGACAGGCTTTGACTGGAGCAAATCGGTGCCCGCTGCCATGGACTATATTGGAAGGGACTTCTCCGGCAAGTTGGGCTTTGTCGACACCCACATGTACTGGCCGATCACACACATGGTTGCACCAAAGGAAGACGCCGTGGGCTGTGTCGAATGCCACGCCAAGAAAAGCCGTCTGGCTGGCATCACCGGGATTTACATGCCGGGTCGAGACTCCTTCAAATGGCTTGACTTCATCGGCTATTCAGTCTTCGGACTCACGCTGCTCGGCGTCCTCTTCCATGGCCTGCTGCGCATTATCTTCCGCAATCGCAACAAAGAGGCATAGGAGAACTTCATGACAGAGATCACCTCTCCAACCATGCCGCAGGATCCGGTGCAAGAATCCAATCCGACCAAGCGGGCCGTTAAGATTTACACACGCTACGAACGCTTCTGGCATTGGTCTCAAGCGCTGCTGATTTTCATCCTTGCAATCTCGGGCTTCAATCTGCATGGCACTTTTGGTTTTGCACCCTTCCCACTTGCAGTAAAGGTGCATACTTTTGCGGCTATCGCTTTGATCATCCTGTGGCTCTTCACTACATTCTGGAACTTCACCACTGGCCAATGGCGCCACTATTTGCCTCAAAACAAAGGTTTGTTCGCGGTGGTCAAGTTCTATGCCTATGGCATCATTACGGGTGCACCGCATCCCTATTCGAAAACCCTAAAGCGAAAGCAGAATGCACTGCAGTCGCTTGCTTATCTCACCTTCATGGTCGTCATTGGCCCAGCGCTTTGGCTTACTGGCATCGCATATCTGCTCTATGGATTATGGTCTCACGTTGACAATGGTTCACAGATATTCACCGCAGTGGTGTTCCTGCATACAGCAGCAGCCTTTGCTATGGTCACTTTTGTCGTTATCCACGTCTACATGACGACCACGGGCAAGACGGTGTTCCATTATATCCGGACTATGATCACCGGCTATGAGCGCATCGAGCTTACGGATGCTGAAGAAGCTTATCTTGAAGAACAGGAGCCAAGTCTATTGAAAAGACCAAAGAGGTGACGCGGGTTATCACGGGGTCATTGATGGCATTTGGGGGCCGCAATCCAATCGGGCACTGATTGAGTTTAAACGCTCAATTGGCTATCGAGCGCGGCCATATATCGGTCCTTTGACAAAGGCGGCTCTGCTCGATGGGCGCGTCGACCAGATAAGCGCAAGGCGCGATCTGGTGGATGCCATCTTGCGCGCGATGATTCGCTATGCCAAGCGCGTGTTGTCCAAGTGACGCCAGCGCTCAAGGCTGAGTTCAGAAGGTGGCTGACGGCGAACGGTCGCCTTCGGACTGATGTTTCGAGCGGGGTCGGGCAATTCTTGAACGACTTGCGGGTCAATAACGATTTGATCCGGCAACGGTGCTGGGGCTAGGGGCAATGGCATTGAGCGCAGAAATCAGGGATCTTTTCTATATCGCTGGGCTGGTCGCGGCTGTGTCCGGTTCGCACTTCATGTCGCGGGCAAAAATCATGGCGCTCGAAGAGCGCATGATAGGCTATGGGCACACCACTGAGCGGATCTGCGACACGCTCGAGCGAATCGAAAAGAAGTTAGACGATAAAGCGGATAAACAATGCTCGCAAAGCATTGCATGAACACGATTTAGGGTGTGCCGGCTTTTGTGCGGAAAATATACGCGGTTTGTTCCCGCTGTTCCGGTCTGTCTGGCTTTTAACTTGATTGATTTAGTAAAGGAAAATTGGCTGGGGATCCTGGACTCGAACCAGGACCGACGGAGTCAGAGTCCGCTGTTCTACCATTAAACTAATCCCCAGCAATTACAAAGGCTTGAGCCGATGTTTTACAAGATTTGGTAGAATGTTTTACAAATCATTGGTGGACGCGTTCTAGCTCTGTCCCTTTGGGCGGTCAAGGGGTGAAGTTGAAAAAGCTGTGACAAGTGGGCAATGGGCGTGTTTTCCCACAAGTTTGATCATCAGCGGTGGTAAGCCGATGCCAAGTAAATTTGCAGTGGATCGGAGCAAGGGGGCAAGTCGCCATTTCCGGGTGTCACTTTTCGCTCTTTTCCCATAAGGCGATTGCCGCGCGTGCGGTCTTTTGCTGATTGTATTGGCTGGTATAGCGCTCGACCATGGCACTGCTCATGCCTGTGATGGATGAGATCTGTCCATTGGAGCACCCAACCTCTTTGAGGCGGCTGGCGGCGCTGGCTCTTAGGCCGTGGGGCGAACCCTAAACAGCTTCCTTGGTGCGGTGAGGGGGCCGAGAATGCTGCGCTGGAAATGTTTCCCTCGGTGCCGGTGCCGTTCAATCCGTTCTTTGCGCAAGACTGGCGCTTTTATGGCGTTGATGCGGGCGGGCCGCTGATCGGATCTTTCGGGATCATCCGCTGGAGCAAAGATGCTGGTCATATCGGGGTTGTTGCCCATTATGACCGCAAGACCGGCATGGTCACGCTGCTGGGCTGCAATCAGAAAAACCGGATCGGCTATGACAGTTTCCACATTCGTCATTTCATCGCGTTCCGCGTGCCGCCTTCTGAGGCTGGCAAGATCTATGCGCCTTTTGCAGGGACGCGTCCATCCTCTGGCTATGGGGCAACACGATGAGCGACACGGTGCCAAAAACAAAGGGCTATCTGTTGGCCGATCCCTGTTATGCCAACGCGTGGCGAGTGAGGCATCTCTGGCGTCCTCTCTTTGCTTTGGTCTTCATTCTCTTCTTTGCCGCGTTGGCGCTGACTGTTCTGCTGTTGCTGGCCATGGGTCTGGCTCAGCTCGGTGATGCGTCAAGTCTGCTGATTGCGATGATCGGCACCGGTGGTGCCGTGACGGGCGCACATACCATTGAGTGCCGCAATCGTCACCGCGATACTGTGCAATTCTACAAGCAGGTGCGTGGTGCTCGCGTGAGGGCTGGCCAATGATCTCTCAGTCGGAAACAAAAGTCGCTGCCGCATTGGGGGTCAATGGAATGGCGTATTATTGGGATCAGTATTTCAATCCCATTTTGCAGGGTGTCCTGCTGATATTCACTATCGTTGCCATGTTTATGTTGATTATGTCTGAAATAAACCTCCACCTGCGGTGGAGGACTGGACAAGTTTTACATTTTCAGTAAGAGACCTCCTCACTTGAACCATTGGCGTGGTTTTAAGAACAGAAGCGAGGAGGTTTTTATGGACAAAAATCACCTATCACACAGCACTTGGGACTGCAAATATCATGTAGTCTTTGGCTCCAAATACAGGACCAAACGTCTATACGGAGACTTGCGGCGTGAGTTACGAGATCAATTTACGAAGTTGGCGTCACAAAAGGGATGCCATATTGAGGAAGGGCATCTTATGCCCGACCATGTGCATATGTTGATCTCAATCCCACCCAAATATTCAGTGGCCCATATAGTGGGCTTCTTAAAGGGTAAAACGGCGCTATATGTGGCAAACAAATATGCCCGGAAACGTCGCTACAAGGGATATCATTTTTGGGCACGTGGTTACTTTGTTTCGACAACGGGCTATCAAGAGGAGGTCGTCAGACGCTATATCCGCAATCAACAGAGGCAGGATAAGGCGAGCGACTTCGCGGATATGTTCAAGCCAAACTATTGAAACCAAACAAGACCACTTCTAGTGGTTCAAGCGAAGCGTAACAAACCTCCGCCTATGGCGGAGGTCAATGACTTGTGCCTTGCTGGCTGGGCGCAATGCTGCTCACATCATTGATCAAATCGCTCGAATTAGCTCTTAGCTGTCATATAGTCGCAGCGCAGTTCTTTCTGTGTTTGACTAAGAAATTGGGCTGGATTGGGCGGATTGTTGACATGCGGCGGTGCAGCATGTTGTTTCTAAATCGTAAAGGTTGATGGCTTGTCTTCCTTACAAAGTGGGGAATGCTGATCGTTAGGATAAACGTAGTTTGTAACATTAACTCTTTCCGCCATTTCTCGAAATTTATATTCCTAACATTTATTTTTTCACGTACATTTATTGCTAGTTTTATATACTCTGCATATTTGAGTGTTTTTAGATGAAATATCGTCCCGAAATCGACGGTCTTCGGACCGTGGCCGTAGTTCCTGTTGTTTTGTTTCATGCTGGCTTTCAGCTATTCAGCGGTGGCTTTGTTGGCGTTGACATATTTTTTGTCATCAGCGGCTATCTGATAACCTCGATTATCGTATCCGATCTGGAACAAGAGAAGTTCAGTCTTCTGAACTTCTATGAGCGACGTGCGCGGCGCATTCTACCTGCGCTGTTTTTTGTTCTGCTCGCTTGTCTGCCCTTTGCCTGGTTGTGGCTTTTACCACCAGACATGAAAGACTTTGCGCAAAGTCTTGTGGCCGTATCGACCTTTTCGTCGAATATTCTCTTCTGGCGAGAAACGGGTTATTTTGCGACTACATCTGAGCTAAAACCGCTCTTGCATACATGGAGCTTGGCTGTCGAAGAACAATATTATATTTTCTTCCCGCTTTTCATGATGATTACATGGCGGTTAGGTCGTCGCTGGGTACTCGGGCTGATTGCAGTGGCATTTGTGGTTAGTCTTGGCCTTGGTCATTGGGGGGCGTTGAACAAACCTAATGCGGCATTCTTCTTGTTACCAACCCGTGCGTGGGAGTTGTTAGTAGGTGTGTTTGCTGCATTCTATTTGCACGATTACCTAAAATTCCATCATGGTTTGGACCGACGAATCCATCAAGCATTGAGCTTACTTGGCTTCCTGATGGTCACTTATTCGATATTTGTTTTTGATGAACGCACCGCATTTCCAGGATTGCCTGCGCTGGTACCGACAGTCGGAGCCGGATTGATCATAATGTTTGCCTCTCAGGGAACATGGGTAAATCGACTGCTCAGTATCAAAGGGTTTGTTGGCATCGGCCTGATCAGTTACAGCGCCTATCTTTGGCATAACCCACTAATGGTCTTTGCTCGGCATAGAAGCTTAACGGAGCCGAGCCTTTGGTTGATGGGGGGCCTTTGTATTGTCACCCTTGTCATGGCCTACATCAGTTGGCGATATGTGGAGCTTCCGTTTAGAAACAAGCAAACCACAAGCCGGAAGTTCGTATTTTCTGGTGGCGCAACAATAGCGGTAGCGGTCATTGTAGTGGGAATAGCTGGGCATTTTACAAAAGGGTTTCCTGCCCGGATCCCAAACAAAATACTGAAATATATAACAGCTAAAGAAGATAGAAATCCTTTCAGGTCAGTTTGCCATTTTGGTCCAGATGGATCTAAAGATTATCACATTCCGCATCTTCCAATAAATGAATGCATTTTTGGTCCTAACAAAGGCAATATTCAAGTTGCATTAATAGGAGATTCTCACGCGGATGCTTTAGCATTCCCAATTCTTAAAGATCTAGCAAGTCATGGCATTACGGCCACTCAGATTACAGTGAGTGGGTGTCACCCATTTGTGGGTTTCAATCGGAGTTTCGGAAATTGTAACGATGCAAACGTTCAAATTGAAAATTATATCAGGAAAAAATCGATCTCAACGGTGATAATTGCCACTCGATGGACAGACAGCTTTTACTCGGAAGGCTTTGACAATGGAGAAGGAGGTGTCGAATATGGATCTCGATCTTTTACCTTCTTGCCAAGTTTCACAACCGATAGCACAAATACACTCTCGGAAAAAGCAATGAATTTATGGCGCATTGGTGTGCAACGCTACATACAAATGGGAAAGAACGTCGTGCTTGTTTATCCGATACCCGAGGCTGGATGGAGCGTTCCTGATACACTCGCTAGGCGGGCGTATTTTGATGACGATATTACAGATTTATCAACCAATGAAGACAAATTCAATGAGAGAAACATGCCAATTATCAAGAGCCTTGACCAAATTCAAAGTTCGAAAATAGCGCGGGTGAAACCATATGAAATCCTATGTGATACGTATATTCCCCATCGCTGTGTAAATAGCAATAAAGGCAAAGTGTTTTACTTTGACGACGACCATCTTTCGGTAACCGGAGCATCAATAATTTCACCTGAGATTGTAAATGCTGTGCTTTCATTCAAAAATAAAAATTCAACGACTGCAAAGTTGGCATCTGATCAATCCTCTCTTCCGTAAAACTACCTTTGCAATAATTGTGCGTTGCAACAGATTTTTTCCGATGAATGACCGTTAATGGGATGTTGCGACACAGCATCCGTCGAACCTCGGATGTCGGTATTGGGCCGCGATTGCCAATCATGGCCTTTGATGATTACAATCGGGCGATGATGCATTGCATCAGTCCGCTCAGAGCCCGTTCGAGACATTCCGAACACTTGATCAATTAGTCCAAGGAATAGATCATGAGCGTGGGTAATCCTTACTTTTGATTGTTTCAATCTCTTTCAGCAACTAATCTATAGTTGCTGCACAACAGCCTTTTGCAACGTAGCCACGCTTGACTGTTTCATAACCTTGGTTTGCTTGGCGCCAAAAGCTCACAGGATAAAAAGTTGAATAATATTGCCAAGCCTTCAGCTCAATCATTGCTTCTGCAAATGCGCTTTAACGGTCAGCCACTCTCAACTGGAACTGGATTTATTCTGCGCTCGAAAAAAGGGCCAGTTCTGGTTACAAATAGACATAACGTAACCGGAAGACGCCAAGACGATGACAAGCCCATGTCTCCCACCGGTGGCATTCCTAATGAAATAAAGATATTTCACAATAAAAAAGGGGTGCTCGGGGCATGGCTCGACAAACTTGAGACGCTGTATTCAGATCCTGACAACAGTCAGAAGCGCTGGATCGAACACCCTTGGATGGGTTCCAAAGCGGATTTTGTGGCACTACCTTTAACTCAACTGGATGAAGTCGAGCTTTATCCATATGATCTTTTGTCTCCAGGGGTAGATATAGCAATTGGCCCTGCTGATGTAGTTAGCGTGATTGGCTTTCCATTCGGAATGACGGCAGGAGGGTTGTTTCCAGTATGGGCTACGGGCTTCATCGCATCCGAACCGTTAGTAGATTTTAGTGATTTGCCGATCCAGTTAATTGATTGCCGTTCCCGCCCGGGACAATCAGGGTCTCCTGTATTGGCTTACCGTGCCGGTGGGGCTGTCGCAAAGACTGGTGGTGGTGTTGCCGTGTACCCTGGGCCTGTTTCAAAGTTTATCGGCATTTATAGCGGACGCATTAATGCTGAGTCAGATCTCGGGATCGTTTGGAAAACAAGTGCAATTGTTGAGCTAATACGAAGCATCTAAATTTGCAAGCAATCGCCTCCGTAGCCTTACAAACCTTCTGAGTATCGCAAAACTGTTGCGACGCAGCGAAGGTCTCAAAGGTCCGCACTGCTGAAGTTCCCTGTATCAAAATGCTGCAAACTGAATGAATGGCAGCAATGGGTGAACCCCTTCAAGGTTCATGACGACAGCTGAACGGCAGGATTGGGCCGCGTTTGCAAATCACCGACTTCGATGGCCGTTTTCAATCATTGATGCAATGCACTGGTCCGCTTGGAGCCCAAACTCGACATTGTCATTGATTAATATTTGAACAAAATACCCTGTTGCGCATAAGCGCTTGACATACTGGGTTGATGACAAACTAGTTTGAGTCGAACTCTCAACAGCACTTACAGTAAGAAATTATATGCTCTATTTTTGCTTTCCTATCAGATCTATGTTCCGTTTATTCCTGACGCCGGTTTGGATGCTTCACATAGCTGGTTTTGCATGGCTAGCTTGTTATTCGAGCCCTACTTTTTCCCAGGGCCCAGCAAAAGCGGAAAAGGGCTTTCGCTACTATTGCTCTGGTTCCCATGTTGAAGACAGTCTATCTGATGGCGATAATATTATCGTATTGAAGCTGCTGGAGAAGAATGTCGTTCGCAGGAAATCGTCACAAAAGCTTTGTGAGACAGATTCGGTCGATGAAGATCTCGTTTTAGATATGTTTAGACATGAGAACCGTAAAATTGTCGAACAGCCAATTACATTTACACTACCTGTAGTGATCAACGGCGAAACAATCAATGTCAGAATGATGAGTGATAAGTGGAGGGATTTGTCCGACGAAGATCATCTTTTTGATCCTGATAGAACTAGGCGCCTCTGCGGCCTCTCAAGTGAACCCAATGAATTCGGCGTATATGAGGCAACATTTGAGAAATACTTCGCTGAGTGTAAGATATTCTCATATGTCGCCTACGGATTCTTGGATAATTCGTCTGAGAATGTGAGGCTCACTTGCTTCCCCGGTCAAGACGAGAGATGCACATTTGACTTTCTTTACAAAGGTTGGAGATTTGTAGCGTTTGAAATTCCAAAACGACTTTTCCCCCAATGGCGTGAACTCTATGGCCTATTCCAACAAGAACTGAAGAAACGCATTGTTTCCTATTTTGTTCCAAATGGCTGTTTTGGAAATCTTGATTGTTTTAAAATCAAGTCAAGGCTAAGCGTACTCAGAAGTGGTCCATCTGGCACACAGCTATAAAAAGCGGTGAAAACTGGTCCAGAAGTTTGGCGGCGAGAGCGATGTTCGCAAATTGCTGCGCTGCGGTAAATGGCAGGAAGTCCGCACACCTGCCCTAGACCGCCTAAAAATGTTGCGCCGCAATTTTATTACCGGAACCAAGGCTCGAAGTCGCGGTTTTGGAGGCGCTTAGGGCTACAGGATAATTTTACAATCTGCGGAAATTTTGATCAAAAACAGCGTTTTTTTTACAAAAAAAAATCGCAGATCTGTGCGGATCCGCGATGCTCTACCATTAAACTAATCCCCAGCAGGGATGCGAAGCAATTGCTCGCTCGGTAGTGACGGTTGGAATAATGACTTTGTTTTTGACAGTCAAGCATCAAGTCCGAACAAATGTGTTTGGATGGGGATAAAGGCTGCGCCACCCTTGCGGCGACATCCATTCGACACAATGGCTGCGGTGAAGTCCTTATCATTCAATGGCAGGGGCTTGCGGAGCGGCGGCATATACCCACGTTGCTATCGCTGCGGTTTCCCTTGTGAAGGCGGTTAAACATGCAGGAAAAATGCGCTTTCGCGTATCCAAGGGGCAATCGCTTCTTGCCCTTTGGGTGCGGGCTGATAGAGTGGACTGTGACAAACTGATTGAATCGAATGCTGCGCGCCATGCCTTGTCCTCATGATTGCAGCGCAGCGGGAGACACACATTGGCACAAGACGCTGAGGGCGCCCAAAAGGGTGGCCGTTCAGCTGTTGGACCTGATCGCGGGCATTCCAACGCCTCCCAAGCCGCCAAGGTGGACAAGGGAAGAGCGGGAAGCTCAAATCGCGATGTGCCTTCACATGACGTCGGCGGCCAGAAGCAGGCCGCTGAAAAGGACGCCCGAAATGTGTCCAATGTCATGGTACAGGATCATTCCGCCAAGTCCGGTGACAAATCGGGGGCGGAAGATACAATGGGCCAACAGTCCGGGCGAAAAAGACGCCGCTCCCGTCCCAGACGGAAAAAGGGTGACAACCTTTCTCAGGCGGTCAACAGGACGGGTGCGTCCAATCCAAACGTAAATGCACAGTCTGGCGAGGGCGATAACAAGCCCAGCGACACGGCTCGCACGTCTGATGACGATAGCAAGGCTGGTGATCTGTCCAGCCAGAACCATGGTAATCAGCATCAGGGCAATTCAAAAAAGCGCTCTCGTCGAAGATCGCGCAACCGGGACACCAATCGTCCCCCTCAAGCCGTGCAGGCCAATGGATCGCCGCCAATAGAGGGTGGTCAAAACAACAATCGCCATCAAGATATCAGACAAGGTGACGCAAGGCATGTCGAGGCGAAGCCGGGCGATGGACGCAAGGGCGCTGCACAGGACAGACGCGGCAATGATCACCCGACAGGGGGCACCAGCGCGGGCTCAACACAACAGGCTCATCCCCACCGAAATCGCGCAGACCAGTCTCGTCAGGCCCGTCCGAATGGCAACCAGTATGGACATTCGGCGCAGGCGCGCGACACCTCGCGTCAATCATATGCTGCGCTTGATCTGGGCACCAACAATTGCCGCTTGCTGGTCGCCGAACCCCATGGTCAGAGCTTCCGCGTCGTCGATGCTTTTTCCCGCATCGTACGGCTGGGTGAAGGCCTGTCACAGACAGGACGATTGAGCGAAGACGCTCAGGATCGTGCCATTTCGGCCCTCAAGGTCTGCCAGTCAAAACTCAATTATCGGGCGGTCAAACGCTTCCGTCTGATCGCGACAGAAGCCTGTCGCCGCGCCACCAACGGGGCGTCCTTCCTCAATCGGGTCCATCGCGAAACCGGGCTGAAGCTGGAGATTGTCAATAGGGAAACCGAAGCGCGGCTCGCTGTTTCGGGGTGCGCATCGCTTGTCCATCCGGAAGCTGATGGCGTGGTCCTGTTTGATATTGGGGGGGGATCGTCGGAAATTGTCTGGCTCGATCTCGATCCGATCTCTGATGAAAGCCTGCCGCAGCCGGGGGAAAAGCGCAATCGTCAGACGCGCCGCGCCTTGCGACATATGTCCGAGCGGATCCGTTGCTGGACATCGTTGCAGGTAGGCGTGGTCACCTTGTCTGAAAAGCATGGGGGGCATGTGGTCGATCGCCCGCAATTTGAAGCGATGGTCGAGGAAGTGCGAGACATGCTCCATGACTTCGAAGAGCGCGAAGCCCTGACCGAAGCGATCAAAACCAAGCATATTCACATGCTTGGGGACGTCTGGAACTGTGACCACATTGGCCGGTGTCCATTTGGGGCTGGAGCGCTATGACCGCCGTCTGGTGGATGGTGCATGGCTGAATGCAACTGAAGTCAGGGAAATGATCGCGCGCATTCTGGATATGGATTTCGAGGAGCGCACAAACAATCCTTGCATTGGTCAGGATCGCGCCGATCTGGTGCTGGCGGGATGTGCCATCCTTGAAGCTTTCCACCGTGAGTGGCCTTGCACGCGCCTGCGGGTTGCCGATAGGGGCTTGCGCGAAGGCATCCTCATGGAAATGATGATTGATGATGGCGTATGGAACCCGCGCCAATCGAGCAAACCAGTAGATCAGGCCAAGAAACCGGGTGGCAAGAAGCGTCGCTCCCGTCGTCGTGGTGGCCGAGGCCAGCGCGGTAGTCAAGGCGGTGGACAGACTAACCTTAAAGCCGCAGGCCAGCCTGGAAAACCAGACCATACGGCATAGATCTGACAAGCCGACATGATCCATCAAACAAAGAGCGAAACAAGGCGGAGCAAAACCAATGGCTAAGAAAACCGGAGGCGGAGAAGGACGGGGCAGCCGTGGCCTTCGTGTCGAGAAGGTCCGGGTGAAAACCGCACGCGGCCGTAGAAGCTCATCAACCCGTTGGTTGCAGCGACAGCTGAATGACCCCTATGTGCAGCGTGCCAAGCAAGAAGGCTTTCGCTCCCGCTCGACTTTCAAACTGATCGAGATGGACGATCGGTTTCAGTTTTTGAAGCCGGGCATGCGTGTGGTTGATTTGGGCTGCGCACCCGGTGGCTGGTGCGACATCGCCGCACGGCGGGTCAATTCCTCAAGTGACAATCCGCTTGTCGTCGGCATCGACTATCTTGGCATGGATCCATTGCCGGGCGTGACTGTGCTGCTCAAAGACTTTCTCGATGATGACGCGCCTGATGTGTTGATGGAGGCTCTGGGTGGGCATCCTCCCGATATCGTGCTGTCCGATATGGCGGCACCAACCACAGGCCACAAACAGACCGACCACCTGCGCACTGTGCATTTGTTTGAGGTAGCAGCCCAGTTCGCCAAGGAAAATTTGCGCCCCGGCGGCGTTTTCCTGTCAAAGGTTTTCAAGGGCGGCACTGAGAATGACATGTTGGCTGAGTTGAAGCGCGATTATCAGTCCGTATCCCATATCAAGCCACCGGCAAGCCGCAAGGAAAGCCCGGAAATGTATGTTTTTGCCAAGGGGTTTCGCGGGCGTCCCGAAGGAGAATGATTTTTACAAAAAAATCATCCTGCTGCTGATCCAGTGTCAGCCCCTGCGCGTAAACGCTTTGTCAGTTGATCAAGACACCACAAACTGTATTTGGCCGCTCTTTTGTCGCCACGCCAGCCTCGCTGTCGGACGCATCAAGGAGCGGTCTCCTTTCTCTTGCATGTCTTGCTCACTGACCATTTGGGTGCAAATCCATTGCCGCAAATTCATGTATGTCAAGACAAGTCTCTGATGCATCAGCGCTTCAAGGCTGCTAAGACAGAACGAAAATGTACGCTGTGACCCTGCATCAGGACTCAAATGCAATGCGTAGAAAAGACCAATATGGACGAGGACCGTGCAATGATGACCCATTGGCCAGACAATCATCCACCCGTTGCCTATGGAAAAATCGGCATCCTGCTTGTCAATCTGGGCACACCGGACGGCACAGACTATTGGTCCATGCGCCGCTACCTGAAAGAGTTTTTGTCCGATCAGCGGGTAATTGAAGAACCCAAATGGAAATGGTGGCCGATCCTTAACGGCATCATCCTTCAGACCCGACCGCAAAAGTCCGGCAAGGCCTATGAGGAAATTTGGAACCACGAGGCCAATGAAGGCCCGTTATTGACCATCACCCGCGGCCAAAGTGACAAATTGCGAGAGCGCCTGTCAAAGCACACTTTTGCCCGCGAGTGCGAGGTGGAATATGCCATGCGCTATGGCAATCCCTCGATCAAGTCGCGCATCCATGCGCTGCAAGAGAAGGGGTGTGAGCGCCTGCTGGTTCTACCGCTCTATCCGCAATATGCCGCAGCGACCACGGCCACCGTCAATGACGCGGTCTTTGATGTTTTAAAGGATATGCGCTGGCAGCCGGCACTCCGCACCCTGCCGCCGTACCACGACAATCCCGCTTATATCGATGCACTGGCCACCTCGATGCAAAAGACGCTCAATGGTTTGGATTTCGAGCCAGAGCTGATCCTCGCTTCCTTCCACGGCATCCCCAAGCGTTACTTCGAAAATGGCGACCCCTATCATTGCCATTGCATGAAAACGACCCGCTTGGTGCGCGAAAAGCTCGGCTGGGACAAGGATTATCTGCAAACCACCTTCCAGTCGCTGTTTGGCCCGGAAGAATGGATCCGCCCCTATACCGACGAAACCGTCACCAAGCTGGCAAAAAGTGGCGTCAAGCGTTTGGCCATTGTCAATCCCGGCTTCTCGGCGGATTGTCTGGAAACGCTTGAAGAGATTGACGGCGAGAATCGCGAAATCTTCATGGAACATGGCGGCGAGCAATTTGCCCATATTCCATGCCTTAATGACAGCGACGAAGGCATGGATATGCTTGAAAGCCTGACCCTTGCGGAATTGCAAGGCTGGGTCTGAGGCGTGCTCTTCTTGTCAAATGAATGAGGCAAGGGCTGATCAGTGATGACTCAGCCCTTTTTCACATCCTCGACAACCGCATCAATGGCATCCAGATGGGCCTGCTTGGCGCTGTCTGAAATGAAACTAGCCTTAAAGCTGTTCTTTGCCAGGGTGATGATTTCTTGTTCCGAGAGATCAAGGGCCTGATGGACGGCACGGTAATTGTCATTCAGATAGCCACCAAAATAGCTCGGATCATCGGAATTGACCGTCACCAGCAGACCCGCATCCATCGCTTTCTTGACCGGGCTATCGCCAATCGTCGGAATCCCTTTGAGCCGCAGGTTGGACAAGGGGCACATGGTCAGCGGTGTTTGCTGCTGGGCAAGGCGTTTTGTCAGCGCCGGATCATCAAGCGCCCGGTTGCCATGATCCACCCGTTCGATCTTTAAAAGATCCAGCCCTTCGCGCACATTCTGTGCTGTGCCTTCCTCGCCCACATGGGCAACCGGTGTGAAACCTTCCTTGCGGGCTTGAGCGAACACCCGCTCAAACAATGGAGGAGGGAAGCCTTTCTCGGAGCTGTCGAGGCCGACCCCGAAAATATGCTCCTTGTGCTTACAGGCACAGTCAAGCGCGTCAAAGGCCTGCTCCTCTGGCAGATGCCGCAAGAAACACATGATCAGTTTTGAGGTGACTTTCAGCTCTTTTTCCGCCCGTTCCAGAGCCGAAACAATCCCGCCCAGAACAGTTTCAAACGCGATTCCCCGATCCGTATGGGCTTGAGGATCAAAGAACATTTCCACATGAGTGAGGCCATCTGCATGAACCTTGAGCAAATAGGCCCATGTCAGATCATGGAAATCCTGCTCGGTCTGCAACACGCTCATGCCGAGATAATAGAGATCGAGAAAATCCTGCAGACAGTCGAAATCATAGGCCTTGGCGACATCTTCAACCGTTTCATAGGGCAGGGTGACTTTGTTTCGCTTGGCCAGTGCCAGCATTAATTCCGGTTCCAGCGTGCCCTCGATATGCAGGTGCAATTCTGCCTTGGGCAGGCGGTCAATCAGGGCATTGGCAAGGTCGGTCATGGCAGGCTCTCTCATTGGGTACTGTGACGCTCGATGATAGGCAGATGGTCGGTTTTGGCAAGTGGCCGCAAGACAAAAATTAATTCCACTTGCTCCCCTCCTTGCCGCCGCTTCGATACTGAAGGCAACGTCAACCAACGGAAACCGGAGCCATGGAACAATCAACCATCCTTTCATTGCCGTATCTTGCCGCATCGCAAGATCAGAAGCACATCACCCATAATGAGGCTTTGCAGAAGCTCGATGTTCTCACCCAGCTTGCCGTTACCAGCGCCAGCCTGACGATGCCGCCCTCCAGCCCGTCCGAGGGGGAGCGCCATATAGTCGCCTCCTCGGCAACAGACGCTTGGGCGGGAAAAGACGGTCAGATTGCCGCCTTCCAGAATGGCGCCTGGGCCTATTTTGCACCACAAGAAGGTTGGCGCGTCTGGATTTGTGACGAAGACAGCTTCCTGTGCTGGGATGGGGCGGACTGGATCTTGGCTGGCGGCGACACAACTGAAATCCAGAATGTCAATCATGTCGGGATCAACGCAACCGCTGACGATACAAACCGCCTTGCCCTGTCTTCACCCGCTTCCCTGTTCAACAATGATGGGGCCGGTCACCAGATCAAGGTCAACAAAGCGGCGGTGGGTGACACAAACAGCCTGTTGTTTCAAACCAACTGGTCGGGCCGTGCGGAAATGGGCTGCGCAGGCAATGATGATTGGTCAATCAAGGTCAGTGCCGACGGCTCAAGTTGGAAAACATCCCTATCAGTAGACAAGACGACAGGACACCTTTCAGGTGAAGCGGTCCAGTCTTCTACCAGTGATGAAACGGCCGGAAAGCTTTTGAAGGTCGGCGCATTTGGGCTTGGGGAAGCAGTAACCCCGCCACTGCTTGTTGACGTAGACGACCCGGACACCCCTTGCGGCATTTGGGCCGTAGTTGGTAGCGCGACAGCAAACAACGCCAGCTTGCCTACTGGTCTTGGTGGGACGTCGGGCAATAAATATGCAGTAATCGCAGTTGAAAAATATAATGCCGGGCGTGTCCGTCAAACGGTTTGGTCAACAGTCGCCAATGATGCCCAAGTGTTTGAACGCTGGTATCGCGGGTTAGGCTGGGAAAGTTGGCGGCTGATCTACAGCCAAGGCAATATCCTTGGAACCGTGGCGCAATCTTCAGGCGTTCCCACCGGCGCTATTATTGAGCGTGGTAGCAACGCAAATGGGGAATATGTGCGCTTTGCTGATGGAACGCAGATTTGTACCTCGGTTGTTACTGGCGTTGCAATCGATAATGTTTTGGGAAATGTGTATAGGAGCGCCACTTTCTCATGGACATTTCCAGCAGCGTTTGTCGTTGGCTCGATCAACGGAGCGCACGTTACGGGGCGTCTGGTCGGAAATGACAATAGTATCTCTGTAAATGCTTTAGGCGGCGGACTTCTAACAGCAGCAACAAATATTCGTGCCTTCGCGGCGGTGTCATGCAGCAGTCAGAGCGTTTTTGTGAATGCAATTGGCCGCTGGTACTAGGGAGACAATCCATGAAAATAAATCTAATCCCCCAAAGGCGCGATGATGCGCTTGCCCTGTCACTGTCCGGTGATGTGTTGACCATCAACGGCGAAGCGCTGGACCTGTCCGGCATTCCGGTCGGGGCGACCTTGCCGCGTGATGCGGTGGATTGTGACTGGCTCGCTTCGGATATTGAGCGCGATAAGGACGGGATGCTTTCCCTTGCGTTGATTTTGCCGCACGGCCCCATTGCTGATCCAACAACGGACGCGGCGGAAGCGGTGCTTTTTCCCGATCCTTTGGTGGTGGTTGAAGAGGGTGCAATCGCGCTCCCAAGCTATGAAGAGGAGGTGGCAACTGATGACCCTATCCGTTGATCTTAGCCAGCTTATTACAGCCGAAAGCAAAGCCAGCAAGGCGCTTGAAGAGGCAAAGGCCAAAGCCCTTGCGCTTGTTACAGGAAAAATCAGTGCAGCGCGGGCCGTTCTGATGACTGACTTGATCGGTCAGGACATGATTTATATGGCAAAAGAGCAAGAGGCAAAAGAATGGCAGGCTTTGGCCCATCCAGACCTTGCTGATTTCCCACTTTTGTCAGCTGAGGTGGGCATTACGGCGAGTACGGCAGATGAGCTGGCTGCATTGTGGCTCACCATGGCCAACCAGTGGCGGCAAACGGCAGCCAGTCTTGAAGCGATCCGGCTCAAGGCTAAGACCGACATTAACGACGCGGCCAGCCCTGAAGCCGTGCAAAGCGTGATCGATGCCATCACGTGGCCTGCCTGAGAAATCAATCTCACCAAACCGGTCTTTACCCTCAGATTGGATTAAACCAACTGAGGGTATTTTCACGATGAAAAACACATCAAGCTTTTTAGCCGGGTAGGGGCCAGAGACCGGCCAGCAGTCCGGATCAGGAAAAAGATGTCTGCCCCTATGACGGCTCTACTTGATCTCAGCGGTCAGGCCATGATCGACCATCACCTGCCAGCCTTCTTCGGGCGTGTCGACGATGATGAAATGGTCAACATCTTTGGGGTTGATCGTTCCATATTTGACCAATGTATCGAAATTGATGACATTCTCCCAGAAATCCCGCCCATGCAAAATGATCGGCATACCGGAAATCTTGCCGGTTTGTTTCAAGGTTAGAATATCGAACAATTCATCAAACGTGCCAAAGCCACCGGGGAAAGCCATCAATGCGTTGGCGCGCATGGCAAAATGCATCTTGCGCAAGGCAAAATATTGAAATTCAAAGCTGAGGCCCGGCGTGACAAACGGATTGATATGTTGCTCGAAAGGCAGATCGATATTGAGGCCGATATTCGGCGCGCCCGCATCATGCGCCCCACGATTGGCGGCTTCCATGATGCCCGGCCCACCGCCGGTGCAAATGACATTGCGATGGGTGCCATTGTCAGGGTTCAGCGCGCCACCGCGTTCGGAAACGATCCGGCCAAATTCTCTCGCCTGCTGATATTCGATATGGTCCTCTGGCGTTCGGGCACTGCCAAACACCACCACCGTTGACAGAATACCATGATCGCGCATGCCAAGTTCGGCCTTGGTGAATTCCAGCTGCAAGCGCGCCCCGCGCAGCTCATCGCGCCGCAGAAAGTCGATGTCCTCATAGGCGAGCTTTTCATTGCTATTCATGGTTTTGGTCGGCCAAGGGCGGGCGCTCATCATCGGAATGTCCATTTCTGCAGGCATCCGTTCGCTGAAGAAAAGAACCTGCATGCAAAGTGCAAAGAGATTAGGTCGGCGCCCCGTCGGTCTTTGGGTCATCGACCTTGAAGGATCAGTTTGCAACTTCTTCTCTGCATTTCGGTAAATGTTTCATAAGTTTGTTGAATTTCTGCTGATTTGTGGAAAAATCAAGATGTGAAGACAGTGAAATGAAGGGGTAAGCAATGGACGTGACACTCAAATTCTGTGGGGCCTCTGGCACGGTCACCGGATCCTGTTATCTGGTTCAGACAGCCGGACATCGCTTTGTCGTCGATTGCGGCCTGTTTCAGGGCACCAAAACGATCAAAGCGCTCAATTATGGCGACTTCCCCTTCGATCCTGCGACCATCGATTTCGCCCTCCTGACCCACGCTCACATCGATCATTCAGGCCTGTTGCCCAAGCTCTATAAACATGGCTTTCGCGGCAAAACCTATATGACGGAAGCCACGCAGGATCTGCTGAGCGCCATGCTGCCGGACAGCGGCCACATTCAGGAAATGGATGTGAGGAATCTCAACCGCCGCAACGCACGCCGTGGCAAACCACAGGTCGAGCCGATCTACAACCAGAAAGATGCCGAGCAATGTCAGCAATATTTCGAGCCCGTAGCCTATGAACAATGGATCGATATTGGGGGCATTCGGGTGAAATACTGGAATGCCGGTCATATTCTGGGATCCGCATCAATCGAAATCGAGGTGCCGAGCGACAAGCCTGACGAACAAAGCCTGCGGCTGCTCTGGTCCGGGGATCTTGGACCAAATCACAAGCTCTTCCACCCGGATCCGGATGCCGCCAGCGATTATGATTATGTGATCAGCGAGAGCACCTATGGCGGCCGGACCCGGCCCGTTGTCACGTCGGAGGAAAAGCGGCAGATTCTGCTTGATGAAATCAAACAGGCGCTATCGGGTGAGGGGTTGCTGTTGATCCCGTCCTTTGCGGTGGAGCGCACACAGGAGCTGTTGGCCGATATCCTCATCCTCCAGCAACGCGGCGAGCTCCGCAATGTCCCGATCTTTCTCGACAGCCCTCTGGCCATCAAGGCCACTGAGGTCTTCAAAAAGCATGCCGCCTCACTGGAAGACGTGGCCGACCATCTGGACGACATCAATACCGAGCATATCCGCTTCACCGAAAGCGTCGAGGAAAGCAAGGCCATCAACCGCATCAAATCCGGTGCCATCATTATGGCGGGTAGTGGCATGTGCGACGCAGGCCGCATCCGCCATCACATCAAAAATCACATGTGGCGCACCAATACGACTTTGCTGCTGGTTGGCTATCAGGCGGAGGGATCTCTTGGTCGCCTGCTGACGAGAGGCGCGCGCAAGGTGCGTATTCAGGGCGAGGAAATTCATATCCGCGGCAAGGTGCGCCAAATCGAAACCTACTCCGGTCATGCGGACGAAAATGAATTGATCGACTGGATCCGCGATCGCAAACCAATCCGCCATGGACTCTATCTGTGTCACGGCGAACAGGAAGCATCAGAGGCATTGAAAGCGGCCTTGGTTGCTGACGGCATGAACGAAGCCCTGATATCAATCCCCACCATTGATGACGAAGTGCGCCTGTCGCGTGCAGGGCGGCCCGACTTCTTTGCCAATGTCAAACACCGGCTGAAAAAGTCCGATATGGCTGGGTGGGACGCTCACAACGAATTTGCCGAATTGCAAATCGATCTGAAAGAAGCCTTTGATCAATTGGCGGACGAGAAATCCCGACGTGCTCTCGCACGCAAAATCAAACGGGTGCTTGTTGATGATTGAACCGTTTCTTCAGACATGAAACAGCCGTCAGATCCCGCGTCTGGCGGCTTTTCTATTATGTCTGAAATAAACCTCCACCTGCGGTGGAGGACTGGACAAGTTTTACATTTTCAGTAAGAGACCTCCTCACTTGAACCATTGGCGTGGTTTTAAGAACAGAAGCGAGGAGGTTTTTATGGACAAAAATCACCTATCACACAGCACTTGGGACTGCAAATATCATGTAGTCTTTGGCTCCAAATACAGGACCAAACGTCTATACGGAGACTTGCGGCGTGAGTTACGAGATCAATTTACGAAGTTGGCGTCACAAAAGGGATGCCATATTGAGGAAGGGCATCTTATGCCCGACCATGTGCATATGTTGATCTCAATCCCACCCAAATATTCAGTGGCCCATATAGTGGGCTTCTTAAAGGGTAAAACGGCGCTATATGTGGCAAACAAATATGCCCGGAAACGTCGCTACAAGGGATATCATTTTTGGGCACGTGGTTACTTTGTTTCGACAACGGGCTATCAAGAGGAGGTCGTCAGACGCTATATCCGCAATCAACAGAGGCAGGATAAGGCGAGCGACTTCGCGGATATGTTCAAGCCAAACTATTGAAACCAAACAAGACCACTTCTAGTGGTTCAAGCGAAGCGTAACAAACCTCCGCCTATGGCGGAGGTCAATGACTTGCCGCAGGAAAAGGGCAGGGTTGAAGCGGTCCGGGCATATATATAGATCACATTTGCATGTGTTTTGTTCTCCCGGTGGACAATTCTGCCAACTCGCTTTATGACGATCTGCGCTTTTCCATGCCGTCAGAACCGTACAGCATAATACTGAACGGTACGACATGTTGGAACAACACGGTCGAAAGCCGTCTAACATGAGCTGAAATCGCATCAGATCACATCAGGATTTTCAACAGAGAAGGCTTTGCAAGTCATTGGAAAATATGAAAAAACAGTATGAAACAATGACCAAGGTCTTCTCTGTCGCGCCCATGATGGAGTGGACGGATCGGCACTGCCGCTTTTTTCATCGGCAATTGTCGAAGTCTGCCTTGCTTTATACCGAAATGGTGACAACGCCTGCGGTTATTCATGGCGATCGCGCGCGCCTACTTGGTTTTGACGATCAGGAACATCCGGTTGCCGTGCAGTTGGGCGGCTCGGATCCCAAAGAACTCGCCGAAGCCACCCGCATCTGCACCGATTGGGGCTATGACGAGGTCAACCTCAATGTCGGTTGCCCCTCTGATCGGGTTCAGTCGGGACGGTTCGGGGCTTGTTTGATGGAAGAGCCTGATCTTGTCGCTCGCTGCATCGAGGCAATGAAGAAGGCGACCGATCTGCCGGTCACCGTCAAATGCCGGATCGGCGTTGATGAGCAGGATGAGGAAACGGCACTTGACCGTTTGGTCGATATGACCTTGGACGCGGGGGCTGACGGTTTCACCATTCATGCCCGTAAAGCTTGGTTGCAAGGGTTAAGCCCGAAGGAAAATCGTGACATACCACCACTGAATTATGAGCGTGTCCATCGACTGAAGCAGCGCCTGCCAGACGTCCATATCGCCCTTAATGGCGGCCTTCAGACCATTGAAGAGGTCGAACCTCATTTCAGGCAGCTTGATGGTGTCATGCTGGGACGGGCCGCCTATCACACTCCCGCTTTGCTGGCCGAAGTAGACTGGCGCCTGTTCACTGCAACAGAGCCGACTGATCTGTTCACCGCAGTGGAAGCGATGGTGCCCTATATTGATGCCCATGTCGCCAGTGGTGGCCGGGTTAATCAGGTGGTGCGCCATATGCTGGGCCTTTTTGCTGGGCGCCCCGGCGCGCGTCGTTGGCGGCAGATCCTGACTATCGAGAGCGTTAAACCGGACGCCACCGCGCAAGTCCTGCTTGACGCCTTGGCCGAGGTTCGCTGACACGCCTGCCCGTTAGCGCGAAGCATCCTTGTATGCGGGGCAATCCGCCCTTGACCGCACAGCTTTTCCTGTCCAAAACTGACGGCGCACAAACGGCGCATAACAAGAAAGCCGCAGGTTCCGGGTTGTTCGATCCGACAAGGCAGAAAGATAAGCGAAGGGAAGACGTCCTATGTTGCAATCACTCGATCCGACACTCGTAACGCTTGCTATCGCCTTGATGGGGGCAGGGGCTGTGGCGGGGTTGTTGGCAGGCATTTTCGGCATTGGCGGCGGTGCCGTTCTCGTACCGGTGCTCTATCAATTTCTCGGCATCCTTGAGGTCGACGAAGCGGTGCGCATGCACATTTCTGTCGGAACCTCATTGGCGGTGATTGTGCCGACTTCCCTGCGCTCCTACCTCTCGCACAAGAAACGGGGAGCCGTCGATGACGAATTGCTGCGCAACTATATGATTTTCGTGCCACTTGGCGTTCTGGTCGGCGCACTGCTGGCTGCCTTCATTTCCGCAAATGGCCTCAAAGCAGTGTTTGCGGTGATCGCCCTTGCCGTTGCCTTTAAAATGCTGTTTGGCAAAGAGAGCTGGCGGCTGGCTGACGATCTGCCGGGTATCACGGGTCGTTCCATTGCCGGGATGATTATCGGCTTTTTCTCGTCCCTCATGGGGATCGGCGGCGGCGTGATGAACAATACCTTCATGACCCTGTATAACCGTCCAATTCATCAGGCGGTCGCCACCAGCTCCGGCGTGGGTGTGCTGATCTCCATTCCCGGTGCTATTGGTTACATGATCGCCGGTTGGGGCAAGCCCGGACTGCCCGATTTTTCCATCGGATTCGTCAATCTGCTGGCTGTCTGCCTGATCATTCCCATTACGATTTTGATCGCACCATTGGGCGTGAAGATCGCCCATGCCTTGCCGAAAAAAGTCCTGTCACGCGTCTTTGGTCTGTTTCTGATCATTGTCGCCATCCGCTTTTTCATGGCGCTCAACGGAAACTAGAGCGCTTTGAAGATAAACCGGGGCACCGGTTTGGAATGAAACGTCATTTCTCAGTATGGTATTGCATTCTCGTGAAAGGGAGTTCCCGAGAATTGCTCTAAACGGATAGGCTAGGGGCGCATCGTCAAACGATCGCCCTGAACTGACCAGCTGTTCAGGCGGTCCAGATAGGTCATGCCCAACAGGCTCTGAAACAGATCACCTTTCTGGGCCACCATGGCAGGAACGCGCTTTTCGGAGATCCCGCCAACATTGATGTCATTGAGCCAGATTTGCGCTGCATGAGTCTGGCCGTTGGCGGTATTGACGGGAGATGTGAATCGCAGTTCCTCCACCGGCAGCCCGGCCTTTTTCGCATCCTCATAAGTGAGAACCACTGCGCTGGCACCGGTATCGACGATCATCGGGAATGTTTCGCCATTGACCGAGGCCAACACTCTGAAATGCCCATTGTCAGTTCGGCGAAAACTGACGTCGCCACTGTCTGAAACCACAGCGACCCCTGGGATCAATTCGCTCTTCACCCGGTCGGCAAGCATTTTGGCGTCGTCCTTGAAGCTATAGGCAAGGACCAGCCCAAACCCGATCAACAGCCAGATAGACGCTTGTTTGAGGCTTTGCAGAGCGCTTGTGCGATCAAACCGTCCAGATAACAGATAGAGTAGAAGCGAGCCGGAAAGGGTGACGCTGGCCACTATTTCAAGTGGATAGCCAAACAACTCTCCCTCGCTGTGGTTGAACATCAGCAGCGCGACCGCTGTCGCAATTATCCCTAGCAGGACATAAAACATCGCGCATTCTCCCTTATGGCATTGACCGGATTCGATGGCATATCGCAGATATGGGTTGCAAATGCGACAAGTCAAAGGCCAGCCAGTCCGGAAGACCGTCTGATTGCGCGAAGAAGTGGGAAAAGAACAGGCTTAAAAGGGGAAGGTAAGGAGAAAAAGATTAGGAGAGGACGCAACGAGGCAATTTACAACGACTTGCGAACACGGCTGACACCGAAATGCACCAGCAGACGCTCTTCTATTTCAGATTGTACTTTATCGCGTTGCTCATCAGTCATGCGGCCCCATTCACGGATTTCTTCCATGCTGCGCGCGCAGCCATAGCAAAGGCCACTCCGCCTCTCTATGGTACATACTTTTATGCACGGGGATTTGATGACCATCTTGATGCTCCATCAGCAGCACATTGCAACGTTAAACTGATTTGCTGCAAGACAAACTTACGCCTTATCGAACGTATACGTCAATTGGGTCACAAGGCGAGGTTCTGGATAAGAGTCAGTAGCTTACCTGTGGCAAGGTGTCTAACATTCCCAGAAGATGCTGTTTTTAAAACGTTTTCCTGTCTCACGCTTAATTGATGTGGCTGCTATGCGGCAGACGCAAAGAGCAGCAAGCCAACACCAAAGGCAATTTCTCCCAATTGCTGCGAAGATCCCAGCACATCCCCGGTCTGGCCACCAATATGCTTGTTTGCAGTTCGCACAACCAGCAGAGCGGAGAGCGCGACCATGGTGAAGGCAGACAGCGCCGATATCAGCCCAAAATAGGGGACGATACAAATGGCAGTGGTCACCGCACCAAGGGCGACCCCTATGGCATAGGACTGGAATTTCGGTTGACCAACGCTGGCCGAAAGGCCGTTGGTGCGGGCAGGGGGCATGGTGTACCAGACATGAAGAATCGGCACGCGTGACACCACACAGGAAGCCAGATAGGCGATGCCACCCACCTGCACGCCGTAATTCTCAAACAAATAGGAAAGAATCGACACCCGCAACAATAGAGAAAAGACCAAGGCAATCGCGCCATAAGCCCCAAGACGGCTGTCTTTCATAATCTCCAGCTTGCGCTCCTTGGTATGTCCCCCCCAAAAGCCATCAGCCACGTCAGCAAAGCCATCTTCATGCAGACCACCTGTGATGATGGCCATTGTCGCGATGGTCATCGCCGCCAGCAACAGCGTTGGCAGAGGGGCGGTAAAGGCCAGCACATCAAACAGGGTCGCAGGCACCATCGCAACGAGGGCCAGAAACAGACCGACAAAGGGCAGGGCGCGGGTCGAGCGCGGCAGGTCCGGCATGCCCTGGGACACTTTGCCAAGAATCGGTGGAACTGGCAGCCGGGAAAAGAAGGCGATGCAATCAACAATATCCTGTCGCCAGTCCTTCAAACCGAAAGAGGACCTTTGCGATCGGGCATATCGGTCTGTTCAGGCGTTCCATTGTCAGACATTGCAATCCTCTTTTCATCAAGCAGGGGCTTTTGTCCAGTTGCCCCAGGTGGT
>CAXXSO010000071.1:0-4279 GCA_963676965.2 uncultured Cohaesibacter sp.
GATGCGCGTATCCGCCGCATGGACCGCGTCGACCACCGGCTTCCAGGCCGCCGCCTGGGAATCGGTCTCGATATGCGGCACGTTGCGATAGCCGTCGCCGCTGTGATGAATGACGACGCCCTCGGTGAAGATCAGCCCGACCCCGGCTTCGGCCCGCTTGGCGTAATAGGCGGCCATCGCGGCGTTGGCGTGATGATCGGGCGCGAAGCCGCGGGTCATCGGCGCCATGGCGATTGCGGTTCTTCAGGCGGCCGAGCGGTCCGGCGTCGAAAGGATCGAAAAGGGTCATCGGCGAACATCCTCGAACATGGCTTGGAAATAGGGGCGGGCCAGATATTCGGCCAGGGCGACGCGCCAGGGGCGCAGGCGATCCAGGCCCTCGGTCCGCAGACGGCGATTGTCCATCACGGCGCGCGCCGGGCGCCGGGCCCGCTGGTCGGCGGCAACGTGGGCCTCGGTGCTGGGCTCGATGGTCACATGCTTGGCCAGGCCCAATTCGTCGATACAGGCGCAGGCCAGATCAAAGAAGCTGGCCTGGCCCTGGCAGCTCATGGTGTAGACCCCACCGGCCCCGTGCGCCATCAGCAACAGGCAGTTGCGCGCCAGATCGACGGTCCAGGTCGGCTGCCAGACCCGGTCGCCGACGGCGAAGGAATGCTTGCCCAGGTCCAGCATGGCGCGAACATGGCGTAGGAACTTGCCGACGAAGTTCTTGTCCTTCTCCTCGCCGCCGAAAAACCCGGCCATCCGCACGACCCAGGGCCGCGCCGTCCAGGCGGTCCCGCAGGATCCTCTCCGCCTCGAGCTTGGTCCGGCCGTAAACGGAAAGGGGATTGGGCACCGTGTCCTCGTCGATCGGCAGGGCATTGCCGTCGAAGATCAGGAAGGATTGCGGATACAGCACCCCGGCGCCGGTGCGCGCGGCCAACTCGCCGATATTCGCGCTGCCGCCGACCTGGATACGCCGGGTCTCGTCGGGCTGCGCTTCGCAGCGCTCGGCGTCGACATCGGCGGCACAATGAACGATCCAGCCCGGCATGCGGTCGGCCAGGGACAGAACCGCGTCACGGTCGGTCACGTCGAGCGCCGCGCGCGGCATAGGCGAGAACCGGCACGTCCGGCCGGGCCTCGGCCAGGCTTTCGACGAACGCCCGGCCCAACATGCCGGAGGCACCGGTCACGATCACCGGTCGGCCGGATTCCAGGCATGGCGACATGAGCGGTCCCGATGGCTTGAGGGCGGTCGAAATTCGGGGGCCACTATGCCCCAAGCCACGATGCGACTCTAGCCCGTATTTCCGATTGAATCCGGTCGCAAGCCGTGCGTATTCACTTCGCACGAAACAGTGTAAATTTACCCGACGGACTGTATCGGGTTTAGAGGCACGGATCTTGGGGATAGGGAAAACAGTCGGATCGGCGGTTCGCCGCGCGGTGGCGGTAATCGTATGGGGAATTGTCCTGCTCGTCCTGGCCGTGCCGCCCGGCGCGGCAACGCCTAAGACCATTGTCGCCGCCATTCCGCGCTACTTTCCGCCGATTTACGACACCGACGCCCACGGCAACCCCATCGGTTTCGGGATCGATGTGATGAACGCCCTGGCCCGGCGCGCGGGGCTGTCGATCCGCTACGACATCTACGAAAACTGGCACGAAGCCGATGAAGCGTTGTTGTCGGGTAGGGCCGATCTCGTCCCCAATTCCGGCGTCACACCGGCCCGGGCCAAGGACCGTCTGTTCACCCGACCCATCAATCATTTCGACATCCGGTTTTTCGTACGATCGGATTCGCCGATCGCCTCCATCGCCGATTTGCGGGGCCGGCGGATCGGAATCGCCGGAATCAACGCGGCACGCGACCGGCTGGCGGCCATGAACCGCTACACCGTGGTGGATTTTGCCGACTACCCCGCAACCCTGCTGGCCCTCCTGCGCGGCAAGATCGACGCCATGGTTTTCCCGGCGCCGATCGTTTGGCGGCTGGCCGGCGAGTCGCGAATCGCCGATCAATTACGTGAAGTCGGCGACCCGATTCTGACCGTCGAGCGTGCCGTCTCGGTGCGTCAGGGGCGCGAGGACCTGGTCGCGGCATTGAACGACGCCATCGGCGAATTCGTCGGCACGCCCGAGTTCGAAAAGGTCTATCTCCGCTGGCACGACTGGGACCGGCCGATCCTGACGGCTCCCTGGGTCGCCTCCATCGCCGTCGCCGTGATGGTCCTGGTCATCGTCCTGTTGGTCTATTGGCGGTTCAACTCGTTGCGCCGCTCGGAACGTCTGTTGCGGCTGAGCGAGGCGCGCTTCCGCGCCCTGTTCGATTACGCGCCCTACGCCATCAACATCAAGGACCGCAGCGGCCGGATCATCCGAACGAATCCCGAAATGCGCCGCTGGCACGGCTTGGCGGAAGACATGTCGAGCGACCTCACCATCACCGACATCGTGCTCGGCGATCTCGGCAAGTGGATCTCCGGCAAGGACCGCGAGGTGTTCGATACCGGCAAGGCCTGTTCCTATCAGCAGACCGTCACGCGCGTCGACGGCACGACCTTTCCGGCCCTGATCCTCAAATTCCCGATCCTCGATGAGGACGGCGCGGTCGGCCTCGTCGGCACCATGGCCGCCGACATCAACGAACGGGTCGCCGTCGAGGAGGCGTTGCGCGACCGCGAATCGCAACTGCGCGCCATCATGGACAACACGCCCGCGGCCATCTCGCTGAAGGGATCGGACGGCCACTTCCGCTTGGCCAACCGGGTCGCACTGGCTCGCCACGGAATCGCTCTCGAGGACTATGTCGGAAAGACCAGCCGGGACCTCCACACCCCCGAGATCGCCGCGGAGGTCGAGGGTCAGGAACGGCGCGTCCGCGAGACCGGGACCGCGCAAACCTTCGAGGCCACGCGCGAATTCCGGGACCAGGGCGAGCGCACCTACATGGTCATCCGTTTCCCGGTCCACGACGAGCGTACGGGCGACGAGGGAATCGGCAGCATCCATTTCGACATCACCGACCGCAAGCGCGCCGAAGCCGCGCTGCGCGAAAGCGATGCCCATTTGCGGGCCATCATGGACAATGCCCCGGTGGCGGTCTTCCTGAAGGACCGCGACGGAAGGCTGCTGGCGGCCAATCCCACCCATCTGAATCGTCACAATTTGGATTTCGACGCCGTGCTCGGCAAGACGACCGACCACTATAATCAGCCGGAAGAGGCCGCGGAAATCGCCGCCCAGGAGCGGCTGGTCATGGATACCGGCCAGCCGATGACCTTCGAGGTCACGCGCAGCCTGCCGAGCGGTGAGAACCGGATTCTGATGGTCGTCCGTTTCCCGATCATCGTCGAGGAAAACGAGGTCATCGGTGTCGGCGGAATCAGCCTCGATGTGACCGAACGGGTGGCCATGGAACGCCAGTTGATCCAGGCCCAGAAAATGGAGGTGGTCGGCCAGTTGACCGGCGGGATCGCGCACGACTTCAACAATCTGCTGCAGATCATCGAAACCAACCTGGAACTGGCGCACGACGCGATCCGTGCGAAAAGGCCGGCAGCCGAGTTCGTCGACGCGGCACGGCATGCCGGACATCGCGGCGCCACACTGACCCAGCAGTTGTTGGCCTTCTCGCGCAAACAGACCCTGCGGCCGCAACGCATCCTGGCCCGCAACCTGATCGAAGGGCTGCACACGCTGCTGTCGCGGACCCTGGGCGAGGACATCGCCATCGTCGTGGCGTTGGACGATGACACACGGCCCATGCTGGTCGACGAGAACGGCCTGACCAACGCGCTGCTCAACCTGGCGGTCAATGCTCGCGCGGCCATGCCGCAGGGCGGCAGCCTGACCATCACGGCCCGCAACCGGACGCTCACGCGCCGCGATCCGTCCGACCGCGAGGCCCTGTCGCCCGGCGAATATGTCGAGATCGCCGTCACCGATACCGGATTGGGCATGTCGGCGGGAAACGGTCAAACATGCCTTCGAGCCCTTCTTCACGACCAAGGAGGTCGGCGAGGGCAGCGGCCTGGGTCTGAGCATGGTTTACGGATTTGCCCGCCAGTCGGGCGGCGATGTCACCATCCGAAGCATCCCCGGCGAAGGCACGACGGTCCTGATCCTCCTGCCTGCCGACATCGCCGAGACGACCCCGAGCGACGTCGCGGCACGGAAGCTCGGCATCGCCCCCCTCAACCTGGACCGTCCTGCTGGTCGAGGACGACGCCGACGTGCGGCTGGCGACCAGCGGGCTGCTGGCGACTTTGGGGTGCACGCTGGTCGAGGC
>CAXXSO010000072.1:0-4539 GCA_963676965.2 uncultured Cohaesibacter sp.
TCAGCGGGGTCAGATCCAGAGCCCCCTCTCCCAAGAGCTGGACAGCGCGCTCCCAGGTGCCCCGGTTGTGCACAAAGGCCCCGCGCAGGGTGACCTCCTTGAGGGTGAGCTGGTCCAGGTCCAGCGTGGCCACGCCTCCGGCTAGGCCCACCTGCACCACCGATCCCTGGCGGCGCACGTTGGTGAGCGCCGCGCTCAGGGCCGGGCCCGCGCCGGAGCATTCCCAGGCCGCGGCAAAGCCCTCACCTTTAGTAAACTCCCGGGCCGCCCGGCCCAAGTCCTCGCGGTCCACCATGACCGTGGCTGCCGCTCCCAGGCGGGAGGCCAGTTCCAAACGGGCCCGGTCCTTGGAGGTGCCGCAGATCAGCACCGGCGCCCCGGCCTGGACCAGCACCAACAGCACCAACAGGCCGATGGGACCCGGTCCGCTGACCAGGGCGGGCCCTTGGTCAAAAGCGACGCCACGCTCCATGACCGCGTGCACCGCCACGGCCAGGGGCTCCACCATGGCTCCCTGGCTGAAGCTCACGCTCTCGGGCAGGGCATGCAGTCCGCCGGCGCGCACCAGGGCGTATTCGGCCATGCCCCCGTCCACGCCGTAGCCGTAGGCCAGGCGCTCGGGGCAAAGGTTGCTCTGTCCCTCTTGGCAATAGGAGCACACGCCGCAGGAAGAGGCCTGACTCTCGCTGACCACCGGTTGACCAATCTGCCAGCCCTCCACGCCGGGGCCCAGCTCGGCCACCTCGCCCGCGAACTCGTGACCCAGGGTAACCGGTGGCCGCACCTTGTCAAAGCGGCCCTCCCAGATGTGCAGGTCAGTGCCGCAGATGCCCACGCTTTTGACCTTTAGCAGCACCTGGCCGGGGCCGGGCGCGGGGGTGGGAATCTCCACCAGCTCCACATGCCCCTCACCGTCGGCCAGTTTGCGCAGCGCTTTCATTTTGCTCTTCCCCGGCAGGCCCTGGGCCTAGTCCATAAACTGGCCGCCGTTGATGTCGATGATTTCGCCGGTGAGATAGTCGCTGTCCGGCCCGGCCAAAAACAGAGCCAAGGCGGCCACTTCCTTGGCCTCGCCCACCCGGCCTAGGGGAATGGTCTGCTTGTAGGCGGTGTAGTCGCCCTTGGACAGGCCCTTGCTCATGTCCGTGGCGATCACCCCCGGAGCCATGGCGTTGACGTTGATCCCGTGGGGCGAAAGCTCCCGGGCCAGGGACATGGTGAAGCACATGATCCCCGCCTTGGAGGCGCTGTAGGCGCTGCCCGCGGCGATGCCCCCCATCTTGCCGGAGATGGAGCCCAGGTTGATTATCTTGCCCGAGCCCTGCTCCCGCATGGCCCCGGCAAAGGCCTTGGAGCACAAAAAGGTGCCTTTGAGGTTCACGTCCAGCACCCGGTCCCAGTCGCCTTCGGTAAGCTCCAGCACCGTGCCGGGAATGCAGATGCCCGCGTTGTTCACCAGGATGTCCAGGCCGCCCCACTGGGGCCAGCAGTTCATCGGCCGCCTGGGTCACCATCTCACCGGAGGACACGTCCACTTTGGCGGTGATGGGGAACTGCTCCGGCGGCAGCTCGGCCGCCTCTATCCGCCAGTCCCAAATCGCCACCTTGGCGCCCTCGGCCGCCAGGGCGGTGGCGATGGCCAGCCCCAGCCCGGCGGCCCCGCCGGTGACCAGGGCCCTTTTGCCCGCTAAGCGCATAAATCAAGCCCCCTCGCTGTATTCCACCAGTTCTATGGTCACCCCTTCGGGGTCCTTCATATATGTGGCCAAAACCCCGGGCCGGAGCACCTGAGGCGGGCAGTTGAACTCCACTCCCTCTTTTACCAAGCGGTCGTAAAGCTCCTGAAGGCCGGTCACGGTCAGCGCGAAATGAATCAGCCCGTAGTCGCACTGGCGTCCCGAACCCACCGCGCGGCCCTTGGGGTTTTGGTAGTCAAAAAGCTCTATATGGGAGCCGTAGCCCTTGAGCATTACCATGTGGGCCTTGACATCCTCAAGCCCCACCACCTTGGACATCTCCACCCCGCCTCTTTGGGGATGGTCCCACTCCACCTCGAAGCCCAACAAGTCCCGGTAAAAGTGCAACGCCCGGTCCAGGTCGGCCACCGAGATGCCCACATGATGCCACTGTGCCTGCATGATAGTCACCACCTCGCGTAATTTTGTTAGGAGAAGCCGGGCGGGCCGCGCCAGGGCGGCCCACCCAGCCGGAGGGGTTCTACTTACCCTTGTAGGGCTTCCAACCGCTTTCTTCCAAAGTCAGGCTGACTTCCTTGGCCGGAAGCACCATGGTGGGGGTGGGATAGGCGAAGGGGTAGTACTTGGTCTTGCCCTTCACCACGCCGACCACCGCCGGAGTCTGGTTCTGATGGTCCTCTTTGCGCATGGTCATGTTGCCCACGGGACCGGTGTAGGTCAGGTTCTCAAAGGCCTTGATGACCTTGTCGGTGTCAAAGCTGCCGGCCTTTTTCACCGCGGCGATGTACATCTTGGTGCCCAGGTAGGCCTCCATGATCACGAAGCTGGGCCACTTGCCGCCGCTGGTCTTGTGGAAGGTGTCCTCGAACTGCTTGGCCCGAGGGTTGTTCACGCCCAACAGGTACATATTGGCCTGCACGCAGCCGATGGCGGCATCGCCGGCCACCGCGCCAACCGCGTCGTCATCCAGGAAGGTGCAGCCGATGGGGAGCTTCATGCCCAGGCTGCGGGACTGCACGATGAGCTGGGTCAGGTCGGTGCCCCAGTTGCCGCTGATCACGTAGTCGGCGCCCGAGGCCTGTATCTTGCTGATGTAGGGACCGAAGTCCTTATTGAACACCTTGTGGAACTCGCTGCCCACCACCTTGGTGCCCGGAGCCAGCTTTCTCGATGAACATCTTGTAGTACTTGGCCACGTCATGACCCCAGGAGTAATCCTGGTTGATCAAGAAAACCTTCTTGTAGCCCTTTTGGGCGAAGTAGTGGGCCAGGGCCTTTACGTGCATGCCCGCGTTCATGCAGGTGCGGAAGGTGTAGGGGGTGAAGTTCTCGCCGGTGATGCCCATGGCCTCGGCATTGGTGTCCAGATAGATCTTCTTGTAGCGGGGCATGGTCTGGGCGATGGCGCCGCCCACACCCGAGGAGGAGCCCTGGATGATGACTTCGCACTTGTCCTGAAGCACCATGCGCTTGACGTTGCGCACCGCGACCTCGCCCTTCATCTGGTTGTCCATGATCACCAGCTCGATCTTTTTGCCCAAGAGACCGCCGGCGTCGTTGGCTTCCTTCACCGCCGCCTGGATGCCCCAGAGGGTCCGGTCGCCGTTGGATTTAAAGGCTCCCGAACGAATCTCGTTGACGCCGAACTTCACCACGCCTCCGGCCATGGCCGCAGTGGCCACCATGGCCAAGGCCGCGGTGATAGCCAGCACTAAACCTATTTTTCTCATAGTCCTACCTCTCTCCCTGGTAAGGTTGCCGGCCGCCGAAGCGGCCCCAAAAATCCCTTTGTTCCATCAGACCTCCAGGTACTCCTTGCGGATGTCCTGGCGCGCTTCCAGTTCGCCCGGCGTGCCGGTCCACTTGATGTCGCCCTTGCTGAGCACGTACAAGCGCTGGGCCAGCCCCAGGCACACGTTGAGCTTCTGCTCCACCAAAAGCACCGTGGTGCCGGTGCGGTTGATCTGGTGGATCACCTCGTTGACCTGCTCCACGATGATGGGGGCCAGGCCCTCGGTGGGCTCGTCGATGAGAACCAAATCCGGGTTGCCCATGAGGGTGCGCACGATGGTGAGCATCTGCATCTCGCCGCCGGAGAGCACCCCGCCCTTTTGGTTGCGCCGCTCGGCCAGGCGCGGAAAGTTGTCATAGGCCCGCTCAAGGGTCCAGCCGTCAGTGACCTCCTTTTTCATATGGCCGGGCTTTATGCCCATAAGAAGGTTCTGGTGCACCGTGAGGTTGGGAAAGATCCAGCGCTCCTCGGGCACGAACCCCAACCCGGCCATGGCGATCTGGTGGGAGGTCTTGCCGGCTATCTCCCGGCCCTTAAAGGAAATGGAGCCGGAGGAAGGCTTCACCAGGCCCATGATGGTCATCATGGTGGTGGTTTTGCCAACACCGTTGCGCCCCACCAAGGCCACGATCTCCCCCTGGTTCACCTCCAGGCTGATGTCAAAGAGCACGTGGCTCTCGCCGTAATAGGTATTGACCTTGTCCAGTTTCAGCATGCGATTCCCGTCCCCAGATAGGCCTCTTGCACCTTGGGATGGTTACGTATCTCCTCCGGAGTGCCGCTGGCCAGCACCGCGCCGTAGCTGATCACCGTGATCACGTCGGCCAGGGAGAACACCACCTCCATGTCGTGTTCGATAATCATCAGAGTCTTGCCTTCGGTCACCCGGTCCACCAGCTTCACCGCCTCCCGGGTTTCGTCGATGCTCATGCCCGCGGTGGGCTCGTCCAACAGGATCATCTCCGGCCGGGAGGCCAGCACCAGCCCTATTTCCAGGGCCCGCTGCTCGCCGTAGGCCATCTCTCCGGCCAGGTGATCCGCCCTGGCGGC
>CAXXSO010000073.1:0-15603 GCA_963676965.2 uncultured Cohaesibacter sp.
CCCATTCACCGTCGGCGATGGGCGATGCTTTGTCATCGCCGAGATCGGCAACAATCACAATGGCTCCTTCGACTTGGCCATCGACCTGATCAATCAGGCGATTGAAGCCGGGGCCGATTGCGTCAAATTCCAGATGCGCCATCTTGAGCAGGTCTATCGTCAACGAAGCCTTGACAAGGCGGGCGAGGATCTCGGCTCGGAATATATCGTCGATCTGCTGCAACGCTTCGAGCTGAGCGAGGACGAGCACCGCAAACTCAAAACCTATTGCGACGACAAAGGTCTGCTTTATCTCTGCACCCCGTGGGACACGGCGAGCCTTGCCGTGCTGGAGGATATGGGCGTTGAGGCCTATAAGGTCGCATCGGCCGATCTTACCAACCTGCCGCTGCTTGACGCACTGGCAAAAACCGGCAAGCCCTTGATCCTGTCCACCGGCATGAGCCGGACAGAAGAGGTCGAAACCACAATTGCCTATCTCAATGAGCGCAAGGCTGCCTTTGCCTTGCTCCATTGCAACAGCACCTATCCTGCGCCTTTCCATGACATCAATCTGCGTTGGATGGACGGCCTGCGCCAGCGCCACCCGATCGTCGGCTATTCCGGCCATGAACGCGGCACTGCAGTCTCCATTGCCGCAGTTGCTCTGGGCGCGGCCATCATCGAGCGCCACTTCACCGCTGACCGAGCCATGGAAGGCCCAGACCACGCAGCATCGCTGGAAAAAGCCGAATTTCGCCAGCTGGTCGATGGCATCCGTCAGGTCGAGGAAGCCTTGGGCACGGGAAAGGAACGAAGCCTGTCGCAAGGGGAAATGATCAACCGGGAAAATCTCGCCAAAAGCCTCGTCGCGGCAGAACCAATCAGCAAAGGCACGGTCATCACCGCCAATCATATCAAGATCCGCAGCCCCGGACAGGGCCTCGCCCCGCAGCATTTCGAGGATCTGATCGGCAAGACCGCCAAACGCGATATGGGCTTTGAGGATTTCTTCTATCCTGCCGATCTCGCGCTTCACGCCGCCGAGCCGCGCCAATATCGCTTCGAGCGTCCATGGGGCGTGCCGGTGCGCTATCATGATTATGCATCCTTTGCCAAACGCATCACGCCGGATTTCTACGAGTTCCATCTCTCCTATTCGGACATGGATTTGAAACTTCAAGATTATCTTCACGGCCCCTATGACTGTGACTTTGTCGTCCATGCGCCCGAACTCTTTGCCGAGAGCCGCCTGATGGACCTCGCCACGCCGGACGAGGCCGAACGGCAAAAATCCATTGCCGAAACCCAGCGCGTCATCGACATCACCCGCGCCCTGAAGGATTACTTCCCCAAGACCAAACGCCCGATGATCGTTGCCAATATTGGCGGCTTCACCATGGATGGCCCATTGCCCAAAGACGCTATAAATGGCTATTACGAGCGCTTCGCCCAAAGCCTTGAGGCGCTGGACCGCGATGGCGTTGAGCTGATCCCGCAAACCATGGCGCCCTTCCCCTGGCATTTTGGTGGCCAGCGCTATCAGAATCTTTTCGTCACAATCGAAGACATCCTGCATTATTGCCAAGCGCTGGGCCTGCGGATGTGTTTCGACATTTCCCATTCCTCGCTGACCTGCAATCATCTGGGCGTCGACTTCTATGACTTTGCGGCAAAAATTGCCCCCGTCTCGGCCCATCTTCATCTCGGCGATGCCAGCGGGCTGAATGGCGAAGGCCTGCAAATTGGTGAAGGCAATCTCGATTTTGATCGGCTCGGCGCGATCCTCAAACAGGGTTGCCCGGATGCCCCATTCATCCCTGAAATCTGGCAAGGCCACAAAGGCGAAGGTGAAGGCTTCTGGATTGCCTTTGAACGCCTCGAAGGTAAGCTCTAAGGCAGGCCATCAAACAAGGGATAAAGGCCCTGCGGGCAGGCATCAGCAAGTGCAGGATGTGACAATCCGTTAACAAGCCAAGGCCCGGCATACCCACAGGGCTGGACCATGGTTTAAACTGCTCCCATCACCTTTGATTCTGGGAAAGATTTGGGTTCGCCGTGCTTTCAATAATAAAACAAGAAATCGAAGCCTCGATTGATGCCAAAAAGGCAGCCCTCGATGATGAAGCCCTGTTGGAACAACTTGCGCATTTGTCTCAAAGATGCGTCGAAAGCCTGAAGGCAGGCGGCAAGGTGGTGCTTGCAGGCAATGGCGGCAGCTTCGCCGATGCCCAGCATCTGGCAGCAGAATTTGTCTGCCGCTTCCGACGCGACCGCAACCCGTTGCCCGGCCTTGTGCTCGGAGCCAATGCGTCACTGGCCACCGCCATCTCCAATGATTATGGCTATGACCATATCTTCGCCCGTGAGCTTGAAGTGATGGCAACGCAGCAGGATGTCTTCATCGCCATCTCGACCAGCGGCAACAGCGCAAACATCATCGAGGCGGTCAAGACAGCCAGCAAGAAGGGCATCCACACGGTGGCCCTGACCGGAGCGACCGGCGGCCAACTGGCAACCCTGTGCGATTGCATCAAGGTGCCCTCAAACGTCACGGCCCGCATTCAAGAATGCCATATCCTGTTTGGCCATATCATTTGCGGCATCGTCGAAGACAGCCTCTTCCCGCTAACAGGTGACGCATGAGTGACATTATCGCGCTGATCCCCGCCCGTGGCGGCTCCAAGGGTGTGCCGAACAAGAATATCCGCCCTCTGGCTGGCCATAGCCTGCTGGAATGGTCAATCGCCGCCTGCCTCAAATCCAAGCGCATTGATCGCACCATCGTGACGACAGATTCCGAGGATTATCGCCAACTGGCCTTGTCCCTTGGGGCCGAGGCTCCTTTTCTGCGACCGTCTGAGATTTCTCAGGATCGCTCGCAGGATATCGAGTTCGTCCTCCATGCACTCGATTGGCTCAAAGAGCATGAGGGCGAGCCACGCCTGATTGTCCAGATCCGCCCGACAACGCCGATGCGCGATCCGGCTCTGATCGATGCCGCGATTGAGGCCTTTGAGGTCTCGGACAATGCAACATCCCTGCGTTCGGTCCATGAAATGTCGGAATCCGCCTACAAGACCTTTGAGATCAATGAAGAGGGCATTTTGGCCTGTGTCGGCACCGGCAGCACCGCTTTGGACGCCGCCAACCGGGCGCGGCAAGCCTGCCCGACCACCTATTTTCCCAATGGCTATGTCGATGTGCTCTCGACCGATTTCGTCCGCCGCACCGGGCTTTTGAATGGCGACCATGTGTTACCCTTCCTCACTCCGGTTTCGCTCGAAGTCGATAGCGAAGACGATTTCCGGCATATCGAATATCGGGTCAGCCAAGAACCCGAACTCCTAGACCTTCTGTTTGAAGAGGCCCCTTGATGGCGCACCAGCTTTTCTCCCGCGAACCACAACAGGTCGCCCCGGTCGACACCGCACACCGGACAATCAGGACGGCCATTCCGTGCCCCGGCACCGCCGACATTCTTGCCCGCCTCGATGAAACCGAAAGCCGCTCCATGCATGGCCAGCTGCCTTTGGTCTGGGACCGGGCGATGGACTATAATGTCTTTGACGCGGCAGGCAACAAATGGATCGATTTCACATCCTGCATCTTTGTTGCCAATGTCGGCCATTCCAATCCCCATCTCTCCAGCGCCATCGCCTCGACCTTGGAGAAGCCGCTTTACAGCTGCTATGCCTATGGCAATGAGGTCCGCGCCCGTTATCTTGAAAAACTGCTGGCTTTTGCAGGCAAGCCATTCGAGAAGGCCTTCCTGCTCTCCGCAGGCACCGAGGCCACCGAAGCGGCGCTCAAGCTGATCCGCATGCACGGCCAGTCGGTAGGCAAGAAGCGCGGCGGCATCATCACCATCCAGAACAATTGGCATGGCCGCACGTTGGGTGCGCAAATGCTAAGTTCAAATGAAGGCCAGAAAAGCTGGATCGGAACGCTCGACCCGGATATTCATCACATCCCCTTCCCTTATCCATGGGAAACCAATGACAAGTCAGGGCTGGAAATTCTCGACAAGGGTCTGACGGAACTGGCCGAGAAGGGCATTGACCTTGCCACCGACATTGCCGGTTTCATGCTCGAAACCTTTCAAGGCTGGGGCGCGGTCTTCTACCCCAAGGATTATGTACAGGCGATCAAGGCGATCTGCGACAAGCACAATATCCTCTTGGCCTTTGATGAAATGCAGGCGGGCTTTGCCCGCTGCGGCAAGGCCTTTGGCTATCAGCATTACGAGGTTGAGCCGGACCTGATCTGCGTCGGCAAAGGCATGGGCGGCGGTTGTACCGATCTCCGGCGTCCTTGGCCGCAAGCACATCATGGATTTGCCCGACATCGGCAATATGAGCAGCACCCATTCGGCCAACCCGCTCTGCTGCGCAGCTGGCCTTGCAGTGCTCGAAGAAATCGAGAGCAAAAACCTCATTGAAGAATCCCGCCGCAAGGGCGAACTGCTCTTCTCAGAACTGCGCAAGCTGGAAGCCCGTTTCCCCCATCGGATGGGACCATCCCTCGGCCATGGTCTGCTGGCTGCGATCTTCCTCTATAAGCCCGGCACCCGTGAAGCAGACGGCGCCTTTGGCAGCAAGGTTTGCGAATTGGCCATGCAAAAGGGCCTGCTGATGGTGCATACGGGACGGGAATCCATCAAGCTTGGCCCTCCGCTAACCATTCCCGACGACGCCATTCTCGAAGCCATGCAGGTGCTAGGAGATTGCATCGCAGAAGTGGATGCAGCCTCATGATCACCAACATCCGCCATACCGGCCTTGTGGTTCAGGATCTCGATGCCAGCCTGCATTTCTGGTGCGACGTCATGGGCTTCACACAGGCCCGGCATATGGAGGAAGCCGGCCCGCATATCGATGCGATCATGGAGCTTGACGACGTCAAGGTGACCACCGTCAAGCTGGCCGCACCCGATGGCAATCTATTGGAACTGTTGCACTTCACCTCCCATCCGGACAAACCGGAATGGGAAGGAAGCCCGGTCAGCACCGGCCTCACCCATATGGCCTTCACGGTCAAGGATCTCGAGGCCACCTGCGCGACGCTGACCAAGCACGAGTGTCCGCCTCCATTCGGACATCCAATATTCGCCCGATGGCATGGCGAAGCTGGTCTATTGCCGGGGTCCGGAAGGCCTCATCCTCGAACTTGTGGAGATGATCGCTTCATGACCCGACACTCCATCGATTGGCATACCAAGCAGGATGACGACTATCTCCAGCTTTGCATTGACCGCCTCTCCCAGCCACCGCTTTTCTGGGTGGAGCAGTTTGTCACCTTCATCAATGAGCAGACGGCCAGCTGGGGCGATGCGCCGCGGCTGATCAATGACATTGGTTGCTGCACCGGCGCCTTCAATGTTGGCCTGCGCGCGCTTGGTCAATGCCCGATCAATTATCAGGGCTATGACATTTCCCAAACCTATCTCGACATTGCCCGCCTGCATTTTCCCGAACGCCCCTTCGAGCTGCTCGACATTGGCCGGGACAGACCGCGCGAGACCGACATTTCGGTCATGTCCGGCACTCTGGAGCATGTCGATGAATGGCAAAGCGCCCTTTCCCATATCTGCCAGACGACCAAACGCTTTGTCCTGATGCGCACCTTCTTCGGTACCAGCTTCGAGGTGGGTTATTATTCCCAGCCCGGCGCGGACCATTCCTATCCGATCTATCAATTCACCTTCCAGCAGATCCATGAAGAAGCCGAAAGGCACGGTTTCTCGGTGGAGATAATGCGTGACAAGGCGACCGATTCCATTCCCAAATATCTCGGCTGCGGCATCACCCGCATCCAATATGTCTGTCTTCTGACCGCAAAGGGCGCGTGATGCTTGCTTATGAGACCATCGAAGGCCTGTCCAAACCCTGCCCGCATTGCGGCGCGGACTGTGATCATGTCCTGACCGCCAAACTGCGCCGGGGCGAAGGGGTCGTTTATCATTGCCCCGGCTGCGACCTTGGCTTTCTTGATGGCAAGCCCTTTGACGTCAAGACCTTCTACGAGACCGAATATCGCAAAAGCGTCTCCCACAAGGCTGAAGGCACCTCGACCCATGCCGAGGAAATGTTCGCCATTTACAGCCGGTTCCAGAAGCAGCGCCTCGATGTGATCCTGCCCCATGTGACACCCCGGACCGATCTGCTGGAGCTGGGGGCCTCAGCCGGGCAGTTTCTCAGCCATCTTGAGGGCAAGACCAACCGGCTCTGCGCCATTGAGCTTGATCTGGATTGCTGTGCCTTCATGGCCGACCGCTTTGCCTTTGAAATCAGCTCCGACTTCTTCGCCAACAGTCCTTTTGCCGATCAGACCTTCGATATCGTCTGCTCGTTTCAGGTCCTTGAGCATACGCCCGACCCGGTGGCATTCCTCAAGGATGTCCATCAGGCCTTAAAGCCCGGCGGCCGCGCCTTCATTGAGGTACCCAACCTCTATGACCCGCTGCTGACCACATGGAAAGTGCCCAGCTACACCCAATTCTATTATCATGCCGAGCATCTCTTCTATTTCTCTGCCAAAGCCCTCAAACAGGCTTGCCAGGATGCCGGCTTCGCAGAAAACGCCATGACCTTGCGTTTCACTCAGGACTATAATCTGCTCAACCATCTGCACTGGATGATGAATGACGGCCCACAAGGCACCTGCGAAATCGGCCTGTCAGAAGTCAAACTCGACGGCCATGACCCGGCCCTGACCACGTGGCTTAATGATCAGCTCGCAACATTGAATGCGGCCTATATCGACAAGCTCGTCGCCAGTGGTCAAACCTCAAATCTTCTGATCGAATTGGTGAAAGACATATGATTGGCTTCATTCAGGGCCGGCTGGTCCCTCAGGTCAATGGCATGATTCAGGCCTTCCCTTGGAACAATTGGCAAAAGGAAATCGCACTCGCCGACAGCATCGGCATGCACTGCATGGAATGGACGCTCGATCAGGACGATCTTTATCGCAATCCGCTGATGACGCCTGAGGGACAGGCCGAGATCCGCGCGCTGTGCGACAAGCATAATCTCACGATCCCCAACCTCACCGGCGATTGTTTCATGCAGGCCCCGTTCTGGAAGGCCGATAGCGTGGAGAGCAAGACCGCTCTTTTGAATGATTTCGAAGCCATCTGCAAAGCCGCCAGCCAAGTCGGCATCCGCAACATTGTTGTGCCTTTGGTCGATAATGGCAGCCTGCAGACAGAAACACAGACCGCATGTCTGATAGAGGAACTGCTCGCCCGCAGGGCGCTGTTTGACAGTCTGGGTGTCACCATCCTGTTTGAGAGCGACTTCGCACCCCAAGCATTGGCAGACTTCATCGCTCAACTGCCCACCCCGACCTTCGGCATCAATTATGACAGCGGCAACAGCGCAGGCCTTGGCTATGACGTCCGGCAAGAATGGGCAGCTTATGGCGAGCGGATCACCAATCTTCATATCAAGGATCGCCTCTATCAAGGCACCACCGTGCCGCTCGGCACCGGGGCTGCGGACTTCCCTGCCCTATTCGCCTGCATGGCGGAGGCCAATTATCGCGGCGACATCATTCTGCAAACCGCCCGCGCCCCTGATGGCGACCATTTGCGTGCAATTCTGACCTATCGCGCCTTTGTCAAAAATGCACTAAAACAGGTCGGAGGACAGAATGACTGATTTTTCCGGCCGGTCAGCCCTCGTCACCGGCTCGTCAAAAGGCATCGGCCTTGCCATTGCCCGCGCCCTGCATCAGGCAGGCTGTCACATTTTGCTCAATGGCCGCAACGAAGCCCCCCTGAAACAGGCCTGTAACAGTCTTGGACCCGAGCGCTGTTCCTATGTGCTGGGGGATGTCTCAGACCCGGCGGATGCCCAGCGCATTGCCAAGCAGGCCCGAGACCTGTTTGGCAGCCTTGATATTCTGGTCTGCAATGTCGGATCGGGTGCGTCCGTGCCACCGGGAGAGGAAAAAGCTGCCGAATGGCAACGGGTGTTTGCCACCAACCTGTGGAGCGCGACAAACATGGTCGAAAGCTGCCGGGATCTGATCACCAGACAGACCGGGGCGATCCTCTGCATTTCCTCTATTTGCGGCAACGAGACCATTCCCGGTGCGCCGGTGACCTATTCCACCGCCAAGGCAGCGCTCAACGCCTTTGTCAAAGGCATCGCCCGCCCCTTGGGCAAGGACGGCATTCGCATCAATGCCATCGCGCCGGGCAATATCCTGTTTGACGGTTCGGTCTGGCAGCGCAAGCTGGATGAAAATCCCGCTGCCGTGGATCAAATGCTGCAAAAGGACGTCGCACTGGCCCGCCTTGGCACACCGGAAGAGGTGGCCAATCTGACCCTGTGGCTGGCATCCGATCAGGCATCCTTTGCCACCGGCCAAATCTGGACCTTGGATGGCGGCCAAACGCGCCGCTAACAACAATCAGGAATGAGGTTCCATGACCAAGAGCCTACTCAACAGCTTCGACTTGACCGGCCGAGTGGCAATCATTACCGGCGGAGCAGGCCTGCTTGGCCGCAAACATGCAGAAGCCGTCGCAGACCTTGGCGGCATCCCCTGTCTGCTTGATCTTGATGCGGGCCGTTCTGACGAAATCGCCAAAGATCTGGAAGCCACCCATGGCTGCCAGACCCACTCCGCTGGCGTGGACATAACCGATCCCGACGCCATTAAAGCTGTGCGTGACGCCATTCTGGCACGCTTTGGCCGCATCGATATTCTCATCAACAATGCCGCCAACAATCCCAAGATGGAAGCCTCCGATGGGTCCAACTGGTCGCGCTTTGAGGATTTCCCACTTCAGATCTGGCAGGACGATATTGCCGTCGGTCTGACCGGAGCGATGCTCTGCGCAAAAATCTTCGGCACCCAGATGGCCAGACAGAAGGGCGGCGTCATTCTAAACATCGCGTCCGATCTCGGCGTCATCGCGCCAGACCAGCGGATCTATCGCAAGGAAGGCGAAAGCGCAGACAGCCAAAGCGTCAAGCCTGTCACCTACTCCGTCGTCAAGGCCGGTCTCATCGGCCTCACTCGCTATCTCGCCACCTATTGGCCGGACAAGGGCGTGCGCGCCAACGCATTGGCGCCCGGCGGCGTCTATAACGGCCAGGACGAGGCTTTCGTTGAGCGCCTGACCAATCTCATTCCCATGGGCCGGATGGCCGACAAGGATGAATATAAGGCCGCGGTTGCCTTCATGATCTCGGACGCATCAAGCTATATGAATGGCACCACCCTCTCCATAGATGGAGGCCGCACCGTTTGGTAAGGCAATTTCCCTGGGCACGAATTGTGAAGGTCGCCCCTTTTGCCCTAAACTGACGACTGAACTGATTTGCCCGCCGATCCATGACCATCGGTCCGGCGGCTTCCAGCAAACCGAAACCAAAGGCAGAGTCCCTATGCAAGCTCAGACCGCCGACCGCATCCAGAAGGCACAAAAATATCTCACAGCCGGAAAGCCCGACCGTGCGGAAACGATCTGCCGTAAATTGCTCAAGGAGAAGGTGGGTTATGTCGATATCCGCCTCACCCTGTCCAAGGCGTTGCTGGCGCAGGACAAGCCCGAACAGGCCCTGAAATTTCTCATCGAGGCCGCCAACAGGCAGCCGGACAAACCGGTTCTGCAATCGGCGACAGGCGACCTTGCCCTTCGGATCGGGAAATATGCCGAGGCCATCGATCACTACCAAAAGGCTGTCAGCCTTGAACCGTCCAATCCGGACCTGTGGTATCGCTTGAGCGATGCCCTATTTCAGGCAGCCTCGGAAAATTTCAAATCCTATCTGAACCGCGACGCCGCAGAGCAGGTTGGTGAAAATAAACCTAAGGTCGATTTTTACGACGACGCCATTGCCATCTCCACCAAAGCCATCGAGCTGTTCTCCGAACATGAACCCTTGTTGCGCCTGACAGGTGAAATTCTGCTCAAGGCAGGCATCGAGGATGCGGCCATGCTGTGCTTTGAGCGCTGCCTGCCCCTCGACCCCTTCGATCAAATCGCCCATTATCATTGGCTGGAATACAAACGCTCCAAGGAAGCCAATCAGGAGATTGTCGATTACGCCCTGTCTCAGGGTGAGCGCATTGCCAATGACCCGATATGCAATCGCACCGTCACCTATGCCTATGCCCAGCTTGGCCGCTTTGACAAAGCGTTGGAACATATCTGCCGCTCGGTTGAGCTGGCCCCGCAAAATGACAAATTCGTCACCGCCAAGGCTCATATCTTTTATCGCCTGGGCCGGTTTCAAGAAGCGCTTGAAACAAGCAACAAGGCCCTCGAGCTCAACCCCGAAGCAACCTACCCGCATTGGCTGAACTGCCTGTCCTATTGGAAGCTTGGGAATTTGCCCCAAGCCCACAAATGCAATCCCTACCGCTTCGAAGTGGCTGATGTCTGCACCAAGTTCAATTTGAAAAGCCCCCTTTGGCACGGCGAAAGCCTTGACGACAAACGGGTCTATATCTGGTCCGATCAGGGCATCGGTGACATTTTCAAAACCGCCAGCATGCTCAAGGAAATCACCCCGCATGAAAATGTGATTGTCGCGGTGCAGGACAAATGCCTGCCATTCCTGAAAGCTTTGTTTCCCGACATCGATGTTCGGGCCTTGCCCACCAAGCTGCCCGCACTACGCATTGTCAGCAACGCCTTTGGCACGAAACAGAGCCGCAAGAATGAATTCCCGGCAATCGAGGAAGACTTCGACTATCAGATCTCCCTTGGCTCCTTGATTGAGGTGCTCCGCCCTGAGATCAAGGATTTCGAAGGCAAGGACAAGATTCTCACCCTTCCTGCTCACGTCATTGACCCTTTCCGCAACCTCGACATTCTTGCCAACCCGAACACCACCAAGGTGGGGCTGGCTTGGTCGAGCAAGACCTTCGGCGATCCCGAAGCCTATGGCTATCTGGAACTGGAAGAGTTGTTGGATATCTTGCGGATGCCCGGCTTCGAATTCTACAATTTCCAATATACGGCCAAGGAAGCGGAGATTGCGGCCTTCAGAGAAAAGCACAATGTGCCACTCTATCATGCTCCCGGCCTCGATCTGATGGACGACATGCTTGGCACCGCTGCCTTTAACAGTTGCATGGATCTGTTTGTTGGCCCCGGCTCTACCAGCTCCGATATTGCCGGCTCGGTGGGAATCAAATGCCTGCGTTATTCCCCTTGCCACTATCAGGACAATCTCGGCCAACCCTATGTGCCATGGTTCGCCGATCAGAAGTCGATCGACATTCCATGGGGCAGCGATGCTCTGGAGTATCTTGATGAACTCAAGCAGTGGCTGCAGGACAACAAAAAACACTGACTGAAGAATGAGAAGCGATTCGAAGGTCACTTCGATTCACGCCCCATCCATTCATTGAGCAAAGCTTTCATTCCGTATCGTCTGTTATTAAAACGGAATTAGCTAAGTTCGGGCTTTTTCGATTGTCATAAATGACAAGCCCTGAAATATCGGCTACTATAGATCTCAAGTTTTACCTTGTACACTTGAGGCTTCACATGGATTTATCGGTCCAGAAAATGCAGCCGCCAGCTTCAGTTCAAGGCAAATCGGCGGCAAAGAAAGCATCGCGTTCAGGCGCCCTGACAGAAGACGAGGCGGTCGAGTCCACCGAAGCCGATGCCAACGTCAGCTTCATGCACGGCAATACGGCCTATGAACGTGCCGATCAGGACGATCAGCCTGATCATGATCCGCTGGGCAGAGAACCCCGTCGCCGCAGACGTGGTGCCAATCTTCTCTCAGGGGAAGATCTTTCCCAATTGACCATGTCGGTTGAGCAGACCAGCACACCACAGCAATCGGCAGATGGTCTGATGAATTTGCGCGCCTACACCTCGGCCCCGGCTCCGCATCAGGAAGACGAAGAACCCAATTTCGACCGCAACATTTAAAGGTTACGGTTCTGAACGCCCATATATTATTTACGTTTAGACAAAAATTCCCGCCTAACTGGCCGAAAAGCTGTGATTGCAAGCATAGCAAGTAATCAATGTGCCGTTATCCATAGCTCTGCTTGTGACTTGTAAACTGCCGGAAATCTGCCGTTATTAACCAACATTTCGGACACCCAAAAGAGTCAAAATTCCCATAAACATCGCAATTTCAATCACTTGAAATATAACAGTAAAGAAACCGAAATTATCCCCTTCAAATGGTATATATCCCGTTATTCTTAAATTAACCAATAAAGGAAACCCATAATTAACCCTGACATCTGTTAACCATATAATTTTACTAATGATTTTCGCTTTTACGACATTCTTTCCCCACGACCAAGGACGGTCTCGAGTACAAAAACCAGAAAGGTTATGGGGATTATGTCAGGAATTACTCTCTCAGCAGGCGTTCGTTCGAATTTGCTTTCTTTGCAGAACACTGCAAGCATGATGTCTGAAACGGCAAACCGGCTTTCAACGGGTAAGAAAGTCAACTCTGCTTTGGACAATCCAAACAGCTACTTTACCTCTCAAGGTCTCAGCACGCGGGCAAACGAGCTGGGCAACCTTCTCGACGGTATCGGCAACGCAACCAAAACGCTTGAAGCAGCTGACAATGGCATCAAAGCCATCACCAAGCTGGTTGAAAGTGCGCAGTCGACCGTTCGTCAGGCCCAACAGGCCAACAGCGATTCCAGCGGCACCCAGATTCAGTCCGGTGCCAACATCGACACTTCGGGTTCCACTGGCTCAACCACCAAGGCCCGCGCCGAAAACCAGACCCTTACCAATCTGGGCTTCACCACCGGCACCAGCTCCAACCTCACCATCACATCCAAGTCTGAAAATGGTGTGACCAAGACGTTCGACCTGAATGCGCACTTTGCAGCAACCGGCGAAACCCTGCTTGATGGCGATGGCTCCGCATCCACCAGCACCGATGACTACACCATCAGCAACCTGGTTGATGACATCAACGCATCCGGCGTTGCAACCGCTTCGATCACCGATGATGGTCGTCTGGACCTGAAAGCCAACGGCAACGCCGAATTGGAATTGCAGCTGGTCAACACCGATACCGAAACCGCTACCACGCAGGCCGGCACCACCGGTACCTCTCTGGCAGCAGCCCTCGGCTTTGGTGCATCCGCTGACGAACTGGGTGAACTGGCCGACGGCTCCACCGGTACGGTAGGTGACGCAGGTGGTACCGATGTTGAATTTACCGCTGGTGCGACCTCTGGTGACGCTGATACCTTCACCATCACCAACGTGGCCTCCTCGTCTGATGCAGACAATGCCGAACTGGTCTCCCAGTTCAACGACATTCTCGATCAGATCGACGAACTGGCATCGGATGCTGGCTATAACGGTGTGAACCTGATCAATGGCGAAGGCAGTGACTTGACCGTTGCTTTCAACGAACATCGTGACAGCAAGAAGTCCGAACTGACGATCAAATCTGCCGACCTCACCGCATCGGGCCTGAGCATCGGTAGCGCGACCTCTCTGAGTTCCGATGAAGCCAACACCAAGCTGGATAGCCTTTCTGAAGCCCTCTCCACCTTGCGTGCCCAGTCTTCGACCTTCGGTTCGAAACTGAACACGGTGACCATTCGTGAGGAATTCACGAAAGAGAGCATCAATACCCTGCAAACCGGTGCAGACTCGCTGGTTCTCGCAGACTCCAACGAAGAAGGTGCGAACATGCTGGCGCTGCAAACCCGCCAGACCCTGTCCACAACCTCCCTCTCGCTGGCATCTCAGGCAGACCAGGCTGTGCTGCGCTTCTTGCGCGCTTAACAGCAATCAAAAATTGGAAGAAATCGAAACGGCGGGACATTCCCGCCGTTTTTTTGTTCATTAACAATCTGTTCACCAATGTCTTTAACCGTGTTCGTGCACAGTCTATTAACCTTAAATTAGCGTTTCCTAGCGATCATCCGACTAAGCCTTAGAAAAAGGCCAATTCAGTATTCGAGTACCCAGAAAGGTAACACAATGTCGGATATCACTCTCTCTGCTGGCGTGCGCCAGAACTTGTTGTCACTCCAGAATACTGCGGACTTGATGTCCACAACGCAGAACCGTCTGGCAACTGGTAAAAAAGTTAACTCAGCGTTGGACAATCCAACCAACTACTTCACGTCCCAGGGTTTGAGCAGCCGTGCGGCCGATTTGAGCAACCTTCTCGACGGCATTGGCAACTCGATCAAGACGCTTGAAGCAGCTGACAATGGCATCAAAGCCATCACCAAGCTGGTTGAAAGTGCACAGTCGACCATTCGTCAGGCACAGTCTGCCAACAGCGATTCCAGCGGCACCCACATCCAGTCCGATGCTGGCATCAACACCGCGGGTTCCTCTGGTACCACCACCAAGGCCCGTGCTGAAAACCAGACCCTTACCACTCTGGGCTTCACCACCGGTACCAGCTCGAACCTGACGATCACCTCCACGTCCGAAAATGGTGTCACTCAGACCTTCGACCTGAATGCTCACTTTGCTGCAACTGGCAAGAGCTATCTGGACGGTGACGGGTCTGCTTCCACCAGCACTGACGACTACACCATCAGTAATCTGGTTGACGACATCAACGCTTCCGGCGTTGCAACCGCATCGATCACCGATGACGGACGTCTTGACCTGAAAGCCAATGGTAACGAGGAGTTGGAACTCCAGCTGGTCAACACCGATACCGAAACCGCTACCACGCAGGCCGGCACCACCGGTACCTCTCTGGCAGCAGCCCTCGGCTTTGGCTCCACGACTGACGCGCTTGGTGAACTGGCAGACGGTTCCACAGGTACGGTTGGTGACGCCGGTGGTACCGATGTTGAATTTACCGCTGGTGCGACCTCTGGTGACGCTGATACCTTCACCATCACCAACGTGGCTTCCATCTCGGATGCTGACAACGCTGAACTCGTCACCCAGTTCAACGATATTCTTGGCCAGATTGACTCGCTTGCTGCTGACTCCAGCTTCAACGGCATCAACCTGATCAACGGCGAAGGCAACGACCTGACCGTATCGTTCAACGAACATCGTGACGAAAAGAAATCTGAGCTCGAAATCAAGTCTGCTGATCTGACCTCCGATGGTCTGAGCATCAGCTCTGCGACTTCTTTGAGCACTGATGAAGCAAACCTGAAACTGGACTCCCTGGCCGATGCCCTGACGACCCTTCGTAAACAGGCTTCGACCTTCGGTTCCAACCTTTCCACCGTGCAGATCCGTAAGGACTACACCAAGGAAAGCATCAATACCCTGCAGACCGGTGCGGATGCTCTGGTTCTCGCAGATTCCAACGAAGAAGGTGCGAACATGCTGGCTCTGCAAACCCGCCAGACTCTGTCCACCACTGCTCTGTCTCTGGCTTCCCAGGCAGATCAGGCCGTTACCCGGTTCCTCCGGGCCTAATCGGCTCTTTCGTAAGGCAATCAGGAAGGCGGGGATTTCCCCGCCTTTTTTGTTTCTTCCAAGAAACGATCCCCTATTTGCACGTCTTTTGTTCTTTCCAAGCGCCCCCAACTCCTCTAGGAAGAAGGGGCAAGGCTCACCACGAAGACTTGCAGAAAACAGGAGTTCCCATGCCCCTCAAGATCGAGTTGCGCCCCGGCGAAAAAATCATCATCGGCAACAGCGTCATCACCAATGGCGAA
>CAXXSO010000074.1:0-2500 GCA_963676965.2 uncultured Cohaesibacter sp.
CAACAGCCCGAAAACCCAGTTTCGATCCGAAACATTTATTGTCATCGCGATCATAGCTTGGACCTACCTACTCCACGCCTATTACAAATCCAAAGGGATTGACTATCGGTATAAGGAAGAGATTAACGGCGAAATAGTCATCCATAAAACAAAAAACGGAGCCGAGAAGTATTGGGAGCTTAGCCATTGCCTAACCACGGATCAATGCCCAATCGAAGACGATGCTACAAAACGAAATCTGGCTTTGTTGATCGAAATCCGGCACGAAATTGAACACCGAATGACCAACCGGATCGACAATGCGCTGAGCGCTAAGCTTCAAGCTTGTTGCTTAAACTTCAATCGGCTTCTAAAACAACTTTTTGGCCAACAGTATGGTTTGGACCGGGACATGTCCATCGCCCTGCAATTCTCTGGCATCGATTACGATCAGAGGCAAGCATTGCAGGCTGAGAGAAACCTACCAGCAAATATCGAAGCTGTTCGCGCGATGCATGAAGATGGCCTGACTCTGGAAGAGTATCGAGATCCTAGATATGCCTACAGGGTTCTGTTTGTCCCAAAGGTGGTCAACAAAAAGGCACAAGCCGATGAGGTGATTGAGTTCATCTCAATGGGTTCAAATGATGCCACCAAAATCAACCAAGCCTACCTAAAGGAAGTGGAAAAAACTAAATACCGCCCCAAAATGGTCGTCGACAAGATGAAGGCAGAGGGCTTTTCCAAATTCAATCTTCACCACCACACCAAGTTATGGAAAACTCTCGACGCACAAAACCCAGGAAAGGGATATGGCGTGGAGACAGCTGCTGATGGATGGCGTTGGTACGAACGATGGATAGAAGCCGTTCGTCAACACTGTGAAGAGAATAGAGAAAAATATACTTAAAGTTGACTGGATACAAAGGCTGATGAAAAGCAAATTTACAAAAATACAAAAAGGTAATCCACATCAGTTACCCAAAAATCTTCACACATTCCCTGTCATGTCAATTAGCCGCTTCTCAAATGCTGATGGTAAAGTCGAAACCTATTTTATTAAGCAGAAAAAAATTGTTAGCCTCGATCCCCGGAATGTCCCATTCACAGTAAAACGCTTGTGGGATAAACGGGCAGAAGGATTTTTCAAAGACATCGAAGATCGATATCAGAATATGATTGAGAGTACTGACTTTTTACGTACTCAAAGGATCAGCGAACTTGATCAGAGAATTATTTCAGAAATGTTTGCCACGTGGAAAGTTCGATCTGAGTTTGAAGGTTTTGAGGATCAAACACTTAATGGTGTCATTCCAAATCGGGCAGATCCTTACTCTCAAGATAACCATGAGGAACTAGAAGCGGCCGGATTTATAACGGTGCGACAAGTGCCTGAAGGAGAAACTGCAATTACTCAAGTTCCGGGGCATAGTTTCGCATGGCCTATTCTTCATGGAAAAATGGGAAGAATACTGAGAATGCTAAGCAACGGCTCGTGGGGTCTTCTCTCGTCAACTTCTGCAGAATTCATGTGCCCAGATACATTCGGGAAGGAATGTTATCTTCCAGTTTCACCAAAGCTGCTACTTGGGTTTGGCCTTCCAAGTGAAAAGCTTTCAGACAGCGAAGTGAAACGCATCAATCGAACCGTCTTGTTCACATCCAAGTCAAACTACATCGCACGAGATTTCGATGTATGCCCAAGAGGAATAATCGGATAAGTGCAGCGAATGCACACTTTCTTCTCGAAGAAGCTATCGATTTACAGTTTGGGGGAGGGACTTTCGACAGTTCCAAACGTGGTACGGAAACGTGGTACGAAGCGATTGTTGCGATTAATCTAATATAATAAATATTTCAATAGTTTAAGATGGTATCTAGGGGCGGGGTATCCATCGCGCCGGGGTCACCATTTCTTGATTTCCTCAATAGAATCAAAATTTCATTTGGCTAATTCTTCAAGGTGGTTCGTATGCTTGGTGGGAAACATCTATGGCACAGGCTTTTTGAAGATGTGCCAGCGCTGGTATGCTGCGGGCGATATTTCCTGCGTTGCACGAGAGTATGGCTCGAGAACAGATGACGCGGTGCGCTTGCATAACATTGCGATAGAAAGCTTCTCCCTGCACCCCGCCAAATGGAAATATCGGCCAGTGATGGATAGACAAATATCGGTCTTACCGTTGGTGTTTCGCGTGCGAAATTCATGGGCGCAATTTCTTAGTGTTTGGTAGCTTGGTAAGTTATTATTAAGTTACTTATCACTAATCTATCCGTAGTTGTATCTTGCGGAGTTTCCTATGGCCCTGTCTTTAAAGAATATTCCGATCGCTGTGCGGATTGCACTATTGTCTTTTGTGCCTTTGCTGGCGTTATTCGCTGTTGCTGCGACCGAACTTCTGGCGAAACGGCAGCAATTGCTCAATGCTGAAGCGGTTGCGCATGTCGCGGAATTGGCGCCGGCGATATCCGGTCTTGTTCACGAATTGCAGAAAGAACGCGGCACGTCTGCGGGCTATAT
>CAXXSO010000074.1:7500-17500 GCA_963676965.2 uncultured Cohaesibacter sp.
TTCTAACTCGAACCATCTGGAAAGTTGGACCATAGAGGGTGACAGTCCTTTAGAGGTGTTGAAGGAATATGGCCTAGAGTAGGGCGGGACACGTGAAATCCTGTCTGAACTTGGGGGGACCACCCTCCAAGCCTAAGTACTCGTATGCGACCGATAGTGAACAAGTACCGTGAGGGAAAGGTGAAAAGCACCCCGACGAGGGGGGTGAAAGAGATCCTGAAACCGAACGCCTACAAGCAGTCGGAGCCCGCAAGGGTGACGGCGTACCTTTTGTATAATGGGTCAGCGACTTAATTTATCGAGCAAGCTTAAGCCGTTAGGTGTATGCGCAGCGAAAGCGAGTCTTAATAGGGCGTTAGTTCGATGGATTAGACCCGAAACCGGGTGATCTAGCTATGAGCAGGTTGAAGGTGCGGTAACACGCACTGGAGGACCGAACCCACGCCTGTTGAAAAAGGCGGGGATGACTTGTTGCTAGGGGTGAAAGGCCAATCAAACCCGGAGATAGCTGGTTCTCCGCGAAATCTATTTAGGTAGAGCGTTGAATGAATACCTTGGGGGGTAGAGCACTGAATGGGCTAGGGGGACTCACCGTCTTACCAAACCTAATCAAACTCCGAATACCCAAGAGTACTGTTCAGCAGACACACTGCGGGTGCTAACGTCCGTAGTGGAGAGGGCAACAACCCTGACCGCCAGTTAAGGTCCCTAAGTCATGGCTAAGTGGGAAAGGATGTGAGGATCCCAAAACAACCAGGATGTTGGCTTAGAAGCAGCCATCATTTAAAGAAAGCGTAACAGCTCACTGGTCTAAATAAGGGTCTTTGCGCCGAAAATGTAACGGGGCTAAAGCCATGCACCGAAGCTGCGGGTGTGTACTTTGTACACGCGGTAGCGGAGCGTTCTGTAGGCTGATGAAGGCAGACCCGCGAGGGCTGCTGGAAGTATCAGAAGTGCGAATGCTGACATGAGTAACGATAAAGAGTGTGAGAGACACTCTCGCCGAAAGTCCAAGGGTTCCTGTGCAATGCTAATCAGCGCAGGGTTAGTCGGCCCCTAAGGCGAGGCAGAAATGCGTAGTCGATGGGAATGAGGTTAATATTCCTCAACCAGTGGGATGTGACGAATTCCGGTAGTTGTATGATCTTATTGGATTGATTGTGCAGCGTAGGAGTTCCAGGAAATAGCACCCACATTAGACCGTACCCGAAACCGACACAGGTGGACTGGTAGAGTATACCAAGGCGCTTGAGAGAACTATGCTGAAGGAACTCGGCAAATTGCTCCCGTAAGTTCGCGAGAAGGGAGACCCGTTAGAAGGCAACTTTTAGCGGGTGGCACAGACCAGGGGGTTGCGACTGTTTATCAAAAACACAGGGCTCTGCGAAGCCGCAAGGCGACGTATAGGGTCTGACGCCTGCCCGGTGCCGGAAGGTTAAGAGGAGATGTGAGAGCATCGAATTGAAGCCCCGGTAAACGGCGGCCGTAACTATAACGGTCCTAAGGTAGCGAAATTCCTTGTCGGGTAAGTTCCGACCTGCACGAATGGCGTAACGACTTCCCCGCTGTCTCCAGCATAGACTCAGTGAAATTGAATTCCCCGTGAAGATGCGGGGTTCCTGCGGTCAGACGGAAAGACCCCGTGAACCTTTACTATAGCTTTGCGCTGACAGTTGTGTTGGCATGTGTAGGATAGGTGGTAGGCTTTGAAGTTCGGGCGCCAGCTCGGATGGAGCCATCCTTGAAATACCACCCTTGTTGTCATGGCTGTCTAACCGCGGTCCGTTATCCGGATCCGGGACAGCGCATGGTGGGTAGTTTGACTGGGGCGGTCGCCTCCCAAAGAGTAACGGAGGCGCGCGAAGGTTGGCTCAGACCGGTCGGAAATCGGTCGTCGAGTGCAATGGCATAAGCCAGCCTGACTGCGAGACTGACAAGTCGAGCAGAGACGAAAGTCGGTCATAGTGATCCGGTGGTCCCGAGTGGAAGGGCCATCGCTCAACGGATAAAAGGTACTCCGGGGATAACAGGCTGATGATGCCCAAGAGTCCATATCGACGGCATTGTTTGGCACCTCGATGTCGGCTCATCGCATCCTGGGGCTGGAGCAGGTCCCAAGGGTTTGGCTGTTCGCCAATTAAAGCGGTACGTGAGCTGGGTTCAGAACGTCGTGAGACAGTTCGGTCCCTATCTGCCGTGGGCGCAGGAGAATTGAAAGGAGCTGACCCTAGTACGAGAGGACCGGGTTGGACGCACCTCTGGTGGACCTGTTGTGGCGCCAGCCGCATTGCAGGGTAGCTATGTGCGGAAGGGATAACCGCTGAAAGCATCTAAGCGGGAAGCCCACCTTGAGACAAGTTCTCCCTATCAGAGCCGTGGAAGACCACCACGTCGATAGGCCGGGTGTGGAAGTATGGCAACATACGAAGCTTACCGGTACTAATAGCTCGATCGGCTTGATCACTCCCATTTATCAATGTTCATTCAAGTCGTTTTGCCAAAGGCAAATACGACGTAAATCAGCGACAGGTGAATGCAACGCATTCACCGATAGCAAAAAAACCAGCTTCTCAAATTTTGCTTTTAACCGGCCTGGTGGTCATGGCGAGGCTCCCAGACCCGATCCCATCCCGAACTCGGTAGTCAAACGCCTCTGCGCCAATGGTACTTCGTCTTAAGACGCGGGAGAGTAGGTCGCCGCCAGGCCTGTTAAAAGCAAAAATAAACAAAAACCCCGGTCATAATCATGATCGGGGTTTTTGCGTTTAAAATCAAAAATGAAAACAAACTCCGCAAAGAATGCAAAAGCTAAGATGAAATGGCAAAGATGCAAACATTGCCTTTTTCCTGTAGATGCCCGACGGGTATATAGTCCGGGTCTCCCATGGCAATCAGCCCTCGGGCCCCAGAAGCGCGATCAGGTCTTCTTTGTCGAGTTGGGGCTAGAGGTCTTTTGCCCATTGAAGGCGGGGTCTCGGCTGTCTCGCCAGCATCGAGATGGTCAATGCAAGGAGAAAAATGATCAGAGCAAGCAACGCAAAAATCTTGGTTACGCCTTCAATGAAAAAATGAACTGCTGCACCTTTGGTGAAAATTTCGAGCATGAGTTTGACGCTCTCGGCGCTTGTATGTCTTTGCCGCGCCGCGAACGGGTCGGTCTTCATTTCTGCCAACCGAGCACAATCTTCTGCGGCGATAGAGTCTGACCGGTTGCCTCTGATTGCTGCCCCTATGATATCTTTCTGCCATTTATCCATCAGGTGATCGAGCGAGTGGAAACCCATTGTGCCTGCCGGCGTGCCGACACAATCCCAACGTCTCGCATGACTGCCAGATGGCGGGAAATTTTCGGTAGCGGCATATTAAGGGCATGGGATAATTCACAAACACACAAATCCAGCATCTCTAAACAGGATCAGGGTCCGCAATCTGGTGTCATCACTCAGGCATTGGAAGAATTTTGTCTGTCGCATGTGTGGGAGTATGCGACCCTTTATATATTTTGGTAATTGTATATATAATTTGATGCACATACATGAAATCGGATAATCAAATTGGTGCGGCGAAAGCAAAGTTGAACTTTGCAAATAGAACAATCATTTAAAAAGCAGCGGTCACAATTGCGACGGCAGTAATTGGGGACAGGACATTTTGGCGCACTGATTCGAGCGCTGAGAAAAGCGTTATTGCTTCCTAGGACGTTTGCCTTGTTTGGTCCGGTCAACCGATAAATGCTGCATGGTGTGAAAGAATCGGGTCCTGCCAACGGCTCTGAAGCCAATCAGGATTTTTCTTTTTCTGATTCCATGTTGATGGGCGTGAGCCATCAGCGAATCAACATCTTTACCGGCTTATCGTTGGAAACGCTTGATTATGCGACATCCTGCGAATCGTTCGCCATATCAAGGAGACCTGACTTCTTGCAGATAAAGGTCGCGACGGCATTCAATCCTTCACCGCGTTGCAGGTCAGTGAACTGGAATGGCTTGCTACCGCGGGCTTTTTTTGCGTCTTCCTGCATGGTTTGAAGATTGGCGCCGACATAGGGTGCCAAATCCATTTTGTTGAGGATCAGTAGGTCAGAGCGGGTTATGGCTGGTCCGCCTTTGCGCGGAATGTCTTCGCCTTGGCAGACAGAAATGACATAGAGGGTAAGATCGACAAGATCGGGAGAAAAAGTTGCAGCCAGATTGTCGCCCCCTGATTCGACGAAAATGATGTCGAGATCAGGATGGCGATCGCGCAAAGTGTCAATGGCCGCGAGATTGATTGACGCGTCTTCGCGAATCGCGGTGTGCGGACAGCCGCCGGTTTCGACCCCGATGATTCGATCTTCCGACAAAGCCTGTTTACGCACCAAAGCCAAGGCGTCTTCCTTGGTGTAGATGTCATTGGTGACAACGGCGATGGAATATTGATCGCGCAGGGCGAAGCAGAGTTTCTCCGTAAGAGTGGTCTTGCCAACACCAACCGGTCCACCAATGCCAATGCGAATCGGGTCTTTTTTCTGCTGAGCGTGTGAAAGAGTGCTGTTGCTCATGATCGGAAGATCCTTGTGGTCAGGGTTTCATGGTGCATGGCCGCGATGTCGGAGAGGAGGCACGCGGTGCCAATGTCATCAAGGCTGGCGGTTGCTGCGCGCTCACTGGTTGCGAGAATCGGCTTTTCGAGGGCGGCCTGCAGGGCAAGGCCATCACTTTGGCCCAAGGGCACCAGACGAATCGCGACGGAAATCAGATTGGACAGAAAAGCATGGGTGGCAGCGGGCAGAATCACCGCGAGCGGAATGGCATGAGCCCGGGCAATTGCCCCGACGATGATGGGCAGGGCAAGCGCCGGATCACAGGCTTTCCCAAGCGCTTTTTCAAGGGCGCTGTGGAGCGGCGTCGGCCATGCTTTGCTGGCCTTGTAGAAGGCATCGCCGAGCTGATGAATTTCTGACAATCGCTCGGCGCTCGGGGCCAGTGCCAACGCGAATTCATTCAAAGATAGAAGGGTTTGGAGCGAATCATCATCACAGCGCCAAGCATGGGTAAGGAGCACCGAGTCACTCCAGCCACTGCCCCGTTCAACAAGATTGAAGAGCCAATCTTGCATGCTGGCTTGATCGTGCACGCTGCCCGATGCTATGGCCGATTCAAGGCCATGGCTATAGCTAAAGGCACCGATCGGGAAGGCCGGCGACAACCATGTCAGGAGCCGCAGCAAAGCGACTCCTTCAGGCAGAGGCGATGTGGCCTGGTCCTTATGGGCCGTGATGGTTGTCACCTCAATGGGCATGCTCGTTTGCGGCCTCTTGGTCCGGGTGGTGATTGTGGCCAAGGTCGCGCTTATAGGCGCCGGAAACTGGCGAGAAATGGGCGGAAACCTTGCGCAATTCGCCGCCCAGCCCGATCAGCATATCGGCGATGACTGCGTCCTGTCGGATGCGCAGGTGATCGCTGAAAATCTGGGTTGGTTGATGCCGGTTGCCCAGATGCCATGCAAGGGTCACCAGATCAGTTGCGGCTGTTGGTCGTACTTCATAGAGCGGTTCGGGCGTGGCTCGCACTTCAATGATACGACCGTCGGTCAGCTGCAATCCGTCCCCATGTTCCAGCCGTTCGGCGGAGGACAGGGAGAGAAGAAAGTCATAACCGCCATCGGTGGTGAGCAGAATGCGACGGCGAAAGCGGTCTTCCTCCTCCAGCGTGATGGTGTCGGCGGGTGTGTCCTGCCAGCTGCCTTTGGGCAACACGTTTTTGGCTTCTACGATTGGCATGAAGCTATTCCTTATTATTGTTTGTGTTCTATGGGGGACTCAGCGTGAGCGGACATTAGAACAGGAAGTAGCGTTGTGCCATCGAAACTGTGTCAGCCGGTTTACAGGTGAGGACTTCTCCGTCTGCGCGAACTTCATAGGTTTCAGGATCCACCTCGACGTGGGGCGTTGCATCATTCAGCTTCATTGAGGCTTTGGAAATGCCCGAACGGGTATTTTCAACCGGCACCATGGCCTTGGCTGTGCCGAGCTTGTTGGCGAGATCCGCTTCAATGGCCGCTTGCGAAACAAAAGTGACGGAACTGTTGGTCAGGGCCTTGCCGTAAGCGCCGAACATCGGACGATAATGTACCGGCTGTGGTGTCGGGATGGAGGCATTCGGGTCGCCCATCGGAGCGGCTGCAATGGTACCGCCAATCAGCACCATGTCCGGTTTTACACCAAAGAAAGCCGGGTTCCACAATACCAGGTCGGCGCGTTTGCCAAGCTCGATGGAGCCAATATGCTTGGAGACTCCTTGGGCAATGGCCGGGTTGATGGTGTATTTGGCGATATAGCGTTTGACGCGTTCATTGTCGTTGTCGCCCGTTTCCAGTGCGAGGGGGCCGCGCTGCTTTTTCATTTTGTCAGCGGTCTGCCAGGTGCGGATGATCACCTCGCCAACACGACCCATGGCCTGACTGTCCGATGAAATGATCGAGAAGGCGCCCATATCATGCAGGATGTCTTCCGCCGCGATGGTCTCCTTGCGGATCCGGCTTTCGGCAAAGGCGACATCTTCGGGGATGTTGGCATCCAGATGATGGCAGACCATCAGCATGTCGAGATGCTCGGCCACCGTGTTGGCGGTGTAGGGCCGGGTCGGGTTGGTGGAGGAGGGAATCACGTTATCCATGCCGCATATCTTGATGATGTCCGGCGCGTGACCGCCGCCGGCCCCTTCGGTATGGAAGGCATGGATGGTGCGGCCCTTGAAAGCATCGACGGTGCTTTCGACAAAACCCGATTCGTTCAGCGTATCTGTATGAATCATTACCTGCACATCATAGGCGTCGGCGACCGTCAGGCAATTGTCGATGGCAGCGGGTGTCGTGCCCCAATCTTCATGCAGTTTCAGAGCCGCCGCACCGCCCAGTAGCATTTCTTCCAGTGCCTTGGGGTGGGAGGCATTGCCCTTGCCAGCATAGGCCAGATTCATCGGGAAGGCGTCGGACGCTTCGATCATCCGGGCAATGTGCCAAGGGCCAGGGGTACAGGTCGTCGCCAGAGTGCCATGGGCTGGACCTGTACCCCCTCCGAGCATCGTAGTGATGCCGGACATCAATGCCTCCTCAATCTGCTGGGGGCAAATGAAGTGAATATGGGCGTCCATGCCACCGGCTGTCAGGATCTTGCCTTCGCCTGCAATGGCTTCGGTGCCGGGGCCGATGATGATGGTGACACCATCCTGGGTGTCAGGGTTGCCAGCTTTGCCGATCGCTTCGATGACGCCGTTTTTCAGGCCTATGTCGGCTTTGTAAATGCCGGTGTGATCGACGATCAGTGCATTGGTGATGACCGTGTCGACGGCTCCGTCAGCGCGGGCGACCTGAGACTGGCCCATGCCGTCACGGATGACCTTGCCACCACCAAATTTGACCTCTTCACCATAACGGGTGAAATCCTTCTCGACCTCGATGAACAGCTCAGTGTCCGCAAGGCGCACCTTGTCGCCAGTGGTCGGGCCGAACATGTCGGCATAGGCTGCGCGGGAAAGAGAAATTGCCATTAGAGTGCGCCTCCGATGTCGCCACGGAAGCCATAGACTTCGCGTTTGCCGGAAAGGGGAATGAGGTTGACCATCCGGGTCTGGCCGGGCTCGAAGCGGACAGCGGTGCCCGATGCGATGTCGAGCCGCATGCCGCGTGCCGCTTCGCGATCAAAGGACAGGGCCGGGTTGGTCTCAAAGAAATGATAGTGGGAGCCGACCTGCACCGGACGGTCGCCGGTGTTGGAGACGGACAATTCGATGACCTCAAGGCCTTTGTTGAGTTCAATGTCACCGGCTGCGGTGATGATTTCGCCTGGAATCATGGTCGCCTCCTATCGGATCGGTTCGTGGACTGTGACGAGCTTCACCCCGTCGGGGAAGGTTGCTTCGACCTGAATGTCATGGATCATTTCGGGGATGCCTTCCATCACCTGATCGCGGGTGATGATATGGGCACCGGCTTCCATCAGATCGGCCACGGTGCGGCCATCGCGGGCTCCTTCGACGATGAAGTCGCTGATCAGGGCAATGGCTTCGGGATGGTTGAGGCGCACGCCACGTTCGAGACGGCGGCGGGCCACCATCGCTGCCATGGCGATGAGAAGTTTGTCTTTCTCCCTCGGGGTCAAGTTCATGACGCTTCCTCTTTTCTTTTCTTTTCAAGTCTTTTCAAGTGGTCCAGACGCGTGGCAGGGGGGCGCCGGACCGAAATAGGGCTATGAGCGGAATGAGCGCTGCGCGGAGTTGAAGTCCGTCGGGTGCGGTCATGCGCAAAATGATTTTTCCCGCCATTGCGGACAGGCCAATATGGCAATCAGCGAACGGCGCGGCCAAGGCGCGGGCCTCTTTGACAATGAGGTCGAGATGGTCACTGTCTTCCGGGCCGCAATAGCAAAGGCTGGCAAAGGCCTGATGGCCCGACAGGGTGGCTGGTGATTTGCCAAAGGCAGTGACATCGCCCTGAAAGGAGAGGGCGTCCGCATGGATCAAGCGATTGTCACGGCGGATTGTCCAGCGGTCTGAAAAGCCGATATCATGAACTTTCTCGCCCATGGCCAAGCGGCCCAGAAGCACAGCTTCAAGCGCCAGAAACCGGGCTGAACCAGTCAAATCAACGCTCATCCGGCGGTTCAACCGGGCGCGGTCAAACAGGATGCTTTCCTGCGGCAACCAGTCAAAACGGGCGCCGTCGGCCACAGAGATGGAGGTGGTGAGCTCGGCGGGGCCTTCAGCCGATTTGTAGATTTTCTCGCAAGCCTGCGTCGTCGCGACGCCTTGGGTGCGGGCTGCTGCCCTGATGTCCCAGCTGAGGCGGTCGCCTCCGGTCAGGCCACCGGAGCTATTGATCAGTACCGCTTCGATTGCGTTCGAGCCATAGATCCGGGGCAAACGAATCTTGGCGCTGCCTTGTTGATAGAGGCGGTCGAGTTTTGTCACGCCCTCAGCGCCGAGCTTGAGGCTTATACGGCCTTCACCCACGGCCCGTTCCGCCCGGGAGGAGGAGGCGGAGAGGGGGGATGTGTGCTCGGCGCTGAGGGGGAAAAGGGCTGCATTCATCTCTCACGCCTCCGTAAGGAGACGCCTGTTCGGCGCTTTTGCGTGTGGGAGGATTGAGATTTTGCAGCGCACTTGGTTCGACCTTCTCTTGCTCAGGAATTGTTAAGATTTGCAAGGGCTGTGCCAGATGGTTCGAAAGAGAAGGAAATGCATCGCTGCTGCCATTAGAAGCCGTATTCAAGCCGTTTTGAGCAGCGAGTTTAATGCCAAAAGCGACAGACTTGCGTTGGGATGTGATTATTTTTTGTACAGATTTGCAAATTTGATTGATTTTTAAGCAGTTGCGGCGCGCTATGTTGCCTTCGCTTGAGGCGAACAGCCCGCATTTTCATCGACTGCTTTGTTGATGTCTCGCAAGAAATGCACTCAAAAGGTGAAATTGGTTGTGTTGTCTGCTTTGGTTCTCTTAAATGTTGCATGACATGAGCGATAGCTGTTGGGGAGCTGTGTTGTGGTGCAATCAATTGATCCTGACGATCTCACACCTGCGGATCGGGTTCGGCGCATGATCTTGTCGGGTGGCAGTTTGGGTAGTCTGATTGGCTTTGCCTTGATTGGGGCTGTCTCTTCGCTCTTTTTGCTCGTTACCTTTTTGCACGGCTTTGATGCCTTTAGGGCAATTGGGCGGATTGGGCCGGAAATATATCTCGTATTCACCCAGCAGCCCCAGACGCTTCCCATTTGGCTGGCGGGCGCTCCTGAGCGATTGGAGAGTCTGCGTGGTACGCTTTCGTCCGATCCGCTGGCATGGGGGATCTTGTTGATGTTGGCGATTGTGCTGATGGTGGGGCATTATCGGCGCTATCAAAGGCCGCAAGGACAATCGTTGCTGACCATTCCGGCCGCGGCTGATGTGGCAATGCATTTGCTTTCAGTGTTTGGTTCCTTTCGCGATATTGCCATTCCGCTTGCTGAGAAAGGCATGGTCAGCA
>CAXXSO010000074.1:22500-100761 GCA_963676965.2 uncultured Cohaesibacter sp.
GAATATGGCCTAGAGTAGGGCGGGACACGTGAAATCCTGTCTGAACTTGGGGGGACCACCCTCCAAGCCTAAGTACTCGTATGCGACCGATAGTGAACAAGTACCGTGAGGGAAAGGTGAAAAGCACCCCGACGAGGGGGGTGAAAGAGATCCTGAAACCGAACGCCTACAAGCAGTCGGAGCCCGCAAGGGTGACGGCGTACCTTTTGTATAATGGGTCAGCGACTTAATTTATCGAGCAAGCTTAAGCCGTTAGGTGTATGCGCAGCGAAAGCGAGTCTTAATAGGGCGTTAGTTCGATGGATTAGACCCGAAACCGGGTGATCTAGCTATGAGCAGGTTGAAGGTGCGGTAACACGCACTGGAGGACCGAACCCACGCCTGTTGAAAAAGGCGGGGATGACTTGTTGCTAGGGGTGAAAGGCCAATCAAACCCGGAGATAGCTGGTTCTCCGCGAAATCTATTTAGGTAGAGCGTTGAATGAATACCTTGGGGGGTAGAGCACTGAATGGGCTAGGGGGACTCACCGTCTTACCAAACCTAATCAAACTCCGAATACCCAAGAGTACTGTTCAGCAGACACACTGCGGGTGCTAACGTCCGTAGTGGAGAGGGCAACAACCCTGACCGCCAGTTAAGGTCCCTAAGTCATGGCTAAGTGGGAAAGGATGTGAGGATCCCAAAACAACCAGGATGTTGGCTTAGAAGCAGCCATCATTTAAAGAAAGCGTAACAGCTCACTGGTCTAAATAAGGGTCTTTGCGCCGAAAATGTAACGGGGCTAAAGCCATGCACCGAAGCTGCGGGTGTGTACTTTGTACACGCGGTAGCGGAGCGTTCTGTAGGCTGATGAAGGCAGACCCGCGAGGGCTGCTGGAAGTATCAGAAGTGCGAATGCTGACATGAGTAACGATAAAGAGTGTGAGAGACACTCTCGCCGAAAGTCCAAGGGTTCCTGTGCAATGCTAATCAGCGCAGGGTTAGTCGGCCCCTAAGGCGAGGCAGAAATGCGTAGTCGATGGGAATGAGGTTAATATTCCTCAACCAGTGGGATGTGACGAATTCCGGTAGTTGTATGATCTTATTGGATTGATTGTGCAGCGTAGGAGTTCCAGGAAATAGCACCCACATTAGACCGTACCCGAAACCGACACAGGTGGACTGGTAGAGTATACCAAGGCGCTTGAGAGAACTATGCTGAAGGAACTCGGCAAATTGCTCCCGTAAGTTCGCGAGAAGGGAGACCCGTTAGAAGGCAACTTTTAGCGGGTGGCACAGACCAGGGGGTTGCGACTGTTTATCAAAAACACAGGGCTCTGCGAAGCCGCAAGGCGACGTATAGGGTCTGACGCCTGCCCGGTGCCGGAAGGTTAAGAGGAGATGTGAGAGCATCGAATTGAAGCCCCGGTAAACGGCGGCCGTAACTATAACGGTCCTAAGGTAGCGAAATTCCTTGTCGGGTAAGTTCCGACCTGCACGAATGGCGTAACGACTTCCCCGCTGTCTCCAGCATAGACTCAGTGAAATTGAATTCCCCGTGAAGATGCGGGGTTCCTGCGGTCAGACGGAAAGACCCCGTGAACCTTTACTATAGCTTTGCGCTGACAGTTGTGTTGGCATGTGTAGGATAGGTGGTAGGCTTTGAAGTTCGGGCGCCAGCTCGGATGGAGCCATCCTTGAAATACCACCCTTGTTGTCATGGCTGTCTAACCGCGGTCCGTTATCCGGATCCGGGACAGCGCATGGTGGGTAGTTTGACTGGGGCGGTCGCCTCCCAAAGAGTAACGGAGGCGCGCGAAGGTTGGCTCAGACCGGTCGGAAATCGGTCGTCGAGTGCAATGGCATAAGCCAGCCTGACTGCGAGACTGACAAGTCGAGCAGAGACGAAAGTCGGTCATAGTGATCCGGTGGTCCCGAGTGGAAGGGCCATCGCTCAACGGATAAAAGGTACTCCGGGGATAACAGGCTGATGATGCCCAAGAGTCCATATCGACGGCATTGTTTGGCACCTCGATGTCGGCTCATCGCATCCTGGGGCTGGAGCAGGTCCCAAGGGTTTGGCTGTTCGCCAATTAAAGCGGTACGTGAGCTGGGTTCAGAACGTCGTGAGACAGTTCGGTCCCTATCTGCCGTGGGCGCAGGAGAATTGAAAGGAGCTGACCCTAGTACGAGAGGACCGGGTTGGACGCACCTCTGGTGGACCTGTTGTGGCGCCAGCCGCATTGCAGGGTAGCTATGTGCGGAAGGGATAACCGCTGAAAGCATCTAAGCGGGAAGCCCACCTTGAGACAAGTTCTCCCTATCAGAGCCGTGGAAGACCACCACGTCGATAGGCCGGGTGTGGAAGTATGGCAACATACGAAGCTTACCGGTACTAATAGCTCGATCGGCTTGATCACTCCCATTTATCAATGTTCATTCAAGTCGTTTTGCCAAAGGCAAATACGACGTAAATCAGCGACAGGTGAATGCAACGCATTCACCGATAGCAAAAAAACCAGCTTCTCAAATTTTGCTTTTAACCGGCCTGGTGGTCATGGCGAGGCTCCCAGACCCGATCCCATCCCGAACTCGGTAGTCAAACGCCTCTGCGCCAATGGTACTTCGTCTTAAGACGCGGGAGAGTAGGTCGCCGCCAGGCCTGTTAAAAGCAAAAATAAACAAAAACCCCGGTCATAATCATGATCGGGGTTTTTGCGTTTAAAATCAAAAATGAAAACAAACTCCGCAAAGAATGCAAAAGCTAAGATGAAATGGCAAAGATGAAGGCTCCTGTTGGCGTCGTGCCCAGTAATCCGATTGTGGGCCAATCAACGGTCAATAACGCCTTGTCACTTTTGTCTGGCCATATGCGTGACGATGGCTAACATGGCAATGAGCTTTTCTCTTATTGGCCTATGTCCCACAGAGCTGGACACCCATTCTGAGAGCGTTTCGTTTCTGATGGTTCCACCTCAGCTCTCCAAAGAGGCATATTTGAACAAGACCCTAACATCGCAGCAGGCCTTTGAACGTTATGAAGCTGTTCGAGGACGTTTGCCGTCTTTGTCATTAGGCGAAGGGGAAAAGGAACAGTCTGATTCTGTGCTGGTTGAGGCCCATTTGGGGGCCGTTGCCTCTGACTATGATGCCTTTGTCTTTGATGCCTTTGGGGTTCTGAATGTGGGCGAAGCGCCCATTGCCGGAGCTGTCGATCGGATTGCTAAGCTAAGATCACAAGGGAAAAGACTGTTTGTGCTGACCAATGCGGCCTCTTATGCCTTTGCGCAAGTGATTGAGAAATTCGAACGACTCGGCTTTGACTTTCGGCCCGAAGAACTGATTTCTTCCCGCGCTGTTTGCGAGCAGCATTTGGTGCAGTGGGGTGACGCGTTTAAATGGGGTGTGGTGGCTCCGGCCCGTTTCTCCGAACAGGAATTGACCCAATCCGTCGAGCCTCTGGGGGATGACAGAGCTGTCTATGATGCGGTCGACGGGTTTCTTTTCCTGTCGTCCGAATGTTGGTCTGACAAGCGGCAGGATCTGTTGGTCGATAGCCTTACCCATGCCAAGCGGCCGGTTGTAGTGGCCAATCCGGATCTGGTTGCGCCTAGGGAGATCGGCCTGACGGTTGAGCCGGGCTTTTTTGCCCATGATCTTATGGATCGGGTTCCCGGATTAGAGGTTGTCTTTCACGGCAAGCCTTTCCCAAGTGTCTATGACTATATTGAAAAACGGATCGGCTCATCCATCGACCCTGCGCGAATTGCGATGGTCGGCGATAGTTTGCATACGGACATTTGGGGCGCCATGGCGCGCGGATGGGGCTCGGTTCTGGTGTCAGATCATGGCTTCCTCAAAGGGCAGGATCCGATGAAGGCTATTGTCGAAAGTGGCCTTTATCCTTCTGTGATTGTACCGCAAATCTGAACCACGTCCGGCGAAACGGACGTCTCTTCAACCGTGTTGATAGTTCTGTTGCTTCTTTTGAGTGCATTGTCGGTCGTTGGGCTGATGGGCGTTGCGGTTCCTCTTGTGGGGCGATATCACTGATCGAAGGGGGATTTGCCATGCGCTTCATTCACGCCGCCGACTTTCATCTCGGCAAGCCGTTCGGACAATTTGACGAAGAAACACGGGTTTCGTTGCGGCAGGCGCGGCTGGAAGCCCTGCGGGCTTCGGGAGAGGCTGCCCGTTTGCATGACGCGCCCTTTGTTCTGATGGCCGGGGATACGTTCGATGCGGAAGCGCCCCCCTCCAAACTGGTCAAGCGGGCGCTCGACGTCATGGCGGCGGAGCATTTGGTCACTTGGGTCTGGATGCCGGGCAATCACGATTCCCTCGCTGCAGCGGATCTGTGGGAACGGATTGCAAGGGACAAGCCGGACAATGTTATTTTGGCGACGGACACCTCCCCCCTTTTGATTGGCGACGATGCAGCGATCCTGCCTGCACCGCCGACGGTCAGAAGCCCCGGTTTTGATTTGACGGAATGGATGAGCCTTGCGGAGACGGGCGAGCGGATCCGTATTGGTCTTGCCCATGGGGGCGTGACGGAATTTGGCTCTGAAGACGGTGGTCTGGCGATCATTCCACCGGATCGTGCGGAGCGATCCGGGCTAGACTATCTGGCTTTGGGGGACTGGCATGGCCAGATGCGCATTGGCGATCGTTGCTGGTATGCGGGCGCACCGGAGTCCGATGGCTTCAAGGGTCATGACGCAGCGGGCGTGCTGTTGGTAGACGTGGCCGCGCGTGGCGCGGTGCCGTTGGTCCAGCCGATCCCGCACGGACGCTATCATTGGCAGCGCACCGAGCAGACTTTTTTCCCCGGTTGTGATCCGGTGAGCATTCTGGATGATGCTCTGCCACAGGAGGCGCGTGAGCGGGCTTTGGTCCGGTTTGTTGGGGCTGGCCGTTTGGGTCTGTCCGAGCATGCAGCGTTGCGCAAGGCGTGCGCAGCGGTCACCGATGACTTTCATTTCTTTGACTTTGACCTCAGTCGCATTGGCATTGAACAATCGGTTGAAGATCTTGATGTGATCGCTGAGAGCGGTGCCTTGCGCGTCGCAGCTGAAAGCCTGCTCGCTGAGACGAGCCTTGAGGGACGGACCGAGGAAGATGCCCGAATTGCGCAGACAGCCTTGTCGCATCTGTTCCATCTGGCGCAGGAGGTGGGTCAATGAAACTACGTCGTCTGACGCTCATCAATGTGCGCCGTTTTGCCAATCAAACAGTGGAACTTGGTCCCTTCGGCGATGGTCTGACGACCATCACGGCGGAAAATGAAAGTGGCAAGAGCACATTCTTTGATGCGCTCCATGCTTTGTTTTTCTTCGATCATGGTGCCAACAAAAAGGAGTTGCGAAGCCTGCAACCTTATTCCGGCGGGGCGATGACGGTTGCTGCCGAGATTGAGGTGGATGGGGAGGCCTATCGGATCGAGAAAGTCTTCAACTTGCGCAAACCCGGCTCGTCAGCGACGGTGATGGCGCTGGCCTCCGGCTCCATCCTGAAACAGGCCGATGATGCGGAAGTCTGGATCCAGAGCCATTTGCTTCAGAACCGCAAGGGGCCGGTTGGCCTGTTGTGGGTGCGGCAAGGTATGGTGGGTGTCGACCCCGATGGCAAAGGCGAAAGCGAAGGGATCGATGCACGTCGGGATGTGATGTCGAGCGTCCGCGGTCAGATCGATATCGTGACCGGCGGACGGCGGATGGATCAGATCGTTCAGAGCGCCAAACAGGAACTGGATGCGATCAGCACCAAGCAAGGCAAGGCAAAAGCCGGCAGCGCGTGGAAGGAAGCCGAAGATCGGGTTCTGGCACTGGAGGAGGATCGGGAACGTCTCCAAAAAGCCGTGCAGGCACTCTCCCAAGACCTGGCGATGAAGAAAAAGGTCACCGTTCGACTGCGTGAGTTGCAGGATGAAGATCTGCGCTCCGAGCGACGCGCGGCAATTGCACACAGTCAGGCGCAACTGGCCCAAGCACGCGATCATGCGCAAAAGGTGGCGGCGGCTGGCAAAGACCTGCAATTGCTGGTCAATGAGACCGAAGGGGTGGTCCGGCAGATCAAGGAGATTGAGGCCAAGCAAGCCAAGCGCACCACGCTGGCGCGTGGCGTGAGCGATAAGGAAAGTCTCGTTGCCGGAGCGCTGGAGACAAAGGCCAAGGCCAAGTTGGCGTTGGACCGCCTACAGGCGCAAATAGCGGAGCTTGAGGTCAAGCGGCGCACCCTGACCGACGAGCTGACACAAGCCAGACAGACCGAACGGCTGCAATCGCGCCGGACGCGGTTAGGGGTTCTTGAGGACCTGCTGGCTACGATCCGGCCAATCAAGCAGAGGCTGGCTGAGCTGGAAGGCCTGGTGCGTGGCAACACTGTCAGTCGGGCAGATCTCAACCAACTGGTGGATCTGGAGCGGCGTCATGATATGGCGGTTGAAAAACGCAAGGTTGCCTTTGCCAGCTTCACCCTTTCAGCAGAGGGGCAACCGGCGCAATGCGACGGGGTTGCGGTTGCCAGCGGTGAGCCACATCTGATTGATCGGGCCATGACCCTGGCCTTGCCGGGCTTTGGCGGGTTGCATGTGCAGCCGGCAGAAGGGGCCGGGCTGCAAATTGAAGATCCTTTGCAATTGCTCGGTGATCTCAAGCGGCAATTGACTTCTTTGGCGGTGGACAGTGTCAAGGCGGCGCGCCATCGCTATGAAGAGCAGCAGAGCGCGCAGCAAGAGCAACAGGCACTGCTCACCCAATTGAAGACATTGGCCCCGGCGGGGATCGAGGCTTTGGAGCATGAAAAGCGTCAGCTTTGCCAAGAGCTGGGCCTTGCGGTCGATGCGCCGCTCCCACCCTTGCTATCTGACGCGGAAAGTGCTGCTCCGAAGGCCGAGGGGCTGGAATCGGCCTTGCTCGAGGCAAATCACCAGCTTGATGGCTTGCGGGCCGAGGAAGGCCGGTTGCGGGATGCTTACACCATGGCGGTTGGTGCCCTGGCTGCCGAGGAAGGAACCTTGACGCGGATGAAGGCCGAATTGGCTGATCTGGCAGCCCCTGAGGATGAGGCGACGCGCCTGAAAGCTTTGAGCCGCGAGCAGGAGGCTAAGAGGCAGAAGGTATTTGATGCCGAGGCTGCTTTGGCGGCCTTGCAGAAAGATGCGCCGGATTTGGCCATGGCAGAAGCTGCCCATCTGCGGGCACAGAAGGCGGAAGAGGAAGACCAGAAGGAAATTGCGCTACAAGAGAAAGAATTGGCGCGGCTCAATGGAGCGATCCAGATTCAGTCCGATGGAGCGGTCGAGGAAAAGCTGGCCGAAGTGCTGGGTAAACTGGAGCGGGCCAGTCAGAGAGCGCAGCAATTTGAACATCATGCGCGTGCGTTGCGGCTGCTGATTGATCATCTGGAGGCGGCGCGGGCCGATGCGCAGGAAACCTATTTCGAGCCGATCCGCAAGGAGCTTTTGCCCCTGTTACAGCAATTGCACGGGGGGATCGATTTTCAGCTCGATGCTGAGAAACTGCTGATTGAGACCATCACTCGACAAGGGGTAACGGATCATGTGGAGGCGCTGTCCGGCGGGGCCTATGAGCAGATTGCCATTCTGACCCGGCTGGCCTTTGCCCGACTGATTGCCCGGCAAGGGAGCCATGTGCCGATCATTCTTGATGATGCTCTGGTACATACCGATGATGAGCGGATTGCCACCATGTTCAACATGCTCGCCCAGACATCCAAGGATCAGCAGATCATCGTGTTGTCCTGCCGCACCCGGGCTTTTTCCGATTTGGGGGGCGAGCGGGCATTCATTCAGCAGGCGAGCGTCAGCTGACATTGATTGCATTGGGCAGGCAGAAACGAGAAAAGGCCCCGATTGGGGCCTTTCCTTTATGTAGCGGACATTTCGGATTTCTTCGATCGATTAGATCAGAAATGTACCGAACGGCTGGTGCCCGGAACTTCCAACGGTGGGGCAAATTTGGTCAGGTCAATGCCTTCCACCGCGGTTTTGTATTCCTCAAGGGTTGGCGTGCGACCAAGAACGGCGGACAGGACGACCACCGGGGTCGAACCAAGCAGGGATTCACCTTTTTTATCTGGTGCATCCGCTACGACACGGCCCTGAAAAAGGCGGGTCGAGGTGGCCAGAACGGTGTCGCCCTTGGCAGCTTTTTCCTGGTTGCCCATGCAGAGGTTACAGCCCGGGCGCTCCAGATAGAGAATATTTTCATATTCGGTACGGGCTTCGGTCTTTGGCGCAGTATCGTCAAATTCGAAGCCGGAATATTTCTGCAAGACTTCCCAGTCGCCTTCTTCCTTCAACTCATCAATGATGTTGTAAGTCGGGGCTGCCAGAACGAGCGGAGCTTTGAATTCCACCTTGCCGTTTTTGGCTTCGAGGTTGCGGAGCATCTGTGCAACGATTTTCACGTCACCCTTATGCACCATGCACGAGCCGACAAAGCCCAGATCGACCTTTTTCTCCGCGTTGTAGTAGGAGATCGGACGAATGGTGTCGTGGGTGTAACGCTTGGAGATGTCGGCGTTGTTGACGTCCGGGTCAGCGATCATTGGCTCATTGATGGCGTCGAGATCGACAACCACTTCGGCGAAATATTTCGCATTGTCATCGGGCTTGAGGGCAGGCACTTCACCGGACTTGATTTCGGCAATGCGCTTGTCGGCGATGCCGATCAAGCGTGCGAGCATGCCATTTTCATGTTCCATGCCTTTGTCGATCATGATCTGGATGCGCGACTTTGCCAATTCGAGAGAACCGATCAGGGTCTCGTCGTTGGAGATGCAGACGGAGGCTTTTGCCTTCATTTCTGCGGTCCAGTCGGTGAAGGTGAAGGCTTGGTCGGCGAGCAGGGTGCCGATATGCACTTCGATGACGCGGCCCTGGAAGACATTGTCGCCATGCTGCTGGAGCATCTGCGCCTGAGTGGCATGGACCACGTCACGGAAGTCCATGTGATCGGCCATCTTGCCCTTGAAGGTGACTTTCACGGATTCCGGAATTGGCATGCTTGCCTCGCCGGTGGCCAGTGCCAGAGCGACGGTGCCGGAGTCCGCACCAAAGGCAACGCCTTTTGACATGCGGGTGTGGCTGTCGCCGCCGATGATGATGGCGCGGTCATCCACGGTGATGTCGTTCAGCACCTTGTGGATCACGTCTGTCATGGGATGATAGACGCCTTTGGGGTCACGACCGGTGACCAGGCCGAACTCATTCATGAATTTCATCAGGCGTGGGGTGTTGGCCTGTGCCTTCAGATCCCAGACCGATGCGGTGTGACAACCGGACTGATAAGCGCCGTCAACACTTGGGGAGACAACGGTCGCCGCCATGGCTTCCAGTTCCTGCATGGTCATCAGGCCGGTGGTGTCCTGCGAGCCAACGATGTTGACCTTGACACGGACGTCGGAGCCAGCGTGCAGAGGCTTGTCGGATTTGACGCCAACCGCATTGCGGTTGAAGATTTTTTCAACGGCGGTCAGGCCCTGACCTTCGTGGGAAATTTCTTTCGATGGGGCAAAGACCAATGGGGTTTCCACGCCGAGGGTTTCTGCCGCAAATGTCTGGAGTTTCTTGCCGAAGACGATGGCGTAGGAGCTGCCGGCCTTCATGAACTCGACCTTCTGCGGGGTGAAGGCGTTGGCAACGTCGGCCAGCTCCTCATCACCTGCTTCGTTGTAGAGCTTTTTGGTTTTGGAATTGATCGACAGGATCGTGCCGGTCTCGACAGAGTATTTCTGTTCCAGAACCGGGTTGCCATCATTGTTGAGGATCGGCTTGCCTTCGTCGTCGAGCTTCTTGACCCAGTTTTTCAAATCGATCCCGATGCCGCCGGTCACGCCAACGGTGGTCTGGAAGATTGGCGAAATCCCATTGGTGCCAGCCACAACCGGGGCAAAGTTGACGAATGGTACATAAGGGCTGGCCTGTTTGCCGGTCCAAAGCGCAACGTTGTTGACGCCGGACATGCGCGAAGAGCCAACGCCCATGGTGCCTTTTTCGGCGATCAGCATGACACGCTTGTCAGGATGCTGCAGTTTGAGGGCCTGAATTTCCTGCTGTGCTTTTTCCGAGATCATGCACTTGCCGTGCAACTCGCGGTCAGCCCGGGAGTGGGCCTGATTGCCCGGCGAGAGAAGGTCGGTGGAAATGTCGCCTTCGCCTGCAATGTAGGTGACAACCTTGATTTCTTCTTCAACGTCGGGAAGCTTCGTGAAGAATTCGGCCTTCACATAGCTGTCGAGTAGTTCCTTGGCGACAGGGTTGCCTGCCTTGTAGGCTGCCTCAATGCGGTCGGTGTCTGCTTCATACAGGAAGACCTGGGTTTTCAGAACGTCGCCTGCCTGCTTGGCAATGGCGGGGTCATCACCAAAAGCCAGATTGAGGAGAACGTCAACCGATGGTCCACCTTTCATGTGAGAGAGGAGCTCAAACGCAAAGGTCGGGGAGATTTCTTTGACAACTTCTTCGCCAAGGATGATTTCCTTGAGGAATTCTGCCTTGACGCCAGCCGCGCTGGTGGTGCCCGGCAGGGTGTTGTAGATGAAGAAATTCAGGGAGTCTTCGCGATGTTCGTTCTGAACGTCTTTGATCTGCGAGATGATCTCGGCAAGCAGGGCTCCATCATCAATGGGCTTAGGGTGCAGGCCCTGAATTTTGCGCGTTTCAATCTCGTCTAGATAATTTGTGTACAAGCTCATGGTGGTCCCGACAATGTAGCGTTGGAAGACGCTTGCGCCGTGCCAAATGTAGATCTGGCAAGGGTAGGCAAGCCCGATTAATGTCTAGGTAAATTAATCGAAGGCGGATTTCAATATATTCTACAGTAGCATCACGTTTTTTGCATGGCTGCTCTGCGGTATATTCGCAGTTAAAAGGCTAGAATAATTCTCGGGAACAGCCGTTCACGAGAATGCAATACCATACTGAGAAATAACGTTTAAATCTAAACCGGTGACCCGGTTTATCTTCAAAGCGCTCTAGTAAAACAAGGATCTTGAACCGCGGGTCGGTTCATGACCAGAAGAATGGGCCAAAAGAATGGGCCAAAAGAAGGGGAATGCAAAAGGTGATCACTCTTTGGTGATGCTGAGGCCTTCGATGGTGGTGAAGCATTCAAGCTTTGGCGGTCCCTGATATTCCACCAACGGTTTTATCTTGGCGTGGGATTGGCGGAATTGTGCTGAGCGTGTCCATTGGATGAAGGCCGCTTCATCCTGCCAGATGGCATGGGAGGCATAAAGAATGAAGCCGTCTTCGGTTTCACTGCCTTTGAGAAGATCGAAATGCACAAAGCCTTCCATGTCGAGCAATTTGCTGTCGCGATTGGCCCAAATGCTCTCAAAGGCTTCTTCAAAGCCCTTTTTGACCAAAAACCGGTTCATTGCGATATACATTTGGCTGTTTCCTCTTCTCTGATTTCAAGCAATGCCTGTTCGTGTCTGGCCAGTGTGGGATCAGTCTGGGGCCAGTCTGGGGCCAGCTTCGAGCCAGTGTAGGGTCAGTGTCGGGCTATTTTAGGGCCAGCTAAAGGAATGTTCGGGCCTGATGGCGGTCACTTGTCAGGCTCAACAGTTTGCGGGATCTCAAGGGCGGATCCGATAACCCGGACTTCGAGCGGATCCTGTCGGCCCCGCAGGGTGACCGATTGCAACGGGAAGGCCGATAGATCAAAGCCGCTATGCTTGGCTGTGCGTTCGGAGACAATCAACTGGGCGTCATAGTCCTTGGACAGGGTTTCAAGGCGGCTGGCTGTGTTGACCACGTCACCGATTGCCGTGACGCTGGTGGCATTTCGGAAGCCCATATTGCCGACAATCGACAGGCCGGAATGCAGGCCAATGCCGATTTTCAGCGGTGCATTCATCTCAGTTGCCAGATTTTCATTCAGTTTGTCGAGATTGCGAGCCATGCGAATGGTTGCCGCAACGGCCTGTTGGCTGGCGCTTTCAATATCGCCATCAATGCCGAAAATGGCCATCACGCCGTCGCCGATGAATTTGTCAAGATGACCGCCTGAGGCTTCGATCGCCGTGCCCATGGCCGCAAAATAGCGGTTCAGCAAATAGGCGACATCATAGGGCAGACGGGTTTCGGACAATTTGGTAAAGCCGCGCAGGTCGGCAAACAATATGACCAGATCCTGCTCCATGCCTGCATGATGGCGCGGTTGTGGTCCGGCTTCCCTGGCGCTCGGATTCGGACCAAGCAGGGCGGTGACACTGAGAGCGGATGGTGGACAAAGCTGGCAGGCAAGCCGGACATTGGGAGGTGCGGAAATCCGCTCCAGAACCTTTTTCTCAGTGGCATCGGGAGGCGGAATATCGGTCTGGCTGTGGTTGATCCGAACGCGACAGGTCGAACATCGCCCGCGGCCGCCACAGACCGAAGCATGGGCGATGCCTGCAGAGCGGATGGTGTCCAGAAGTGTCATGTCCGGACGCATTTGCAAATCTGCTGACAAACCCGTCTGGGGGTTATGATAATGCAGGCGGGTCTTGGTTTTATGGGTGTTCAGGAACCAGCGGATCAGATGATACAGGATGATGGTGGCAATGATAGCCACGGTGACCAGCTGAACCCGAAATTCTCCGCCATAGACCATTTTTGCCATTTCGGGGAAATGGGGGCGAATGGGGGCAAGGACCGCGGCGAGCCAACCGGGTTCCTCGACCTGTTCGATGATCCGATAGCGTCCAGAGATAAGGCCCGCAAGCGCCAGTGCTGGCACCAGAATGGCGATGAACAAGGCGGGATTGCGGTAGCGCAGATACCATGGCTTGGTCGAAAGCCAGTTGTGCCAGCCGATGCAGCCATGGGTCCAGACAACCAGCAGCGCAAAGCAAAGGGTCCACGCCTTGAGCGGAGCGGTAATCCATAGAGCATAGAGCTCGTAGGAATAGCGTTCGCTATAGCCATAAACCTCAAAGGTGCCACGGGTGGCAAAGACGTGGCTGGCAATCAATAGCGGAATCATGAAACCAAGGGTCAGCTGCAACCAGTCTTTGGCGCTGGTGCGCAGGGTGCGGCGGCGCATAACCGACCAGACCGCCAGAACGCCATGGGTGAGGAGAGCCGCAGAGATGAGAATGGTGCCGGGCAGGGTGCGCCAAGGGGTGATCGTGTAAGCGGATACCGCATTCATCGCGTCGATCGTGGTGATCCCGACCGCATGGTTGATGAAATGACCCGAGACAAAAAGAAAGAGGATCAGGCCGCTGGTCAGGCGCAATTTTCCGATCATGGGTGCCGTTTCCTGTTCGGGTATCCGCTCCCTTCTTCATAAGGCAGCGCGGATTGGTTTCATCATCAGTCGATTGGGCTTGAAGACGCTTGATACAGGATAGGCGTGGTGTGTGACCGTTTCAATAGGCTTGTGCGGCATGATGCCGCGATCCCGGCGGTGACAGGGCTTTGGATGAGAAGAAGCCCCGCCGCTTCATCAGCAGCGAGGCCTTGATCATGGGGTGGTCAAGACGATCAGGCAAAGGCCGGGATGATGGTCTTGCCATATTTGGCGATGATTTCTTCCTCGTTGCCATTGTCCAGATAGATGTTGAACTGGGTGACGCCTGCATCTTTCAATTCATGCAGCTTGGCAATATGGGCGTCTTCGCTGCCCAGAACCGAGAAGCTTTCGATAATGTCGTCAGTGATGAAGTCGAGATAGGGATTGTCGCTCTGGCCATGCTTGGAATAGTCATATCCCTTGCGGTCCTTGATATAAGCGGTCAGAGACTCCGGGATATCCTCGCGCTCGGTGCCATATTTCTCGACGATATCGGCGACATGGTTGCCCACCATGGCCGGGAACCAGCGGGTCGCGGCGATGCAGTCTTCCTTGGAGCCAAAATAGGCAGGAGCGGCAGCCATGACCTTGTAGTCGGACATGTCACGACCGGCTTTCTTGCCTTCTTCGATGGCTTGATCGGCCAGCCATTTGATGATTTTCGGCTCAGCAATCTGCAGGATGAGACCATCGCCGACGCGGCCGGCAGAGCTTAGGGCCTTGGGACCATAGGCGGCGACCCAGACGGGCAATTCATAGCCAGTGGCCCACGGGAACTGAACCGGCTCGGGGCATTCGCCATATTGGGCTTCTTCACCGCGGATAAGCGCCTTTATCACACGGGTGAATTCTTCCAGGCGCTTTAATGTGGCCGGTTTCTTGCCCATGACACGCACGGCGCTGTCGCCACGCCCAAGGCCAATGTCAAAGCGGCCACCTGACTGTTTGGCCAGAGAGCCGAACAGGCTTGCTGCATGGGACCAGTCGCGGGTGTTGGGGTTGGTCACGCAAGGGCCAAAGCGCATTTTGGTGGTGTGTTCCATGCACATGGCCATGGCGACAAAGCTTTCGCGCCAGAGGATGTGGCTGTCATAGAACCAACAATGGGTGAAACCGGCATTCTCAGCCTGCCGAACCAGTGCCCTCGCGCGTTCCGGCTCAACGAAGCCTTTGAAGCAAATTGCAAAATCCATGATGTCTCTCCGTTCCGTCGATGATTGTGTTTTTGTTTTGGGTTTTGGTCTTTGAGTCTTGAGACTTGCATTCAGTGATCAGGTGCCCAGATTTTCAAACCTGCATGGGTGAAGGGGACCTGTTTGGAGATATTGATGCGAATGAGGATCGGGGTGATCGCCTCGATGCAGCGTGCGGCATCGGCCCCGCCTGCATTAAAAGCGGTGACGCCGAGGGTCTCGATCAGGGTCATCACCTTCTTGCGAGCAGCCAGACTGTTGCCGCAGACGAGAATGTCGCAATTGATGTCCCAGTCGAGATTTTTAAGGGTCGTGGCCGAGACATTGTGTAACGCTCCGATGACTGGAATGTCCGGGCCGAGCAGGGCCTGAGCGGCTTCGGTGGCGGAGCCTTCGGGTGGCATATTGACCTTTTTGGGGTCATCTGCAGCCAAGGGTACGACGATGTCGACGAGGATCTTGCCCTCAAGATGGGGCTTTAAAGCCTCAAGGGTGGCATTGTGGCCAGCAAAGGGCACCGCGAGGATGACCATTTCGTCGGCAGCCTTGACCGCTTCCTCATTGGCCAGGCCGGTGATCGGGGCGGCGTCTGCACCCAGCTGGGCCATCAGTTCGGTGCCGATTTCGGCGGCGCGTGCGGCATCGCGGGAGCCGAGCGCCACCGGGGTGCCTGCGCGGGCAAAGCGCAGCGCCAGCCCTTGGCCTTGCGGTCCGGTGCCGCCGATGATTGCAATGGTCATCTGAACATATCCTCCTGTTTCACTCTGAGCAGGTCCTTGTGCGAGCTTGGGGTTGGGGACCAATCAAGGCCCCGGAAAAGAACGACGGGGGTCTTGCCCGCCTTTTTGACGACAAGACCAGACGCGGCTGCCAATTCGTCGGCAAAGGCCGCTTCGGTCACGGTGAGCGGGCGGCCCCATGCATCGAGATTGCCCTGTTCGCGGATGGTTGCGGGCACGCCGGAAAGGCCGATGGCGACATTGACCTGCCCGATCCGCCATGGGCGGGCCGAACGTGTCGGTCATCACCACTCCGATGTGGCAATGGAAGCGGGCGAGCAAAGCCTCCTGTATCCCTCGAACCGAGCGGTCCGGATCGTCCGGCAAGGTCATCACCGCTTCTTCTTCTTCGAAATTGCTTTCATCCACCGCGGCATTGGCGGAGATGAAGCCAAGGTGGTGACGGCAAATCATGGTGCCGCTGTCCTTGCCGGGATGACGGAAGGCCTTGACCACTTCTGCGCTCTGGGAAAGTACCACTTCAACCTTGCGCGGATCCTTGCCCAGCTCTTCGCCATAGCGGATGGCTTCTGGTCCGGGGGTGACGGAGGCAAGCGGAATGATGCAGCCTTCGGCCTTGGAGAAGACCTTTTGGGCGATGCAGAGAATATCGCCGTCTTGCGGCTCGTTGCCCGAGGCGATCAGGGCGTCGCCGATAATGGCGGCCAAGTCGTCCCCTTGATGGATATCAGGGATGCCGGGAATGGCTGTGATCGTCATGCTGCTCATCGGCCATCCCCCTTTGCCAAAAGGTGCCAATGGTCGCGGCTCAGATGGCGCAAGTCATCCAGCCGGTCGACATCGAGCCTGAGGCTGGTCAGGGGCAGCAGGATCGGCGTCAGGCCAGCTTCGGCCATGGCGCGATAGTGATTGTGAAAGCTCTTTTCGCCGAACTGGAAACGGATCGGGTTTGGCAGTGGCAAGAGCAGCGCGTTGGTGCCCCAGTCGCTTGATGGGCAGATCACAGCCTTTTGCCCCGCTGCTGCATGATCGATCAGCTGCGAGAGGTCCGCAGGTTTTGGGTCGGCGAGATCGCCCGGCAAAATGCAAAGGGACCGATAGCCAAGGGCATGAGCCTCTTTGGCCGCATGATGAAGAGCTGCCGACAGACCGCCGGTTGGGCCTTCGGGAATATGACGTATGTCGAGCCGTTGGGCTGCGCCCTTCAGGGTTTGGCTGGCCGAGACCACGGCAAGATCGATGCTGGCGGCACCGGCACTGCCTTCTTGGCAGGCGCGCTCCGCCAGCACGCGCTGGATGCGTTTGACCAGCATCTCGAACAATGACAGGGCGAGGTCACTGCGTTCCTTGCGGTCAAGTCCACCGCCAAGCCGGGTTTTGGCCTCCTTGGGGTCCTTCATGGGAATGACCAACAGGGTTCTTGCGGTGTGCTTGGTCATGCGGCCTCCCCGGATGATTGGAACGCGAGAGCATGCCGGATCACCTGAGCGGCAAGACGGGCTTTGTCCTCTTGCGATTTCATCAAGATAGCCTCTGTGATCGGTTTGATGCCAAGGGCTTCGATGTCAGGGCTGAATGCGCCATCTGCATGGTCAATCACCAGCATATCGATGAGGTCTGTATAATGTTCGGCAATGCCCAGACTGTCCGCGCGCATGCCAAGCGCGGTCATCATCCGATCCGCCGGGCCCTTGACGACTTTGCCTGCGATCAAGGGGCTGATGGCGATTTTGACGGCTTTGGCCTCGATCACTGCATCACGAATATCGGGGATGGCAAGGATGGGTGCGATGCTGACCAGCGGATTGGACGGCGCAAATACGATGATGTCTGCCACGCTCAGTGCCGCAAGGGCCTCTGGTGTCGGGCGGGCGAGATTGATGCCGTCAAAACGCAGGGTCGAGACCGTTGGCTTGCATTGTTCGCGGACGAAATATTGCTGAAAGCTGAGCCACCCCTGTTCGGTTTCAAGACGCGTCTGGATGACATCATCTGTCGGCAGCAGGATCTCCGGTTTCACCCCAAGGGATCGGGCGACATGTTGGGCAATGTCGAATGGACGGTCGCCATTCTTGCGCCGCATGGTGCGATAGATATGCAGCCCCAGATCCTTGTCACCCAGGGTCATCCAGGTCTCTTCCCCCAATTGCGACAAGATACCAAGCGCCCGCTTGCCTTCATCGGCCACACCCCAGCCCTGCACCCGGTCAATCATGCCTGCCAGGCTGTAGGTCAGGGTGTCGATATCGGGGGAGACCCAGAGGCCGTGAAAGACCTCATCATCGGCGACATTGCCGATGATCGACAAGGCGATATCGTCAAGACTGGCCAAGCCTTCGGCCATCTTGGCACCGCCAACACCGCCTGCCAGCAAAGCAACCTTATGGGCGGGGGGCTGGCTCATTGTGCCGCCTCCAATGGGGGGCGGGCAAGGGGAGACATGTCGAGGAAGTCGAGCGGATTGGCGCCCGTGCGTTCCACCAGTGGGGCTTGTGCGACCGGGTCGTGATTGTCGAACATTTCAAGGATCGAATAGTCCGTGCGGCGCTGTGCCGGGATGCGGCCTGCGGCTCGAATGATCTGGACCATCTCATGGGCGGTGATTTCCTGCCCGTGGCTGGCTCCGGCTGAACGCGAAATGCTCTCATTCATCAAGGTGCCGCCAAGGTCATTGACCCCACGGGACAGCAATTGGGTCGCGCGCTCGGCCCCCAGCTTGGTCCACGAGACCTGAATATTGTCGATATGGCCGTGGAGCATGATGCGCGACACAGCGTGCATCTTGTCGACCTCGTCGATGGTTGGGCCGGGGCGGACCTTGTCCGGATTTTGACTGTAAAGCGGGCTTTCGGTATGGACGAAAGAGAGCGGTACCAACTCGGTGAAGCCGCCGGTATCCTTCTGGATATCGCGCAGCAAAGCCATGTGGGCCGCCCAATGGGTCGGGCCGTCAAGATGGCCATACATGATGGTGGCGGTGGTCGGGATGCCGACTTCGTGGGAGGTGCGGATGATCTCGACCCAGCGCTCGGTGGAGAGTTTGTTCTTGGTCAGTTGACGGCGGATTTCGGTGTCGAGAATTTCCGCAGCCGTGCCGGGCATGGTGTCAAGGCCCGCCTCTTTCAATTCGCTCAGGAAATCGCGATAGTTCTTTTTCGACTTGGCCGCGCCATACCAGATTTCAAATGGCGAGAAAGCATGGATATGCATGCCGGGTAACTCGGCCTTGATGGCCCTGACAATGTCGAGATAGTAACTGCCTTCCATCTTGGGGTGGAGACCGCCCTGAATGCAAACCTCCGTGCCGCCCCGGTCCCATGCCTGGCGGGCGCGGGCAACAATCTGGGCCGGATCGAGCCACTCGGCTCCGGCTTCATCGGCCCGTTTGGCAAAACCGCAGAAACGGCATCCCATATAGCAGATATTGGTGAAATTGATGTTGCGGTTGACCACGAAGGTGACCAGATCGCCGTTGGTGCGCTGGCGCAGCTGGTCTGCGGTGGCATAGATGGCGGGCAGGTCGTTGCCTTTTGCCGCAAACAGGCTCGCGCCTTCGCTTTGCGTGACCTCTTCGCCGGACAGGGCCTTGTCCAGAATGGCGCGGATCTCTGGGCTGGCTTGTTGGATTGGATCGGTCGAGAAAGTCATACTGGGCGGCCTTTCTGTCTGTCGGCGTCTTGAAGATGATGTTGGTGGGCGGCAAGGCCGCGCGGGTTGGCCAGAGCTGCGATACGGGGCTGCAGATCGGCATCCACGAACGTGTCCGGTTTGCCGAGAAAGTCGGGATAGATGGTCAGGCGTTCGGTCAGCTCATAGCCCGCCTTTTGGCAGGCCTTATCAAGGGTGCGGATTTCCGGCCAGTCATGCTGGGGATTGATGAAATCGATGGTGACCGGGGAAATGCCACCCCAGTCATTGATGCCAGCGTCGAGATAGGCGATGTGGCGATCAGATAGATTGGGTGGCGCTTGCAGGCTGATGTCAGGGCTGAGGATCAGGCGGGCGGCAGCAATGGTGCGTAACATGTCCTCAAGCGACGGCTCGGGATGATTGACCATGGCAATGTCCGGTTTGCGCTGGAAATTCTGGATGATCACTTCCTGAATGTGGCCATGGCGGGCATGGGCTTCGTTGATGGCGACCAAAGCCTCAATGCGCTCCTGCCAGCTTTCGCCAATGCCGATCAGCAAACCGGTGGTGAAGGGAACCTTGCGCTCGCCGGTGCGTTCCAAGGTGCGCAGGCGCTGAAGCGGCATCTTGTCCGGGCAGGCATGGTGCGGGCCGTCCTTCTGCGCAAGGCGTTTGGACACGGTTTCGAGCATCATGCCCATTGAGGCGGCAACAGGGCGCAGGATATCGATCTCTTCGTCGCTGAGCGTGCCCGCATTGACATGGGGCAGCAGGCTGGTTTCTTTAAGCACAAGGCGGCACATATCGGCGAGATAGTCGGTCATCCGGCCATAGCCGAGCCTGGACAGTGCCTTCTTTGCCTTCACGTAACGCAGTTCGGGCTTTTCGCCGAGGCTGAAAAGCAGCTCCTTGCATCCTTGTGCCTCGCCACGCTTGGCGGTGGCCAGAACTTCCTCGGGCGTCATGATGTTGGCGGCGGGGTCGTCAGGATGTTTGACAAAGGTGCAATAGCTGCAGGTGTCGCGACACATATTGGTCAGCGGGACAAAGGCCTTGCGGGAATAGGTGACCGTGCGGCCCCAATGCTGATTGCGGATGGTCTGGGCCATCGCCATCAGGACGCTCAGCTCGGCGTCGGCGAGCTTTTCCGCTGACAGACGCGAGCCTGTCATCTCATTGGCGAAGCGGGGCGCGGACAGGATCTTCTGGTAGACCTGCATGGTGGGGTTCCTCATCGCATGACGTTAACAGCAAGGCGCAAGAGCCCGATTTCAGAGACAGGTCTGCCGATCGCTGCGGATGCTGCGTTGCGGTAGGCCAGTCTGTGGGACTTGGTAGAGCGTGACCAAGGGAGATCGGAGCCGTTGGATCTTCTTGGTTTGGGGCCCACCCGGTATGTGTACCGGGTGGGATTTGTCATGTGGTGTTGAGCAAATGCCTATTTCAGGGCAGCGTCGGTGACGACATGGGTCCATGCGCCTTCCGGCACCTTGGTGATGACCGGAGAAGAGCCGCCGCTCATCAGGGTCTTGACCGTGCGTTCATAGTCGGCCGGGTCAAGGGCACCGTTGGAACCGGCGGTCAGCTTGGCGACTTCGCCCATCATGCGCTTCTGGTGCTTTTCGGTCTGGGCACCGGTTTTCGTCATATTCAAGAACGATGTCTGCGGCTTCATCCGGATTGGATTCGGCGTATTTCCAGCCCTTCATGGACGCGCGAACGAAGCGCACCATCTTGTCGACTTCTTTCGGGTCGGCGAGCTTTTCTTCCAGCACATAGAGGCCGTCTTCAAGGGTGGCGACGCCCTGCTCTTCATATTTGAAGGTGAGCAGGTCATCCGGCGTCAGGCCGGCATCAATGATCTGCCAATATTCGTTGTAGGTCATGGTGGAGACGCACTGGGCCTGACCCTGCAGGAGCGGATCCACGTTGAAGCCCTGCTTGAGGACGGTGACGCCATCATCGCCGCCTTCGGTGGACAGGCCGAGAATGCTCATCCAGCTAAGGAATGGATATTCGTTGCCGAAGAACCAGACGCCAAGGGTCTTGCCGGGGAAGTCGGCCGGGGTCTTGATGCCGCTATCCTTGCGACAGGTCAGCATCATGCCCGAGGATTTGAATGGTTGGGCAATGTTGACCAGTGGCAGGCCCTTTTCGCGGGCAGCAAGGGCAGATGGCATCCAGTCGATGACGAGGTCAGCGCCGCCGCCAGCGAGAATCTGGGTCGGGGCAATGTCCGGGCCGCCCGGCTTGATGGTTACATCCAGATCTTCATCGGAATAGTAGCCCTTTTCCAAAGCAACATAATATCCGGCAAACTGGGCCTGGGTGACCCATTTCAATTGCAGGGTCATGGCATCGGCCGCATAGGCGACACCAGCCCCGAGGAATGATGCGGCAGCCACTGCGCCAACAGCAAATGTCTTTAAAGTTTGTTTCATTTTGCGTTCCCTTGTGAGGAGGTTAAAGGTGATGCTTTTGGTTTTTTATTTATAGTTTGAGGCTTCAGCCCCTTTGTGAGGGGTGCCAGAAGGTCACCCCTTTCTCCAGTGCCGCAACCAGTCCGTAAAAGGCGGACCCGGCGATGGCTGCGACAACGATTTCTGCCCAGACCATGTCGAGGCCAAGGCGTCCCACTTCGGTGGATATGCGAAATCCCATGCCGACGATGGGGGAGCCGAAAAACTCCGCCACGATCGCGCCGATCAGGGCGAGGGTGGTTGAGATTTTCAGGCCGTTGAAGATGAAAGGCATGGCCATCGGTAGACGAAGCTTGAGCAGGGTCTGCATGTGATTGGCCGCATAGGTCTTCATTAGATCGCGCTGCATGTGATCACTGGCGGCAAGGCCCTGGACGGTGTTGACGAGCATTGGGAAAAAGACCATCACGACAACGACCGCTGCCTTGGAATGCCAGTCGAACCCGAACCACATGACAAGGATTGGCGCGGTGCCGACGATGGGCAGGGCGGCGACGAAATTGCCGACCGGCAGGAGACCCATTTGCAGAAAGGGTGTGCGGTCGATCAACAGGGCGGTGAGAAAGGCCGCACCGCAGCCGAGCAGATAGCCGGTCAATGCGCCTTTGACGAAGGTCTGGAAGAAGTCCACCCAGAGCAGATCGGTGGAGGCGGCAAATTTCACCGCGATGGCGCTCGGGGTTGGCAGAATGACCTGGGGTACTTGCAATCCGCGTACCAGCAGTTCCCAGACAATGATCACGGTGACGCCGAATATGATGGGAACTGCGAGTTTGACCGCGCGGGTGTTGCTCATCGCGCTGTGGGACAATTTGACATTGACCCAGCAGGCAAAGATCCAGGTGAAGAAGGCGATTATGACTTCAATCATCGATCCATCCCCATGCGTTTCATGACAACTTTTTCGGTCAGGCCAACAAGGGCGACGAGGCTCGCTGCCAACAGGGCGGCAGCGAACAGGGCTGCCCACATCTGGACGGTCTGGCCATAATAGGAGCCAGTCAGCAGTCTGGCGCCCAGCCCGCGAATGGCGCCGGTGGGCAATTCGCCAACGATGGTGCCAACAAGCGAGGCGGCGATGCCGACCTTCATCGAGGTGAAAAGATAGGGCATGGAAGAGGGCAGACGGAGCTTGAAGAAGGTTTCGGCCTTGCTGGCGTGATAGGTGCTCAGAAGGTCAAGCTGCATCTGGTCGGGAGAGCGAAGGCCCTTGACCATGCCAACCAGCACGGGGAAGAAGCTCAGATAGGCCGAAATGATCGCCTTGGGGATCAAACCCTGAATGCCGACGGAGTTCAGGACCACGATGATCATCGGTGCAATGGCCAGAATGGGGATGGTTTGAGAGGCAATTGCCCACGGCATGAACCCCATATCCATGGCGCGGATATGCAGAATGCCAACCGAGAGGATGATGCCGCTGAGGGTGCCGATCAGAAAGCCGAGCATGGTGGCGCGCAGGGTGATCCAGCCGTGGAAAATCAGCGATCGTTTTGAGGTGATTTTCTTGCCGACCGTCGTCTTCCATAATTCGCTTGCCACCTGATGTGGCGCAGGCAGAACCGGGCGATCCTGATTGAGCGTTTTGGAAATCAGCTCGGATGTGGTCAAGGTCACACCGGCGCGGCTGGCCGCTTCCAGCGACCATTTGGCATTCATCTTCACCGAGGCTCCATACCAGAGCACAACGATGGTGAAGATGACCGTAAGGATGGCAAAGGCTTTCTTCATGTGTCTGCTCCGTCCCCATGACCGGCGCGCAGGCCTTCACGGACGCGGTGGGCGATTTCGATGAATTCCGGGCTGTCGCGGATTTCAAGGGGCCGTTCGCGCGGCAAGGTGCTTTCAATCACATCGGTGATGCGGCCCGGACGCGGACTCATGACAACGATTTTGGTTGAGAGATAAACCGCTTCGGGAATGGAGTGGGTGACAAAGCCGATGGTCTTGCCGGTGGTGTCCCAGAGATGGAGCAGCTGTTCGTTGAGATGATCGCGGACAATTTCGTCCAGCGCACCAAAAGGCTCATCCATCAGCAGAATGTCCGCATCAAAGGCCAGCGCGCGGGCAATGGAGGCGCGCTGTTGCATGCCGCCAGACAATTGCCAGGGGAATTTGTTGCCAAAGCCTTCGAGATCGACGAGTTTCATAACCTTCTCGACGCGCTCTTCCTGCTGTTGGGCAGAAAAGCCCATGATTTCGAGCGGCAGCTTGATATTCTTGGCGATGGTGCGCCAAGGATACAGACCGGCAGCCTGAAAGACATAGCCATAGGCGCGGTCCATGCGGGCATTTTCCGGGCTGGTGCCATTGACGGTCAGGATGCCAGAGGTGGGATGTTCAAGGGCAGCAATGGCGCGCAGAAAGGTTGTCTTGCCGCAGCCGGACGGGCCAATGAAACTGACAAAGTCACCCTTGTTGATCTCAAGGTTGACATCCTTGAGCGCATGGACCGGGCCGTCATTGGTCTGAAAGGTCAGACACAGGTCCTTGGCCTTGACCACATGAAAGTCTGCCTGACTCATTTTGATGTTCCTCTTTTCAACTCAACTGAGCCCCAACTGGCGGCTTTTCTCGTGAATGAGGCCGCTGCAGACATGGTCTGCCCGCAGCGGCGTTGACGGGGGTTAAACACCGGAGGCCGGAATGCCGGTGCGTTCAACCGGACGCGGTGCGACCAGTTCCTTCCAGGTGGACAGGGCCTTGTTGACTGCGGTGAAGGGCTGGCGAGGGACAAATTTGCCGTATCCTTCCTCGGTCTTCAGCTCGCCCTTGTCGAATACCACCTTGCCGCGGGACAGGGTGTAGCGCGGCAGGCCCTTGACCTCTTTGCCCTCAAAGACATTGTAGTCGATGGCCGATACCTGCTTGTCCGCGGTGATGGTTTTGGACAATTCAGGATCCCAGACGACGATGTCGGCATCAGAACCGATCAGGATCGCACCTTTTTTCGGGTAGACGTTGAGGATCTTGGCGATGTTGGTGGAGGTGACCGCGACGAATTCATTCATGGTCAGGCGACCGGTGGTCACACCATAGGTCCAGAGCATCGGCATGCGATCTTCCACGCCGCCGGTGCCGTTGGGGATCTTGGTGAAATCGCCAACGCCATAGCGTTTCTGCTCGGTGGAAAAGGCGCAATGGTCGGTGGCGACCACAGACAGGGAGCCGGATTGCAAGCCAGCCCAGAGGCTGTCCTGATGTTGCTTGTTCCGGAATGGCGGGCTCATCACGCGGCGGGCGGAATGATCCCAGTCCTTGTCGAAATATTCGCTCTCATCCAGAGTGAGATGCTGGATCAGCGGCTCGCCATAGACCCGCATGCCTTTCTGGCGGGCGCGGCGGATCGCTTCGTGGGATTGCTCGCAGGACGTATGGACCACATAGAGCGGCACTTCGGCCATGTCGGCAATCATGATGGCGCGGTTGGTGGCTTCACCTTCCACTTCTGGCGGGCGGGAATAGGCGTGACCTTCTGGGCCGGTGTTGCCTTCTGCCATCAGTTTGGCCTGCATCGAGGCGACGACGTCGCCATTCTCCGCATGGACCATGGGAAGCGCGCCAAGTTCGGAGCAGCGCTGGAAGGACGCAAACAGCTCATCATCATTGACCATCAGTGCGCCCTTATAGGCGAGGAAATGCTTGAAGCTGTTGATGCCTTTTTCCTGCACAATGGTCTTCATGTCGTCAAAGACCTGTTCATCCCACCAGGTGATGGCCATGTGGAAGCTATAGTCACAGACGGCGCGGGTGGATTTGTTGTCCCAGCGCTTCAGCGCGTCCAGGAGGCTCTGGCCCGGATCAGGCAGGCAGAAATCAACCACCATGGTGGTGCCGCCTGACACCGCCGCGCGGGTGCCGGAATAAAAATCATCGCTCGAATATGTGCCCATGAACGGCATTTCAAGATGGACGTGCGGGTCGATGCCGCCGGGCATGACATAACAGCCGCTGGCATCCAGCGTTTCATCGCCGGTCAGATCGGAGCCGATGGCGATGATGACGCCGTCTTCGATCTTGATATCCGATGGGTAGGTGAGGTCGGCGGTGACAATGGTGCCGCCCTTGATCACGGTGCTGGTCATATGAAATCTCCTCTGTGTCTTCGCCAATCTCCGGATGCTTGATCTTGGTGTGGCAGATCCGGGGCGGCGCATAGGGTGCAATTGCTGTCTGGCTGCGTGCCTATTCGACGATTTCTGCTGCTTCGAGCACTGCATGGAGCAGGATATCTGCGCCTGCGGTGGCCCATTCCTGGCTGATGTCTTCCGCCTCATTGTGGCTGAGGCCATCGACGCAAGGGCACATGATCATGGTTGCCGGGGCGACCTTGGCGGCCCAGCAGGCGTCATGGCCTGCACCGGAGACGATGTCCATATGGCTATAGCCAAGCGCGATGGCTGCGTTGCGGACCATGTCGACCAGAGCGGGATCGAAGGTGACCGGATCGAAGTGACCGACAATCTCGACCGAGCAGCCGACTTCCAGCTCTTCGCAAATGATGGCTGCCTTTTCGCGGATGGCGTCGCGCATGCCGTCCAGTTTGGCCTGATCCACGGTGCGGATGTCGACCGTGAAGATTACGGTGCCGGGCAGAACATTGCGCGAATTGGGGGAGAAGGTAACCTGGCCGACGCCGCCGACCGCATTGGGCTGGGCACCCATGGTGACGTCCTGAACCATTTCAAAAATCCGGGCCATGGCGAGGCCTGCATTTTTGCGCATCGACATCGGGGTGGAGCCGGTATGGGCTTCCTTGCCGGTGAGGGTGAATTCCAGCCACCAGAGACCCTGACAATGGGTGACGACGCCGATTTCTTTCTTCTCGACTTCAAGGATCGGGCCTTGCTCGATGTGATATTCGAAATAGGCGTGCATCTTGCGCGCGCCGACTTCCTCATCACCGATCCAGCCGATGCGCTCGATTTCTTCGCCGTAGGTCTTGCCTTCAAGATCCTGCCGACCATAGGCATAGTCAAGGGAATGAACGCCGGCAAAGACGCCGGAGGCCAGCATTGGAGGCGAGAAGCGCGCGCCTTCCTCGTTGGCCCAGTTGGTCACGACAATGGGATGCTTGGTCTTGATGTCGGCATTGTTGAGGGTGCGAACAAGTTCGAGGGCGGAGAGCACCCCAAGAACCCCGTCATATTTACCGCCTGTTGGCTGGGTGTCGAGGTGGGAGCCGACATAGACTGGCAGGGCATCCGGGTCGGTGCCGGGGCGGGTCATGAACATGGTGCCCATCTTGTCGACGCCCATGGTCAGGCCTTCTGCATCGCACCAGCTTTTGAACAGAGCGCGGCCTTCCGCATCTTCGTCGGTGAGGGTCTGTCGGTTGTTGCCACCTGCAATGCCCGGGCCGATCTTTGCCATGTCCATCAGTGACTGCCAGAGGCGATCGGAATCGATGCGTAGATTTTTCTTCATAGCCAATTGTTCCCTGTCGTTCGGCAAGCCTTACTCGTTGACGGACGAGTAACCTCGAACGCCTGCCATTATTTCAATCTCTGGAAGGTCGCGCTTTCTAAAGAGCGCTTTGACCTTTGGGTCTTCCCTGCCGATTTGGCCCCTTATGCGGGCTCTGTTAGCTGGGGAAAGTGAAAACTGCGCCCTGAGGGATACCCTCGGGCCAGCGTGTCGTTGTTGTTTTCAAGCGCGTATAGAAATGCACCGCTTCGGGGCCATAAATGCCATGTGAGCCGAAGGAAGAGCGTTTCCAGCCGCCAAAGGAATGGAAGGCCACCGGCACCGGGATGGGAACATTGACCCCCACCATGCCGACCTCGATGGCCGAGGAAAATTTGCGCGCCGCGTCTCCATTGCGAGTGAAGATTGCGGTGCCATTGCCATATTCATGCTCGTTGATCAGCTTGACCGCGCTGTCAAAGGTCTGCGGCTCAAGGATCGACAGGACGGGGCCGAAAATCTCGGTCTTGTAAATGTCCATCTCCGGGGAGACTTTGTCGAACAGGCTGCCACCTAGGAAATAGCCCTTCTCGTAGCCCTGCAGCGAAAAGCCGCGGCCATCGACCACGAGGTCGGCCCCTTGCTCGACACCGCTGTCAATCAGGCCCGTGATCCGGTCTTTGGCCTCGGCGGTGATGACCGGACCCATTTCGGCGGTTTCATCCGTGGATGGGCCGATTTTGAGGGCTTCGACTTTGGGTTTCAGGGCTTTGACCAATTTGCCTGCGGTTTCCTCGCCGATTGGAACAGCGACGGAGACAGCCATGCAGCGTTCCCCGGCGGAGCCATAGCCTGCGCCCATAAGGGCGTCGGCGGCCTGATCCATGTCGGCGTCGGGCATGACGATCATATGGTTCTTCGCGCCGCCCAGAGCCTGCACCCGCTTGGCGCTGTCTGTGCCACGGCGATAGACATATTCGGCAATCGGGGTCGAGCCGACAAAGCTGACTGCTTTGACATCCGGGTGGTCGAGCAGGCAATCAACGGCGGATTTGTCCCCATGAACCACATTCAGAACGCCCTTTGGCAGGCCAGCTTCCATCATCAACCGGCACACGAATGTGGCCGCCGACGGGTCGCGCTCGGATGGTTTGAGGATGAAGGTGTTGCCGCAGACAATCGCCATGGGGAACATCCACATGGGCACCATGGCGGGGAAATTGAATGGCGTGATGCCTGCAACAACGCCCAAAGGCTGGCGCTCGGACTGGGTGTCGATGCCCGGGCCAACATTGCGGGAGAATTCGCCCTTTAGCAATTCCGGTGCGGCGCAGGCATATTCGATCACTTCCATCGCCCGGGCCACTTCACCCAAGGCATCGTCGTGGGTCTTGCCATGCTCGCGGCTGATCTCGCGGGCAATGTCATCGGCCCGTTCGCGGACCAGAGATGCATAGGCAAACATGATGCGGGCGCGCTTGGCCGGTGGCGTGGCTGCCCAAGCAGGGAAGGCCGCCTTGGCGCTGGCAACGGCCTGATTGATTTCAGCGTCACTGGACAGGCCGAGCGTGCCAATCTGCTCGCCGGTGGCCGGATTGAAAATGGCGCTTACCCGGCCAGATTGAGAGGCGACGGCTTCACCGTTAATGAGGTTGGTCACAGAATACATGATCAGGCAAGCTCCTTGAGGATCCCGGCAAGGGTGTCGAAGATCTCGTCGATCTGGGCCTTGGAGATGATGAGGGGAGGGGACAGGGCGATGATGTCGCCGGTGGTGCGAATCAAAAGACCCTTTTCATAGGCCTTGAGGAAGGCGGAGAAGGCGCGTTTGGTCGGTTCGCCCTCGATTGGCTCCAATTCAATCGCGCCGATCAGACCCAGATTGCGCAGATCCTTGACATGGGGCAGATCCTTGAGGCTGTACAGGGCGTCTTCCCAATATGGGGCCAATTTATTGGCATGCTCGAACAGACCTTCTTCCTGATAGGTTTCAAGGGTGGCTATGCCTGCGGCTGAAGCAATCGGGTTGCCCGAATAGGTGTAGCCGTGGAACAGCTCAATCATGTGTTCCGGCCCGGTCATGAAGGCATCATGGATCTCACCGGTGGTCAGCACAGCGCCCATGGGGATGACACCGTTGGTCAGGCCCTTGGCGGTGGTGATCATATCCGGCATGACACCGAAATAGTCGGCTGCAAAAGGGGCGCCAAGGCGTCCGAAGCCGGTGATGACTTCGTCAAAGATCAGCAGGATGCCATGCTTGGCGGTGATGGCGCGCAGGCGCTCGAGATAGCCTTTTGGCGGGATCAGAACACCGGTGGACCCTGCAACGGGTTCAACAATGACAGCGGCAATGGTTTCAGCCCCGTGCAGGGCAATGATCCGTTCCAACTCGTCGGCCAGATTGGCCCCATGTTCGGGCTGGCCGCGGGTGAAGGCATTTTGCTCGGGCAGGTGGGTGGCGGGCAGGTGATCCACACCGGTCAGCAGCGAGCCGAACATCTTGCGGTTGGTGACGATGCCGCCGACCGAAATGCCGCCGAAATTCACCCCGTGATAGCCGCGCTCCCGGCCGATCAGGCGGGTGCGTTCGCCATGTCCTTTGGCGCGATGATAGGCGAGCGCCAACTTCAGCGCGGTCTCGACCGACTCGGAGCCGGAATTGGTGAAGAAGACATGCTCGAACGGATCCGGTGCCAGATCGCGCACCCGGGTTGCCAGCTCAAAAGCCTTGGGGTGACCCATCTGGAAAGCCGGAGCGTAATCCAGTTCTTCAACCTGTGCCTTGATGGCCTCTACGATTTTCGGGCGTTTGTGTCCGGCATTGCAGCACCACAGGCCCGCAGTGCCATCCAGCACCTGTCGATTGTCGGCTGTCCGATAGTGCATGTTTTCTGCACCGACAAACAGACGCGGCTCTGCCTTGAATTGCCGGTTGGCAGTGAATGGCATCCAGAAGGCTGATAGATCATTTTGCATTGCTCAATCCCCACACGAACAGCATTAACTTTTGCTATATCCGTCTTTCATGGTATGAACGCTTGCATCGTCTGCACGATCGGTCAATATATTTCCCGCACGATCGGTCAGAAAAATGCGATTTGCCTAATATTTGTTCAAAAAATCACAAATTGGGCTGTAGAAAGTAATAAATTGCGCCACTTTTTGTTAAAGAATTTTGGACTTGGCTGGTTACTGAAGGGGCTGGAGTCCTTGGCTTTGAAATATGGTGCGGTGCAAAATTAAGACATGCAGGATCTTGAATGGCAGACACGCAATACATGACGCAGAAACAAAACCGGGAAAACAATATTGAAAAGATCTTGGTTGCTGCTGAGATGGTCTTTGCCGAATATGGCTATAATGGCGCATCGATCAGCCGGATTGCGGATATGGCCGGACTGCCAAAGTCCAATGTGGTCTATTATTTCTCTACCAAGGAGCTGCTCTATCGCACGGTGGTAGAGGATATTTTCAATGTCTGGCGGGCGGCCGCAGACGAAATCGATGTGGATGCGGATCCAGTTGCTGCTCTTGGGGGATATATCGATACCAAGATGGAGTTGGCCCGCACGCGACCCTATGGCTCGAAGGTTTGGGCCAATGAAATCATTCAGGGCGCGCCCATTGTTCAGGACTATCTGGAAAGTGAGCTGCGAAACTGGACAGATCAACGGGTTGGCGTGATCAATCGATGGATCGAGATGGGCAAGATACGTCCCATCGACAGCAAGCATCTGTTGTTTACCATCTGGGCGACGACCCAGCATTATGCCGACTTCAAACACCAGATCTCGACCTTGAATGATGGCAAGGAACTGAGTGCGGATCAGTGGGAAGAGACCAAGGCAGCGATCAAATCGATCCTGCTGTTCGGGATCTGCAAAGGCGACTGATTGCGTTCGTTCTGAAGGCAATTGGGGGGCGGGCTGGTCAGATCCGGCGCTGCCCCTTTTTATTTGGCTCAATAGGTGCGGTCAGCCGTCACCGGAGCAATCGGTGCGCTCTGCTGAGATTGCGTCTCTGATTGCATCGGCTGGTTGGTTGTCGTTTGCGACTGGGACTGGGATTGCTCTTGTGTGCGCGACAGTCCCGGTGCTTGCGACTGTTTCTCGGCGACTTGCTCGGGGCCCAGAGCAGGGTTGGTGTTCTGTGCGGGTGCCTGAGCGGCGCTTGAGCCGGGGGCTGGAGGGGACGCTGGCATTGGCGCGGTAGTCGTGCCCTGTTGCAGCTCTTGGCTGGTGATCGACGGGGTGGTTTCGTTGCCCTCGCTATCAATCGGCATCACATCAACGGAAACGTCGACGAAATGCTGACCACCGCCCAGAATGATGCCGGACAGGGGGCTCACATCGACAAAGTCCCGACCGATGGTCAGGGTGATATGCTCGTCGGCGATCATTTTGTTGTTGGTCGGGTCGAAGTCTACCCAGCCTTCTTCCGGGCACCAGGCGGATATCCAGGCATGGGATGCATCCGCGCCAATCAGCCTTGGCTGACCTTTGGGCGGATAGGTGCGCAGATAGCCCGAAACATAGCGCGCAGGCAGGCCCAACGCCCTCAGACAGGCCAATTGCAGATGGGCGAAGTCCTGACAAACGCCGCCTTTGATTTCGAACATGCGGGCTACCGGTGTGGTGGCATCGGTGACCGAGCTGTCATATTCGAAATCATGATAGATACGGCTGGTCAAATCCTGAACCGCTTCCAGCATCGGGCGGCCCGGCGGGAAGGAGATTTCACCATAAGCAGCAATCTCGGTGGTCGGGGTGGTAAAGCTCGTATAGCAGGTAAATTCCGCTTCAGCGACGAATTTGGGATCGAACATCAGATCGCGCACGGTTTCCCATGATGCAACCGACATGGCGAGGCTGGCGTTAAAGTCGCGCTCAACCGTGATGGTGCTCTGGGCCTCGACAGAAAAGAGCTTATGCTCTTCCTCAATCACCAGATGCATGGTCGGATTGCCGAAATAATCCTGAAAATCACGCCGTTGGGCCGGGATTGGATTGATCAGCAGTTCGTGCCGTTCGATGGTCTGCCCCTTGGTCGGGCGTGGTCCCAGATGCACAAGATGGTTGGACTGGGCCACCGCACTGGCATAGCGATAATCCGTTTTGTGGGTAATCCGGTAGCGCATGCTTGGTTCGTGCTCCTCGCAGGGTCAGATGCGGTGTGGTTTGTCTTCGGTATGGGTGAAGTAGCGCTTGGTCAGGATATCGGTCAGTTGCGGCAGTTTTGTGGTTTGTTTGTTGAGCAGGCGCTCAAGTTCACTTTGCTCCGCGATCACGTCCTCGAGTGGCTTGTCATCATCCAGGTTGGGAATATGGGCCAGAACATGGCCTTCGGCCAGTTGAAGCTCGGATCTCAGCTCAAGGATCAGGCGGTTTTCCTCACTGCGCAGCCCTTTTTCCGGTTCCATCGGCAGGGAGTGGATATGATCAGACAGGGCAGCAATCTGGAAGGCAATCGAGCGCGGGTTGGTTTCGTCGAGCAACAGCAGATCGATCACCGCAGGCAATGCCGGCATGATGCGATAGCGCGACCGGTAGGTGATGAAGCTGTCGGCCACTTCCAGAATGAACATCATTCGGCGGGGAGCGTCGGTGGCCATGCCGGGGGCAAAGACAAGGCGGTTGAACAAGGATGTCAGATTTTCCGCCCGTTCAATGCGGCGGCCGATATCCAGGAACCGCCAGCCGAAATTCCGGGTCATGTTTTCCATCGCCACACCTGAGAAGGCAGCAAGGCTGACCAGCCCCCGGTTGAGCATGTCGACAACCTGACCTGAATGGACAAAGCCCGGCTCTTTTTGCCAACGGCGATCGGTGAAGAAGTCGTTCAGAATATGCCAGGCATCGGATGACATCCGGTCGCGGGTCAGTCCGGCCAGCCGATGCATGTGATTGAGGCTTTCCTGAAAACCATGGGTGCGGTTCTTGCCATACAGAATGGTGCGGACCAGACGTTCCAGCTCATTCATACCGCCAAAACCAGCATCGAAAATCTGTGCCTTGGGCGCGCGCAGGATGAGACTGTTGAGCGCTGAACGCACGGTTCTCTGGTCTTCTTCGGGGCCACTGTCTTCTTCAAGACGCGCCAAAGCCTGTCGGCAGAGGCGGAATTGCCATTCTGCGCGCTCGACGTTGCGGCCAAGCCAGAACAGATTGTCGGCAATCCGGCTTGGTAGCGACCGGCCCGCACGGGAATAGGCGGTGGAGGCTTCAAGGCTCGCCCAGATGCTGTCGAGGGGGGCGACCTTGGTTTCGGACTGGATCCAGACATCGCGGGTCAGGCCGCGCGGCGAATGCAGCCCAATGGCTTGCGTGTCTCCAACGGACATGGAAAGCCCGCCGGGCATGACTTCGAAGCTTTGGGTTTTGCGCGAGGCATAAATGCGCACAGCGAAAGGCTTGGGTTGGAGCGCACTGCCATTCCAGCTTGGTGTCGTGGCAAAGCCCATTTTCTGCTCAGCGACCATGGTTCGGCCACGCAGCTGGATCTGGTCGAACAGCGCCTTTCGGGACTGGTCATCCAGGGTTGCGCCATCCACTGCCGGGCGTGCTTCGCCCGGCCTGCCTGAGCCTTCATGGGCGTCCGAAATCAACATCTGATCCAGATTGGCCAGCACATGGGCCTGTGATGCCGGCTCGCCAAGCCACCAGCGCGGGGCTTCCTTCAGCATAAGCTCTTCGCCCAGCAAATATTGGCAGATGCGCGGCAGGTAGGGGCCAAGGCCACGATTTTCGACAATCGCGGTGCCCAGCTGGTTGATGATCTTGGCGCCCTTGTTGCGCACGGTGCGGACCAGCGAGGTCGCACCATCAAAGCCATCGGGGCGTAGCTCGAGCGGATCTGCGCGCGCGCCCTCGATGCAGCGAATGACCATGTCGATGGGTTTCAGACCTGCCAGAGTTTTCAGGCAAACCTGATTGTTCTGGCAGACCAGATCGCCGCCTTCAACCAGCAGATAGCCCAGATAACGGGCGAGATAGGCATGGGAGAAATAGTCCGGATGCTCGGGGCCGGGCGTCAGGATGGCAATTTGCGGGTCTTCCATGCCGGACCGGTTGACCAGTGTTGTCTGCATCCGCTGGAAGTGCGGAGCGAGGCGCATGGCGTTTGTCTCACGGAACAAATTGCCAGCACAATGGGTTACAGCGATGCGGTTGGCCACGGCAAAGCCGATTCCGGCCGGAGTTTCGGCGTGGTTGTCCAGAACGCGCCAGCTGCCATCGGGTGCTTTGGCAAGGTCGGTGGCAAAGAACTGGATGCCGTCCATCGCCCCACGATGGCCCTGCATTGGGCGAAGATAGGTTGGATCGCTGAAGATCAGGCTGGCGGGGATGAAACCGCCTTCGATCAGCTTGCGCGGGCCATAGAGGTTAGAATTGATCGCATTCATCAGGCGCGCACGCTGGGCAATGGCGATTTGCAGCCACTGCCATTCATCCGGTGCGATGATCAGCGGGGCAAGATCGATAGACCAAGGCTGTTGGTCCGCATTGGGGTCCGCAAACAGGTCGTAGGCGATCCCGGTCTCGCGGACCTTGTTGTTGAGTTGCTCTGAATTGTCCGATTGTTCCTGCTTCGTCCAGTGCGAAAAGGCGTTATACCACGCAGACCAGTGCGGCAAAACGATGCCGGAGGCATCCATCATTTCATCATGGACACCCGGAATAGGCTGATAGAAGTGGGACATGTCTGGTCTCACCGTCTCAGCTTGAGTCTTTGGTTCGCCACCCGAAGACACCTGATCATTCGGGCTTCCAGCCTGATTTAACTGCATACAGTCTCCGCACACTGGCGATTGTCAGTTGATGATCCGGGTAAGCCGCGGGATCCGATCGCCATCTACCAGCATAATGTGAATTTCTACGAACAGGAATGTCGCAGAATGGCTTCACTATGCCTTTTTCTGTTCTTGTTGTCGGTATTTCGCGATTTTTCGCGGAAAATAAGGATATCCACGAATGAATGGAAGTCACGCTTGTAGCATTCCTTTGGATAGAAACATAGATGAATCCTGTTGAAGGATGTTCATATCTCCAAAGGTCCTTGATTTTATGACGGATGTTCAGGGATGCAGGGCGGAGCCATTGTTGTGTGTGGCGAAGGGTCATTGAATTTTGTGTGTGGGAGGGTCAGGCAAGTCGCCTCATGGGCGTTTCTTGCCTGACTTCTATATTGGTTGTGACCTGATTAGCGAACCGAGGCTAATCGCAAATCAAGTGTGTATGGGAAGTCGGCATTCTCTTCCAAGATGACAGGATCCACATAACCTGCCGAATGGCCGATGGTCTCGAACCGCGACAGGCGGCGGCTTTCCGCTTCATAGGCGTTGACCGGGAAGGTCTCATAGCCACGTCCGCCCGGATGGGCAACGTGATAGCGGCAACCGCCAAGGGAGCGCATGTTCCACTTGTCGAACAGGTCAAAGGTCAGCGGAGTATGGACGCCGATCATCGGGTGTAGGCAGGATGGTGGCTGCCATGCCCGATAGCGAACCCCGGCGACCGCCTCATCCTGTCGTCCGGTTGGATGCAAGGGGATTGCGACCTGATTGACCGTCAGGATATGGCGGTCGGGATTGAGGCCTTTGGCCTTGACCTGCACACGCTCCAGAGAACTGTCGACATAGCGGGCGGTGCCCCCAACGGCGCCTTCTTCTCCGAGCACGTTCCAAGGCTCCAGAGCTTGACGCAATTCGATCTGCACACCTTCGTAATTGACTTCCCCATAGCGTGGGAAACGGAATTCGAAATGCGGCGCGAACCAGTCCTCATCCAGCGTGATGCCGTAATTGGAGAGATCGCGCAAGACATCACGGAAGTCATCGCGGACATAATGGGGCAGCATGAATTTGTCATGCAGCTGGGTGCCGAAGCGTACCAAGCGTTGGCGGTAAGGCTGTTCCCACAGGCGCACAATGATCGCGCGGAGCAACAATTGCTGGGCGAGCGACATTTGTGCATGGGGTGGCATTTCAAACGAGCGGAATTCGACCAGTCCGAGGCGACCGGTCGACCCGTCAGGTGAAAACAGCTTGTCGATGCAGATTTCTGCGCGGTGGGTGTTCCCGGTGACGTCGATCAGCAGGTTGCGGAACAGACGGTCGACCTGCCAGTTTGGAATGAACCCTTCTCCCGGCAGCGGCAATTGTTTGAGGGCAATTTCCAGCTCATAGAGATTTTCGTGACGGCCTTCATCCACCCTTGGAGCCTGTGAAGTCGGGCCGATGAAGGTGCCCGAGAAGAGGTAGCTGAGGCTTGGGTGATTTTGCCAATAGGTGATCAGGCTGCCAAGCAGATCCGGGCGGCGCAGGAACGGGCTGTCGCTGGGGGTGATGCCGCCCATGACGATATGGTTGCCGCCGCCGGTGCCGGTGTGGCGGCCATCAAGCATGAATTTCTCGGTGCCCAGACGGGCGAGTCGAGCTTCTTCATACAGGACCTGGGTGATCTTGCTGGCTTCCTTCCAGTTTGTGGCTGGCTGGATATTGACCTCGATAACGCCCGGATCCGGGGTGACCTTGATCACATTGAGGCGAGGGTCGAATGGCGGTTCATAGCCTTCGATATGGATTGGCTGCTCGATTTCCTTGGCAGCGTCCTCGATGGCGGCGACCATCGCAGCGTAATCCTCGGCATTGTTCAACGGTGGCATGAAGATGCAGAGATGACCGTCGCGTGGTTCAACCGTCAAGGCGGTGCGCACATGACCCGAAATCTCGTTCATCGGGATATGGGTGGTGTGGAGCGTTTCGTGCCACTTCAAATCCGGTGCTTCGAGCAGCTTGGCCGGATCCATCTTCTTCAAATGGTCGCGCTGTTTGAAGGGTTTGCGGCGGTCGAGCAACAGAGCTTCCTTGGCGGGAAGTGCGGCGTGGGCTGCATGCGGGTCCATCGGCAGTACATGCGGATATTGCACTTCGGTCAGATAAGGCAGTGAGCCGAGTGGGAGACGGAAGCCAACCGGGCTGTCGCCGGGCAGGATAAAGAGCTTTTCACGGCGCAATTTCCAGACTTCTGACATCCAGGAGCGGCCATAGACTTCGGAATTCCATGCCTGAACCGGCAGGACGAAGCCTGCCGGGTTGGACAGGCCCTGCTCAAACACCTTGACGATACGGGCGCGTTCAGCCGGATCTTCGATCTTGTTGTTTTTGGGATCGACATCAAAGGGTAGTTTTTGCTCGACCAGCGCGAAATGGGCTGGATCCTCATAGGCGGGGATGACGCATTGGGGGTCGATGCGCAGCTTTTCGCTGAGCTTGTAGATGAAGCGCTTGGCCACCTTGTGATCGGCGGTAGCCTTCGGCGTTTCGGAATCGATAAGGCCCGGATCTTCCCAGAGCGGCTCTTCGTCGGCGCGCCAGTAGAGGGCAAAGGCCCAACGGGGCAATTGTTCTCCGGGATACCACTTGCCCTGACCGAAATGCAGCAGTCCTCCGGGGGCAAAGCGGTCACGCAGGCGTCGAATGAGATTTTCCGCAAAGGCACGTTTGGTCGGACCAACTGCGCCGGTGTTCCATTCATCGCCTTCATAATCGTCGATGGAGACAAAGGTCGGCTCACCGCCCATGGTCAGGCGCACATCACCTTCCTCAAGGCGTTCATCGACCTTTTGGCCCAAGGCATTGATCGCTTTCCATTGCTCGTCGGTATAGGGCTTTGTGACACGGGGGCGTTCGTAAATGCGCTGAACGTCCATCTCGAATTCGAACTCGACTTCTGCCTTGTCATGGGCGCCGGTGATGGGCGCGGCTGAAATGGGGCTCGGGGTACAGGCGAGTGGAATGTGGCTTTCACCGGTCAACAGGCCCGAGGTCGGGTCAAGGCCGATCCAGCCGGCACCGGGAACGTAAACCTCGGTCCATGCGTGCAGATCGGTGAAGTCATGGTCGGTGCCTTCGGGGCCTTCGAGTGGTTTGACGTCTGGTTTCAGCTGGATCAGATAACCAGAAGTGAAGCGGGCGGCGAGCCCGAGATGGCGCATCACATGAACCATCAGCCACGCACTGTCGCGGCAGGAGCCCGACCCTTTTGTCAGGGTTTCTTCGGGTGCTTGAACGCCCGGTTCCATGCGGATCAGATAATCGATTTTGCTTTCGATCAGATTGTTGACCTGAACCAGCAGATCGATGGTTTTGAGGTCTTTCTGCTTGGTGATCGGCTCAATTTCCTTGAGCAAGGCTGCCAGCAGCTTGGTCGGCTCGTCCTTTTCAAGATAGGGCGTGAGATCCTTCTTGTCTTCCTTGCCATAGGCAAAGGGATAATGCTCGGCGGCTTCCTCGATAAAAAAGTCGAACGGGTTGATGACCGCCATTTCGGTGACCAGATCGACAGTCACTTCAAAGAAATCGACCTTTTCAGGAAAGACAACGCGGGCCAGGAAATTGCCGAAGGGATCCTGCTGCCAATTGATGAAATGCTCGGCAGGTTCCACCTTGAGCGAATAGGACAGGATCTGGTTGCGCGTATGGGGGGCGGGCCGCAGCCGGATGACTTGCGGTCCCATGCCAGTCTGGCGGTCGTAGCAATATTTGGTTCTGTGTGTCAGAGCAGCGTGGATGGACATGGACTAGGCGCCTTTTTTGGGTTTGCCCAAGAACGGATCGTCAAACGGAGAACGGATCGTCAAGCAGATTGATGAAGCAGATTGAGTGTCTTGTCAGGACTGACTCTGGCTTTGGGTCGAAGCGTCTTCAACGGGAGCTGCCGCATGCCCGAAGAAGGACGTGCCGAGGCTCTGGGTGATTTCGATCAGCCGGTGCTGGACCTTGTCGTTGAAGCCATGGAACCGCAAATGGAGATGCGGGTCATTGGCGGCCGATTCCAGTTCATGGAGCAGCTTTTCAACCTCCTCGTAGCTATATTCGACATGATAGAGCTTGTAGCCGAGATAGAGGTCTTTCAGCATGGCCTGAAGCTCGCCAATGCAATGGGTCAGCGAGCGCGGGAAGCTCTCGTTGAACATCAGGAAGTTGGCAACCTTTTTCGGGTCAAGAATGCCGGATTCGGTGCGCTGGAAGGCGTGATAGGCTTCAAAGGAATGGAGCAGCAGTTTCCAGAATTCAGCGTCGGCGACGCTGTCTTCGCCATCATCGAGCCAGTGGGAGGACCCAATCTGGGCAACCTTGACATCGAGCAGACGGCTGGTCTGGTCAGCGCGTTCAATCCACAGGCCCAACTGATAGAAACGCCAGCCGGCATCGCGATAATAGGTGCTTTCGGTGACACCCATGATGGCGTCACAGCGCCGGGCAATCACTTCGCAGGTTCGCGCCAGCCGGTTTGGATGCAAATCCCAGTTGGAGAGCTTGCTGAATTCGTTGAAGGACATGTTGATGTAGGACCACATCGACACCGAGATCAGCGGCCGCAGCAGGCGTGCATTTTCACGCGCAGCCCACAAGCAGGACATGATGGAACCGGGATTTTCCCGATCGGTGATGTAGAAGTTGGCCACATTGCGAGCATTGATCGTGTCGTATTTTTCCTCGAACCGATCCGTATCAGCATAGAGGGAAACAATGGCCGACCAGTTTTCCTGATTGGCATCGTCCTGCCAGAAACCGGCCTGCACATTGAGGATGCGGGCAAGGCTGGCAGAGCGTTCTACATAACGGGCGAACCAGAAGAGGGCCTCGGCATAGCGGCTGAGCAGCATGGTCATGAGCGTGGTCCTCCCGAACGGGTTGGTTTTGGATCACAAAGGACCCATGTGTCCTTGGTGCCACCTCCTTGTGAGGAATTGACGACGATAGAGCCTTCCCGTAAGGCCACGCGGGTCAGACCGCCGGGGAGCACCCAGGTGTTCTTGCCTGTAATGGCAAAGGGGCGCAAATCAACGTGGCGCGGCACCAGATCGCTCTCCCCAAGGGTCGGGCAGACCGAAAGGGAGATCATTGGCTGGGAAATGAAATTGGCCGGATCGGCGAGCAGCGTCTCGCGGGCTTTCTCCAACTCTTCTCTGGACGCTTTCGGGCCAATGGTGATGCCATAGCCACCGCTTTCTCCTACCGGCTTGACCACCAGCTCATCCATGTGATCAAGGGTATATTGCAGGGCGTCTTTTTCGCGGCAAATGTGGGTTTCCACATTGTCAAGGATCGGGTCTTGATCGAGATAGTATTTGATGATGCGCGGCATATAGGCATACACCGCCTTGTCGTCGGCAACACCGGTGCCAATGGCATTGGCGATGGTGACATTGCCTTTGAGCATGGCATTGATCAGGCCTTTGACACCGAGCATTGAATCCGGGCGGAAGGCGTCGGGATCAAGGAAGGCATCATCAATGCGGCGATAGATGACGTCAACACGCTTAGGCCCGGCAATGGTCTTCATGAAGACCCTGTCGTCATCGCAGAAAAGATCGCTGCCCTCGACCACCGGCACGCCCATTTCACGGGCAAGGAAAATATGCTCGAAATAGGCGGAGTTGAACATGCCCGGAGACATGACGACGATTTGCGGATTGTCCTTGTCCGCAGCCCCCGAGGGCACTGTATCGGCGAGTTTCTCAAACAGGGTGCGACCATAATCGGACACTTTGCGCAACCTCAGATCCGCCAGCAGATCGGGGAAAGAGCGTTCCATCAGATGGCGATTTTCCACCACGTACGAGACGCCGGACGGGGAGCGGACATTGTCTTCAAGGACCAGAAACTTGCCATCGTCATCGCGGATGATGTCTGTGCCGGCAATGTGGGTATAGACCCCGGCTGCAGGCTCGAAGCCGACCATCACGTTGCGGTAATTGGCATTGCCCATTACCAGATCCCGCGGCACGGTGCCGTCGTTGAGGATATGCTGATCGTGGTAGATGTCATACAGGAAGGCGTTGATGGCTGACACACGCTGGATGACGCCACGATCAATGATGTCCCATTCGCCAGCGGTTATGATGCGGGGGATAATGTCGAAGGGCAAAACCCGGTCGATGACATCCTTGTCGCTATAGACGGTGAATGTGACGCCGAGATTGAACAATTCCATATCGGCGTCTTTGGCGCGGCTTGTCAGGTCATCGAAATCTGCTTGGTCGAACCGGTTCCAGATGCTTTCCAACTGAGGACTGCGTTCTTTCATGTTGCTCGACATTTCGCAGAAAAATGTCTTGGGGTCATAGTTACTCACGCGATACACCTTCCCTCTTTAATCGCGTGCAGCCATGCCCACGCAATGTCTTGCCTTGCAATCCTGTGCCTGAGCCCGGCCATCCTGAGACCAGCTCTCACACCCACGGGTCATGTGCTTCAAGGGGCGAATGTCGTTTCTTTGTCGCAATCGCTTTGTAATTCCCAGCTTTGCAAAACGCCAAGACGTTGCAAGAGCTGAGAATCGCTGAATTGTGCTTCACCCGATCTTGAAGGATCAGTCATGCCATGACCCTGTCTCTCCAATGGAGCAAAATCTGGGCCATACTATAAATATTGTTAAAGTGTCTATTTTTCAAAATGTTAAGCTTTGAATTGCCGCAGGGCCAATAGACTTTGTTACTTTCCCGCCTAAATTTTGAGCATTATTTGGACTTTTGGGATGTGTTCAGTGATTAAATATTAATCTTGGTTCAGAGAGGGTGGGCGATGAATAGGCAGCTTTGTTTGGAGTAAGGTAAACCGGTTCCGGCTTTTTTCTTGTCCCGGATCTCAGAAGGTGTTGTTTCTATTTGATTGGGTGCTTTGACCCGTTAACGAATGACTTGTTCCGGCCCCATAACCCGGTTGATAATGATGTCGATGTAACGGTCCAGACGTGATGGATTTTTATACATGCTGAATTCGTTGTTGATGATTACGTCGGCAACATATTTGGCAGGATAGGTGTAGCGGTAATGCATCGGCTTCACCTGCTCGAGATATTGGTTGATGATATCTTCCGGGTCGCGCTTGCGTTCGATAATGTCCCGGGCCATGCGGCGGGCCAGTCGAATATCATCGGGGGCATCAATATAAACCTTGCAGTCGGCCAGCCGGGACAGTTTGTCTCGATAGAGGATCTGGGTGCCCTCCAATATCAGCACATCTTTATGGGTCATGACCTCGACCTCTTCGGAACGGTCGTGGATTGTCATGTCATATCTTGGAATCTCGATGGTCTTGTGGGCTTTGAGATCATTGATATGGGTGAGAAGCAGATCATGATCCTTGGTGTCGATATGATCGAAATTGCCCTCGACCCGCGCCCAGATAATAATCATCCTCGCAAATGAGATTGGCCCGGTCCTTGCCGATCCTGTTCTGCAGCCTGCGGGCAAACGAGCTTTTGCCGGATGCAGAACCCACCTGCAATCGAAATGATTTTCATTCTTTCGTCCTCGATAAAGACTTGCCTCGCTTCGCCTGCCCATCGCTTTGACAGCGACGATGCATCCGGTCGGCTGGATGTCGGGTTAGATCTTGATTGGAGATCTTACAGAGAGGCGGCGGAGAATTGTTTGACAAACATCACAATAGCCACAGGAATGCACATGGGAACGATGGCTGGTCAGTGGTGGCAGGCTGGTCAATTGAAAGCGAGACAAGGCTTTGTTCGCGATGGTGTTTTCTTTTGTGACAAGTTTGGGTTGGGTGATCCTTGTCAACGCGAGGATGGGTGGGTGGGCCTATCCTTTTTGGGCAACTATGAGCCTTTTGAGGCTTTCCCCTCTGTCTGACCATTGGAATCCTGCCGTGGCACAGTCTTGTCAAAAATCCTTCTTTTTTGCGCTTTCATTTTGTTGCTCGTCGGCTCCGCCATTGGGCGAGCCAAGCGGATGAAAGCCTGCCTTCGCACAATCCATCTGAGCACGGATCATCAGCGGCCATGGTGTCGGCAACCGATCATCAAGGCCCCAAACAGGCCAAACGGCTGAAGATCGGCATTTGGAACAGCGCTGGCAACATTACCACCTATTCAATCGGCAATAGCTGGAATGACTGGCTGCTCTGGCTGGCTTTTGACAAATTATATGAACCGTCCCCCTATGGGGGGCTGGCTGGGCGTTGGCTGGCGAGTGACATCAGGCAGGTCAGTGATGACGCCCGGACATGGGAGATTACGCTCCGTGATGGAGTCAAAATGGCATGATGGCAGCAGCTTTACGGCGCAGGATGTGGCTTTCACCTTTGACTATTATCGCAAAGGCCCGATCAACCGGTGGACCCATCACACCTCTGCCTTGCCCCGCCTTGAAGAAATTACGGTGCTGGATCGGCTAAGACTGCGGGTGCGATCGAAAATGCCGATGCCGAATTTTGATCTGGTTACTGCTGCTGAGCTGCCAATCCTTCAAAAAGCCCAATGGCAAGGGGTGGGAAATCCCCGCGCCTTCACCGGAACTGGCCATCGGTACCGGGCCTTACAAGCTGGTCGAATATAAAGCCGATCAATATTATCGCTATCAGGCCAATGAGGCCTATTGGAAGGGCAAGCCGCTGGTCGATGAACTGATCCTTGTGATGATCAAGGATCCTCAGGCCATGTTTACCGCCTTGAAAAGTGGCGAGTTGGATGGGGCTGCCCGTTCGCTGCCTCCAGAACTGGTCACGCAATGGGCGGACGATCCTGATATCGAGGTTGCCAAGGCGCCGAGCCTTTGGGGCGTCTGGCTTGATATCAATCTGGGGCGTGTGCCCTTTGATGATCGGGAGGTGCGCAAGGCGATTGCCTTGGCGATTGATCCCGATGCCATGGTTCGCCGGATTCTGTTGGGGATGGGGAAATCCGGCAGCCATGGCTGGCCCCATGTTGACAGTTTCTGGACCCGTCCGGACCTGTCCGTGGGGTTTGATCCGGCCAAAGCTAAAGCCATTTTGGCAGCGCATGGTTTGGTGGACCGCGATGGGGATGGTTGGCGCGAGCTGCCCGGCGGTAGCCCGATTGACTGGCAGATCAAGGTGGCATCGAACCGCCCTTTGCTGCTGCGGGCGTCCGAAATGGTGATTGGCCAATTGGCAGTGGTCGGGCTCCGGGCGCATCTGGAGGCGGTCGATCCGGCCTCGCTGGCGGCGTCATGGAAGACCGGGCGCTATGATTTCCGCATCATGGACATCACGCCTCATGGATTGGCGGATCAGGACATGCTGGCCCTGTTGTCAAAGGGCGACAACAAGCGCGCGCTGGTACCGGAAATGGAAAAAGAGGCAATCCTCAAAAACTGGATGAAAGCAGACAGTCGGGCGGAACGGCTCAAAATCTCCCACCAATTGCAGGCCTATCAGAATGCCTATCCCAGCCGGGTGATGCTTTGGTATCCGGATGGCTATTTTGCTTATCGGTGGCAATCCTATGACAATTATGCCTCATCGTCGGGCTATGGCATTTTCCATAAATATTCGTTCCTGCCACGGCGCGCGCGGGCGCAGGTGGTGGATGAGTTGGACAAGCGGACGGAATGACCTGATGGCTGGGCGATGAAGGATGCCATGATGCGGTATGGTCGGCTAATCTTCCATTATGTGGTCACGTTGCTGGCGGCGTTGGGCATCAATTTCCTTCTGCCACGGTTGGCTCCGGGGGATCCGCTTGACTATTTGCTCGGCGAAGAGACACTGGCCGCCCTGAGCGAGGCTGATCGCTTGCGCCTGATGGCCGAGTTTGGGCTGGATCGCTCATTGCCCGAGCAATTCGGGCTTTATCTGATTAGCATCTTGCAAGGCGACTTTGGCCTGTCGACCCATTTGGGGCAACCGGTTTGGGACATCATGATCAGCCGCCTGCCATGGACGCTTTTGCTGATGGGCGGCGCTTTGATCTTTGCGGTCAGTTTTGGATCCTTGCTGGGGGTGCTTGCTGCTTGGCGGCGTGGGACGGTTGCTGATCTGGTGACCATGGCAGGGGGGCTGTTTGTCGGCTCTTTGCCGCCTTTCTGGCTCGCGATGCTGCTGATCATCCTGTTTTCGACAATCCTGCATTGGCTACCCTCCTTTGGGGCTTATCCGTTGGGCTCTGTGCCCTGGACGCTTGACTGGCTTTTGGGCGTTGGCAAACGGCTGATCCTGCCGGTCCTGGCGCTTGGGTTGGTGCAAATGGCGTCGGTTCTGTTGATTGCCCGCTCCTCCATGCTGGGGGTGTTGGAGCAGGATTACATTCTGTTTGCCCATGCCAAGGGGATGTCTGAGCGTCGCATCATGGTGCGCCATGCCTTTCGAAATGCTCTTCTGCCGCTTTTTACCCATGTGATGGTCGGCGTTGGCGGTCTGGTCGGTGGCGCTTTGGTGATCGAGACGGTGTTTGCCTATCCGGGACTGGGGAGCCTGGTGGTCGGCAGTGTCATGGCGCGGGATTATCCGTTGCTTCAGGGGATCTTTGTCTTTGCGACGTTGAGCGTGATTGTTGCCAATTTGCTGGCGGATTTGCTCTATCCGCTGATCGATCCGCGAACCCGGCGGCAAGGATAGGGGCCATGGCGATGTCCTTTCCTGTCTTTTCCACGCCTCGCTCTGGCCAGTATGCGCCTGCCTTTGGCTTGACCGGCAAGGTGCAGATGGTGGGGGGCGGCTTGCTGCTTTTGCTGGTCTTCTGTGCGCTCTTTGCGCCAGTGCTTGCGCCCTATGATCCAAGGACAGAGGTTTGCGTGGCGTTCGCACCACCAAATGGCGCGCATTGGCTGGGGTGCGATGATTTCGGGCAGGACCTTTTCTCGCAACTGTTGTTTGGGGCGCGGGTATCGCTGTTTGTCGGTCTCACGGTGGCGTCTCTAGCGGTCGGGGTTGCGACCCTTTTGGCGCTTCTTTCCGGTCTCTCTGCGGGGGAGGAGAAGGGCAGCTGGGTCGACCGCCTGTTGATGCGGTTGGTGGATGTCGCCCTGGCCTTGCCTTTTCTACCACTGGTCATCGTGCTCGGGGTCTATTTCGGCGCGTCGATCGGGACGCAGATTGTGGTGATCGCCCTTGTCATGTGGGCGCAGCCCTTGCGGGAAATGCGTGCGCAGATCCTGTCGATCAAGGCGGCGACGTTTGTGGAGGCTTCGCGCACAATGGGGGCGTCTGGCCGGTTCGTCAGTTTGCGTCATATCCTGCCGGAGCTGGCGCCTTTGATCGTGCCGCAATTTGTTCGCGTGGTGCATCAGGCTATTTTGGTGGAAGCTGCGCTCGGCTTTCTTGGTCTTGGAGACCCACTGTCGACCAGTTGGGGGACGATGTTGTTTCATGCCAATGGCCGCGCCGCCTTTTTGACCGGTGCATGGGTCTATTGGATCTTGCCGCCGGGGCTCGCCATTGCGACGGTGATTCTGGCGCTCGCCTTCATCGGTTATGGCTTTGATGGTGCGCTGAGCGCGCGCGGTCCCCTCAAGGCACTCAAAAGGGGAGGGGATGGTCCCCAGATGCGATCTCTTGCCCAAGACGAGGCTTTGCTCGCCATTGACGGGCTTGAGATTGCCTATCCCATGGATAGCGGAGATTTGGTTGCAATCAAGGATGTATCCCTGTCGATCCGGCGTGGCGAGTTGGTGGGATTGGTCGGGGCCTCTGGCTCTGGCAAAAGCACGCTGGCTTTAGCGATCCTTGGATTGTTGCGATCACCCGTGGACATCCGGTCTGGCTCTATCCTGTTTGACGGCTCGGATCTGTTGGCGTTGCCGGGGGCGTTGATGCGAGACATTCGGCGGGAAAGGATTGCCCTGATCCCGCAAAATGCGATGAATGCGCTCAATCCGGTTCTGACCATTGGCGAGCAGGTGATGGAGCGACTGTCAGCGAAGGTATCGTCGCGGACAGCGCGTCTTTCCCTTGCCAAGGGATGGATGGAGAAGGTGGGCCTCAGCCCCCGCGCATCTGTCCTGCTACCCGCATGTCTTGTCTGGCGGCATGCGGCAGAGGGCGGTCATTGCCATAGCGCTTTGCAGCGAGCCAGAGCTGTTGATTGCCGATGAACCAACGCCTGGCCTTGATATATTGGTGCAGCGGATCTGATGGCCTTGCTGCTTGGTTTGCGCGCCGAAATGGGGCTGACCATGCTGCTGATCAGTCACAATGTGCGACTTGTTGCACGCCATTGCGACCGTGTGGTGATGATGGAGCAAGGAGAGATGATCGAGGTCGGGGCCGACCCTTCTCATCTGCCGTTCAAGGCTCTGTTCGAAGCGATGCCCGCGATTGATGAACCGCGCCGATGGCCTAGTCCCAAAGAGGAGTCGGGGGTTGGAGCCAAGGCTCCCTTGTTGGCGTGCATCCATCTTGCCAAAGAGTTTCCTGTTGCAGCTCCTGCTCTTTGGGGCGCGCGGCAAGGGGACAAGGTCAAGGTGCTCCAAGATGTCTCCTTCACCCTCCACACCGGGGATGCCGTTGGGTTGATTGGTGGGTCTGGCGAGGGAAAGACCACTCTTGCGCGGCTGCTGGTCGGAATGCTGCGGCCCGATTCCGGGTCTGTGCGATTGGATGACAAGAGCTGGGATGACATGTCGCCGATGGAAGCGCGCTTTATGCGGCAGCGCGTGCATATGGTGTTCCAGGATCCTTACCAGAGCCTGAATAATCGCCTGCGGATTGCTGATCTGGTGGTCGAGCCGTTGCAGATTGCCCGGGGTGGAGCATGGCAGGATCATCGGACGCGGATTTGCGAGGCGCTGGAAATGGTGCGCCTGCCGACGGATCCGGGCTTTTTGTCGCGGCATCCGGTTCGTCTGTCCGGCGGGCAACGGCAAAGGGTTGCCTTGGCACGGGCCATCATTCTGCGCCCCTCCCTGATTATTGCCGACGAGCCGACCTCGATGCTGGATCCCGCCATCCGGATGGAGGTGATGGATGTGATGGCGGCTTTGCGGGCGGAGTTCGGGATGGCCTTTCTGTTCATCTCGCACGATGTGGCACTGGCTCGCCATTTTTGTGATCGCTTGCTGGTGCTGCGTGATGGACGTCTCGTTGGTGATATCTATTCTGACAGGCTCGCACGTGATTATCACCATCGCGATATCGAGGCGCTTATGTCCACTTTATGACATTGTGATCCAGTGTTATGATTGCATCTTCATCCATGTTGCTTTTGGCTTAGATGCCAGACTTGAAGGGATGTGGTACAATCTTAGCTGGAATGGCTGCGCGATCACGTTTCCTGTTTGCTGGCAATTGGCATGATGGCTTTTGCACCGTTTTTGCACCCTTTCCTGTTGCATTGAAGGGGGTGCCTGAGGTGGCAACGCAGCGTTTCGGGGTAAATAGGAAAAAAATCTTAGGCTCGTCTTCGTTTTGGTGTCTGATACGAGCTTTTGCCATATATGCAGCAGCATCATCCATTTACGATCTTTAATAAGTAATACTTGATGGGTGGTGGGAGACATGTTTCATAGGGAGGTAATCATGAAACTCAGCTCAATCCTACTCGCCAGTGCCCTTACTCTGGTGCCGCTCACCGCTATGGCTGGTGGCAAGACCGTTGGCTTTTCTCAGATCGGGTCAGAATCCGGTTGGCGTGCTGCGGAAACCACCGTCACGAAACAGCAGGCAGAAAAGCGCGGCATCACCTTGAAGTTTGCTGATGCCCAGCAGAAGCAGGAAAACCAGATCAAGGCCATTCGTGGTTTCATCGCCCAAGGAGTGGATGCGATCCTCGTTGCGCCTGTGGTTGCTACCGGTTGGGACGAAGTGCTTGAAGAAGCCAAGGATGCCGAAATTCCGGTGCTGCTGCTTGACCGTACGGTTGACGCAGACAAGGATCTCTACATGACCGCCGTGACCTCGGATCTGGTTCATGAAGGTGAGGTTGCCGGTAAATGGCTCAAGAAGGAAGTGGACGGTAAGGACTGCAATATTGTCGAGCTTCAGGGCACAACCGGTTCGTCCCCTGCCATCGATCGCAAAAAAGGTTTCGAGCAAGGCATTGCTGGCGCTGACAATCTGAAAATCGTTCGTAGCCAGACCGGCGACTTCACCCGTGCACAGGGCAAGGTCGTGATGGAAAGCTTCCTGAAGGCCGAAGGTGCAGACAACATTTGTGCCCTTTATGCCCATAACGATGATATGGCAGTTGGTGCCATTCAGGCAATCAAGGAAGCCGGTGCCAAACCTGGCAAGGATATCCTTGTTGTGTCGATCGACTCCGTGCCGGATATTCATCTGGCCATGGATGCCGGGGAAGCCAATGCAACGGTCGAGTTGACCCCGAATATGGCTGGCCCTGCCTTTGATGTGCTGGAAGCCTATTGGAAAGACGGCTCCGTGCCGCCAAAATGGATCCAGACCGAATCCAAGCTCTACACGCTGAAAGATGACAACAAAGCCATTTACGAGTCGAAAAAGAGCCTTGGTTACTGATGTTTGACGGATTGTGGCGGCGGATGGATTCCATCTGCCGCCAGCTTTTTATCAGCAGATGTCTCTTGTCAGGATCTAGTCATGCCGAATGATATCAAGCCGGTTCTCAAAGCAACCGGTATTTGCAAATATTTCCCTGGCGCGGTGGCGCTGGATGATGTGTCCCTCTCTCTGTATCCGGGCGAAGTGCATGCCCTTCTGGGAGAAAATGGCGCGGGGAAATCCACGCTCATCAAATGCCTGACCGGTGCCTATAAACGGGATGCTGGTCTGATTGTGCTCGACGGACAAGAGATCAATCCGCGCGATCCGCAAGGCAGTCTGGTGTTGGGGATCGGCACGGTTTATCAGGAAGTCAATCTGCTGCCCAATCTGACGGTGGCTGAAAATCTGTTTCTCGGCTGGCAGCCAATGCGCTATGGCATGCTGGACCACAAGACCATGACCAAGCGGTCGCAGGAAATTCTCTTGGAATTCGGTCTTGATATCGACCCCTCCCAGCTTTTGTCGAGCTATTCGATTGCCATCCAGCAAGTGGTAGCGATTGCCCGGGCTGTGGAGCTGGCGGGCAAAGTGCTTATTCTGGATGAACCGACAGCCAGTCTTGACCGCGAGGAAATCGAACTTCTCTTCTCCGTCATTCGAAAGTTGACCGCGCGCGGGCTGGCCGTTGTCTTCATTACCCATTTCCTCGATCAGGTGTTCGAGATTTCCGACAGGGCGACAGTGCTGCGCAACGGACGGGTGGTGGGCACCCGGATCTTGAAAGATGTCACGCGGACGGAAATCGTCACGTTGATGCTGGGGCGCCAGCTTGAAAGCGTCAAGCGCGATCGTACCAGCACAAAGGTGGGTGAGCCTCTGCTGGAATTGGAAAAATATGGTCGCCGGGGCACCATCGAGCCATTTGATCTGACCCTTCATGAGGGGGAAGTGATCGGGCTTGCCGGGTTGCTCGGGTCGGGGCGGAGCGAAACCGCCCACGTGATTTTTGGCGTTGTGGCTGCCGATCAGGGACAGGCCCGGTTGCGGGGTGAAAAGGTGCGGCTTGATAGCCCGCGGGCGAGCATCTCGCTCGGCTTTGGCCTTTGCCCCGAAGACCGGAAAACCGATGGCGTGGTTGGGGATCTGTCCGTGCGGGAGAATATTATCCTGTCGTTGCAGGCACGCAGGGGCTGGACCCGGCCGATCACGCGGGCCAAGGCAGAGGAAATCGCGCAGGATTATGTCAAGAAGCTCGATATCCGGCTTGCCAGCCTTGATATGCCGATTCGTCTTCTCTCTGGTGGCAATCAGCAGAAGGCCCTGTTGGCCCGCTGGCTGGCGACCGAACCGGATATTCTCATTCTTGATGAGCCGACCCGTGGTATCGATGTGGGGGCTCACGCGGAGATTATCGAGTTGATCCAGTCCTTGCAGGAACAGGGTATGGCGTTGATTGTGGCCTCGTCCGAGCTGGAAGAGCTGATCGCCTATTCAACGCGCATCATGGTGCTTAGAGATCGCCATCAGGTCAAGGAATTGAGTGGAGAAGATATTTCCATCGGAGCCATTGTCAATTCCATTGCAGCAGAGGAGGCGGCAGAATGATCACAGAGAGCCTAAAGCGGATTGCACCGCAATTGATCATTTTGGGCGCCGTGTTGCTGCTCAATTTTATCGTTTTTCCGGGTTTCTTTACCATCGAATTCCAGAATGGTCGCCTGTTTGGCAATCTGGTCGATGTAATGAACAGGGGCGCGCCGGTTGCCATGTTGGCCGTCGGGATGACCTTGGTCATCGCCACGCGCGGCATTGATCTTTCCGTGGGGGCAGTGATGGCAATCGCTGGGGCGGTGGCCGCCTCAGTGGTTGCCGGTGGGGCTGCCTGGTCGGTGGCTTTGCTGGCCGCATTGATTGCGGGTCTCATGTGCGGGCTGTGGAACGGGGTTTTGGTGTCATTCTTCAAGATCCAGCCGATTGTTGCGACGCTTGTTCTGATGGTCGCCGGGCGTGGGATTGCCCAGCTGATCACCGAAGGGACGATCCTGACCTTCAATGATCCCGGTCTCATTCATCTGGGGTCTGGCACCGTGCTTGGGGTGCCAACGCCAATCCTGATTTGGTTGTTTATCGGTACGCTGGTCACCTATGCGGTGCGCAAAACCGCGCTTGGCATGTTAATTGAGGCAATCGGTATCAATGAAACCTCGTCGCGCCTTGCCGGGATCAATAGCCGGGTTCTGTTGCTCGCGGTTTATTTGGTGTCCGGTTTCTGCGCAGCGTTGGCCGGTGTGGTGGTGGCTGCCGATATCAAGGGGGCTGATGCCAACAATGCCGGGCTATGGATGGAGCTTGATGCCATTCTGGCGGTGGTGATCGGTGGCAATTCGTTGCTTGGGGGGCGTTTTTCGATTGTTGCGTCCCTGCTTGGGGCCCTGATCATTCAGTCGGTCAATTCAGTCATCCTTCTGTCGGGGATGCCACCTGAATTCAATCTGGTGATCAAGGCTTTCCTGATCATTGCCATCCTGTTCATCCAGTCGCCCGCCGTGCGCCATGCCATCTATTTGTTCCGTGCGTCAGATGATAGCAATGCGCCGGAAGATGCGAACCGGCACGTCAATTCCAGTGCAAAGGAAAGTCTGTCATGATCAAGTCGCCCCGATTCCCTCTCTATATGACGATTGCGACCTTCTTTCTCGCCTATCTCCTTTGCATCTGGCAGTATCCCAACATGCTGTCCACCCGGGTCGTTTCCAATCTGCTGACCGATAATGCCTTTCTTGGCATCACGGCAGTTGGGATGACCTTTGTTATTCTGTCGGGTGGGATTGATCTTTCGGTTGGCTCGGTGATTGCTTTCACCGGGGTGTTCCTTGCGGTCATTCTGCGGGAGACGTCGATTCACCCGCTGGCTGCCTTTGCCTTGGTGCTGTCCATCACCATTGCCTTTGGGGCGGCGATCGGTGCGATTGTGCATTTCCTTGAGATGCCGCCCTTTATTGTCACGTTAGCGGGGATGTTCCTGATGCGCGGCATGGCGTATGTCCTCTCCACGGATTCTGTTCCTATCACCCACGAATTTTACGATGTGCTGCAGTCAGTCTATTGGAAAGCACCAGGCGGTGGTCGCTTCCGGTTGATTGGCGGGCTGATGTTGCTGGTCTTCATCGGTGCGATGATGGTGTTGCACCGGACCCGATTTGGAAAAAATGTCTATGCCTTGGGTGGCGGGCAGCAAACTGCGCAATTGATGGGCGTGCCGATTGCCCGAACAACAATCCAGATTTATGCGGTTTCCGGTGGTCTGGCCGGTCTTGCGGGGATTGTCTATTCGCTTTATACGTCTGCAGGCTACTCTCTTGCGACCGTCGGGGTTGAACTCGATGCCATCGCGGCGGTGGTGATTGGTGGTACGTTGTTAAGTGGTGGAACCGGATTTGTCGCCGGGACATTCTTTGGTATTCTGATCATGGGCCTGATTCAGACCTACATCGTCTTTGACGGCACCTTGTCGAGTTGGTGGACCAAAATTGTGATCGGCATTCTGCTCTTCACCTTTATCATGTTGCAGAAAGGCTTGGGTTGGGCAACGACAGTGCGAAAACGACCGGCAACAAAATTCGCGACCTGATCATGAATTTTGCCTCCGCTGCCGGTACCCCTCAACAGGCCTTCAGCAACACTAGCAAGGTTGTTGACCAGCTAGGAACTGCTATCGTCTGCGGCGATTATGCCGAGGGAACGATGATCCCGCTCGATCCGGATTTGGAAGAAATGTTTGGTGTCTCCCGCACCGTCATTCGGGAGGCAAAAAAGACGCTCGTCGGCAAGGGGCTGCTGCAGTCAAAAGCCAAGGTAGGGACGAGGGTGCGTCCTGCCGCTGACTGGTCGATGTTTGATCCCGATGTGTTGCGTTGGCATGCTTCTCTGCGCAAACCCGGACCGTTCCTTGAAGAATTGTTCGAGATCAGGCTGATTCTAGAGCCTGCCGCCGCTGGCCATGTTGCCGGGCGGGCTGATGATATTGAGAATCTGCATTTGACCCGTCTTGCGGAGAGAATGTTTGTTGCGCAGGATCCCCTTGGCTTTGCGCGGGCCAATGTGGCTTTTCATACGGCCATTTTGGATCTGTCGGGCAACCGCTTCTTGTCGTCGCTCGGTGACATGGTGCAAACCGCGCTGTTTTCGATTTATCTGCGCAGCGAAACCCGTGATCCTTTGGCATCAAGTCAGCCCTCCAAGATGCAACTTGAGGGTCTTGATGATTATGGCGTCTTGCTAAAGGCTATCCGTTCAAGTCAGCCTGAAGAGGCGGAAGACGCCATGCGGCGGATCATTTTACGGGCCAAAGACACCGTGCAATGAGGCTTTGCGGGTCTACTGATGCGGTTCAGACCCCACTTTCATCCATGTTTCCTGCTTGATTTTGATTGGGTGTTCGCGCGGAACATTGTCTGCATTCGCGTTCGCCCTCATGGCTGGGTGCCTTTGCGGGTGAGGCAGTCTTTCTCCATGGAAAGTGCAAGAAAAGTAAAATCATCCATGTTTTTGACCGTATGATTTCTTCCTTCTTACCACCATTGCCGCACAATGGAAAACGGAGGATATAGGGAGAAGTTGGACTTTTGTCAGGATACAAAGTCCAAAACGGGAGATTTAAGCGATTTTTCTGATAGTTGTGTCCGGGTGGCGTTCAGCCATGCGGTTTTACGGATTATGCGGTAGACGCATTTTCTGAACGATCGGTGTCGCGCTAATCGTACAGCTTTTCTCTTTCCAATTCTCGCAGCTTTGCCGGATCATCCGGTGGAGCAAAATTATGACAGCCCTTTGGGGTGCGTTTCCTTGGGAGGATCTCAGAATGGGATTTGCAAAGTTTCTTAAAAGCTTGAGCGTCGGTGCCATGGCCTTGGCAGCAGGATTGTCTCTGTCCAGTGGGTCATCCATTGCTGCAGACGGCTTTGTCGGTATCGCCATGCCAACCCAATCTTCATCGCGTTGGATTTCTGATGGCCAGTCGATGGTCAAGCAGTTTGAAAAAGCTGGTTACAAAACTGACCTGCAATATGCTGAAGACGATATTGCCAACCAGCTGCGTCAGGTTGAGACCATGATCTTGAAGGGGGTTGATGCGCTTGTGATTGCTGCAATTGACGGCACGACACTGTCTGCTGCGCTCGATCTGGCCGCTGAATCCGGTATCAAGGTCATTGCCTATGATCGACTGATCCGTGATTCCGGCAATGTTGACTATTATGCCACGTTCGACAACTTCCAGGTTGGCGTCCTTCAGGCATCTTCGCTCGTTGAAGGTCTGGATGTTGCCAATGCCAAAGGCCCGCTGAATATCGAATTGTTTGGTGGTTCGCCAGACGATAACAACGCTTACTTCTTCTATAATGGTGCCATGTCGGTGCTGCAGCCGCTGATCGACGAAGGCAAACTGGTTGTGCAGTCCGGTCAGTTTGGCATGGATAAAGTCGGCACCCTGCGTTGGGATGGTTCCGTGGCACAGGCCCGTATGGACAACCTGCTCTCCGCTTTCTACACCGACAAACGCATCGACGGCGTGCTGTCTCCTTATGACGGCCTGTCCATCGGTATCCTGTCGTCGCTGAAAGGCGTTGGCTATGGCTCCGGCGACATGAAAATGCCGATCGTCACCGGTCAGGATGCAGAAATTCCATCCATCAAATCCATGTTGGCGAATGAGCAATATTCGACCGTCTTCAAGGATACCCGTGAGTTGGCCCGTGTGACTGTGGGCATGGTTGAAGCTCTGCTCAAAGGTGGCGAGCCGGAAATCAACGACACCAAAACCTATGACAATGGTGTCAAAGTTGTTCCTTCCTACCTGCTGAAACCTGTCGACGTGAACCGTAGCAACTGGGAAAAAATCCTGATTGGCTCCGGCTACTACACAATGGATCAGATCAAATAGGTCCTCCCGAGGGATCGGTGGCGGCTTGTTCGTCACCGATCACCCACGCCGCGTAGAAGCGGTATTTTTCAAACCAGAACTGTCTCCCAGAGGCTGATTATGACCACCATTCTGGAAATGCGTGACATTACCAAGACCTTCCCTGGTGTGAAGGCTCTGAGCGATGTCAACTTGACCGTATCGGAAGCGGAAATCCATGCCCTCGTTGGCGAAAACGGGGCTGGGAAATCCACCCTGATGAAGGTGCTGAGCGGCGTCTATCCTTATGGATCCTATGAAGGCGATATTATCTATCGCGGCGAGATCCAGCAGTTTAACGACATTGTCGATAGCGAAGAAAAAGGCATCATCATCATCCATCAGGAGCTGGCATTGGTGCCGCTGCTGTCGATTGCGGAAAATATCTTTCTGGGCAATGAGCCTGCCAAATATGGCATCATCGATTGGCCGACTGCGCATATGCGCTCTGCCGAATTGCTCAAAAAAGTCGGACTGGATGAGCCAACCGGTTCGTTGATTGCCAACCTCGGTGTGGGCAAGCAGCAGCTGGTGGAAATCGCCAAGGCTTTGTCGAAGCAGGTCAAATTGCTCATTCTGGACGAGCCGACCTCATCGTTGAATGAAAGCGACTCGGATGCGTTGCTGGAATTGCTGCTGGAATTCAAGCGGCAGGGAATCGCTTCGATCCTGATTTCGCACAAGCTGAATGAAGTGGTGAAGGTGGCTGACAAAATCACCGTTTTGCGCGATGGCCAGACCGTCAGTACGCTTGATTGTGACAAGTCCGAAGAAATGGAAAATGCCATCATCCGCGATATGGTTGGTCGTTCATTGACCAATCGCTTCCCGCAACGTGACGCGATGATTGGTGAGACCCTGCTGGAAGTGAAAGACTGGAATGTCGATCATCAGATCCGGGCCGACTATCACTTCATCAAGGATGTTTCGCTGACTGTGAAGGCGGGCGAGATTGTCGGCATTGCCGGATTGATGGGAGCCGGACGGACGGAATTGGCGATGAGCCTGTTTGGCCGCTCCTATGGCAAGAATATCCGGGGCGATGTCAGTTTGCGCGGGCAACCGGTTGATTTGAGCACCATCGACAAGGCGGTGGAGCAGGGCGTTGCCTATGTGACCGAAGACCGCAAACAATTTGGTCTGGTGCTGGAAAATTCCATTCGTACCAATATTACCCTGGCCAACCTCGATGAGGTGTCCAGCGGTATGGTGTTGGACGAGAACAAAGAAACGCAGATCGGGGCGGACTATCGCAAAAAGCTGAATATTCGCTGCAAGGATTTGCAGCAGAATGTGGTCAATCTGTCGGGTGGCAATCAGCAGAAGGTGGTGCTCAGCAAATGGCTGTTTTCCCAGCCGGATGTGCTGATCCTCGATGAGCCGACCCGCGGTATCGACGTCAATGCCAAATTCGAAATCTACACCATCATCAATCAACTGGCTGAAGAGGGGAAGGGCATCATCTTCATCTCATCGGAAATGCCGGAGTTGTTGGGGATGTGCGACCGGATTTACGTCATGAATGAGGGCCGCATGGTGGGTGAATTGCCTGCCGCCGAGGCGAGCCAGGAAAAGATCATGCGGATGATCATCAAGACACAGGAATAGTGGGTGAGACAATGAGTAAAATGGCAAAACCCGCCGCTGGATCGCCAGAGCCTTCTGAAAGCGAAAGCAGTGGAATCGGTAAATATTTCAAGGCCAACATGCGCGAATATGGTCTGTTGTTGGCATTGATCGTCGTGATGGTCTTCTTCCAGGTCATGACAGGTGGCATTCTCATGCGGCCGCTCAATCTGACCAACCTGATCCTGCAAAACTCTTATGTTGTCATCATGGCCATCGGCATGCTGCTGATCATTGTGGCGGGACATATCGACCTGTCGGTCGGCTCGGTGGTTGGTTTTATCGGCGCGCTGGCGGCGGTGATGATCGTCAATTACGAGATCAATGCTGCTCTGACCATCGTGGTTTGTCTGGCGGTCGGCGGAGCGATTGGCTGTTTGCAGGGCTTCTGGGTCGCCTATTACAAAATCCCGGCCTTTATCGTGACTTTGGCTGGCATGCTGGTTTTCCGTGGCCTTACATTGGCTTTGCTTGAAGGGCAGTCCATCGGGCCATTCCCAGTTGCTTTTCAGAAATTGAGCTCCGGGTTCATTCCCGATCCGTTCGGGTCCGGTCGGCCGCATATTCTGACCATTGTTCTTGGTCTGGCGGTCAGCGCGGCTCTGCTTTATGCCAATATCAAAGCCCGCAACCAGCAACGCAAACATGGCACGGTTGCAGAACCTTTCTCCTTCTTCGTGGTCAAGAATGGTCTGATCGTCTTTGCGATTTCCTATCTGTCCTATCTGATGGCCGGCTACAAGGGGTATCCCAATGTGCTGATCGTGATGGCGGTGTTGATGGGAATTTATACCTTTGTAACGTCGCGGACGACCATTGGGCGTCGGATCTATGCACTCGGCGGCAACGAAAAAGCGGCCAAGCTGTCCGGGGTCAAGACCGAACGACTGACCTTCCTGGCCTTTGCCAATATGGGTTTGTTGTCAGCCTTTGCCGGGCTGGTTTTTGCGGCCCGCCTCAATACGGCAACGCCGAAAGCCGGTTTCACGTTCGAGCTTGATGTGATTGCGGCCGTTGTGGTCGGTGGGGCTTCCCTGTCGGGTGGCGTTGGCACCGTCACCGGGGCGATCATCGGCGCCTTCCTGATGGGTGTTATGAATAACGGCATGTCGATCATGTCGATCGGTATCGACTACCAGCAAGTCATCAAGGGTCTGGTGCTGCTCGCAGCGGTGATCTTCGATGTCTATAACAAAAACAAGGCTCAGTAATGGGCTGGTCTATGCAGGTCCTTCTTGAATTTGGTTTTACATCGAGCTGGAACTGACACTGAAAAGGGTGGGCCAATGGCTTGCCCTTTTTCCTTGCTGCAACAGCAAGCGAAAAGGCCATATTGCCGATGGGTCAAGGGCCTGTAAGGGCTTTTGGAAATTATCCATTCTTGGCTGAAATTTGAACGGCAGGATAATCCATATAATTGGCGGTATAGCCTCTAGCGATCAAGCGGGCTTCAGCCCAGAATTTCGCAAGAGGAGTGCGTCCCGACAGAAGCTGTTTTCTCGCTTTGTGGACGCTTGAGGGAAATCCGCCGGAGCGGGGCCTGTCGGGCCTTTTGTTCGGGCGTTGATGACAAGGAGGTTGCCCATGTTGCCTGAACTGCGACAGCAGGTTTTTGAAGCCAATATCGAGCTTAATCGACGGGGCGTGGTGCTCTATACATGGGGTAATGTTTCCGGTATCGACCGGGAGGCAGGCTTGGTGGTGATCAAGCCATCGGGTGTGCCCTATGAGGTGATGACGGCTGACGATATGGTTGTGGTCGATCTCGATAACAAGGTTGTCTGGGGCGACAAGAACCCCTCTTCGGATACCCGCACCCATACGGTGCTTTACAAGGCTTTCCCAAGATTGGTGGCGTTAGTCATACGCATTCCCGGCATGCCGTTGCATGGGCGCAGGCGCGTCGCCCGATCCCCTGTCTTGGTACGACACAGGCCGACTATTGTGCCGGTCCCGTTCCGTGCACCGCTCCGCTTAGTCCAGAAGAGGTGGAGCGGGACTATGAGACCGCAACGGGCGATGCGATCGTGCGGCGCTTTGAAGGGCTGGATCCGGTTGCAGTGCCAATGGTTCTGTTGGCAGGGCACGGTCCCTTTGCCTGGGGGCGTGATGCGGCCGAGTCCGTGCGCAATGCGGTGATCCTTGAGGAAATAGCCCATATGGCGACCATCTCGGCGACCATTTCCAACCCATTGCAGCCATTGGAGGATTATGTCCTCGATTATCATTATCAGCGCAAGCACGGCAAAAATGCCTGGTATGGCCAGAAATAGAACAGGCTTTCTCTACGGTGAGGGCTGTCGGGGGTCAAGGCCGCCTTGGGTCGGGGCCTATCGGGGGTGAGGACAGGTGGGCTCTGCCTCTGTTCTTTGGAGACAGTAACAAACAGAAAATGAAGAGGCAGGAAAATGATTGCACTTAAAGAGTTGAAATTCTGGTTCATCTGCGGTTCGCAGCATCTGTATGGCGCGGAAGCTTTGGCGAAAGTCGCCGAGAATGCCCGCACGGTCGTTGATGGGCTCAGCAAGGACGGACGGCTGGTTCTGCCGATTGAATTTGCCGGTGTTGGTACCACGTCTGATGAAATCACCGATATGTGCCGCCGGGCCTCTGCTGATCCGACCTGCGGTGGTGTCATTCTCTGGATGCATACTTTCTCGCCTGCCAAAATGTGGATCCGTGGCCTGTCCCAGCTGACCAAGCCAGTGCTGCATCTGCACACCCAGCTCTATGCCGATTTGCCGTGGGACAGCATCGATATGGATTACATGAACCTGCATCAGGCAGCCCATGGCGACCGGGAAGCGGGCTTCATGCATTCGCGTCTGGGCCTTGGCCGCAAGGTGGTGGTGGGCCACTGGTCAGAGTCGGATGTGCAGGAGCGGATCGACAGCTGGATGCGTGCAGCACGGGCTTGGCACGATTGGCAGGGCGCTCGTTTCTGCCGTTTTGGCGACAATATGCGTGATGTTGCCGTCACCGAAGGGGACAAGGTCGGCGCGGAAATGGCCTTTGGCTTTGCGGTTGATGGGTGGGGCGTTGGCGACTTGGTCGACCGGATGGCCGATATTTCGGAGGCGGATGTCGAGGCGCTGGTTGCCGAGTATGAAACGCTTTATGATCTGGTGCCTGCCCTGCAAGCGGGAGGCGAAAAGCGCGCTTCCTTGCTGGATGCAGCGCGTCAGGAATTGGGCATGGAAGCCTTCCTCACCGAGGGCGGCTATACCGGCTTTTGTCATACCTTCCAGGATCTGCATGGGCTTGACCAGTTGCCCGGTCTTGCACCGCAACGGCTGATGGCCAAGGGCTACGGTTTTGCCGGGGAAGGGGACTGGAAAACGCCGGCCCTCGTTCGTGCGATGAAGGTGATGGGCCATGGGCTGACCGGGGCGACTTCTTTCATGGAAGACTACACCTATGACCTCAAACCCGGTGCCGAGAAGGTGCTTGGTGCGCATATGCTGGAAATTTGCCCGTCAATTGCCGTCGGCAAGCCGCAATTGGAAATTCACCCGCTTGGCATTGGCGGCAAGGCCGATCCGGTGCGGCTGGTCTTCAATGCCCAGAAGGGGAATGCGCTCAATGCCTGTGTCGTTGATCTGGGTACGCGCTTCCGGCTGATCGTCAACAAGGTGAAGGCGGTGGATCATCCGGATTTGCCGAATTTGCCGGTCGCCCGCGCGGTCTGGGAATGTGCACCTGACTTTAAAACGGCCTGCACCGCTTGGATTTTGGCTGGCGGGGCGCACCATACGGCTTACAGCTATGATGTGACGCCGGAAATGCTCGATGATTTTGCTACTATTGCCGGGATGGAAATGGCGTTGATCGATGAGAAAACCGAAGTTTCGCGCTTCAAGCAGGACTTGCGGATGAATGACGTTTACTGGCACTTCTCCAAGGGATTCCGGGCATAAGGCTGCTGCGCCAGAGACAATTCTTTGGCATGTTGTCTGAGCAAGGGAGACCTTCCCGCAGACTGTTTCCCTCAGACATGGGACGCTTCTTGTCTTCATGGATGAAAATGCCCCCGAAGGATCATATCCTTCGGGGGCATTTTTGTGGGTGAGGTATTTTGAAGGGCCTTTTATTGCGCGCAAAGGGGGAGGGGCGCTCAGTCGGTGCGCAGAGGCAATTGCACGATGGCGTCGCCGGGCAGGGGCGAAATGGTGCCATTGCTGGAAATGCTATGCAGGCTTTTGTCGCGGAATGTACGCGGGCTCATGCCCGTATGGCGGCGAAAAACCCGGCTGAAATAAAGCGGGTCTTCATAACCGACCATCTGGGACAGGGATTTGATCGGCACATTGGTCACCCGCAGGATTTGCATCGCATATTGTACTCGCTGCCCGTCGCGCCATTGCACCACCCCGGTGCCGATATATTTGCGGAAGAGATGGGACAGGCGAGAGGGGGACAGGCAGACATGGCTGGCAATGTCCTTGACCGACAGGGGCTTGTCGAGATTGGCTGAAATCAGCGAACAGGCCGCCAGAACACGGTCATCAAGGGTCGGTGTTTCCATATTTGATGAGCGGGTCATTCGGGCGCATTGCAGCAGGATATGTTCCAATCGGTTGAAAGCCAGATCGACTGACAGACTGTCGGGGGACTTGGCCCATTTTTCCACTTCGACAAACAGGCGAAATAGTTCACTGGTCTTGGACTCGTCGCGTTTGCGGAGAATGTGAACGTCATCGACAACCTGATGCCAGTCTAACCATGGTTTCCAGAAGGCGCGCGGTTGGAAATAAATCCAGCGATGCCACCATTTGTCTGCGTCGAAGTCCCGGCCGTAAAAATGCCGCGCCTCAGGCGGGAACAACAACAGATCGCCAGGTTCAACCGTGAAGGAATTGGGGCCATCAAACACCCGCCCGACCCCATCGACCGTGAGATTGATGATCCAGCCGCGCATGCCGTTTGGGCGGTCGATGTAGAAATCCAGTGGACCGCCGCGTTCAATCGGGGTGATGCCGGCCACCAGCTTGACGTCGAATTGAAAGCCCGGAAAAAGCGGGGCGACCTCTTCATCAGCCGCTTTGGGGGCGGTATCATAGGCAAGTTTTTTGAACAGGCCTTGAACTTGGGGGTCTTCACTGGGATCAAATTTAGAATGATCGTCCATATCTCTAGCGCTTTGCTGTATGGGAAGACATCAGTATAGTCCATATTCTAATCTGAAACGTGCGCTTTGAAAAGAAGAGTGTCGAAAGTTTTTGAGTAGAATCATCCATAACGCTTGGATGCTGGTGCGAGGCTTTCGACCGACCGATGGGAGGAAATCGGCATGGCCGTTGAACAGCAGACCTGTGTCTTGGGTTTGGATTTTGGCTCGGACAGCGTCCGGGCAGTGATTGTCAGTGTTGAAGGCGGCGATGAGCTTGCCTCCGCCGTGGCGGCTTATCCGCGATGGGCCGAGGGGCGCTTTTGCGAGCCGACACGACAGCAATTTCGTCAGCATCCGGCGGACTATCTGGAAGCAATGACCGCTGCTGTTCGAGAGGCTCTGTTGTCGATGGCGCCGGGTAAGCCAAAAATCATCGGCATCGGGGTTGATACGACCGGCTCGTCGCCTTTGCCCGTGACGGCAGATGCGACCGCGTTGGCGCTTCAGGATGGTTTTGCGACAGATCCGGATGCGATGTGCATTCTTTGGAAGGACCACACGTCGGTTGCGGAAGCTGAGGAAATCAACAAGCTTTGCCATTCCGATAAGTTCCCTGATTATACCAAATATGTTGGCGGAATTTATTCCTCTGAGTGGTATTGGGCCAAGATTCTCAATGTCGGTCGACGCAACCCGGAGGTCTTTCAGGCTGCAGCCAGCTGGGTTGAATTGTGTGACTGGGTGCCATCGGTACTGACCGGGGTGGATGACGCGTCAAAGATTGTTCGCAGCCGCTGTGCCGCCGGGCACAAGGCTCTCTGGCATCCTGAATTTGGTGGTTTGCCAAGCCGGGAATTTTTGACGGCGCTCGATCCATGTCTCGGTAATCTGCCGAGCCCGCTGTATCATGATACCGTGACAAGCGATCAGCCTGCGGGCACCTTGTCGAGTGAATGGGCCGGACGGCTGGGGCTGGATGCGGATGTTCCGGTCGCTGTCGGGGCCTTTGATTGCCATATGGGGGCCGTTGGGGCCGGGATCGAGCCTTATTCGCTGGTCCGCGTGATGGGGACGTCTACCTGCGATATCCTGATCGCGCCGCCTGAAGAGGTGCAGGACACACTGGTGCATGGCATTTGCGGCCAGGTGCCGGGCAGCGCCATGCCGGGTTATATCGGTTTTGAGGCCGGGCAGTCGTCCTTTGGCGATGTCTTTGCCTGGTTCGAGCGGGTGCTGATGTGGAACCGGCGCAGCAATACCAAGGCAGGGTCATTGTTGCCGCAGCTTGAAGAAGCTGCAGCTCAATTGCCTCCCGGAGCCTATGGAGAGCGGGCCCTTGATTGGCTGAATGGACGGCGGACGCCCGATGCGGACCAGACGATCAAGGCCATTCTGACCGGGTTGCATCTGGGCTCGACTGCGCCATCCATCTATCGGGCGCTGATTGAAGCCACAGCCTTTGGCTCGCGTGCCATCGTCGAGCGGTTTGAATCTGAGGGCATTCCGGTCAAGAGCATCGTCGGTATTGGTGGCATTGCCCGCAAGTCCGATCTTGTCTCGCAGATTTGTGCCGATGTGCTCAATCGCGAAATCAGCGTCGTGGAGTCAGATGAATGTTGTGCCCGAGGCGCGGCGATCTTTGCTGCGACGGCAGCCGGGGCCTATGACGATATTGAAGCGGCGAAAGCGGCCATGCATAGCCCTGTCGAGAAAGTCTTCAAACCCGATCCCGAAGCACACAAGGCTTATGAAGCCATTTATGATGATTATAAGCGGCTGGGAGCCTTTTCCGAGGAGTTGTCAAAACGCGACTAAGACTCTCCCAGGCCTCTGATCTCTTCCCAGGGCCAAAGTGGCAGCGGGTTTTCCTGATTGTGGTCGGGGAAATCCGTTGCTTTTTTTATGATAGGCCTTGATCGCAACGATCTGATTGCCTGTCTGGCACCTGATCAGATCTGGTCGGTCAACAATCGATTGTCGCAGGTCGAGGACTATCTTGCTCTATGTGAGCTGGTTCCACGTGTCTTTCAATTGTTGAAGATGCGCGTTTGTCAGGGGTTTTTGGAAGCAAACCCTGACAAAGCTGTATTGAGACGCCTTTTTCTTGTCGTTGTCATCAATCGAACTGGTGAGCATGGCCACGACGGGGACGTGATTGTCAAATTCCGATGCATAATGATCCAGAAACTCAAAGCCGTTCATAATCGGCATGTTGATGTCGAGAATGATGGCATCGGGCTTGTCATGTTGCAGGATTTCCAGTGCTTCCTGACCATTGTTGGCGATGAGCGTGGTGATGGACGAGTTAAATTTGTTGATGACATATTTGCAGATATATTGATCCACCTCTTCGTCTTCAACAAGCAGAATTGTCTGTAGAGACATGGTCTCCTCCATTTGTTAGCTCTAAGATGAAACGGCTCCCTTTGGGTTGTGGTTCATAAACAATAGTGCCGCCCAGAACTTCGGCGCACTTTTTCATTATATACATTCCCAAGCCGCTTCCCTGTGCTACCTTGGGATGAAAGCGTCTGAACATTTCGAACATTTTCGATCTGGATTCAGGTGGTATGCCGATGCCATTGTCGCTGAAGATCAGTTGCAGTCTGTCCGTTTTCCTGCTGGCTGACATCCTCAATTCCGACGTGTCGACACCCTTGTCGCGATATTTGATGGCATTGGAGAGCAGGTTTCTGATGATCATTTCGAATTTGGTTGCACTGGACACGGTCGCGAGTTTGGGGTCGATCTCGATGTGAAAGGTCATGTCGGAATATCCATCGATATGGACCAGTTCCTGCAAGACATCCTCAATGACCTTGCGGACATGAAATCTTGTTGGGGCTTCGACCATCAGATGCGAGCGGGTGACTTCGATGATGTTTCCAATGAGGTTGTCCAGACGCAGGAAGCTCAAATGCAGGCGGGACAGATTTGCTTCGAGCGCGGGTAGATCGCTTTCCTGCAATTGTGCTTCGCAGATTCGGATCAGCCCGATGGCCGATGACACAGGAGATCGCAGATCGTGCGATGTCCGGTAGGCGAATTCTTCAAGTTCGGCATTGGCTGCCAGCAAGGCTGATTCTGTTTTCTTGCGCTCGGAAATATCGCGCACAATGCCGCTATAAATAACCGGATTGAAGGCATCAATTCTGGATATGGACAATTCGATGGGAAAGGTGGTTCCGTCCTTGTGCTTTCCTTCCAGTTCCTGATTTTTCGAAATGATCTTCGTGTCAGCATCGCCCTCTGTCTGCCAGAAATGCCGCTCATTATTCTCGCTGAGATTGGCTGGCATCAGTTCCTGCGCGCGCTGGCCTATCATCTCATCCTGATTAAAGCCGAACATCCGTTCGCATGCCCGATTGGCAGCGACAATCGTGCCTTGATTGTCAATCAGGATGATGCCATCGGCGGCTTGTTCAATGATGGACGCCAATTGTGCCTCGCTTTTAACGAGTGCATTGAGGCTGCGCCGGTTGTTCCAGAATGCAAAGAAGGTGAGGCCCAGATAGAGAAGAATGGTCGCCGTGATGATAACCGAGAGACGCTGCTGCGTTTCAGGTGTGTCCTCATCCAGAAACAGATATGTGACACCGTTGCCGGAAAGATAGCGGTTATCGAGAATAAAAATGAAGAATAGAAAGAGCAGCAAAAACGCAATCAACAGTGAGAGATAGATGTGCCCATTGTTGGACCCGATATAGATCAGGCCAAAGCCCAGATTGACGAAGCCTGCGGCCGTCAGCGGTGACATGCGGGCCAGATCCACCCACTCGAGCACGGCCTCAACCCGGATCACATAGCTGATTTCGGTGAGTGTGGCGATGAAAATGGTCAGGAAACCCAATGCCTTGCTGGCCTGGTTGACAAAACTGGTACCATCTGAGTGGGGCAGGGAAAGTCCGATGGCAACAATTACAAAGCAGATGGCGGTGTTCGGTGACATCCGACCGGGTTCAGATGCTCCAATGGTGACGAAAGGATCGAGCAGCAGAGTGTCGATGCCGAACGAAGTGCCGAGAAAATACTCAATAAGAGTCAGCCCGGACAGGAAGCCAGCCACAGCGATCAAGCTGCGCGCCGCCGCAGATTGTTTCAGAAAGGTGGCGATAAAGGCGATGCCTGTCAGCGCGAAGCACAATGCGGTGTTGAATTGCATGGCAAAGACGACAGGAATGGCTTTCGCAAGTGTTTCGAGTTGCAGCACCCAGACGCCCATGCCGGCAAACCCTCCGCATGCCGTGACTGTCCCGATAATTGGCAGGACCGGGCTTTTCAATGGGTCTGGTCGGTTCGCAGCAGTCCGCACGTCATTTACCTTCCCTTAGATGCGGTCTTTATTAAGGCATGTGTTGTTATTTTAATAACTGATTTGGTCGTTCTCTGCAATTTTCAGTATCGATCTGTTTAATGGTGCTGGTAAGTTTCTATAATTGTATTCATTTGAGAGAAAAAGTTCTGATAGTCTTTTATCTCAAATGTTTTTTTGTTCCGTACTTTTGTTAATACTTGTCTATATCGGATTTTTGAGCTTCGCTGTTGTGTCATTCTTTGTGGGCATCGCGTTTTGCGACCACATCCTTTGAGCCGGGCGCTTCCGGTGCTCTTGGCGAGGGGCCTGGGCGGGCGGTCGGGGGCAAGATGCGTTCCTTTGCAGATATGTGCCTCCCGACTGCCTCGTTCTTTCCAGCCTCTTTATTGGTCGTTCGCCTTGCGGCTGTCTTGTGGCACTTGTGCCCGGTCGAATTTGCCGTAATCGCGCAGTACGCTTGCGACACGCAGACGATAATCATCAAAGACGGCCTCTTGCCCTTGGGCTCGGCCCTTGCTTTGAGCTTGGCGGTGGGCGGCCAGATTGCGCCACTGGGCGATCGCCTCTTCCGTCTCGAAAAATGACAAGGAGAGCAGCTTGTTCGGTTCGCTCAGGCTTTGGAAACGCTCAACTGATAAGAAGCCATCAATTTCTTCGAGCATAGGGCGGATTGATGCGGCAATGGCAAGATAATCATCCTTGCGGCCGTCCGTGGCGTAGACCTCGAAAATCACGGCAATCATGGCTTGCTTTCTTTATGGATGGGCGTTGAAACGCATTTGAGAAAGGTCCTGTCTTCACGCAGCAGGAACTTCTCTTTCTGGGCAAAGGCATAATTTTCCTGTCCCAGCGGATCGGCAGCCAACCGTTCGCGATAGGCTTCATAGGCGGCGAGGCTCGGAATGTTATAGATGCCATAAGCCAGCGTCGAGGAACCTTCGTGCGGCGCATAATAGCCGATCAGGTCCGCGCCACAGCGGGGAATGGCCTGGCCCCAATTGCGCGCATAGGCGATGAATTGCTGCTTTTTGGTCGGGTCGATGTGATAGCGGATGATGCAGGTCAGCATGTAGGGCTCCTTTGGTTGATTTTCTGCAGGTTAGCCCATTGTCTGGCGTTGATGCTTCGGTTAAGGTCGAACTATGAAAGAAGGACCAAACATAGCCCAAATTGCTGCCCTGATTGGCGACCCGGCGCGCGCCAACATGCTGACGGCTCTGATGTCAGGCAAGGCCCTGACGGCAAGCGAGCTGGCGGCGGAAGCCGGCGTGACCTTGCAGACGGCCAGTGCCCATCTGTCCAAGCTTGACAGCGGTGGCCTGTTGCGCCCGCGCAAACAGGGTCGGTACAAATATTTCTCGCTTGCCAATGATGATGTCGCCCATGTGCTTGAAGGGCTGATGGGGCTTGCTGCGGGCGCGGGCCACTTGCGCAAGCGGACCGGGCCAAAGGATGATGCGCTGCGGCGGGCCAGGGTCTGCTATAATCATCTGGCGGGCGACAGGGGGACGCAAATGTTTGACAGCCTCATTGCCCAGGGCCATCTGGCCTTTGACGGGGAAGTGCTTTTTCTCACCGACACGGGTGCAGCCTTTGTTGCAGACCTTGGTATCGATCTTGATGCTCTTAACAAGGGACGGGCGTCGCTTTGCCGTGAATGCCTTGACTGGAGTGAGCGTCGGTCGCATTTGGCCGGCAGTCTTGGGCGGGCCTTGCTTTCCCAATTCGAAGCTTTGGGCTGGCTTAGCCGGGATCAGAAGACCCGGATTATTGCCTTCTCGCCAAAGGGGGAAAAGGCCTTTAAGGCTTTGTTTCCGGTGCTCCCGTCAACCTGAAGGGTGGCTGGGTGCGGATTGGACAAATATTGGTCACTGTCATGAAACAGATTAAATTTTGTTCATAATCGTGTTTCTGGCAGAAAATCCGTGACGACACAATTGCCTCCTGATTTTATGTAAGTAACTGATATTACGTATATTACCGTAGAGCTTTGCGAACTGGCACGGTCCCTGCATTGACGTGATCAGGTTTGCCACAAACCTTTTTCGGACTGTCCAACGGCGGACACATATAGGCAACGTTGCTATCCAGCCCTGACAAACGCGCGGACTCTTTCGCCGCGTGACTGCGCACGGACTTCCTTCGTTGCTTCTCCTTTTCAGAAAAACTCCATCCGCTCAGGCTGGTTAGCCCTCGTTGTCTGGACCCAGTTGCTCCTGCGGGAGCGTATGTGACTATTAGGAGTTGTTCTATGGCCTATGTGAAACCTTCAGAATTTGCGGCCCAGATGATTGAAGCGGGTGAAGCAAAAGTCTTCATGTCAACCAAAGATACGTTGATCCGCGCCTATATGGCGGGTGCCATTCTTGCTCTGGCGGCGGCCTTTTCGGTGACGATTGCGGTGAATACCGGCAACTTCCTTGTTGCGTCCCTGTTGTTCCCGGTGGGCTTTTGCATGCTCTATCTGCTCGGCTTTGACCTTTTGACCGGCGTCTTCACCCTTGCCCCGCTGGCATTGCTTGCCAAACGATCCGGCGTCACATGGGGCGGTGTGCTGCGCAATTGGGGGCTGGTCTTTATCGGCAATTTTGCCGGTGCCATGACCACGGCCATTTTCATGGCGGTCATTTTCACCATGGGCTTTTCGCAAGAGCCGAATGCGGTCGGCGCGAAGATTGGCAAGATTGGTGAAGCCCGTACCCTTGGTTATGCTGCTGCCGGTGCCGCTGGTATGTTGACCGTTTTCATCCGTGCCGTGATGTGCAACTGGATGGTGTCCACCGGCGTGGTTGCGGCGATGATGTCGAGCACCGTGTCGGGCAAGATCATGGCCATGTGGATGCCTATTCTGGTGTTCTTCTATCTCGGTTTCGAACATTCCATCGTCAATATGTTCCTGTTCCCGTCCGGCATCATGCTCGGTGGTCAATTCACCTGGTTTGATTATCTCGCTTACAACGAGCTGCCTGTGATTTTGGGTAACCTTGTTGGTGGTCTGACCTTCGTTGGCGGCATGATCTACGCCACGCACTTCAAGACGTCTCCGTCTCGCCGCCCCGTGGGTGCGATTGCCGATCCTGCCGAATAAAGGCAGGCGTCCTTGAGGCGATGCGAAGCAACCGGGCTGGGTGGTGGCCCACCATCCAGTCTGTTCCTCCCACGCACAATGAAAGATGTCTGAGTTGTTGAAATCCAGCGCGCCACATCCGTCTGACAAGACCAAGGCCATGGTGTCGCTTGGTCAGGCGAGTGCGACGGGTCCCAAGGCTCGCAATGACGACTTTTATGGTGCTTGTTTGCCCGATGGTTCGGCCTTGATCACGAAGGGAATCCTGATCGCAATTGCCGATGGGATTTCCAGCTCGGATCATGGCCGAACCGCATCGCATACCACCATCAAGGCATTGATGAGCGACTATTATGCGACGCCGGAGGCCTGGTCGGTCAAAACTGCCCTTTCACGGGTGATCAACGCAACCAACAGCTGGCTGCATGCACAAAGCTGTTTCCGGGGCATCTGTGATCCGGATCGCGGTTATGTCTGCACACTGGCTGCAGCTGTCTTCAAGGGGCGGATCGCTCATATTTTCAGTGTTGGTGACAGTCGGGTCTGGCGGGTATCAAACGGCACATTGGAGCCGCTGACCCGCGACCATCGCAGCGTGATGGCGGATGGTCAGACGGTTTTGTCCCGGGCCCTTGGCGTCGACAATGCCGTCGAGATCGATTATCGGCAGGAACGGCTGTTATCTGGGGATGTCTATCTTCTCACCACCGATGGGGTGCATGACTTTTGGGACAAGGACCAAGTCATCCAAGCCATCGCGGCGCCTGATGATCTTGATCGGGCCGCCGGGCAAATCATTAAGACGGCCATGGAGCGGGGCTGCAATGACAATGCGACCCTCCAAATTCTGCGGATTGATGGCCTGCCGGGTGCGGACGGGTTGGCCTTCCCACCAGATGGTGATCTGGAGCCTTTCCCCCATGCGCTGAAAGCCGGAGACGTGATTGATGGCATCACCCTTCATCGGGAGATGCATTCCAACCATCGCTCACAGATCTTTCTGGCCTCGATGCCGGATGGGCAAAAGGTTGCCTTCAAAATTCCGGCCAGTGAGACCTTGGCTGACGAGCGAGCCATGCGGCGCTTCATGATCGAGGAATGGGTGGCAAGGCGCCTTGATAGCGACTATCTCCTGTCCGCTCCAAAGGCCCATGGGCAGCGTTCGCACTTATATATCCTTACCGATTATGTGGCAGGGCAGACTTTGCGCCAATGGATGCATGACAATCCAGACCGGAGTATCGAGAGTTGCCGGGTGATCCTTGAGCAGATCATCAAGGGGCTGCGTGCGCTGCATCGGCGGGAAATGCTGCATCAGGATCTGCGACCGGAAAATATCATCATCAGCCCGACCCTTGAGGTCAAAATCATCGATTTCGGATCGGTCTATGTGGCCGGTGTGCAGGAGGCAGGACCCCAAGATGGGCTTCAAGACGGGGGAGCCGACATTATGGGCACGGTGCAATATACCGCGCCGGAATATTACATTCATGAGGCCGTCAGTTGGCAGTCGGACCAGTTTTCCCTTGGCGTCATTGCCTATGAATTGCTGACCGGGGCATTGCCCTACGGCATCCAGGTTTCGCAGATGCGCAAAGCCTCAGACCTCAAACGGCTGACATATAAACGTGCCGATAGCGACAAGCGCGTCATTGCCGATTGGCTCGATCATGCCTTGCGGCGGGCGGTCCATCCTTCGCCTGCGTGCCGGTTCGATGCCTTGTCCGAATTTGAAGCGGCTTTGCGGACGCCGAGCCTTCGCTATCAATCCCAATCGAAACGGCCCCTCTTTGACAGGGTTTCCGAACGGGGGTGGAAGGCTGTGTCCGCCTTGCTGTTTCTTATGTGCCTGATCGAGACCCTCTATATCGCCAGTCAAATGCCATGATCCAAGCAACAGGAGAGAGATCCATGCTGACCAAAGATGACGTGACAATCCTCATTCTCGAAGCCAAGAAAAAGGCCGGGTTGGGCTGGGGCGACATTGCCGCCAAAATCGGCATGTCTGCGGTTTTTACCCATTCGGCCTGCGTCGGGATGAATGCTTTCCCGCTTGAGAAAGCCAAAGAGCTGGCTGCCGTGCTGGGTCTGCCCGATGAGGCCGCCTCCGTGCTGGCTGAAAGCCCGACCAAGATCTGGGAACAGACAGTGCCGACCGATCCCTGTATCTATCGCTTCTATGAGATTGTCGGGGTTTATGGCCCGACGTTGAAGGCGCTGATCCATGAAGAGTTCGGCGATGGCATCATGTCGGCGATTGATTTCGACATGAGTGTCACGCGGGTACCAAGCCCCAAGGGAGATCGGGTCAAGGTCGAGATGAGTGGCAAATATCTCCAGTATAACGCTTGGTAAATGGCCAAGCTGATCCACGGGGAGCATTGTTATCTGCGGGGCGTCTTGAGTTCCGTCTCCGCTTACATATCCCGGCGCTCGACCTGATCGGGATCGACGGTGATGGGGCGATAGATCTCGACCCGGTCACCGTCTTCCAATGTTTGGGTAAGCCTGACGATGCGCCCGAAGATGCCGACCTTTTGCGTGCTGAGATCGATATCCGGAAATTGAGTCAGGACACCGGACCGGGTGATCGCCTCTTCAACCGAGCAGCCATCTGGCATCTCCATGCGGATCCAGACCTTGTGAATGGGGGTGACATAAGCAACGCCAATATTCATGGGGCCTCCTATAGAGTGATCTGCTTGCCAACCGGCTTTTCAGGGATCGTCTGCGGTTTGGATCTTTCCTCAATGGCCTTGTCAATCAGGCGTTTGCCAACAAGGATCAGACCAAGCAGGATGAAGCCACCGGGGGGCAGGACAAACAGCAGGAAGCCGTCATAATTGGGGATGATTTCAAGCTCCAGAAAGCCCAGTGACGGCCCCAATAAGAGCGAAGCCCCTGCGAACAAGGTGCCGGACCCCAGAATCTCACGCACCGAGCCAAGCAGCACCAGTGCAATGGTGAAGCCGATCCCCATCATCAGGCCGTCAAACATGGCAGGCAGGATTTTGGCTTTGGACGCAAAGCTTTCGGCCCGGCCAAGGATGGCGCAGTTGGTGACGATCAGGGGAATGAAAAGACCCAGAATTTTGTAAAGATCGTGCAGATAGGCATTCATATAGAGATCGACGATGGTAACCAGAGCGGCGATGATCAGCACGAAGGCGGGAATACGGATCTCCGGTTCGATCATGTTGCGCAGCAAGGCAATGACAAAGGCGGAGGCCACCAGAACCGCCGTCGTTGCCAGTCCAAGGCCAAGGCCATTGGTCGCGGTGCTGGTGACTGCCAGCAGCGGGCAGAGGGCCAAGGTTTGGGAGAAGACGATGGTGTTGGTCCACAGGCCTTCCAATGTGATCTCGCTGTAGCGCATGATCCTTTATCCTTTCCCCTGTTCTGATGGCCGGGTCAGCAGCTGCGATTTGTGATCTTCGAAAAATTGGAGGCCATGCTTGACCGACCGAACGACGGCGCGGGGGGTGATGGTGGCGCCTGAAAATTGATCAAACTGACCGCCATCCTTTTTCACCGCCCACATATCGGGCAACAGGCTGCCAAGGGAGAGGCCGTCAAAGCTCCTGATCCAGTCGCTGCGGCTGGCTTCGATCTTGTCTCCCAGCCCCGGAGTTTCCGAGTGCTGCAGGACGCGGACGCCGAGCAATTGGCCATCCTTGTCGACACCGAGCAGAATCAATATCGGCCCCCCATAACCCAAGGCCGTGGTCTGATAGGCGACAGCTTGCACCTGGCCAGCGCGATAGGCGGGATAGACCAGTGTTTCTGCGCCGTCCTTGCCTTTCAAGGTGAAAGAAGAGGCAACCAGGTCATTGTCATGGAGCGTTTCAGGGATCACCAGTGAGAGAGACTTTTGCAGATCTTCCTTGTGGCGCAGCTCAATGGCAGTTTCGGTGGCGAGAAAGGCTGATGACAGGGTCAAAGCGCTGACAACGGAGAAGAAGCCGAGCAACAAGGCCAGATAGAGCGGGTTGCTGCGGATGGTTTCAAAGCGTGTGCCCAGCCAGGCAGCGAGCGCACGGGCCTTGTCAGCAAGGTCCGTCTGCGGGGCGCTGTTCATGTCTGCCTCCCCGCTCATGGTCTTGTTCCTTTGGTTTGGTCGCCGGTTTTGGTGCTTGGGGGATAGCTGAGCGGAGTGCCTTTGCGGGTGCGGCCATAGATGCGCGGTTTGACATAGGCGTCGATCAGCGGCGCGGTGGCATTCATCAGGAGAACCGCAAATGCGACCCCTTCGGGATAGGCAGCCCATGTGCGGATGACGAAAGTGAGGATGCCGATGCCTGCCCCGAAGATAATCTTGCCCATATCGGTTCCCGGTGCGGTGACATAATCCGTCGCAATGAAAAAGGCCGAGAAGAGGAAGGCCCCGGAGAGAAGATGCACATCCGGTCCAAGATAAAGATCGGGATTGAGGCTGTGGCAAAGGCTGGAAAGTGCCACCATCGCAGCGATCATCGAAGCTGGGATGTGCCAACTGATCACGCGGGTCGTGAGCAGAAACAGCCCACCAAGTAGAACAAGAAGAGCGGATGTCTCACCCATGGATCCGGCAATCGTGCCCATGGCTGCGGCTTTCAGGTCAAACAGGCCGGACAGAATGGACGACAGGTTTTCTCCCTGTCCCAGTTGGGTCTTGATGGCTCCAAGCAGGGAGGCCCCCGACAGGGCATCCATGTCCGCATGACCTTTGAGGACCACGCCGATTCCTTCCACCAGATCAGGCGCTCTGGCGCTGCTGATCGGCATGGGGAGGAGGAATTGGGTCATTTGCACCGGAAAGGAAATCAGCAGCACGGTGCGGGCAATCATCGCCGGGTTGAAAATATTCTGCCCAAGGCCACCAAAGGCATGTTTGGCCAGCAGGATGGCGATCATCGAGCCGAGAAAGCCGATCCACCAAGGGGCCCATGGGGGCAGCGTCATGGCCAATAGCCAGCCGGTTAGCAGCGCGGAGCCGTCGGTGAGAAAAGGCAGGATCGGCTTTCCGGCAAGCTTGAGGGCAATGGCCTCGAACAGCAGGGCGGAACTGATTGTCACCAAAAACAGCGTTATCGCTGGCCAGCCATAGAGGTAAAGCCCAAAGGCCGTTGAGGGCACCAGCGCGAGGATGACGAGCCCCATCGTGCGGGAGACGCTCGCGCCGGAATGGAGGAATGGGCCACTGGTTACGTCGATCATGCTCATGCTTCAACCTTGATTTTGTCGCTTGCCTCAGCGTCCAGAGCGGCAGTGGCAGCCTGTTTTTCCTGCTCTTGCTTTTTCTTTTTGGCTGCGCGCTCTGCCTTCATGCGCGCCATGGCGGCCTGTTTTTCTCGCCGCATCTTTTCCATGCGCGCATCGCGTTTTTGCACCAGACGTTTGGTCTCTTCCTGTTTGTGTTCGGCGCGCTGTTTGGCGGTAAGGCTGCCCTTGGCATAATTGAAATATTGGACAAGGGGGATTTTCGACGGGCAGACATAGGCGCAGGAGCCGCAGCCGATGCAATCAAGCAGGCCGATATCAATGGCGCTTTCAAGTTCGTCATTGCGGATGCGTTGGGCCATGTCGAAGGGGGTGAGGCCACAAGGGCAGGCGGACGCACAAGATGTGCAGCGAATGCAGGGCATTGGCGGCGGAGCCTGTTTCTGTTTTTGCCCTAGCGCCAAAATACCATTGATGCCCTTGATGATCGGGGCGCGCATGCTGGAAAGCGGCTGGCCCATCATTGGTCCGCCGATGATCAGGTGGTCAGGGTCATGGTGGAGACCTCCCGATTGTTCGATCAGGTGGGAGACCGGTGTGCCAAGAAGGACTTCATAATTGCCACTTTCAGTTACGGCTTCGCCGCTGACGGTGACAATGCGCGATATGAGCGGGCGACCATGGCAAACGGCCTGCTGGATGGCGTAGGCAGTGGCAACATTATGGACCACCACTCCGATATCGGCGGTCAGGGCGCGGGCCGGGGTCTCCTTGCCGGTCAGGGCCTGGACCAGATGTTTTTCCGAGCCCATGGGATAGCGGGCGGGGACTTCGACAATCTCGATTGCGGGGGCTTCTGATGTCTTGGCGGCTTTCTTCAAAGCCGTGGCGGCTTCAGGCTTGTTGGATTCAATAGCAATGATGGCGCGTTCGACCCCCAATGTGCGGGCCATGACGCGGACGCCGGTCAGAACATCCTTGGCACGTTCACGCATCAGGCGGTCATCGCACGTCAGATAGGGTTCACATTCGGCGGCATTGATGACGAGCAGTTTCAGGTCATAGCGATTGCGCAGATTGAGTTTGACCCCGGAAGGGAAGGTCGCACCGCCCAACCCGACAATGCCACAATCCGCGACCCGTTTGGCCATCTCGTCGACGGTTGCCGTGTCCGGGTCAAGGGGCGGCGGCAGATCACTCCATGCCTCTTGGCCATCAGGGCGCAGGGTGATGGTGATGCCGGGCAGGCCAGAGGCATGGGGGGCGATGAAACGGCCAATGGCAATGACGCGGCCCGAAGTCGGTGCGTGGATATTGGCTGACACCGCGCCACGGGCCTTGGCCAGCAATTGCCCCTTTTTGACCAGATCACCCTTTTCAACCAGAGCAGTGGCAGGGGCTCCGATATGCTGTTGCAGGGGGATCCGGAGCATGGCTGGAAGGGGAATTGGGCGGATTGCCTTGTCTGCGGTTCCTTCCTTGCACCCCTTGGGGTGAATGCCGCCTTTGATTTTGAACAGTTTCATCGCCAGCTCCTGTCAGCTTGCCAAGGGCAAATCGGGTTTTGGCCAGTGCCATGTTTGCAGAGTGGCATTTTCCCTGCGCATGGTGATGGCTCCGGTGGGGCAGGCATCGGCGCATTTCTGACAGCCTGTGCAGGCATCGTCGACCACCCCGTGCAATTGCTTGGAGGCGCCGATGATCGCGTCGGTCGGGCATCTCTTGATGCATTTGGTGCAGCCGATGCAGAGATCTTCAAAGACAAAGGCAATCATCGGCCCGCTGTCGCCGACATCGGACAGATCGGCCTCAATGCCCAATTTGTCTGCCAGTCCTGCAGCCAGTGTTTTGCCGCCGGGCGGGCAGAGGGTGACGCTTGCTTCTTTTGCAGCCAGTGCATTGGCGGCGGCCGCACAGCCGAGAAACCCACATTGGCCGCAATTGGTGCCGGGCATCATGGTTTCCAGCTCGCTCGCGATGGGGTTGCCTTCGACGCGCAAATAGAGGGCGGCGAGGCCGAGGCATCCTCCCAGTACCAACCCCAGCGTTAACAGGGTTATCGTTGCTTCCATCATTTGCTTTGCTCCAATCCTGCGACTAGTGAGAGACAAGCCCGGCAAAGCCCATGAAGGACAGGCTGAGGAAACCGGCGGTGAGAAAGGCAATGGGGGTGCCGGAGAATATCTCTGGCACGTCGGCGAATTTCAGTCGCTCGCGCAAACCGGCAAACAGCACCAACACCAGGGTGAAGCCCATCGCTGCGCCAAAGCCAAACAGCAGACTTTCGAGAAAGGAATGCTGTTCCTGAATGTTGAGTAGGGCTACACCCAGCACCGCGCAGTTGGTGGTGATCAGCGGCAGGAAAATACCCAGACCCTGATGTAGAAAGGGCGACAGCTTCTTGATTGCCAATTCGGTGAATTGCACCACAGAGGCGATCACCAGAATGAGCGTCAGGATGCGCAGATAGCCAAGGCCGAAAGGCTGGAGCACCATGCGTTCTATTGCCCAGCTGGCCGTCGCCGCAATGGTCAGTACAAAGGTGGTGGCAAATCCCATGCCGATGGCTGAGGACAATTTGTTCGACACCCCCAGGAACGGGCAAAGCCCGAGAAACTTAACCAGAACAACATTGTTGACCAGCGCGGTTTCCAGCAGAATGAGCAACAAATTTTCCATAATGCACCTAGCCGATTGCTTGTGGTTTTCAAGTCATAAGGCTGGTGATGTGCATTAAGCGTGCCAAGTTTCGCTTGCCTTCCATGGTTGGTTGAAAGGTGGCGGAAACCTTGAATGGAGAAAGACTTAGGTAAAATGCGTATTTGTAGGATAATTGCTACAATATTGGGTTTTGGCGGCTTGATTTTGTAGCAAATCCTACAAATTTTTCGAGAAATACATAAAGAATTCAACGCACTTTCTTCGGCACGTATTTTGCATTGCTTTTCTGGTGAATGATCAAAGAGAAGCTGCATAGACCATGTCAGACCTATCTATCAAGCAAATGTCAGTGCCGGTTATTTCCGCCAACCCTGCTCAGGGCTCTTCGAGCGGCCCTTCTAAGGAATGCGCGACCCAATGCCAGTTGGTCGACTTTCAGAAGCAGCAATATGAAAAAGCAAGGCTGCATGCGATCCGGGCGCGCATGGCGGAGACCGAAATGGAATATCGCACCCGCGAGATGATCGATGGGGCGCTCTATCTGTTGCAGAAGCCACTTAATGTGGTGCAGGCCATGGCAAACAATCTCAATCGCTGTGACTGGAAGAGCAAGGAGCACCAGTGCACGCCCATGGAATATGCGCTTGATGAAGCGTTGGAGTCCGGGCATGCGGCGATCGAGACCCTCAGATTGTCCGAGCCGGACAAGAAGCATGTGGTCCATGGCCGGTCAATGTGAATGAGGCCATTCGCGATTGTCTCGTCATCATGGCCGATGATCTTGCCTATAATGGCATTCTTGTTGACTGGCGGGCCAAGTCCGATCTGCCGATGACCTATGGCGATGAAATCGGGCTTCGAATTCTGCTCCGCATCCTGCTGTCCAATGCGATTGTCGCGGTGGGGCAAGAGGGTGCCAATGGGCGGGATGTTGCCATTCGCTCCACAACGGCGCCAGACGGGATGATCGAGATTTGCATCCATGACAGTGGCCCTGGCATAGAAAAATCCATGCGTTCCAAAGTATTTGAGCCCTTTTTCACAGCTTGGCGAGGGACCAAGCATCGCTCGGGCATCGGGTTGGCCATTGCCCATCAGATTTTAACCGAACTCCATGGGGAGATGGAGATCAGAAGCAACGGCAGCTCTGGCTGCTTCCTCTGCATCACAATGCCTGCTTGTTGATCAGAACAGAGATTGCGAGTGATATGAGAGCCAATCCATCTTCTAGAGCAAACCCACCTAACAAGGTGGAGGGCGTGTGCCCTCATCCTGTTTATTGTTCCTTCTATCGGCAAGAGCTGGATACCCTGTATCAGGTCAGCCAATTGCTTGGCCGATCCCTCAATCTTGAGGAAAC
>CAXXSO010000075.1:0-235455 GCA_963676965.2 uncultured Cohaesibacter sp.
GATTAAGAGTGTGAATGAATATCAACAAACAAAAATAATCTTTGATCTTTTGTTAAATATTTTAGAATTTTTTTGATTGCATAACAAACTGGCTATTTTCTAGGATCGGGATTTTCATAATGTCTGTTTAAATTTTAATTATAACAATCTTTTCTAAAATTTCCAGCAAAAACGCCATCCGGGTTTAGCATTGGCACTAATTTAAAACAAAATTTTTTCTCAAAAGCATTGCCCTAGCTTCTTCTCTATTATTGAAAATTATTTCATAATATTTTTTACAAATTTAATAAAAATTTAATAATTCCATTCATTGTATGAGAGCTTGGTGTTTCCCCTGATGAATTCTAGCAGTAAAAAGCACAACTGGTTTTTTCTATGAAAAGCTCTTTGATGGTTAAGATTCCTCTCAATAAATATCACAAGGCCATTTAATTTCTTTTCTGTTTCCTAAATAGAAATTTAATCATATGATGATATGGTAATCATTTCAATTTTTCTTTTCTAAGGGGAAAGGGCTAAAATTTCTTTATGAAAATAAATTTCTGAATGGTTAGTAAATTATTCATTTAATTATTCTAGAAAACGATTTTATTATGTATAAGAGAAAGGAATGGAAAGAGCAAAATAAATTGGTTGCAAAGAAGGAAACATAAAACTGAAAGAAATATCCATTGAATTATCATACTAACACTAAAAATAAATAACTATTATTTTGTTAGAAAGAGAATTAACAGTTATAGTAATTGTTGTTGGTAATTAATTTCAATTTCCATTTTCTCCCACTTTAAAAACTGGTCTATAGCCATCATCAAATCTCCTCTAAAATAATTAAACGGTATTGTTTAAATCACCTATGATGCAACCAAATTGATTGATCTAATAGCAAATTTGATGTTAGCACCTTAAGGAAAACCCTCAACCTTAAAATAGAATCAGGTTTTTCCAAGCCAATTATTTTCCCCTCCATTACAATCTTTTGAAGATCATACTATATACTGAAACAAAATGATTTCAATAAAAACAAATATTATTTAACTTATTTATTATCAAGCTTTGAAACTTTTGCGCAATTTCCAGAATCAAAAACAGAGTCAAAAAGGATTTAGGAAAGGCGCTTTCTTCCTCGCATTTGTGAGCCAAGTCGCCTATGGTCCGGGTACAGGGCTTTGCCCAGTGGTCTGGGTTCAGGGCTTTGCCCGAACAGGACGGATGCGAGCGGGGGGAAGATCAGGAACTGCAATGAGTATCTGGAGCCAGATTGGCACTCTTATTGAAGGGCTCCGCCAGAGCGAGACTTTATCGGCTTTCGTTGACAAGGTGGCAGCGACGGTGCGCGGTATGGGCACCGGGGCAGATCGCAAGCAGCTGACCTTTACGGTTGCTATGATCGCGCTGTCAGCCAAAATGGCCAAGGCGGATGGTGTCGTAACCCATGACGAGATTGTCGTCTTTCATGAAATGTTTGAAATTCCCGAAGGGGAAGAGCGCAATGTGACGCGGTTGTTCAACCTCGCCAAGAAGGATGTGGCGGGGTATGATTCCTATGCACGGCAGATTGCCGACCTGTTCGAAGATGAGCGGGATGTGCTGGAAGACATCATCGACGGGCTGTTCATGATCGCGGCGGCTGATGGGGTGATGCATGCGCGCGAGATGCTTTATCTGGAGCATGTGGCCGAAATTTTCGAGCTGCCGGAGCGTACTTTCGAACGCATCAAGATGGGCCATGTGCAGGCCGATCAGCAGGATCCCTACACCATATTGGAAGCGAACCGTGCGATGACGGATCAGGAGATCAAGTCTCATTATCGCAAGCTGGTGAAGGAAAATCACCCTGACCGGCTGATTGCGCGCGGCGTACCGGAGGAATTCGTGCGCATTTCAACGGACAAGTTGGCAGCAATCAATCTGGCATGGTCGCAGGTTCAACTGGAGCGCGGCTTACGTTAGTCTGATCTTGTGCTCCGCAAAGACAGACCCCCAAACATACCTTGAAGACAAGACAGAATGGAGACGACAATGCTGTCTGCGACCCAGACCAAATGCGCTTGCAATTTGAAACCATCCCCCAATTTCGCAGAGCGGAAAAATGGCGGGAAGATCGATATGATCTTGCTGCATTATACCGGTATGGAGGATGACGATCAGGCGCTTGATTGGCTGTGCAATGAAAAAAGCGAAGTGTCGTCTCACTATTTTATCGACCGCTGCGGGGCAACCCAGCAACTGGTGGCCGAAGAGTGTCGCGCCTGGCATGCGGGCGAGGCTTTCTGGAAGGGTGAGAAAGACATCAATAGTTGCTCGATCGGCATCGAGATTGCCAATGCGGGGCATGAGGATTTTGCCGAAGAGCAGATCAAGGCCGTGATTGCCCTGTGTCAGGATTTGATGGCACGTCATGATATTCCATCCTATCGGGTGCTGGGCCATTCCGATGTGGCACCGGGACGGAAGATTGATCCGGGCGTAAAATTTCCATGGCAAATGCTGGCCGATGCCGGCATTGGTCCCATGCCGGCACCTGAAAAGGTCGAAGGTGGGCGTTCGTTCCAACGCGGCGATGAAGGTCAACCGATACAGGCGTTGCAATCCATGTTGGCGGTTTATGGCTATCGTGTCGATATGACCGGGGTGTTCGACGCGGCGACCGAAACTGTGGTCAAAGCCTTTCAGATGCATTTCCGACCCGAACGGGTGGATGGGGTTGCGGACAGTTCGACGATCGCTGCCCTCTATAAGCTCAATATGATGTTGCCGAAGCTTTAGGCCCGCGTGATGGCGGGCCTATTGCCTTGGTTTAGAGATCAAGCACCATATGGGGGCGACCGTTCGAGGTCTTTTCCCGTGTCATGCCATCCGGGCCGATCACCTGAGACGTGCGCTGGCGGAAATTGGACCAGCCATCAAAGGTGACTACATCGACCGGCTCATCAAATTTGAAGGTGAGCCGGAACCAGCCATCGCCAATGCGGGTGACGCTGATGATCTCGGCCTGAAACGGTTGGGCGAGATAATGACCGGAGACACGATCTCCGGTCTGCCAATCCCTTTTGGGTCGGTTTCCATAATCGGCAAACAGACTGTTCCAATCCCGAAAGCCATATTGCTGGGCAATCAGCTCCAGAGATTTTGAATGGGATATTTCCATCCCGTCGCTGGCCAGTTTGCTTCGCAGCATTTTGGCCTGTTTCTTGGCAGCTTCGATGCTGGCAGGTTTGTTCGTCATGATTGCACCTTTGTTGAGGCCGCGAAGAGACCCCATTGATATCCGGTTTTCTGCGCCATCTGGCGGAGCAGCGGGAGGGTGATTGCCAGCATCAGGACATCGGCGATTGGGCCAGCAAACCAGATCCCAACCTCTCCGGTCAGTATCGGCAGGATGAAGATCAGTGGCAGCATGAAACAATAGGTTTTCGACAGGCTGAGGATTGCCGAGCGCGGTACATCGCCAATGGCCTGAAAATAGGTGGCGATGATGAAAATCGGCCCGGCGGTGAACATCATCAAGGTTGCCTTGGGCAGGATGCGTTGCACCTCATGGATCACCGCAGGATCCGTGACAAACAGGCTGCCAAGCCAATCCGGGGCCAGCATGAACAGGGTTTGGGCCAGCAGGCTGTAGGTCAGCGCCGCCCCTAGAGCGATGCGCAAGGAATGGTCGGAACGGTGCCAAAGGGCCGCGCCATAATTGCTGCCAAGGATTGACTGCATTGCTTGTGCCAAGCCAAGCAGGGGCAAGAAGTAAAATGTCATCATGCGGGTGATGATGCCATAGGCCGAGATGGTTGCGCCATACTGGCTGCTGCCGACCCATTGCAGGGCGGTGATGGTCGCCGTGGCGATGATCGACATGCCAATGAAGCCAAGGCTTTGTGGGGCACCAAGGGCCAGAATTTGCCGCCAGCCGGTGGTTAGAGAATGACGCATCAGGTCGAGCGGCTTAAAGGTGCTTGGTCCCCAATGACGAAAGCTGATGATGATGGTGAAAGCCAACAATTGCGCGGCAATGGTACCATAGGCCGATCCGGCAATGCCAAGGTTAAGCCAAATGATGAAAAGGGCATTGAAGCCGATATTGGCCAGCGAGACCAACAGGCTCATGGCTGCCATGATGGGGGCAAAGCCTTCATTGCGCAACGTGTCGACATGGAGTGACAGCACCATGGCCAAGGGCGAGGCGAAGACCATTAGCCGCAGATAGATGGTGGCCAGATCTGCCAAGTCCTTCGATCCATTGGCCGCAGCAAGGGTGATGGCCTTGCCAAAGGTCAGATAACCAAGGATGAAGAGAGTGCCAACCAACAGGGCCAAACCATGGGCACCGCTGAAATGGGCGCGAGCCTGTTCGATCTGACCGGCACCCAGCTGGCGGGCTAGTATGCTCGCCAGGCCGTTTGAGACCAGCGTCGACAGAGCTACCATCAGCATATAGATCGGGAAAATGAGGGTGACCGCCGCCAACGCCTCGGGGCCGACATACAGGCCCAGAAAGATTGCGTCGACGACCGCCAGCAAGCCATTCATGCTCATCACGAAAATGATGGGCAGGGCGGTGCGGGCGAAATGCACGCCAAGGGCACCGCTTAGAAACGGGCTATGCGTGTGTGATTGGGAAGAGGTGTCTGATGACATCTCGGCCTCCTAACAAAACGCATTTCCAAAAAGGATGGGGCTCGCATTGCCACCCGCATGAAATGCATGTGGGGCGGAGATAGTCGATCTTTCATCAGGACTTCACCATGGGCTGTCGCCTCGCGAGCGGCAGGTGCCTGCAACCTGTGGGCGGATATAAACCCGCCCACAGGCCTTGTCAAGCTTGGACGATCACGCAAGGCTGCTAGTAGCGACGACCGACCAGCTTCTTGACGCTGTGTGAGACTGGAACGCCGTCTTTCAGGCGTGTGTCTGCAATGGGTGGACCGAAGCTGGTGGCGATCGGTACGATGCCAGCCCAGACGTCGAGGTCATAATCTTCTTCATCATCCACCGGCATGCCAGCACGGCATTTGGCAGCGGCTGTTTCGATCTCGACCGCAATCACGGTTGTGGCATCCAGCTCCTTGTCGATGGTATCGCGGCTTTCATCCCAGCGGCCCGCTGCTATATGGTCGGTGACGGCGACCAGAGCGTCATATTTCTCGGTCGGATCCTCCACAAGACGGCCTGTGCCATGGATGTTGGCCGAGCGGTAATTCATCGTATGATGGAAGGCAGAGCGGGCCACGACAAAGCCATCGACAAGAGTGACATTGATGCAGAGGGGCAGACCCTTTTTGAGGGCCTTGAACATGCGTGCACCCTTGGCCCCGTGGATATAAAGCTGATCGCCAATGCGGCCATAGGCCATGGGCAACACAAAGGGCTGGTCGTCGAGGGAGAAGGCCACATGGGCGATAAGACCATCGTCGAGGATGGCGTGAATGGTTTCGCGGTCATAGTTGGCGCGTTTGGATACCCGCACCTTGTTGGTTGGAGTGATGGGAACCTGTTGATGTGTCTCGATGCTCATTTTCTTGCTCTTGTCTTGACGCCTTAGCGGGCATGAATGCAGTCCCATTTTGGGGTCTTGCTTGATCCAAACAGTGTTTTGGTTCTAAATAAAGATCCAAAAATTCTAATTTGTGAGAACCAAAAATGCTTGCGACCCGGATAAAGCTCGACCGAACAGCGGCCAAAGGCCTTGTGCCGCAATTGTTTGAACAGATCAGGGGGGTGATTGAAGCAGGCTCTCTGGCGGCGGGCAGTCGGTTGCCGACCAGTCGTCAGTTGGCGGCGCAATTGGGGGTGGGACGGAACAGCGTGCTGGCTGCCTATGACTTGCTGGAGGCGGAAGGATATTTGCATGCGCAAGGGCGGCGGGGCACTTTCGTCAGCGAGGCGTCGCGAGGCTTTGCGCCTGTGCTGGACAAAAAGGGCCATCAAGGTTCCTGCACGCAAAATTGGCATCTGTCGCGGAGCGCGCAGGCCATGATTGCCATCGGGCGTCGGAATGGACCCTCCCCTCACACTTTCCAACCGGGACTGCCGGATGTGCGCTGCTTCCCCCATGATTTGTGGGGGCGCTGCCTGAGGCGCGCGGCGCGGCGGATGCATCAAAATCCGGTGATGGGAGGCTATGCACATTATCACGGCTTGCCGGACCTGCGCGAAGCGCTGATTGATCATGTGGCGGTGAGCCGCGGGGTATCGGCCAGTGCGGAGCAGGTGATTGTCTTTTCCTCGGCGCAGGCGGCGCTGGATCTGGTTGCGCGCCTGTTGCTTGATCCCGGTGATGTGGCTTTGCATGAAGCGCCGGGCTATGCGGGAATGCTGGCGGTTTTGCGTGGGGTGCATGCGGATATAAGGCCGATGGATGTTCAGGCAGGGGATATGTTTCGTCGGCTTGAGGCTCTGGTGGCAGATGGGGCCACGCCAAGGCTTATATATGTCAGCCCGTCGCATCAGTTTCCAACGGGGCGGGTGATGTCGCTGGAGGATCGTCTGGCGCTTTTGGCCTTTGCTGCCAAGCATGGGGCCGTGGTGCTGGAGGATGACTATGACAGCGAGTTTCATTTCTCCAATGCGCCTCTTTCCTGTTTGCAGGGGTTGGGGCGGGACGATCAGGTGCTCTATATGGGAACCATGGCAAAATCCCTGATGCCTTCTTTGCGGCTTGCCTATCTGGTGGTGCCGATGCCCTTGGTCGAACCGATCAAGCGGATGCAGCGCAATATGGGAGCGGTGCCGGGGCTAACAGTGCAATGGGCGTTGGCGGATTTTTTATCGAGCGGTCATTTTCGCAGCCATGTGCGCGATATGAGCAAGGTGTATCAGGCGCGGCGGGATTGTCTGGCCGAGGCTCTGGCCACGCAATGTGGCGACTTGTTGGTGCCCGATGTGCCCGATGGTGGCATCCAGATGCCTGCCTATCTGGCGCCGCGGCTGGTGGAAGCGGGGGTGCGGGATGAGGTCCTTTTGGCGGATTTGGCTCAATGCGGGATCGAATGCACAGCTTTGTCGTCGCTTTACTGGCCTGCTCATGCTGCAGGGCGTCAGGGGCTGTTATTTGGCTATGCGGCGTCGAATGAAGATGAAATTGTCAACGGTGTCGAGGCAGTTGCTCACTGTCTCAACCGGATCGCCCCTTGACCCGCAGGGCAATTGGGCTTAGGTCCGAAGCACCAGTCGGTCGGGCAGCCGCACCGGTCACGCGAAAGCAATCCGGTGAGGAAAGTCCGGGCTCCACGAAAGCACGGTGCCGGGTAACGCCCGGCGGAGGCGACTCTAGGGAAAGTGCCACAGAAAGCAAACCGCCCGACTTTCACGTCGGGTAAGGGTGAAAGGGTGAGGTAAGAGCTCACCGCGTCTTCAGCAATGCGGACGGCATGGTAAACCCCACCGGGAGCAAAACCGAATAGGAATGATGCGGGCGCAAGTCCAGCCGGCTTTCAGGCCAGTCGTTCGGGTGGGTTGCTAGAGGCATTCAGCAATGAATGTCCCAGATGAATGGTTGCCGCGTATGGCCTTCGGGTCATGCCGTACAAAACCCGGCTTACAGACCGACTGGTACACTTTTTTCCCGTTTTTTCAGATCCATCGACAAGCGGCTTGCTCGGGCCCAAGGCCTCAACACGGATTCTGTCGGGCCCGTGCAAAATTCTGACGCCCAAAAGCCTGTTTTTAACCTGTTAAAAGTGATCTGCGACCTTTTCGCATTAAATGCCTCAACCCTTTGTTAACGCTAATTTTCTTAAAATGAGAGATCGTGATCCTGATTGCGAGACTCCATGAGATTCCGTTGACGCCCATATCATCCCATGGTATCCCATATCTATGCGGTCCAAGATCGTGTCGTGTGAAATGACTCGATCTTTCAGAATATGCGGCGGACATCTCCCTTTTCGGGGAGGCAAGAGTGAAGCAATAAGTGTTGAGGCGGTTTGGAAATGTGCCGGTTTGCCGGGGCGGATCAGAGCGCCGGTTTTTCAGTATCTTGAGGCATTTTCGAGCTGCCAATGAAGCTTGGGAATGATCCAGTAGGCGGGATGGGATGCAGGCTTTTGTATCCAAATATGTGAACCGGTTGGATTCCAAGGGGCGTGTTTCGATACCCGCACCCTTCCGGCAGTTACTCGCTCAGGATGGACAGGAAAGCCTGTTTTGCAGCCCCTCGCTTGATCAAGTCTCCATCGAGGCCGGTGGTTTGGCTTTTCAGCAGGAAATCAACGATCAGATTGATCAGTTTCCCCCTTTTTCAGAAGAGCGGGAAATGCTTTCGACCGCTTTGTTGGGGGAGAGTGAGACCTTCAAGATCGATAAGGATGGCCGCATCACTTTGAGTGAAAGTATCAAGGAATATGCGGGCATCACAGATGTCGTGGTGTTTGTTGGTCAAGGAACGAAATTTCGCCTCTGGCAACCAGATCGCTATGAGATCCATCGCAAGGAAGCGCAAAAGCATGCCCTGTCCAGGATCCGTCAAGGAATAACAAATACAGGCCCCACAGAAGGGCAAGGCGGAGGAAGCAAGGCATGAGCGAGCCCAGTGCGATGACTGAAACTGAAGAAACTGTTCGTCACATTCCTGTTCTGCTTGCTCCCGTTGTCGATGCCCTTGATGCCCATGAGGGCGACTGGGTGCTGGACGGTACCTTTGGTTTTGGTGGCTATTCCAGTGCCATTCTTGATCAGGGGGCTTCCGTGCTCGGGGTTGACCGGGATCCCGAAGCGGCAGAGCGCGCCGCGATTTTGCAACAGAAATATGGCGACCGCCTGCGGTTCGTGGCCGGGTGTTTTAGCGAATTGGCTGATATCGCGGCAGATGAAGACCTGGCACCGCTTGATGCTGTGGTGCTGGATATTGGTGTGTCTTCGATGCAGCTGGACGAAGCCGAACGGGGCTTTTCCTTCATGCATGACGGGCCGCTTGATATGCGGATGTCCCAGAGCGGGCCAAGCGCGGCGGACGTGGTCAATGGCCATGACGAAGTGGAACTGACCCGGATTTTTCGCCAGTTGGGTGAAGAAAATCAGGGACGCCGGATTGCTGCCGCGATTGTGCAGCGCCGCGCAGAGACACCGTTCGAGACCACACTTGATCTTGCGAATTTGGTCGAGAAGACCATTGGCCGTAAGCCGACGCAGAAAATTCATCCCGCGACCAAGGTGTTTCAGGGTTTGCGGATCTATGTCAATGGCGAGCTTGATGAACTGGTCGATGGCCTGATGGCAGCGGAGCGCTGTCTCAAGCCTGGCGGACGGCTGGTCGTCGTGACCTTCCATTCTTTGGAAGATCGTATTGTCAAACGCTTCTTTCAGGAGCGTTCCAAGACCCATTCCGGCGGGTCACGATATATGCCGGAGCAGGATCTCGCAGCCCCGAGTTTCGAAATGGCGGTGAAAGGCGGGGTGGGTCCTGACGAGGAAGAACTGGCGCGCAATCCGCGGTCCCGGTCAGCCAAGATGCGGGCTGGCATACGGACCGATGCTGCGCCTCACCCACTGGATGCAAAAGGGCTTGGATTGCCCAGAATGCTGGCGGAGAGCCGCTCAGGAGGCCGATCATGAGCAGACTCATCAATGCCGTTTTGTTCCTTTTTGTGTTGCTGGGGGCTTTTTGGCTCTATCAGGTCAAGCATGAAGCCAAGGAGGAAGAAAGCCGGATTGTCAAATTGGAAAAGCAGATCGAGGACGAGAAGGAAGCCTTGCTGCTGTTGAAAGCTGAATGGAGCTATCTCAACCGACCTGAAAGGGTTCAGAAGCTCTCTGAGCGTTTTGCCGATCAGTTGGGCTTGAGTGAAGTTCAGCCCTATCAGATTGGCACGATCGGCGATTTGCCCGAACGACTGCAGGAACCATCAGAAGTGGGGACGGACAAGCCGACCATCGACGATTTCCTGAAACAGGCACAACCAACTGCAGCAATTGTAGAATAGGGGTGGGACATGACTGATCTTCTCGCCCAACAGGGGCAAATCCGAACCGTGGACCATAATTTCGATTTTGACGGCACGAACAAAGTACGCTCGAAAGAAACGGGTGTGCGGATTCAGATGTCGCTGGTTGTCTTTGTCTTTTGTTTCAGCGTCATTGCAGCCCGGTTGGTGATGCTTGGCTTTGCCACACCGGCAGAAGCCAATCACCGCTCTAGCGCGCAAGATGCCATGGCCGCGGCACGGCCTGACATTGTTGATCGCAACGGCGAAATTCTGGCGACCGACATCAAGACCGCCTCGATTTTTGCCGAACCTTACAAGATCATCGATGTCGATGAGGCGGTGGATGCGCTGACCGGCGTGTTCCCGGATCTGAACAGCAAAAGCCTGCGCAAACGCCTAGCGGGCGATGGCAAATTCACCTGGATCAAGCGTGAAGTGACCCCGCGCCAGCAGCAGGCCGTGCATGAGGCCGGTATTCCGGGGCTTGGCTTCTTGAGCGAGAATCGACGCTTCTATCCGGCGGGTGCTACCGCCTCGCATATTCTGGGGCTGGTCAATGTCGACAATGAGGGCATTGCCGGCATGGAGAAATATGTCGATCAAACGGGTCTGTCGGCGCTGCACGAAGCAGGCTTTGCCCGGACGGCGGATCAAAAGCCGGTGCGGCTGTCCCTTGATCTGCGGGTGCAACATGTGTTGCGCGATGAACTGCACAAAAGCATGGTCAAATACAAAGCCAAGGCTGCGGCGGGTGTGGTTCTGAATGCCAGAAATGGCGAAGTGGTCGGTATGGTGTCCCTGCCGGATTATGATCCGAATGACCCTGTGGATGCCCAGAAGCCGGATCGTCTCAACCGGATGACCGCCGGTGTCTATGAAATGGGGTCGGTGATGAAACTGGTCACCACCGCGATGGCGCTCGATACTGGCACGGTCAATCTGCATGACAGCTTTGATGCGCGCCAGCCGATCCGGGTGCGGGGCGCTACGATCAGTGATTTCCATGGCAAGAAGCGAATCCTGTCCGTGCCGGAAGTGTTTATCTACTCCTCCAACATCGGTACTGCCAAAATGGCCCTGAAAGTGGGGCGCGAAGGGCATAAGGACTTTTTGCAAAAGGTGCATTTGCTGGATCGGGTGCAAACCGAATTGCCGGAGTCCCGCACACCTTCCTATCCGCGCAAATGGACTGATCTGTCAACCATGACCATTTCCTTTGGTCACGGCATGACTGTGGCGCCCCTTCAGCTGGCAGCGACTGCGGCGGCACTGGTCAATGGTGGCACCTATGTCAAGCCGACTTTCCTCAAGCGTAGCGCTGATGCCATCATCCCGAAAGGCGAGCGCATCGTCAGCCAGCAAACCAGCGATCAGGTGCGCTATTTGCTGCGTTTGAACGCGGTCAAAGGCTCTGGCAAACGCAGCCGGGTGGATGGGTATCTGGTCGGTGGTAAAACGGGCACGGCGGAAAAGGTGGAGAATGGGAAATATTCTCACCACAAGCTGCTGACCTCGTTCCTGTCTGCCTTCCCGATTGATAATCCCGATTACGTGGTTCTGGTGATGCTGGATGAACCAAAAGGCATCAAGGAAACCTATGGCTATGCCACGGCTGGTGTGAATGCGGCACCGACCGCCGGGGCAGTTATCCGCAGGGTTGGCGCTATTTTGGGGGTTAAGCCCCGTTTTGGTCAAAAGGTTGTTCCAACAGTGGCTGCATCCTTCTAAAGCAAACACCTGCAAGGGTGTGAATTGAAAGCCGGAGAGCCTTTGGATGAATGTGACCGAACTGCTGGGCGCGCTGGAATTGCCCACTGAACAAGGCGGGTTTGCCGCCATTTCTGGGCAGGAGATTGTCGGGGTGACCGCCGACAGCCGAGCGGTGAAGCCCGGCTATGTCTTTGTCGGTGTGCCGGGGTCCAAGGTGGACGGTGCACGATTTGTGCCGCAAGCCTTGGCGCAAGGGGCTGTGTTTGCACTCATTGCGCAATCCTCTGAGCTGCCTGCCGATTTGGACGGTGCTGAGGCCCCGATTGTTCGGGTCGATGATCCGCATTTGGCGTTGGCGCGTCTGGCGGCGTTGTTGCATCCGGTCTCCCTTGCGCGCGTCGGTGCTGTGACGGGGACCAATGGTAAGACATCGATTGCCTCTTTCCTGCGCCAGATCTGGGCGCATGCGGGCAAAGTGGCGGCCAATATCGGCACGATCGGCATTGAAGGGCCAAAAGGCACCAGCTATGGCGGTCTGACGACGCCGGATCCGGTTGGGCTGATTTCCTCCGTTGAGGGACTGGTCGCCGATGGGGTAACCCATCTGGCACTTGAGGCCTCCAGCCATGGTCTGGAACAGAAGCGTCTTGATTGCCTTACGGTTGATGTTGGTGCGTTCACCAATCTCACCCGCGATCATCTGGATTATCACGGCACGCTGGAAGCCTATCGCGATGCCAAGGCTTTGTTGTTCAAGCGTCTGGTGCGCGATGACGGCGCGGCGGTGATCAATCTGGATGACCCGTATGGGGCTTTTTATCTCGATATTGCTAGGGCGCGCGGTTTGACCTGTTATACGGTGGGGCATTCGTCTGACGCCGATCTGGTGATTGAATCCATCGAGATTGATGGCTTTGATCAGTCGGTCAAACTGTCTGGCCTGTGGGGCGACGTCACTTGCCATGTGCCTCTGATTGGTGGTTTTCAGGTTTCAAACGCCTTGGTCGCGGGTCTGATGGCCTATAGTGGTGGTGTTGAGCCTGCCGTCATTCTTGAGGCCATTGGCAAGCTCAAAGGGGCGCGCGGGCGGATGGAGCTGGTTGGTCATGCAGGTCCGGATACTGCCATTTATGTTGATTTTTCCCATACGCCGGATTCATTGGCGATTGCCCTTCAGGCGCTGCGCCCGTTCGTCAAGAACAGGTTGATTTCGGTGTTTGGTGCTGGTGGCGACCGGGATCCGGGCAAGCGGCCAATGATGGGGCAGGCAAGCAACGACTTTGCCGACTATTCCATCGTCACCGATGACAATCCCCGCTCCGAAGAACCGGCCCTCATCCGTGCGGCGGTGATGGCTCCTGTGACCAATGGCATTGACGTTGGCGGGAGACAGGATGCGATCACTCTGGGTGTGAGCATGATGGAGCCGGGCGATATTTTGCTTGTGGCAGGCAAGGGGCATGAGACCGGCCAGACAATTGGCAAAGAGGTTTTGCCTTTCTCTGATCATGAGGCGGTGGCCCGCGCCCTCAAGGAAACCGGGAAGGGGACGGCTCAATGACGGCGCTCTGGACTGCAGATGCCTTTGTTGCGGCAGTTTCACCGATCTTCCAGCCCAGGGACATCAAGGATGTGACAGGCATTTCCATTGACAGCCGAACAATTGGTCAAGGCGACGCCTTCTTTGCCATTAAAGGCGACCGATTTGACGGCCATGCCTTTGCTCGCGGCGCTCTGGAAGCGGGGGCTGCGGTGGTGGTGTTGGAAGAGGCCCAACGGAGCGACTTTGCCGACCTTGCCGAGCGGGTGCTGTTTGTCGATGATGTATTGAAGGCGCTGGAGCGTCTTGGTTGGGCTGCGCGCGCGCGGATGACAGGCAAAGTGATTGCAATCACCGGCAGCGTAGGCAAGACCAGCACCAAGGATGCCTTGCGCTCCGCGCTGGCTCCAAGTGGACGGCTGCATGCTGCCAATGCGTCCTTTAACAATCACTGGGGGGTGCCGCTGACCTTGGCGCGGATGCCTCGGGATACGGAATTCGGCATTTTCGAAGTCGGGATGAACCATGTGGGCGAAATCCGCACATTGATTGGTATGGTAAAGCCGCATCTGGCTGTGATTACCACGGTTGTTGCCGCCCATATCGGTAATTTCAATTCGATTGACGAGATTGCCGCTGCGAAGGCCGAGATTTTCGAAGGGGTGGTTGAAGGTGGTGCGGTGCTTATCAATGCGGACAATCCCTTCGATGGCTATCTGACCAAAGCTGCCAAGGATCTGGGCATCGCCCATATTCATCATTTCGGGCGGTCAGTCCATGCGGATGTCCGCCTTGAAGCGCTTGACCTGCAGGCGGATGGGTCCCATTTGACCCTCTCCCTGTTTGGTGAGGCTTTGTCCTGTCATATCGCAGCAGCGGGCGAACATCTGGCAATGAATGCTCTGGCGGTGTTTGGGTTGGTTCGCCTTGCTGGTGGTGATGTTGCGGCAGCCTGTAAGGCGCTTGGCACCCACGGGGCGAGCAAGGGCCGCGGTGAACGCCATAACCTTGCAGTGCGTGGCGGCACGGTCTCCTTGATTGATGAAAGCTACAATGCCAATCCGTCTTCTGTGGCAGCGGCTCTTTCAACCCTTGGCCTTGCAAAGACCAAAGGGCGGAAAATCGCCGTGCTTGGGGATATGCTGGAACTGGGTGAGGATAGTGCCGCGATGCATGCGGGGCTATGGCCTGCCATTCAATCGGCGGGCATTGATCAGCTCTATCTCTGTGGTCCGATGATGGCTCACCTATGGGAAATTGCCCCTGTTGAAGTGCGGGGCATTTATGCTAATAGCTCTGCGGATCTCGTCGCCCCCTTGTGCGAAGCATTGCGGGATGGTGACGCCGTTATGGTCAAGGGCTCACTGGGATCCCGTATGGGGCCGATTGTTCAGTCGTTGCTTGAAAAGTTCAAACAATAAGCCCGTCGAAGGACAGGCGGCGTTTCAGAAAGGCCAGATACCCAGATGCTGATGTATCTCGTTGAATTTTCGGATCAAATTTCGGGATTGAATGTTTTCCGATATCTCACCTTTCGAACCGCAGGCGCGATCATCACCGCATTGTTGATGGTGTTTCTGTTTGGACCAATGATCATCAATTCCCTTCGGATGCGGCAGGGCAAGGGTCAGCCGATCCGCGAGGACGGGCCGCAAAGCCACCTTCTGACCAAGAAAGGCACCCCGACCATGGGGGGCTTGATGATTCTGTGTGGCCTGATTTCAGCGACCCTCTTGTGGGCCAATCTGGCTAATCCATATGTCTGGATCGTGTTGTTTGTCACCGTCGGCTTTGGTCTGATCGGTTTCTATGATGATTTTCTGAAGGTTTCTCGCTCGTCGCATAAGGGCTTTTCGGGCCGCATGCGCCTGTCAATCGAGGCCGTGATTGCGGGCATGGCCTGCTTTGCTGTGGCGCAGCTGGGCGAAACCTCTTTTACCACCTCTGTGACTTTCCCCTTCTTCAAGGATATCCTGCTTGATCTGGGTTGGTTCTTTGTGCCGTTTGGCCTGTTTGTGATTGTCGGTGCTGGCAATGCGGTCAATCTGACCGACGGGCTTGATGGCTTGGCGATTGTGCCGGTGATGATTGCTACGGCGACCTTTGGTCTGATTGCCTATCTGTCCGGTAACGAGATTTTCGCCGACTATCTGCAAATCCATTACGTGCCGGGCACTGGTGAGCTGTTGGTTTTGTGTGGCGCCATGGTCGGTGCGGGGCTTGGTTTCTTGTGGTTCAATGCGCCGCCGGCTGCAATCTTTATGGGGGATACCGGCTCTTTGGCGCTGGGCGGCATGCTGGGGGCAATTTCAGTTGCCACCAAGCATGAGCTGGTTCTGGCGATTGTCGGCGGTTTGTTTGTGCTCGAAGCGGTGTCGGTGATCATTCAGGTCGCCTCCTTCAAACTGACCGGCAAGCGGGTGTTCCGTATGGCGCCGATCCATCACCATTTCGAACATAAGGGTTGGACTGAGCCGCAGGTGGTGATCCGCTTCTGGATCATTGCGGTGGTGCTGGCGCTGATCGGTCTGGCGACCCTCAAACTGCGCTAACCGGGCATTTCAGGTCTCTGTCGGGCGCGGTTTCGTGCCCGACATTTCTCTCTTTTCAATCTTTACAGCTTCCAGCAGGGCAACAGTGTCATGATCCCGATTACCATTTTCAAGGATGAAACGATTGCGGTATTCGGGCTTGGGGGCAGCGGTCTGGCAACCGTCGAGGCTTTGGTGGCGGGCGGCGCACACGTGATCGCTTATGATGACAATGCGACAAGCTGCGCCAAGGCGTCGGCAATCGAGGGCGTGACAGTCACTGATCTGCGGCAGGCCGACTGGAGCGGCTTTGCGGCGCTTGTGCTCGCACCCGGTGTGCCGCTGACCCACCCCGAACCCCATTGGAGTGTGAAACGCGCCAAGGAAGCGGGCGTTGAGGTGATTGGCGACGTCGAACTCTTTTGCCGCGAACGCCGTGCGCTGGGCATCGAGTGTCCTTTCATTGCCATTACAGGCACCAATGGCAAATCGACGACCACGGCGCTTGTGAGCCATTTGCTCAAAGAGGCCGGGCTTGATGTGCAGATGGGGGGCAATATCGGCACGCCCATACTGGCGCTTGAGCCCTTGTCGTCGGACCGGGTCTATGTGATTGAAGTGTCTTCCTACCAGATCGATCTTGCGCCAACGATTGATCCGTCCATCGGTCTGTTGCTCAATATTTCGGCGGATCATCTCGATCGCCACGGTGAATTGCTGAATTATGCCCGGATCAAGGCGCGGATGATCACAAGCTCCGCGCTTGCTGTTGTCGGGCTTGATGACAGGTTGACCGCCAATGTGGCCTCCAATCTGCGCCTCAAGGGCAAAGCGTTGGTGACCATTTCCGGCTTTGGCAATGAACGCGCCATGATGGCAGCCCCTGACGGCATTTTGCAGAGCATGGAAGGGGATTTCCTGTTCAATCTTGATCAGGCCCGTGCCCTGCGCGGCACCCACAATGCCCAGAATGCTGCTGCTGCCGTCGCGATTGCCCGTCAATTTGATATCGCGCCAGCCTCTCTTTGTCGCGCTTTGATTTCTTTTGGAGGCCTTGCCCACAGAATGGAAGAAGTGGGCGTTGAGGGGCGGCTGGTTTTCATTAACGATTCCAAGGCGACCAATGCGGATGCTGCGGCTCGTGCCCTTGCTGCCTTCAGGCATGTCCACTGGATCCTTGGGGGCAAGGCCAAGGAAGGTGGCATCGAAAGTCTGATTGATTATTTCCCTCGCGTCGATCATGCCTATCTGATCGGCGAGGCAAGTGATCTTTTTGCAGACACCCTGTCCCGTCACAATGTGGCCTTCAGCCGGTGCGAGCATATGGATATCGCCTTGGACAAGGCCATTGAGGCTGCCAAGGCCAAGCCGGGTGAGGGGGGTGAATTGGCCATTCTGTTGTCACCTGCCTGTGCAAGCTTTGATCAATTCCCGAATTTCATGGCCCGCGGTGACCAGTTCCGTGAGGCTGTGACATCCTATCTTGAAACTGGCAAGGTGCCGGTGGATCCCGACCATGTCAAAGGTGGGCAGGCATAATGCGGCGGACGCGGAAAAATCTACTGACCGAATGGTGGTGGACAATTGATCGACCGATGCTGCTGGTGTTGGTCCTGATCCTGTTTTCCGGCCTGATCCTGTCTATGGCGGCGAGCCCGCCCGTGGCCGAACGTCTGGGGCTTGATAGCTTCCATTTCGTCAAACGCCACGCCTTTTTCGTGCCTATTGCCCTGACGATAATGATCGGCCTTACTTTTCTGGATCCGCGCACCATCCGTCGGGTGGCCTTGGCGATCCTCGTCTTGTCGCTGCTGGGGATGGTGGCAACCCTCTTGATCGGCTTTGCGGCCAAGGGGTCGCAGCGCTGGATCACGATTCTGGGCTTTTCGCTGCAGCCATCGGAATTTCTCAAACCCGGATTTGTGGTGCTGGCGGCCTGGCTGTTTGCCGAGAATGACCGGCGACCTGAGATCCCGGGGAATCTTTTCTCGATCGTGTTGTTCATGGTGTCGGTGGTGTTGCTGGTTGCCCAGCCTGATATCGGCCAAACGGTTTTGCTATCATCTGTATGGGGCGGTTTGTTCTTTATGGCTGGGATGCCGCTCTTCTGGATCTTTCTGCTTGCCGGACTTGGGGTTGGCGGATTGACGACGGCTTATTTCTTCGTGCCGCACGTGACAGGCCGCATCAATCGCTTTCTCGATCCGGAAACAGGCGACACCTTTCAGGTGGATACGGCGATGGATTCCATTGTGCGCGGTGGCTGGCTTGGCACCGGACCCGGTGAGGGTATGGTCAAGCGGATCCTGCCCGACAGCCATACGGACTTTATTTTTGCTGTACTGGCCGAAGAATTCGGCATCATTGTTTGTCTTCTGCTGGTTAGTGCCTATCTGTTCGTGGTGCTAAGGTCGCTGTCGATGGCGCTCAAGACGCAGGATCTGTTTAAAAGACTGGCCATTTCCGGTCTGGCGCTGTTGTTTGGTCTGCAAGCCGTGATTAACATCGCGGTGAACTTGCAGTTGCTGCCTGCCAAGGGTATGACGCTGCCATTCATTTCCTATGGTGGCTCGTCGCTGTTGTCGGTCTCGATTTCCATGGGCTTTTTGCTGGCCCTGACGAGGCGGCGGCCCGAGGTAGGGTTGGAGCAGACCCAGTTTTATCAGTCGCGAATGTGACATAGGCAGATGTGATAGGAGCTGGCATCGGGACGCCGAAGCCACGCATTACAGGAACCCGGTGGGGTAGAATAGATGGTTAAAGTCGCTTTGTTGACTGCCGGTGGTACGGGCGGGCACTTGTTTCCAGCCCAAGCGCTTGCTCATGCGCTGATCGAGCGGGGCTGGACTGTGCATCTGGCAACCGACGGCCGGGCGACCCAATATGGGCATGATTTTCCCGCTGAGAGCATATTGATCATTCCTTCTGCCACTCCGTCGGTGAAAAATCCGATTGCCTTGGCCAAGGCGGCTCTTAAATTGGGCAAAGGCTTTTTTGCCGCCCGCAAGGTGATCAAGCAACTCAAGCCCGATGTGGTGGTCGGGTTTGGTGGCTATCCAACAGTGCCGCCGATGCTGGCGGCGAAAAGTCTTGGAGTGCCGAGCTGTTTGCATGAGCAGAATGGTGTGATGGGGCGGGCCAACCGCATGTTGGCCAAGGGCGCCAAGGCGATTGCTGCGAGCTTCCCGATCCTTAAAGGCGGCGAAGGGCTGGAGGCCAAGACCACGCTGACTGGCAATCCGGTCCGGCCAGTGGTCGAGGAGGCTGCCAAGATTCCCTATGCGCCGCTCGGCGCTGATGGGGACATTCATCTGGTGGTCTTTGGTGGCTCTCAAGGGGCGCGTTTCTTTTCTGAATATATGCCGGGCGCATTGGGCCGTTTGCCAGAGGAGATGCGCGAGCGGATCAAGCTGGTGCAGCAATGCCGGCCCGAAGATCTCCTGAAGGTCAAGGTTGGCTATCGGGAGTTGGGGCTGAATGCCGAGCTTGCGCCTTTCTTTGCCGATATGCCGCAAAGAATCGCCAAGGCGCATCTGGTCATTTGCCGCTCCGGGGCATCCTCGGTTGGGGAGCTGGCCGCGATTGGTCGACCGTCGATCCTTGTGCCGTTGCCCGGTGCGCTGGATCAGGACCAGAAAGCCAATGCCTCCGTGCTGGTCAAGGCGGGTGGGGCCTGGATGCTGGAACAGCGTGGCCTGCGACCCAATGAAATTTCCGATTTGCTGGAAGAACTTTTCGCCCATCCCGACAAGTTGAACGCTGCAGCTGAGGCTGCGCGCAAGGAAGGCAAGCTGGACGCTGCCGACCGACTGGCTGATCTTGTCGCGAGCGTGGCCGAGACAACAGGAGTTGCCAAATGAAAATGCCTCAAAATATCGGTCCGGTGCATTTTGTCGGGATCGGCGGGATCGGGATGTCGGGCATTGCCGAGGTGCTGGTGAAGCTGGGCTATACCGTGCAGGGCAGTGATATCGCTGAAAGCGCCAACGTGTTGCGTCTGCGCGACAAGGGCATTCAGGTGGCCATTGGCCATGCGGCGGAGAATATCGCCAACGCGGAAGTCGTGGTGGTGTCCTCTGCGATCAAGGCGGACAATCCGGAATTGATCGAGGCTCGGGCACGGCTGTTGCCGGTGGTGCGGCGTGCCGAGATGCTGGCCGAGTTGATGCGCTTTAAATCGGCCATCGCGATTGGTGGCACCCATGGTAAGACGACCACCACCTCTCTGGTGTCGGCTTTGCTGGATGCGGGCGGGATGGACCCGACCGTGATCAATGGCGGCATCATCAATGCCTATGGCACCAATGCGCGGATGGGTGAAGGCGACTGGATGGTCGTTGAGGCCGATGAATCCGATGGCACCTTCGTCAAACTGCCTGCCGATATTGCGGTGGTGACCAATATTGATGCGGAGCATCTGGATCATTATGGCGATTTTGCTGCGGTGAAGGCCGCTTTTACCGCCTTTATCGAGAATGTGCCCTTCTATGGCTTTGCGGCCATGTGTCTGGATCATCCGGAAGTGCAGGCTCTGGTCGGTCAGATCGAGGATCGCCGGATCGTCACCTATGGCACCAACCCGCAGGCCGATGTGCGCTATAAGGATTTGCGGTCGGAAGGGGGCGTTAGTCGCTTCTCGATTGTCATCAGCAACCGCCAGACCGGGACGAGCGAAGAAATTACCGGTCTCAGCCTGCCAATGCCCGGTGAGCATAATGTGGCCAATGCCACCGCCGCAATTGCGGTTGCCCATCAGTTGGGGATCTCGGCGGATGCGATCCGTCGCGGTCTGTCTGGCTTTGGTGGCGTCAAGCGGCGCTTCACGCGCACGGGCAGCTGGAACGGCATCGAGGTGATTGATGATTATGCCCACCATCCGGTTGAAATTTCAGCCGTGATGCAGGCCGCGCGTCAGGCCAGTCAGGGCAAGGTGATTGCTGTCATGCAGCCGCACCGCTATAGCCGGTTGCGGGACCATTTTGAAGATTTCTGCACCTGCCTGAATGTGGCGGATCGGGTGCTGGTGGCCGATGTTTATCCTGCGGGGGAACAACCGATTGAAGGTGCTTCTGCGGACGCGCTGGTCGCTGGCCTTAAAAGCCATGGGCACCGTCACGCCTCGATGATGGGCGCACCAGAGGTGCTGGCAGAGCGCATTCGCGATATGGCCGAGCCGGGGGATTATGTGGTCTGTCTTGGGGCTGGCAACATCACTGCATGGGCCAATGCCCTGCCGGGTCAGCTCAAAGAACTGGCCGGGGAGTGAATGCGTGTTTGAAGATCTTTTGCCTCGCCTTGGGGGCTGGACATCCGAGTTGCGCGGTCGCCTCAAGAGCAATTTCGACATTGCTCCTTATACGTGGTTTCGCGTTGGCGGACCGGCGCAGCTTTTTTTCAACCCGGCGGATGAGGCCGATCTGGCTCTGTTCCTGAAACATTTGCCAGACGATATCCCGGTGACCGTGATTGGTCTTGGGTCAAACATGCTGGTGCGCGATGGCGGCGTCGAAGGGGTGGTGATCCGCCTGTCGGGCAAGGCCTTTAGCGACGTCACCATCCGTGATGACCGCACGGTCAGCGTTGGCGCTGCCATGCCGGATATGCGCTTTGCCACACAGATGGCCAAGGCGGGTATTGGCGGATTTGCTTTCTACAAGGGCATTCCCGGTGCGATTGGCGGGGCGCTGAGAATGAATGCCGGAGCGCATGGGGCAGAGACTAAGGATCGTCTTTTGTCGGCACGCGCGGTGGATCGCAAGGGCACTATTCATGTGTTGACCCCTGACGATCTGGGTCATGGCTATCGGTCCTGCGCGGCTCCTGCTGATTATATCTTCACCGAGGCGAGTTATCAGGGAGAGGCGGGGGATCCGATTGCCCTGAAGGCCGAGATGGATGAAGTCTCGACCTATCGCGAGGATAATCAGCCGACCAAGGAGCGAACCGGTGGGTCGACCTTCAAAAATCCTGAAGGCATGAGTGCTTGGAAGCTGGTGGATGAAGCGGGGTTTCGTGGCTTTGAGCTTGGCGGTGCGCAAGTCTCGCCCAAGCATACCAACTTCCTGATCAATACCGGTGCTGCGCGTGCCGAGGATATCGAGCGGCTGGGGGAAATGGTGCGCGGCAAGGTGCGGGCCATGACCGGCATCGAGCTGCACTGGGAAATCAAACGCATTGGTCGCTTTGCTGATGGGGGTGAGGTAAAGCCGTTTCTGGAAGATTAGGGGATGGTGAAGGCTGGCGAGATGCCATCAACATCTTTTTGATCTGTCTTTAAGGCCGATTTTATCATTCACATTTGCATGAAAAATTTTGCAGGCCGTCCCGTTTTGCGGGGCGGCTTTTTGCATGATGTGTGCTGCTCTTTTTACCCAAATGTTCTGCGACGCTGGCAGTCGCTCACACTTTGTTAGTTATTTTTAACCATAAATAAGAGGAAGCCGTGCAATTTGCATGACCTGCGATTCTCGCCAAGGTTTGGTCCTGCTTGCATGAAAAGGTGCCGTCAGACGGAAATAGTGCCGCGCACTTGCGGTCTGACATGAAAGGTAAAGTGAAATGGTCAAGCATGTTGCTGTGCTGATGGGGGGGTGGTCCTCCGAGCGTCCGGTTTCTTTGAGTTCTGGTGCTGCCTGCGCAGACGCGTTGGAAAGTGCGGGTTTCAAAGTCACACGGGTTGATGTTCAGCGCGACATTGCTCAGGTTCTGGCCGACCTCAAACCGGACGTTGCGTTCAATGCCCTGCACGGCCCCTTTGGCGAAGATGGTTGTATTCAAGGTGTTCTGGAGGTGCTTGACCTTCCCTATACCCATTCGGGAGTGATGGGCTCTTCTGTGGCGATGAACAAGGAAAAAGCCAAGGATATCATGCGGGCAGCGGGTATTCCTGTCGCTGAATCCAAGGTGATGCACCGGTTGGAAGCAGCCAGGGAACATGCCTTGCCGACGCCTTATGTCATCAAGCCGGTTTGTGAAGGATCGAGCTTTGGCGTGCTGATCGTCAAACAAGGACAGGCCCATCCACCGCAAGAACTTTATTCCGATGAATGGCCCTATGGCGACATTGTGATGGTAGAGCGCTATATCGCTGGTCGCGAGCTGACCTGCGCGGCCATGGGTGACCGGGCGCTTGATGTCATCGACATCGTTTCCAACAACAATAGTTTCTACGATTTTGACGCAAAATATGCGCCCGGCGGCTCTTCTCACATTTTACCGGCAATTCTTAAACCGAATGTTTACGAATATATACAATCGTTAACCATAACCGCGCATGAAGCGCTTGGTTGTCGAGGCATCTCCCGCGCAGATTTTCGTTATGACGAAAGCGTTGGAGAGGATGGTGAACTGATTTGTCTGGAAGTGAATACCCAGCCTGGCATGACACCGACTTCGCTGGTTCCTGAATTGGCAGCGGAAGCCGGCTTCGACTTTGAACAATTGGTTACATGGATGGTGGAGGACGCTTCGTGCGGGCGTTAATCGAAAAATGGAAGAAGGGAAAGGGCCGCGGGTCTGCATCAATGATGCAAACGGACTCGATGGCTCCGCGCGCGTTCGCCTATGAACAGCGACGCCTGCCATTTTATCGCCGCATCATTCCGATGGCCGAAAACTGGCTTCCCAAAGGCATTGGCTGGGGATTGTCTATTGGCTTTCTGGCAATCACTGCCCTTTATGGCGCGAGCATCAGTGGTGAGAACCAGACCGTTCTGGAACGCGCTTCTGCGGTCTTCGGCCTCAAGGTTGAAGCGGTGCTGATTACCGGGCAGAAGGAAGTGACCGAAGCGGAAATCCTCACCGCTCTGGGTATCAATGCCGATACGTCCTTGTTGACCTTTAATGCCTATGAAGCCCGCAAGAGCCTTGAAGCGATCAGCTGGATTGCGGAAGCCTCGGTTCAGAAGCTTTATCCGAACAAGATTCAGGTGGTCGTGCAGGAGCAGAAGCCCTTTGCTCTTTGGCAGCGCGGGAAATATGTTTCGCTGATCTCTTATGATGGGTCGGTTCTGACTGACCGGATTGATCCCGAATTTGCCGAGCTGCCGCTGGTTGTCGGCCATGGAGCGCAGCGTAAGGCGGCCCAGATTTTCGAAGTGCTGGCGCAATATCCGTCGCTGGCGCGCAAAACCCGGGCTGTGGTCTATGTGTCCGAACGGCGCTGGGATCTCTATTTCAAAAATGGCGTTCAGGCCAAATTGCCCGAAGTCGATGTCGAGGATGCGCTTGAGAAGCTTCTGGCCTTTGATGAAGATGGGTCGCTGTCTCGCAAGGATATCACTCTGGTGGATATGCGTCTGTCTGACCGAATGTTTGTCCGCATGAGCAAGGACGCCGCAGAACGTCGTCGCACGACCTTGCGTGGCCTTGGGGCCAATCTGCCCAAAGAGGTGGAAACATGATCGGAACACCTTGGGGCAAGAAGGACATGCGCGGTCGCTACCTTACCAGTAAACGGTCTTCCGTCATTACCATTTTGGATATTGGCTCGACCAAGGTCTGCTGCATGATTGCGCGCCTTGTGCCACGTCCGGCTGGCGAAGCCTTGCGCCATCGCACCCATACGATCGAAGTGCTTGGCTTTGGATTGCATCAGGCCCGTGGCATCAAGTCCGGTGTTGTGGTGGATCTCGATCAGGCCGAGAATTCCATTCGTTTGGCGGTGGATGCTGCCGAGCGGCAGGCCGACATCACGGTGCAGTCGCTAATCGTCAATGTGTCTTGCGGCCGGATCAAGAGCGATACGCTCAGTGCGTCTGTGTCCCTGAATGGGCATGAAGTCGATGAAATGGATATCCGCCGCGTGCTGCAAGCCGGGGCTGGTCATCTGCTGACCACGGATCGAACCGTCGTGCATTCGATGCCGATTGGCTACTCGCTGGATGGCGGCAAGGGCATTCAGGATCCGCGTGGGATGATCGGTGATGATCTGGCGGTCGACATGCATGTGGTGACTGCTCAGACGGCACCGCTGAAGAATTTGGAATTGTGTATCAAGCGCTGTCACCTCGAAGCTGAAATGATGGTCGCTACCCCTTATGCCTCCGGGCTCGCCTGTCTGGTGGATGATGAGGCTGAGCTTGGTGTTGCCTGTGTGGATTTAGGTGGCGGGACGACCTCCGTGTCGATCTTCGTTGAAGGTCAGTTCGTTCATTCCGATGCCATCACCATTGGTGGGCATCATGTGACCATGGATCTGGCGCGCGGTCTGTCGACCCGTCTGGCCGATGCTGAACGGATCAAGACCCTGCATGGCAGTGCGCTTCTGGCTCTGTCCGATGATCAGGAACTGATCGCCATTCCGCCGGTTGGCGATGATGATCGTGACCTGCTCAATCAGGTGCCGCAGGCGTCACTGACCCGGATCATTCGTCCAAGGGTGGAAGAAATTTTCGAGCTGGTGCGTGACCGCATCGAGGCCTCTGGTTTTGCTGGCCATGTTGGCAAGCGGGTGGTGCTGACCGGTGGTGCGAGCCAGTTGACGGGCATGGCCGAAACAGCCCGGCGGATCCTGGGACGCAATGTGCGTATGGGACGGCCGCTCGGGGTGGCCGGATTGCCGGAATTTGGCAAGGGGCCGGCTTTTGCTACGGCCGTGGGCCTGTTGATTTATCCGCAGGTTGCCCAGATCGAACAGTTTGAACGGGTTCAGGTCAAGCCTCGCTTGACGGGGGCCGATGGCTATTTGTTCCGAATGGGGCAGTGGCTGAGAGAGAGTTTCTGATCCTGATTGGGATGAATTCGTGAAACGTGCGTGAATCATTGATCAGAATCAAGGGGTTGGGTTATATTGTTGGGAAGTGATTCGCAACGGTGCCCCAATCAGAAAAAAGACAGTTGGAAACGGAGCCGTGCGTTTTATTGCGGCTTGGAAAAATGCGAATTGAGATCGGTGACAATTCGATCCATGCAGTGAGATGAGGGTACTATGACCATCAATTTGAAGATGCCCGACATTACCGAATTGAAGCCGAGAATCACGGTGTTCGGTGTCGGCGGTGCTGGTGGAAACGCAGTCAACAACATGATCGATACCGGTCTTGACGGCGTGGATTTCGTTGTTGCCAATACGGATGCGCAGGCTCTGACCCTGTCAAAGGCTGAACGCATCATCCAGATGGGCATTGCAGTGACAGAAGGCCTTGGTGCCGGGTCGCAGCCTGAGGTTGGCCGTGCGGCTGCCGAGGAAGTGATCGACGAGATCAACGATCATCTGAGTGGATCGCATATGGTCTTTATCACCGCCGGTATGGGCGGTGGCACGGGCACCGGTGCTGCGCCTGTGATTGCGCGCACCGCACGCGATCAGGGTATACTGACCGTTGGCGTCGTAACCAAGCCATTCCACTTTGAAGGCCAGCGCCGCATGCGTCTTGCGGAAACGGGCATCGAAGATCTGCAGAAGAATGTCGACACGCTGATTGTCATTCCGAACCAGAATCTGTTCCGCATTGCCAATGAGAAGACCACCTTCGCGGATGCCTTCTCGATGGCAGACGAAGTGCTTTATTCCGGTGTTGCCTGTATCACTGACCTGATGGTCAAGGAAGGCCTGATCAATCTGGACTTTGCCGATGTGCGTTCGGTCATGCGCGCCATGGGTAAAGCGATGATGGGTACGGGTGAAGCCTCTGGTGAAAACCGCGCTCTGGCCGCTGCCGAAGCTGCGATTGCCAACCCGCTGCTTGACGATATCTCGATGAAGGGCGCACAGGGCCTGCTGATCTCGATCACCGGCGGTCAGGATCTTACCCTGTTTGAGGTTGACGAAGCTGCAACCCGCATCCGTGAGGAAGTGGATGAAGACGCCAACATCATCCTCGGTGCAACATTTGATGAAAATATGGATGGCATGATCCGCGTCTCTGTCGTTGCGACCGGGATCGATCAGATGCTTTATGAGCAGGTTGTTCCTGCTGATCAGCGGATGCGTGAATTGACCGAGCGTCTTCGCACCGTTGCGACACCAAACAGTGAGGATGCTGTTGAGCGTGCCGTTTCTCAGCCTGAGCCTGCTGTCGTTGAAGAAGAAGCTGCTGCCGCTGTTGCCGAAGCCGTTGAAACGGTTGAACGCGAGATGGATCTGCCACAGACAAAATCTCAGGCGAGCTTTGCCCAGCCTTCGGTTCAGGATCCCGCCGTTTCCATCGCTCCATTCACGCCACAGGCAGCGAGCGAACCGGTTGTGGAAGAAGAGTATGAAGCGCCTCGCGCGGTGGCCGAACAGCGGCCAGTGGTTGCGGAACAGCCTTTCATTCCGCCAACCGCTGAAGTGCCTGAAAACATGCATCGTCCGATGCCAAATGTTGACGAACTGCCGCCGATCATCCAGCGCGAACTGGAAGCTCTTCGCAATGGCGAAAATCTGGGCCATCACGATGATGACAGCCGCCCGATGAGCCTGTTGAAGCGTTTGGCTGCCGTCGGGCTGGGGCGTCGTGAGGATGAAGAAGCGACGCAAGCTCCGGTTCAAAAATCCGCTCCCGCACAGCAGCCAACTTATCAGCCGATGCAGCATGATTTGCCAGCCATGCCAACCATGAATGCTCCTGCTGCACCGCAAGCGCCAATGTCTGCACAGCCACAGATGGCTGCACAGGATTCGCCTCTTAATGAGTTTGCGCCGCGTCCGCAGCGCCCCGCTCAGCATGCGGCCTATCAGCCTCAGCAAGGTCAACTGGACGCTCAGGGTCGTGCAATCCCTGCCGCTTCCATGCAACCTCAGGGAATCAGTGAAGAAGATCAGGTCGAAATTCCTGCATTCCTGCGCCGACAGGCTCGGTAACAGTCTGTTACAGACACAGATTTTCAACGACATCTATAAAGCCGAATCTCTTAGAGGTTCGGCTTTAACTGTTTGTATTCAAATATGAAATTCATTCTTCTTTGCGCGACCTTTCGTTTGCGGAAAGGCGTAACAATGGGTAAGAAAGCGTGATTTGGAAAAGGGGATGTGCGCGGGCTATTGTGGCTCAAATTCAAGTTGTTGACGTATAATTAACGCTGTTCACCAGAGACAGTCTGACTTCTTCTGGAAGCCGTCGGCATGAAAAAGATTAGGGGCAGAATAATGGCCAACTTGCTGAACGCCAAGCAAACCACCCTTCGTGAACGCGTCGTAGTCTCCGGGGTTGGTGTGCATAGCGGCAAGCCTGTCGAAATGATCCTCCATCCAGCCGATGCCAATTCGGGTATCACCTTCCTGCGGGCCAACCGCGAAAAAGGCACTGAGTTGGAAATCAAGGGCACCTATCAGTCGGTCATTGATACCCGTCTTTGCACCATCATCGGACATCCTGAAAAAGGCATGATCGCCACCATCGAACATTTGATGGCGGCTTTGGTCGGGTACGGCGTCGACAATGTGCTGGTGGAAGTGGACGCTGACGAAGTGCCGGTGATGGATGGCAGCTCGCGCGCCTATATTGACGCGATTGATCAGGTTGGCCTCAAGGAACTCTCCGCACCGCGCCGCTACATTCGTGTGCTCAAGCCTGTCCGCGTGCAGAATGGCGATTCTGTCGGGGAACTTCTGCCACATGACGGCACCCGGTTTGATGTCACCATTGATTTTGATTGCGAGACTATCGGCGTCCAGACCTTCAACGAAGAAATGACCCCTGCGGTTTTCAAACGCGACGTAAGTCTGGCGCGTACTTTCGGTTTCATGTCGGATGTTGAGCGTCTTTGGGCCGCTGGTTATGCGCTCGGCTCATCTCTTGAAAATTCGGTTGTGATTGGCGACGATCAGAAAATCGTCAATCCTGACGGCTTGCGTTATACAGATGAATTCGTGCGTCACAAAACGCTTGATGCTGTTGGCGATCTGGCCTTGGCCGGTGCGCAGATGTTGGCGCACTACCGCTCTTACAAGGGTGGCCACAAGCTCAATTTCAACATGCTTGAAGCTTTGTTTGCGGATGACAGCAATTGGGAATGGGTGGAAGCCTCTTCAGCCAAGCGCAATGCTGCGCGGGTGGATTTGTCCCATGCCAGCTCGTCCATTCAGGCTGCCATGGGACCTGAGACCAACTGAAAGCCAAAGTAGCTGTAAAAAGACAGTGTAAGATAGAGCAGGGCGGCTTCGGTCGCCTTTTTGCATATTGGATGCTTTCAATTGCATCCCTGAAGCGGGAATGCGCTTGATTGTTAAGACTGGTGCGATTGGCGCGTGCAGGACACAATTTATCCCTATTTGTCGCGAGACTGTTGGCAAATTTGGTTGCTTTCTAGTAAAGACAGATTGAGCCCTCTTGCAAAAAAGCCTCTCGCTTTTGGTTGATGGGCAAGGTATGACACTTTTGCGCAGCTTTCTTTGCGTGCAAACGATCCGGGTTTCCCCGGTTGGAAGAGACAGGACAGGGTGGGGCACCACTCGCCGTCTGATGGAAGGGTAACAGTACAGATGGGTTTTCTTTCTGCAAAACAGAGCCGTATTGGATTTGCTCTGCTGGTGATGCTGGGCGTCACGGCTTGCGCAAGCAAGGATCCATCCGAACTTGCCTTTGAAGAGGTGCCTGCGGAGAAGCTCTATGCTGAAGGTCTTCATGCCATGGAGACCGGGGACCGCAAGGAAGCCAAGAAGAAGTTCGAGGAAATCGATCGTCAGCATCCCTATTCCACTTTGCGCGCAAATCGATGTTGTTGACGGCCTATCAGAATTTTCGGGGCGCAACTATACCGAGACGGTCACGGCTGCGAAGCGCTTCATCGCACTCTATCCCAGCGATCCGGATGTTCCCTATGCGCAATATCTGATTGGCGAGAGCTATTACCGGCAGATTCCAGACATTACCCGCGATCAGGAGGCCGCTGAACGGGCCATGGGCGCGATGAATGAACTGGTGCAGCGCTATCCGGATTCAGAATATGCTGACGATGCGCGCAAGAAGATTCGCATCACGCTCGATCAGCTGGCCGGCAAGGAAATGCAAATTGGTCGCTACTATCTGGAGCGCCGCGAATATATTGCCGCCATCAATCGCTTCAAGGTCGTCGTGTCCGACTTCCAGAATACCCGTCACATCGAGGAAGCTCTGATGCGTTTGGCTGAATCCTATCTGGCGATGGGTATTTCCCATGAAGCCCAGACGGCGATTGCAGTTCTGGGGCATAATTTCCCAGACAGCCCATGGTATAAGCGTGGCTATAACATGCTCAATGAGGGCGGCCTGCAGCCCAAGATCCAAAAAGGGTCCTGGATCTCTCGCGTCTTTAGCTAAGTCTGTTGTGAATTGACGAAACGCGTTTCCCCGGCATGAGAATTCTGGGGAAATGATCACGATTTGTTCTGTGTGGTTCCGTTCTGCCTGATTGCCTTGTCGACCCTGTTTGGCATAGCATGGCCTCCAAATCTGAATCAGGCTTTTGGCCGCGCGTGCCAACTGATCCAATGGGGGACTGATGCTCGCCTCTCTTTCAATTCGTAACATCGTTCTGATCGATCGTCTGGATCTTGAATTCGGCGAGGGAATGACTGTGCTCACCGGCGAAACCGGGGCAGGCAAGTCAATCCTGTTGGATTCGTTGTCGCTTGCCATGGGTGGGCGTGGCGACGGGGGCCTTGTGCGGGCCGGGCAAAAGCAGGGCCAGGTGGTGGCAATGTTCGAGCTAGCGCCCGAGCATCCGGTTTTTGCTTTTCTTGAGGCACAGGGCATTGATAGCGACGGAGACCTTGTGTTGCGTCGCGTGCAAAATGCCGACGGGCGCACCCGCGCCTTCGTCAATGACCAGCCGGTCAGTGCTGGTACCTTGCGGCAGGTTGGCGATGGACTTGTCGAAATCCACGGACAGCATGATGATCGCGCCTTGGTGGATGTGTCGGTGCATCGCGGCTTGCTTGATGCCTTTGACGCTCTGACACCCCATGTGGAGAAGGTTTCCAAACTGTTCCATGGCTGGCGGAAGGCCGAGAAAGACCTCAAGGCGCTGGAACTCTCCATCGAGGAAGCACGCAAGGAAGCGGACTATCTCAATGCCTCTGTCGACGAACTGATGGCCTTTGGCCTGATGGAGGGCGAGGAGGAGGAGTTGGCCGCCAAGCGCACCACCATGATGCAGTCGGAGAAGATTGCCGGGGATTTGAGTGAAGCCTTTGACATACTTGATGGCAACGCGTCTCCTATGCCGACGTTGGCGGGCATGATGCGGCGTCTGGAACGCAAGACCGAGCAAATGCCGGGCCTGCTGGATGAGACATTGGGCCATTTGAATGTGGCTCTGAACGGGTTGGAAGATGCCCGTGGCTGTCTGGAGTCAGCCTTGCGGGCGACCGATTTCGACCCCAATGAGCTGGAACAGATCGAAGAGCGTTTGTTTGCGCTGCGTGCCCTGTCGCGCAAGCATAAGCTGCCTGCGGACGAGCTGCCGGGGCTGCTGGAAAAAATGCGTGCCGAGCTTGATAATCTTGATCATGGGGAAGAGCGTCTGGTTGCGCTGAGGGCTGATGCCAAGGAAACCAAGGCGGCCTATGACAAGGCTGCGGCTGAGCTGAGCAAGAAACGCGAGCGGACTGCCAAGCGGTTGATCAAGGATGTCATGAAGGAACTCCCCTCGCTGAAGCTGGATGCGGCGCAATTCCTTGTCGAGCATAGGGCCGATCCAGACAATCGCACCGAGGTTGGCATCGATCAGATCGAATTTTGGGTGCAGACCAACCCGGGCACCAAACCGGGGCCGATGATGAAGGTGGCATCGGGCGGGGAGTTGTCTCGCTTTCTGTTGGCGCTGAAGGTGGCGATGGCGGACAAAGGCTCTGCCCCCACACTGGTGTTTGATGAGATTGATACCGGCGTAGGTGGTGCGGTGGCGGCTGCCATTGGGCGTCGTCTGGCGCGACTGGCGAACAATGTGCAGGTGCTGTCCGTGACCCACGCACCTCAGGTGGCTTCGCAGGCGCAAGCCCATATGCGGATTGCCAAGACAGCCGTGAAGGGTGAAAAACGCGTTGCAACTGGGGTCACACTGATTGATGGCGATCATCGTGAAGAGGAAATTGCCCGGATGTTGGCTGGTGAAGTCATTTCCGAGGAAGCCCGTGCAGCGGCGCGGCGGCTGATGGCCGGAGAGAAAACGGAGGCCTGATAATGGATCGTATTGCGTTGCGGGCGAAGGCGGTTGACCAGCTTGATGGGTCGAAGCCGAACAGGAACTGGCCTTTCTGGCCGAAGAAATTGCTGAAGCCGATCGGCTTTACCACGGCGAAGACAATCCCGAATTGAGCGACGCGGCCTATGATGCGTTGCGCAAGCGCAACAGGGCGCTGGAGTTGCGTTATCCGGATTTGCGGCGCGCAGATAGCCCGACGGTTCGGGTTGGGGCGGCACCATCGGATAAATTTGCCAAGATCACTCATGCAGTGCCGATGCTGTCGCTGGATAATGCATTCAATGACGATGATGTCCGCGATTTTGCGACGCGCGTGCGGAAATATCTTGGCCTACCCCATACCGAGACGGTTGCCTTGACCGCCGAGCCGAAGATTGATGGCCTGTCGGCGTCCTTGCGCTATGAAAATGGTGCGCTGGTCTATGGGGTGACCCGCGGTGATGGGGCGGTGGGTGAGGACATCACGGCCAATCTGAAGACCATCGACAGCATTCCGCACAAGCTCAAAGGCGAAGGGATTCCGGCAGTGGTTGAGGTGCGGGGCGAGGTTTTCTTTCCGCGCTCTGAGTTTCTGGCGCTCAATGCCCGGCAGGAAGCAAGTGGCGGCAAGGTCTTTGCCAATCCGCGCAATGCGGCGGCGGGATCTTTGCGACAGCTGGACACGGAAATCACCCGCTCGCGCAATCTGGCCTTCTTTGCCTATGCGTGGGGTGAGGTGAGCGAACCGCTGGCCGAGACGCAATATGAAGCCGTTCAACGTCTGGCCCAGTGGGGGTTTGTGATCAACGACCAAATGCGTCGCCACGAGAGCATCGACGATCTGCTGGATCATTATCGCGCAATTGAAGCGCAGCGCTCGTCGCTCGACTATGACATTGACGGGGTGGTCTACAAGGTTGACAGCCTTGACTATCAGCGACGGCTGGGCTTTGTCTCGCGGGCACCGCGCTGGGCGATTGCGCATAAATTCCCGGCAGAACAGGCGATGACCCATCTGCTGGCAATTGACATTCAGGTGGGCCGAACGGGCGCGCTGACCCCGGTTGCCAAGCTTGAGCCTGTGACTGTGGGCGGCGTGGTGGTTTCCAATGCGACCCTTCATAATGAAGACGAGATTGCACGCAAGGGCGTGATGATTGGCGATATGGTCGTTGTGCAGCGGGCAGGGGATGTGATCCCGCAGATTGTCGGTCCGGTGCTCGATCAGCGACCGGAGGGGCTGGAGCCTTATGTCTTTCCTGAAACCTGCCCCATTTGCGGCTCTCATGCGGTGCGCGAAAAGAAGGAAAATGGCGAACTGGATGCCATCCGGCGCTGTACTGGTGGTCTCATTTGTCCTGCACAGGCGGTGGAGCAGCTCCGGCATTTCGTCTCGCGCAATGCGATGGATATTGACGGGTTGGGCGAAAAGCAGGTTCGCGCCTTCTTTGAACAGGGCATGATTGCCAATGCGGCGGATATTTTCAGCCTCAGGCAGCAAGATGGGGAAAAAGCGCGCGGGGAACGTCTGCGCGATCAGGATGGCTGGGGGCCGGTCTCGGCTCGCAAATTGTTTGATGCGATTGATGACCGGCGCGAAGTAGAGCTGCATCGCTTCGTCTTTGCCCTTGGCATTCGCCATGTTGGCGAGGGCAATGCCAAATTGCTGGCCCGCCATTATGGCAGCTTTGCCGCTCTGCGTGCGGCGATGGAAAAGGCGGGGGAAGGGGACAGCGAAGCGTGGCAAGACCTGTTGGGGATTGACGGGATCGGCGCGATAGTTGCCCGTGCGGTGGTGGAATTCTTCAAGGAGAGCCACAATATCGACGTGCTCGACAAGCTGCTTGAAGCGGTGACCCCTCAAGAGGCTGCCGTTGTTCAGAGCGATAGCTCGGTGTCGGGCAAGACCGTCGTCTTTACTGGAAGCCTTGAGCGGCTGAGCCGGACGGAAGCAAAAAACCAGGCTGAGAGCTTGGGGGCGAAAGTGTCCGGGTCGGTTTCGAAAAAGACCGATATTCTTGTCGCAGGACCGGGCGCGGGGTCAAAGCTCAAGAAGGCGCAGGAGCTGGAGATCCAGATCATGACCGAAGATGAGTGGATTGATTTGATCACTCCGTAGAGCATGAAAAAGCCGCGCAGTGCGCGGCTTTTGCTTTGATGGTGGGGCGCCCTAGCGATGCAGGGGCTTTGTGGCTTCTGCCAGCCAGTTGCGGGTGTCTTCTTCCAATTCACCGGACAGTTCGGCAAAGACCCGCTCGTGATAATCGTTGAGCCAGGCGAGTTCGCGATCATCAAGCAGGCTGACATCGACCAGTCGCTGATCGATCGGGCAAAGGGTCAGAGTTTCAAAGCTATGTAGTGGCTCTTCACCCCCTTCCACCATGGTTGGCTCGCTGACAATCACCAGATTTTCGATGCGGATACCCCAATGGCCGGCCTTGTAATAGCCCGGTTCGTTGGACAGGACATTGCCTGTTTCGAGCGGTGTGGTGCCGGTCTTGGAGATCCGTTGCGGGCCTTCATGGACGCAGAGACACGAGCCGACGCCATGCCCTGTTCCGTGGGCATAGTCCAGACCGACCTGCCAGAGGGGCATGCGGGCCAGCGTGTCGAGTTGAGCGCCATTGGTGCCTTGTGGGAAACGGGCAAGCGAGACGGCGATCATGCCCTTGAGCACGCGTGTGAAGCGATCCTTCATTTCGGCATCGGGCGTGCCGACCGCCAAGGTGCGGGTGATGTCGGTGGTGCCGTCGGAATATTGCGCCCCGGAATCAACCAGATAGAGCGAATTCTGATCGAGCTTGCGGTTGGTGCTTTCGGTGACGCGGTAATGGACGATGGCGCCGTTTGGTCCCGCTCCGGAGATGGTTTCGAATGAAATGTCTTGCAAGTCACCCGTGGTGGCGCGGAACTGCTCCAATGCGCGGGCGGTGGCAATTTCATCAAGGCTGTCGGTCGGCGCCATGCTGTCGAACCAGGCCAGAAAATGGCACATGGCGGCCCCGTCTCGCAGATGAGCGGCTCGCATGCCCTCCAATTCCGCTTGATTCTTGGCAGCTTTTGGTTTGAGGCAAGGATCGGTGCCGGCAAGGATGGCCGCCCCGGTCGCCTCGATCATATGTTTGACCGCATAGGGCACCAGACTTTCATCCAGCCAACCACGTTTTGTCCTCGCCCGACAGGTCTTCGATGATGGTGGTAAGGCCATCTGGGTCGACGATGGAAACACAATCGGGCAAAGCAGTGCGAACATCAGCTGAGACTTTGGCCGGATCGATGATCAGGAAGGCAGCGCCGTCAGCGGTGACAATGGCGAAGGCCAGCGGCAGAGGGGCGCGGGGCACGTCGCTGCCACGGATATTGAACAGCCAGGCAATGCTGTCGCCCTGGGTGATGAAGGTGGCGTTTGCCTTGCCTTTCAGATCATCAACGATGGTTGCCAGCTTGTCTTCAGAAGACTGTCCCGCCAGTTCCAGCGGATGGAGGCGGAGCTCTCCTGTTGGGCGTTTGGGCTGATCGGACCAGATGGCATCGACCGGATTGGTCTCGCAGACCCGTAATTCCGCACCGTTTGTCGCACAGGCCCTGAACAGACGCTTGGCGTCATTGGCGCTGTGCAGCCATGGATCAAAGCCAATCACTTGCCCGGCCTTGCAATTGTCTTTCAACCAGCCAGCAACGGAATTCTGCGGGATAGAGACAGGCGCGATCAAGTCGATGTCGACCTGATCGCGGACCTGCAATGTATAGCGCCCATCGATAAAGATGGCGGCGGTTGATTTAAGAATGACAGCCGCGCCAGCAGAGCCTGTGAAACCGGTCAACCAGCTGAGGCGCTCGGCATAAGATGCGAGATCTTCGCCGCCAAATTCGTCGGCGCGCGGGACGATGAACCCTGTCAGACCCTGTTCTTGCAATTCTTCTCTGAGAAGCGGGATGCGAACCCGGCCTTGATCGGGGCAGGCTTGGTCGGCGTAGTCTTGAAACATCAATGAGATCCTGTGGCTGGATATGTCTTATGGGCGAGACTGTGCCAGTTTTCAGAATGGGGGGCAAGGGTGCCTTTTCGATGGCTGTTGGCGCACAGGGGGAAGGTTTGTCTGGTAATTCTCAACGACATTTCCACTACGCAACAATGCATAAATGTGAAAATTTTTGACCTGTGATGAAGCCATTTGATCATTTCGCTATGGTCTGAATTAGGTAATTAAATCAAATTTCTAAAGAAAATGAGCAATGGGATGGAAGAAAGGGGGAAGGCTGGTCTTAAATCTCAGTTATCAGATTTGTCGAACATTTGGACTTTTAAAATATACGTAAAGACCCATATAATCACTGTATTGAATTGTGGATGGGACAGATGCAACGCAGACGTACAGCGTCAAAGGCAAGCAGACTGTCCCGGTATATTGACCGATCGCTGTCTCCCACAAGGCAAATTGGTTGTCTTGGCAATGATCGGACCTTTTGAAAGGACTTCAAATGAGCTTTCTCTCCATGCTAGCCGGCAAAGACGTTCAACATATCGATGGTTCTGTAGAGGCTTATGTCCGGAACTACATGACCAACCGCGGTATGGAGCGGTATTTGGACATGACTTGGGAATATCAGGGTAAATAAACCTGACCTTTCTGTTTCGCTAGAGCCTCTCATCCCCCGGTGAGAGGCTTTTTTCGTTTTTGCGCTGATTCAGGATGTCAGTTGGTCTGGCAGGGATTGGCTTGTTAGGGGAAATAAGATGCATAAAATTTGCACAATTGCATAAAATGCAGACCTTATTATCTATCTATGCGTTTAAGGAATGTCTGAGTTGCCGAACTGTTTGTTTCTTTTTCTTCCGCGGTGCACCATATTACGGATCAGTACTTAATAGGTTCCCTGGCAAAAATGGGGTGCCGCATTCACTTGGAAAGGAAAGACCATGTCTGCATTTAGCCGTGTATTTGATCGTATTGTCGAAGGACGCCTGATGGAAGCTCGTCGCCAGCTTGCTGATTATGAACATCTCATTGATGGTAACATGATCGACTTCCGTATTGACCGCGACAAAGACCTGCCATTCTAAGATGTCAGGTCCGCTTGTTTGCGGACATACAGGGAGTGACAACACGCATCGGATACGATCCGATGACACAAAAAAGCGGGCTACGGCCCGCTTCTTTTTTATCTGCTTTTGGGATGGCCTAGCCCTGGAAGACCAGCACCAGCCAGCCATCTTCCTCAATGGTTCTGAGCAATTTCATGCCCTGCACACGATAAGCTGCGACGACCCGAGCGCGCTGGTGGGGCAGCAGGCCGGATAGGATGACGCGGCCGCCAAGGCTGGTATGTTGGGCCAATTGCGGGGCCATGCTGCAAAGCGGACCGGCCAGAATGTTGGCGACGATCAGGTCAAACGGGCCATGTTCAGCAAAAACGGGATGCTTGAAGCCCGGGGCGACCGCCAGTTTGACATAGGGGTGGACCTTGTTGATCCGGACATTGTCTTTTGCCGTTTCAATCGAGATCGGGTCAATATCGGTTGCGATGACTTCCTGTTTCAACAATTTGGCAAGGCCGATGGCCAGAACGGCAGAACCGGTGCCCAGATCAAGCACGCGCACGGGCTTGAAGCTGCGCAATTCTTGGCTGATGACCTTCAGACATCCTGCGGTCGTACCATGGTGGCCAGTGCCAAAGGCCTGACCGGCATTGATCTGGATGGGGATGCTGCCACGCATGTCAAGGCCAGCATCGTGTGAACCATGAATGATGAAGCGGCCTGCCTTGACTGCATTAAGGCCTTCGAGCGACTTGGTCACCCAGTCTACATCATCCAATTCCCGCTGAACCAAATCCAGCCCGCCGCTCATTTTGGCAAGCTCAGAGCTGGCGCGCGCATGGACGTCAGGCAGATCTTCATCTTGCGGATAGAGCGACATAGCCCAGACGCCATTGTCTTCGTCAATTTCGAAATAGGAAATGGCAAAGCCGTCTTCGTCGAACACTTGTTCGAGGTGCTGGGCGGCTTTTTTGATGTCGGTGACGGTGCCTTCGGCATATAGATAATGGGACATGGTTGGTCTCTTTTGCGTCAGCCAGAATGCAATCTGCATAAGGGCCACGCGGTCAGGGAATGCGTTGACAGTCGATAGCGCGGCTGACGTCAGAAGGCAAGGGCAGGCGCGTTTGCCCTGTTGTTTGAATATTTTTCTTGCTTGGCCTTGCCGTTTTTCAGTGCTTCTCGACGAAAGAATCAAGCACCCGTTTCTGGCCGGTCTGGAACTGGATGGTCAGCTTGTTGCCCTCGACGGACCTGATGTCACCATAGCCAAACTTGATATGGAAGACCCGCTCGCCTACCTCGTATTTGGATGGGCTGTCCGAGACCGACTTGGCGACCAATTCGCCTTCGATGGTTGGCCCCAGACGCTTGCTCTGATCATAGCTTTTGGCCTTGCCGGTTTTGCCACCGCCCTTGCCTGATCCTTGTGCGGTCTTCATCCGCTTCCAGCCGGGGGTTTCATAGTTGCTTTCATAAGGATCGGCGCTGTCAAAGCGGCTCTTGCCATAGACCGAGCCACCCACTCCAGATGCGCCATAGCCGCCATAGGTGGATTGGCTTTCCTCGACATCCACATGCTTGATGGGCAGTTCGTCAAGGAAGCGGGAGGGAATGGAATTTTGCCACTGGCCATGAATGCGCCGATTGTTGGCGACATAGATTTTGGCGCGTTTCTTGGCGCGGGTGATGCCGACATAAGCAAGGCGGCGCTCTTCTTCGAGGCCGCGCGTGCCGGATTCGTCCAGTGCACGCTGGTTGGGGAAGACGCCTTCTTCCCAGCCGGGCAGAAAGACAGTGTCAAATTCCAGGCCTTTGGCCGAGTGGAGCGTCATGATGGAGACGGCCTCGTTGCCCTCGCTGGCATCGCGATCCATGACCAGTGCGATATGCTCAAGGAAGCCCGCGAGCGAGTCGAACTCCTCCATCGAGCGGATCAGTTCCTTGAGGTTGTCGAGGCGACCGGCGGCGTCGGGGGATTTATCCTTCTGCCACATTTCCGTATAGCCGGATTCATCCAAGATCATCTCGGCCAGTTCGGTATGCTTCATAGTGGGCAGCAGGGTGCGCCAGTGGTTGAACTGGCCAAGCAAGCCTTTCAGCGCGTTGCGCGGGCGGGGCTTGAGGTCATCGGTGCCGACAATCTCCGTTGCCGCTTCCATCAGGGGGATTTCCTGATCGCGAGCAAAATCGTGGACCTTTTTGATGGTGGCGTCGCCCAAGCCCCGGCGAGGGGTGTTGACGATGCGCTCAAAGGCTAGATCGTCGGCGGGTTGCAACATGGCGCGGAAATAGGCCAGTGCATCGCGGATTTCGGCCCGTTCATAAAAACGTGGGCCGCCAACCACCCGGTAATTGAGTCCCATCGTGACGAAGCGATCCTCAAAGGAGCGCATCTGGAAGGAGGCGCGCACGAGGATGGCGATTTCGTTGAGATTGTGCCCTTGTCGCTGAAGGGTTTCGATCCGGTCGCCAATGGTGCGGGCTTCTTCCTCCGAATCCCAAATCGAGGTTACCGTGACCTTCTCGGCGTTCGGGTCATCGATCTGTGGATGCAGGGTCTTGCCCAGACGGTCCTGATTGAAGGCGATCAGGTGGGACGCAGCGGCCAGAATGTGGGCGGTGGAGCGGTAGTTGCGCTCAAGGCGGATGACTGTTGCGCCGGGGAAGTCTTCCTCAAAGCGCAGGATATTGTCGACCTCGGCCCCGCGCCAGCCATAGATGGACTGGTCATCATCGCCAACGCAGCAGACATTGTGGCTTGCCTGTGCGAGCAAGCGTAGCCAGAGATATTGCGCGACATTGGTATCCTGATATTCGTCCACAAGGATATAGCGGAAGCGGTCGTGATAGATCTTCAGGACATCGGGATTTTCGCGGAATAGCCGCAAACATTCAAGCAGCAGATCGCCAAAGTCGCAGGCATTGAGGATTTTCATGCGTTGCTGATAGGCGGTATAGAGCGCGATGCCATGGCCTTGGGCGAAGAGATGGGCTTCATCCTGGGGCACCTGATCCGGTGACAGGCCGCGGTTTTTCCAGCTATCGATCAGATTTGCCAACTGCCGGGCGGGCCAGCGCTTTTCATCCAGACCATCGGCCTGAATGAGCTGTTTCATCAGGCGGATCTGGTCGTCGGTGTCAAGAATGGTGAAGTTGGACTTGAGATCGACCAGTTCGGCGTGACGACGCAGGATCTTGACGCAGATCGAGTGAAAGGTGCCCAGCCATTGCATGCCCTCGACCGAGCCGCCAATCAGACTGCCGATGCGATCTTTCATTTCGCGGGCGGCCTTGTTGGTGAAGGTTACGGCGAGAATTTGCCATGGGGCTGCCCGGCGGGTGGCCAATATATGGCCGATGCGGGTGGTCAGAACCCGGGTCTTGCCGGTGCCTGCGCCAGCCAGAACCAACAGCGGGCCATCGCAATTCTCCACCGCGTGGCGCTGTTCGGGATTGAGGCCGTCGAGATAGGGTGTTGGCTTCATACGGGCCAACTGGGCGCGAATGCCTTCCTCTTCTCCGTCATTCATCTCTTGCGGCGGCTGGGGGGCGGGAGGCGTGGCAAAAAGATCAGACATGGAGGCAAACGGGTCCGGTTGTTCGAGAAAGGCTGATTGGCCAAGCAGGTGGCTTTGGCGAATCCAATTGAAGAACATTATAGCAACAAATATGGCTTGTCAGGAGCAAAAGTGCCAAAATTTGCTGAAAGTCTCTCAGCGATGTTCTTCGGCATGGGTGTCGATCAATTGCTTGTTGAAATAACTCAGAGCATTGACCTGTTTGGCATAGCCGACAATGCGTTTGGGGTCTTCGGGGTCGACCACCGCAAGGTCGTTGCCGCCTGCCGCATCAAAAGCTTTGAGGGCCTTTTCCATCGTGTCCATCAATTGGATGGTCGGTATGTCGTCTTTGAGAATGCGGTCTTTTTCCGGGCAGTCTTTGCGCAAGGGTGTGAAGAAACTGCCGACCCTGACAGTTTTGACAAGGAATTTATGCGAGCCTTTTTGCAGGAAAATACCGCGCATTTCCAGCTGCCAGTGGAAATAGGAACGCCCATGCAAGGCCAAGGTCAGCCCGGTGGCAATCGAGACCGTTAGCAACAAGGCAATGGAGAGGGCATAGCCGCCGGTCAGCTCGAAGACGATCATGGTGGTGGAAACAGGCGCTCCCAACACGGCGGCGGCCACCGCTCCCATGCCCAGAATGGCATAAAGACCGTGGCTTGAGGCCATGTCGGGGAAGATCTGGGCGGCGATCAGGCCAAAGGTGCCGCCAGTCATGGCACCGATATAAAGGGAGGGGGAGAAGATGCCGCCGCCAAAGCGCGAGGCCAATGTGATGGCTGTGGCGGCTGTCTTGGCGACAATCAGGCTCGCCATCAGGGTGATGGGCAATTGCTGATGCAGAGCCTTGTCGGTTGCTTCATAGCCGACACCGAGGATTTCGGGAAAGGCCAACCCCATGCAGCCAATGATGAAGCCGCCGATGACCGGGCGGATGATGAGTGGCATTTTGACATGGCGGGCGATCCAGTCGGTGCTCATCAGGGAAAACTGGAAGCAGACCGCAACAATGGCGCAAGTGATGCCGAGCAGGGCAAAGGCAGGCATTTCCCAGTAGGAGGTGATCTGGTAGGCCGGGATATTAAAGGCGGCGATGTTGCCAAAATAGAGCCGGGAGAGCAGGGTGCCGGTGGCCGATGCCAACACAATCGGCACAAAGGCGGTCAGCGCATAGTGGCCAAGCACCACTTCATGGGCGAACAGAACACCCGCAATGGGGGCATTGAAGGAGGCCGAAACAGCGCTGGCAACGCCGCAGGCAAGAAGGGTCTTTTTCGAGGCTGGCGTCAGGGAGAAAATGGCGCAGACAATGTTGGCAAGGCTGGCACCCAGATGGACGATGGGGCCTTCGCGGCCACCGCTGCCGCCAGCGCCAAGCGAGACTATGGTGACGGCAGCGCTGTCCAGACCCTGCCAGAATTTAAGTCCCTTGCCTGAATGGGCCCGGGCCTCGATGACATCTGCCACCCCTTCGGCCCGTTTGATCGGATGGACCTTGTCGAGGAAGATGCCAACAAACAGGCCGCCAATGGTCGGGGCCAGTATGACGATCCAAAAGGGGGTGGCCTCGATCTTATCGATGATGATTTCACCAGCGGTGCCAAGCCAGAGCCATTGCACCGCGCCAATGCCAAGGCGAAAAAGAATGGCGGCCAGTGACACCAGCAAGCCGATGATGATCGACAGGAACCAGATTTTGGGTTGTTGGGTGCCGAGATAGGTGCGCCAGTTTGGCTCGATCCAGCTTTTCGAGATCTGAATTGGATTTAACCAGCGCATGCGTCCTGACCATGGTTCCGGGTTGGCTTTTGGTAACGGGAGATCGGTCGTGTTGTTCGTCGCGACATTTTGGCCCGTTTCGCGTTGCAGAGTAAATAAGGAATTGCCGTGATCCCCCCTGACTTTTAAAGACCTTAGGGTGATACACAGGACAATGGGTGTTTTCTCACCCAATGGGGCTGCGGGCAACCTGCATCTTGCGCTCGGAGGCTTGATTTTAAACTTCGGTCAGCTTGTTCAAGACCTGCAGCAATGCGATGTCCCGTCTTGATAAGCACTTTTGTTTGCGACACCATCCGTCCTTCAGTATAAGGCAAGCGAGTAAAGCAAAAGTTTTGGCATTTTGCCAAACCAGTCCGTCGATACGTTCGCGTCGGAATGATCAAGGGAGACAAGACACATGGCCATTCAACCGCACTTTACCCGCACCAAAGATGACGCCGCGGTGAAGCTGGTTTGTGACGCGCTGCAAGCCCGGTTCGGTGATCGCTTCACCACCGGTCAGGCCCTGCGCGAACAGCATGGTCATACGACTACCTCGATGAAAAACCAGATCCCCGACGGGGTGGTGTTTGCAGAAAGCTCCGAGGATGTGTCGGATGTCGTTACGCTGTGTCATGAGCATGATGTGCCGGTGATCCCGTTCGGGACCGGCTCGTCGCTGGAAGGGCATCTGAACGCACCTTATGGTGGCATTTCGATTGATATGTCGCGGATGAATGCGATTGTCGGCGTGCAGGCCGAGGATCTGACCTGTATTGTTCAGGCGGGCGTGACGCGGGAAATGCTCAATTCCTATTTGCGCGACACCGGCCTGTTCTTTCCGATTGATCCGGGGGCGGATGCCTCCATTGGCGGCATGGCGGCAACCCGTGCCTCGGGCACCAATGCGGTGCGCTATGGCACGATGAAGGATAATGTGGTGTGCCTGAAGGCTGTGATGCCGGACGGGCAGATCATCAACACGGCCAGCCGGGCCAAGAAAAGCTCTGCTGGGTATGACCTGACCCGGTTGTTGGTCGGCTCGGAAGGCACCCTTGGCATTATCACCGAAGTGACGCTGAAACTGTCCGGCATTCCACAGAGTGTCACGGGCGGGATTTGCAATTTTCCGGATCTGGAAAGCGCCTGCAATGCGGTCATACTGACGATCCAGTGTGGCATCCCGGTTGCCCGGATCGAGTTGCTTGATGAATTGCAGGTCAAGGCCTGCAATGGTTATTCCAAACTCGATCTGGCGGAGCGCCCCACCTTGCTGGTTGAATTTCACGGTACCGAAGGCAGTGTCGCCGAGCAAGTGGAGCTGTTTTCCGATATTGTCAATGATTGCGGCGGGTCCGATTTCCGCTGGGCGTCGAAGGCTGAGGAGCGCAGCAAGCTCTGGGCGGCGCGGCATAGTGCCTATTGGGCGGCCCATGAATTGCGCCCCGGTGCCAAGGGGCTGTCGACTGATGCCTGCGTGCCGATTTCACGGCTGGCGGAATGTGTGGCCGAAACCCAGAAGGATATTGAGGAAACCGGCTTTATCGCGCCAGTGGTTGGCCATGTGGGCGATGGTAATTTCCACGTCCTGTTGCTGCTGGATCCCGACAGTGCGGAAGAGCAGGCGAAAGCGGAGACCTTTCTTGGGCGACTCGCTCACCGCGCCATCTCGATGGGAGGCACCTGCACCGGGGAGCATGGCATCGGTCAGGGCAAAATGAAGTATATGATTGAAGAATATGGTCCGGCGCTGAGCTATATGGCCGCAATCAAACAGGCGATCGACCCGAAAAACATCATGAATCCGGGGAAAATCCTTCCAAGTGTTAGCTAATCCTTACCGGGCATTTGCTGCTTGGGGCTGAAATTTGCTAGCTTCTTGGTCATAATATGGCCGGTTCTTTCTGGAATGGTTTCAATAACCTGCGCCAATGAAGGGTCGGTTGGTGGCGTGGTTGTCTATTTGCCATTGGGGCGAGTGCGGCGACCCGTCGATGTCTGCTGGCTTGGTTGGTAGTGCGTCAAGGCCATAGGGGGACTGGGTTCTGAATAGTCTGTATTTCACAATCGGTGGCGCAATTCTGCTGGCGCTGATCGTGGCGCTGGTCGGACCTCTCTTTGTTGACTGGACTTCCTACCGCGCCGCCTTCGAGCGCGAAGCCTCGTTGGCACTTGGCCAACCGGTGCGGGTGTTGGGCGATGCGGACATGCAAATCCTGCCCTTGCCACATCTGCATTTTGAAAGCATCCATGTCGGGCCGGACGATCAGGCGCCGATCCTCGTGGTCGATGAATTCGACATGCGGATCGAACTGATGCCACTGTTGCAGAAGAAAATCGAAGTGGTCGATATGACCCTCAACTCGCCGGTGCTCAAGATTCGGCTCGATGAGGAGGGCAAATTCGCCTGGCGGCAGGATCAGGGCAAACTGTGGGATCTGGATCTTGAAAAGATCCGGCTCAATGATGTGCGGATTGTCAATGGTCGCATTGAGTTTGACGATCAGAGCACCGGGCGACACAAGGACGTTTCCAACCTCAATGGCACCCTTGAAGCGCGCAGCCTGATTGGTCCTTATAAGATCGAGACCTCCTTCCTGATGGATGGTGAGCCTTATACCCTGATGCTGTCGAGCGGGTCGGCGAGCCAAACGGGGATGCGGGTGAAAACCCTTTTGACCCCTGCCAATTATCCGGTGACCCTGTCCATTGACGGTGAAGTCAAGGAAGGGGCCGATGAGCGCTTCCATTATATGGGTAATCTCAAACTGACCAATGCCATCGAAGGCTTGGAACAGCAGGCGATACCTTGGGAGTTGAGCGGGGAAAGCGACCTCACAGCGACCTCTCTGGTCTTGCCGAAGTTTGATTTCTCCCATGGGGACGTCGAGCAAGCCTATCGGTTGAGCGGGACGGGGTCTGTGGATTTTGGCGCCAAACCGCGCTTTGATGTGGTGGTCTCATCGCGCCAGCTGGATCTTGACCGGGCGCTTGGCGAAGGGCCAAATGCGCCGATTGACATCAAGAACGGCATTAGCAAACTGGCCTCGGCCTTGACCCGAATGCCTTTGCCGCCGATGCCCGGGCATGTTGGCTTTGAGGTGCCGGGGATTATTCTGGGCGGCGGCATTGTGCGCAATGTCGAGCTGGACGCGATGCTGGTCGATCAGGGTTGGCAAATTGAGACGCTGGAAGCGGACCTTCCGGGGCAGACGCGCTTTGCCATGTCGGGGATGTTTGCTCGCCGGTTTGACGCCGGGGCCTTGGAACATGCCTTTGAAGGTGAAGCACGGATGCGGTCCGAGCAACCTTCGGTCTTTGCCAAATGGTGGTTGAAGGATGCACCCGCCAACGGACAATTGAAGCCGTTTGATTTGAGCGGTCAGGTGCTGGCCAAAGCCGACCGGTTGCAGGTTTCCTCCCTTGATCTGGATATGGATGGGGATCGCGCGAGGGGCCGGATTGACTGGTATATTGGCGATGAAGCCAAAAAGAGTGACGGGTCTTTGACCATCAAGCTAGATGCGGACCGGATTGATCTTGATGCGGTGCGCGGGATTGGCTCGCTGCTGCTTTCCAACGCCAGTGGCGCGACCTCGCCGCTTGGCAGCATTGATGTGGATGTGAAAACCCGTCGTCTGTCGCTGGGTGAATTCGAAGGTCAGAGCCTTGCCGCCAAGATCCGTTTGATGGATGGTGATCTGGCGATTGACAGTTTCAAGGTGGATGATTTTGCTGGAGCATCGGTGTCGGCGACCGGGTCGTTGCGCGATCTGGCGGGGCGTCCGAGCGGGGCGCTTTCCGGGCGGATCAAGGCAAATCATCTGGATGGCCTGGCCTCGGCGGCGCAGTGGCTTCTGCCTGATCAGCCGGTTGCGGAGTGGTTCCAGAACGCCAAGGGGGCACTGGCTCCCGCTGATGTGGCTTTTTCACTGGAGGGCAACCCAGAAGGCAAGGGCCTGTCGGCCAAGCTGACTGGCCAGATGGGTGGCGGTGACATTGCTTTTGACGCAGCGATGGAAGGCTCGTTGGCCACTTGGCGTGACAAGCCCTTGAAGCTTGATCTGGCGATGAATAATCCCGACGGCACCAAGCTGCTTGGTCTTGTGGGCCTTGGCGGTGATATGATCGGCCTGCCGCCGCTCTCTGCCAAGGTGGTACTGGAAGGCACGCCGCGCAAGACGGCCCAATTGTCGGTTAAACTCGATGCCGAAGGCGGGGCGCTGAGCTATCAGGGAACTGTAGCGCTTGATAAGCGGGATCGTCTGGTTGCAGACGGAGCACTGGCGCTTAAATCTTCGGATTTTGCACCTTATTTGATGGCGTCTGGCGTGTCGCTGTCCAACCCGGGTCTTGCTTTGCCGGTCGCGCTGACCGCTCGTCTGGCGCATAAGGATCAGGCGAGTACCTTCAAGGACCTCAAGGGCACTTGGGATGATCAGCCCGTGGTCGGGACCTTGCGTCTTGAGCGGACCGTAACCGACCGCGTGGTGTCTGGATCGCTGGAGCTTGGGGATCTGGATGGCCTGTGGCTTGGGGAAAGCATCGTCGGGCCGGGGCGTCTGACAGCGCTCAGTCGCGCTTGGCCGGATATTCCGTTTGATCAGCCGCTTCCCGAAAGTGGGGATTTGCCGATCAAACTGGCGCTCGATGTCAAGGCTCGCAGTCTTGAAATGGTTGCGCCTTATATCTTCCAGCAGCCGCGTTTCTCGATGATTTGGCGCGACGATAGCCTGGTGATCAGCAACTTCAAGGCCCTGTTGCATGGGGGCAAGGTTGAGGGTGGCTTGCAGTTTGAGAATGTCGCAGGCGAAGGGGTGGTCAAATCCCATATTCGCGTCAACGGCATGGCGCTAGAGCCATTCATCTGGGAGCGGGACGGGCGCTCGGTTGCTTCCGGTCTGATGGATCTCACTGTGACGCTGGAAAGTCAGGGGCGCTCTTATGCGGGGTTGGTGTCTGGCCTGTCAGGTGATGGCACCTTCTCGCTGAGGGATGCAGTGCTGAGATATATTAACCCACATGCCTTTGAACAGGTGGTGCGGGCGGTTGATGCCGGGTTGGAATTGAAAGAAGCGGACATTGCCAAGGCGTTCATCTCCCATATGGATGCGGGCTCGACGCGGGTGAAAAGCCTCTCGGGGGCGTTCCAGATTGCCGGTGGTGCGCTGAGGGCCAACAATATCAATGCGGAAGCGGATATTTTGCAATCACGCGGCGGCCTGATGCTTGATCTTTCAGCCCAGACCCTGAAAGGGGATTGGTCGATCAAGGTTGAACCGAATGAGGAAGATGCTGTGACCGGGGCGCAGCCAGAGGTTGGACTGGTCTTTTCCGGCGATCTGGATGATCCCAAGCGGGTGGTCGATGTGGCACCTTTCACCGGCTATTTGAGTATTCGTGCCTTTGAACGCGAGGTGGATCGGGTCGAGCGGCTGCAGGCCGATATTCTGGAAAAGGAACGGATGCGCCGGTTGCTGCGGCTTTATCGCGAGCAGGCTCGCCATCGCGAGGCTGAAAAACTGGCCGCAGAGCAGGAAGCCGAACGGCAGAAACAGCAGGCAGTGGAGGATGCAAAGCGCGCCACCGCGCGTAAGGCCGCCGAGGAGAAGGCGCGTCTTGCGGCTGAATCCGCGCGCAAGGTTGCTGAGGAGAAGGCGCGTCTTGCCGCTGAAGCTGCACGAAAGGCCGCTGAAGCAGAAGCCAGACGGAAGGCCGAAGAGGCCCGCAAGGCGGCAAAAGAAAAGGCGCGGTTGGCAGCAGAGGCAAAAGCCCGTGCCGAGAAAGAAGCGCGCCGCGTGGAAGCTGCACGTCGGGAAGCTGAACGATTGGCAGCTGAAGCACGTGCTGCCGAAGAAGCAGCCCGGAAACTGCAAGAGCAATCATTGCAGCCTGTCGCGCCAGTGATCCCTCAGGTTGACCCTCAAGGCAAAGATCAGATTGAGGTGCGACCGCTTGATGATCTGGTGCCCGATCGGGACTCCATCACTGGAGGTGTGGATTTGCCCTCTGAACCCGGAGTGTCGAATGCGCCCGATAATGGTCTTGAGAGCCTGAATATATTGTCTCTGCCGGACAATCTTTCTGTCCTGCCACGCAATCGTGTGGGTCCGACCGTTGCCAGCGAGGCGGCCCCCCGGACGACTCCTGCCAACCAAAATCGCCCGACTTTCAATGAATTGATGGAAGAATTCCGCAATTCTCCCGACCGAATCATTCGACTGGAATAGGACCGGGCATCTCGAACGGATGCAGCCAGCTGAAATGGTGCCGGGTAAGCCGTTGGTCGTTGCTGCTCAAGACGGAATTTGGGATTTATAATGATCGAGCACCGCGATGCGGATGGCTGAGGACAGATTGTGATCGCCCCGATCCTTGTCGATCTGCCGGATGATGTCTGCCAGCGCCTTTTTGCGGTGCGTGGCGATCTCTTTCAGGCCCGACCAGAACTCATCTTCAAGGGAAATGGAGGTGCGATGGCCGGAAATGGTGACGGAATGCTTCTTCATGTCGCCGCTTCGGGGTCATTGTCGGAAGGATGGTCCGGTTCGTCGTCAGTCAGCTTGTGGCTGTTCAGATGACGCTTTTGCTTCTCGGCTTCGGCCTTGTCTCTGGCTTTTTGCCCTTTCGTGCGACCAAACAGCGCGCGATTGGTTTCGGCCTGCTTTTCCTTGTCCTGCCGATTGCGGTCCTTGCGGGCCTGACGCAGATTGATGATTTCGCTCATGTCCGCCTCATTGGTTGCCATCTGATCGGCAGGATGATGGCCCGTTTCTTATCGTTTGGGCGTCTATTTTTTGCGGAAGGAATCAAGGGAGACGACTTCTGCCCCTTCAGAGTTGGCCGATTTGTCAGCATCGTCGGATGGGTCTTCGTCGCTGTCCTCACCGTTGGACGGCTCAAGGTCCCCATTTTGCTCATTGGGAGACATGACCGCGATGATGCTATCATCCGCATCATCCATAGGCAGGATCAGGTCGCCGTCATATGCTTCATCTTCGTCTTCCATTTCTCCGGTGACTTCAAATTGCAACGAGAAATGCACCGATGGGTCGATGAAGGTGATGATTGCAGTGTAGGGGATATAGAGCTTTTCCGGGATGCCATCAAACGACAAGCCGATTTCGATGGCCTGTTCGTTGGCTTGCAGATCCCAGAATTGATGTTGAAGGACAATGGTCATGTCGTCTGGATATTTTTCCAAAAGACGTGGGGAAATGCGAACGCCCTGTGCCTGGGTGTTGAAGGTGATGTAGAAATGATGTTCACCGGGCAGGCCAGTGCGCGCCACCTCTGTCAGTACGGTTTTCACCACACCTCTGAGTGCATCCTGTGCGAGAATGTCGTACCGGATCAGGTCTTCGCTCATGGGGCCTCCGAGAATTGTCCTGTTTTTGCCACTGTGTCAGCGGCTTGGCTTGGAGTCAAGCAAGCCAAATCGTGAATAGCTGAATGCGATGGAGATATCAACCATTGCCGGGTTGGGAAGCGGCTTTTGCCATTGGCTTTGTCGAACCGTGTGGGTCGTTTTTTCGAAATGTGCAAAGCCGTTAGGCGAGGGCTTCTGTTGCCAGGTGCCCCCAGGACCCCGCCTAACCGAGCATACCGGCTAGGGCTTTAAGTGGCTTGTCGCACTGCTTAGGCAGCAGCGAGACGGGAGCCTGCATAGTTGTCGTTTGCAACTACTAAATTAGCCCGATAACGGTGGTACAATGCCGAGCAAAAACACAATCTTTACACCCTCGTCGATCCTGTTTCGCCCCCATCAAAAACATCGCTAAACTTGTGCGCTCAACGGTGCTTGTGGTGGAGGCGCCGGGTACCGCCCCCGGGTCCGATAGGCTTATTACAAAGGCCATTTATTGCCATAGTCACCGAAGTGACAGGCTGAATATAGGCATCAAGTGCGTGAATTTAAAGAGGCAAGAGTGGTTTCGCACCGGCCTGTGCATGGTTTGCTTTGCGCAGAGTTGAAAGGAGGAGAAAACAAGGGCTTCGCGCAGCGCTGCAGAATCGGGTAACACCCTCCTGATGAACATTTCTTGGGAGCCCTCTGCCATGCAGGCCTATCTTGATCTCTTGCAGCATATTCTTGACACCGGCGTCGACAAGGGCGACAGAACCGGAACCGGCACGCGTTCGGTTTTTGGCTATCAAATGCGCTTTGATCTGGCCGAAGGTTTTCCGCTGCTGACGACCAAGAAGCTGCATCTGCGCTCGATCATCCATGAGTTGCTGTGGTTTCTTTCAGGGGACACCAATATCGCCTATCTGAAAGCGAACAAGGTTCGGATTTGGGATGAGTGGGCTGACGAGAATGGCGATCTTGGGCCGGTCTATGGTCATCAATGGCGCTCCTGGCCTGCGCGGGACGGCGGCACGATCGATCAGATCAGCCAATTGATCCATCAGATCAAGACCAACCCGAACAGCCGCCGCCTGATGGTGAGTGCATGGAACCCTGCGGATGTGGACCAGATGGCCTTGCCGCCCTGCCATTGTCTGTTCCAGTTCTATGTGGCCAATGGCCGCCTGTCCTGTCAGCTCTATCAGCGCTCGGCGGATGTGTTTCTGGGTGTGCCGTTCAACATCGCGTCCTATGCTTTGTTGACCATGATGGTGGCGCAGGTTTGCGATTTGCAGCCAGGGGATTTCGTCCATTCCTTTGGCGATACCCATCTTTATTCCAACCATTTCGAACAGGCGCACGAGCAGCTGACCCGGTCGCCGCGGGCTTTGCCGAACATGCGAATCAATCCCGATCGGAAGGATATTTTCAACTTCACCTTCGAGGATTTCGAGCTGGTTGATTATGATCCGCATCCGCATATTGCGGCGCCTGTGGCGGTGTAGGCAGGAAGGGTGGAATATGGTGGAGCAAAAGGCACCAAAGCTGGTTTTCCATTATGCGGTCGCCAGTAACGGGGTGATCGGCAAGGATAATGACATGCCATGGCATGTCTCAAGCGACTTGAAGCGTTTCAAGGTGATGACCATGGACAAACCGCTGATCATGGGCCGCAAAACCTATGCCTCGATTGGTCGACCCTTGCCGGGGCGAACCAATATTGTCGTGACCCGCGATCCCGATTTCTCCGCCGAAGGCATTAAGGTAGCCGGTGATATCGACGCAGCACTTGAGATGGCGCGGGCCATCGCTGATGCGGACAAGTGGATGAAATTGCGGTGATTGGCGGCGGTACGATCTATAACGCGCTCTGGGAGCGGGCGGATCGGCTCTATGTTACCCATATTGAGGCGGAGCCTGACGGGGATACATTCATGCCAGCGATTGATGAGGCACGGTGGCGACAGATCAGCATGAAGAACCGGTGCAGGGGGAAAAAGACAGTGCGCCGATGCGCTTTGCCATCTACGAGCGGCGCCCATAGACGCATGGTGTTTGAACGAATGGCGTTTGGCTTGCCCTTTATTCGTGATTGATCAGGTCTTGCTTCAGTGCGGCCTGATCTCGTCGGGCAGGTGAAGACAGTTGATATTCATCAGCGCCCCTTGCAAGGCCCAGAGCATCATCAGGTTGACGGCACGCGGATTGTTGGCTTTTACCGCGATATAGGCATCGATGATGCCGCGTTGGCGCAGGTCGCCTTCGGTGTGGATGCCGATTTCCGCCAGCCAGAGACTGGTCTTCGGCCCCATATTCTTCATCTCGGCAATGGACGGTTCTGCTCGGTCATCGAGTTGTTTTCCTGTTTGTAGGGCTGAAATAAGGCGGTCCGGATGCGCGCCATTTGCGTAACAAGAGAAGAGAGTTGTGTGCGACTTTTGTCCGTCTGGTGGATGGTAAGGGAAATTAAACCGGCTTTCCTCACTTAATTCGGTCAAAGGGCTGAAAATCGTGACTTAAGCCTGATTTTACGGCAGTTGCTTCCCAATTTGTCACCAAAGTCGAGTTTGAAGAGTTGCGTATTTCTCCCATATGTTGTCAAAGCCTCACGGGCTTGGATGATGAACAGGGCGAAGGTTCGCTCAATCGGTTCCTAGAATAAGGATAGACTATGCCTTGGAGCAATCAGAATGGTGGTGGCGGCAGCGGGGGCCCTTGGGGCAACGGCGGCGGCGGACGGAATGGTGGACCATGGGGGCAGGGCCCTCAGAAATCGGGACCCAATCCGCCTGATCTGGAAGACATGATCCGCAAAGGCCAGGAACGTCTCCGGCAGGCCTTCCCCGGTGGCGGCGGTTCTGGCGGTGGGTCGCTTGGTGCAAAGGGTATCGGCCTTTTGGCGCTTGGCGCTGTTGCTGTCTGGATGTTGACCGGTTTCTACTCCGTCAAGGAAGGCGAGCTGGCGTTGAATTGCTGCTCGCAGACCTCGGCTGTTTCCGGGTCGGGTCTGAACTATAATTTCCCTACCCTGTTGGCCGCACCGAAATCGTCAATGTGGAGCAGGATTCGGGAAATCAATATCGGCGCACGGCAGTTTTCTTCCTCGCGCGGTACCCGCGTCAGGACGTGCCCGAAGAAAGCTGATGCTGACGGTGACGAAAACATCATTGATGTGGATTTCAAGGTTCAGTGAATATCAGCGATCCGGCGCAATTATCTGTTCAATGTCGCGGAACCGGAAGTGGCGGTGAAGCAGGTCGTTGATAGCGCGATGCGCGAAATCGTTGGCCGTAACACGACTGGATGAAATCCAGACCGGTAACCGTACAGCGGTTGAGCTGGCCGTTCAGGAACTCTCCAGAAGATGCTGAATGACTACAAGACCGGCGTGAGCATTGTCGAAATCCAGCTTGAGGGTGTTGAGCCACCGCAAGAGGTGGTTGCAGCGTTCCGTGACGTGCAGGCGGCCAAGGCCGATAATGTGCGCTTTGCAGAACGAAGCGCAAGCCTATGCCAACAAGGTGGTGCCGCAGGCACAGGGTCAGGCTGCCCAGATTTTGGAAGCTGCCAATGCCTATCGCGAACAGGACGGTCGCCGAAGCACGCGGTCAGGCTGATCGCTTCTCCAAGGTTCTTGGAGAATATGAAAAGGCTCCCGAAATCACCCGTAAGCGTCTTTATCTTGAAACCATGGAAAAGGTCATGGGCCAGTCTGAGAAAATCATTCTCGATAGTGCGCGCAAGGATGGGTCCGGTGTTCGTGCCTTACCTGCCTTTGCATGAATTGACCAAGGAAAGCGGGGGAACTGATCATGTCTTTTAAAGCTATTCTTTCCCTTGCCGTGACCGCCATTGTGGCCATCGTGCTGTTTCTTTCGGGTCTATTTTGTCTATCCGCAAGAACAGGCTGTGGGTGACGCAGTTTGGCCGGATCGTCAATGCAGAGCGCGACCCTGGCGTCTATTTCAAGATCCCTTTCATCCAGAAGTGTGGAATATCTCGACAAGCGTGCCCGTTATCTGGAATTGTGCCGAACGTGAAGTTATCGCGTCTGACAAGAAACGCCTGATCGTTGATTCCTTCACCCGTTATCGCATTGTTGAGCCGCTGCGCTTCAAGCAGCGTGCGAAAGTGATGTCCAACTTCGAAAACCAGCTGCGCACCTTCATGGATTCGTCCCTGCGTGCGGCTGCTGCCAACTTCGATTTTCAGGATATTGTGCGCGACAAGCGTGACGAACTGATTGAGGAAATTCGCAAGGACATCAACCAGAAGACCAAGAATTTCGGGGTTGAAGTGGTTGATTTCCGCGTCCGACGTGCTGACCTGCCAAAGGAAAACTCCGAAGCAGTCCTATCGCCAGATGCAGACCGAACGTCCAGCAGGAAGCCAACGGTATTCGCGCCGATGGTGAGCGTGCTGCCTTGCAGATCCGCTCTATTGCTGACCGTAATGCCACCGTTATCATCGCCAATGCGCGGCGGGATTCAGAGGTAATTCGCGAGTTGAGGGCGATGCCCAGCGAAACAGTATCTTTGCGGAAGCCTATGGCAAGAATGCCAGCTTCTTCGAATTTTATCGCACGATGCAGGCCTATGAGCGCAGCCTTGCAAAAGGCGACACCCGCTTGGTAGCTGACTCCGGATGGAGAGTTCTTCAGCTATTTTGGTGGTGCTGATGCGCTGCCAAGGCCTAAATAATATTGATGATCAAGTCTGCGGCCCTCAAACGGGGCCGCAGCTGCATTCAGGGTCTTTTCGATCCGAAGAATAAAGACAATGAAGGACATCCATGTCTGACTTTCTCGTCGCAATTGGCCTTGTACTGGTTCTCGAAGGGCTGGTTTATGCGGCTTTTCCCGATCTGATGAAGCGCATGATCTTTGAGGTATTGACCTTGCCGAGCAGCGCCTTGCGCTCGGGCGGCGTGATTGCCATGTTGATCGGTGGTGGTGATCGTCCTATCTGATCCGTCGGCTAATACGCGACTTTTCTAATGAAATGAATCTGGTAAGCTCTGCCCATGCAAGGGTTGGTTCTGGCCGAGACATTGGCAAAAATGCAGGTCTCGGCTTTTTGTTTTCGGGGCTGGTGCAGCCGACTGGTTTGTGAGGGTAACTGGATGTTTGTTTGCGCGTTTGTCCGCAAGGGCCTGAGGTCCGTTGCCTGTCACCTTCCTTTGCTCTTTTTGGCGCTGTCGCTCTCTTTGTTCCTTGCGGTGAATGGCGTTGACGCTGCGCACCAAACCGCGACTGGCCCCCGGTCGGTTGCCGATTTGGCAGACAGGCTGATGCCGGCAGTGGTCAATATTTCCACGCGCTCGGTGGTGGATGCAAAATCGAGCATTCCCATCCCGAAAGTGCCGGATGGCTCGCCCTTTCAGGAATTTTTCGATGATTTCTTTGAGAAGAATGGTGAGGGTGGATCGCGCAAGCAAAGTGTTCAGTCGCTGGGCTCCGGTTTCCTTGTTGATTCCTCCGGGCTGATCGTCACCAATCATCACGTCATTTCTGACGCCGACGAAATCACCGTCAAGCTGGCGGATGGCTCGCGACATGAGGCAAGGATTGTTGGCCGTGACACCAAAACCGATTTGGCTTTGCTGAAGATAGAAGCGACCGAGGCCGCTTCCTACGGTGCAGTTTGCTGTTGATCAAGATGTGCGCGTTGGCGACTGGGTGATGGCAATTGGCAATCCGTTTGGCCCTTGGCAGTTCTGTGTCGGTGGGCATTGTCTCGGCCCGCAATCGGGATATCAATACCGGGCCTTATGACAGCTTTATCCAGACCGATGCGGCGATCAATCGGGGCAATTCGGGTGGCCCCTTGTTCGACATGTATGGCAATGTGGTCGGGGTCAATACAGCGATCATTTCGCCGACGGGGATCGTCGATCGGCCTTGGCTTTGCCATTCCTGCGGATATTGCCCGGCAGGTGGTCGCACAGCTTAGATCCTTTGGCGAAACGCGTCGCGGCTGGCTTGGGATTCGCATCCAGCAGATATCGCAGGATCTGGCTGAGGGACTGGGACTGATGCAGGAAAGCGGCGTTCTGGTCTCATGGGTCAATGAGGATGGACCGGCGCAAAAAGCGGGATTGAGGCCCGGCGACGTCATTCTGTCCTATGATGGCAAGGTCATTCATGATGTGCGCGATCTGACCCGACTGGTGGCAGAAAGCGCCATTGGAGACAAGGTCGACGTGCGCTTGGTGCGCAAAGGGCACGAGATGGTGTTGCCGATTGAAGTTGGTCATCTGGAAGCGCACCAGAGAAATGCGCCCCTCGTGAAGGCGGCTCCGGTGAAGCGGACCTCCCTGTTTGGCATGGAATTGGCCGATCTGACCGAAGCCAGAGCGCAAAGACGCATAATCTGGGTGATCAGGTGGAAGGCGTAGTGGTGCATCAGGTGGCATCCTGACAGCCTTGCTGCGCAAAAGGGTATCGTCCCCGGTATGGTGATTGTGGAGATCAATCAGGAAATCGTCTCAACCCCTGGCGGGGTGATCGAGCGGGTCGATGCCTTGAAGGCAGGCGGGCAAAACCACCATTGTTTTGCTGCTGGCTCGCCCCGATGGGGGCGAACTGGTGTTTGTGCCGCTCAAGCTTGAGTAGGGCGTGCGTGCCTCTCAGGTGCTCAGATTGAGCAACATAGGCACCATGGACAGCATCAACAGACTTGCCATTACAGCGTTGAATAGCCGCAGGGCGGCAGGTCGCTGCAATAAGCGACGCAAGCTTTGGCCGAGCAGAATCCAGACCCCGCAGCAGGGGGCATTGATCAGACCGAATATGCCGGCCGCCAACAGGATCGACCAGATGGATTGCTGTTGGGTATAGGCGGTGATGGTGGTCAGCGCCATGGCGATGGCCTTGGGATTGAGCCACTGGAAGGCTGCGGCCTCGAGAAAGGCCAGCGGGCGGGCACGTTTGCTGCCCTTTGCGTCTGGAGCAGAAGATAGTGAGGATCCGCCATGCCAAATAAAGCACAAAGGCAAAGCAGATCACTTTCAGCCCTTGAAGAATAGCCGGATAGGTTTCCAGCACACCCATCAAGGCGACGCCGATGAGCGTCGTCATCAAGGCGAAAGCCGCAGGCAATCCCGGCCAGATGGGGCAGGGTGCGGGCGAGGCCGAAATTTGCCCCAGACGACATCAACATCAGATTGTTGGGGCCGGGGGTGATGGAGGTTGAGACGGCATAAAGCGTCAGCGGGAGGAGCGTTTCATAGGTCATGGAGCAATATTAGCGAATGTGTGCAAACGATTTTTGAAAAATCATGTGCAATCAGATCAAGTTTCGCATAAATTGTGATCCATGGATCAGTTTGATGAGAGAATTTTGCGTGAACTGAGCCGCGATGGCCGGATGACGCATACCGAGTTGGGCAAGCGGGTCGGATTGTCGGCCTCGGCTGTTTTGCGCCGGGTACAGGATCTGGAGAAGAAGGGGGGTGATCACCGGCTATCGCGGCCGTGATTTGATCCGGCCAAAAATCGGCAACAATTTTGTCGCGCTGATCGGGGTGGGGTTGAAGGATCATACCAAGGCCTCGCAGGAGGCTTTTGAGCGGTCGATCACGGCAGCGCGGGAAGTGACCGAATGCCACAATATCACCGGTACGATCGAATATATGCTGCGGGTCGAGGTCGCGGATATGGCGGCCTACAAACGGTTTCACACAGATGTGCTGGGGGCGCTGCCTCAGGTGACGTCCATCACCAGCTATGCGGTGATGTCGTCTCCCAAGGATGAACGCGGATAGGCCGCGGCTTTGTCTCTCAGGTGGCAACGAAGTCCTCTGCCTTATAGCCTTGCAAGAACAGCAAGGCGGTCAGATCGCCGTGGTCGATGACAAATTCGGCTTGAGCGGCGACATTCGGCTTGGCATGCAAGGCCACTCCCATGCCGGCATCCTGGATCATCGCCAGATCATTGGCACCGTCACCAACCGCAAGGCTGTCAGCTGCTGTGATGCCAAGCTCGGCGATTAAGGCATGCAGTCGCTGCTTCTTGGCATCTTTGCCAAGAATTGGCATACCAACTTTGCCGGTCAGCTTGCCGTCCTGCTCAAGCAGGATATTGGCGCGGTCTTCATCAAATCCGAGGCTTTCTCGAACCTTGGCGGTGAAATGGGTGAAGCCTCCGGATACCAGAGCGCAGTAGGCGCCATTGGCCTTCATGGTCTGGATCAGGGTCTTGCCGCCCGGCGTGAAGGTGATGCGCTTTGCAAACAACTGATCGACGACGGACAGATCGAGGCCCTCGAGCAGGGACACCCGTTCCTTGAGTGCCGGGTCAAAGGCGATTTCGCCACGCATGGCGCGCGCAGTGATAGCGGAGACCTTGTCTTTCAGGCCCACTTCGTCGGCCAGCTCGTCGATGCATTCCTGCTGGATCATGGTGGAGATTCCATGTCGGCCAATAGCAGCTTTTTCTTGCGCCCATCCGAAGGCTGCAATGCCATATCGACGCCCGCATCATGCAGGGCGACCCGCAATTCTGCCCGCAAATTGGCATGGTCGGGATGGCTGGGGATGACAAAATCGCACGCAACCCCTTCCATAAGCCACGTAAAGTCTGTATCGACCCTGATGACAGAGCGGATCTTGGCCACAAGGTCGGTGGTGATGGCAGGCTTTGCCGGCGCGCTGATGACGGTCAGAGTGAAAGACATGGATCCCCCAGCAAGGATTGGTGCTGCCCATCTTGGGCAGGCGGCAATGATCGGACGATGACAGACGGAACAAAATTCTCTCCTGCACCGACTGCGGTGTTGATAGCCGGGCCGACGGCAAGCGGCAAGTCTTCTCTTGCGGTGCGCTTGGCGGAAATGGTGGGACGGGGTGATTATCAACGCCGATTCCATGCAGATTTATGAACGAAATGGCGATCCTGTCCGCCCGTCCTATGCGTGAAGAGATGGGGGGCGTCGAACATCTTCTCTATGGTTATGTGCATCCATCCCAGCGTTATTCGGTTGGGCGCTGGCTTGATGATGCGGTTGCAGCAATCAAGGATGTGCGGGCGAGCGGGCGCTGCCCGATACTGGTTGGCGGCACCGGGCTTTATTTCAAGGCGTTGCTCGAAGGGCTGAATGCCATTCCCGATGTGTCCGATGCGGTTCGCGCCTATTGGGCGGGGGAGTTGGCGCGGCTCGGCAGCCCGGAAGCCCTTCATGCCATACTGGCAGACCGCGATCCGGCCATGGCAGCGACCTTGAAGCCCGCCGACGGGCAGCGGATTTTGCGGGCGCTGGAAATTCTGGATGAAACCGGCAAGTCTTTGCTGCAATGGCAGGCCGAGGATGCCATGCGGCATGACATCTCGATTGTGGAGGGGGCGATGCGGATGGTGTTGCTGCCGCCGCGTGAATTGGTCTATGGCAAGATCGAAGCGCGCTTTGACCAAATGGTCGAGCTTGGTGGCATAGATGAAGCTGTGCATCTGAATGCTCTGGGCTTGTCGCCGGATCTGCCTGCCATGAAGGCGATCGGGGTGGCGCATCTCAATGCATATGCACAAGGGCTGATAAGCTATGACGAGGCCATTGCCTTGTGCAAGCGCGACACCCGCCGCTATGCCAAGCGGCAAATGACCTGGATCCGCAATCAAATGGACAAATGGCCGCATTTCGAGACTGCCGATGCCGCGATTGCGCATTTTTTGATAGAATTGAAAAGCCAAAGCGGGAAAAGTGTGTAGAAAGTTGCTTGAATAATTCGGAATCCTGTTTAAAGCGGGTTGACCTAAAGGTGGGGAGCGACTAACGTGCCTCGCGAAACGAACGAAAAGACTGAGCTTGTTATGCGAAACATTCTTGTGATTCTAGTGGGAAGGCGCGCCGCTGCGATGGTTGATTAACCGTTGCAAATGGTGGTGCGCATATGGGGCCTTGCAGGGCCCTTTTTTATTGCCCGCAGGAAACACGAGACTGTTACGCATAAGCAAGCGACATCAAAGCGTTTGGCAGGACCAAAGTCAGTTTAAGGAATGGATAAATGACACGTCAGATGACTGGTGCTGAAATGGTTATCCAAGCTCTGAAAGATCAGGGCGTTGACCATATCTTTGGCTATCCCGGGGGAGCGGTTCTCCCGATTTATGATGAGATTTTTCAGCAGGAAGACATTGAGCATATTCTGGTGCGCCACGAGCAGGGTGCAGGCCATGCGGCTGAAGGCTATGCCCGCTCCACCGGTAAAGTCGGCGTGCTATTGGTAACCTCCGGTCCGGGTGCCACCAATGCCGTGACCCCGCTGGCCGATGCGCTGATGGATTCCATTCCGCTCGTTTGCATCACCGGGCAGGTGCCCACCGCACTGATTGGCAGTGACGCGTTTCAGGAATGCGACACATCCGGCGTTACCCGTCCCTGCACCAAGCATAATTATCTGGTGCGTCATATTGAGGATCTGTCACGCATTCTGCATGAAGCCTTTTATGTCGCGCGCTCTGGCCGTCCGGGCCCGGTTGTTGTTGATATTCCTAAGGATGTCCAGTTTGCGACAGGCATGTATCATGGACCATCCAACGTCAGCCACAAGACCTATCATCCGCAGGTCAAGGGCGATCTGGAAAGCGTTCGCCGCGCCGTCGACATGCTGCTCAATGCCAAGAAACCGATCATTTATTCCGGCGGTGGCGTCATCAATTCGGGCAACGAAGCCTGTCAGATGCTGCGTGAGCTGATTTCCCTGACGGGCTATCCGATCACCTCGACGCTGATGGGGTTGGGGGCTTATCCGGCATCCGGCGACGAGTGGCTCGGCATGTTGGGCATGCACGGCACTTATGAAGCCAATATGGCAATGCATGAATGTGATGTCATGTTGTGTATCGGTGCGCGGTTTGATGACCGGATTACCGGGCGTCTGGATGCCTTCTCGCCAAACTCAAAGAAGATTCATATCGATATTGACCCATCCTCGATCAACAAGATCGTGCAGGTGGATCTGGCGATTGTCGGCGATGTTGGTCATGTGCTGGAAGATATGGTTCGCATCTGGCGTGCCAGCGGCAAGAAGCCTGCCAAGTCTGAAACAGCGGATTGGTGGGAACAGATCAAGATCTGGCGCAAGCGCGATTGCCTCGCCTATCGTCCGAATGATGATGTGATCATGCCGCAATATGCGTTGCAGCGCCTCAATGAGAAAATCAAGGGCAGGGATACCTATATCACCACCGAAGTGGGCCAGCATCAGATGTGGGCGGCGCAGTTCCTCGGGTTTGAAGAGCCGCACCGCTGGATGACTTCGGGCGGTCTGGGCACTATGGGCTATGGCTTCCCGGCTGCGATGGGTGTGCAAACCGCGCATCGCGACAGCCTGGTGATTGACATTGCCGGTGATGCTTCGATCCAGATGACCATTCAGGAATTGTCCTGCTGCGTGCAGTATAACCTGCCGGTCAAGGTGATGATCCTCAACAACGAATATATGGGCATGGTGCGCCAGTGGCAGCAGCTGTTGCATGGCAACCGGATGTCTAATTCCTATGTCGAGGCGATGCCTGATTTCGTCAAGCTGGCAGAGGCCTATGGTGCCCATGGCATCATGTGTGATCATCCCGATGATCTGGATGCGGCGATTGACGAAATGATCGCCCATGACGGTCCGGTTCTGTTTGATTGCCGTGTGGCCAAGCTTGCCAACTGCTTCCCGATGATTCCGTCGGGTCGGGCACACAACGACATGTTGCTGTCTGAAGAAGCAGAGGATGCAGAAAAAATCGCAACCGCAATCGGAGACGCCGGCAAGAAGCTGGTCTGATCGCTGTATCACCGACATTTTGAATTCAAAAGAAGGAACGGCAAGATGCAACAGGGATCTGCCTATTTCATCGAAGAAGTCTCGACTGTGGAAGAAACGCACACTTTGTCGGTGCTCGTTGATAACGAGCCCGGCGTACTAGCCCGCGTTATTGGCCTTTTCTCCGGACGGGGCTATAACATTGACTCGTTGACTGTTTCGGAAACCTCGCACGAGGAGCATATCTCCCGTATTACCATCGTTACCACCGCAACGCCTCCGGTTCTGCAACAGATCCGCTCCCAGCTGGGACGGCTCATTCCGGTTCATGAGGTGGCTGATCTGTCTCTGAGTGAGATCAAGCCGCTGGAGCGTGAACTGGCTCTGGTCAAAGTGACCGGCCTTGGCGAGCAGCGGGTGGAAGCTCTGCGTCTGGCAGATGCCTTCCGCGCTTCGGTGATTGATGCAACGCAGGAGCATTTCGTCTTTGAGCTGACCGGACGGACACAGAAGATTGAGCAATTCATCACCATCATGGAACCGCTCGGACTTGTCGAGGTGTGCCGGACCGGGGTGATTGCTCTGCGGCGCGGTCGGGACAAGACCTGATCCGGGTCGCCGTTGAAGCTTTGATCATGGAATGAATGCCAATGAAAACGCGATTGAGTGTCAATGTGAATGCGGTTGCCATGCTGCGCAACCGACGCGACCTGCCATGGCCAAGTGTAACGGGCTTGTCCCGGTTGGCGCTGGAGGCGGGAGCCAAGGGCATCACGGTGCATCCACGCCCTGATGAACGCCATATTCGCCGACAGGATGTGCGGGATCTGGCAGAGATGATCAGAGGCGACTTTCCGGGCAAGGAGCTTTGCCTTGAAGGGTATCCGGACGAACGCTTTCTCGCTCTGTGCGAGGAAGCCCAGTCCAATCAGGTGCTCTTCGTGCCCGATGATCCGGCGCAGACGACCTCGGACCATGGTTGGGATTTTGAAGCCAATGATGCCTTGCTGCGTGCAAGTGTCGGGCGGATGAAACAAGCTGGAATGCGGGTGTCGTTGTTTGTCGACCCCATTGCCTCCCAGCCAGCCAAGGCGGCTGCGGTCGGGGCGGATCGGATCGAAATCTATACTGGCCCTTATGGGGCTTGTTATGACGATCCGGTGGCGGAAAAGGCCTGTCTTGATGCATTGGTGGCGACGGCAGAAGCGGCGCGTGACGCCGGGTTGGCGGTCAATGCCGGGCACGATCTGACGCCGGAGAATCTGCCGGCTTTGATCGAGCGGGTGCCTTATATCGAGGAAGTCTCTATCGGCCATGGCTTTGTGGCGGATGCGCTGATTTACGGATTTGCCGAAAGCGTGCGGCGCTTTCAGGCCTCTATGGGGGAGCTTTAGGCTCTCTGGTCTGTGGCTATGGGTGATTGCCGGGCCGCAGGGAATGAATTTGCGACACCTTTCGGTGCCGTCTCGTATGGTTTGGGCTTGACGCGGGCTATCACTTATTTTAGGCCGTGGTTCAAATCTTTCTGTTTCGACCAATTCAATGGCTGTTCGGGAAACATTCGTAGCCGACAGCGAGGGAAAAGGAAAATATAATGCGCGTATATTATGATCGCGATGCGGACATCAATCTGATCAAAGGCAAGAATGTTGCCATCGTTGGTTACGGCTCTCAGGGCCATGCTCACGCTCTGAACCTGCGTGATTCCGGCGTTGCCAATCTCGCCATCGCTCTGCGTGAGGATTCTTCTTCCCGCAAGAAAGCCGAAGCAGAAGGTCTGAAATGCATGACTGTTGCCGAGGCTTCCGCATGGGCTGACGTTGTCATGATGCTGACGCCAGATGAGCTGCAGGCTGACATCTATTATGCCGACATGCATAACAACATGAAAGAAGGCGCTCTGCTGCTGTTCGCTCATGGTCTGAATGTTCACTTCAACCTGATCGAGCCACGCGCTGACATCGACGTTGCCATGGTGGCTCCAAAGGGCCCTGGTCATACCGTTCGTGGTGAATATCTGCGTGGTGCTGGCGTGCCAACCCTGATCGCCATTGCCCAGAATGCAACCGGCAATGCCCATGATCTGGCCCTGTCCTATGCATCCGCCAATGGCGGTGGCCGTGCTGGCGTCATCGAAACTTCCTTCAAGGAAGAGTGCGAGACCGACCTCTTCGGCGAACAGGCTGTTCTGTGCGGCGGTGCCGTCGAGCTGATGCGCGCCGGTTTTGAAACGCTTGTTGAAGCTGGTTATGCTCCGGAAATGGCCTATTTCGAATGCGTTCACGAAATGAAGCTGATTGTTGACCTGATCTATGAAGGCGGCATCGCGAACATGAACTACTCCATCTCCAATACCGCTGAATATGGTGAATATGTCACCGGTCCACGGGTCATCACTCAGGACACCAAGGCAGAGATGAAGAAAGTTCTGACCGACATTCAGGACGGCACCTTCGTGCGCAACTGGATGCTTGAAAACAAGGTCAACCAGACCTCCTTCAAGGCCGTGCGTGCGCGCAACGATGCCCATCAGGTTGAGGAAGTTGGCGCCAAGCTGCGTAAGATGATGCCTTGGATCAAAGAAAAAGCCATGGTCGACAAAGACAAGAACTAGTTTTTTCTGCTGCACACGTTGAAAAATCCCGGTCCTTGTGGCCGGGATTTTTCATTTGAACGCTGTTAAGACTTGATTCAGACTTGCTTGCTTTGATTTGTCTGAAATATGTCGCGCATAGAGCCAAGCACTGGTGAGTGAGCGCATTTACGCCTATGTTGGCAATTCTCCATTTCCATGATTGCAGGGTCCTTTGATGTCCAAATCCGCAAGACGCTATTCTATCCTTGATGTTTTTACCGATAAGGCTTTGGCGGGTAATCCGCTGGCGGTGGTTCTGGACAGCGAAGGTCTGTCGGACGAGCAAATGTTGAAGATTGCCAAGGAGTTCAATCTCTCCGAGACGGTCTTTGTCTGTGCGCCGAACAACCCGGCCCATAATGCATCGGTGCGGATTTTCACACCCGGTCTGGAACTTCCCTTTGCGGGCCATCCAACGGTGGGCACAGCGGTGCTGTTGGGCATGGACCGATATTCTGACGTGACGGACGACATGGATTGCATGGTGGTGCTTGAGGAAAAGATCGGACTGGTCCGGTGTATGGTCAAGATCGTACAGGATGGATGTGGGGAGGCTGTGTTTGAATTGCCGAAACTGGCTGAACCGGTGGCCATGTCTCTTGGCTCGAAGGATGAGATTGCGGCCGCTCTTGGGTTGCATATCGAGGATATCGGTTTTGAAAATCACGTGCCGACCGTCTATTCCGCCGGCGTTCCCTTTGCGATGGTGCCGTTGAAGAATCTTGCTGCGGTTCAAAGAGCTCGCCCTGTCATGCCAAGCTGGAGCACGGCCTTCGGGTCCCATGACCATAATGACGCGTTTGTCTATAGTCGCGAGACGGTGAAGCATACATCAAACTTCCATAGCCGGATGTTTGCGCCGGGCATGGGGATTGCCGAGGATCCGGCTACAGGATCGGCGGTTGCTGCTTTCTCCGGCGTGATTCAGAAATTTGATCGACCCGTTAAGGGCACCAATTCCTATGTGATCGAGCAGGGCTTCGAACTGGGGCGGCCATCCATCATCCATCTGGAACTGGATATTGAAGGCGAAACCGCCAAAGCCGCGCGGATTGGTGGCAAGGCCGTGCGGATTGCGTCAGGCGAGCTTTATGTCTGATCGTTGCTATGGAGATGGAATTTGATGGTTGAGAGATTGGCTTTTCTGCATACCGTGAACAGCAATATTGCGCCCTTTGATGCGGCTGCGGTCGCTGCGGGGTTTGATGCCTCCCGGCATCAGGTGCGGTCTGACCTGCTGGCGCGTGCGACACAAGAGGGCGGTGTCAATGCCGCGCTTGAAGGTGATGTCGAGGCGGCGCTGGATGAGGGATTGTCCAAGGCCGATCTGGTGTTTCTGACCTGTTCGAGCATTGGGGCCGTTGCTGACAAGATGCAGGGCCGGGGGCTGCCGGTTCTGCGCACCGATCAGGTGCTGGCGGATGCCGTGTTTACCGATGCGATCGCTTTGCCAAAAGGGGCGTCAGTTGCGGTTCTGGTGGTTGCCCCGACGAGCGTTGGGCCGACAAGCGAGCTGTTCAAGGCGCGACAAAGCGCGATGAAGGCAGAGAGCATTCCCATGGATGTGACGTTGGTTCCTGACGTGTGGGATCACTTTCTGGCAGGCGATATGGCTCGCTATCTGGAGGGCCTGAGACAGGCCATTATCCGTTTCGCTGCTGCCAATCCGTCCTACACCCACATTGCGCTGGCGCAGGCATCGATGACCAAAGCGGCCGAGGGTGTTGATGCGGGGCGCGCTTCGCTCTGGACCATTCCATCGGCGACCAAGGCCTATCTGGCCAAGCTGAAACAAGGCTAGAGCAATTCTCGGGAACACCCGTTTACGAGATGCAACAGCATACTGAGAAATGGGGTTTAAATCTAAACCGGTGACCGGTTTAGATTTAAACCCGCTCTCGGCGCGCTTGCCATTGTCTTTCTGGATGTTGGTGGTCTTGCGCCAGAAATCGCCGTTTTCATCGTCCCTTGCGAAGACCGTGGCCGTTTCCCCTGTCACGGATCCGGCAAGGTCGATCATATTGTGATTTTCAAATGTCGGGATGATGACCCAGGTAACGGTGGCAAGGGAAATCATGCAGACCAGAACGACTGCCGTGTTCACGAAGGTAATTTTTTGCGTGGGTGAGGCCTCAGACCATGCACAACGGCATTTTCTATTGGAATATTTCAAATTTGTGGCTTGTGATGTTGTTATTGTTCGGCTAGAAGGTTTACATCAGACTATGAATGGCCCCATTGCGGGGCGAATTGATCGCGAGAGACTTTATGACCGCTCCAAAGAGCAAAATTGGTCAGACTGCCTTGGTTGAGCTGCAGGCTCCCAGCACTTTCGCGCGTCTAGAGTCCGGTCTCCTCCTAATCTGCCCCTGAACATCGACAGGCGCCGAAACGGTCGGCGGCGGATCTTCAGGGGATGACTTATCAAGCAGCAAGATACTTTCTCGCCGCGTGACCAGTTTTCAGATCTGTATTTCCACTGGGGCGGCCAAATCAGGACGAATTCGATGACTGACAATATTATCATTTTTGACACCACCTTGCGCGATGGCGAACAATCTCCCGGCGCCTCCATGACGCTGGAAGAAAAGTTGCAGGTGGCGCGCATCCTCGACGAGATGGGTGTCGATGTGATCGAGGCCGGTTTTCCAATCGCGTCAAATGGCGATTTCGAGGCCGTGTCCGAGATTGCCAAAGTGGTGAAAAATTCCGTGGTTTGCGGCTTGGCGCGTGCTGGCGCCAAGGATATTGACCGGGCGGGTGAAGCCATCAAACATGCCCAGCGGGGCCGTATTCACACCTTCATTTCCACTAGCCCGCTGCATATGAAATACAAGCTGCAGATGGAGCCGGACCGGGTTTACGAGAAGGTGATCGAATCCGTCACCCGCGCCCGTAACTGGACCGACGACGTGGAATGGTCCTGTGAAGATGGCACCCGAACCGAGTTTGAATTCATGTGCCGTTGTGTGGAAGCCGCGATCAATGCGGGTGCCACGACCATCAATATCCCCGATACGGTTGGCTATACCACACCGGACGAAATCCGCTCGCTCTTCTCACGAGTGATCGAGACGGTGCCAAATTCCGACAAGGCGGTTTTCTCGACCCATAACCATAATGATCTGGGGATGGCGGTCGCAAACTCGCTGGCTGCGGTCAAGGGTGGGGCGCGTCAGATTGAGTGCACGATCAATGGCTTGGGCGAACGAGCCGGTAATGCCGCGTTGGAAGAGATCGTCATGGCGATCCGCACCCGCAATGATGAATATCCCTATGCCAACAATATCAATCCAAAGTTCCTGACCCGTGCCTCCAAGCTGGTTTCCGCTGTCTCGGCCTTCCCGGTCCAGTATAACAAGGCGATTGTTGGCAAGAATGCCTTTGCCCATGAATCCGGCATCCATCAGGATGGCATGCTGAAGAATGCCGAAACCTACGAAATCATGAAGCCGGAAGATGTGGGCGTTGTTGGCACTGATCTGGTGATGGGCAAGCATTCCGGTCGCCATGCCTTCAAGAAGAAACTGGAAGAATTGGGCTATGAGTTGGGCGAAAATGCCTTGCAGGATGCCTTCAACCGCTTCAAGGATCTGGCCGACAAGAAAAAACATATCTTCGATGAGGATATCGAAGCTCTGGTTGATACCGAGGTTGCTGGTGCATCCGAGAAGATCAAGGTGATCGGAATGACCGTGATTGCCGGTACCGGTGGCGTCCAGAAGGCAATCGTGACGCTGGATTTGGACGGCACCCATGTGACCAAGGAAGCAACGGGCGATGGTCCGGTGGATGCGATCTTCAATGCCATCAAGCAGATGATCACCCATGAGGCCCGTTTGCAGCTCTATCAGGTGAGCGCGGTAACTGCAGGCACCGATGCGCAGGCTGAAGTGTCCTGCCGTCTGAGCGAGAAGGGCACCACTGTCACCGGTCGTTCGGCGGATACGGATACGATGGTCGCGTCTGCCAAGGCCTATGTTTCCGCCTTGAACAAGCTGATGACCCGCCGGGAAAAGCAGATCCAGAACGCGCAAACGAGCGTGGATTGATCCCGGTCATATCTTATGTAACAAAGGGCGGGTAACAACCCGCCCTTTCTATTTCCCCCCATGAATGCTTGATGGAGATATGCCCAATGACCCAATCCAGTGGAACTGTCTTTGCTGTTTGTGCCAGCGATCATCATGGTTTTTCAAAGGATCAAAAAGAACAGATCCGTCTCTTGGCTGGACTGGGTGTTGAAGGGGATGCCCATATGGGCGAGACGGTGAAGCATCGCTCGCGGGTGCGGATTGATCCGACTCAACCCAATCTGCGTCAGGTGCATCTGATTCATAAAGAATTGTTTGATGAGGTTGCCGAGCAGGGCTTCACCGTAACGCAAGGGGATTTGGGGGAGAATATCACCACGTCCGGCATTGATCTGTTGGCACTTCCTACGGGAACGCTCATCACCATTGGTGATGAGGCCGAGGTGGAGCTGACCGGCTTGCGCAATCCCTGTCAGCAAATTGAAAACTGGCAGCCGGGTTTGCTCTCAGCGGTGCTTGTGAAGGGCGAGGATGGTCGCTTGATCCGCAAGTCCGGTGTCATGGGCATCGTGCGCAAAGGCGGTCTGGTCAAGCCCGGTGATCGGATCGGGGTCATTCTGCCTGCCGAGCCCCACAAGCCGCTAGAGCGGGTCTAGGTTCGATCAGGCAAGGATCTTCACGCAAGGATCTGGAGCAGATGGGACGGGCAGATGCGGCAATCCGAGCTGCCAAAGCCCGCCAGCGGATAGGTGACGGGACAATTTGCATCCAGAGAGGCCCTCAGGTCGCATTCCTTGCCATCCGTCCAACCATAGGCAAATTTGTCCCTCGCGTTGGTTGAGACCTGATCAATATGCCAGCGCAGCTTTTTCTCCGGTCGCAAATGACGACCAAGACGGGCACGTAGCCCTCCCGGACCATAAGCGCTGCCTATATAGGCATAGAGACCCGGCTCCAGCATCGCTGTCCGTGGGCGGGTGATGGGCATGGGGGCGTCAAGTTGTAGCAGCAAAATATAGATTCCGCCCTCGGTCGGGCAGCTTTCAATGGTGTCAAAAGCACCAGAAAAGGCCGGGTTCTTCTGTTTTCGCAGTGCTTTTTTAAAGCTATCGGGCAGGCGCATGGCTTGAGACTCTTTTGGTCAGCATTACTCGAAAACAACTTTGGATATATACTTTAGTTTTTCCGAAATTACCCTTGGATTGATCTGCTTCAAAGTTCGCCGAATAGGGCGGGCGCACACTCAAAGGGCAGCAATAGGGAGTAATAGACAATGTTTCACGAAATGCACAAGCTTCGGGAGGAGTTTCCTGAGGATCTTGAGAAACTGCAAGCCCTTTTGGTCGATGATGACGATTTCTTGCGGCTTGCAGCTGAATATTCAAAAGTGAATGATGCTATTATCAAGATTGAGCATGAAGAACATCATGCGTCCGATTTTCATTTGGAGGAACTGAAGAAAACGCGCCTCACACTGCTGGACCAGGTTTCTGAGCGATTGCAACAATAGTTGCAATGGAAAGGGGTGGCCTCGCGTGGGAGGACGGTTTGTCGTTGAGCCGCTCGGACCGATATGCTGCAAAACAGGCGCGATGGCCCCCTGACTACCTTGAAAGATGTTGACTGCCGGGAAAGAATGCCAGTCTTGTAATGATGCTAGGGAGGCTGAGAGGAGGCATTTCTTTCCAAGATTTTGCGTGATGGATGATGTGAGCCGGGCGATGCCCGGTCTTTTTGTTTTTGGACCCGGTCTTTGTATATCTGGCCCGGGATTTTTACGTCTGACCCGCATCCCTCACTTCATGATGACGGGCTTTGGTCGTTTTCGCTTCAGGCTGGCTTCTCGGCGCATGATGTAGAAGGTGGAGAGGAAGATGATGGCGGCACCCAGCCAAGTGTAGAAATCTGGCCATTCATTGAAGATCAGCCAACCAATCAGGGTGGTGAGCACCAGCCGGAAATAGTCAAACGGAGCGAGGAAGGTGGCTTCGGTGATCTTGAAGGCATAGACCATCGTCCACTGGGCAAAGCTGGTGAGAATGCCGACCAGAGCCAAGATCACAAATTCCTGCCATGTTGGGGTGACCCAATTATAGTAGGCGATCGGCGCCATGGCCAAGCCGATCAGAAACGCCTGCCAGGTGACCATCAGAACCGGCACATCGGCTCGTGCCTGAAGGCGCACAATGATCTGACCGATGCCGACCCCTGCCGCTGAAATGACCGCCAGCAGGATGTTGATGTCAAAGCCTGACAGGCCTTGATTGATCAGTTCCATCGGACGGGCGATGATCAGAATGCCGACAAAGCCAATAAGAAGTGCACCAATCCGGCGCGGCCCAACACTTTCCTTAAGGATCAGCACTGCAAAGACGGTGATAAAGAAGGTGCGGCTGAAGCTTAGCGTGGTGGCTGTGGCGAGCGGCAGGTGAATGATGGCGGTGAAGCCGGTCAGGATCGAGAAAAAGGCAATCGAGCTGCGCAGCAACAACAGATCCACCCGCCGCAGGATCCAGTGATCAAGACGGGCCTGACGGACCGCGGGCACCAAGGCCAATATCATGAAGACCTGTCGGATGGCTATGATTTCAGCCACATGCAGTCTTTGTCCCAATTGCTTGATCATGGCAACGCAAATGGCGAAGCATGCCATGGAAATGAACAGCATCAGGAGGGCTCGGACCGGGTCTGAGCTGGCGTTGAAGCGCCGGATCATGTCTTTCGTATGGGGCATGAAAGGCCGATTGGTTCGGGTGATGCGCGCCAAGCGCTGGACTCGTTGCTGGCTCTTGTCCGAGATAGTGGCTGCATGGTGAGAGGCTCATGTTGCAACGATCTGGTCAGTTATGCGCAAGGATGGAAACCAAGTCAAATTATCAGGTTCGACAGGTAAAAGCAAAAGTTGGGTGTTTGAGACGATGCCGCTATTGGGTGATGCTGCGAGGGAGGAAAGGGGTAAGCCATATTTGCCTTGATTTCTGATTGCAAAAGCGAGAGGTTGTATTTTCCCTCATATTGTCGCGTCATTGGCAATGACGACCATGTGGCATTTCATTGCGCCTAACCAAATAGACCCAGCCTCGTTGGCCCAGCAGGATCGCAAAGTGACTGTTGGAAGGATGATTTCATGACTTCGCTCGTCGGTATTGGATTAAAGCTTCTGGCAACGATGTTGTTTGCGGTGATGATCGCCATTGTCAAACATACGGCTGAAACGACGCCAACCGGGGAAATCGTGTTTGCCAGAAGCTTCTTTGCTCTGATCCCGCTGATTATCATGGCGGTGATGCAAGGGGACTGGCGCGATTGCATCCGCACAGCCAATCCCTTGCTGCATGTGCGTCGATCATTGATCGGTGCAACTGCGATGTTCACCTGGTTCACAGCCGTCAGTATGTTGCCATTACCCGAAGCCACAGCGATTTCCTTTCTCACCCCACTGATGATTGTCGCTCTGGCGGCGATTGTGCTGAAGGAGCATGTCGGGATCTATCGCTGGAGCGCTGTGGGGATTGGCTTTGTCGGCGTGTTGGTGATCCTCTATCCAAGGTTTGGGGAGCCCCTTGGCGAGGCGGGCATGCTTGGGGCGATGCTGGCGGCAATCTCGACCGTGTTCATGGCTTTTGCAGCGATCCTTGTGCGCAAGATGACCAAGACGGAAAAGAATGCAGCAATCATGTTCTATTTCTTTGTCACTGCGTCCGCCTTCTCGCTGGTTTCTCTTTATTGGGGATGGGTGGTGCCAGACTGGACAACGATGCTGATGCTCGTATGTGCGGGGCTGTTCGGTGGGATGGGACAGATTCTGACCACACAGGCCTTTCGGTTGACCGAGGCGTCGCTGCTCGCCTCATTTGATTATGTCAACATGGTCTGGGCCGTGCTGATGGGAATTCTGCTGTTTGATGAATATCCATCCAATACGGTTCTGATTGGTGGCACCATTGTGATTTCAGCCGGCCTGTTTGTCGTCGAGCGTGAAAGGCGACTGGGGGTCGCGCGCAAGGCGGAGAATCGCAACAAGCCTCTGTAGCTCTCTTATGGTTTGGCAATGGATGCGGGTGGAATGCGGGAGCGAAATTCTCAATCCGGATGGCCGTCGAGAATCTATAATTACGTAAAGGTAAGAGCTGGTTTCCGACGAAACAGATGTGGCGAAATTGGGCGCTTGGCAAAGTTATCCCCGATTTTTCGCAAAAAATTAAGCTTTTCAGTGACGTAAGGATATATCCTTAGGGAAGCTGACAACCCAAGCAACACGGCATGCGCTAATGTGTCTCTTAAGTGCATGATTAATTTCATCAAAATGATGCAAATTTATCGATGGTCCTGTTCGTCAAAGAACAGTTGTTAGTTTTTCGTCCAGCCGTGATCTCCATTTCCCTGACAAATTGCCGCATTCCGCCTTGCCGGGCCTATTGAGGGGCTTGATTTGGGGAATTTGCCTGTGTGACATTTCACCAAAATGCCACAATTGGCACAAGAAGGCATAAGGGTGATGGAGGAATTCGTGTCTCAGCAAAAGTATAAAAAGCTTCTTGGAAGTAGTGTTGCGTCTGTTGCGCTGGTCGGCGCGCTTGCTTCTGTATCTCTAACCAGCGCTCAGGCCGGTGGTTTCGCCCTGCGTGAGCAAAGCGCGATTGGTCAAGGGGCTTCCTTTGCCGGTATCGCAGCTGGCGGTGGCTTGTCTGCCATGTTCTGGAACCCGGCAACCCTTACTCAGGTGGGGGGCATGAACACCGAGAGCGTTGCCAGCTTCGTCATACCGCGCACCGACGTGAATTTGACCTCGGGCACTTGGGGTACCTCCGATCCGGGAGATGTTGGCCTTGATGCACTCGTCCCTGCTTCCTATGCCGGTGCTCAGCTCACCAAAGACCTGTTTGTCGGCCTCAGCGTCAATGCGCCTTTTGGCATGGCAACCAAAGCAAAGAATCCATCCGGGTCTTCGTTCCATGCGGCGACATCCAGGATCTTCACGATGGATGCCAAGCTGAATATTGCTTATCGCATCAATGATGCTTTCAGCGTCGGTCTTGGCGTCGGTGCCATGTATACGGACGTGCGCATGACTGCAGGTCAGACCGGTGTTCTTGCCTCTGAACTCAAAGGTGACGACTGGGCGCCTACTCTGAGTGTCGGTGCGACGATTACGCCTTGGGATGGCACCGTTATCGGTATTGGCTATCGTCATGAAACCAAATTCAATCTGTCGGGTACCCGGTATCTGGCAGTGACCGGTCGTCCGTCATTTCGGGTGCCGATCACGGCTGACTTGACCTTGCCTTCCGCTTTCACTGTTGGTGTGTCTCAGGAAGTTACCGAGAAATTCAAACTTCTCGCTGGTTTTGAATATACCAACTGGAGTGTTCTGAAAGACCCGATTGCCATCAACGGTCCGTCTGCAGCCACCTCCACATCCCTTAATTTCGGGTATAAGGACGGCTGGTATGCCTCAATCGGTGGCGAATATAAGCATAACGAAAATCTGACCCTGCGTGGCGGTCTTGGCTGGGAGAAATCTCCTATTCCTGACAACCATCGTAACCTGCGCCTGCCAGATGCGGATCGCCTCTGGGCGAGCCTTGGCGCGTCCTACAAAGTCAGCGACAAGTTCGCCGTTGATCTGGGCTACAGCCATCTCTTCATCAAGGATGATGTCAAGGTGAGTGGCAGCAACGCCTTGGGCGCTTACGTGGGTACTGCGGATTCCTCTGCAGACATCATCAGTGTTGCCATGCGCTACCAGTGGAAACCGGATCCACTGTTTGCGGGTGATGATCCGATTGATCGCAAATATTGATCGACGGCTTTTAAGCAAGTTCAGAAGTATGGAAGGAGGGTCTTTTGGCCCTCCTTTTGTTTATGACTGCAGGCTGATGGGAGCTTTTTGGGTCATTGTCACAAAAGTGAGACAGGTCCTTCTTAAAAGGTGGCGGAAAGCTAAACGCGACCTTGAATCAGAGCTGACCCATGAACCAGTCGAATTACGAAGGACTCCACAAACACCGGACCATGTTCCTTTCCGATGTTCATTTGGGCACCCGCGGCTGTCAGGCAGACATGCTGCTGGACTTTCTCAAATATCACGACGCGGATACCATTTATCTGGTCGGTGACATCGTTGATGGATGGCGCCTGCAAAGCCGCTGGTATTGGCCTCAGGATCACAATGACGTGGTGCAAAAGCTGCTGCGCAAGGCCCGCAAAGGGGCGCGCATAGTCTATGTGCCCGGCAATCACGACGAATTCCTGCGCAACTATTATGGTGCGCATTTCGGTGGTGTTGAAGTGCTTGAACATGACATTCACCAGACTGCCGATGGCAAACGCCTACTGGTCATCCATGGGGACCAATATGACATGGTGGTGCGCCATGCCAAATGGCTCGCCCATTTCGGCGACTGGGCTTACAGCTTTGCGCTCGCCGTCAATACAATCTTCAATCTTGTGCGCCGCAAGTTGGGTTTTCGCTATTGGTCCTTGTCGGCCTGGGCGAAGATGAAAGTGAAGAATGCGGTCAATTTCATCGGTACATTCGAAGAGACCCTCTGTCAGGAAGCCAAGAAGTTCGACGTTGACGGGGTCCTTTGCGGTCACATCCACCATGCGGAAATGCACGATAAATTCGGCATCACCTATTACAATACCGGTGACTGGGTGGAGAGCTGTACGGCCATTGTCGAACATGAGGATGGACGGTTTGAACTGATCCGCTGGGGCGAGGCATCCGGTGTTGAACCGGTCTCTGTCGCGCCACATCCCTCTCAGGCAATTGCCTGACATTCCGGCATGCTTGCCAAGCGAACCCGGACAGGTCTTCTCGATGAAAATTCTCGTTGCTACCGATGCATGGCACCCGCAGGTCAATGGGGTCGTGCGCACCCTTAGCACAATGAGTGCGCTGGCCGCCGAACGGGGTTATCTGTTCGATTTTATCAGTCCGGCCGATTTCAGGACGATCCCTTTGCCGAGCTACCCGGAAATCCCGCTTGCCTTGCCGAGCAAGCAGATCATTCGAGACAGAATTGCTGCCTTCAAGCCAGACATGATCCATATCGCGACCGAAGGTAGCATCGGTTTTTCTGCCCGCTCTGTCTGCCTTGAGCAGGGATTTCCCTTTACCACCAGCTACACCACCAAATTCCCCGAATATGTCGCCAAGCGCTTTTATATACCGGTTTCCTGGAGTTATGCGGTGCTCAGGCGCTTTCACAATCGCGCAGAGCGGGTGATGGTCGCCACCAAGTCACTTGAGGCTGAATTGCAAGGGCGCGGGTTTCGCAATCTGGTGCGCTGGGGACGCGGGGTCGATACCCAACTCTTCACCCCGGACGAACCGGCGAAACTGGATCTGCCAAGGCCAATTTTCATGAATATGGGACGGGTGGCGATTGAGAAGAATCTCGATGCATTCCTGTCACTTGATTTGCCGGGCAGCAAGGTTGTGATCGGCAAAGGGCCGGACAAGGCTCATTTGGAAAAGAAATATCCCGACGCGCATTTTCTGGGTGAGAAGGTTGGCAAGGACTTGGCCCGTCACCTGGCGGCGGCTGACGTGTTTGTTTTTCCCAGCAAGACCGACACATTTGGCAACACCCAGCAAGAAGCGCTGGCCTGTGGCGTTCCTGTGGCGGCTTTCCCGGTGACCGGTCCTCTTGATCTGCTTGAGGATAGTGGGGTTGGGGTCCTCGATGAGGATTTGCAGCAGGCCTGCCTTACTGCTCTTAAGATCGACAAGTCTGGTTGCCGCGCCTTTGCGCTCGAGCGGACATGGGACAAGAGCCTTGATCAGTTCCTCCAAAATCTGGCGCCGCTGAATCGGGCCGCAACCATCTCTTCATGACGCAATCGAGGACCTCTATGAGCGCAGGTGTCGGGGCCGAGAGAGCCTCATTGTTCAAACGCGAACATGCCATCAAAGTTTGTCTGTTCGTGATTGATGCCGGGGCAGGGCATCGCGCGACGGCGAATGCCATTCTGGAATATTTGCCCAAGGATCGCGACGTGGAACTGGTCTTTGTTAATCCTTACAGGGATGTGCTGTCCCATGGGGGTTGGTTTGAACAGATTGTCGCCGCTCACAGCGAGGCGCACTATAACTTCCTCTTGAAGCATTCACGCCTGCCGCAATTTGTTTGGCGGGTTCTGTCCTGGTTGCCCTTGATGTTTCGCGCCATCCGCGGCAAGGCGATCAGCCGGTTGTTTCAGCGCTTTTATGCTAAGGCCAAGCCGGATCTGGTGATCTGCGTATTGCCTTTCATCGGCATTGATGTGATCGAGCAAGCAGAGCGGGCCGGATTGCCGAGCATGATGGTGGTAACGGATCATTCCGAAACCTATCGCAACAGTTGGATTCCGGCTGCTGCGACCCATCTGGTGACCTTCTCCAACCGGGGATACCAGCAGGGCAAAGCGGGGGGCAATGGACAGGCGATCAGAACTGTAACGCGGATCAGTGGACCGGTTTTGCGACACGCCTTTTTCCGCCGAACGCCGGATCATGCGGTGGCTTTGAAGCGGCGATTGGGTTTTGATCCGGTTGCGAAGACGATTCTGGTTTTTTACGGTGGCAATGGGTCTCCGAAAATGATCAGGATTGCCCGAGCTCTTGAACAACTCTCAGAGCCACTGAATGTGATGTTCGTTTGCGGTCATAACAAAGCTTTGCAGCGGGATCTGTCGGGGATTAAGACGCGTTACGGAAAAAGGGTCTTTGGCTTTGTGCGTAATATTGGCCTGTTAATGGAACTGTCCGATGTCATGATTGGCAAGCCGGGGCCGGGCTCGGCCTTTGAAGCGGTGGTCAAGGGGGTGCGAACCATTCTGGAAGTCAATGCCGGGACGATGCCGCACGAACTGGACAATGCCCGGATGATTGCAGAGGAGTTTGGCGGAGCCTCTTTTTCTAAGGAGCAGGAGTTGCTGAGCGCGGTCAGCCAAGCGCCACGCCGCCAACAGGGGGATGAGGGGGCTGTGCCTCCCTTTCGCAGTGATCTGGAATTTGCCGAAATCTTCAACCGCTTTCTGGATGAAGCCAAGGGCTAGGCCGCTTTCGCGCAGGCCCTCATTCGTGCGGACACGCTTTGCACACGGCCGGAAACGACTAAGCAGTGCCTGTGCAGTTCTTTGGAAACTTGATTGGATAAGGCGTTTTGTGTGTTGGGGCGATTATGCGCCTTAGATGACGCGAACGACCCAAGCCAGAACATCTTTGAGGACGGCCTGAGAGGCGGCGTCGATGCCGGCAACGCCTTTGGCGGAGCTTGACAGATTGGCCGGTGCGGTCGCACTGAATTGACGGCTGGCGCGGACACGGCCACTGCGGTCATTGATGATTTTGACCGACAAGGCGACCCGGGCCTTGGCGCCATTGTCATCAACCAGCTCGAAGGCACGGATGGTGGTGACGATCTTGTAATCCACCACAACACCGTCACCGGGCTTGGCAATGGACCGGATGCGACCGGAATTCTCGAAAGTCTGGATCAGCTTTTCCTGCACCACACGGGTCAGACGATCGCTCCACTGGGCATCGCCGAAATAGGTGATTTCAGCGGCATTGGGGCGCACAACGATCATTTCGCTGTCAAGGGATTTCAAGGCCGTTGGGGTCGCTACCAGAATCTGGGCGTTGCTGCGTCCGGAAATGTCATCAAATGTGCTGGGGGCGCTGAGGTCGTAGGTGGTCAGTTGCTTGCCGCCCAGAACAGAGCAGGCAGCAAGTGCAAGACACATACCACTGAGCGCGAGAAACCGCTTCACAGTCCTTACCAGCAACAAATTCGAACCCCAATTCCCAAATCAAATGATTTGGCCTTACTCTAATCGAGTGGCTGACCATGCCAACCAGTTTTTGGCTCTGTGCGCAGTTTTTTGGCTTCTTTGTGCCAAATTGTCACAAATCAGAGCGCGCAATCTCGAACATTCTGACCCGCAGATGGGGATTTTTTCGTAATCACTACCGCGGAGGCCTTAGTGACGTCGATTGTAGGTCTTCACCTTGTTGCCGCCAAAGATCAGGCTTGATGGATTGTCTTCGAGTTTGCCCACCGCGCTCTCAAGGCGTCTGAGTGTGTTGCGGGCTTCTGAGACCATTCCTTCAACATCCCTTAAACCCTTGCCGGAGAAGCGGGCAAGGCCATTGGAGATTTCTGCTGCGCGGGCTTCGAAGCGTTCCGAGACCTTGCGAATGGAGCGGGCTGCCAAGGTGACTTCCTCGATCAGACCTTTGCCACCTTCCTCGTTTGAAAGGATGCCATCCACCTTGCCCATGATCTTGTCAACGCGCTTGGATGCTTCATTAAGGCGGGAGGCAATGTCCTTGGCATCGGTGATGATCTGGTTGAAATCCTCGGTGCGGGACGACATGGTCTGGGAGAATTTGTTGATGTTGCCTGCCGCAGCCTTGGCTTCATTGATGATACTGGCGATGTCGTCGGAATTGTCATCAAGGGATTTGGCAAAGCTGGTCAGCGAGGTGACAGCACCGCGCACCGCTTCAGGGTTGACGCTGGCGATCAGGGTGTCGACCTTGTTCAAAGAGGTGCCAAGGCTCACCGAGAAGTCATTGATGCCTTTGGCCGCCTGTGAGGCGTCCTCGACGACCGTATCAAACTTGTTAGAGGCGCTGGCGAGGTTTTCACTGAATTTCTCGACGTTGGAGACGCTGTTCTTGACACTTTGAGGATCAACCGCGCCAATCAGGCTCTCGGCCTTGGTGCTGAGTGTTTCCAGTTTGGCGGAAAGAGAGGTCAAACCCTTGGCTGCGCTGGAGGCGTCGGCCAGGAAGGTGTTAATATTTCCGGAATTGTTTTTCAACGCATCGGTAAAGGTTTCGACATTGGCGATCGAGTTCGAAATGCTGGCTTCATTGGTATCGACCAGCTTTTCAACCTTCCCCAGCACATTGTCGACGCGGGACATGATGCGGCGGGCGCCGGTCATCAGATCCTGCAAGGCGGAATTTTGGGCGGTCAGCTCTGGTACATCCGCCTCATCCAACAGATCCGGGAGCTTCGGGTCGCCACCGGTGATCTCGACATTGCCAACCCCTGTCAGCCCCTTGTAGGCCAGTTCGACCCGGCTGTCTTTTTTCAGCGGAATGTCAGAGAAGACCGTCAGACGTGCTTTGACGAAGCGGGGATTTTTGGGGTCATAATTAAGGCGTGACACTTCACCGACCTTGATGCCGTTGAACTGGACCTGCCCGCCCTTATACAGACCTGCAACGGAGCCTTCGAAGCGCACAATCAATTCGCGCGTCGGGCGGACGTCATCATAACGGGCAATCCAGTAGACGAAGCCGAAGCCGACGGCGGTGAGGATCAGCGTGAACAGGCCGATTGCAACAAAATTGGCTTTGGTTTCCACTTGTCAGCTCCTGTTCCCTTGGCGTAAGGCGCGTTTACCGGTGAAATATTGCTTCACCCAAGGATGGTCGTTTTGGCGCATTTGTTCGATGGTACCTGAAACGAGAACCCGGCGTTCCGCCAGAACGGCAATCCGGTCACAGGCATTGTTCAGGCTGTCCAAATCATGGGTTACCATAAAAACGGTCAGCCCCAAAGTTGTTCTCAAGGTTGAAATCAGATCGTCGAATTCTTCCGCGCTGATCGGATCGAGGCCAGAGGTCGGCTCGTCGAGCAGCACGATTTCCGGATCGAGGGCTAGCGCGCGGGCCATGGCGGCGCGCTTGATCATGCCGCCAGATAGCTCGGATGGGTATTTGTGGGCCGCATCGGGGGGGAGGCCAACCAGTTCGATCTTGGAAATGGCCAGTTCATCCATCAGCCGTTGGGGCAGGGAAAAATATTCGCGCATCGGCACCTGAATATTCTGCATCACCGTAAGGGACGAGAAAAGCGCACCATGCTGGAACAGAACGCCGACCTTGCGTTCGATGCGTTTTTGCTCGGCGCGAGACACTGTTTCGATATCGTTGCCAAATATGATGAAGGAGCCTGCGCGTTTTGGGATCAAGCCAAGGAGGCTGCGCAGCAGGACGGATTTGCCGGTGCCGGACGCCCCGACAATGCCGAGAATTTCCCCGTGCATGACATCAAGGTCAAGATTTTCGATGATGGTGCGCTCGCCAAAACCAACAGTCAGGCCGCGCACGGAGAGAAGTGGCATCTCTTTTTTGGGGCTAAGGCTTTCTGGCGAGTTGATGATGGTGTCTGACATATCCGCCCCCTAGTAGCCAATCGCGGCGAAGAAAATGGCAAAGATGCCGTCAATCAGCACCATCAGGAAGATGGATTTAACGACCGCTGCAGTGGTGCGCGTGCCCAGAGATTCAGCGCTGCCGCCGACCTGCAGCCCTTCGGCGCAGGAAATGAGCGCAATGATCAGGGCCATGAAAGGGGCCTTGATGACACCAACCATGAAGGTGTTGACCGCGACCGCGTCGCGCAGCCAACTGATATAGGCAGCTGGCGTGATGTCAGAATAAACCCAGAGCAGCATGCCACCGCCGATCAGTGCAGAGACATTGGCCACCATGCCCAGCAGGGGCAGGGCGATGACCAGAGCAATGACGCGGGGCGCAATCAGCACCTGAATGACGTTAAGGCCCATTACCGTCATGGCGTCGACTTCTTCTCGCATTTTCATCGAGCCGATTTCGGCGGTGAAGGCGCTGCCAGACCGACCTGCGACCAGAATGGCGGTCAGCAAAATGCCGACCTCGCGCAGGACAAGGATGCCGACCAGATCGATGACGAAGGGTTCGGCCCCGAACTGGCGCAGCTGGAAGGCCCCTTGCTGGGCGACAATGGCCCCGACAAGAAAGGACATCAGGGCGACAATTGGTATCGCCTTGAGGCCCGTTTGCTCCAGATGATGGGCAATGGCCGTGATGCGCAGCTTTTTCGGGCTGAGTATGCTCTCAAGAAGGCTTGAAATCACACCGCCCATCAAATGGGCGAGGATCTTGATATCATTATAGACTTCGACAACGTCGCGACCGGTTTCCTCCGCAATTTCAACGAGAGCGCCGGGCTTTGGAGCTATTTCGGGCTTTTGCAGGTTGGTCTCGCAGACCGCTTCAAACAGGGTGCGATGGTCCGGATTGGTCATGTCTACCATGGAATGGTCAAGACCAAAGCTACGGATCAATCGAATGATCGCCCAAGCACCGGAGGTGTCAAAAGAGGAAACGCGGGTAAGGTCGATCCCGCCGGGGCGACGCCCGTCATTAAGAAAGGCTGTCACCAGCCGATCTGCATCATGGATTGTGTCAATGGTCCAATCGCCGTCCACGACCAGACTGTTCCGGCCCTGATCCAGTGTCAGTGCTGGTGCCGTTGTCGTCTGGGTCATTTGCACGTGTGATTGGTTCATCGTCCAGTCATTTGCTTGGGTCCGCAGTCTCGGAGCTCAGCTGATTGTCAACTTTGCGTTTTGAGGCTTGCGTCACGTCAGTCTGCATTCTTTTGCCTAAATGGCCTTATTTGGCCTTTTTGCACAAGGGTTAATCCCGGATTTCAAGGCGAAAGCGCCCGTTTGTGTCATTTTGGTTGTGTGAATCAGTGACCTGCTGGGTTGCCATCTGGGCCGTGACTTTTGATCTGGCCGAGGGGGAAGAGATGGCTGAATGCCAGCAGGATCAGTGCGGTCAGGGAAATAGCTGCCATGATTATGAAGGCATTGCCGCCCAGATCACCATAGAAAATTCCCGAAGCATAGGTGGCGATCGCCGTCAAGAGCCCCGTGAGCATGGTATAGAGGCCCTGTGCCGTGCCAGACAATTCATCGTCAACCATTGCTGCGATGAAGAACATGGTGCCCAGATGGGAGCAGGCAAAGCTGCCAGCATGAAGCATTTGCAGCAGCAAATAGCCTGTCTCGGGCATATCGAGAGGCATCAGCGCCCAGCGCAAGGTGGCCAGTGAGCCGCTGATGAAGATCAGGGTTTTCCAGCCAACTCGCACTGAGATGCGTTTGGAGAAGCTGAAGACAAGCACTTCGCCGAAGACGGAGACGGACCAGAAAATGCCAGTCATGCTGGCTGCAACGCCGCGCTGTTCCCAGTAGATTGTGCCGAATGTATAAAGCAGGGCGTGGGAGGCCTGAATGAGGCCGATGCTGGCCAGAACGATCCAGAAGCCGCCTTGCGCGAACTGGCTGAGTTGAGACCAGTCCAGCTTGGCTCCCTTGCTCATGCGCTGATTGTCGATCAGGCGTGGATCTTTTGGCAGGGTCATGGAAAAGACGATCTGCAAGAGATTGCCGCCGATCATCAACCAAATGATCTGGTTGGCACCCATCAGGTCAAGGAAAAATCCTCCCGACAGATTGGCTGCAACAAATGCCAGCGAGCCCCAACGACGCATGCGGCCGTAATCGAGGTCATAACGGCGGGTGCCTGCCATGGCGAGCGAGTCCGCAATGGGGACAATGGCACCCTGTGTCATATGAGAGATGGCCATCACCGCCAAAATCCATCCAAGACTGTCATTCACGGTGATGAAGGCAAAGGTCAAGGCATAGATGGTGCAGTAGATCCGTAAGGTAAGACGCCGATCACCAATTTTGTCAGCCATTGTCGCCATGACCGGCGTGAAAAAGACGCGGGCAATCAGCGGCACCATCAATACGATGCCGATTGATTCCGGGCTATGGCCCAGGCTCTTTAGCCATATTCCTGCGAAGGGGATGTAAATGCCGAAGGGAAAAAAGAATGCCCCGAAAAAAAGCGACATGCGCAATGGATAGTGGGGAGGAGGGGCAGAATACATAAGAAATGGCCTTGGATAGAGTAAACAACCGTTAAGATTTCGGCTGTAGCATAAGTTGGGAATAACTATGTATTTTGGCACTGATTCGCGCCATGCAGGATAGGGACCCGGTCTGAATGATGAGCAACGCTATGCCTCCGACGCCCCTTAGACAAGAAGACTATCTGGCCATCGAAGCTGCCGTGATGGAAACCGCCAGAGGACGGTGGTTTCTGTCTGAATATGCACGCAGAAACCGAAACTCCGATACAGATACTCTATTGGCGGCGATAGATAAACTGGAAAAAACCGTTGTCCGCGAGCGGGCACCGGCAACCGTCATGGATCGGGTCAAGATGGACCTGACCGACATGGCTGCTGCCATTGAACGGACCAAGATAGAAATCGCCCAGATCAAGCATGAAAATAACGATGGGTCGGAACGGTTCGAGCGCGCGTCGCTGGAACTCGACGCCATTGTGTCCCAGACCGAATCCGCAACGGGGGAAATCCTTGGTGCCGCGGAAAAAATTCAGGAATATGCCTGGACCCTTCGGGAAATGGGTGCTGATGAAGACAAGTGCAACGAACTGGATATGGAAGCAACCAACATTTACATGTCTTGCTCTTTCCAGGATCTGACCGGTCAGCGGATCAAGAAAATTGTAGATGCGATGCGCTATGTGGAAAGCCGCATCAACTCGATGATCGATATTTGGGGGTTTGAATCCCAATCGGTTGAAGTGGATGTCAATCATGCCCGTTCGCATGATAAGCGCCCGGATGCCCATTTGTTGAATGGTCCGCAATTTGTCGGGGAAGGGGTCGAACAGAGCGATGTCGATCTGTTGCTTGACAATGATATTGCCCATGAAGAGGCGGATCAAAATGATGTAGACGCCCTGTTCGATGCGGCACCTGTCGAAGCGGACCAGAGCGATATTGATGCGATGTTTGATGCAGCCCCAAGTGAGGCTGGTCAGGACGACATCGATGCCATGTTTGACGCTGAACCGGAAGAATCCGACCAGGATGACATCGACGCGATGTTTGATGCGGCGCCGACCGATCCCGTTGAGGACGTTGCCCAACCGGAAACTGAAGGTTTGCCTGCCGAAGCCGGGCAGGATGATATTGATGCTCTGATGGCAAATACCGACTTTGAGCCAGTTGAAGCCAGTGATGCTTCAGGTTCGGATGTTCTGGACATGGAGGATCTTGACTGGGCGGACGCCAAGGCGGAAAGCAACAACAATGACGTTGCGTTAGAAGCTGCCCCGTCACCGGTAGTTGACTGTGACGAAGGCGCCGCTGATGTCTTTGCGTCTGCTGATATGGACAATGATGATGGCAAAGAGCCGGTTTCTCCTGTCGTACAGGCAGATGTGTTTGCTGGCGTGACCATCGACAATGTTGAAGCGGATATCTTTGCTGCTGCTCCGGAAGGTGAAGATGATCTTGATGCGCTGGAAGGCAGCATCGCTGATCTTCGTGACCGGGTGGCAGAATTCAGCTGATCTCAGAGTGTTGAGGAGCCTGTGTTGTTCCTTGCTAAGACCTCTTAGTGAGCGATGAAAAAGCCAATAAAAAAGGGTGCCGGATGGCACCCTTTTTTATTGTTTAAGTGTCTCGCTTAACCGAGACGTCCGCTGGCATGGGCCAACATGGTATAGACCTTGCCGGTTTCCGAGGTGAGATAGTTCATGGTGTTTGAACCATCACGATCCTTGCGGGAAATATCGTCAAGGATGCGCTCATAATCGGCGACATAGCGGTTGACGGTGGTGCGGAAGTCATTGTCCCGCTGATACCGCATCCGTACATCTTCGAAGATCTGCTGACCTTTCAGGGTGTAGAGACGGCGGGTAAAGCTGCCACCTTCTCCGCGGCGATAGCTTTCCCATGCCTGTTCCTGATTTTGTCCATCAATGCCACGGACGATTTCCTTGGACAGTGGCGCAAGTGCGGCTGCATCACCGGGCTGAGGGAAGCCGTCATCAGACTGGGAGGCACGGCGCAGCAGATCGGAGACCCAACCGCCGGACCGGTTGTCATCATCGTCCCTTTGGGCCGGCGCATAGTCATTGCGTGGCTCTGGGCGCGACTCCTGACGTGGCTCTTGCCGTGGTTCTGGGGTGCGTGCTGGCGGTTCAGGCTGACGCAAGGTCTGAGGTGCCGGAGAGGCTTGGCGCGGTGCCGGAGCAGAGGCCTGTTGGCTTGAGCGACCTGCTGGCAGACTGTCAAAGCTGTTGCCGTGACGCTGGACGACACGGGACAGTTCCTTCAGGGCGTCGATCTGCTCGGAGACGACGCGGCGGATCGCACCGGTTGCCTCACGGGTTTCATCAGGCAACTCCGCCAGCCCGTTGCGCAGTTCGGCGCGGGTCGTATCGAGATCGCGGCGGATTTCCTGTGTGATCGTGCGGATATCCTGTGTTGCTTTCTCGAAGCGGTTGTTGGCATCGGCCATGGATTGCAGCATTTCCTCGTTGAGGTCTTGCTGGGCTGCACGGATGCTTTCCGCTGCACGGCGGCCTTCGGAAGCGGTGTTGATGCGCAGCTGTTCGAGCTGGTCCATGACTTCCTTGGACACACCCTCTGTGCTCTGGCTGAGCAACATGCCGACATCGCGGGCCCGGGACTCGGCGGTGTTCAGCGTGTTGGCGATGACGTTCGTGAAGCTGTTCAGGACGCCTTCGATTGCTTCGGTGCGCTGGGTGAGATCCTCGGTCATGGCGACAAGGGCATTGCGGCGCTCGTCGACATTGCCTTCCAGACGCTGGTTGGCCGATTCCATCATCTGGGTGGTGTTGATCAGTGCGCTGGCCTGTTCCTCGAACTTGTTGGTCAAGGTTGCGACCTGTTCGAGAATGTTGCCCGAGACGGACCGCAGATCGGAGACCTGACCGGTCAACTGCTGGGCGGACGCGCCAGCCTGATTGACGACCGTATCGACTACGTCGCGGAACTGGCTGGTCTGGGCCGACAAGCTTGTCTCGATGGTGGACAGGCTGTGACCAGCATTGAGCAGCAACTCGGACAGGGTGTCATTGGCGTTTTTAAGGCGCTCAACGATTTCGGTGCCGTCATTGCGTAGCAGCTCGTTGGTGCTGTTGAGCGAAGAAGCGGCTTCCTCGGTAGAGGTGCGCACCGCATCGACCAGACGCTTGTTGGAATTGTCGAGATTGACAATCGCGTCGTGGCTGCTCTGGGCGATCGACCGGACAAGGTTGCTGGAAGAGGCTTCCAGAGCGGCACGGGCCTGCTCGGAGCTGATGGTGAGGGCTTCGACTGCACGCTTGGAATTGTCTTCCATTGCGGACAGTGTTTCGTTGGCACTGCTGGAAAGCGCTTCGGAGGCTTTCTGGGCGCTTTCTGCCAGAACCTGAGCCGTGCGGTCGGTGTTGCTGTTCAGCGTGTTCACCGTGCGCTGGGTCGAGCCTTCCATGGCTTCCACGGCACGTTGGGCATTTTCGGACAGGACTTGAGCTGCCTGTTCGGTGGTGCCGCTGACAGCATTGACCGTACGCTGGGTCGAGCCTTCCATGGCTTCGACTGCGCGTTGGGCATTTTCGGACAGGGTTTGAGCTGCCTGCTCGGTGCTGCTGCTGACTGCATTGACCGTGCGATCCGAGCTTTCATTGATCGCCTGAACCGCGCGGTTGGCGCTCTGGTCAAGGCTCTGGGTTGCTCGACTGCTATTTTCGGTGATGGCAGCCACCAGTCCGTCGCCGGTTTCAGCCAAGGTTTGGGACGCACGGGCGCTTTCCATAGCGACGGCCTTGGCGATTTCACCACCACGGCTCGACAGGCTCTGGATGATGCTTTCACCGGCCTTCTGGAAGGTGGAGGTGATGTTTTCAGACCGGCTGTCGAGGGCCTGAATGACCGCGTTGCCTTTTTCATCAAGGATCGAGGACAGTTCCGCAGAACGGGAGCCCAGAACCGCGTTGAAGTTCTCGGTCTTCTCGGTGATGGCAGAACTTGCCTGGGTCAGGGTTGAGGCGAGGGAATCGCGCGCCTTGGCACTTTCTGTCGCGAAGTTGGTCGAGATCGCATTCATCCGGTCATTGAGGATGGCCTCAATCTGGGCGGAACGGCTGTCCAGCGTCTCTGCCACTTCGAACACTTTGCTACCAAGCGACACATTGATCTCGGCAACGCGATCGGACAGGGTTTCGGTAAGATCATGAGCCTGTCGGGACAGGGTCTCGCCAACCATCGTGAGGCGGTTGTCCATGGTCTCATTGATATCCTGCTGACCTTTGGAGTAGGCCGCAGCAAGGTCGCGTGTCCGATCAAGCAAGGTGTCGTTGATCTGACGGGCGCGAACATCAAGCGCTTCGTCGAGTTTGCTGGTGCGTTCGTCCAAGGTGGTGTTGAGCGTATCTGCCTTGCTGGCGAAATTCATCGTCAGGCCGGAGATATTCTGCTCGAAGCCATCCAGACGGGTGGAAATGTCCCTCTCGAAGTTCGAGGTGCGTTCAACCAGGGTGTCGGTGACTTCCTTGGCCTTGGTTGCGACGCTGACAGAGAAGCCTTCGAGACGGGAATCAAGAACGGTTTCAATTTCACCGGCACGGGCGAACAGGGTCTGGTCAAGCGCATTGATGCGCTGATCCATGGACTGGGTGAGGGTGTCGAGGCGGTCACCAAGATGGCTGACAAGGTTGGTGCCCTGAACACCGATGACGTCGTCAAAGGCCTTGACGCGCTCTTCCATGGCTTGGCGGATGCTTTCGCTCTGGCCTTCCAGAGCCGCGGTGAGTTCGCCGCCGGTGGCTTCGAACAGTTCCTTGACCTTGGTACCACGCTGGGCAATCACCTTGGCGATTTCCGAGCCGACCATCGCGAGCCGTTCGGTGACTTCCATTGAGCGGCTGTTGAGGGCTTCGCTGGCTTTGCCTGCAGCCTGATCAAGCTGCTCGGTAATGGCTGTGGATTGACCTTCGAGCATTGAACCCATGGTCTGGGTGCGTTCGTCGAGAATGGATCCAAGCGAACGGGCATGCTCGTTGAGCTGCTTGTCAAGTTCTCCGCCCTTGACGGCCACGGTTTCGTGGATCCGTTCTGCAGTCTGATCCAGCTTGCTGGTCAGTTCTTCGCCACGGCTGGTCAGGGTTTCGACGATGCGGCCGCCGGTCTCGTTCATATTGTTGGTCAGGCCAGAACCTGCCTGAGAGATCGACTGAGCGATGTTGGAGCCGGTTTCGTCGAGCTTCTCGTTGATTTCGTTGCCACGCAGCGACAGATCAACCAGCAGAGCATCGCCAGTGCCTTTGAGGGCTTCGGAGACCTCGGAAGAGCGTTCGGTGATGGCGGTGACAATCTGGGTGCCCTGATCGCGAATATTTTCGGCCACTGTCGAGCCGGTCTGCGACATGCTCTGGGTCATGGTGGCGCTGATTTCGGTCAGGCTGCCAGTGACATTCTGGCTGATGGACTTGAGTTCGGTGGTGAGTGCGCCGCCGGTATTGGCCAGATTTTCAGTGACTTCGGAGCCAATGGTGCGCAGTTCGTTGGTCAGGGTGCCGCCGGTATTGGCGAGATTTTCGGTGACCTCGGAACCGATGGTGCGCAGCTCGCCGGTGAGGGCCCCGCCAGTATTGGCGAGATTCTCGGTGACCTCAGAGCCGATGGAGCGCAATTCGCCGGTCAGGCTTTGGCCGGTATGAGCTAGATTTTCGGTGACTTCGGTGCCGATTGACTTCAACTCGCCGGTCAGGTTGCTGCCTGTGACACTCAGATTGTTGGTCACTTCAGAGCCGATGGCCTGCAGGTTGGTGTTCATATTCTCGCCGACCTGCGAAATGTTGGTTGTCACTTCGTTGCCGGTCTGGGACAGGGTGGAGGTCAACTCCTGACCTGCACTGATAAAGCGATCTGTCACTTCGTGGCCGATGCTGGCCAGCTGTCCGGTCAAATCGGAACCGGTGATTTCCAGCTTCTGGGAAATATCGGTGCCGGACATGTTCAGCTGATCCGTGATGGACTGGCCGGCAGTGGACAGGGACGAGGTGACATCGGCGCCGGTTGAGGACAGGCGGTCGACAAGATCGGAGCCGCGGTTGGAGAGCACATTGACCATTGTCTCACCGGCATTGGCCAGTGCGATGGTGATCTGCTCGCCTTTTTCTGCCAGCGACAGGGTCACGCGGGAGCCAGCGTCGGACACGCTCTTGGAGATGGATTCGCTCGTCGTGCTCAATTCGTCGGAGAGGCTGGTATGGGCACCGTTGATCGAGGCACGAACCCGCTCGGAATTGGAGACGATGGCTTCACGTTGGGTGATCAGTTCCTCAATCAGCGAACGAATGCGCAATTCATTCTCAGAATAGGCACGCTCCAGCGAGGAAACCTCGTTATGCACCATGACTTCCAGCTCGGACGCGCGGGCGAGAGCACGTTCGATGCCGTCGCTCATGGAGGCGACTTCTCGGCGAATGGCCTGACCGACATTGACGACGGATTCCTTGGCGACGCTTTCCGGCTCAACCAGACGCATGGCCACTTCGGTCATGGTGTGGGAGACCTGGCGCATCTCATGGGACCGCACGATCATGTAGGCCATCATAAAGAATAGTACGATTGGCAACACAATGGCAGCCAGTGCTCCCAGAGCCGTCGGGCTTTGCAGAATGGCGGAAGCGCCACCGGAGGCGAGGAGCGGTTGACCAAAGGCAATATAGAAGGCGCTGCCAGCCATGCCAGCCCAGATGACTGCGAGCAGGGTGGCAAACCAGTATGGCGCGGAACTTGCCGGTCTTTGCAGGCTGTGCAGCAAGTGTCCGACCGATTGCTGGTCGTCATTGGCCGGGCGTGGCCGGCCTGAGGAGGCGCGTGCCTCCGACTTGCTCTCGACCTCGCTTGGGGCAAGGTCCGTGGCCGCAACCTTGGCCATGTCCTGTTTGCCGCCGTCGCTCTTTGCCTCTTGCGTCTCGTCGAAATCGAGTTTCAGCGCGTCTTCAACCGCCGACAGAGCCGCTTCTGTCGGATCCTGAATCTTTGGAGACTTATTGACCATGTCTATACCAGCCTTGTCTTACTCTATACTCGCCACTCCATTGGTCGCCACGGATCGACGAACAATGTCGATCTTGCCTCGCAGGCGCCAATGCTTCCCCTCTTTGCAAAAGGGGTCTTGCAATATCTTGTTCTAGCCGCATCATTTGACCCGCAACCACGACTGCCTCATGGCCTTGTGGCAAGGCAATGGGCAGGGTCTCTCGGGATCAAAAAATTGTCTGTCGCTATCAGTCGATATACCGGAATAGCATCGTACAGGCAGAGCAAAGGCAAAGGAACAAGAAATTTCTGACCCTTGGCCGCATTTGTTCAACAATTGGTGCCAGAGGGGAAGGGACGTCACTGCGTTGTGATAGGGCGTTAAGGTTAAGAGATTGGAAAAATGGGATTTTTATCGACGAGCCGATCATTGGCCGGGTTTGGCAATGCAGATGGGGACCGCAGAAATTTAATTTGTAATCCGATGTCAAATTCGGCTTTTATGGTTAACGCGGAATTGCAGAAGCCATCGGCGGGCGAATCCTGATCGGGGTGCTTTGAAATGGTCGATAATATGTAAAAAGGGTGGAGCTCCATGGTGCGACTGGACCTTGAACATCTGGCTCGCCAGACGATGAATGATGCGGATTTGCAACGGGATGTGTTGCAGATTTTCGAGCAACAAATGATCCAAAAAGTGGCGGATCTGGAGCAAGGCGAAAGTGCGGTGAGAGATCTGGCCCATAGCATCAAGGGGTCTGCCCGCGGGGTGGGGGCGTTTGACGTTGCGCTGTTGGCCGAAAAGCTCGAAGCAAAAGGTCAGGCAGACCCGGCGCTTGTGGCGCAGTTGCGGCTGGCGATTGCGGATGTTCTTGAGGATATCCGGGCGCTCCTTCATCCTTGAGCCGGTTAGGCCTTTTTCATCCGGACATGGTGCGTCATGCGATGAAAAGTGCGTGATGGACCAGCGGAACCCACGCTTTCCAACAATGGCAACTTTGACTCCCCGGCAAATTGCGCTATAGCGGAAACTGTGACCAATTCAATCAGAGATGTTATCCAATGCCGAAGATCAATTTTATCGCTTTCGACGGGACCAAATATGAAGTGGAAGCTCCCAACGGGGCCACGGTGATGGAAAGTGCCGTGAAAAATGGCGTGCCTGGCATCGAGGCCGAATGTGGTGGTGCCTGCGCTTGCGCGACCTGCCATGTTTATGTCGATGAAAGCTGGGCCGAGAAAACCGGCGATCCGGATCCGATGGAAGAGGATATGCTCGACTTTGCGCAGGATGCCAATGAAGCCAGTCGCCTGTCCTGCCAGATCCGTATGAGTGACGAGCTGGATGGCATCGTGATCCGGATTCCTGAATTTCAGGCCTGAGCACTGATTTTTGTGAGGACGGATCCTTGTCATGACCGAGCTGACTGCGGCGAATCAGGCTTTCCTTGATGCCTATCTAGACACCCTTTCCCCGCAACAGCGTGGCGCCATGACCGATCGGTATGTGGCCGCCGACTATTTTTGCGCCGACGCGGAAAATGCCAATCTCTGCGCGGATCTCGTCCTTCGGGATGAAAAAAGAGCGACCTGCGGTCTTGCCCATTGGATCGATAGCGGCCAAGAGCGGATGCCGCAGGTTGGCGATTTGCTGATCGTCCAGAATTGGAACCGCGAGCCCGTGGCTCTGGTTGAGCTGATCGCCGTCGACCGTCTGCCGTTTCATGCCATTGATGCCGAGTTTGCCGCCGCCGAGGGGGAAGGCGACAAGAGCTATGATTGGTGGCGTGCGGTCCACTGGGACTTTTTCGCCCGGGAGTATGAAGAGATCGGTGGTGCAATGAGCGATGATGTTGACATCATCACCGAGCGGTTCCGCCGGCTTTGGCCCAAGGAATTCTCTGCGCCACCTGAAGGCAATTGATGGCGTCCTCTTTGTTGCTCTCGCATTCTTGCATTGACCTTGGTTTGGCTGTTCTGGCACATTATTTTCAGATTGTTGAATATAATGTCTAATGGTGTGCCATGACTTCCAGTTGCCCTTCTTCCTGTTCCGGGAAAAAACGCTCTCTGCTCGGCGGATTGATGCCGGTTGGGGTGCACTGGGTCTGTGGCTTGCCGATGGTAACCCGGCAGCGCCAGAAAATTGTGCCTTTGGCGACCGGGGATGTGGTGGAGATCGGCTTTGGGTCTGGACTCAATCTGCCCCATTATGACCGCGCAGCAGTGTCCAGCCTGATTGGTGTCAATCCTGATGATGGCTTGCCCGACCTTGGGCTCAAGGCGATTGCTGCGCAACCGCTGCCGGCGCAATTGCTCGTCGAAAGCGCGGAAGCCATGTCTTTGCCATCATCTTCAGCGGATTCGGTCGTGGTGACATACAGCCTTTGTTCCATCCCGAATATCGCGGCGGCTTTGGCGGAAATCCATCGCATCCTGCGGCCCCATGGACGGCTTTTCTTTTGTGAGCATGGGCGCTCGCCCAGCAGATTTGTGGCGCGACTGCAGGATGGGTTGAATGCCCCATGGCGTTTAATGGCGGCGGGCTGCCACCTCAATCGTGATCCTGGTGCCTTGATACAGGCGGCGGGCTTTGAGATTGATCGCTATGATGTCTATGACCTGGGGGTGGGCACCGGCATCATCGGCACTCACCATCTTGGTATCGCCCGCAAGCTTTGAGTTATTCTGCTGGCTGTTTGATGGCCGGATCGCTCGCCATTTGTGCTTCTGGCGGGGCTTTGGTGATCTTGCCGATCCATTCGCGCCCTTCGGCCGGGTCGCGCGGCACCAAGCGGGCCAGCACCAGCGAGATGCATGCCATTCCTGCGCCAAGGAAGAAGACGGCTGACGGGCTAACGAGCCAGATCAGGCCAAACAGCGCGGGAATGAAGACCGCTGCAATATGATTGATGGTGAAGGCTACGCCTGCGGTTGGGGCCATGTCGCCGGGATCGGCAATCTTCTGGAAATAGGTCTTCATGGCAATCGACATGGCAAAAAAGCCGTGGTCGATGACATAGAGCGTGGCCGCTGCCCATGGATTGCTCACGAAAGCATAGGATAAGAAAACGATGATCAGCCCGGTATATTCAATGGTCAACATGCGGCGCTCGCCAAAGCGACCAATGAATTTACCGATTTGCGGTGCAAAGAACATGTTGAACAGGCAGTTGATCAGGAACAGGGCGGAGACTTCATGCACCTGATAGCCGAATTTCTCGACCATCATGAAGCCTGCGAACACCGTGAAGATCTGTCGTCGTGCGCCGCCCATGAAGGTCAGGGCATAATAGAGCGAATAGCGCTTGCGCAGGATCAGTTTCTTGCGCTGCGGGTGTGGGGCCTCAAATTGAGGGAAGGTCAACCACAGGAAGCCAACCATGGCGATGGTCAACAGACCGGCGATGCCAAACACCATTTCAAAGGACAGATGGAACGTCTTCCAGGTGATGAAGATGATGCCATAGGCGATCAACTGGGCAATGGCTGCAACCGACAGGATACGGCCCATCATGGCCGGTGCCTTGTCCTTTGGCAGCCATTGCAAAGCCAGCGACTGGTTGGCGGTTTCGTAATAATGGAAGCCGATCGACATGATGATGGTGGTGAAATAAAGCCCCCAGACCGATGGCAGGAAGCCGGTGATGGCCACCCCGACGCCAAGGGTCAAAAGGGCCAGCAGGGCAAAAGTCTGCTCGCGCACCAGCAACAGAAGGAAAATGGCAGTGAAGGCCAGAAAACCCGGAATCTCGCGGATCGATTGCTGAATGCCAATCTCGCGACCCGTAAAGCCAACCTCGTTGACTGCGAAATTGTTGAGCAGGGTCCACCAGCTGGCAAAGGAAAGCTGCATTGCTGCGCTCATCAGCATCAGCATGACAAAGGGCGTGCGCCATTTGCTGTTGGTCGGATTGCTCACATTCATGGTGGGGGCCTTCATCGCAATTCACAAGAGGCCTGAGGCTATCAGGTGAGTGACTGATTGGTCAAATGACAATGATTTATGGAGGTGATGGGAAGCATTGATGAATGGGAGCTAAGCCAATCAGGGTAATCTAAGCAGGAAGCCGCCTATTCCTTTGGTTTTTTCTCTTAATGAGGTGTAATCATCAGACCCCAGTTTATAGGAATGTCGCTCATTTGAACGGGGGGCATTGCGGTGAAGGTCATCAAGGCTGATCAGCTTGACCATTTGCAAGGTCTGTTCGTGCTTTGATGGCGCATGCAATTCTGCTGGCATAGTAAAGGTTAAGGCCACGTTGGAGGCGGTCCACGGGGGCAGATCGGTGCTTTGCTCCCATTCTTTGATTGAGTAGCTCGTTGATAGTCCGACGATGGTCATAGGCCTTTGCTACCTTCCCTTTCGTGGTTTGACCGCTCATTGCGCCGAGATATGAAAGCGCATATCTATGGGGACGCTTGTTATCGCATCAATGCTCGCATGGCGTCATCAATGCCTTCGAGCGTCAGGGGGAACATCCGCTCTGCCATCAGTTCCTTAATCATGCCGATGGAATAGGTATAGTCCCAGTGGCGCTCGGGTGTCGGGTTCAGCCAGACCACCTTGTCATAGATGTCCTTTATGCGCGTCAGCCAGACATGGCCTGCTTCCTTGTTCCAATGCTCGACCGAGCCGCCGGGATGGGAAACCTCATAAGGGGACATGGCGGCATCGCCGACGAAAATGATCTTGTAGTCCGAGCCGAATTTATGCAGCACGTCCCATGTGGGGATTTTTTCACTGTGGCGGCGAACATTGTCTTTCCAGACATATTCGTAGAGACAATTGTGGAAGTAGAAATATTCCAGATGTTTGAATTCGGTATGGGCGGCGGAGAAGAGCTCTTCGCAGATTTTGATATGATCATCCATTGAGCCGCCGACATCGAAGAAGAGCAGCACCTTCACCGCATTATGGCGCTCGGGTCGCATCTTGATGTCGAGATAGCCTTTGTGGGCGGTGTTGCGGATGGTGCCGGGCAGATCCAGCTCGTCGGCGCTGCCAGTGCGGGCAAACTGGCGCAGGCGGCGCAAGGCCACCTTGAGATTGCGGGTGCCCAGCTCGATGCTGCCGTCCAGATCCTTGAATTCGCGCTTGTCCCAGACCTTGACCGCGCGGCGATGCCTGCTTTCATGTTGGCCGATGCGGACGCCTTCGGGGTTATAGCCATAGGCGCCGAAGGGGGAGGTGCCAGCGGTGCCGATCCATTTGTTGCCGCCCTGATGGCGATCCTTTTGTTCCTGAAGCCGTTTTTGCAGGGTTTCCATCAGTTTATCAAAGCCACCCAGTGCCTCGATCTCAGCCTTTTCTTCATCGGTGAGGAATTTCTCTGCCAGCTTTTTGAGCCATTCTTCCGGGATTTCAGCTTCCTCGACCGCGTCGGACAGGCTTTCCAGTCCCTTGAACGTGGCGCTGAAGACCTGATCGAACTTGTCGAGATTGGTCTCGTCTTTGACGAGGGTTGCGCGGGAAAGATAATAGAAATCTTCGACCTTCTTGTCTGCAAGGTCGGCTTGCATGGCTTCCATCAGCATCAGATATTCGCGTAGCGAGACGGGAATTTTGGCCGCGCGCAGCTCTGCGAAAAAGTGGATGAACATGATGCCTCTTCTCTGCCAACCGATGGAAAATGGCTTTCTGCCTTCCCTTTGAGTTAGGCCCAGTGAGCCGGCGGGGTCAAGTCGTCTATGGATTGAGACAGACGCGTTGTGGCTTTCACTCTGGCCGCGCTTAGGGCCCTGACCCTGCCTCAAGCGTTAGCGTTGGCTTTGGCTTTTTGGGGGTCCCCTTCCAGTTCTTCGGACTGGGCGCGCAGGGTCTTGATCACCGCACCAAGTTTTGGCTGGGGCTGGGTGACAAAAGGCATTGGGCGGCATAGATCAATGCTCGCCAATCCGATGCGAGCGGTGAGGATGCCATTGAGCAGACCTTCCCCCAGTTTGGCCGACAGGCGGGCAGCCAAGCCGTGGCCGACAATCTGCTGGATCAGGGTTTCGCCTGCCGCCATGCCGCCTGTGACCGCCAGATGGCCTGCAATATGGCCGGACAGACGGAGCATGGCGATGAAGCCGGGACGGTTGCCATAGACTTGGGCAATGGCGCGGACCATCCGCACGGTCTCGATCAGCACCACAAGAATATCAAAGATCGGCCTTGGGCTGAGGGCGGTGACGAGCGCCACGCGGCGGGCGGCTTGATGCACCCGATGGGTGGCGGCCTGATCGAGCGGTGGCATCAGGTGGTTCTCGGTCTGGGCGAGAATGTCCTCGGCGTCAAACAGGTGCGGCAAATCCTGTTTCAGGGCCTGTCTGGCTTTGAAGAGCGAAGGCTGCTTGGCATAAAGCCCCAACATATCGTTGGCAACGCGCATGGTGCTTTTACGGTCGCCGTTGACATGCAGGTCGACGACTTGTGCACGCAGATCCCCCAAATGGGACAGCCGCCTCATGGCGAGATATTCGCGCAAAAGGAAAAAGAACAGCGACAGGGTCGCGATGGCGACCAAGGCAAGCCCAGCCCAGCCCAGATAGTCCCAGCGGGCAAACAATTCGCGCACCAAATTATCGAGCCAGAGGCCAAGGGCCATCATGATCACGCCGGACATGGCACTCCAGAAGAAGGTGCTGAGCGACCAGCTCTTCTTGTGGGCAGGCTTGAAGCTTGGTTCTTCGAGGGTTTCAAACCGGTCGAAATAATCTTCGCTGTCGGGGATATGGTCTGGTGTGATGGACAGGGTCGCGCCGGTGTCCGGCGTTGGGCGGGCTATGTCATCACCATAGGCGCCACGGTCGAGTTTGACGGCACGCGGCGCGCGGCTGCCTGATTTGGCGCTGCTGTGCGAAGGCGCTGTCGATCGCCCTTTCTGTGGTTTTTTCGAAGACCCATTCGAAGGATTGTCTTTGGTCATTTCAAAATGTCTCCGAGCAGGAATTCAAGGGCGCGGTCAAGGCGGATATGGGGCAGCGAGCGGGGCAGTCCTTCGGCGTCGGTCTCCAGATGAGGGGGGCGGAAGCGGACGAAACAGAGGGGATCGTGGAACAATTCCTCCTCATCCGGATCTGACCCCGACTGTGCGGTTTTGTCCGGGTCCGGCCCCCATGGCGCAGCGTTATGGGCCGAATGACCGGGCGGGCGGAAAAACAAATCCGGATTGACAGGCAAATCGCCGGGAAAGAGGGCGAATTCGGTCTCGCCGTCAAAATCATCCTCGCCCAGTGCTTCGCCTTCAAGCGGAATGCCGACAAGGGAAGGCAGTTCATCCCCTTCCACCGTCAGGGTGGCTTCACGGGTGGCACGGACGGCGGCAATCGCCATGGTCTGACAGGCACCGCCGGAGGATTGCACCCGTTCGGTGGCCCGCTCGACCAGTCGTGCAAGAATGCGCTCGAGCCGGTCATGGGAGGTGTGGTGGAGATGGTCGGCTTTGGTTGCGGCAAACAGGATCTTGTCGATCCGGCGCGAGACCAGATTGCGCAGCCAGAAGCGGGAGCCGGGGCGAAAGGCGCGCAGGATCTCGGTGATGGTTTCCTCGAGCTCCGCCAAGGTCTCGGGCCCTTCATTCAAGGCTGCCAGTAGGTCGATCAGCACGATCTGGCGGTCGAGCCGGGCAAAGTGGTCGCGATAGAAAGGCACGACGATGGCACTTTTATATTCTTCAAAACGCCGCTCCATCATCGCCCAGAGGCTGCGCTTGTCCTTGCTGTAAAGGGCATCGGGCAGGGGGGCGAAGGACAGGGCCGGACTGTCCTGATATTCGCCGGGCATCAGAAAACGTCCCGGCGTCAGCAGGGCATAGGCTCCGCGGGCCTGTTTGGCGGCGGTCAGATAGTCGGTGAAGTGTTTGGCTGTGTTGCGGGCCAAGGTTTCCAGATAAGGCTCGTCGCCCTGTTCAGGATTGGCGAGATTGGTTGCGATCCCGTCGCAATGGGCAAACCAGTCGCACGCATGGGGGCTATAAAGGGGTTTTGATGCCTGCTCGAAGGAGCGGCTCGACCATTCGCGATAGCTTAGCTCCATCAGGGTCAGATCAAGCAGCCATTCGCCGGGATAGTCGACAATGTCGATGGCCAGCCGGTCGGAGCGAAAGGTGCGTTTGAGCGTTTCTTTCGATTGGTAGCGTAGGGACAGGCGAACCTGACTGGTGCGCGATGTGGAAATCGGCCAGATGCGCCTGTCTGTCAGGTCGGCAATATGATCCTCATAGCGAAAGCGCGGCACCAGCTTGTCTGGCTGGGGGGCGATTTCAGCCGATGCAATGCGGCCTGTGGCATGGGCTTCAAAGCGGGGCAGGCGCCCCCCGTGAATGATGTTATGCAGGGCAGAGGAAATGAAAATGGTCTTGCCTGCGCGTGCCAACCCGGTCACGCCGAGGCGGACGGAAGGTTCGGCCATGTCGCTGGCAAAGTCGGTGAGGTTGGATGCGGCGATGCGCATTTCATCGAAGAATTTCATGTGCCCTGCCTGATCTTGATCGGCGTCTTGTCTGACAAGCATGTAGGCACACAGGGGCGCAAATGCAAATAGGCATCCCTACCAGCAGGGCTGGAAAACGGGACCTGCGGGACTGTTAGCGGCGAAAGAAGGTTGGCGCGGGATTTTCGACCAGATGATCTTTATCGCCGCTTTCGAGGTCGCGGGGCTTGATAAAATCGATCAAATGGCCGCTGCCGGCCGTCACCATGTCCCAAGTGTCGGTGTCAAAATTCAGTACGGCCAGAGCGCCGGTTGGATATTTCTCTTCCAAACTGGTGAGCAAGGCCGCATCGCCACGCCCCGCCAGACGAACTGCGACATCCTGCAGGCCGCTATTGTGACCGACCAGCATCAGATTGCGGCTCTCTCTGGCATGTTGGTGCAGCAGCAACAGATAATCGGGCATATTGCCTTCATATAGAGCGTCAAGCAGGCTGAGGCTGATATCGCCTGCAAGGCCGGGAAGAATGCCCGCCAATGTTTCCTTGGTCCGCTGGGCGGTGGAACATAGGATCCGGTCTGGATGATAGCCGCGCGCCTGCATGGCACGGGCGATCTTTGGCGCATCCTTGCGGCCTCTTTTGTTTAGCGGTCGGTCAAAATCGTGCAGCGACGGGTCGGACCAGGAGGATTTTGCATGGCGGAGCAAATAGAGGCGGATCATCGTCGGTTCCCTTGGTCCTGTCTGGCAGTAAATCGGGGCGTGTCTGGTGTGGTCTTTTGGCGGTCTTGTCGCAGAATCCTACAGACTTGTGCAAACCGTCCTTATTGGAACAATCGGCGCTGGCTTCAGTGGGATGTCGGCTTTATCGTTGCACTATCCCCGCCAAGGTTCCCGTTCGTGCGAGCCTGCCCATAACAATATTGGGGCTGCACCGGGTGCGGCTATTCTATCGCAACAGGCTACATTTTCATGACAGCGCACCACTATATCGACAGTTATTATCGTGACACCAAGATTGATGCCGCTTTTTATGCGCCGATAGAAGGCGAACAAGCGGCAGATGTGTGTGTCATTGGTGGTGGTTTGGCGGGACTGACGGCCGCGCGGGAGCTGGCCAAGGCAGGCAAATCTGTCCTTCTGGTGGAAGGGCAGCGGATTGGCTGGGGGGCTTCGGGCCGCAATGGGGGATTTGTCTCCAATGGCTATGCCGAGGGCATCAAGGCGCTTGAGAACAAGCTGGGGTTGGAGCATGCCAAGGCTCTGTTTGATCTTTCGGTGATGGGCACCGACTATGTGCGGAACACAATCGAGGCTTTGCAGCCTCCCGGTGTTGAGCCAAAAAAGGGCTGGCTGCGGGTGTTGCGTTATGACAATGAAGACCAGTTGCGCCGCTCGGCGGACCATATGAAGGAACAATATGGCGCTATTTTTGGCGTCTGGACCACCGAGCAGGTGCGCGACAGTCTGGTGACCAAGCGCTATTTTCAGGGGTTGAATGACCCGTCTGCCTTTCATATCCAGCCGTTGAATTATGCCTTGGCGCTGGCCGCTGACATTGTCGCCCAGGGCGGGCGGATTCAGGAGGCTAACCCTGCGCGGGCTTTGGAACGTTCAGCTGGTGGCTGGATGGTCTCTTGCGAGAATGGCGCAAAGATCAGGGCCGGTGCGGTGCTGTTATGTGGCAGCGCCTATATGCATGATCTTTATCCCAAGCTTGAGCGGGCGGTTCTGCCGGTCGCGACTTATGTGATTACTTCGGAAAACATGCCAGAGCGACTGGCCGAGGCAATCCGCTATGAGGGCTGCATTGGCGACACGCGCCGGGCGGGTGATTATTATCGGCTGGTTGAGGATGGGGCGCGGCTTTTGTGGGGTGGACGCATCACCACCCGCCGCTCAGAGCCGAAGGCCTTGGCCGATATGTTGAAAAAGGACATTCTGGCGATTTATCCGCAATTGGGGGATTTCAAAATCGACCATGCGTGGTCCGGACTGATGGGCTATTGCGTTCATAAAATGCCGATCCTGAAGGAAATGGAGCCCGGTCTATGGGCTGCGACCGGAACGGGTGGGCATGGACTGAATGCCACCGCGACCATTGGTGTGGTGGCGGCGGAGGGGATTGCTGGCAAGTCGGATCGCTACAGGCTGTTTGAGCCTTTTACCGCCCAGTGGGGCGGCGGGCCGATTGGTCGGGTTGCCACGCAATTGGCCTATTGGGGGCTGCAATTGCAGGATCTGTGGGAAGAGAAGCGCGGTTGAGGCCCACGCTCCTCGGCTCTCACAAGGGATGTCTTATCGCTGGCCGCGCGCCATGAAGGCGAGGCGCTGGAAGAGGTGGACATCCTGCTCATTCTTCAGCAAGGCCCCATGCAGGGGTGGGATGACTTTGGTTGCGTCCGCTTCGCGCAGGGTTTCCAGATCGATATCCTCATTGAGCAGCAGCTTGATCCAATCGAGCAATTCCGAGGTGGAAGGTTTTTTCTTCAACCCCGGCACATCGCGCACGGAGAAGAAGGTGGAGAGTGCCTGATTGAGCAGGCGGCTCTTGATACCCGGATAATGGACCTCGACAATCTCGCGCATCGTCTCTTCATCAGGAAACTTGATATAATGGAAGAAGCAACGGCGCAGGAAAGCGTCGGGCAGTTCCTTTTCATTGTTTGAGGTGATCAGGATGATCGGCCGCTGTTTGGCCTTGACCAGTTCGCCGGTCTCATAGACATGGAATTCCATCCGGTCGAGTTCCTGCAACAGATCGTTGGGAAACTCGATATCGGCCTTGTCGATTTCGTCGATCAGCAGAACGGGGCGCTTGTTGGAGACGAAGGCCTCCCAGACCTTGCCACGGCGGATATAGTTGGCAATGTCCTTGACGCGCTCATCGCCCAGCTGGCTGTCGCGCAGGCGGGAGACCGCGTCATATTCATACAAACCCTGCTGTGCCTTGGTGGTCGACTTGATGTTCCATTCGATCATCGGGGCGTCGAGTGCTGTGGCGATTTCGCGGGCCAGTACGGTTTTGCCTGTGCCCGGCTCCCCTTTCACCAAGAGCGGGCGCTCCAGCGTGATCGCGGCATTGACCGCAATGCGCAGATCTTCGGTCGCGACATAATTGGACGTGCCTTCAAATCGCATGCTTTGTTCCCTTGCTGAGTTTTTGACGGTTCGGGGCCCTTCATGTTGCCCTCTCCCATGGTTCGGACTATCGCGATCAAGATCGGGCGGCGCAATGGGAAATTGGGCGATAGGGACATGATATCACGCAACCCGTGCGCGCGCTTATAGGGCAGGAATGGGCCATGCAGGCGGGCAAAAAATGCCGCTTTCGGTTTGATGTCGGCGTTTATTACCTGCTTAACAAGTGGTTAAATTTTCTAGTTGATTGAAATTTAAGGATAATTTCTGTTTTTCAAATTGGCCCGCTTCTTGCTCTTTAGATTGGCAATCTGATTTGTACCTGTTCAAAGGGAAGTACCATGAGTCTTTATTCGGCGCTTACAACCTCTGTTGCGGGCATGGCTGCGCAATCCAAGTCGATGCAGAATATTTCCGGTAATATCGCCAACACGTCGACGGTTGGCTACAAGCGAGTCGATACCGCTTTCGTGGATCTCGTCAGCAACTTCACCTCAAACAAGTCGGCACAGTCTTCCGGGTCGGTTATGACCAGCTCCCGTCAGACGAACACGGTGTCCGGTCCGATTGGATCGTCTGATACCTCGACCCACATGTCGATCAGTGGTGATGGCTATTTCGTTGTTTACGAGAAAATTGGTGAGACTGATGGGGTGCCGATTTTTGATGGCACACCGATGTATACCCGTCGTGGTGATTTTACCCTTGATGAAGATGGCTATTTCGTCAACGAGGCCGGGTACTATCTGGCTGTGATCGAGCTCGACGATGCGACCGGCAACCCGGTCAGCTCCGTGCCGCAGCCAGCGACCTTTGAAGAAGGCTTTATGGCCGCCGAAGCGACCACCACTATCGATTATTCCGGCAACCTTCCAGCCGTGCCGTCCACCACCGATGCCAATGGCTCCATGATAACGCCGAGCACTGGCTATACTGCGGACCCGACCACGGCTGGCGCCGGTGTTGTGCAGGCGCAGGATGAAAGCCAGTTCCTGTCCCAGACGATTTCCGGTGGTGCCATCACCACCTATATCGCCAATGGTGAGAATGCGTCCCTGCAGCTGCGCTGGGGCAAGATTTCTGACAGTCCGGATACATGGAACCTGTATTACAAATCGAATTCCACTGCCACCGGCACAGCAGCCAAATGGACCAATGTCGGACAGGATTATACCTTTGATTCCACCGGTGCAATGACTGCTCCGACCTCCAACGTGACCATCAGCAGTTTGACGATTGATGGCATCGCGCTTGGCGATATCGTGCTTGATCATGGCGGCAATGGTATCACGGCATTTGCCACCCAGACCGGTGTGGCCAACATGAACCTGTCGCAGGATGGTGCCGCTGCCGGTGAGTTGACCAACATCAGCATCGACACGTCAGGCCATGTGGTGGCCAACTATTCGAACGGCAAGTCGAACAATATGGCAGAAATTATCCTCGCGTCCTTTGACGGTGACAACTATTTGGCCCGTGAAAGTGGTGGTGCTTTCCGCGCATCGGAAGATTCCGGTGAGGCCATTTTGGGTGCCACGGGGTCCATTCGTGGCTCGTCGCTGGAATCGTCCAACGTCGATATCGCTGATGAATTCTCGAAAATGATTGTTTCGCAGCAGGCCTACACGGCCAACACCCGTGTGTTGTCAACGGCGCGCGACATGCTCAGCGAAGTGATGCAGGTCATTCGCTAATCAATGATTGAGCCGGTCGCATGCTCTTAAAGCGGCGACCGGCCTTCCCTTTTTTGTGAGTTGGAGATTGGTTTATGGGTCTGGGGCAGGCACTTTCGGTAGCGTCATCCGGTTTGCGCACGACCAATCGTGAGCTGGAGATCACTGCCTCCAACATCACAAATGCCAATACGCCGGGCTATACGCGCAAGGTCTCCAATCGCGAAGATGTGACCGTTAATGGCACTGTGACAGCGGTCATTGGCACCACTGTTCAGCGGATGATTGACGAGGTTGCCCAGAAGCAGCTCTGGACCGAAACGGCTGCCAGCAACTATACCAGCGTCATGGCCGACTATCTCGGTCAGGTGGATGCCACCATGGGTCAGCCGGGTGGTCCCGATGCGCTGGATACCTTGCTCAACTCCTTCTCCAGCGCGCTGCAAACGCTTCAGACTTCGCCCGATGATGCGGCAAGCCGTCTTGATGTGCTCAATGATGCGACGATCCTGGCACAAAAAATCAATCAATCCGCCGACAAGGTGCAATCCCTGCGTCAGGATTCTGAATTTGCCATTGAGTCCGCCATCAATGACATGAACCAGCTGCTACGGGATATTCAGGATATCGACGGCCGCATTCAGGAAATGACCCTCAACCAGATCGAACCGGTTGGCATGATGGATCAGCGCGATGCCTTGATCAGCCAATTGTCGGAACTGGTGCCGTTGCGGGTCGATGATGCACCGAACAATTCTGTCCATATCTCGCTGGAAAGTGGCATCTCGATCTATGATCAGACGGCCTCTCAGTTTGAATTTGAAGCCTATGGCACGATCAGCGCTGAAACCGTGCGCGACGGCGCCAACGGGCAGGACCTGTTGGGCAAAATCAATCTGGTTTCGCAAGGGGGTACCCACCATGACCTGACCGATACGGGCGGGTTTGAAGGTGGCAAGATCGGCGCCTTGCTGGAACTGCGCGACGAGATTTTGGTCGAGACCCAGAACCAGCTCGATAGTCTGGCCGATGGACTGGCAGACGCTTTTGCTAAATATGATGTGGAGGGGACTGCTGTCACCGCTGGTGCACAGGATGGCTTTGATGTCGACTTGTCCAACCTGCAGTCGGGCGATGAATTCACGCTGACCTATCAGGATGTGGGCACGGGGAAAACCAATGTGGTGACCTTTGTGCGGGTGGATTCTGCGACGTCTCTTCCGCTGGGTGATGATGTTACGGCGCGCAGTGATGACAGCGTTGTCGGGATTGATTTTTCGGGTGGCATGGCGAGTGTTGCAACCCAGATCCAGGCCGCTTTGGGTGGCGCCTTCACGGTGAGCAATCCGTCGGGCAGCAGCATCCGCATTCTTGATGATGGCGCTGCCAATACGGTCGATCTTACCGCGCTGGATGCCCGCATGACTGCGACTGGTTTGCAGGATCAGGCCGGGGCCTTGCCCTTCTTTGTTGATGGGGGGGCAGGACCTGGGCTTTATACCGGCAGTGTCGATGGCATGACCCAGCAAACGGGCTTTGCATCGCGCATTCAAATCAATTCGGATCTGGTGGCCGATCCGTCTTTGTTGGTCAAGTATAGTGCCGGGGTCGGAGATTCGGACCAGACGCGTCCGAACGCCCTTTATGATGCGCTGGGCAACACCGACATGCAGTTCAATCTGAAAGATGGTGGTGCGCCGGTGACCATGAGCGTGGATGAATATGCTCGCGAAATGATTGCCTATCAGGCTCAGCAGTCTTCCACCGCCACGACCCGCGATGAGGGACAGAAGATCGTCATGAACAATGTCATGGCGCGCTATGAAGAAGGGTCGAAGGTCGATATCGATACTGAACTCGCCCATTTGCTGGAACTGCAAACTGCCTATACCGCCAATGCCCGTGTGATGACCGCCATCAAGGAGATGATGGACTCCTTGATGAACATTTAGGAAATGAGACACGAAGATGATTAGTGGACTTAACAGCTATTCCTCAACCATGCTGATGACGTCGCTCAGCCGCAATTCCCAACAGATGGAAGATCTGACGGTCCAAATCAGCACGGGCAAAAAAGCGCAGACCTATGGCGGACTTGGTGGGGAATCCTCCAAGGCGCTTGATCTTCGCTCGGAAATCTCGACCTATAAGGGCTATCAGTCGTCCATTTCGCAAGCCAAGCTGCAAATCTCGATGATGAACACCGCCCTTTCCCGAATTGTCAAGATTGGCTCGGAGGTGAGTGGATCTGCGACTTCGACGGAATATAACATCACAGACCAAAATCAGTCGGCTGGCCAGTTGACGACGACGGCTTTCGTCAAGGAAGCGTTGGGTTTGCTCGATACCGAGGTTGATGGCGATTTTGTTTTTTCCGGAACCGCGTCGCAAACCGAGCCGACGCGCAATTATGATCAGATTGTCAATGGATATAACGGCGAAGATGGTTTGATCATCGTCACCGATGAGCGTATGCGGGCGGATGCCGGAGCGGATGGCCGCGGGCGACTGACGCTTTCCTCGACCGGTGGGACGGTGAGCCTGGCCGAGCAGGCAACCGACTTTGGCTATAAGCTCGACACGGTTGCCAGCACATTGAGCAATGCGACTGTTACAGGGCCCACTGGTTCGCCCCCTTCCGTTGATGTGGCCTTCACCGATGCGCCGGAGCCCAACGAGGTTCTGTCTTTCACCTTTACCCTGCCGGATGGTTCCAGTGAGGTCATCCAGCTGAAGGCGGGTGATGGTGCGGCCGATCCCGAGGAGGGTGTTTTCTCCATCGGAACGACACCGGCGGACACGGCAGCCTCCCTTGAAAGCGTACTCGCCTATCAGATCGAGAATAACGTCAAGGATGAAGGGGAAGCCGCGTCACGCATTCAGGCCGCGATGGATTTCTACGATACATCGAATGGCGGTGAGCCCAAACGCGTTGTTGGAACGCCGGAGACGGCAACGACCCTTGATACGGCTACCAATGCTGGCAAGCCGACGGTCAATTGGTATGTCGGGGACAATGCGCCGGGCAGTGCGCGCGACACAGCTAAGGCACGCGTTGACAGCCATCTCGATGTTAGCTATGGCGCGCGGGCCAACGAGAAAAGCATTGTCCGCCAGCTGGCCTATATGACTGCTTTCACCCTGCCAACCTATGATCAGGATAGCAGCGTCGATCAGGATCGCTACACGGCTCTGGCGGATGCCGTGTCGGCAGGTTTGTCGAGCGTCAATCAGGGGGATGTGGTCAAATCTCTTCAGACCGAACTCGGGGTGGCTAACAAAATGATGACCGATGCCAATACCCGACATGTGACCAGCCTGAGTATGTTGCAAACGGCTTCGGATGGCATTGAGGGGGTCGATGATGAGGAAGTGGACACGGTGTCCCCGGGCGTTTGAAAAATGTAGCGTGGAACCGGAACTGAAATCCGCAAATGAAAAGGACACCAAGGTGGCCTGCTGGTTATATGATGAATAAAAAATCAAATAAAGAGACCCCCATTGAGGTATGGTCCAGGCTCATTCATACTGATATTGAAGCCGATGCAGTAAAAAAGGATTTTAAGGAGATATACCGCTCCTTCAGGCCATATTCAGCCGGTGTAGTAGTAACCGGTGATTGTGATCATGCCTGTTCCCATTGTATTTACCATCCTGATTTTGGAAAGTACAATAAGGACCTGTCGGTGAAAGAGTGGAAGGCTATACTGCAAAATATTTATGATGATCTGGGGATAAGGCTGTTTGTTCACAATGGGCGCTCCTTTAATGATGATGGGTTGGAGATCATAAAATATATAAAAGAGACCCTGCCTGGAAGTAAAATAGGCGTTATTGATAGTGGTCACACCCTTTATCCCTATCTGGATCAATTGAAAACGTTACGTCCGGACTGGATAGATATTTCAATTGATGGAATGGAACAGGCGCATGACACACAGAGAAACAGCCCAGGGGCCTTTAAAAAAACACTTCAATCCATTCTGGACATAAGTGAAAACAGAGTCTCCACCAGGATTAATGTGCTGACATGCTTGACCTCCATAAACATTGATTCAATTATGGAGATGATAACTTTTTTAAACAAAAGAGATATACATAATTTTTTCATTTCACCGGTCAGCGTTTTGAAAAATTACCGGCCTTCCGAGGATTTGAAGGTTGATCAAGGCGCATTTAACGACCTGGTGAAAAACATTGCTGAAAAATTGCCGGGTCTGGATAATGTGTTGATAGAAATCAATCTGTTTGATGCAGAGACTCTTGATTTTGTATCACAGGAAAATAAATTGTTGTTTGATGCGGTTGAGTGGGATTATGATCACTACTCAAGGCGAGTATCATCAGGGGAGAATGAGTTTGCGGTGAGTTGTTATCCCTTGTCTCTGGATGGTATCAGGGAGTTAATTGTCAATTGCAATGGGGATGTGCTTCTGCCCAAGGTGATGGCAAAAGAAAAATTGGAAGCGCAAGATATTGTTGGCTCTTTGCTGAAAGATCGACCTGATAAGTTGATGGAAAATTTACACAATTCACATGGTTTTAATTTCTATCTGAACCATTTCTTTCAAGAAAAAGCGAATTTATATAAAGGAGTTATTTAAAATGGGTTGGGCAAATTTAGGATCTCTGGGACGGGGTAAAATTATTAATGAAAAGAGAGAAACTTTAAATAAGAAAAGCGTAAAGCTGAAAAAAGCGGATGCGACTCGCTTGACATACGGTGGAAAAAAGATCGAAAAACAGATCCAAAAATAAACAGGAGAGACCCCATGAAATTAATGCGGATGCTTTGCATGGCTGCCGTGGCAGCCATACTGACCCTTTGTGCCTGTTCCAGTCCGGAAAAACCATTGAGTCAGCTTGTGATCGGCCAGCCCAGTACCACGGAGCGTTTGAGCCCCGTTACCATGAGCAATCCCGAATCTTTTTTTGTGGCCTGGCAGATATACCAGGGGCTTTTGGGGTTGGATGAAAAAGGCAATCTTCTTCCTGTCATTGCAGAATCCTGGGAGTCACAGGACAGCAGAATTTGGACCTTCCATATCCGCAAAGGGGTCAGATTCCATGAATCTGAATTGTTTAAAGGAAAAAGCCGGGAGGTGACAGCCCATGATGTCTACTATGCCTATACCCGGTTTTGCTCTTCCAAGGCATATCCCTCATTTATGATTTCTGATTCCATTAAGGGGTGTGCCGCCTTTAACAGTGGAGATACCGAAAAAGTCGAGGGCTTAAAGGTGATAGATGATTACACCTTTCAGATTGAATTGAATCAACCGGAACCCTTTTTTCTGAATCGGATTTCCAATCCCTGGCTGGCCATTTTCCCAAAGGAGTCTGAGGATAAAGCCTTTGAAGATAGCTGGGGATTGAAAATTGCCGTTGGAACCGGCCCTTACCGACTTGAATCAAAGACAGAAAACGAAATCATCCTTAAGAAAAATGACGACTACTGGGATAAATCACACATGCCCGCAGTGGACACCCTTATCTTCAGGGTGATCAAAAATGATCAGATTCGATTCTCAGAATTAACCAATGGGAAAATTGATTTGATGGCGCTTCCCAGCCAGATGTTTCCCACGGTATTTGACAGTAACGGTACGCCCAAAGATGAATACAAAGAAAAGTTCCGTTTTAAGCCCACAGAGACATTCAACACCCATCTTCTCGGCATCAATACCAAGGCTGTTTCTGATGTGCATTTGAGGCGGGCCATGTATTACGGAACCAATCGGGATGAATTGGTTCAACAGATTTTGTTTGGATATGGGGATGTCCTTGGCGGCGCGGTCCCACCGGGTATGAACGGGTATGTCTCACCTTATAAAGAACTGTTTAACCCAGCCCTTGCCAGGGAAGAATTGAAAAAATCCAGTTACGACGGCAGTGATATTCAGCTTCTGATTCATGATTTGGCAAACAGTGAACTTATCGGCCAGATTTTTCAAAAACAGATGAAAGATATCGGTGTGAATATCAAGCTGGAACAGGTGGACTTTAACAGTGCCATTGGCAGAATGATCAAGGGTGATGCACAGATGTTCAGCATGTTCGCCGAGGTTGCTTTTTCTTCCCCGGAGCCCCTGTTGATTAATCTTTTCAGCAGCCAGAAAATACCGGTTCCCAATTTCTGGAAATTTTCAGACCCTGAAATAGATCTCAGAATGGAGAATTTAAGAAAAATTGATGACCGGGCAGAATCCGTTAAGCAATCAGAAGCCATAGATAAAGACATCATGGATAAAGCTCCTGCCATTTTCCTTTATCGACAAAAACAGGTGATCATGTTCTCCAAAGCATTTGATAACCTTGTGGTCAACGGGCACAATCATTTTAAACTGAACCGTTTGACCAAATCTGAATAAGCATGTCTCTTTTCAGAAAGAGCATATTCTACCTCTCTCTTATGCTGGCCATCATCCTGTTCTCTTTTATGATGTTCCATGCAGTACCCACTGATCCTGCCCGCCTCATTCTTGGTCCCAATGCGGATGAGGCCCAGGTAAAAGCCCTTCAAATAGAGTTGGGGCTGGATAAACCTTTGTATGTCCAGTTTGGGCATTATATCAAAAACATATCCAGACTCGATCTTGGGCGCTCCTATGTGGATCAGCGACCAGTAATGGCAGAGGTGGCTGCCCGGTTTCGTGTTTCACTGGTATTTGTCACTGTGTGCATGTTGTTGGTGCTGGGGTATACGGTGTTTGCGCTTTATATGCTCTATCTGGGAAAAAGTATTGGCAGGATTAATTTTATGTTGATCTCCACGCCAACTTTTTTCAGTGGGCTTTTGGTGGCCCTGTTTTCCATAAAGTTTTTTTCATTTTCTTCGTTTAATGGTTTGTCCGGTTCCATTGGGAACTATCTCTTCTTTTTACCGCCTGCCTTTGCCCTGGCGGTTTACCCCATGGGTATTCTCACCAACATTCTGACCAGGGAGATGCAAAGTATCTTAAAGTCAGATTATATACTTGCGGCCAGGGCCTATGCCGTACCGGAACGTCAGATTTTCTATAAATTCGCCTTGAGGGGGGCCGTGATACCCTATCTGGCAGCCCTTTCCAATCAACTCCCCGTCCTTTTCACCGGGGCGTTTATACTGGAAATTATTTTTTCCATCCCCGGTGTGGGTTCTCTGCTTGTTAAATCAATATTTGCCAGGGATTTTCCCATGATCGAAGGCATTTTAATTGTAAATGGGATGATATTCATTTTGATCAATCTTTTTTTTGAATTGATCTATCCTGTTGTGGATTCAAGGATAAGCGCCTGATGATATCAATACTCAAAGGGAATACAATCAAGATTTTTTATGTATTTTTTTTTCTTTTTTCTCTTACCTTTATCATCCCCTTTCTGCCCCTTCAAAATCCCCTGGATATCTCTCTTGAACAGCGGTTCATGGCCCCTGATTTGCACCATTTTTTTGGAACGGATGAACTGGGTCGGGATCTTTTAAGCCGGACCCTGTTTGGAGCTGCAACAACCATTAAAGTATCCATCTTTGCACTTTTTTCTTCCCTTGTTATTGGTGTTGTGATGGGTGGCATCGCGGGGTATCTTTATCAGACCTGGGTGGATTCTCTGTTCAACTGGGTGGTCAGTCTCATTTTTTCCCTGCCTTTTTTGCTTGTTATGGTCTCCTTTTTAAGCCTGATGACGCCAAATATCTTTAATGCCTATCTGATTTTGACCTGTATCATGTGGGTGAATCCGGCAAGAATTGTCCGGGCCGAGGTGATTCGTACAAGGAAACTACCCCATGTCACTGCTTTCAGGGCCTTTGGCGCTTCTGAGGCGCATGTTCTTTTTTATGCTGTTTTGCCGGGCTGCATCAAATCGGCACTGATTTTTTCCCTCAGCTATTTTCCTGAAATAATAGGGCTGGAGGCTGGGCTTTCATTTCTGGGGCTTGGGGTGCAACCGCCTGATCCAGGTCTTGGAAAAATGATATTTGACGGGTTGAATTATATCTACTCTTCTTGGTGGCTTTCTTTTATCCCGGCAGCTTTTTTGGGATTAATTGTATTGGTTGTAAACCGGTTTTTAAAGATATAAAAATGGATTGATGGCGGTGTAATTGAGTGGGAGAGGGGATGCTCCTGGGTGTATGAAAATAACAGATACGGATCTTGGAAACAGAAAGGGGATGCATCCATGAAAAAATTTTATCAGACGACTTTTTTTGCCTTTGGCAGGCAGTTTGGAAAGATAAAAGCCTATGCAAGAGATCATGGGTTAATTTTAGATGCCTATTTTGTGGGGTATAGTTCCTGGAATCGATGCGTTAATTATTATGACCTGTTTGCAGATGTTGATGAGATAAAAAAGAAGGCAGACAACATCATTGGTTTTTTGAGCAACCAGGAAAATCATGACGCTCTGGATCGATTTTGCAAGACTTTTTCCGATGAACGTTTTCTGGAATCAAAGGCGTACATCCAGCGATTAAAAGAGTTTAAGCCCGGGCACTCTTCCACCATTAATGAAGAAGAGCTGATTTATCATATTCTGATATTATATCATAGCTTTCCGCGTCATCCTGAGCTCATGGCAGATGGGGCCATCAACCGTGCGTTGCCCAACATTGATATTCATCAGAAACCATGGACCTATGCCACCATGGACCTGGTAACCAACCCCGAACGGGCACTTCGGTTTAATTATTATCCATGGCTTCACCTGAATTTGTTTGACGAAAAAACTGAATCTGCTTCTGTTTTTATGGATCAGGAAAGTAACCGGCTTTTTTGGGGGGACACTTCCAACAACCCTGCAGAGCCCACGACGTTTATAAAGGATTATTTCCAGGATTCAAAGATTCAATTTCAATATTTTGATCCGCTTTTCCTGGGTCTGATTGATGTTGACGGGAAACCTTTTTCAGGTGAAGATTACTTTCACTTTCCGGAAAATCAGAGATTTGCGGATGCGCCATGTTTTATTGCCATTCCCTTGTATGATGATGGCTTGAGCATCACCCCCGCGGGAAGGGTTGTGGGAAATTGTTATTTTCTTTTTAAAAACAAAGAAGATAGAGCTGAATTCATGGGCCTGGACTTTAATCCGGTGTCTGCCAACCCGGTTAAACCCATTTCCACCCAGGCTGTTGGGCAGGATTTCAGTCGAGTGTCTGCCAACGCAACACTGCTGACAGAAGCGTTGGGCAGGATACAGACCAATCAAATTTGCGATGAAGATTTATGGCACAAAGAGCCGCTGCATGATTTTGTCCATAAGGTGCCCCTGGCCCAGGATTGGGAGCGGATACTTGTTTTTGACTGCAATGAAAACCATTCTGAACTTGATTGCTGGGTTGAAAGAAGCAGTGTCGTAAATCATGCAGCCCCTGAAAAAAAGGACTTGGTTCGTCCTGGTACCTATAAAGATAGGCCTGTCTTCGGATCTATAAATCAAAAGAAGACACCAACAAAAACCCTTGCGGCGTTGCACCGTCAGATCGCTTCTGCCGTGTGCGGTTGCAATAATGATTGTGCGTTTATTTCCCATGTGGGTGAAGTCTTTTATCTGGTGAGAATGGACCGACTGCTTTCATCCAAGGTGTTGTCGGATCTTGAACCCCATTATGTTGCCCGCTATATCAACCGGGTACTCTGTTTTCAGTTTCCCCGAAAAACCGTGCTGCCCGTGCTTCCCGGAAAAAGCAGACTGGCATGTGCAGAAGTCCTGGGACGTCGGTACCTGGATCGCCTGCTTCCTGTTTTTAATAAGTTGCTCACCAAACGCAAGGTGTTGAGCCACAGCGTAACCTCTGCTGTTGCAGCCATCATCTCCCGAAACCACTCCCACCATATTGGAAGCCATGTTACCCCCAGGACGTCTCTGGAATTAATTCGCGATCGTTTGATTGAGCTGAATGAGTTTCCCTTTTTGCTCCATGAGATAGAAAAAAAAGGCGTTACAAAGAGTGGGGAATTATTCAATGCCGCCTTTGATCTTGTCCATGGGATGAAAAAAAAGTTGGATGAGTATATCCAGAAAAAAGCTGATTTTACGGCGGAAGTGGCCACGGAACCCATTATTTCCACCAAGCGCAAGCAACTATTTAATCAGGTTCTTATTGAGTTTATCCAGAACACATTGCTCATGGACAACCTGGGGACCAACGAGGGGGTACGGTACCGGATCACAAACGGGGATGATGGTGCAACGTCAAGTTACAATGATTTGAAGCTTCATTTTCATATCAATGGGAAGCCCACCCGGGCATTTTTTAAAGTCGTTACCCTAACCTCTCCCCAACGGGTACTGGATCAGACCTGTTACCCTTACTCCGGCTACGTCCGTGACGTCATGAAAAATCTGAAGCCCGTTGCACTCCATCGCCCGGCTGAGGATGTCAGCGTGGCCTTTCCCGGTCCCATGGGAGAATTTGCACTTTATGGGTTTCTGGAAAATCTGATTCGAAACACAGTAAAGCACAATGTGGAGAAAATTCAAAAGACGCATCCTTCCGTGGATATTCATGTTGAGGTGTCGCAATATGATCCATTGGATGTTGATTATGTGAAGTGTGAAATTTGGGACGATCTGACGCAACCCACCGAAAAGTTGGTAAAGACCCTGCAAGACAACCTGGAACGTTCCATGGTGGACGGCGAAGGAAAGTTGCTCAAGGGAGGGTGGGGGCTGTCGGAAATGAAGATTATGGCCACGCTTCTGGCTGGCAGTTCTGACTTTCTGGATATGGCGGGGTCTCTCAAGATTGAGAAAAAGGAGAAGTTGGGTCGAGGGGTCCTTGTGTATGAGTTTAAACTGATGAAGGCCAAAGAGGTGGCCTTTATTACCCAGCGCCATTTTGATAAGGTTGAGACCTGGCAGCAGCAGGGGTTCTCCATTTTTTCGTCAGTGGCTGCCTATATCAATGATCTTGGTGCCTCACCGGCCCATTATCAGTTTGTGGTTATTGATATCTTGCATGAAAATCTTCATGACAATTTAAAAGAGATGAATCAACAGTTTCCGGCACTTCTGCCGGGTTGCCCTGGTGTAACTGATTCCCATTTAAAAGAGATGCTTCATCTGTTCCCGGCCCGGATTCTTGTTAATGGGACGTCCGGGATTCAGTTACCAGGGGCCTGTGTGTTAGATAAGAGCCTGGTGGAGGAACTGTTTGAGTTGAATGATCCAGAGAACAGTCTTACCTGGATCTGGGACCGGTGGCTTTCTTTTCTGCAATCCAGGCATGGCCATAAAAATCCACGTGTCAGTGTCTATTGGGAGCAGGGCATCAATGATGACCCCACAAAGGCATGGGCTGGCGCATTTTCCCAGCTGAAAAATCAAACCGGGATCGGGTATTCGGTCATTGGCCGGGACCACACTGGAAAAAATGTGTTTTTACCACCACCGGACCTTTCACCGGAGAAAGAGACTCATTTAATCTATGACCGCCACGGCGGCGGATTTAATCTGGTGAAAAAGTATCCTTTGGCTTTTCATGAAACCACAGAAAAAAGTTCTGCTGATTTTACGCCGATTTTTTCCACTTTAAAGGATGACATCGGCATCCAGGCCAGGTGTTTGTGTGAGGCTGCCTTTTTGAAGATTCTTGTTATTGATGAAAGGGTGTCGGAAATTGCCCACAACTTGATTGTTGGAAAAAATCCCGATGGAAGTTCCATACAATCAAAAAAAACGAAAATTTATAACTCCATTTATCACATGGGCATGGCAAAGGGGGCCGGTGTTTACATTGCCACCCATTTGAATTTCAATAATAAAGGACCGCAACCGCTTTCTTCCAGGGATAACGGGGATGTTAATGGTCCTGTGTGCTGTGTTTCCATGCACCTGCCGGAAAATTGTGTCATACCATCTGATTTTCAGGTGGAGTGGCAGAATAACGGCGCATCTGAGGCGTGTGGTGCATTTGATGTGGTGATCATCCACCAGGGGGTTTTGGAAAAGTTTCTTAAAACGGAGCTGGAGAATGGGGAAAAAGCCTCTTTTATTGAGAACATTGCTTTTTTTGTCAATGCCCTTAAACGCCATGTCCCCCATGTGGTGATTGATTCGGGTCGGGGGATCCCCGCTAACCTGCCGGACAATGTCAAATTTCTTCCCTTTTCTTTGATTGAAGACCACCTGATGAAAGAAACCGTGTCCAAATTCAGCCTGACCAGTGTGTTGATGAGTTTGATTCGAAGGAGGCAGCAATGAGTCGAAATGTATTTTTTTTCACGAGTACCGATTCTGATGAATATGGGGATGTCTGGGAAAATTGTTTTGGAAATAATGTTGATATTTTTACCGATTGTGAGAATGGCGATGGCTTTCTTTATTGGGCGCTTCATGGATGGCATGTGCATGTGTTTCAAGGTTCGGGTTATTCTTATGGGGCCGAATGGCAGTATGATAATATCATAGACACAGTAAGGCAGTTTCTGGAAAATCAGAAAGATTCTGGGGATACTTCCGAGGGTATAAAAATTTTACTCCACAGCGATGATGAGAATGATTTATTTGCTTTGGAACAGGCAGTTATGGCAAAAGAACTTCATGCCCGTTGTGGTATCTATTCCGGTGGATTGACAATAAATGAGGATTATCAGAACTCTATTGTTCCTTTTTGGGAGTCGCATACTCAACATACATTAAAAAAAATGCTGGAAAAAGTTTGGGTGCTGCCCTTTTGCTCAGATTGTAATGACGGGGGAAGTGTGGAAGAACTTCATATATCATTGGATGAGCATGAGCGTGCTTTTCTCCACGGTCTGGAAAAATCCAGGCGAATGGTGAAAGAGGCATGCGATGTTAGAATTGAAACATTTACCGACGATATGGATGTGGATGGTTTGTCAGAAATTGTAAAAAAACGTTTACAAAAAAGTCGGGAAGCTGTTAATTCTTTTTCGATTCACTCTCATAGGTTGACTAAGGAAATGTTGGCATTTATGGAAGACTGTTTCAATTCGGTGGAATTTCATTTGGAAAAGATGACCGATTGCCCTGCCAGAGAAAGTATAAGTTCAGTCCTTTGGTGCGTAGACTATTTCGCCAGGATAAAAAAATATTATTTGATCCACAGATCCTAATTGAAAGGAGCAGAAAGCATGAAACGATTTATATTTGTCGATGATGATTTTGAAATTGACCAGCACCTTGAGACTTTTGAACAAAATGATTTTCAACTTGCAGAAAGATTGATATCGCCGAATCCAACTGACGTGCTTCCAAGTATTGCAAAAAATAAACCGGATATTCTGGTGCTTGATGCACTTTATGAGAAGCGAGATTTGGGGTTGGAACTGTGCAAAACAATTCGTACAAAATATCCCAAATTGCCTGTTGTTGTTTTTTCGGAGCATCTTTTTGATGATAATTTAGAAAAACCTGAAGAATATATGGAACTTGAAAAAGAAGGGTATGTCAGGGTTGCATATAAAGACAACCCTATCATTGCTCTTATTGAGCACATGAAACATCTGATAGATGATCCTAATTATAAAGTAATTCCCATTGATAAAGATGATTTTGGATTTGTTGTGGGCGATACAGAAGAAATGAGGGCTGTTGCAAAAACAATCAAGAAGCATGCGGATGGAATGCAGAGTGTTTTTATTTATGGGGAGTCAGGTACAGGTAAAGAATTGGTCGCAAAGGCATTTCATAAGCTGTCAAACAGGGAGGAAGGTAAGTACGTGGCATTCAATGTAGCAGGAGTAAACGCTACCGTTGCCGAAAACGAGTTGTTTGGCCATGAAAAAGGAGCCTTTACCGGTGCGCATCAAATAAAGAAGGGCCTCTTTGAAATGGCTGATGGTGGCACTATTTTTCTGGATGAGATCGGGGATCTTGATTATAACCTTCAGAGTAAGTTATTGAGGGTGATTGGAGAAAAAACGGTCAGGAGGGTTGGGGGCAATCAGGAGATAAAAATTAACGTAAGAGTATTATCTGCATCCAATAAAAACCTCAAAGAGATGGTTGAAAAAAAACAGTTTCGAGAGGATTTGTATTACCGTTTAAATCAAATTTTTGTTTCCCTGCCGCCCTTAAGGAGTCGTAGAGGAGATATTCCGGAATTATGCGGTTTTATCATAAACGAGCTCAATAAAGTAAATAAATATGACATTGCTCCGAAATTATTACCTCAGGACAAGAAAAAGCTTATGGAATATTCATGGGAGGGAAAGGATAATGGCAATATTCGTAAATTAAAATCAATTCTTGAAAAAGCCTATGTTGAGGCCAAGGATGATAAAAGTAAAATTCTTTATGGTCTGGAAGTTGAAGATATATCGAATACTTCTGTTGCTTCCACTTCCACTTCTTCCTCTTTTGTTAATGACGAAAATTTTATTCAAGAGTGTTGTAATGGAAAGGTCAAACTGGAGGATTTGAAGAAACTTTCTCTCAATTGGGAGAAGCAAAGGGAAAACACCCTTGAGGTGATTCGTCGATTGACGGAAAAAAACAAAAAAAGACCCGGTCAGCGTGAATTGGCTAAACTCTTTTCTGTTACCCAAGATACTATAAAACAATTCCTTCACAATAAAGGACAGCATCCTATTAAATTGAGGGAATTAGACTAAGACATTAAAATATATACATGAGTGGGAATGTCAATTTGATCAAACTATATGTAAACTTTGCGGCGGAGAGGGATCTGTTCCGATTGATATTTAACCGAAAAAACTGAAAAAGGCCCAATGGAAGCGAATAGAAATGATATTAAAAAACTGCTGGAATACTATGAGGGATGTTTCGAAGTTAAACAGATAATCCCGGATCCTGCAGGGTTACCCCTTGAATGGCATAGGTTAGGGTTATGCCTTTCCTGGGAATATGCCATGATTTTAGCTGAAAAACTCATAATTGATGGGGGCGGCTGGCGATTGCCCACTCTTGGGGAGTTAAGAGAGCTCTACAGGGTAGAAGCAAAAAATAATCCCGACCTTGGATTTATCCCTGAAGGAAGGTTTTACCAAAAGGTAAGCTTTTACGACGAAGTATGGTCCTGTGAATCAAAGGATATGTGGGCCGCATGGGTTTTTAATTTCTCCGATGGAAATGCGTATCCAGGAACCAAGGGACATGCCATGCACAGGGAAACTTTTTTGGTGCGCGGGATTGTGGGATGAAATTTTCTTTTGCATTCTGATTCTTGAAAGATGCGCTTGATTTCCGGTGTGCTCAAGGAAATAAGCAGATATAAAATTTATAAATGTTTTTGAGGCGGGAGTTATCGTGGGAGAAAATGTCTGTAAACGGTGCCATAGCACCGTCATATATGAAGCCACTGGCCTGTGCCTGGAGTGCGGTTTCAGGAACAAACCGGTGGTGAATCTGGAAGCGGAAGAAAATCGCAAAAGAGAAGAGCACGAACGGAAACAGCGGGAGAAGATACGTCAAGAACAGGAGATTCGAGATCGGGAGATAAACACGCTCCAGGAAAAAATTCAGCAGGGCCATGCCTTGATTGCATCCGGCAATGGGGCTGAGATCGGGCCTCTTTTTGCCGAGCTGTCCCAAAAGATCCCCCCCCTGGATGATCCCGGCCTGCCCCTGTCTTTTTTAAAACTGCAGTGTGCTTTTTTCAAATCCCAGGGAATTGTGAATAAATACATGGCGGTGCTCAAGGAACTGGTACCAAAGCTTGATTTTGTCTCTGACAATTACCTTTATTTTTATGATCTGGGGGTGGCATACCAGGACCGGGGCAATCAAGCAGCGGCAAGGAAACTTTTTGACCGGTTCATGGAGAGCTGGATTGTGGATTATGAAGATGTCAAGGAGCGCTATGAAAAGAGCTGCACCAATGCTTCTAGCCCTGGATCGGCCAGAGGCGGTGCCATCCAGGTGCGTACTGGTGCCTTTGATTTGGAGGCGGAACTTATCCGAAAATGGATAGATGGGGCCAGCAGTGACAATCGCTATTATACCGCTTCCATTCTTTTGAACAATGATAAGGATGATACAGAGATCATAGAGGATCTTCCAGCCCTGAGCAAACCCTCCCGGGACAAGGTCATGGCGCGGATGGGTACCATGAAAGGGGGTATTTTTTCCAGCTTTTCTGCCCGGAAAGAGACCATTCGACTGTTTCGGGGGGACCAGGATGCCGGTGAAGAGATTCCCTGTATTATTTTTAATCCCCGGGAGCCGTCAACGGCCATGCAGCGGGGAGGTGCCGGTACGGTACGCATTGCCGCCAGGATTGTTGGATTTGACAGAATTAAGGTGGTCTTTTACATCTTGTTCCAGCCCCTCTCCCCGGAAGAGGTGGAAGATATGCCCCCACGGGACTTCAATGAGCGGGTAAGAAAGGCGGTGCAGACCCTGCATCCGGTGGAAAATGATCATGAACTTATTACCCTGGTGGAGGCCTTTAAACGGGGTATGATGGCGGCTGTTAAAGCAGAGCTTGCGGGCCAGGGCGGTGGCCCGGAATATTTTTAAACAGAAACGGTGATGACTACAAGAAACAGCCAGGAGTGTAAAATATTACCGGACAGGGGTGAGATATGAAAAAAAGCAGGGAGCTTAAATCAAGAAAAGAGATCGGCCAGGAGGCCAAGGATCAGAAAAAGGAGACAGACAAGCAGCTCAAGGAGGGTGAAAACAAGACCAAAAACATGGAGCGCCTGGCCAAAGGCCTTTCCGAGCTCGTTGGCAATCTGCCCAAAGCCGAGCAGGATCGACTGAAAAAAGAGGCTGAAAAGGCCCACCAACAGGGTGTCAAAGACTTTCAAAAGACCAAAAAAGAGATGGACAAACACCTCAAGGACGAGGAGGGCAGCCGCAAGGAGTTTGGCAAGGCGGAAAAGGATACCGAAGCGGACAAAAAAAAGGTTTCCAAGGTCCAGAGCGAAGTGAAAGATGCCCCTTTTTCCAGGGATTTAAAAAAGATGCAAAAGGATCTGGAGTCGGTTTCCAGTGATTTCAAGAAAGCCGGTACAACCATGGAAAAAGATATCTCCAAGGGTAAAAATGAGATGGGACAAAAAGAGCAGCGGGTGAAACGATCCACCCCCAAGTTGAAATTTTAGTCCGGGGTATACAGCCCCGTAGGAGAGTGTTGTGATGAACTGTGTAAATCCTGATTGCGACCAGCCTCTGAAACCCGGGTGGAAGGCCTGTCCCTACTGCCAGACACCCGTGGTACGAGCCACTGTATGCAGCCATTGTGGAGAAACAATGGAGCCCGGCTGGAAAGCCTGTCCTTTTTGTCTTACCCCGGTGGATAAGCCAAAGGGGGCAAGCCATGTTTCCCCGCAGACCTCGGCCCCCCTTCCTGGCTATTGCCAGAGCTGCGGCACCGAGATTCCCTTTGGTTCCGGTCGTTCTTTTAAATGTGATAAATGCGGTGGTGTGTTCTGCCTTACCTGTCGGGTGGATCATCCCGATGGTAAAGTCTTACCCTTATGTGAAACCTGCGGTTTTGACATGGTGGCGCCCATCCGTGAGAAACGGAAGCAGGAAGCCTTGGAAAAGCAACGGGCAGAAGCGGCCAGAAAGGAGGCCGAGGCCCGTCAGCGGGCAAAGGAAGAAGAGCAAAGAGCGGAAGAGAAGCGAAAAAGAGCTGAGGCTGCCCGTCGTAGAGTGGAGCAGGAGAAAAAACAGCAGGAAGCCGCAAAAAAAAGTTTGGGAATCGTACCAGACCCCCAGGGACGGCCCATTGAGTGGTATGTGGGACCTGACTCTGATATTACCTGGGATGATGCCAAACACTATGCCGAAAGCGTCACCGCCGATGGTGGCGGATGGCGCCTGCCAACCTTGAAAGAGCTCAAGGGGCTTTATAAAAATGGAGAAGGACCATATAATATGAGCACTGAATTTGCTCCCTTTTCTTTTGTCTTTATCTCGATTTGGTCTGGAGAAGTCAAGGATTCTTCGTCGGCGTGGAGCTTTTACATGGCCACCGGCAAGGAGGATTGGGCAAGCCGTGATTCCTCCGCCGGCCGGCGGGTATTTGCGGTGCGTTCGCGTGGATGATTTGATCATTTGACTTTTTGATTATTTGGTTAGGGACAACCCTCAAATTTGGTTGATTTTTAAGGGAGAGGAGCAGGGAGAATTAATGGCACAATACGAACACCTTCCCATTTACAGGGCAGCATTTGATCTTCTGCTTTACCTTGAAAAGGTGGTCAAAGGGTTCAGCAGATACAACAAGTACACCCATGGATCCGCCCTGCGCCAGACAAGCCTTGACATTGTCATGCTCATTGTCCGTGCAAATAATACCAGGAACAGGGTTGCTGTTCTGGAGGAGGTCCGGATCAAACTCGAAGAACTAAAGATAATGATACCTTTGAAGCTCGTATCGAGGAGATTTGACTATAATACATGTTAACATGTTTAAGATATAAGGAAATATTACGATGAAATGCAACAATCCCCAGTGTCAAAAAGAGGTGAGGCCGGAGTGGAAGGTTTGTCCTTTTTGTCAGACCCCGGTGGCCGGAAAAACAGGCTGTGTTAACTGCGGGGAAAAACTGGAACCTGGATGGACTGTCTGCCCTTTTTGTCAGACACCGGTTGAGAAACAGGCGGCCCCGAAGAAAGCAGGTGCCCCAATGGGGGAGTTCTGCCAGGGGTGCGGCACGTTGCTCCAAGGCAGGGCCTTTAAATGTGATTCCTGCAATGGGATATTTTGCCTGGCGTGCCGGGTGAATCATCCCGACGGCCGGGTGTTGCCCCTGTGTGAGAGCTGCGGCTTTGACATGGTGGCACCCATCCGTGAAAAACGGAAGCAGGAAGCATTGGAAAAGCAACAGGCAGAAGCGGCCCGCAAGGAGGCCGAGGCCCGTCAGCGGGCAAAGGAAGAAGAGCAAAGAGCGGAAGAAAAGCGAAAAAGAGCTGAGGCAGCCCGTCGTAGAGCGGAGCAGAAGAAAAAACCGCAGGAGGCCGCAAAAAGAAGTTTGGGAATCATTCCAGACCCCCAGGGCCGACCCATTGAGTGGTATGTGGGACCTGACTCTGATATTACCTGGGACGATGCCAAACGCTATGCCGAAAGCGTCACCGCCGATGGTGGCGGATGGCGCCTGCCAACCTTGAAAGAGCTCAAGGGGCTCTATAAAGAGGGAGAAGGAAAATATAATATGAGTTCTGAGTTTGGTACTTTTTCCTGTCCCTTTATCCGCGTTTGGTCTGGAGAAGTCAAGGATTCTTCGTCGGCGTGGTTCTTTGGCTTTAGCCTCAGTCGGGCGAGTTGGGGCAACCGTGCTCACTCCAGCCACCAGCGGGGATTTGCGGTGCGTTCGCGTGGATGATTTGATCATTTGACTTTTTGATTATTTGCTTTTTCGGCCAGCCAGTCGCTGGTCGGTTTTTGGGGTTTATGGAGGATTTGAGGTGGAGCATTTTATCTGTTATCGGCTCAACCGTCTGCCGGATTTTCTCACGGCCAGATATACCACCCTGTTCGGGGGGGATGTGCGAACCCGGGTCATGGCGGCCCAGGAGGCGACCCTGAGGTTATTCCACTCCCTGGGGGAGCTGGGTGGGCTTACCCTCTCCCTTCGGTATCTTTTTGATGGGGATGCACCTCCGGGGCGGGGACTTTCCCTCTTTTTCTTCATAAAAAACAACCTGGGGGTGGATGATGATAAGATCTGCCATCTGGTGGAAAATTCTCCCCTGGGGGCCTTTTACCCCTTTGAAACAAAAGAGCGCCAGGGGGTGTTTAAAAAAATAGCCTGGTCAGAACTGCCAGAAGCGGTGAAGACACCCTCCCGGTTTGGGGTGGCTGCGGAGATCATCAAGGAGGAGGGGCAGTTCAACTCTCTTCTGGAACGCTACCAGGGGACGGACCCCACCTTACTGGGGTCTCCGTTCAGAAAGATTCCCTACCATGTGATCTATCCCTTTGAGCCGGTGGCGGATAATGACATGACTTTTCTGGACCGGCAGTTCCATGCCTTTAACCAACCCCTGATGGTGGAGATCACCCTCTCTCCCACCACCATCACCCCGGACGAGGCCCAGGCCGTGACCAAAATTCTGGGAGCCCTGGAGGAGATCACCTCCGCCGGTTCCATCTCCATCAACACCAGCCTCTCGGCAACGGTTCCCATGCAGCGGGATGTGCTGGCCGAGATGGTCCAGGAGCGACTCCACGAAATCCAGGAGACGGCCTTTACAGAAAAGTTTTTTGAGTTTGCCATCCGGGTTTTTGGCGATGATGCCACCTATGTCGGTTCCCTGGGAGATTTGACGGTGTTGTCCGGCAATGCAGGCGGCCGGTATCGAAAATTTATCTTTGCAAAGGGGGAGGAGGGGTTTGACGCTGTCGCCGGTGCATCTGCCGCCATGGAGGCCGATTCTGGTGTTTTCTGGAAGGCGTATTGGGACAGGGTGCCTCCGAAATATCAGACATTTAATAACATCCGGCGGTTTTGTCGCCTGGCCCATGTGGCGGAACTGGCACCGTTTTTCCGGGTGATTGTTCCCAACACCGAGCCCCTCCAGACCATCCCCCTGGAGACGGAGTATGATTTTGTTCCCGGTGAAGACCGATCGGCCCTGGTGCTGGGGCGGGATTTTTTCAAGCCATCCCGGGCCGTTCATGTGGAACTGGAGCAGCTTAAGAAGCACATGTTCATTGCCGGGGTGCCGGGCAGTGGCAAGACAACAGCCCTTTACAGCATTTTGTTTCAGCTCTGGTGCGAGGGTAAGCCCTTTATGGTCATAGAGCCTGCCAAGACCGAGTATCGTTTGTTAAAACGCCTGAAAACCCTGGAACGGGAAGATGCTGAAGGGGAGGATGGGGATCTGGCCCGGGCCGCCGGTGCCCTGGGCCGGGAACTGCGGGTCTACACCGTGGGCAATGATCTGATATCCCCCTTTCGGTTCAATCCCTTTGAGTTCCCCGAGGGCATCGGGCTCTACGAGCACATTTCCAATGTGGAAGCCTGCTTTCGGGGTGCCCTTCCCATATCCACCGGACCCCTTCCGGCCCTCATCAATGAGGCCACCGAGGCGATTTACAGTGATCTTGGATGGAATCCCGATGATGTGGCAGACGGCACCCGGCCTTTTCCCACCATGCAGGATCTTCATGATAAGATTGGGACTATTTTTGAAACCAAAGACTACTCCGCCGATGTCAAAGGGGATTTAAAAACCGCCATTGAGGTACGCATCGGCACCCTGTTGCGACGGAACATGGGGCGGATCTTCAACACAAGAACCAGTTCACCGGATATCACAACCCTCATGGAAGAACCCATTGTCCTGGAGCTGGACTATCTCAATGAGGAGCAGGCCAATCTTTTGACCCTGTTTGTCCTGGCCCGGGTACGGGAATATGTCCGGGCCACCCGGACCAGCAAGAGTGATCTTGCCCATGTCATCGTCCTTGAAGAGGCCCATAACATCATTGGCAAGACCGATGGGGCCGCAGGAGAGGGGCAGGCAGATCCCAAGGCCGAGGCCACCAAATATGTGGCCCGTTTCCTTGCCGAGGTGAGGGCCTTGGGAGAGGGGCTCATCATTGCGGATCAGCTTCCCAGTGCGGTGGCACCTGAAGTGGTAAAGAACACCAATATCAAGCTCATTCACCGCCTGGTGGCGGCGGATGACCGGGAGGAGATCGGCATGACAATGCTGCTGGATCCTTCCCAGATGGCGGATCTGGCAAGACTGAGCCCGGGTGAGGCCTATCTTTACCAGGAGGGGATGTATAAACCCTCCCGGGTAAAGGAACTCTATATTGCCGATACCTTCGAGGTGTTAAAAGAGGCACCTCCCACCCACAAAGAACTTATTCAAATGCTCCAGGAGGAGGAGTGGTGGGCCGAGGCTGTTTTTTCTCCGGCACCGATGCTGGGAGAGGCCATGGAAGCGCTGGGCCGGGAGCTTGAGGCGAAGATCCGGCAACTGTTGGAGGCGAGCCTGCGGGCCCAGCAGGAGGGGGAAGATTCTGGGGCATTCAGGGAAATTCTGAGGCAGTATCAGCGCCTTGGACAGGGGTTTCAGAGGCGGTATGATGATATCCGGGCACAGATGACCTCTTTTTTTCAACTCATGCACAGACGCTCGCAACGATGCGCCGGGATTGTCGAAGAAAAATGTCGACCGGCCCTGTCCCGGGGGGATCAGCACTTGAACACGCTTTTTTCCCAGTGGTATGAGCTGGGTGAGGAGATTGTTAATATAATCCAGAGTGTTGACTGATTTTTTGGGTGGTTTTATATATGAAACGCCATCCAACAGGCTGGAACCATGTGCGTTTTAATTTTTGTTGTGGCAGATGTTTCTGCCATGGTTGTTATCGTTTTTTCAGACTGCGGGGAGGCACTCTTATATGACGGATTTGAAAAAAATGGGCTCGGTGAAAGAGGTTGGGTCTGTTGCATCAAAGGAGAAAGGCAATACCGACAGGTGTTTTGATACTAAAAAACAATCCTTTGCAAATCAAACGTCCCTGGAACGGCTGTCAAAAGAGATAAAAGCATCCCTGCCCGAAAAAGAGTCCCGCCTTCTGGCTGAAGACATGGGATCTGCCCGGCGCAAGGGACAGCAGGATTTTGTCGTGAAGGATGGAAAATTCAAAAAACAACTGGCCAGAGAGGCAGATCTTGCCCGACAGATCCAAGGCCAGGGCAGAGATGCGGGAAAGGATGCCCGTAATCTGGAAAAGATGGCTGGAGATTTGGATAGAAGTGCCATGGAAGGGGTGGTTCGCAGGGAAGTGGGAGAACTTTCGAATATTGCACGGGAACTTTCAGGCATTGCGGGTAAGGCCTCCCGTCATCTTAACGAAGTATCCGGAAAAGACCGGACGCTTTCAGTCCGGAAAGATAGCACCGTTTTCCGGGAGTCTTCCGCTATGGGTAATGAAAAGGAGGGGCAAGATAAAAGTCTTTTTGAGCCGGTTAAGTCTAAAGACATCTATGACAACTCAGGAAGGCAGTATGGGCGGATGAATTATGTGACAGAATCGGGCAGCATTCATATTACCCAGACCAATAAGGATGCACTGCAAAAAAAGGGAGCCCATGTCACCACCCAGCATGGCGATGAGTCCTATCATGATTATTATGACGAAGACGGTAATTACAAATACAGTGATTATTAGCTCTAAGGGAATTCATAACAAATTGTGAGGAGAACCTTTATGAAAACCAGTATTATAGGAGTGGGGGGGGCAGGCGTTAATTCTATAAACCATATGATTAACTCCTCAACCTCGAACATTCAATTTATTGGTATTAACTCAAACCCGGAACACCTTGGGGATTCTAAAACTGACGTGAAAATTTTGATCGGTAAGAATCCGGGGCCTCTTACAATTACTGGTGGAAACCCTGCAATCGGACAGGAAGCATGCCTACAGAGCCAAGACAAAATTCGTGATAAATTAAAAGGTCAACATGCTGCTTTTATCCTGTCTGGGTTGGGGGGCGGTACAGGTGGTGGGGCTTCCCCGGTTATTGCAGATATCTGCCGTGGACTTGGGTTATTGGTAATTGCAGTTGGCTTTTACCCTTTTGCTTTTGAAACAAAAAAACAGGAACGGTATGCACTTGATGCTATCAAAAAATTGAACGCTGCTTCCGTTCCGGTTATTCTTATTTATAATAACCGTTTAAGAGGAATAACTGAGAATAATGATTTAATGGTTAATGTTTTTCGAAGAACAGATGAGATGATAAGGGACTTTCTTTTAACAATAATAGATGAAGTCTCATTCAACCCGGAAGAAATAATAAATAATGACCTTTTAAATGACCTTTTAAATGGCCTTTTGAAAAAGTGTAATAAGGATCTTCAGCATATTTGTGAAATAGTTTAATAGCATAAGAGATAAGAATCTAATCTCTTGTGGGAATTGGCAGAAGGGTTCCGCGCCTATTCTTACAGGGGAGGGCAGGTATTTGTCTCAACCCACTCTCCGGATTTTCTCAATGCCATGCACCTTGATGAAGTGTTCTGGCTTGAAAAGGAAAATGGCTACACCAATATCAAATGTGCGGCAGATGATGATCAGGTCAGTGCCTACATGAATGATGGGGACCAGATGGGTTATTTATGGAAACAGGGCTTTTTCGGAGGCATTGATCCTTAATGAGATATCTGGCCTGTTCCTTACCGTGGAAGTGGTGCTGTTTTGATTTCCCGGGCATAGAAGGTTTTGCCCACACGGGCAATATGGGCGATGAGGTCCGGGTTGCTGATCTGATGGTAAATTGAGACATCAAAGATATAAGGCAGCAGCAGATCATCCAGGGCAAGGCTGATTTTGTTCAACAGATGCAGGTTTAATTTTTCCCCCTTCAGGACCATATCAATGTCTGAACCGGGTTTGAAATTTCCCTTGGCACGGGAACCATATAAAATGACGGCATCTATCTCTTTAAAAGCCTGAAAAATAAGAATAATTTTCTTTATGGTTTTCTGGTTGAGCCCGTATGTCCATTTTTCCTGATTATTGTTCATTGGAACTGAGCTGTTCAAATTTATGCCTTAGCTGTATGAATAGGTCATAATAGATGGTTACAACGGCATGGGTGATTTCTTTTGCTGTATCTTCATTATAGGTATGGGATGTTTTGTTTCTGCTTTTCATCATATCCATCCAGCCGTCACCGTCCTTTATGATACCCAGCTGGAAGGCTTTTCGGATGGCATCCCTTGACCCATAAATATCGGATTGACCGCTGAATTCAAGAAAATCTTTTATGGTGTTCCAGCCAAGTTCGTAGGTATATTCAAATGCTTTGATTAAGCCTTGTTCTTCAAGTTCGGACAACTTGCCTTTATCAATAAATTTCTGTAATTGACTCAACGCTTTATTGAAATTTGAAAACCGTTGTTTCCATCGGATGTCTTCACTCATTTTATTTCCTTTTCTGGGGTTGGTCACAGCATGGGCTACCCGTCACATTTGGGGGGACTAAAGTGGCCCATGCTGTGAGCAAGTCCCCTTTTTTTGATGTGTGTGTCACGATCAAAGGGAATGCGCCCAAGGGAAATATAGGTTCTAAAATTGTTTTTTGTCAAGGTTCGCTTTTTTCACAGCATTTCCAGAAAGGCTTCCACTCTCACGCGGATCTGCTCCGTGTCCGATGGGGAATATCCGGTATTGATATGAAGAACTGGAACCCCTGACCGGTCTTCGATTTTTTTTGCCACGGTAACATGCTCCACCGTATACGGCTGGCAGTTCTCCAGCGTTGCATCAATCACCCCATCCACATGAAATTGATCAATTAAGGCAAGTAGATACGCCATCCGCCTGGTGTTGGGACTCTCATGCAGGCACAGGGGGTTTCAAGGTAGTGATCAGCCAAACCTTCAAGCAGACGCTCCTTTTTTTCGGTGTGGCGAAAGATGCTTTTAAGGCTGCTGCAATGCTCCTGGACCACTACAAGCCCTCCCAGCTCTTCTGTGATTCTCAGCACCTTGTCTGAACCTGAACCCATGGGGCAACCGGTGATGAGAATTCGTGGGCCGGATTTTTTAGAAGGCCGTTCATGTTCAAGTCTTGCAATGGTTTCCAGCAGTTTATCCAGCAACTGGTTATATGCTTTAATATCCGGGGCCACATTTCGTGATTCCATGATCTGGAGAAGTTCTCTGCCCGTCATGGGCGGGGTGGTGGATGCCATTGAATTTGACAAGGCCATGAGTTTTCCGTTACGCAGATTAATCAGATCAATCTGTTTTGCCAGGGCCGCATCGGTGATATGGTTTCCCGTCTGGGCCTCTATGAAGGTTTTTAACCGTTTCACCTCGGCCCGCCAGAAAACGTTTGCCGAGGTATTATCTGCAGCATAGGGCAGCTGCATCACATGAACCGGTTTGATCCTGCCCATGAGTTCAAACATCTTTTTCTTGCCGTCACAGGTGGTCTCGCCAATGATGATGTCCGCTGCATGAAAATAGGGGCAGGTGTCGGAAATGGCAAAGCCATAGCTGGATTTGATCAAGGGGCAAAGGGCCGCCGGCAGATCTTTTTCTGCTGCTGCAATGGGTCTTTCATCTTTCCCGCACAAAGAGACGGGGATCATGCCAGCCGCCCGAACCAGCTCTTCGGGTGCAAACGTGCAATAAATGCCGGCCACCTTTATCCCATGATCCGGTGCTTCTGCAAGATCGGCCTGGCAGAGTTCAGACAGTCTTTCAAAGGGTTTAATGGCTTCAAGAACTTTAGGGTGTGTCGTTGTCATACTTATCCTTTTGAAAATTTTGTTAAAGCGGCGTGGCTGGAAACGGAAACCATGATGACGATGCCATAGACCATGCGGGTCCAGAGTCCGGACAGGCCACAGCTGATGATTCCGGCCTCGATCATGCCGATGATGACAGCACCGATGAGTGTGCCGTAAATGGTTCCCTTTCCACCAAAAACAGAGGTGCCCCCCACAAATACCGCCGCAAAAACCAGCAGCATATATCCTTCTCCCTGGGTGGGCCACCAGCTGGCCATCTCCATGCATACCATGGCCCCGGAAAGCCCGGTTACCATACCCATGAATACAAAGACGCCCACGCGGACCCGGGCAACAGGAATCCCCATCATCCTTGCCGCAGGGGCATTGTCCCCGCAGAACCGGATGTGGTCGCCAAAAACATGGCGGTTTAAGAGCAGCCAGGAAAAGGCCGTCAGCAGGAAAAACCATACGGCCTGAGCCGGCAGCCAGCCAAACCATCGTCCCACCATGACATAATAAAAGGCGGTGTCCCTGATTTCAGCCATGTTAAGGGCCAGCCCCCCTGCCAGCAGGATGGTGAGTCCCCGCCAGAAAAACTGGGTGCCGATGGTGGCAATGATGGACGGTACCCCGAAGCCCACCACCAAAAGGCCGTTGAGAGTCCCGGCCACTGCCCCTGTTGTCATGGCCGCCACAAGCCCCAGTGCGGGGCTGCCGGTGGCGGTATAGATGGTGGCATGGGCAAATCCACATGTGGCCATCACCGATGGAAAGGAGAGGTCTATTTCACCTGTGATCACCACAAGGGTCATGGCAACGGCGATCATTCCGGCAAAGGGGATGGTGGAAAGATAGGCAATGTAAATTCTGGAATGCAGAAAGGTGTTGGGAGCAAGGGCCATAAAGGAGAAGAGCAGAATAATAAAAATAATGGAAATCGCCCACTGCAGGGAATTGAATTTTATGAAATCGGGTAGAGGCGGCATGTCAGGAACACTTCATCAATGTTTCGATAAGGATTTCCGGTGAGGCATCTTTTTGATGCACCTCAGCCATTACTTTCCCGTGTTGAATAAACAGGCATCGATCTGCCACTTCATGGACATGGTGCAGATTGTGGGAGATAAAAATACCGGATTTTCCCTCTTTTTTAAGGGCTTTAACAAAGCCCAGTACCTTGCCCACCTCTCTTACGGCAAGGGCGGTGGTGGGCTCATCCATAATGACCACCCGGGCATCAAAATACATGGCCCTGCCGATGGCAAGGCCCTGCCTTTCACCACCGGAAAGAACCGATACCGGCGCCCCCGGGGAGATACCCACACCATCCATCCCAAGCAGCTTTGTGAGCACCCGCATGGCCTCTTTTTTTTCATGACGTACCCGAATCAGGCCCAGTGCGTTTTTCCGGTGGCGGCCCATGAAAAAGTTACGCCATATGGACTGGGATTCACCAAGAGATTTATCCTGAAATACGGTTTCAATGCCCATTTTTCGTGCACTGCTTACGGAAAAGGTGTGGGGGGAGATGGGTTTGCCTGAAAAGAACATCTCTCCAGAATCAAATTTCTCAACCCCGGAAAGAATTTTGATCAGGGTGGATTTCCCGGCACCATTGTCGCCAATGATGCCGAGAATTTCGTTTTCATGGAGCGTCATGTCAACGCCTTTTAAGGCGGATACATGGCCATAGGACTTGGTAATTTGAGACAGTTGGATAAGGGGAGTCATAATGTATAGGGCTAAATAACCGATCATATATTTCTCAAGATAAAATCCAGAGATATGATATATATATCCCTGGAATGGTGAAAAATATATGTGTGGGTACTTATCGAAGTCCTTTTTTGGCCAGGGGTGCGATGAGTGACAGGTTGTCGGCATCCACAAATCCCCCCCCTGTGTCAATGGTGAGTCCGGAAAAACCATATTTTTCAGTCAGCGCAATCTGAAGTACGGAAAAGTATCCCAACAAGAAGGGCTGGGCATCACCGATGAGATCAACATATCCTTTTTCAATGGCACTGGCCGTAGCCGGGGAGAGAGAAAAACCTGCCACATCAATATCATCGGGTGCTGCGCCGGCCGATCTCAGGAAATTTTCCATCTGAGCGGTGAGTGCGCCATGATCAATAACCATGGCCCTGCAGTCGGGATGGGATGCCAGATATCCTGTGATGATGGGTGTGCCAAGGGAAGGATCTTTGTCCACTTCCGGTGAAATTTCAAGATAGTCCACGGTTATGCCCTCTTTTTTAAATACATCCAGAATGGCCGTTGCACGAAGTCCCCGGGTGGGCAGCCGTTTCAGCCCCCACACAAAGGCCCGCTCCCCTTTTTTAAGGTTAAATCGCATCATGCATTCCTTGGCCATGCTCACGCCCTGGTTATAAGCGTCGGGCCCCACATATCCAAATCCCTGGGAATGGAATTGGGCCTGATTTTCTGGCAGGGGGGTATCAACGGCCGTCACCCGTATACCGGCTTGACGCGCCTCCTTGATAAAGGGCATGTATGCGGCATCCCCCGGATGTCCCATGACCACAATGCCGGTGGGTTTGGCGGCAATGGCCTTTTTGAAATTTTCGATCATTTTTTCCGGGCTCCAGTCGGAATAGACAAAGGTGATTCTGGCACCGATGTCATTGGCTGCGGTTTTTGCACCATTGTACACCACTGTGTTGTATGTGCCACCCACCGGTCCTCCTGTGTCAAACCAGATGTGCATTCCGGTTCCGGTTCTTGCTTCTCCATCTGCCGCCGTTGCTGCAGGGGCGTACATGAATAGGAGCAACAGTGCAATCAATAGTAAACGTCGTAACATGAAGGGACTCCTTTATAAAAAATAATTGGTTTTGATTACGCGATGGATATAAATTCTTATCTTTATAAGGAATCAAAGGTGAGGTCAAATACTGAATTCCTATGAAACTTTACAAGGTGATAGTCAATGTCAATGGTTTTGATGGTTCCTCAGTGTTTTGAGTTGTTGACCGGCAGATATCCAGTCAGAAATAGAAACGAAGACCTGCATAGATCATATTGGAATAAAGACCGAACTCTGAATGTGGAATTGGACCTGTCTCTTCCATGTCAGCGCTTTCTCCCATGGCCAGAAAGCCCCCGGCTTCCAGGAAAAGATCCTGCCTTAAACCATACTCAACACGGGCACCCATATAACTCGAAAGATCCGTCAGGTTGATCAGACTGTGAAGGGTGCCGGTAACAAGCGGGGTGAATTCATAGGTAATGCCGGGAATAAGATAATGTCTTCCCATCAGGTAGGTGCCCCCATGGGCATAGGCAGTTTTTAATGGGGCCTTGCCCGTAAAGGGATTGATGGTGCCCATGGTATGGCTTATGTACTTATTTTTTGCGTCTGTTCCCGGTGTGTTATAGTGGTATTCCACAAAAAGATAGGTATTGTCAGGAAAACTGAAATCAAATCCGCTGACCAGGCGGAAATAATCCTCGTCTTTATTGGGGGAGTCCAGTTGACCGGCAAATACATGGGCCGCCTCCAGCCAGAAACCTGCCTGTGATATGGACCGGGTCATGTCAAATCCCAACATTATATTGTTTTTAAAATCCATGATCATGAGGGAAAAATCCGTATTGAAAAGGTAGATGCGTGTTCGCATAAAAACGGCGTTGTTGTCCATTTTTCCGTCTTTTCCGAAGACCACTCCCAGATCAATTTCGTTGAAATCGCCGGTGGGGATGGTCATGCGCAGGGCATCCACACCGGTTTTGTGCTCTTTGTTGAGATCCTGGAAAAGAAAGGGGGAGAAAATATCCGTGGGATTGATAAATTTACCGCTGCCAAAGGCAATGGCCTGACGGCCCAGATGAAGGTCGGCAGATGGAAAGAAAAAATTGATATTACATCGATCCAGATTCTGGAGCAGGGACAGATCCCGAGGGGTGTCCTCCCGGAGTTTTTCGTCAAGGTCATACATGCGCCAGGTATTTTCCCGGGGATTGAGAAATCCCTGGGAGGTAATGAGAGAAGGCTTGGCAGCCGTCGGAGATATGGCATAGGCTATTTCAAATGAAAAAACATCGGAGGGCTCATGGAAAAGCCGCATCCTCAATTGACTCTGAAACATGCTGTAGGATTTGTCCTCTTCCAGGGGGGGGAGAACCGTATTTTTTGCAAATTGTTGAACCATCATTGTGGATTTGAGATACCCGGTCAGTGACGGGGGGGTGTCATTGCCATGGAGCAGGGGGATGGGGGGAATAAGAAGTGCAGAGATCATCAAGGCCCATATTGGAATAATATATTTCATATTTGTTTTTTCTCGGAGTTTGTTTAAACATCGGCCACCGGGATGGCAGAGGCTGGCCCGAAATTCATATCCCTTTTAGTTAGCGTATTTCATCTTTTTCAATACGTCCATCATGGATACTCACCAGACGTTTGGCATGTTCCATGATCATGTGATCATGGGTGGAAAAGACAAAGGTCATACCCCATTTTTCGTTGAGTTTCTGCATGATTTCCAGAAGGTCACTGCCTGTTTTTGAATCCAGATTGGCGGTGGGTTCATCTGCCAGAATAATATCGGGTCGGCTTACAATGGCCCTGGCAATGGCAACCCGCTGCTGCTGTCCACCGGATAGTTCAATGGGTTTACGATTTTCCATGCCCTCAAGTCCCACTTCGTTAAGAATTTTCGTCACCCGGCGCTGCCGTTCCTTTTTCTCCACGCCCTGGAGAAGCATGATATATTCAATGTTCTCTGTAACCGTCAACACGGGGATCAGGTTGTAGGACTGGAAGATAAATCCAATATGGTCCCGCCGAAAATCCCCCAGTTCGGCACCGCTCATCCGGCTGATTTCTTTTCCATTTAATTTAACGCTGCCGGAGGTGGGGGTGTCCAGGGCACTTATCAGGTTTAGGAGGGTGGTTTTCCCGGACCCGGATGGGCCGGCAACGGCTGTAAACTCCCTGCGCCTGATTTTGAAATTAACCCCGGCAAGGGCGTGAACCTCCACCATTCCGGTTTTGTAGGTTTTTTTCAGATTTTCTGCATGGATGATTATGTCTGACATTTTGTTCCCTATTTTTTCATGGCAGTTGAAGGAGATATTTTCGCGGCATGGATGGCCGGATAAAGCCCCACAAACATGGTAAATAAAATCAGGGCCAGGGGATAGATGATGAACTGATATGCTTCCATGACCGGATAAATGCGATCAGTAATGGCCACACTGACAAATTCAGTATCACTGTAATCCAGCCCCAGGCGGCTGAAAATCATAATCAGAACGCCCCCCATAAACGTGCCGAACAGGGAGCTGATAATCGCCAGTGCGCCCGCTTCAAACACGATCAACACAGCCATATTTCCGGGTCGGGTACCCAGGGCACGAAGGACTCCAAATTCAAACATGCGCTCATATAAAGACATGAAAAGGGTGTTAACGATACCGGCAGCCACAATCCCAGACAGAATAAGCGCCATGATGAGCATACTCACATTGAGCCATTTCAGCATGGCCTTTAACTCCGGCATCAACTCAAGCCAGCTGAGAATTTCCAGATCCGGTTCATCCACAAGGTGCCACACGGGGTGTTCCGGATGGGTGGATAGGCTCTGATTCTTGAAAGTAAAGGCAATTTCATGCACGTTGTTTTTGATGTTAAAGAGTTTTTGGGACGGTTTCAGGCATATAAACGCCATGGAACGGTCCATTTGTCTTATCTTGAATTCAAATATGCCACCAATGCGAAACATCTCCTGGGCCGTATTCCCCGTTTCGGCCTGGGCAACGGTGAGGATTATTTTATCTTCGGGTTCCACCCCCAGGATATCCGCCAATTTACGCCCAATGAGTATTTTGTTATTTCCATTGTTTTCCTTCAGAAACTTCCCTTCAATGATGGCCTCATCCAGTTTTGAGATCCCTTTTTCCGTTACTGGATCAATGCCGTTGATGATAATTGATTGTACATTCCGGGGGCTTGCGATCATGCCAAAGCTCTGGGTTCGTCGGGTAACTTGGTGGATATCCGGATTGGCTTTGAGTTTGTTCACCCATTTTTCGGGATGGATAATGGTTTTGTCCACCTCCAGGGTGTCTCTGTATCCTTTGTGGTGCATCTGGCCCTCTCCCATGAAGGTGGAGGTGGCGGTGCGGATCATGTTTTCTTTCCATCCGATGAGTAGGGCATCCACAAACATAAGGGCTGCAATGCCCACACCAATGGCCAGGGCGGATAGAAGGGTTCTGCGTTTGTTTCTGAATAGGTTTCGCCAGGCAAGTTTCATATAAATCATGATCGTTTTTCCATTGGGTGGGCAGGTCAAGGCGTTGATCAAAGCAGATCAATAGCTTCTCATGGCATCCACCGGTTTGATTCGGGCCGCGCGGATGGCCGGGATGACACTGACCAGTGTTGATGTGATAACCGTGACCAGAAAGGGAACCAAGAAGGCCTCCGGCACAAAACCGGCTTTGAATGTGGCAATTTCAATGCCGCCGATGGTCATTGGTTGGTCCATGGGAATACCATAGGTCACAAGGGGCCATAAAACGGGAACAGTTAGAACGCCACCAATGGCCACAGCCATCAGCGAGAGCAGCAGGGTTTCCAGAACAATTTGGAAAAAAATGTGGGAGGGACGTGTTCCCACAGCCTGCATTACCCCGAATTCCCGGGTTCGCTCCAGGATGGACATCAGCACCGTGTTAAGAACCCCCAGTGCCACAATGAGGCCGATGATAAACAAAAATACCCAGTTGCCTTTTTTGTCCGCCTTCATGGATCGATAAAAGAGCGATTCCACCGCTTCCCAGGGGTGAACCTCAAGTCCTGTCAATTGTGCTTTATTCAGCGTTGCCCTTATTTTTGCTGTAACCTGCCTTGATTTTTTGTGGCTGGAAAGCATCACCGCCACTTCATGAACCCTGTTTCCCATGGCCAGAAATTCCTGGGCTTTGTAAATATGAATATAACCATTGTTGCGGTCCGTGCTGTCCACCTTTTTTTTCAAAATTGCCACCACTTTGAACAGGTCAGTGGCAATTGAACCATCAGCACCCTGTGAGACCATTGCGATTTCGCTTCCAATGTCGGCATGGAGAATCCGGGCAAGGCCGTTGCCGATGATAATCTGATTATGCGGAGCGATGACGGTGGTGGGTTCCAGAAATTTGCCTTGATCCACCTTGTCTGCCAGGCTGGACAGGACTTTCTCCCTAAGGGGGTCCACCCCGATGACCTGTATCGCCGTGGTTTTCTTATCAATAAAGGCAAGTGCGCCGCAATAGACCCGGGGTGCCAGGGCCCGGATGTCGGGGATGGTGTTTAAAACTGCCTGCAGTTTACGGGTATGGTCAAAATTTTTATAAAGACCGGGGCGATCCAGGTATCCCTGACTGTGGATCTGAATATGCCCGGTGTGGGAGTGGGTAAACATTTCAATGATGTGGCCATAGCCCCCTTCTCCAAAGGCAAAGGAGATGCCAAGGAGAATAAAACCGATGATCATGGACAGGGCCGTGAGAAAGGAGCGGCGTTTGTGTCGGAAGATATTTCTGAATGCGATTTTCCCGATTATCATCATTTGATCCTCTCAACAAGTGGCCCTGATTGAGCGGGCCTTGGGGGCAGATAATGCCATTTTAATTTTTCGTTGTGCCTGTTGGTTATGGTGGTTACAGCCATGTTGTGATCAAGCCCGCCGGGAGTTTGGCCACTGCTGGACGGATCAATGGTAAGAAACTTGGGATACCGGTGTGATCATCGTCGTTTTTTCTGCAGGTTTCTCAGGGTAAAGGTTTCTTTATCAAGGTCTAAATCAAACTTGGCATGTGTGTAGCGTATAATTGTTTTATGGTTTGTTTTAGTGGTGGGAATCAATTCCATGACTGCAGGGATGGTTTTGTTACCAAAGGTTTTCACTTCTTTAAAATAGAGTTCCCGGATTTTTCTGTTTTTTTCATCATAAAATATTTCACAGGAGGGTAACAGGGTTTTTTTGTCAATTTCCGAGACGATTTTGCCCCAGAGAGAAACCGTTTCTTTGCGGGGAATGAATTCCACAAAGCAGGTTTTCTGATTCTCCTGCTCCATCAGCCGGGCATGGTAATCTTTTATACGGGTACTTTCTTTCACCAGATCATCATTGGTAAAATCAGACCCCATCCAGCTGCCCATCATCATACTGGGAGGTACCTTCATCACCTTGTTGATTTTGGGAAAAAAGTTCCACATCTCGTTTCCTTTGCGCAGGGTGGAAAATCCTTTTTCCCTGGGAGGAAAGTCAATGACAATGAAGGTCTTGTCCATGCCCTGGCTCCAGCTTTTCATGGTCAGGGTTCTTTCCCAGTGGGGGGTCTGAATGGTCATTTCCATTTCTGCATAAGCGGTATCGCTTCTGTAAAGTTCATCCAAATGTTTTATGATGGTTTCCAGGGCGACATCGGGGAGAGTGTTGTTTTGAAGCTTGGTTGGCGGCGTTGTGGCTGATATGGGCACAGGCTTTGCTATGACCGGGGCGCCCATTAAAATGCATAGTATACTGATGATGGACAGTTTCATAATACTTCACCTCCTGTGCTTATGGGTCCTAAGTTCTCATTTCTCATGCCGTGTGCGTAGCTTTTAATTTTAACGAAACACATCCTGCCATTTCTCTGTATTGAGCAGGTGCTGCTTCCGGGATTTGGTAATAGGCAACTCCCATACAGATATTATCCGGGAGATTCCATGAATTCATGATTTTAGCTGCCAGAAAGCCATCGATTGTTCCAAAGACTTCCTGCTCTACCTTGTAAAGTGGCTGTTTTGTCCTGTTTGCTTTTACAAAGCATTTTTCAAGTTTTTCAGGGTAATGGATGGCCATCATAAGCTTGCCGATGCCATGAAGCAGACCTCCCATATAAAGTTCTCCTGGAATCAAATTCATTCCCAGGTTCGGATGACCCAGTCGCCTTGCAGCCATGGCAGATGTCCAGGAAAAGGCCCAGTAGTCTTCATGGGAAAAAATTTTAAGTGGTGGAAGTGGGGGCAGGGCATTTTTAACGCAGAAAAAAGAAATTGAGTTGACTGTGTCCGAAAGGCCAATGCGGGTGATGGCACCCCTCAGACTGTTGATTTTTTCTATCCCCCTGTAGTAGGAGGAATTGGCTACCTGCAGCATCATGGCGAAAAGTCCCGGATCAACTGACAAAAGTCTGGTTAATACGTCAATGTTTATTTTGTCATTGGGTTGCCGGACTATTTCCAGAACCTGTAACCTGTTGGCGGGGATGGGAGGAATTGAAATCTTTGACAGCATTGAGTCAAGTGCCATACTGTTAGCGATGGTTTGTTCCTGCAGTAAGTTTTTTTCAGAATGTGGCATTTGTCTGATTTATCCTCCTTGATGTTTAGTCTGAGAGCTTTGCTTACCCTTGGTTTGCCCAGAACTAAGCCTTGTAAGGAGCTTTTTTTTATTGATATAGAATTCTAAAGATGCGCACTTTTCAAAGCTCTCAATCTATATTGCCATTTTTTCGGATTTCAGGATGTAATTCACCGCAATTCCCACCATGAAACCAGCAGCTAGATTGGAAGCAAGGGTAATGCCCAGAATCATAATTGCCGCAAAGAGTTCTTTTCTTTCCTTTAGGTCCATGATGGTCAAGGCCAGTTGACTTCCCGCAAACAGCAGCAGTACGCCGAGAATGGCCATGGGAATGAGATGGAGAAGGGAGATGATTCCAGGACCCAGCAAAAGGGTCATGAACACAAACAAACCACCGATGATCAGATTCGATCCGGCACTTCTTGCACCAAAACGGTAATGGGCGGCAAGGCCCCCGGCGCCGTGGCAAAGAGGGATCCCTCCCATGAAAAACGAAGCAAAATTGGCAAGGGCCATGGATATACATGCGGCTTTATAGGTGACTTTTTCAGCGTCTTTGCCAAAATAATCCATGGAAAGATCTGAGTACGCAATGACAGCATTTCCAAGGGTCATGGGAATCTGGGGCAGCACCAGGGCCATAAGGGCAAAGGTGAAGTCTGCCTGGGAAGGAAGACCTGAAGGCAGAAATTCAGGCAGGTAAAGTCCCGGGGAAAGTGAGCTGAAAATATCCATGTTGCCAAGCATCAGCCCTACCATGAGCCCCCCCATGATCACCAGCAGCCCGGCTGGGAATTTTTTGTTTTCCAGAAACAGCAGGGTGGCAATGCCCCCGGCAATACCAAGGACTATGCCCATGGGCACCGGTCCCATGTGCTGGAAAGACAGCCAGGGCTCAGCGCTGCCTCTGATCAGCTGGAACTTTGAAGTTCCCAGCATGAACCGGATACCCTCTGCCATGAGCAGAACACCCGTGGAAAGTTGAACCCCTCGAACCACAGGTTTTGTAATGTACTTTCCTATGAGGGTTATGGTGCCGGTTCCACCAATGACAAGCAGAAAACATCCCACCAGAAAACCCGATGCTGAAACTTGACTGGCGCTCATACCCGTGGCAATGGCATAGGCCCCTATGACTTTCATGGGCTGAACCGGCACTGTTACCTTGTAATAAATCCCCGAAAAAATAAAAAAAAGGCCAATGGTCAAAAATGTGCCGGTTGGATTTAATCCATTGGCCAGTATCATTCCAAGGGAAATGGGTAAAAGGGTTCCCAGGTCTCCCAGGGAACCTGCAATTTCCATGCGGTTGAACTGCCAGGTTTTGCTCATTTAAAGTGCCTCCGGAAAAAGTTATTATGTACCTTACACGGTTTTATTTCCGGAGGAAACCATAAAAAATGGATAATTCAATGGTGTATCCTTCATTTACCAGTTTACTACTCTCGGAGCAATAAGTTCATTTCTCGGAAAGTATTGTCCCAAAGGCGTAAGGTATTTGGGGGCTGATATGAAGAATGCCTTAAATTACAGCACATTCAATGCCTGATTGAGATCGCCAATGATATCTTCCGGGGTCTCAATGCCCACGGAAAGGCGTATGAGCCCGTCGTCAATACCCACGCTCTGTCGTTCTTCTCTGGTCATGTGCTCATGGGTGATGGTGGGGGGATGCATGCAGATGGTACGACTGGTGCCGAAGGTGACGGCATGAACCACCAATTTAAGGTTGTTCATCACCTTGGCTGCGCCCTCCATGCCGTTTTTGACAACAAAGGACATCAGGCCACCATGGGCTTTCATTTGACGACAGGCAAGGTCATGCTGGGGATGGCTTTTAAGACCTGAATAGTTCACATGGGTGACATGGGGATGGGCTTCCAGAAATGCTGCCACTTTTTGGGAGTTGCTGCTGTGTTTTTCCATTCTCATGCCCAGGGTTTCCATGTACTGAAGGGTCATCCAGGCTTCTGTAGGCTGCATGATGGAGCCAATAAATTCCGTGGTGTTCCAACGGATATCTTCAATGAGTTTTTCGGGGCCCACCACGGCACCGCCCAGGACTGAGCCATTCCCGGAGATGAATTTTGAAATGGAAAGCACCACAATATCCACCCCGAAATCCATGGGTCGCTGCAGGGCGGCCGTGCAGGTGGTGTTGTCCACGCATACGGGTACCTTCCTTGCATGGGCTACATCGGTGACAGCCTTTAAATCCGTGATGAAAAGGGTGGGGTTACTGGGGGTTTCGACCCACACCAGTTTGGTTTTATCATCTATTTGTGCGTCCCAGGATGCGGGGTCTGCGGGATTCTTCACAAACTTGAAATTAATGTTGCAGCGTTTGGGAAAGATGTCCACGGCCTGCTTGTAACCTTCGCCAAAAATATTCAGGGAAGTGACCACGTTGTCGCCGGGACGGGCAATGGTGAATATCAGGTTGAACAATGCCTGGGAGCCGGAACCAGCGGTTAAGCAGGCCTCTCCCCCTTCAATGGCAGCCAGGCGCTGTTCCAGAACTCGGTTGGTGGGGGTCTGAGTCCTGCCGTACACCGGGCAGGGTACCTGCTCAAAGGTATCGTAGGGAAAGGTTACCGATTGAACCATGGGAGGGGTGAAGGAGGAAAAGTCAGCCTTGCTGTTCAGGGGATGAAATCCCGTGTGCAGGGTTTTTGTTTCAAAGCCGGTGGCGTTGTCCGCCCGAACCTTACGGGGGGCATCCGGGTTGTATTTCCAGGCATCTCTCAGGAAAAAATGTTTGTCATCGTTCATATTAAAACCTTATTGGGCCTTTCGATTTTTAGGCATCACTGATTCCTGCTTTATACTTTCATGAGGTGAATGCCCATTCTTCAGTGGTCGTATTTAAAAAAGTGTAAAGTGCTGTTGGAAACATATGAAGGTTGCCGATTTTTATCTCTGATTGTTTGTAAGTTTGAGTTTGGCAAGAGAATCAGAAAACCCTTTCATTCTGGGTTGAGTCATCACAATTGGCGGTTTAATGTTGTGGTAAAATATACATATTATACTTCTCTGCCGTCAATCCATGCCTGTTCTCTTTCAACGATGGCTTTAATTTTAAGTTGCACCTCTTCCGGCAGGGGGGTAATGGTATGATTTTCAATGAGTTGGTCAACCACTTTGGCTGCATGCTCTTCCATGGTCATCTTTCCCTTTTTTTCCCACTGGGAATAGGTGCCTTTGTCAAACAGTTTTGAGTAAAAAGGTGTCTTGAAATGTTTCATGGTATGGGGATGCTGCAGGTACTGGCCAGTGGGACCCTGCTCATCAATGACATCCAGCGCCAGGGTGTCGTCGTTTACGGGTACGCCCCTTGTGGCGGCCCGTATAAATCCGATGGTTTCATTGGCCATGACCTGGAGCTGCAGGGACCCCTGGAGCCCGGAATCCATGAATCCCACGTCGTGGACGATGTTGGCACCATGCATAAGTGCCGTCATAAGGCTTAAAGTCATCTCAATACCACACTGCTGATCCAGAACCTTGGAATCCGTGGAGCCCCCCAGCCCGAATACCGGCAGGTTGTAATACTTACCCATGGAAGTGGGAACTCCCTGTTCATCGGCAAGGACATAATTCCCCACCATGGTCTGAAGGTTGTAGGGACCACCATTCCAGCCGGGAACGGCAACGGGCGCACCGGGTTTTACCAGCTGGGAGAGTACAATACCCAGAAGTATGCCTGCGTTCATGGAAGCCATGCACCCGGCGGTGGTGGCAGGAGAGTTCACTCCGCCAGCGTTGAGGGGGATCCACAATTGGGGCAGGCCTTTTTCTGCCAGATACATGCATTTCTGAAGGGCCTCGTCATTGGCCACCAGACCTGAGGTGACGTTGATGTAGCAGGTGGCAAAGGGGTATCGTCTAAAGGCTTTTTCTCCACCGGCAATGGCTTCGCACATCTCAACAGCGGCCTTGCAGCCTTCAAAATCAGGGGCCACAAAGACAATGGGCTTTGTGGTGTGGTTGAGCATCACCTCCATCTGATAACGGTCATAGATTCTCTGATCCACATCCACGGGCAGAATCAGGGACATCACAAAATCTATTTCCGGGAGTGAATCCATTACCTTGGCAGCTTCCACCACATCGGAAAGGACAGGACGTCTTCTTTCTCCGGTGCGGTGATCCAGAATATTCAGGCAGTCTGATCCCCCCCCATAATAGGTGTTGTGGCCCCATGCCCGGATGGCTGGTTTTTTGTTTCGGTCGTAGAGGGTTATGCGCTGGGGCACCGTTGCCAGCGCCCGGGTGACCATATATTCCGGCAGACGCACCCGAAGGCTTTCCACATCTGCCCCGCCCCGTTCCAGAATTTGTCTTGCTTTTTCATCGTGGACATCCACGCCGGTGCGTTCCAGAATCTCCAGTGTCGCCATGTGAATTTTTTGGCATTCTTGCTCGCCCATGCGTGCGTAGTGCCCACTTTCCATACTTAAATCACGTGTTGAAATCATTTTTAACCCCTTTGATGTATCAGTTTAAAGAATAGATATAATGTATTTATATTTTCAACTTTTAAATGTCAATTCTATAATTTATAAAATAGATGCATGGAGGGATCATAATGCCTTTGACGTAGGGTTGATGTCATCCCAGGAGTGGCTCATGTTAATATATTGTTGATATCATTTTTCGGCAATGCTAGAAATAAAAGGATACATGGAGAAAAACCGAGCGCATGAGAATTAACAATGGGGGAAAAATGTCCAGAGGGCAAAAGGATGCTACGGCCAAAACCGTCATTTACAACAGACTGCGAAGTGAGATTATTACAGGACGGAAAAAGCCAGGGGAACGTCTATCCATTGAAGCCTTGAAAACGGCCTATGGTACAAGCGTCACACCGGTTCGGGACGCCCTTCAGATGTTAAATCAGGAAACGCTGGTCACCATTAAACCGCGTTCCGGTTATTATGTGGCCCATATTACGCTTAAGAATCTTCATGATATGCTGGATCTGCGGGAAATTTTGGAAACAGCTGCCGTTGAACGTGCCCTGGAAAACATTACACCAGAGCAACTTGAGCAGCTTGAGAACATACATGCTGGTTATACCGGGGATGATGAGTTTTCCTATACCCGTTATACGGACGAAAACCGTCAATTTCATTATATTGTTGCCCAGTCATCGGGGAATCAGGAGCTTGCTTCTCAACTGGGGCATCTTCTGGATCGCATGGCCCGTTTTATGGTGATCCGGCGGGCGGGTAAAAACCTGGCTGATATCCATAAACCCCTGATAAAAGCCTTCAAGAAAAAAGATGCCATGGCTGCCAGACAAGCCATCTGCAAAGAACTCAAAGATACTAAAATTCATATCATGGACCGAATTATGCAAGAAGAGGCGGGTTCTTGGCATCTGGGCATGGGGCCGGACAATGTCACCTGATATGAAAACTTAAGGAGATCAGCCGATTTGGATTTGCCGTTTATCCTGGGCGACATTTATGGGATGCACCGACTTGGGCTTGACAAATGGTAAATCAATAAAATTTGACTTCCTGACTTGGACGATCCAGAACACAAAAGTGTTTTCTGATTTTTTTGCCAAAATAACACGAAAATCAGAGATAAGAATCTAAAAATTTTCAATTAAATAAGGAACGGACAAGATGAATTTGCGAAACAAGCTTATCCTTGGTGCGGTCACTATTATTGTTTTTATGGTTCTGGCATTGACCACGGTGGTTTCATACATCATTAATACCCAGAGTGTGGAAGCTTCCCATCAGATTCTGAAAAATACATTTAAGGTGATTCTGGATGATATATCCCAGAGACAAGACAAGCTTGTGTCTGGGACCCAGCAACTTGCCGGAGCCAATGATATGGGCTCCACCATTAAGTTTGTCGGGCAGTATAAACAAGGGGGGGATGAAACGATTTCCGTTTATCCTTTGCGCAAAATCACCAATATACTCTATACTATCATACAGGCCTCCAAAGCATGGAAGATGGCCGTCTACGACAATGAAGGGGATCTGATTTCTTTTTCGGTGTTAACCGATGATAAATACATGTACGGGTATGCCACCGGTTATCCCCAGCCTTTTGTACAGGCAGTTAACCGTAAACAAGATGATGACTCAAAAAAGGAAGACTGGGTTAAGCTTGATGCTTTTTCCAATGTGGCCATGCATTTGGATCTTGTGTTGCCGGAACATGAATTCTTTCGGTTTGAAAAAGTGGGGGAATACATGTGTCTTGCCTCCTATATACCCATTATGGGGTCTCAGTATGATCGAGATAAAGGGGAGGTGGTTTCCGTAAAGGTGGGAACTGCCATGGGAATCCAGCGCCTGGATAAGGACATTGTAAAACGATTATCGATACTTACTGGTGCCAGGGTAAATATTTTCATGGATAACACTCTTGCGGTAGGCGACCTCGATGAGTACACACAAATGGATATACGAGAGGCTGGAATTGTTGAGAAAGGTCGGGATTACCATCTTGCCATGGAAGCGGTTTCCTTTGATGAAGTTACCGTGTCCGGGATTGAATATTTTCAGGCTCTTTTACCGATCCATGCCGATACGGGCTATCTGGGGGCTGTGGTTGCACTGTATTCCAAGGCAGTATCCCGCTCTCATACCGTTGAGACGATAACCATGCTGTTGCTGGTATCTCTGGGCTGTATGGTGTTGATTATTCCCCTTGCGGTATTATTTTCAAATTCGTTGTCAAAGCCCATCAGTTGAGTGATTGTCCGGGCCAATGATGCGGCCGATCAGGTGGCATCTTCCTCCAGTGATGTGTTTGCCGCCAGTCGTTCTCTTTCTTCCGGGGTTTCAGATCTGGCTGCATCCATAGAAGAATCTTCTTCATCCCTTGAAGAAATGGCTGCCATGACGGCTCGGAATGCCCAGAATGCCGGGGAAACCAATGTTCTTGTACAGGCATCCTCGGAGATCGTTGAGGCACTCACGGTGTCCATGAATCAATTGACGACGTCCATGGCCGATATCTCAACGGCAAGTCAGGAAACCTCAAGGATTATTAAAACCATTGATGAAATTGCATTCCAGACCAATCTGCTTGCCTTGAATGCGGCGGTTGAAGCTGCCAGAGCTGGTGAGGCCGGTGCCAGTTTTTCCGTGGTTGCAGAGGAGGTCAGGAATCTTGCCATGCGTACAGCAGAGGCTGCCAGAAATACAGCAGAGCTGATTAAGGGGACGGTGCAAAAAGTTTCCGATGGTGCGGATGTTGTGACAAGAACCAATGACGCGTTTCTGCAAATGTCTGAATCTTCAACTAAAATCAGAGAACTGGTGGGTGAAATCACCACGGCTTCCGGGGAACAGGCCCAGGGTATTGAGCAGATCAACAAGGCCGTTGCACAGATGGATAAGGTGATTCAGCAGAATTCTGCCGGGGCGGAGGAATCTTCAATGGCATCCAAAGAGATGAATGTTCAGTCGGGGCGAATGAAGGATATTGTTGAGGATTTGACGGCCATTGTTGGTGGTAAGAGCGGTAAGATAAAATTGGTGTGAGGGGGTTAAATGGTGAGCGTGGGCGCAAGATCAGCCAACCTTGGGGTGAGACCCGGTTTGTTTTATTGTGCGGAGAATGAGTCTATCAATGTGGACATGAGCTAAGATTGTGAATTTCCCCCGTACATCCTCAGGATAAAAAGAACTGTACCATTGCGCCTAAATAAAAAGGGATTGTATGCCGCTTACACATACAATTCCTCAATTTTAACTTTATTTGATCGATAACCTGAAAGGGTTTATTTTACCTTGCCCGTCCGCCAGGCTTCAATGAGCTTGTCATAATTAATGGTTTCGCCCTGGGGTTTCTCGTTGGCAAGTTTTGCCTTGGACGCTCCGGGCTGGTTCAGCCATTAGGAATCCTCTTTTTCCGGGTTCATGAGAGGACCTTTGTCTCCCTGAATGCCGGAACGGGCAAGTCTCATGAGGATTTTGTCCTGCTCCCTTACGGTGGACCCCAATGTGTGAACAGCCATTTTGCTTGGATAAGCTCTGAAGATTTTAATTTATTTTTTAAAAAAAATGAAAAAGCAGTTGTGGGTGGAATCTTTTTTTTACACGCCTGCAAGGCGTGTAAAAAAAAGTTCCAGCAGTTATACATTAATCTCAACCACTATGCTGCTAAATCCATTGGGATGTTGGGGGGCTATCATCTCTTTTCTTTGAGTACTGCTTAAAGACTGAGCTTTTCCGACAAAAAATCGCGTTCCACCTTTAACTTGCCTATGTGGTGGTAAAGATCATCTAATTTTGCTTTCACCTGTTTTTGCTTTTTGGGACCTTTATCAAAGACATCAGCGGCTTCTTTTACCAGACCATGTTTTCAGTTGTTTATCATAGTTGGGTGGACTTCAAACCGGGCTGTTAACTCTGCCACTGTCTGATCATTTAGTGCTACTTTAGCCTTAAATTCCGGGCTGTATTGCGTCCTTTTCTTGCTCATTTAGTGCTTCTCTCATTTTGTTGATTCAGAGCTTAGCATATTGTTCGCTTTTTGGGGACCACCGTAATTTTATGATCAACCCCAAAAAGCTTATTACCGTAACGTGTTTGTTTTTTCCTCAAGGAACTGGTGAAGCTTGCCAAGAAGTTCGTTGAATTCCCTGACGATCTCTTCTCCCCTTTGGGTCAATGCGGCACCCCCGCCGCCTTTGCCGCCTTTACTGGTGATCACCAGAGGTTGCCCGGCATGACGGTTCATCGCATCGACAAGATCCCATGCTCGTTTATAAGACATCTGCATGGATTTCGCGGCTTTTGAGATTGAACCCAACTCCTTTATTCTGCTCAATAGAACGATTCTGCCTGTGCCCAGAAATGTTTCTCCATCCTTCTCAATCCATATTCGGCCACGGCAACATAAGCCCGAGGGCGCATTCGGACGAATTTTTCTTTTATGATGAGTTTTCATATTCCGATATATAATCAATAAAGTTCTGTTATTCAAGATCCATATATTTTTTGATGAGAAATCGCCGTTTCAGCACCGGGGGAGACCCTGCAAGGCTGGTTCCTGAATACGGGTGCCGGTATTACCGGACGCTCAAGATTTTCGAGAATGATCCGGTGTTCATGGAGGATCTTTTTTGCCCTGTCAGTATCTTTCAGCTCCACGGCTTCAAGCAGGTCCTCATGTTCCTTTTGAAGATCAAAAATCCGTGTGGCGGATAGATCGTCTGGCCTGAAACCGATGTAAATTTTTTGACAGATCTCCCGGTAGTGTGAAGAAAGATTAAAATTGCCAGCCATGTTCAGAAATGCCTCATGCAATTCCATATCTAAAAGGAATACCTTGCGGTTGAAATTTCCTGAAATTAAATTCTCCAGCTTGATCATTCTTTGAGTAAGATTTTTCAGCATAGTATCCGTCATCTTACGAATTGATTGGCCGATGAAACCGACCTCAATGGCCTCGCGGATTTCATACAGATCCTGCTTTTCCTGCCGGTTGAGCCGGTGCACCGCATATCCCTGGTTGGGCACAAAATCAAGATACCCTTCCTGGGCCAAGATAGCCAATGCATTGTTGACCGGCGTCCGGCTGACGTTGAGTCGCCTGGCAATATCCGCGAAGACCAGCCGCTGACCGGGCACAATTTCTGAATCGAGAATAAGCCGATTCAACCACCAATAGACTTTGTGGGTAAGTGTATTGAACTTTTTCACAGCGTGCCTCCCTTGGAACTTATTCTTTGACCATATCGATATATTTTGTTATATATAACGCATCAAATTCAAAGATGCAAGCATTGGAAATATCTGTTTTTTTCATGGAGGAAATCTATGATTACAAAATTCAGTTCAATTAACACAACAGGCTGTTTTGATTAAATAAACAATCAATCGGTTAGGGTGTGGTAAAGTATATGAAGCTGTAAAATGGTCAAGAACCCCCCAATTTTTCAGCAACTTTTTTGGAAAAATGAGCTTTTTCCCTTGATGGGTGGTCATGACATTGCTGTGGATAAATACTTATCCATCATAGGAGCGATTGATTATGTCAACAGACACATACCGTTTCCATGTCAATGTGGGGGAAACCAAGAGATCCATGGAATCTTCCCCCAAATACCTTTTGACCATGTTCTTCTTAATGCAGGGGTGGACCCTGGAAGATGGTAAGCCCTTCACCGGGATATCAGGGAATGGTGCATAAGGAATTGGCTGAAGGGGGATACAATGAACATGCAATCACCTTCTATACCCGCATAGCAGGCAGTATGAGTAAGCCCCCTCGAAGGGGGCTTAGCGATAGGAAAGCCCCTGATGGGGGCTATTAGTTAAAGTTCATTTTTTAGCTATTTTTATCTTGCTCACGGATATAACTTTTGATAAGCCCTTCATCAATCCCTACGGTATCGACACAGTAACCTTTTGCCCAAAAGCTTATACCTGTCATCCGTTTGGTATGAAGCAACTCTCTATGTATTCGTATTGCACTTTTACCCTTGATAAAGCCTATTTTTAAATCACGCTGGAATTGTCAAACCTTTAGGGTTGCTCTGGCATAGCCAGAGGTTTAATAAAAAGCAATTAATTATTCACAGTTCCTTTCAGGAAAAGATGGTTGAATCTCTTCTGGATAAAAATTAATTCAAAGCATATAATGAACTGTTTCTGAATGAACAGTATGAAGGGATCAGATTTTAATGTGTGATCTCAAAGCAGGACCACAGCCCCCAACGGAACATAAAGGCAATGCCCATCTTTTCCGCGACCATGGCAATCATGGCTATTGATGAACGTTTCAGACTCAACTCCCACCAGCCCAAAGTCATCCACCAGCACCACAAGACCTTTGTCAATTATGCCGGGAACTGTCACGTCATCACGTATGGATAATTTAGTAATGTTTTTACCCCCATATATGTATAAATAAAGACACAAAAAAATCTATTACCATATCTTATAGCACATTATGGCGCAAAATAGTATGTGAAAAGTTCCATGATCCAGAGTTCCCATGGGGATTTTTTGGACGCCGTACGCATTGAGGAATAGCTCGGTGGGGTGAGCTGGTAAACCACATATCCGGAATGCTCAGAGAGAATATCAAATTCAGGGCATCCAAACTTGGATTGACCTTTAGGGCCCCAAGGTGCCGATGCACCATAACGGTACGTCAGCTTTCCCCATGACGACCTAAGTAAATGGCCGGTACTCATATTTGAGTACCGGCATCACCGGGCAATATATCCCAGCCTGCCGTCGTCCTTCCCTGGATGCGTGGATTCTGTGAACGGTGTCCTGCCGATCCGCGCCGCCAGGTTGCTGCACAACACCCCTCCACCGCTCAAAATTGAGCAGTCGAAACCATTATCCACATTTGGGCAGTGCTGGTTAAAATGTTAACTTTTGTTAACCTTTCCGGAGATTTTTGGGACTCCATAAAAAAGGACCCACCCCACTGCTGATCTGATACAGCGCATAATATGGTTAATCAAGCGGTTACCAAAACCATAGGCCATAGGCTCCAGAGATTTGGGCTATTCCAGGGGCCTTCATTTCACCGACATCCTTCGGGGACCTGGGCAAAGGGGATGCTATGACAGCACACCCTTTGCACATAAGTCTAAGTTTTTGGACTCCATACGCAGGTGTGTCTCATTTTCTCAATTCTCCATAAATTCACTCGGCCTGTTTCGGGCCTATCTTCTGTTTCAATCCTTAATTTTCAGGAGCGAAATTATGAATCCTCCATGCCTAAAACTTAACAAAACTCAATGACATGGATTTACCCCCTTACCACCGGGGAAACTGCATACTTGCACCGACCGGTTTGGGCGATGCACAGGATACGCATTCAAAGCGTACTCTTGACCGGGAGAGGGCAAACCCCCGAGGGCCGGGATTAATGCCAGGGGCACGATTCTAACCACCATTCCGTTTTGGGATAGTCCTTCAAAGGTAACTGCTCCCCCCCCACGGGCCTGGAGCGGGTGTCTACCCCTGGGATCGGTGGGCAGTGATCGTGCCGGCACCCGGTAAGGTGATAATGTGGTCCGGGAGATGGTGGTTCCTTTTTTCCTTGCCGGGTGATGCTGAGATGCTTGAAGGCGGTTTGTATTTTGACTGAGTCACATTTATTTGTTATCTTTACCTTAACGCTTTGGCCTGAGACCGCGTTTTTACAATAAAAAAAGGGTTTAGCAATTAAGCTAAACCCTTTAATTTATTAATTGGTGACCCCACGGGGAATCGAACCCCGGCTTCCGGCGTGAGAGGCCAGCTTAACCTTAGTCGTGCATGGTTGCATAGAATCCTTGAGAGCCTTTTGTATAAAGACATGTGGGGTGTTTCTATTCAAATTCATGCCACCATTTGAAACTTGGGTGTGTAAATAGTGTGTATTGAGTTGACCCAAGTGTGCTTCCTTTCAAGATACTGGATTATTGTTTGTTGATACTCTGATCGCATCTTAACAGATGGTGACAATATGTAAAGCTTGGAATGATATCATTACGTCCTGTCTCACAGTGAGACAACTAATCCAAAGCAAGAGTTCTACAGAATAAGGTTGCAGCAACGATAGTGAATAAGAAAAAACAAGAATGACATATAGAAAGATATTGCACATGGTAGCAAGGCAGCAGCAGAGCCAAGAGCTATCACAAAATGAAAATTTTACTCCATGTACGGACGGTGCCTTATATCATTAATGCGAACAACTAAAGGCCCCCATGGTCGTCCCTTCCTGGTGCTTAAATAACGCTTTTTGATTCGTTCTTTATACATCCTTAAACGACTGGCAAAGCCTTGACAGAAGGCCGAATATGGACTCTCAGGGCAAAGGTTTTCTTATCCATTGTAGACTGGTCGTGGGGGATACTCCACACCCTTTGGTACTCCTGATTCGTCTCTCAAACTATACATTATGAGACTAAAGTGGATGCCCTAACTACGGTGCTCTTGGCGTCTCACAAAGCCCACATTGATAAAAAGACACATTCTTCTCGCAAACTCTTAGACTTATTGAGACTAATCTGCTAAGGTGTTCCTATCAAATCGGAACATCAATGAACCAGTTAATCAAGGAGTAGGACATGGGTACAGCTAAGAGAACAGCCAAAGGCGAGGACGTCGGGTATATCAGGGTTTCAAGCACTGGACAGAATACAGACAGGCAGGAGGATGGACTCAATGCCCTTAACCTTGATAAGACCTTCAAAGATAAGGTGTCAGGAGCAACAACAGACAGACCTAAATTAAAAGCCTGCCTTGAGTACCTGAGAGAAAATGATACTCTCCATATTTATAGTATGGACCGCTTGGCAAGGAACTTGGTTGACCTTCAAGGCATCGTCAAAGAGCTTACCGGGCGTGGTGTCAGTATCAAGTTCATCAAAGAGCAACTTACCTTTGAGCAGAATGGGAACAACCCTATGAACACACTACTCCTTCAGGTCATGGGTGCCTTTGCTGAGTTCGAAAGAAGCTTGATCAAGGAACGCCAGATGGAAGGGATTCAATCAGCTAAAGCCAAGGGGGTGAAGTTCGGGCGTAAGGCCAAGCTTACCCCTGAGCAAATAACCGAGATCAAAGGCCGGTTAGAAGTAGATCCTTTAGTTAAGAAAACAGACTTGATGAAAGAGTACAGCATCAGTCGGGCAACCTTGTACCGTGTATTAAGTTGCAGCAATAGAGAGGAGACAGAAGCATAGCATCAGTAGGGCAATCTTGTACCGTGTTTTAAGTTGCACCAACGGCATCAACGGCAGAGAGAAAGAAGCATAGCATAACAAACCACAACCTGTTTAACCATTTAAGCCTCAGCACGTCTCTATTGATGTCTGGGGCTTTTTCTATTTCTGGCCTGTCTGGTTATGGAAAGCAATCACAAGTCCATCATTAGTCTGCAACACCCACCCTGCACATACCCAATCAAAAGATCAATCCAATAAAGAATGCTGATCTAAGCCATCAAGTGAACAAAGCCTGGGAAGGGCAAAAGCTCACTCTCTCTTTTTCGTCAATTAATAAAGTCTCACGTGTGAGACAAAGGAGGATTTATGACAGTATTAAAATCTACATCAAGATCAACATCACCAATAGAACGCTTGATATTCAACACCTCTATTCAAGCCACTGATTTTACAATACTTGAGGGTATTTGTGGAGTAGGCAAGTCCACCAGAATGATCAAGTATATTAGGGACAACCCAGAGGAAAGATATTTGGTTGTCTTGCCTTTGCTTGATGAAATAGACAGGTATCAAGAAAAACTACCTGAGTTAACTTTTAAGGTACCATCAAAAAAGAATAAGAACGGTACGAAGACAGAGCAATTCAAGAATTTCCTCAGAGATAACAGTAACATCCTTTGTACTCATGCCTTGTTTAGCCTTTGGGATACAGAGATTGAAGGTCTTATAGCGGATGCCGGGTACCATATCGTTGTGTGCCGGGCACGGCACACGTCTTAAGGGTGAGCCTACACCTTAGAATCATGAAGGTCAAGGCAAGTCCCAAGCCCAGCCTGATGGAGGCGAAGGGCGTAGTGTTATCACAACGGGGTACCGGTGACGGTGCTTCGGAAGGCAGTGGTTCCGCCGAGGCGGAGCAGCACAAAAGTACGGGGCGACGTACAGGAATCGCGTCAGGCGTGCATTGTGGGACGAGCCTGCAACACAAGGTAAAGTCCTCTATCCATTATAAGCAATGTCCGTATACGCGGCGCTCACGTGCTGAAAGACGTGTGACTTACCCCGGGAGGTCTTCCATGTGCCCCGGGATGCTGCTTGCAGCAGAAATTGGCTGAAGGCAGGGCAACCTGCTTTGACCGCATGGAAGAAGTCAGCAGAGGGCATAGTAGCCGGAAGAAACGAGCCGTGTTGAAATAGCACACGGAGGGCTCACCCCGGTGAAGGCCTGAACGGTGCCCGGACCGATAGGTACGGGTAAATGATAGAGACCAATAGGAGGTGTGTACTTATGGACATATTGCCACAGCAGATGGAAATGTTCACAGCGTCACATGTTACCGAAAGTCCGACAGAGCGTTACCGGCTCATGGAGTTTATCCTTGAACGGGGAAATATGTTCAGGGCGTTGAAAAGAGTTCGCAGCAATAAAGGGGCACCCGGCATTGATAAAATGACGGTTAACCAATTGCCGGGCTACCTGAAACGCCATTGGCCGGACATCAGGGAACAATTGCTCAATGGAGAATATAGACCGCAACCGGTTAAGAGGAAGGAAATTCCCAAACCTGGTGGAGGTGTAAGACTTCTGGGCATTCCCACAGTTCTGGATCGATTGATCCAGCAGGCAATCAGCGAGGTATTGTATCAAATATGGGACCCTCATTTTTCTGACTCCAGTCATGGGTTCAGGCCGGGAAGGTCCCAGCACGATGCCATACTTCAATGCAAAGCCCACTTGCTTTCAGGGTATACGCATACTGTCAACATGGACCTCTCCAAATTTTTTGACCGGGTCAATCATGACAGGCTCATGAGCCGCCTGGCAACCAGGATCACGGATAAGCGTGTACTTGGGCTGATCCGAAGATATCTGACAGCCGGGGTCATGATCGACGGGATAGTGTTTAGCGCTTCTGAGGGAACACCCCAGGGAGGCTTATGCAAAGCTTTGCATAAGCCTCCTTATGCAAAGAAAGTAATTATGCAAAGCAAACTAATAAATTCACAATAATTCAAGGATTCCTTGCTGATTTACTTAGCATAATATCCATTAATGATGACTGAGCAAAAGCTCAAATAATCATTAATGGAGATATTTTTATGCAAAAGAAACCATTGAAAAAACTATTGCAAGAGTTGGAGCAGGAGCTACTACGGCTCGGTTACACCGAAGGCACCATGCAGTTTTACCGCAACCGTTGGAAAAAAATCATTCAATTCGCTGAAGAGCGGGATGAGATTTTTTATTCCGAGCAACTTGGAATCAACTATGCCGAACACCACTACCAGATCCTTGAAAAGGATTTTGATAAAACATTATCCCAGAAGGATACGCAAGAACTCCGCATTATCCGTATGATTGGGGACTTCCAACTCCACCACACTGTTCTTAGACGGTACTATAAGCACAAGGAATTGCTTACAGATTCCTATTACATAGGTATCAGCAAAGGTTTTAAAAGATACTGTGAGCACAAAGGTTATTCCAAAGTAACCGTAGATCATTATGTGAAGCAATCTGAGCGTTTCATGGATTATCTTGTTTCCCAAGGAATCCGTGATTGCCATGATGTCGAACTTCCCGTTGTCAATGGATATATACGGACCCTGGCCGGATACACTTATAAGACTGTGGAACAAAATATCTGCTCCATACGTTCTTTTCTAAGGTATCTGCAGGAACAGGGCATCCTGAAAACGAATCTGGCTTCTAAGACACCAATGATTCGGGCTCGTAAACAGACACGAATCCCATCCGTCTGGACGAAAGAAGAGTTGGATGCACTGATAGGCGCCATTGACCGAGGAAATCCAAAGGGAAAACGGGACTATGCCATCATCCTCCTTGCCTGCGTGTTGGGTCTTAGAGTTACTGATATTAAAAGCCTTACCTTTGGTTCTTTCCACTGGGAAACAAAGGAACTGATATTCACCCAGTCAAAAACAAAAGAAATAGTAACCCTGCCAATTCCTTCCGAAGTTGGATGGGCTGTCATTGATTATCTCAAATATGGCAGACCAAAGGTGGATTCACCTATTCTTTTTATAAGGCATCTGGCACCATTTCTGCCCTTTTCAGAAAGTGATCATCTGCATCAGATAATCCGTCAATATATGCGGATTGCACATCTGCCTACTTTAAAGAAGCACCGTGGCATGCACTCTCTTCGCCATACGGCAGCTTCAAGAATGCTTGAGCATGGCACTCCGCTTGCTGTCATCTCGGATATCCTGGGTCATACGGACACAGACGCTACAGCAGTCTATTTGAAGGTGGACGTCAATAAACTGAAAGAATGCTGTTTGAATACTCCGGAGGTGCGCTCATGAGAAACTATCTGTTCATTGGTCCATTTGCAGAGCACATCAAAAATCATGTCCGGTTGAAGCAAGCGGTTGGGTATAAATATGAGGCAGAAGCAAAGCATCTGTTAAGATTCTCCGGCTTTACCGCTGAAAAATATCCCGAAGCATCGATCCTTTCAAAAGAAATAGTGCTGGAGTGGTGCTCAAAAAAGACCTATGAGGCACAGGCTAATCAGTGTGCAAGATCCTCCATCCTGCGGCAGTTTGCCATGTATGTGGAAAATGTTGGGATTGGCGCATACGTCCTCCCAAAGGGATATTATCCGGCAGCACAGCAGTATGTTCCCCACATCTATACAGAAGATGAACTGCAACGATTCTTCTATCAGACAGATCAATGTTGCCACGTCGGTGAATGTCCATATCGCCATCTCATTATGCCAGTATTCTTCCGGATGGTTTACGCCTGTGGCCTTCGCTCTTCAGAAGCAAGGCTTCTGAAAGTAGAAAATGTGGATATGGATGCAGGCATACTGGGCATTTATCATTCGAAAAAAGACAATAGCCGTTTGGTTGTGATGTCAGACGAGCTTACACGTCAATGCAGAAATTACTCTAAAAATGTGCATAGACTCTCAAATGGATCTGATTGGTTTTTCCCAGGACTGAATGGAAAGCCAATGACTGTGGTAAATATCTACCACAATTTTAGACGATTTCTATGGAGAGCTGGCACCTCTCATGGCGGGAGAGGGAAAGGCCCGAGAGTACAAGATTTTCGTCATACATATGCCTGTCACTGCCTAAAAAAATGGGTGCTCGAAGGAAAAGACATTGCAGCATATATTCCTGTACTGAAAACATATATGGGACACTATTCCTTTGAGGAAACAGCCTATTATCTCAGGCTTACAGCTGATATCTTTCCGGATATATCAATCAAACTCGAAGGATGTTATCCCGATATCATTCCCAGACTGGAGGGTAATGGCGATGAAACCTACTGATTTTGCTACTCACCTTACAGGATTCCTCTCCGTGTATCTGCCTCGACAGAAAAATGCCAGTAAGAATACGATAGCATCCTACCGTGATACCTTTAAACTACTGCTCCGTTATTGTCTGGAACAGAAGAATATACCTGTCGAAAAGCTGAACATGAGCATGCTGACTCATGTAATAATTGTTGATTTTCTGGAATGGCTTGAAGAGGAACGTAAGTGTTGCATTGCAACCCGCAACCAAAGGCTTGCAGCCATACATTCCTTTTTCAGGTATGCCCAATACGAGGAGCCATCAGGAATTCTTCATTTCCAAAAGGTAATTGCCCTTCCGATCAAGAAGGCACCCAAGCCATCGGTGCCACATCTGACACCGGAGGCAATGAAACTTGTGCTGTCACGGCCGGATAAAATGACTGTAAAAGGCAGACGAGACCTGACGCTTTTGAGCGTCCTTTACGATTCTGGATGCAGAGTGCAGGAATTAGCCAATCTCAGAGTACGGGATGTTGTACTGGACAATCCAGCAGTTCTTATCCTTACCGGAAAAGGCAATAAAGTGCGCAGGGTTCCACTAATGAAAAATACTTTGACTTTGCTTCAACACTACTTTCAGGAGCATTCCCTTGATAAAAATTGGCAAAAGGACTATCCGCTTTTTATCAATAAGCAGCATAAGAAACTTACTAAGGAAGGCATTGCATACATCATCTCTCAGTATGTTGGTTCAGCAAGAAGGATGTCTGCAAGCATGCCGGAAAAAGTGACGTCACATGTATTTCGCCACAGCAAGGCAATGCACTTGTTAAGGGCTGGCGTTAGCCTCATCTATATCAGGGATTTTCTTGGACATGAGAATATCAAAACCACGGAAATTTACGCAAAGTGTGATTCCGAATTGAAACGTAAGGCTATTGAGAATGCCTATCCAGATCTGGTAGATAGTAATCTTCCTGATTGGAACAAGGATGCTGCATTGCTTGATTGGCTTTCAAGTCTGAAGTAGGCGTGATATTATGCAAAGTAAATTCAGTGAAGGCGTTGGGAATCTGGTAACTTTATCGAATTACTTTGCATAATCGCTAACTTTGCATAAGGCGGCCCACTTTCGCCGGTACTTTCCAACATTGTCCTGGACGAGCTGGACAAGGAATTGGAGCGCAGAGGTCATCGATTTGTCAGGTATGCGGATGATTTTGTCATATACCTTAGAAGTGAGAAAGCGGCGCAACGGGTTATGGAGAGTATCACACGCTTCATAACTGTAAAACTCAGGCTCAAGATCAATGAGGAGAAAAGCAAAGTCAGCCGTCCCTGGCTGGACAAGTTTTTGGGATACACATTTATCAGTATGTGTGGCAAGACCAAAATCCGCATACACCGGAAAACAATCGAGCGCTTTAAAGAAAGGGTTCGGGAACTTACAAACCGGAACTGCGGGCTCAGCCTCCCCCAGATCATTGAAAAGCTGAATATGTACCTCAGAGGATGGTGGAACTATTACTGCCTGACTGAAGCAAGGCACATATTCAAGTCCTTGAACGGCTGGATCATCCGGCGCCTGAGATGTGTTGTCTGGAAGCAATGGAAAAATCCCAGAACAAAAGTCCGTAACCTGCTTAAAAGAGGCATACCGTTTCGATATGCGGTTACTTGCGGGAATTCCCGCAAGAAACACTGGCGCATGAGCAGGGTAAAATGGGTCATCATGGCCCTGCCAAACAAGTATTTCCTTTCTCTTGGATTATTTCTGCCCGGGAACTGATCTGCCTGATCAGCCGAACCGCCTTGGTACGCGATCCGTATGCCGGGTGGTGTGGGAGGGCTCCTCAGTGATGGGGAGTCCTATCCCGATATTGATGAAGAAGCCGGTATTATTGAACCAGTAGGTATCAATGCCAAAGTAATCGAGAACTTAAAGAAGTTAAAGTACATCAGTATTGATCCAAGTACCGGTCTTGTAACATGGGATTATGAAGAGTCAGGATATGATTATGATGGAGAGAAGGAACACCAAACTGTTATCAGTAAAGCTAAATCAGGCTCTTTGTACTGCTTTGATGATAAGTTCTTTGTGTATGAGTTGCCCCATAGACTATTCATAATAGGGAATAAATACACGATCATGACCTATCTCTTCAAAGGAAATTTCATGGATGCTTATTTTAATAGTCATGGTATCAAGTACAATATTAAACAGATTGATCCAGAGGAGGCAAGGAGTATAAAGGAACGAGCCAGGGAATTGATTGAGTTTGTACCCATGACAGCCAACATGAAGAGCATCTGTGATAAATATAAAAGGAGCAAGCCCTTCAGCAAGGGATTTATTGGAAGGATGACTCATAAAGAACGAAAGTCCTTCTGTGATGGCATCAGGAACATAGTCTATAAGCGAGAGAAATACGATATAGCAAGGGTAATGATAACTTGCTTTAAGTGTTTTATGAAAACCGATGACGATAAAGTACCCAAAAAGAACATGATGCCGAGAAGCATGGACACACGCTTTGTTCCTATGAATGCCCGGGGAAGCAATCAATGGGCTGACCGGGACTTTGTTATACATATGGTAGACCATTACCCAGACCCGAGCCTTGATAAATATCTTCATGCAAGATCTAATGGCTCTTACGATCCTGATATCTATGCATTGTCAATGCTTGTCCAGTACATATTCAGGTCTGCAATTCGGGATAGGAAGCATATAAAGCTTATGATATGCTCAAACAGAATGGAGAAGCTATTCAAAAACTGGTTAGCTAAACCCGAGTAGTGATGTTAGATCAATGTTTTCTATGTTAGATTTGACCCATGAAATTATGTCATTTTGAAGCGACACTGAAGCTGGTGCAATACGTTATATAACTATTTGAATTTGTTAGTAATATCGACACGACTCTTAAAGGAAGATTCTTAAATGATAGCTTTCGAGGGCCACTTTCAGAACCCTTAATCAGGATAGAAAGTTCTGGTATGCTGGTATCCAAATATACTTGTCGATGCAAGAGAAAGAACCAGATGCCAAGGACGTCAGGCTAAGGGTTTCTACTTCTTTTTGAAACCCTGCTCCATGCAATGGAGAGTACAGAAGATGCAATCATCAAGGGTAGGAGTCAGCAGAAGAGGCATATACAGGTGAGTATCCCAAGACTTGAGCCACTACTTGCTTCTATCTTCCTTGCATCGAAATGCTATAACGTCCTATAGAACATTGAACAGGAAGGAGAGGGGAACATTAGAAGAAGTAGTTCCCCAGCTCTTTGCTCTTGCATCTATCTGTCGTTTTCTTAGATCCAAGGACGGCAACCATCAATGACGAATGAACCTAAAATTACAACAGGGCAGGGTATCTATAATCTTCTTTACATAAACTTCACAGGTTGATACTAACTTATCACCCAAGGGTTTAAAATGCTCTGGTAGTATTATATGATTTTGTCACTTACTACCATCTTCACCGCTAAGTAAACAACCACGGGACAGGGTGCTTCGACCCTTATCTCACATAGGAGACATAGCATGGTATTAGGAATCGCATTAACAGTTGCAGTCATAGCCTTCTTTGTATGGAACACACAGCGAGCAAAGAATCTTATCAAGTCAAGATATTTCAGGGAGTTCGGGTTTGATCCTGAGGTAGACACCATGGGTGGTGCAGCATTAATGGACCTAAACAGATGGATGGATGCAAACGGTTTTAAACAATAAAGTATTACACATTAGACAAACCAAGGAGCAAGCATCTCAAGGTGATGACCTTCAGAAAGGTATGCTCAGGCTTGGATGGTATGCTTCTCAGGCCTACGGTCCTATTATTCAGTCAAAAGACCTCATCAGCAACGTGTACAACCGTCCCATAGCTGAGGTATGTGAGTCTCAGTTCATGGAACATTATTGATATCTTATAAATCATATCTAAATGTAGGAGCTATTGAAATGTTTTCTTTTCTTAAGCGTAGTAGCTTGAAGACTGCCCTTGAATCATATCAAAAAAATAGTAGAATAGGCCAGGCATTAACTCCTGAGCAATTTGAGATGGTTATTGATACAAGTCTATTTAAAGACATTGACAGTCGATACAAGGCGATAGGGTTGACAAATTGGGGTGCTCTTGCATGGCTATCGGGACAGTGTGTAATAAACACTCTCAAAGTAAAGGAAGGCGATGAGGATGTCAGCACTTTACTATATGAAATGACTGAGAAAATGGCTTATGTTAGTTTCTTTATCTTTAACAACATTCCTGAATTGAAACTTACCAAGAAAGATATGATACCAATAGAAAATGCTGGCCGTGCTGCAAGTCAATGGGTCGATTGGCTCAAGGAAGAAGACCCATCATTTAGGCAACTAATGGATATGATGGGCCGGGATTAGGTCCAGAGCGCCTTATTAACGGCAAGAGCAATGGCTGTTATTCTAATTCAAAACACTTCATCAGCAACGCACACAGCCCTCTTTAAAGCCCCATTTACCAGATGTGCGTACCGTTGGGTCATCTCAATTGTAGAGTGCCCCAGCAGCTCTTTAAGGGTGTAGATATCGACTTTTCCCGAGCTGGCAAGATATGAGGCATATGTGTGTCTCAGGTCGTGAAATCTGATTGATATTCCAGCCCTCTTTCTGATCCGTCTCCATATCGAGTTGAAACCGTTGGGGCTATAAGGCCCATTCTGTGATGAAAATACTTCATCGCATATCCTTAGTCCCTGTGCCACTAAAAGGACGTTATACGCCATCTGGCCAATCGGGAGCGTTTGACTCTTTCCGTTTTTGGTGCTCATGCCTTGGAAGGTCATCAGGCGGTTCTCAAGGTCAATATCTTTCCATTTAAGGGAGAGGATTTCACCACGTCTTTTGCCCGTGAACAAGGCGAACTTAACCACAAGGGCACCTCTTTGATTCTCCCATGACTCCAGTACAGAAAGTAGTCTTGTCAATTCCCTTCTCGATAAGGGGTTGTTAACACGGTTGTCAAACTTAGGAGTCTTAACTTTCAGGCAGGGGTTAGGGCCGGTGTATAGGTCACGTCGAATTGCCCAGTTAAAGACTCTCTTTTGTAGGATGAGGACATGCTTGATGGTCTGGGGAGCATATGGCCTTCCTCTTCTATTCTCAGAACCACGCATTTTATCCAGCACTCTTTCTACGTCCAACGCTGTGACTTTGTCCATCCTCATGTTCTTGAGGTGGGGTTCAACGTGATGCATCCAACGGTCTTGGTCTTCCTTCCAGGTCTTCTTATTGGTCTTTGCCCATGCCAGATATTTATTCAAAATGTCAGATAGAGGAGGATGTTTTTGGATGTTGAAGAGTTCATTCTCAATAGATTCAGTCTTTAGCTTTGCTTCAACTTTCTTGGCAAGCTCTAAGGAATCAACTATCTTGGACATCCGTTTGCCAGTGCTAAGCTTGACAGTGACCCTGTACTTACGGTTACCGGGTGTGAACTTATGGTTGCACTTCTTGCATTCTTTGGTGCCGAGCTTTGCGCCAGACTTGCATCTTGGGCAGTGTACATTGATTGTCATCTGATACCCCTTCTTAGTTTGGGTATCTTGATAGGGTGTGTAAATGGTGTGTAGGCAAGGCGGTTCTAAGGAGGGTAAAACTTCAAAAGGGCTATGCTCTTGATAAGCATAACCCCTTATAATCTTACAGTTTTGTTTGGTGACCCCACGGGGAATCGAACCCCGGCTTCCGGCGTGAGAGGCCAGCGTCCTAACCGCTAGACGATGGGGCCACAAAACCTCTACTTTATATAGATAGATGACAGCATTGTCAATAAAAAATATGGGGTTTTAAAAAAATCCATATGGATTTCCAGGGAGGAAGATTTGTTGTCATCCCTTCTTTAAATTCAGTTGACGGCTCTTTAAAACATTTTCACAGGCATTAAGAGACGGTTTTTGCGTTGACAGACAACCAAGGTATGATAATGTTTTTTTACAAATGAGAACGACGTGTCTCCATCTCCCGGGATGACTCCCCGGGAAGGGAATCCATCTTTATAAGGGAGCAAACACTATGGATGCAATTCTTGTAGAATATGATGCCGAAAAAAAGACTCTGGAAATTCTAAAGGGGGCGGTGGTTGAAGATTGGGTAACGGTCTGTAATCGCTTTAATGATGATGTGCATCGCCTCCGTGATGTGGACGATTTGGGTTCATACAATGCGCTTTATGAGTGCTTTGATGAAAAAGATAAGAAACACTATTACGTGGTAAGGGAAGACGCGGCCCTTTTTAAAATGCGCCGGAAAAATTTCTTGGGCAACATCGGAAAATAAGAACAGGGTATGGTTTGATTTAAAGATAAAATTAGCGAAGGTATTGTCGGGCGCATTCCCATTTGCCTGATGATGATGCCCCCGACCGGGAAAATGGAAATGCGCGCGGTATTGTCAGGCCTTTGTTTATTTTTTTTTCCGTACCCCTTTTTTGGCTCCCGCCATAAAATAAATAAGCCAGCCCACAAAGGGCAACAAAGAGATAGCGCCCCAAAGTGCTTTGGTCTTGATGGACCCGAAGTCCTTTAAGATAATGTCCACCATGGCCAGCATGGTCAAGCCCCAGAAAATTGCGCCGATGCCGGCAATTACTACAAATGTATCCATAAATCTTTTTCTCTATCCCTTTAATTTGTCTGAAATTTTAAGCAAAGTGTCTACATAATAGTTGCTGTGGTTGTACTTGTATAGAATTTTGTGGGCTTTTTGTCGGTTCACCTTGGGTTGCCAGCCATAGCGTTTAAGGTAATTGGCGACGCTGTGGATGGCATCAGCATGTTCAAAAAGATTGACTTTGCCATCTCCATTGCCGTCTTTGGCCAGGGTAAGGGCATTGCTTGGCATGAATTGACTGATTCCCATGGCTCCGGCATAGGAGCCCTTGATGGCCACGGGATCAATGTTTTCTCGTTGGGCAAATTGCAGAAGTGACTTCAGTTCGGTGTAAGCCCACTTGGATTTTTGGAGGGCTTTTTGGTCAAATTTTTTCCTTGTAAAGCGTTTGGATGTTGCTAGAGATTGCCACAGGGCTTCCTTGTTTTTCTTTTCCGACAGCGCTGCCATGGTGGAAAGGGTATTGATGACGGCTCGGTTGCCAAGGTAGGTTCCCAGGCGGGTTTCCACCAGTATAATGGCGGTGATGACGGTCTTATCAACGCCATAAATCGTTTCTGCCGATTGCAGGTCTTTTTTGTGTGTTTTCATATATTTCAGTGCATTGGATATGGATTTGTCTGACAGAAACTGATCGTAGTTCAGGCTGGATTCAGAATGTACAAAAAATAGAGAAACGCCTTTAAGAGAAAAGGCAACCTTTGGACTGGCATAGGTGTTTTCAATGAAATCCCTGGAAAAACCATCCTTGATGAGACGCGTTTTAACAGCAGTCAGTTCCTGGATATCTTGTGAATTTTTTCCGGATGAAAGGCCCGGAAAAATAAGGGTGAACATCAGGATCAATAGCACCAGCATCTTGGATCGGAAATGTCCGTGATTTGTCGTTGCAGGCAAATAGTATGTCATGGATTTAAGATTCTCCTGTTCCAGTTATGTTGAAAAATGGGCTTGATCACAACATGGGCCACCCGTCACGGGTCAATGGGGTCAGGCTTGTGTTATTTGCGTTATCGACCACATCCTGCGCAAACGCCAAAGCCAACTATAATGCAAATAATGCGAGCCTGACAGGTTCCCAAAGTGGCCCATGTTGTGATCAAGCCCTGAGAAATTATGACCTGAGTTTGATGGGGCTGGCGATAACATATGCCATCCATCATCATTGGCGGGTCCATTTTATGATTGTGCCCAGTTTCATGTTGGCGTGGAAGCCCTGTCTTGATACTGTTAAATTAAAATGATATAAGCCCACAGGGCAGTTAGCACCTGCTTTTTTTAAAAAAGCAACCACCATTTATCACTATTGTTATACATGAAATGAATTCTGTGGGGAAACATTTTGAAAAAAAAAGAGCGCTTGATATTTCGGTGCACTTCCTGCGGCCATGAGACACATCAATGGATGGGGAAGTGTCCCGGATGCGGGGACTGGGATACCTTATCCGGGGAGAAACCCGTACAGACATCTGCGCCGGGGGCACGGTTTTCCAGGGCAAGGACAGCGGCGGTTCCCATGGGGGCCATTGCCTTTGAGGAAGAACCCCGCATTGAGACAGGCATACAGGAGTTTGACCGTGTGCTTGGGGGGGGTATCGTACCGGGAACCCTTGTGCTCATCGGAGGAGATCCGGGCATAGGCAAATCAACCCTGATGCTCCAGGTCCTTTCCCGGCTGGCGGAAGCCGGGAAAAAGACCCTGTATATCTCTGGTGAAGAGTCCATCCGCCAGATTAAAATGCGAGGAGACCGCCTTTCATCCGGGGTGACGTCCATGCTGGTGGCAGCGGAAACAGACCTGGATTCCATCATTTCCATGGCGGAATCGGAAAAACCCCATGCCATGGTTGTGGATTCCATTCAGACGGTTTACAATCCTGAGATTTCCTCCACTCCGGGTAGTGTCACACAGATTCGTGAAGCCTCCATACGTCTTCTTAATATGGCAAAACAATCGGGAGTGCCTCTTTTTCTTGTGGGCCATGTGACGAAGATCGGTGCCATTGCAGGCCCCAGAATCATGGAACACATGGTGGATACTGTGCTCTATTTTGAGGGAGATCGAAGCCATGTGTTCAGAATATTAAGGGCGGTTAAAAATAGATTTGGTTCCACCAACGAGATCGGGGTCTTTGAAATGAAGGAAATGGGGCTTGCAGAGGTTCCCAATCCCTCTGAGATTTTTCTGGCTGAACGATCGGTGAATGCTCCGGGATCTGTGGTGACAGCCAGCATGGAAGGTACCCGGCCCATTCTGGTTGAAATACAGGGGCTTGCCTCCAGCTCCGGGCTTGGGAATCCCCGGAGGACAGTGCTGGGACTGGACCCCAACCGGGTGGCGCTTATTGCGGCGGTGATGGAAAAAAGACTGGGTATAAACCTGTCGGGTCTGGATATTTTCATGAACGTGGCGGGGGGGGTAAAGGTGGTGGAACCGGCCGCAGATATGGGCATTGCGGTGGCCCTGGCATCCAGTTTTCTGGATTTGCCAGTGCCTGAAGGTACCACCGTTGTGGGTGAAATCGGTCTCACCGGTGAGATAAGGGCCGTGGGGCATGTGGAATCAAGGGTGAAAGAGGTTGCCAAGATGGGATTTACCCGTTGTCTCCTGCCCCAAAACAGTATAAAACAGGTGCCGGATATTCCCGGCATGACCATCCAGGGGATAACCTCTTTAAAGCAGGTGGTGGAAATACTTTTTTAGGGGGATCATGCCAACATTAGCCAGGGAAAATAAGACAATAACACATCCCGGAACTGGCTGGTTGGGAATGTCTCCCGTTTAAGTCCGTTTTTTCCGTGGTAACACCGGGGGAGCGGACCCGAGGCAAATAAATAATGGTACAAAAAAAAAATAAAGGCAAGAAAGGGACCCAGTGGGCGGATCATTTCACCCACAAGGCCAAAGCAGAAAATTATCCGGCACGCTCTGTATACAAATTAATGGAGATACAGAAAAAATTCAATGTTCTGAAAAAAGGGGACACCGTTCTTGATCTGGGATGCGCACCGGGTTCTTGGCTGATATATACGGCCAGAACCGTGGGAAATAACGGAAGTGCCCATGGCATTGATTTGAAAGCTGTGGCGGTTCCCCTTCCGGCTAATGCCGTGGCCCATGTGGGCGATATTTTTGAGATGAATGAAGAGATTGTGTCTCCTTCGGGGAAAAGCTATGATGCCGTGTTAAGTGACATGGCCCCTGCCACCACCGGCAGAAAAGACATTGATGCCGCAAGATCCCAGGCCCTTTGTGAGGTGGCCCTGGGAAAGGCCCTGGAGCTTCTTGGGCCTGGTGGTCATTTTGTGTGTAAAATTTTCCAGGGGGCGGATTTCAAGGTTTTTGAAAAACAGGTGCAGCAGCATTTTAAACAGCATCGCATATTTAAGCCCGAAAGTTGCAGAAAATCCAGTAAAGAGATATATATTATAGGTTTGAGTAAAAAATAACAGTTAAGGAGGATATATTCATGTCAGGACATAGTAAATGGTCGACCATCAAGCATAAAAAGGGGGCCGCTGATGCCAAGCGCGGTAAGATTTTTACCAAGCTCATCAAGGAAATCACCGTTGCCGCCAGAATGGGGGGGGGAGATCCCGATTCCAATCCGCGTTTGAGAACCGCAGTGAATGCCGCCAAAGCCCAGAACATGCCAAAAGATAATCTGGAGCGGGCCATTAAAAAGGGTACCGGAGAGCTGGAAGGCGTGGATTATGAAGAAATCGTCTACGAAGGGTATGGTCCGGGGGGCGTTGCTGTACTGGTGGAGTGCCTTACAGATAACCGAAACCGCACCATTGCTGATGTCCGGTATATTTTCAGCAAGGCCGGGGGAAATATCGGCACAGATGGCTGTGTGTCATGGATGTTTGATAAAAGAGGCCTGATTTCTGTGGACAAGTCGGAAAGCGATGAAGATACGCTTATGGAAGTGGGTCTCGAGGCCGGTGCCGAAGATGTAAAGGATGAAGGTGACTGCTTTGAGGTGATCACGGCCCCGGAAGACTTTGATGCCGTAAAAGAGGCCGTGGACGCGGCTGGAATAAAATATACCATGGCCGAAGTGACCATGATTCCCCAGACCCAGACAGTTCTTGAGGGAAAAGAAGCCGAGCAGATGATTAAATTCATGGATGCCATGGATGACTGTGATGATATCCAGAAATTTTATACCAATGCCGACATCTCCGACGATGTTTTCAATGCCATGTAATACGATTTTTGGGGCTTGGTCATAACATTGGCCAGTCTTTATCATTGGGTGTGTCAGCAGGGTCAGGCTTGTGTTATTTACAGGATGAAGCGTTTATTGGGCTCCAAATAACACAAGCTTGACGCCAACCCAAGGGGCTTGACGTTGTGACCAGCCCTTATTTTTAATAAACAGACAGCCAGGACTCAAAGATGAATCCTGGACCGGCAGTCTGGTCTCTTCTGCGATATTCTCCTTGTTCCTACTCCATATTTATGACATCCACCCCCTCGGGCACATTGAAATCAAAGACCTCCGGAGCAATTTTGTTGAATGCAATATTCCAGAATTCCAGGGTGGTCTCGTCGCCATAGGGGTTGATAGTTTTAACCTGTACAATGTGATCATTTTTTTTGAGAATCCGGATATGAATGGATTTGATTTCGGAGGATGGTTTTATAGGTTCCAGAATTAAGGTGACGTGATCGACATCTGTTGGATTTTCTCTTATATCTGCGCTGTATTGCTCCCTTACAAGGGAGATGTTTGACAAAAATGCACCACCGGCCCCAGCGGTGAAAAAGGCCCGGGCATCCCCCTTGACCACCTGATTTTCGTCGGGGCGGTAAATCCAGAGGGTATCGCCGTCTGAGATGATCTGATGCCGGGTGGGCACAAGATATTCCCAGCGCATTTTACCCGGATGGCTGAAAAAGGCTTTTCCCGATGCGGTTTCTGTTATTTCCAGGGCGGTGAGGGTGGAAATCTGATGAAAATCTGCACTGAAATCCCTGTCGGCATATTTCTTTTCCATGCGATTGAGAATCTCCCGGGTTTTCGGTGTTTCTGCCCGGGCATCTTTAATGCAGAGATCGCAAACACCAAGGAAAAGAATCAAGACTGTGAGGAAAAGCATTTTTCTTTTCATGACCATCACCCCCTTTTTTGACGGTTCGGTTGGCCTATCGAACCAATTGATTGATATCTTTTCGGCTGTCTCTGGCATAAAGCCGTCGAAGCTTGGGCTTTTCAATTTTGCCGGTGGCATTTCTGGGAACCTCTGCAAATATAATTTTTTTCAACCGTTTGTAGCGCGGCAGGCCAAGACCAAAGGTCTTTACCTCCTGTTTTGTCAGCTCCATGCCGGGCTTGACGGCAATGATGCCTGCGGGAATTTCACCTAGTCGTTCATCGGGAATGCCGATGACGCCAATGTCCTGGATTTTTTTATTCTGCATGAAAAAATGTTCGATTTCAACGGGAAAGATATTTTCGCCCCCGCAGATGATCACGTCTTTTTTCCGGTCCACCAGAAAAATAAATCCATCCTTGTCGCACCGGGCAATGTCACCGGTGTGAAGCCATTCATTCTTCAGGGTGTCTGCCGTGGCCTGGGGGTTTTTGTAGTAGCACTTCATTACGCCGGGGCCCTTGACAATGAGCTCTCCACTTTCTCCGGGGGGCAGTTCATTTCCGGACCCATCCACAATGCGGCATTCCCAGTCAAAACCGGCTTTACCGATGGCACCCACTTTGTGGTCATTGTCCATGCCAAGATGAACACAGCCGGGACCGGTGGATTCGGTGAGTCCATAGTTGGTGTCATAGTCATGGTTAGGGAAGTACTCCTTCCACTCTTTGATAAGAGAGGGAGGGACCGGTTGGGCACCAATGTGCATGAGCCGCCATTGATCCAGTTTGTATCTGGAAAAATCAATGAGGTTACGTTCAAAGGAGATTAGAATATCATGGGCCCAGGGCACCAGCAGCCACACAATGGTGGCCCTTTCTTCGGACACGGCTTCAAGTATCCATTCCGGCCGTACCCCTTTCAGGATCACGGCCTTGCTCCCCACCAGAAAACTGCCGAACCAGTGCATCTTCGCACCGGTGTGATACAGGGGGGGGATGCACAGGAACACATCTTCCCGGGTCTGCCGGTGGTGGTTGTTTTCAATGTAACAGGCGTGTTCGAGGTTTCTGTGGGTCAATAAAACGGCCTTGGGGGTACCGGTGGTACCGGAGGTGAAATAAAGGGCGGCATCATCTTCAATGGAGATGGAAACCGGTGGCGGGCTATCTGCTTTGGCACCGTGAATGAATATTTCATAGGGAATGGCGTAATCGGGACACAATTCCACAGGTCCTGTGAAAATCCAAGTGTGCACGGTGGTTTCAAGAAGGATGCGAATACCCTCCAGGCGTTCTATGAATTCCTGCCCAAAGATGAATACCTTTGCTTCAGCCACTTCGGTGCACAAACGGATTTTATCGGCCTCAAATCTGAAATTAAGGGGGACGGCCCAGGCTCCGGTGTTGAGAACACCAAAATAGATGGGCAGCCATTCCAGGCAGTTGGTCATGAGCTGCACCACCCCATCTCCCTTTTTAATCCCTTTTCTTACAAGGGCATTGGCCATGCGGTTGGCATCTCGGTAAAAATCGTTCCAGGTGATTTCCCGGCGCAGAGATTCTTCTGGAACCCTTTCAACCAGGGCAATTTCGTTTTTGTAAAGTCGGCTGTTCCTTGCCAGGATCTCGGTGATGATCATGGTGATATTCCTGTGTGAAATTTTATGAAGCCTGGAAGCAGATCCAGGATACATATGAAAATCCCGCTGTGCACCCGGTGCACAGCGGGATCTATATTAACCATCCAGTGGAATCAGAATTTATTTCTTGTTGTCATTGACTTCCTCAAAATCGGCGTCCATGACATCATCATCCGGGGCCTGGGCACCACCAGCCTGCTCTGCACCAGGGGCTGCACCTTCTTTGGCTGCCTGTTGGTACATGGCTTCGGCCAGCTTATGGGATGCCTGGGTCAGGGCTTCAATTTTATCCTTGATGGCCTGGGCATCATCACTGTCTTTGATCTGTTTGAGGGCTTCAACACCGTCTTCTATGGTTTTACGGGTGGCTTCATCTATCTTGTCACCGTGTTCCTTCAGGGTTTTATTGGTCTGATCAATGAGGGACTCGGCATTGTTTCTGGCATCCACCAACTCACGCTTCTTTTTATCTTCGTCAGCGTGAAGTTCGGCATCTCTGACCATTTTTTCAATTTCGGCTTCGGAAAGACCGCTTGCCGCGGTGATTTGGATGGACTGCTCTTTACCCGTGGCCTTGTCTTTGGCGGACACATGGACAATACCATTGGCATCAATGTCAAAGGTGACCTCAATCTGGGGAACACCTCGGGGTGCCGGTGGAATTTCAGACAGTTCAAACTGACCCAGAGTCTTGTTGCCGGTGGCCATTTCCCGTTCTCCCTGGAGCACATGGATGGACACTGCCGGCTGATTGTCAGCTGCCGTTGAAAACACCTGGCTCTTCTTGGTGGGGATGGTGGTGTTCTTTTCAATGAGTTTGGTCATGACTCCACCAAGGGTTTCAATACCAAGGGACAGCGGGGTTACATCCAGCAGGAGCACGTCGTTGACATCACCCTGTAGCACACCTGCCTGGATGGCAGCACCCATGGCAACCACCTCATCGGGGTTTACGCCCTTATGGGGTTTTTTCCCGAAAATTTCTTCCACCCGTTTCTGCACGGCGGGCATGCGGGTCATACCACCCACAAGAACCACTTCATTGATGTCACTGGCCTGGAGTTTGGCATCTTTCAATGCCTGCTGGCAGGGTCTGGAGAGATTATCTAAAAGATCAGCCACCAAAGATTCCAGTTTGGCCCGGGACAGTTTCACGTCCAGATGTTTGGGGCCACTTGCATCGGCTGTGATAAAGGGTAGGTTCACATCGGTTTCAACTGCAGTGGAGAGCTCCATTTTGGCTTTCTCAGCTGCTTCTTTCAGTCTTTGCAGTGCCATCTTATCCTTGCGGATGTCAATGCCCTGCTCTCTTTTGAATTCATCGGCAATGTAATCAATGACCCTTAAGTCAAAATCTTCACCACCCAGATGGGTATCGCCATTGGTGGACTTTACTTCAAATACGCCATCGCCGATTTCAAGGATGGAGACGTCAAAGGTACCGCCACCAAGGTCAAATACGGCAATTTTTTCTTCGCCTTTTTTATCCAGACCATAGGCAAGGGAGGCTGCCGTGGGCTCATTGATAATACGTTTTACATCAAGGCCTGCGATTTTACCGGCATCCTTGGTGGCCTGGCGTTGGCTGTCATTAAAGTATGCTGGTACGGTGATAACCGCCTCTGTTACCTCTTCTCCCAGATATTCTTCGGCCGTTTTTTTGATGTTGGCCAGAATAAAAGACGATACCTCCGCCGGGCTGTGCTGTTTTCCCCGCAGATTAATTCTTGTATCGCCATTGGATGCGGCTTCAATCTTATAGGGAAGGACATTGATGTCTCCCTGGATTTCTTTGGAATTAAACTTTCTTCCCACCAGACGTTTTACGCCAAATACGGTATTTTCAGGGTTGGTGATGGCCTGCCTCTTGGCGGTTTGACCCACCAGGCGGTCGCCGTTTTCCGTGATGCCCACAACAGAAGGGGTGGTTCTTCCGCCTTCGGGGTTTGTAATTACTTTTGCTTCGCCCGCCTCCATGACGGCCACGCATGAGTTGGTTGTTCCAAGGTCAATTCCGATTATTTTACCCATGATCTATTCCTCCAAATATGATGTATATATGATCTGTCTTTAATTTTCTTGTTTTGCAACGGATTTAGAAACCACCACCATGGACGGTCGCAGCAGGCGATCGTGGATTAGATATCCCTTTTGAAGTTCGTTGATCACCGTGTTTTCCGGGTGTTCATCGGTCTCCTGCTGGGTGACTGCCTGGTGAAATGACGGGTTAAAGGGTTCTCCCTGGGATTTCAGGGATTTCACGTTGAAGGTTTCAAACAGTTTGATCAGTTCTTTGTGGGTCAACTGGATTCCTTCAAGGATGCTGGCGGCATCACTGTGCTTTTCCCCTGAATCAAGGGCACGCTCAAGATTATCCACCACCGTGAGCAGTTTCTTGAAAACCGATTCATTGGCAAATCGTCTGAAGTCCGCAAGTTCCCTTGAAGAGCGCTTCTTGTAATTGTCAAACTCCGCAGAAAGCCGCAGACAACGGTCCTGTTCTGCCCGGAGCTGTGTCTGAAGCGTCTCAATGTCCGGTTGTGCTTCGGTTGATTTGTTTTTATTGCAGGAATCTTTTTCAGATGCTGAATCCGTTGCTTCGGATGACGCTGCTTCTGTTTTGCTGTCACCGTTGACGGATTCTTTGCCGGTGTCTTCCCTTAGGGATTCATCTTTTTCAGCCAACATTTTCTCCTGATCCAAGTATTTTGATATATAACGTCTTAAAAAGTATATAATAAACATAGATTTAATTTTAGGAGAAAATAAGACCGTTTGATGCCATGTCAAGAAATAAAAATGGGGGAAGGGGTGGGCTTTAAGGAGAGACCCGGCTGGCTGGTAAATTGCCGGAATATTGCAGGACCGGGATCAATCCACGACACAGATGATATCACTTATCGCTGCTTCCTTCCGGATCTGACGAGGTTCATGACCTTCTGTTACGCGGCGACCGATCAGAATACCCATGGGGCAATTTAACACAGCACAGCCGGGAGATAAATTCTATACTTTAATTTGCTGGATTTTACAAGGAAAAACATTAAAATGTATACCCAATGGAAAAATGAATCTGTCCAGAACTTTCCCCATCCTCGGGATTGAGTTTATGCCCGTAAAGAAGTCCGATGGGTCCGATGGGCGTGTTGTATCTAAGTCCGGTACCCACGGCATATCGAAAGTCATCCAAGGCATCTACCTGGTCAGTTTCATCAATTTTACCGGTGTCCAGAAAAAATGCCAGTTCAAAATTGGCGGGCAGATCAATGCGGGCTTCCAGGCTGGCGGACAGGGAAGTTCTTCCCCCCAGGGCATCATCATCGCTGTCCACACGGAGCATGTTCTCCTCAAATCCCCGGACGTCGGAGATGCCGCCCAGAAAAAAAAGCTGATCTTCGGCAACGCTATTGGCGGCCCCCAGGGGCTGGATATACCCCACACGTCCTGCCATGGCAAAGGTCAAGCCCTTAAAAGGGGATCTATAGTGCCTCATGTCCAGCTGATATTTAAGAAACCGGTCAAGGTCACTGTTGATCCCTGTGAACAGGTCCACCGAGGCAAAAGATAAAAATCCGCTGGTGGGTTTCAGGACGGAATCGCGCTTGTCCCATGCCAGGGACGCGGAGGTGATGAGAATGTTTCTTGTTTCTTCCTCTGCATCATTGTCTCCGTCATATTGAATTCTGTTTTCATATTTAAAGTTCAGACCCGCTGTGAGGCTAGGGGTGAGATCCCTTGAAAAATCCAGAGTCTGCCCCCCAGGAACGGATGCCGAAATCCTGGTTTAAGGCCTGTTCATCCTCCTGATAAATGGTGAAGGTGGCAGCGATTAGGGTGTCCAGGAAAAAGGGGTCCCGGACCCCGGTTTCAAAGCGGTGACCGATGCCGCTGACATTGGCCTGCACCCAGGCATTCATGTCCCGGCCCATGAAGTTGGTATCACCGGTTTTTACCTTGAGATAGGCTTCGTTTTCCGTATCATAGCCTGCAGCGGCTTCCACATAATAGGGTTTACGTTCAGTCACCTCAATGTTGATGTCTGGCTGTGCTTCCTTTGCCTTTAGGCCCGGGACGGTTATTTTAACAGATGATACGGAATAAATTTCCCTGACACGTTTCTGGGTGGCAAACAGTTTTTTCAGGGAAAAGGGTGCCCCGGGGGTTATTTTAACTTTTTTCTGGATGGTCTCCTGCTTTAAACGCTGGTTGCCGGAAAAATGCACCGTTCCAAATCGGGTATAAGAACCCGGGATGACCTGCCAGGAAATATCTGCACGGGTTTTGTCCGGGTTCAGCTGGGTATCACTGGTGACCCTTGACGTGGGGATACCCCCTTTCCGATACCAGTGCCGCCAATACATTGGAATCGCTTTTAACCATGTAATCCCTGAAAGGTTTGCCGGAGGATAAGGTCATGGCTGCCAGGGCTTTTTTGGGAGAGATAATGTCTTCCAGGCCCGAGATGACGGCGCTGTTGACCAGGGTCTGGATCCCTTCTACTATCTGGATGGTTATGAAGACCTGCCGGGGGGTGTCGCTGTGTTTTTCTTCGGGGGCCGAGACCTCTTTCTCTTCCACTCGGATTTCCCGGGAAATCTGTGCATTGAGAAACCCGTTGCTGATATAGACCAGGGAAATGGCATCCAGATCTTTTTTAAGGGTGTCTTCATTGAATCCGCCGGGGTCTAGTAGGCCCTTGGGCCGGGTGATCATGGCGTCCTTTATTTTGGCGGTATCAACACGGTTGTTTCCTTTAATGTCAAGGGCTTGTACCACCATTTGTCTTCCTTGGGTGATGCTATAGGTGACCTGTTTGATGCTTTCTGTCTTTTCCTTGAGGATTTCCGTGTCAAGTTTTACTTCCACATCTGGGAATCCTGCCTTTTTATATTTTTTTCGGATGTTGGAACGGCCCTTTCTCAGTCCCGAGCCATTGGGATCTCCCTTTTCAAAGATGGAGAGCTCTTTGTTCAGTTGACGTTGGGAAAAAAAGGTGTTGCCGGAAAAGACGATTTCGTACCGGGGGCCTTCCTGAATTGTGATGGCAAGAATGTGTTTTCCCCCACCGGTAATGGGGATTATTTCTGTTTCAATGGAAGCTTCCGCAAATTTTTTCCCACGGTAAAAGGAGATCAGATTCTTTACATCAAGTTTCAGCCAGTCTTCATTCAGGCAGTTCATTTGTCCGGGTAAAAGAGAGGTGCTCCAGCACTTCATGCGAAGCTTGAGTCGAGTGGTGGGAAAAATGATTATTGCCTTTGAATTGAATGTTTTGGAGTCGGATGCAGTTTGTGGAAAGAGGGGTTGTTTCTGCCCCGGCGGGTAAGGTGATAAAAAATGCTGTCAGGGCAACCATGGTAATGATGAGAAAATTTTTCATAAATAATTCTTAATCTCCTGTTGGGCTTATTCCCATTTCCCCGGGCCGGAGCTTCTTGGCGATGGGGTGGTCAGGCTTGAAAATCCTCTGTTCCTTCAGGGCAGGGGGCGTTTATCTGAACTCCAGTCGATATTTCACTTCACCGCCAAATTTCCCCTGGGAGTCCTGAAATCCGGTGGCCGTCATTGTGTCGGTCATCTGATATTCGGCGGAGGTGGTCTGAATCATCTGGCCATCCTCGGAGGCCGTGCCATATTTCAGGGTCACCCGATCGGTGAGTTTTTTCCCCACGGTGAGGTTTACATTGCCCACACTGCCATTGCCCTCGGGGTCATCAAACCCCACTTCAAGGATATCAAGACCAGTGGCGGCCCGGACATTGTCCTGCACGGAAGAGGTGGCAAACTGGGCAAGAGCGTTCCCCGGAGAAAAGGTGGTTCCCCCCCTCGGAGGAGATAAGTTCGTTGGTGGTTTTTCCCCTCAACAGGAGGGAGGTGATGTCGGCCTGTTCCAGTTGCGGGTCCGAAGCCAGTGAGAGCACCAGGGCATCCGGGGTGCCGGTGACGGACAGGGTAATGTCCCAGTCCCTGATTTCATGCAGGGCTTGGATATCAAGTTCCGGTTCAATCTTATACGGATTTATGAAATCAATGGTGCCCCGGGTCAGGGTAAACTCTTTATTGTAATGGTGAATGGTACCCGGATCAATGGTGGACCGCCCTGAAACCACCGGTGCCATGGGAGAACCCTGAATGCGTAGATCCGGATGAATTTCCAAGTTGGCAAGGTTGGTATCAACGATGAAATTGTTTTTGGCCTGGACAAAAATATCCAGGGTCAGGTTATCCAGATAGGGGTTGCCCTCTTGTTGTTGGTTAACTCCCTTTCTGGATCGCTGGGGATTGGTCACAGCGGAGATGATTTCTTTATTGATATTTATCTCCCGGGTCAGTTCCCCGGAATCAAGGACAATGGTGCCGGAGAGGGCTGATTTTTCCATGGTGCCGGCAAGGTTTAAATCTACATCAAACAGGGCATCAAGGCCCTCCGGGACGTTGACGGGTAGGGACTGGGCCGTGAGTTTTGCCGTGTAGGCCCGGGGCATGAAATCGGTGAGGCTGGTTTTGCCCGTGATGGAAAAGTTCCCCTGATCCAGAAAGCCTGTGATCTCTCTTATTTCCACCTGATCCCTGTTGGCCAGGATGGTGCCGTTGATGGCGTGAATTTTTGACGGAAAGTCTGGGAGGGTAACCCCCACATCATTGATGGATAGTTGCGCATTAAACCGGGAGTCTTTTATCTCTTTTTGATCAGGGCCGTGACATCCAGGGAAATATTTCCGGTGAGATCCGGGAGGTCGTCGGCAAACTGCCGGGCAGCACTGACCGGAACCCTGGCACTGGCTTTGGCTGTGATATCGCCATCCACCGTTCCTGATCCCCCGAGTGTAAGGGTTCCCTGTTCGGGCAGAGAGGTGGTGAAAGGGGGTACCTGAAAGGTTTTACCCTGGAGCTGGGCCTTGATATCCGTTGAGGTGATATTGAATTTTTCCTGAAGAGCAATGGAAATGGTTTTGATGTCGGTGCGTACGTTGATGTTATCGAGGGCTTCGGCATTGCCGTCCAGGGCTATTTCCCCGGTGATATTGCCGGATATTTCGTCTTGTCCTGCCAGTTGAAACCAGGGGCTCAGGTTGGTGTCTTTAAAGAGCAGGTTGCCCTTGAAATCCCGGGTGCCCAGATTAAACCCGGCGGTGATGTCAAAATTGAGTCGCCCCTTTATGGTGGCATACTGGTTTTTGATGTCAACGCTGGCAATAAGGTCCTCAATGGGTTTTCCATCCACCGTGAAGGATTTGAGCGCAATGTCCCCTGTAACTTGTGGGTCTTCAAAGGTGCCGGTGGCAGAACAAGGTCGGCAAAAAAGATGCCGTCGGCTGGGCTTTTTTCCCGGATGAGGTTAAATCGGGAAAGGGGGATGCCGTTGGCATTGAGTTTTATGTCAAACTGGTGAAGGGTATCTGCCCATCCCACGGCATTGATTTTCCGGTTTTCTCCCAGGTAGATGTCCAGGTTTTCCAAAAAAAACTTTCTGAAGGTCAAGGACGGGCGATAAGATCTATTCTCTCCACTGATTCTCCAGCCACTTCAATGCGCTGGCCTGCCAGGGTTACCAGGGCTTTGGGGACCTCTTTGCTGCCATTTATGTCGGCCTTTGAGAGTGAGGATTCCTTTAAGACCCTGATCTTTCAACGCACTGATATATGGACTCAGGTTTTCCAGGGCCAGGGGGCTTGAGGAGAGGGAGAGCTGGATCAGGGGATTTTTAAGGGGGATCATTTTACCCGGTTCCAGAAGGGCTATTTTTCCCAGAAGGTCTAAGCTGACAGGTTCCGATGACAGGGTGCAATTTTTGACGGTGAGGATTCCCTTGGTCAAGGGAAAATTGGATATCTGCATCTGCCCGGGGATAGGGCCCATATCCGGCACCTGTGGCTTTAAGGGTTAGGTTTCCCGTCGGGGGAGCGGAGATCCCCCCGGAAAAGTCCTATGGCCAGCTGGCAGACACCGGCAATGCCCTTGATGTCAAAGCTATCAAGCAGGGGGCCCGGCATGATTGTCTTTGCCGTCAAGACGAATATCCCAGGCCAGGGCATCCAGTTTTTGTTCGGGGGAAAGAAATCCTGAAGGAAAGGTACGGGAGAGGTCCACCGTTCCTTTTGCGTTGACCCTGCCACTGTCATGGTCCAGAAGCAATTCACCGATGCGGCAGATTTTATCTTTCATGTCAATGTCAATGTGTGCCCGGTTGATGTTATGACCCAATATCTTTCCGCCGGGATAGTCCAGAAAAAGGGTGACCTCCGGGTTGTTTACGGGGCCTTTAATTGTGGCCCGGGCCGCAATAGTTCCTGAAATATCCGAGGTGTTTTCCATGGATTTCAAGGTTCGGGCAATGTCGCCGTCCACGGTCAGGTTGATATCTGCTTCCGGGGTGGAAAAAAGGGTATGGGCATTGCCTGTAAGGGCAAGGTTTCCGGCATCGGTATCCAGCTGGACATTTATATCTGTAAGGGGCATCTTTTAAAAAAGCGGCGGTCAGGTTCAGGCGGTGGATGGTGGTGCGGGCCTGGGGAAGGTTGATGCTTGCGCTGCCCGTGGTCAGGGTGAGATCCAACTGTTTTTTGCCCAGGTTGCCCCGGCATTGAAGGGATAAATCCCCAACGCTGGTATTGATTGCATCGGGAACGGAAAACAAAGGAGATAGTGCCATGGGTGATGCCAATGGTGTGGGCAATGATATTAAACGGCAGCACCAGAGGGGAGTCTTCCGGTTCCGGTGGGGCCTTTGTGGATGAAGGCGGGCGCATCGGTGAGGGCGGCAAGGATGTTTAATATATTGGCACTGTTTTTTTCAATGGTGACGGTGGGATTTTCAATGGCGAACTCTTTTATGACAAGTTCCCGATTTAACAGGGCGGACAGATCCAGAGACAGCAGCAGGGCGTTTGAAGTCTGCCACCGGGTTGTTTTTCTGCAGAAACAAGTTGATGCCCCGGTTATCTCCAATATGCCCCTGGCCGGGGACAACGTAAGCGTTTTCCAGGTGAGGCTGCCGGGAATGCGGTCATTGATGGTTTTTTGCAGCCGTTCAGTTCCCGGGCGGGACTCAATGTAGAACAGGCCGGAAACAAGGGTGATGCAGAGTAGGAGAGCCAGCCCCGCAAGGGTGGCAGCGGTGATGATGGATATTTTTTTCAGCATATGAATTGTTAGACATCCTCAAGGGCTTGAAGTTTCTTTTCCAGGGGCGCGGCTTTATCTTCCATTCCTTTTTCTTTTAATTGCCTGCTCAGCTCTTCAATCTGCTGTTTCAGTCTGGGAATGAGGTCGTTTCTGATACTTTCCTGGAGGGCTTGTCCCGATGTTTTCATCTTTTGGGTCAGTTCGTCGATCTGGTTTTCAAGTTTTTGGTATTGGTCGCTTTCAGGGATTGACTTCATGTTGTTCATCAGGGTCGTCAAACCCGCTTTTGAAACTTGTCAAAAAAGGGTGTCAGCCCCTGAAAAGGAGACGGGGGGGTGGCTTTTACCGTTGCCCCTTTTTCCAGTTTTTCGCCTCCTTTTTTCGTCAGGGTCATGAGGATGGCTTTTTCATCTTCTTTCAGGGGGGAGGGGATGATTTCAAATCGTGAATGCTCCGTGAAGGCTGATTGGAAGGCAGTATCAATCTCAACAGATACCAGAAAGTCTCCCGTGTCGGTGTATGCAATGTGGGTGACACGGCCCACTTTGTTTTGATCGAAAAACAGAGGGGCCTTCTTTTTTAAGGCCCTGGATGTCGGAAAAGGACAGGTTCAGTAGAAAATTATTGCATCCCATGAGCAGCAGAAGCGTGAACAACATTATTGACAAGTGTTTTACTCTGTAATGCATGATGTCCTCCCTGTGGATCATTTAATGGATGTTCATAAAACCGGCATTGTTCGAGATTGGTAAGTGTTATGGTTACGTCCATCAGTTGAGTTCTTCTTTGGTTTTTTCCGGCATTGCAAATTTTATCACCGGAACCCCTCCTTGTCCAAGAGTTTATCTTCTTCAGGTGTGGTGATTCCTCTTATGTTCTTGGGTTCTGATGCGCCATAATGGATTTTCAGGGCCTCCCGGGCAAAACCGGTTCCCACATTCTCAAAGTTTTTTTCCACGTAACGGGTCAGTTTCTGGTTGATTCCGGCCAGCATATCTTGTTGTTTTCTTTGAATGGATGTGGCCTGGGAAGAGGTTTTCACCGCCACGGGGGAGAGTATCTGCTCCACAGATGTGGTATCGCACACTGGGCATGATAAAAGACCCTGTTGGTATTGTTGTTCAAAATCGGCACGGCCGTCAAACCATCCTTCAAAGGTGTGGCCGTTAATGCATTCCAGATCAAATATAATCATGTTTGGCTGTCCTGGTGACCATGACGATGGCGTACCCCTGGGGGCGCATCGCGTTGTTGGTTGTAATGTTTTTTAAAAAACAGTACCTTTAGTACTATATCTCGATGTTCAAGTTTTTTGGGCCGCCTTTGCAAGAACGCGTCTAGCTTTTGTTATTGGCGTTATCCACCCAACCCGTTGCGAACCCAAAATATCATGGATGGTGCCAATAATGCAAATCTGACTCTTCACTTGCCACCCCTGCTGTGAATCTTATTGTCTTGTTAACGCTTTGAGTTTGTGGATGGTTTCAAAGGCATGGTCTTCCTCCATGCAGGGTAGCAGGGCGTTGTTTGTGAATACAGGGTTTGCTTCCAGGTCAAATCGGGAATGTTTTTTTGCCGTTTCCCACATGAGGGTGTGGGGAATGGGGGTATAATAAGCCAGCACCGGCTGTATCCCCTTTTCCTTAACTGCCATGATGGACCGGGCTACGGCCCGAGGGGGCTGCTCCGGTAGCGCGCACAACAGATAGGCACCGATCTGATCCGATGAAAAACCCGCCTGTTTCAAGTGATCCACCGCCAGGGAAAATTCATTGCCCCGGACTTTGTGATCCTCGGTGCGGGAGGATGAGACATCCGCTGTTTCAAGGCCCAGTCGGATGGTTTTAAAACCGGCCCTGAACATCATCGTTGCCACCTCCTGGCTGATCTGTCTTATGTGCAGGGCATTGGGTGTATGAAAAGACAGGGGCATGGCGGATTGGATGATTTTTTCCAGAAGGGGAAGAATATGCTCAGTGGGGTGGATGAGCAGGGCATCATCGTAAAATGCAAAGTTTGTTATTTCATGGACCCTGTGCCAGTGCTCAATTTCCTGGAACACCGTTTCCGGAGAGCGATGGCGAAGGCTTTTTTCCAGAAACGAGGATGCGCAATAGGTGCAGGAAAAGGGACACCCTCGGGAGGTGAGAATGGGGGCGTAGGTCATCTTTGAGACCAGATCCAGAGCCGGGTAGGGCAGGGCATTCAGCTCATTGAGATCATATTTCGGGGTAAAGGAAAATCCGGTGTGATGGTGGATGATGGCAGGAATCTGCACTTCGCCGCTGCCGGTGACGACCTCATCGGCCAGGGAAAATTTCCGGGCATGGTCCGTACACAAAGATGCGTATACGCCTCCTAAAATAACTGGAACCCCGGGGAACATTTCCTTGATTACAGCAATGGTTTCCTGTACCCCCGATGCCCAGTATGTCATCATGGAGGTGACAAAAATAATATCCGGCACAGGGGTGTTCTTAAGGTCTTGGCGGAACCAGTTCGGTTCAATGCCATACCGGGAAAAACGCTGACCCATGTGCCCCACACCCCGGGGTGGGGGGATTTCTTTTTTCAGGAAAGGGCCCCGGCCGTCATTTAAAATCTTCGCCCCTGATCCGGCACGGGGGTGAAACCTGTCCAGGCAGTCCAGGAATTTTACCGTCATGCCATGGTCCCTTAAAATGGCGGCAAGCCCCAGAAGCCCTAAGGGCTTGGCCCAAAAATCATAGGCGGGCAAAATCGTGTATCCAGGGGTTGACACAGAGAATATGGGGAACTTTCACGCCGGGACTCACTCAAAATACTGCATGGAGGTTTTTTTCAATTCTTTTCGGCTAAAGAGCAGGGTGTAGTCGTTGACGGCGGTGGCCTGGGAAATCTTTTTTGCAATGGCGTGGCAGGTGGCCTCATCTGCGGCGTGAACCATGGTGTAAAGATTATAGGGCCAGGTGGCTGCCGGATCTCTGCGGTAGCAGTGGGTCACCTCCTGGAAGGATGCCATGATTTCTCCAACCTTAGTTGCCCGGTCTTCATCCACCTTCCATGCCACCATGGCATTGGCCTTGAATCCGGATTTCTGGTGTTTCAGGGTGGCACCAAACCGCCGGATAATGCCTTGCTCTTTGAGCCGGGTGACAATGGCCAGATATTCCGCCTCTGAGATGCCAATGGCCTGGGCCAGGTCCTGAAAAGGACGTTGACACACAGGAATGTTCCCTTGAAGGGAGGCCACAACTTTTTTTTCGATGTCAGTTAACATGCGTTTTATTATGTATTTTACCCTTTCATTGTCAAGTACTAAATTTTGTCGGGTTCTTTTTATTTCTGTCTGTTGCTGTGCCCTGCAACGAAAATGTTATTATGCCGCCTTCAGCGGTGGGGAGATCTGGAACACGGCCGTTGTCCGCCCGTTGACTCTTTATCTCCTGAAATCACCCACTGCCGGGGGGCTGAAGTTGACATGGTTGTGCTTATGTCCGTTCGGGGAAAAGAGAAAGAATACCTGCTTCGGATGCCTCACATATTCCCCGTTCCGTGATGAATCCGGACACCAGGCGGGCCGGAGTCACGTCAAAGGCATGGTTGGCCGCCGGACTGTGGGCCGGGGGGACCATCACCGTGGTTAGATGACCGTTTCTATCCAGTCCCTGGATGTGGGTGATCTCATGGGGATCACGGGTCTCAATGGGAATGTCTGCAATGCCGTCCCGCAGGGTCCAGTCAAAGGTACTGGAGGGCAGGGCCACATAAAAGGGGACGTTGTTGTCCCTTGCTGCCAGGGCCTTTAAATAGGTGCCGATCTTGTTGGCCACGTCTCCGGTGCGGGTGGTTCTGTCTGTGCCCACAATGACCAGATCCACCATGCCGTGCTGCATAAGATGGCCTCCGGCATTGTCGGTGATAACGGTGTGGGCGATGCCGTGTTTGCCAAGTTCCCAGGCCGTCAGGCGTGCGCCCTGGTTCAACGGGCGGGTTTCATCCACCCACACGTGGATGTCAAGGCCCTTATCAAAGGCGGTGTACATGGGAGCTGTTGCCGTGCCGTATTCCACCGTGGCCAGCCATCCGGCATTGCAATGGGTCAGGATGTTCACGGGACCCTCTTTTTTTGTGCGGGCAATGGCTTCTATCAGGGAGACCCCGTGCAGTCCGATGCGTTTGCAGTTTTCGGCTTCTTCTTCCACAATGACCAAGGCAGCGTCAAGGGCTGCCTTTAGTCTTTTTTCATGGGTGGTGTGGGGTAAAACCATTTCAAGTACTCTGTCCACTCCCCAGGCCAGGTTCACCGCCGTGGGACGGGCATCTTTGATACGCTGGCATTCATGGATGAGATGGTCGGTGTCCATCTCTTTTTTTTCCTGGCTTTCAAAAAGGGCGGTGTACACCCCAAAGGCACCGGTGGCTCCGATGAGGGGGGCACCACGGACAAACATTTCCTTTATGGCTTCAATGACGGCATTGACTGTGTCAAGATTGGCTGTGACAAGCCGGTGGGGCAGTTTTCTTTGGTCAATCACCCAGGGGGTTTGTGAGGTGGTACCAAACCAGATGGGTCTCATCTCTTTTCCATCAACCTTCATTGTTATCTGTATCCTTATCTTTAATTATACAAAAAGTTCCACCAGTTCAAATTTGTCCACATCCACCAGTCCTTTATCCGTGATCTTGAGGTGAGGAATCACCGGCAGGGCCAGAAAGCCAAGGGTCATGAAGGGATCACTGAGCGGTGAGCCCAATGCCTGGGCCGTTTCAATTGCCTTTTCCATCTCCTGGTGCACTTGGGCCATGGGGGCATGGGACATCAATCCAGCCACCGGCAGAGCAACGGAGGAAAGGGTTCTGCCTGCATTGACCACACTGACGCCTCCCCCCATGTTTACCACTTCTCGCACTGCCTGCATCATGTCCCCATCATCCATTCCCACCACGATGATGTTGTGAGAATCATGGGCCACACTGGAGGCAATTGCCCCGGTTACAATCCCCAGGCCCGTTACAAAGGCTGTGGCCATGCCGGTGTTCCCGGAATGCCGGTCGATCACCGCAATTTTTGCCATATCCCGTTGAGGATCTGCCACGGCATATCCGCCCCTTCCAAGGACATCCATGGTCTCATACCCTGTGACAACCTGATGGGCCATGGCCTTGATCACCCTTACCCGGGAACTTTTCTGGGGAATGGAAAAATTTATGGTATCCATGTTGACATCCATGGCGGCAAGGCAGGGGGACGAGGGTGCAAGTTGCTCATCAGGGCAGAGTGTCTCTCCTTTTTCAGACACCAGCACTCCCTTGGCATATACCCTTTCAATATCGAGTTTTTGCAGATCTTGAAAAATGACAATATCGGCCCGTCGGCCCGGGGCAATGGCCCCGGCATTCTGAATACCGAAATATCGGGCACAGTTGATGGTGCCCATCTGTATGGCCCGGATGGGGTCAAGCCCTAAGGAAATGGCTTTTCTGATGATATGATCCACATGGCCTTCAAAGAGGATGTCCCCGGGATGCCTATCGTCGGTGCACCACATCATGCGGGACCAGGTATGGTCGGTGATGGCTGGCATCAGTGCCTCCAGGTTCCTTGCGCAGGTGCCTTCCCGCACCAGGATGTGCATCCCCATGCGCAGCTTTTCCAGGGCTTCTTCACAGGTGGTGCATTCATGGTCGCTTTGAATTCCGGCGGCCACATAGGCATAAAGCGATTTTCCTGTCAGGCCGGGGGCATGGCCGTCCACGGGTTTACCCGCTTTCCCGGCAACATTGAGTTTGTCCATCACCCCTGGGTCTTGAAAAATGACACCGGGATAATTCATCATTTCGGCCAGGGCGCAGACCGATGGGTGGGAAAAAAGCGGTTCCAGGTCGGTGGCGGTCAATGTTGCCCCGGCGGTTTCCATGGCGGTGGCCGGTACACAAGAGGGCAGGGCAAATAGGATATTCATGGGCTGGCTACGGGCAGATTGTATCATGTATGTGATGCCGGTCAAGCCCAGCACATTGGCAATCTCATGGGGATCTGCAATGACCGTTGTGGTTCCCCGGGGGACCACAGCCCGACCAAAGGCGTCCGGGGTTACCATGGCACTTTCAATGTGCACATGGCTGTCCATGAATCCCGGTGCCATGTAAGCCCCTTTAAGATCCACTGTTTCCCGGCTCTCATATTCACCGAATCCACAGATGTGCCCCGCTTTAATGGCAACGGATTCCTGCAGGATCTCTCCAGTGAAGACATTGATAATGTTTCCATTGACAAACAAAATGTCCGCCATTTCTCTGCCTGCCGCCGCTGCAATTTTTGATTTAATATCCATTGTCATCTGTTTATCCTTTTGATGGCACTTATGTTCCGACCGTCAGCCTTCAATGATTTAATCCTGATCCAGTTGGCCCGTCAATCGTGATGAATGGCCCATGTAATCACTAAGCCCAACTTATCAGCTTTCATGCAACAATTCAATTCCGGGGTATCTTCTCCTCCAGTTTTATCAGCATAAAAAACTTGAAGGTCAAGTGTGAGCATAATAAGCAAAAAATATGTAACCCTTGAAAAAAAGCAGATTCCGATTATTATTATGATTAATATTTGCTTTGGATTGATCGTTATGATTGACAACTCGGAATATGTCGGGTGCCTGGGGTCAGCCTCGTGCTGATGTGCTTTGTTTATAACTGCCATGGGCAAACCTTATTCTGATCTCGTTCTGCCCACAACGAAGCATGAAAGAGTATTAGACTTACCTACTATTTCATATAAACCAAAGGGCACCGGGTAGTTGTCAATCAAAAGCATAACCATATTAGCCTGACCCCACCAGTTTGTGAATGAGCCATTCAGTTTATGAATGGTTTCCGTCTTTTCTTGACCCGATCGTATGTGTGTCCTTCAGTGTATTCCCCGCCCTTCATCGTTTGATCCAGATTTTAACTAATGCCCTACAGCAGAAATTAATGACCTGCAACAGAAAAGGAGTTTTTCTATCAGCGATTTAAAGGAGGTATCCATGAAAACAAATGATAACAGCCAAAAATACAGGGTGTATACCCAGAAGAATTTTAGAACCATTCCCCAGATGAACGAGATTGACCGGGAGGTGATGGACAACATGGCCGCTGTGGCCGAGGTATTTCCCTTTCGTGTCAATAATCATGTGATCAATGAACTCATTGACTGGACAAAGGTGCCCCAGGATCCGATCTTTCAGCTGACCTTTCCCCAGCCAGTTATGCTTTCTCCTGAAGATCTCAACCGCATCAAAGACCTTCAGCGCACCCCGGGACAGCAGGGGGCCTTGCCCCAGGAAGTCCGTCGGATTCAGGAGGCCATGAATCCCCATCCGGCAGCCCAGGTTGAAAAAAACGTTCCCGTTGAAAATGGATTTGAATTCAGTGGGTTGCAGCATAAATATAATGAAACGGTGCTTTTCTTTCCCACCCAGGGACAGACCTGCCATGCATACTGCACCTATTGTTTTCGATGGGTTCAGTTTGTGGGCATGGAGGATCTGAAGTTTGCATCTTCCTCCCCCAGACATCTTACGGATTATCTGTCTCTACATCCCGAGGTCAATGATGTCCTTTTCACCGGAGGAGACCCCCTGTTCATGCGGACCCAAACCCTGGCCCGTTACGTGGAACCCCTTCTGGCCCTTAAATCTGGTAATCTTACCAGTATCCGTATGGGAACCAAATCCGTGTCCTACTGGCCTCATCGCTTTCTGGGGGACAAGGATGCCGATGACCTTTTAAGATTATTCGAAAAAATCGTTCAGTCCGGCATTCATCTGACCATCATGGCACATTTTACCCATCCCCGGGAGATTGCATCTCCCCTGGTGGAAGCGGCTGTGAAACGAATTCTTGGTACCGGTGCACAGATGCGTTGCCAGGCCCCTCTGGTTCGTCACATCAATGATGATTCCGAAGTGTGGCGGACCTTGTGGAAAAAAGAGGTGCATCTTGGCATGATCCCCTATTACATGTTCATTGCCCGTAACACCGGACCCCAGGCGTATTTTGAAGTTCCCTTGGCCCGGGCCCATGATATTTTCACCAGAGCCTATGCCAACGTGTCCGGCCTGTGCCGTACGGTCCGGGGGCCATCCATGTCTGCAGCTCCTGGCAAGGTGCTTGTGGACGGTATCCCCGAAATCCATGGGGAGAAGGTCTTTGCCCTGAAGTTTATCCAGGCCCGGGATACCAGCTGGGTTAATCGGCCCTTTTATGCAAAGTTTGATGAAACGGCCACGTGGCTGGACGACCTTAAGCCTGCCTTTGGCCGGGAACGGTTTTTTTTCCAGGAAAGCTGATTTTTTAAGGCAATGGTACAAACTGGAGTAAATATTCTGCAGGATCAGGATATATCCCCGGCTGCAATCTCCTTGGCAAGGATCCGGACATCATCCATTATCTTATCCACATCAAGGGTGACAAGTTTTCTGTTCTCCATCAAGACCCTGCCGTTGACAATGGTGGTGGTGACATCACTTCCCCGGGCCGCATACACCAGTTGAGAATAGGGATTATACATGGGCACCATGTGGGGTGCCTGGGTGTCCACAACGATGATATCCCCCTGTTTTCCCACCTCCAGAGATCCGATTTGCCTTTCCAAACCCAGAGCCTTTGCCCCGTTAATGGTGGTCATTTTAAGGGCGGTTTTGGCATCCACGGCTTCGGGATTCATGGAAAACACCTTGTGCAGTTTGGCGGCGGAGTTCATTTCCCCAAAAAGATCAAGATCATTATTACTGGCGCACCCGTCGGTGCCAAGGGATACGCAGATTCCCTCCGCCAGAAGCACAGGTATCGGGGCCACCCCCGAGGCAAGCTTCATGTTGCTTTCCGGGCAATGGGCCATCTTGACATTGAATTTTTCTAATAACGCCCGGTCTTCCTGGGTGAGGTGTACACAATGGCAGGCCACCACGTTGGGACTTAAAACGCCCAGGTCTGCCAGGAACTGCACCGGGGTTTTTCCGTATTTTTCCTCAATGAGATTTACTTCGTTGCTTGTTTCTGCCACATGGATCACAAAAGGCACCTTACGGGTCCTGGCCAAATCAGCCGCCCGGGTGAGCAGTTCCGGGGCACAGGTGTATGTGGCATGGGGCTCCACCGCCACTGTTATCAGTGGGTGGTTTTCCCATTTTGCCATCATGGTGTTGACATACTCAAATCCCTTGTCAAGGGGGCCATAGCAGGGTGACGGAAAATCATAGAGCACCTCCCCCACCACGGCTCTCATGCCCGCCTGGTCGGCGGCTCTGGCCACCTCTTCTTCAAAGAGATACATATCACAAAAACAGGTGGTTCCGGAAAGCAGCATCTCCGCACAGGCAAGAAGAGCACCCCGGTACACCATGTCTGCCGTAATTCGGGATTCTGCCGGAAAAATGTGGTCATGGAGCCACACCATCAGAGGCAGATCGTCGGCCAGGCCCCGGAACAGGGTCATGGCGGCATGGGTATGGCTGTTGACAAGGCCTGGCATGATGATGCCCCCCTGGGCATCAATTTCCCGGGTGGGGATGGATGATGAGGTATCCTCCGGGTTGCCCACAGCAATAATAACGCCATCCCTAACCCTTACGGCACCGTTTTCAATGATTTTCATATCCGTATTCATGGTCAGTATCAGGCCGTTTTTTATTAATAGGTCCATGGGAGTTTTCCTTTTTTGGGAGGTGTGAAAAGGTAGATGCTGGGTTCTGGGTTTTTTAATGGAAATAACAGGATCTGGATTGCTTGTAAAGGGGGGTGATGTTGGGTTCCCAGGCCCCCTGAGTTTTTTTATCCAACGTCAGATGTTGTTAGGATTCGCCCATGGGGAATGGCTGCCCCAGTGTTATTTCGTTTTTGAGATCCCGGCAACATCCTCCATGGCCCGGGATGATTGAACCTGGAGCAAGTGCCTATGAATTAAAATTCAGCTAAATTGACTTTTAGATAGTTTTTAGATAAAATAACTAATTTTATTTAAAATGCATAAAATCGGCCTTGCAAGTCTCGATGCAGCTGATCTACAAATTTGATTTTACAGGAGAAAATATAAATGGGGCGATTTGATGATTTTGAGCTGCCCGTTGAAAAAGTTCAGGCATATCCCCTGGTTTTTGAGGCCTTGGTACCGCCGGAATGCAGTATCTTTCAGGATGTAAGGCGATATCAAAGTGTAACCTCCAGCCTGGATGTGAGAATCATTGATATTAATGGGAGAATTCCCCTGGAACAGGGAATGACCCAGATCCCCATGTCTAGGCTGTCCGGAGGTGCGAGAAAAGAGTTCATTGAATACCTTAAGCTGCGGGTGACAAGGGGAGATAACATTGGTTCCCGGTGGGTTTTTTTTCGCTCTGAAGATAAAAAAATCATAACCGCCTATGGAGCCAATGTGGTGTATAAGGATTCCCTCCAGGGGCAGTCCCGGGCCATTGCCCTGCTTAAAGAACTCCAGAAAGGTGGACCCAAAACCGTTTTTATGGTCAAGCTGATTGTGATTTTGGGAGTGGTTGCTCTTTTGTCCGCCGGTGGCTATGCCCTTTACGATAAATTTTTCACCGGTAAGACCTTTGACTTTTCCTTGGGAAGTTCTGATCCGGATTCCATGGAGATGACGTTTTACAGCCGCCATTTTCCGGAGGTGTATGCATGGCGGGATTCTGAATTGCCCGATGAGAAAAAAATTGCAGACACCTTCTTGAATCCCGATTATGTAAAGGATATTCTGTCCTGCATGAATCAGGACTCCTACCGGGATGCCTCGGACAGTGATATCAATTTCAAGGGTGACCGGCTGGCCCTCTTTGTTTATTTTAATTACAACCGGGACGTGACCAAAGCTCTCAGAAAATATGATATGCAGCTTTCCGGCACGGAAATGAACCGTCTTGCCCGGATTTATTCCTGTGAAGCATCGGGTTACACCAGTAATGTGTTTTATTTCAAGGTGGGGGATCTTAACATCAAGCATCCCCAGGTGAACCAGTTCCTAAGCGATAACATGATCTCCTATACAGATTACAAGCGACTGCGGGATTCCCAGGAGTTTTCCCAGATGCTCAAGGCAGATACCATTGATTTTAAACTGAAAAATTTCCTTGCCGATGTGTATACCTTTTCTCCCTTAAAGATCGAAGCCCCCTTGGAAGATATAGACTGGTATCTCCTGGCCGGGAGAAATGCCGACGGTAAATTGACCTTTGCCGGTTTTTTCCGGCGGGATGAGTCCACCCTGGTGCCCCGGCGCGTTGCTGCAGCCCTTATGGGAGGCGAATCAACCGGTGAGACCTATACCTGGTATGCCATTGACGATGATCAGCAGCAGGAATTAAAAATTTCCAAGACCTCGGCGGTGTATTTCACCGAAAAGGTTGGCCAATCATTTAAGCTGGCACTGATATCTGAAAAGATTGATCAGATGCAACTCAGTCGGATTGATTCCCATTTCCCCGTGGCCGTACACCGTGAACTGTTGATGGAAGATGCCAAGGGAAAGTATGGTATCCAGTGCTATGATCCGTTGACCTCTCTTGTGCTGTCCAATCTTATCAGCAAATCTTCCTTTGAAAAAACCAGCCATGTTACCCTTAAACGAGACCCCATCCAGGTCAACACCTCCCTTGTGCAGCTGTCCAAAGACGACAGTTCTTCCACCCAGGCTGTGAATATCAGCCCTGGCAGATCAGGAATTGTCTCCCTTTTTAAAGATGCTGACCATTTCCGGGGAAAGCTTGAAAATGGACGGACAGTTAAATTTGAAAGGGCGGATATCAATGTGTTTAACCCCTTTTCTTTCATGGTGTACAATGACAGTATCACCTTCAGTTACAAACATGAGATAAACGGAATGGAATTTCAAATCGGTCAGAAAAGACTTAGTATTAACAAGTCCGTGGATGGCGGATATCAGATCATGGAGCTGGATTAAACCGTGACGGAAATTATAACAAAACATCACACCCATCAGGATTAAAGGGCTTGGTCATAACCTGGGCCAATCGTCATCGTTCGGGCCGACGGGTTCAGGCTTGTTCTATTAGGGCCTTAGTATTTATCCGGCTCTATGCTTTTGACAACTGTCTGTGTTTCAAGACAGATTTTAACAAAAGTACAATAACCCAAGCCAGAACCCACCCCATGCGGTTCATGTTGAGACCAAGCCCGGATTAAACCGTTCTCAGGAGTAAAAAATCCCATGCGTTTTAATGAAAGCCGTCTGGCGCGGCTAAGAGATAGTATTGAAAGTATAATTGAAAAATTAAAAGCCACGCCGGCCCAGCAGATGGAAAAAGCGTCTTCGGTCATAACGGCTTGCAGGGAGTGCCTGGACCATGTACCGGCCACGGATACCCCGGTGTATGTACATATCATGGGCACGGACAAGTCCTTTAAAACCAGTTACCTCCTGGATCTGTTTGACCATGCTGACCTGGGGGAACTGTTTTCTGTGAAGGCCCACAATACTTCGGAGAACACTGCTGTTCCCTGTCTGGTGGAGCCCTCGGACACCGTAACACGCATTGTGATCCGTCAACTGGCCATCAGTACCGGCGGGATCATGAGAGATGATATTTCACCGGATCTTTTCGGGAAACTCTATGACCTTTCCCAGGGGGCTGTGCCCGGTGATTACCTGCTCCAGGTGCTGGTGCCCGCCGCCCAGACCCCCATGACTCTTCCGGTTATTGAGTATCCCGGGATCAAGGAGGGGGCAGATGCTCTGGAGTCCCAGCAGATTCTTCATAAAACCTTTGAAAAAAACCTGGTGGATAATCTTATCCGTTTTCCCGGCATCCTGGTGGCTTGTTTCCAGCATAAGATTGCCATTCCCCCGGGCCATCCCATGGACATCATACTGAAAAAATACCGTGAAGTGCTGGACACCGGTCCCCTGGACAGGAAACTGCCCCTGGTGGTGTCTTTGCAGGGTGAAAGTGCCATTGCCGGATATTGTGGCAATACCCATGTGGAAAAAGATATTGAAACGGATTTCAAGAGTTATCCTGCCTTTGACACGGTGATTCAGCTGGTAAATCCCTGCAATGATCGGTATCCGGTGACCTTCGGAGAACCCGGTCCCTATGTGGATGGCTGGATTTCCCGACTGAGCCGCTACAAAGATCTTGAAGAGATTCAGGATAGCATTACCCTGGATGGCGGCATTGCCTGGTCCCGGCATCTTCTTGAATCCATCTGTGTCGGTGAAACCATTAAAGAGGCCCTGGATATTATTTTTCTTATGCCCTGGATGGATACTGCGGAAAACTGTCTTGCCCATGCCATGGCCACCCTCAATGAAATTGAAACCTATGACGAGGTATCCGAGGTAAAAGAACGGATGCGCAGGCTGATTGTCCAGGGACGGTATCGTTCCATCAGAACGTATTTCAATAATGAGATGGCCACCCAGGCAGATGGTCTTGTGGAAAATCATCAACGATTCTGGACTGGGGTCTTTGCCCAGTATCTTATGCAGTTCTTTGATAATGATGCCATGTGCCGAGGGGTGTCTGAGGCTTTGTGGGAAAATCTGAAGGAACGACTGGATGGTGGAAACAAGGGTTTCCTGGGCACCCGGGAAGAAGATTTGCCCTATATCATAATGAACAGTGCCGAACTTTATGTGCCAAATGCCCTGATCAGGGGGGACATTGCGCTCATGGGAAGGGTACTGGAGGACGTATAATGTTTTTTGATTTTTTTAAACGAAAGAAAAAAAAGGTGGATGATTTCCATCTGGAGCTGGCGGATGACAATCGGCTTTATTATGAAACCATTGCAGGCAGAACCTCACGGGATCCCAATAACCGTGAAGAATATATTCTGTTTGTGGATTTCGGCTCCTACCGCACCTCTGTGCTGTGCTGGCCCTGCAGTTTTGGCCGGGACAAGATCACCGATACCTGGCAGTATGTGGTGCACTATGAGAACGGCAAGGGCAATGGCGGGGGATTTCCGTCGGCCTTCATCAATCCACCTTCCGGGGATGAGCGGGATTTTGCCTTTGTGGATGATTTTGATGACATCAATGTCTCCAACAGCCAGATTGTTAAAAGTGCAAAATCGGTGTTTGCCAGCAAGTTTGCGGCTTACAAGGGAAATGTGCCTCAGTTTCGCATTTATATAAAAAAGGTACTTGAGGAGAGCTTTAAATATATCACGGCCCCAAAGGAAGGCCGTCCATGGAATGGACCTGCCGTTCCGGTGATCACCGAGATCCGGGTGACGGTGCCGGATCTTTTCATAGAGAATCTGAGAAATGGCTACCGGGAAAGCATCTATTCCGTGTGCATGGAGTTTGCCGCTCACAACAAATGGAAGGTGCTTTTACCCCCCAATCTGAGAGGCCTTAAAAAAACCTTTGTCAACATCTCCGCCGATGAAAGCGGATCATGCGAGTTGTATTTTCTTAATCTTATCAAGCTCATGCCCTTCTGGGATCTTTCCAGCGAAAAGGACCGCCTGCCGGATTTACAGGAGGTGGCCTTTCTTTTTTCCCAGAAACGCAACGCCCTCCAGGAAAAGAAGAAGGGGCTTACCTTTGTGGTGTGCCATGTGGACATCGGCGGTTTGACCACCGATGCCAGTATTCTGCTCATGCGCTCCTTTGAAGATCCGGATCTTGGTATCACCACCACCCTGAAGCGAAAGGAATCTTTTTCAGAAAAAAAGGCTGGCGAGTTTTTTGCCGAGCTCTTTAGAGAAACCCGCCATGCCGATGATGAAGAAAAATGGTGGGATTCCGATGTCTTCATTGAAAGAGAATTTTCCCGATTTCTGGAATTGTTATTTGGCAAGCAATATGCGCTTCTCCAGGAGTGGCGAAGGGAACAATGCCTGGACGGGATCTATTTTTTGATTTCCGGACGTCCCACCAAGGCCCCCAAGGTGCGGGAGATCATGTCCCGGTTTATTCTGCGGGAGTTTAACAAGGACGAACTGTTGCTTTTGCCTGAGCATTGTCTGTTCATGGCCGACTATTACCATGTGGGCAAAAACCAGGAAGGGGAGCGTTACGCAAAGAAGATTGCAAATTTTGAAAAGCTCATCACCATCCTTGGCAATGTCTATACCCTGTATGACGGCTATGAAATTGATTTTGACGAGCACCGCTATTACATCGCTCTGGATGTGGACACCCGTTACACCAATCGCATGGAAATCCTTCCCGGCAAGCAGTACAACATGGAGGATTTTGAAAACTACCAGAAGGCTGCTCAGCGAAACAATGTTTTACATCTGGCTTTCACCCGCATTGCCTCCGGGGAAAATGCCACCCGATTTCTGACGGTGAAGAAAATTGCCCGTCAGACAGCCTATCCCGTTATTAAGATTGCCGACAAGCATGAATTTGATGACCAGGCATGGATTACGCCTTCTTTGATCATCACTAATCTGGAGCAGAACGACCAGGCCTTTGATTTGGCCTGGGCTTCACATGTCTGATTAAAGAGGCAGTGGGGGGGCGATGATCTCCGTAATAGGTGGACCAGCGCCTCCCAATAACAAGGATGGCTTGTGGCTTGCAGTTAACAGAGCAGACCAAAGCAGATATCAGGAAATAGTCGGGGAATTTGGTCAAGGGATTATTGATTGCGGCACAACTTCCCAGGAGTTAAGTTAAGAGCGGCACTGATACCACCTTTTCCCCAGTAAGACAGCCTTTGGTACGCCTTCCGCCATCGAGCAGCTAATAATGATGGCAGATTTTTTACAAGATCCTCTATTTTGAAAAACATGGCGTTTATAAAAAATATGTGGGGGATTCAATGTTATGGTTTCGTAAATTCATTACGTTCATTTTATTGGCAACAGGAATAGCCCTGCAGTTTTTGCAATTTCCAGTTAGCCTTGCAGGTGAACGAATAAAAAAAATGTTGATCCTGGAAATCGAAAATACACCCTATACCAGGCTGAGTGCTGCAAAGCGCTTTGGTGCAGATTTTATAGAACTCAGTTATGAAAGGCTGTCGCACCAACCTGAAGTACGGGAAGTTTTTCTTGGTTTGATGGACAGATCTGGAGGTGGGTGTGTTTCCAGTTCCCAATGGGCCTCTTTCTTAAGAACATTTCAGCGCACTGAAGCTGTTGGGACAGGAATAGTGTTTTCTTTTAATGAAGGTCTTTACCGCATTAATAGCGTGGAGCGATTATTAACCCAGGATGCTGCTGATACAACTTGTTTAGAAGTTTCTTTTCTTGCCAGGTACATTGACAGCAACCAAGACGATGTTCCCCAGCTCAGTGAAAAAGATTTTATGGACTATCCCGGAATAAAAGTGGAGCTGGAAGGGCTTTTAAAAGGAACAGTTCCAAATGAAAAAATACTCAATATTACGCCAAAACTGTGGAAGGGTTTTGCGCAGAAATTTCTTGATCAAGACTCATTCAGGCCCGCCTTTACTTATAACAGCAAACTTTTTATCAGTGGAACAATTGATCAGCCGGTACCATGGACCTTGAAAATCCCCTGGCTTAAGAGGTTTTGTCAAATTTTAGGTGCAATGGCAATACTACTGGGGATTGCTGTTGGGATTTCTGCCCATCGATTGGCCGGGAGACGACAAGGTATCCCTGTTGCGTCAGTCTGGCTGAGTGTTCTTTGTGATACTATCCTTCTTAGCGGATCTGTTTTTTTCTTTGCGCTTTTCATCGACTCTTTTTGGATAAAGGTGCTGGGGCAGCCATCCCTGCTTGGTATCGTCCCCGACTGGCCCTCACAACAGATGATTACGGGCCTGCATTTTGTTTCTATTCCTGCAGTTTTTATTGCTTTGCCCTTACTCTCGTTGTGGTTCACCAGCCTTTCTGCCCAACGTATTCATATTGATGAAAAAGGTATTACATCATTTGGAGCACTTGGCAGCAGACGGATGGAATGGACTGAACTGAAGGACATAAGCGTCGAAGAACAGCAAAACCCATTTGCTTTTACGGTGGTGGATTTTCGGAGTCTTCAGCGGGTTCTTTCCCTCAAGGGTGTGGATAAAGAAATAATCATCAACCAACCTTCATCCAGCCAACGTAAAGTTTTAATTATACATTTTTTTAAAAAATATGCGCCACAAGGTGTGAGCCAGAGCCAGATTATCAAAGAACTTGATAAGTGGTAACGGCCTGTTGCCGTTATGTGGAGGTAGCCATGGTCGATTTCCCGGATGCGTATTCCTGGTCAAGTTGTGCGCTAAAGACCGCCATCAAAAAAGAATTCTGTCTTGATTTTGATCCCTGTTATTTATAAAATCCATGGAAGTGGAAAAAAACATCGGTTTCAGGCTTGATCCGGAAAGGGACCATCTTGGACTTGATCAATCTCTGCATGGTGAACGGGGGTATGATTTTTCCTGATTTTATAAGGGGGCGGCATTTTTTTGGCAGGAATGGAAAGAAGAAAAAGGGGACAAACAAATCTGTCCCCTTTTTGCTTTAGACCAGAAAAGGACAGCTTTGTTTATAATTATCAACAACAATGATGTGGGGACGCAACTATGGTGAACTACAAAGGTATAAATCATTTGGCCATGGCTACGGCGGACATTGACATGACCATCCGCTTCTGGAGAGATCTTTTGGGAATGAGACTTGTCGCAGGGCTTGGACATCCGGGATACCGCCACTATTTTTTTGAGATTTCACCATATGACATGATAGCTTTTTTTGAATGGCCTGATGTCGAAAAAATTCCTGAAAAAGACCATGGTGCCCCCGTTAAAGGTCCCTTGGCCTTTGATCATGTTTCCCTTGGTGTTGAAGCAGAAGAAGATCTTTGGGCCTTAAAACAAAAGCTTGAAGCCGCAGAGTTCTGGGTTTCAGAAGTCATTGATCATGGGTTTATCTACTCCATCTATTCCTTTGACCCCAATAATATCCCCATTGAATTCAGCTATGCAATTCCAGAGGTGAGTCTTCGAAAGCATCCTGAAATGGCTGACACCAGCCCGTCGCCCATGGCGGTTGAAGGGCCGGAACCCCAGAAAGGCAGATGGCCGGAAATTAAAGCACCCATTCCAGAAGCGGACCGGGAGGTTTATCCTGGTGAGGGGATTATTTTACGCGAAAAATAATGATCTATGTTTAATACCTGCGCCAATTATATTTTCAAGCAGGTTCCAAAAATAACATGGAAATAATAGATAAGAATTCGAAAGATCTCATCAATTCAGGGCTTGATCACAACGTGGGCCATTTTAGGGAGGGGTCAGTAGGGAGGGGGCAGGCTTGCGTTATTGGCGTTTTTGTTTAAAGTTGCTTTTAAACCCAGGCGGTTGGCAAAATCACAAGAACACAAGCCTGACCCCGTTGGCCCATCAATGGTTACGGGCGGTCCATCTTGTGACCAAGTCCTCAATTCACATGGCTGGAATCATACTTTATCATGTTGAGATATAATCCGGAAAACAGCAGATACAATTCTGCCATCTCTGCACCTTGGACATTTACCTGGTTTTTTAAAAGTCTTCCGTTTCTTGAATTGAAATCCACAATCCTGGCAATAATAGGGTTCCACATCTATTCTTTTCTTATGGTTTTTAACTGTTTTTTCTATGGATATCAGATGATGGTAAACATCTTTTTCTATAATACCAACCGATTGGGAAATTTCCCGTACCGTCATGGGGCCGTTCTCAAGATGACTTATGATTTCCTGCCTGATGGTCTGTGTTTTTTTATTGCTATTAAAAGATTTCACCATGAAAAGAAGTCTCCTTAAAATTGAGCTGGTTAGTTGACTCCGCGGACTCTTTAACTCTGGACGCCATCGGCCGCATCCCGCAGCTTGCTGATAAAAGTGCAGCAGCTGTTGAACCGGATTGGTATACATTTGTTTTTTGATTGCAGATGGCCCAAATTCATCTGTAACCCATCAAACTTGGCCGCATTAGCAGTAGATGTCAAGTAGGTTGTGGGCTGAAAATGTAGAAAAAAAATCATGAAGGGGCATCACCTTGAAAAATAGCGTTGAGTGTTGCGAACCATGCTGTATAATAAGGGCTGACAAAAGAAATAGTTCCATCCGTCCGGGAAAGGTCCTTCGTTTGTCTAAATGTCTGGTCGATCTCCTGAAAGCTGGTTTCTCATGTAAGACAGTTATGACCTTTTGCAGGCCATACAGTTTGTAGAGACGGAAGCCCTGGCAATACGGGCCTAACTTTCTATTATCCTTTAAATTCCGGGGACAATTTACGCGTGGTGTATACCATACAACAAAATCAAACGGTGAACTCAACCATTGAAAAGGTGTGGGAATTTATCAGTAATCCCGACAATCTCAACGTAATAACCCCCCCTTCTCTGGCCTTTGAAATAAAATCACCGTTACCCCAAGAGATGTTTAACGGGCTTTTGATTGAGTATGAGATTAAAATCCCCCTGTGGGGACGGCGCACATGGGTGACAGAGATCAAGCATATCAGACCCCATTGTTCGTTTGTGGATGAACAGCGCCTGGGCCCCTATTCTTTCTGGTACCATTACCATGAAATCCGGGCTGTGGACAACGGTGTTAAAATCCTGGATCATGTGACCTATTCTCCGCCATTTTCTCTGCTTGGCCGGGCGGTACACCCGTTCTTAATAAGACCATTGCTGGATGAGATTTTTGATTACCGTCGGGAACGTTTTGAGGCTATTTTCAAGTAATAAAGAAAAAGTGTAGATACCTGTTTTTTCAGGCCCCTTTTTTTAAAAAAGAGCAACCAGATTTTAAGGATTAAAAATGAAAGATTTGATAAAAATTGTATGTGCAATCATTTTTCCACCAGTTGCAGCTTTTCTGCAGGTTGGCATAGGGAAACATTTCTGGATCAATATTGTACTGACCATATTGGGTATTATTCCAGGCATGGTTCATGCCGTATGGATCATTGCGAAAAATAAAAAATAACGGACTGAATCACAACAAACATTGGGCGCCCATCATAAGTGGTGGGTCAACGGGGCAGGCTTACTGCCTGCTCGCCACGTTGCAGACAGCAGTGCCGCAATAATCATCATGATAAAATTGGAAAAGATGGAAGAAAAAATACCTGCATTAAAAGATATTTATGAAGCCTTTACCCAGAAGGCCAATGAATCAAAAAGAGGACCAAGCCTGTGAAAAAGGGTGTGGCTTCTGCTGCAAAGAGGCCGGAAGTATTGATATTACCACCCTTGAAGGGCTGGCCATCAGAAACGCCATGAAGGCGCTGCCCCGGTCGCGCCAGAAAACACTGACCAAGCTGTTCCAGCAGGAGATCAAAAAAAAGGGAAAAGGGCGTTGTCACCCCCTGCCCGTTTTTCTGATGAAAAATAGCGCCTGCATGATCTATGAGGACAGGCCTTTCTCCTGTAGAAGAATCTATTCCACCCATGTGTGCACCAGGGAAAATCCCCCCATGGTCAGCCGTCAGGTCATGGAAGATGCTGCTGATGCCATTAAAGCTCTGCAGGAGCTGGATATCACCGGATATTCAGGACATCTCTCCTATATTCTTTACATGTTATCTATCCCCCAGTTTCTGGATACCTACCTGAAAGGGGCGTGTAAACCCGAAGAGATCCATGGTTTTTGGTAAATCCCACAGGATCGTCATTAACAAGATGGTGGTCTAAAATAATGAGTACCGTTGATTTTTTGGAGGCAGATGCGGCCCAGGTGCTCAGAACCCGGGAATCCGACGTAACCAGGGCAGTCCACTCCAGCCTTATCATGCGTCCCATCTATGAGTTGGAGGCCCGCAGATTCACCATTATTTCCACCAACACTTCTTCCTCCATGGACGATGAACCAGAAGATGGGACAGATATCCGGGAGTTGGTGGATCTCATGTGGGTGGCCTTTGCCTTACTTGACAGCGTGTCTGAACTCACCGAGTACCACGTGGGGGTTACCCGAAAAGAGGTGCTGGACAAGGTCACCCCGGCCATTGAAAATCAGATCCGCAGCGCCGGAGAAGAGATTTCCCGGGAAGCATTGCTGAACCTGCTCCAAAAGGTGTTTGACCACCTGGTGAACCGGGATAATCGCTATCTTCCTTTCAAATATCGCTATTTTGATGGGGCCTTCGGCACCTTTAAATCTCGTCGGTTCTGGTTGATTAAAGCCGTGTACACGGACAAGGGACAGGATAGCCTGTTTTCCCTCACAGAAGAAGGGTATGCCGCCTACTTTGGCCTCCATGAAACCAGTGCCCTTGACTCCACTGCCATCGGTAATCTTCGTATCAAGCTTTTAATAGAACGGGGCAACGTGGACGATGCCATTACCGTTGCCGAGCAGAACAACAAGCAGTGTACCAGAAAGGCCCACGAAATAAGAAACATCCGCCGGGCCATACAGAGAAACATACACTCCATTGATTTTGAAAAGGTCAATGCCATGGCCGACCAGGGGGCAGGGCAGGCCACCCAGATTCAATTTGAGAGCAGCCGTCTTCATCACATGGTGCTTGATAACCTTTTGATGACAAAGGATGGGGCCCAGGAGAATAAACTACTTCAACTGGCCCGGCATCTTAAAAAGTTGAATCGCCGCCAGATGGAGCTGGTGAGGGAATTGCAGCGCCTACCCGATGATTATCACGAGAACAGCCATAAACTGTTCAGAAAACGCATGTCCGGAATCCTGCCGCCCATGGATGAAGTGTTGAGACGGGTGTGCCGCATGGAAGAAAACGATGCTGCCGCCGTGGCCCGGGAGTTCATGGCCCTGTTTGATCCCCCGGTTCAAATCCCCCTGTTTGATCCTGGTGCCATAATTGATACCATGAGCCAGGCCCTGGAACGCCGGGGAAGCACCGGTGATAAAGTGCAGCCCCTTCAGGAGGTTGACGGGGAATCCATTGTCCATTATGAAACAGAACTTACAGAAGCCTTGATGGAAAAAGCAGTTGTCATGATTCAAGATCGGGTCCGCACCGCCGAGGGCACCATGATGGAAGAGCTTCTGAAGGAGGCCATCCTTGAAGGGGGTGACATCCAGGAAATTAACCCCAAAGAGTCCACACCTGAAAACAAGGCCCACCTGTTGCCCATGGGCGTTGCCATGACCGTGTTTCAGGCCATCATTGATCACCGTATCGGTGGGCGTAATGGTTTTCTGGTCAAGCTTGCCTCCCCGGCAAGGCAGTTCTCCATGACCCTGCCCGGTGGCAGGCTTTATCGTGGTCACCATCTGGTTTTGGTTCCTGTCAATTCAGACCCATTCCTTTCCCCCAAAAAATAAGTGAAAGATCACCATGGAAAATATTTATGAAACAAGCCGTCTCGTCTATCTGAGTCTGGCCTACAGCAATGGTAATAAGCGCATAATCACAGAGCATCAAACTGAGCTGATGGAGCTTCTCCAACGCTTCCAGGCAGAAGATGCCTTTCGTCAGGCAGTCATGGAAAACCTGCGGGCCATGGAACTCCAACTCCTGGAGGTGGAGCCCATGGCCCTGAGGCTGTCGTCCAGAAATTCCGGTAGTTTTTTTGCCACCACCCTCACCGATTACGGAAAAATGTTGGCTCGCACCCCCCTTAAAGCCGGGGAACTGCTCTGCGTGCACTGTGCCGTGGCCACGGCGTTTTTTCCCACAGAATCTGACCTGGATGCGCCGGTGGAGGATCTGGGGGTTATCGTTCCCGGTGATGTCGTTGAGATTTTGCGGCAGTTTGCAAAGGCCGAAGAGCGCATGGATCCGGAAGACGAGATTTTTCACCCGGAGGTGAGAACCGCCGCCGGAAGACTGAGGCAGCTTCCAGAAGAAAACCCGGACAGCAAGCGGGCCGTGGGGGGCAACAGCTGGCTTGAGCTGATCATACGGGTGCTGGAGCACTTGGTGGCAACGGGTTATCTCCTGGAATTTCAGGAACAAGGGGATGAAGTGGTGGAGTATCGACCCACCCCCGCTTATCAGAGTGCCATGAGAACGGCCGCTGTATATGCGTTCCATGCCTTCCGGGAGCTTGTGGCGGATCAGAAAGCGGTGGTATCAGCAGGGAAAGATCGGGAAGCGTCACCCCGGGACCCTTCAGGGGAGATGAGCAATGTATAAACTCAGCAGATTTTTTGTAAGTGATATTGTGGCAGGGGAGAACATTCTCAGGAATGGTTTTTTCCCCATTTTAAAGACAAACAGCCGAGCCGATCATGGGATTATTGTGGCGGCCAACGGTTCATGCAAGACCACGCTGCTCTCCTTTCTGTTCAGCGTTTTTGCCCCTGACCGCCGCCGTTTTGTGCAGTATCTGCAATCCAATGGAGACAAGAGTCTGGAACAATACCTGGTGCCCGGCCGACCCGCCGTGATTATGCTGGATCTTTCCATCAATCTGACACCCACCCTTTTTGATGAAAAGCCACGGGAGCACCTTGTGATCGGGCAGCTCCTTTATCGTGACAGGACCGTCCCGGACAAGATCCGGCGAAGTTATTTCATTGCCGGATCTGATGCTGCCGATTCGATTACCCAGGCGGCCGATTTTTTTGATGGCCTCCGTCTGCAATGGGAAGCCCTGTCGGCGAGCAACAGCCCCCATTCAGCCGTAAAGGAGTATCTCAACGACAAGGTGTTTCAGACGGACAACCAGACCGAGTGGACACAAATCCTTGAATCCCTGGGACTTGATCCTTGGCTGATGAATCGCCAGGTGGATTTTTCCCGCAGTGAAGGGGGCATAAAGGAGTCGTTTAAGTTTAAAAGTGAAGCCGAGTTTTTAAGTTTTTTTCTGGGATGCGTATCTGATCTTGACGGAGCCATGGCCATCCGGAAAAACACGGCCCAGACCATTGACAAGATGAAAAACCGCCCTGAAAAGAAAAAGCAGCTGGCCGCCGTTATTTTACTTAAAAAAAATCTGGAGACCTTTCACGAAACCGGCAGACAGTGGCGGGGTGTTCACGGGGAGATGGAGGAGAGCCGGATTCAGCTGGGGGAAGCGGTCCATTTACTCACATCTGCAAAAAAAGAGGCGGTTCTGGTCCTTGAAGCAGCCGATGCCGGGGTAAGACAGACCTATGACAGGCAAAAAGTTATCAAGGGTGAGTTTGAGACAGCCCAGGCCAATCAAGTGAAGATTGAGGAGATAACTCATGACCGGGAAGTTTCACAGCTCAAACGCCTGATCACCGAGGCGGATGGGCATCTGAAAGACTGTGAGGCCGAACGTATGGCCCTCAAGGCTGCCGATTTGATGGCGTCATTAAGACAGCTCAAGGCCGAGTGGGAATCCAGGGAAAAAGCCCTGGCCGGTAAAGATTCCCAGCTGGAACCGGCAAGGCAGCAGACGGATTTAAGGGCGGCCCAGTACCATGTCCACCTGGGAAGTCAGCGCATGGAGAACGAATCCGCCATCCGCTCCATGGAAAAAGAGCGGGGTGACACGGAAAAAAAACATGAAGCCTTGAAGGAAGACCTCAAGGATCAGGAACGAAAAATTGCACGCCATAATGAGACTCTCACCCGGCTTTCCGCCCAGGTGGGAGCTGCCCGGGTGGCAAGGAAGAATCTGGGGCTTGCCTCCGGGGAAAATCCCGGGGAAAGTCTGGCAGAACTTGAGCGGCAGATCCATGCCAGTGGGGAAAAAATGGCACAGGCCACAACCCGGCTCCAGGAGATGGAAGAACGACAGCAGCGGAGCCAGGCCCGTTTTCAGGAGCTGCACCGCTCCCGCATCCAGGCAGAGGAAGCCCTGAAACAAGTCCAGAAATCCATGGCAGATGAAAAGCTCAAAAGGGATAAGCTGCTGGGGGATGCCCATCTTATACGCATCGCCGGTTCCGCAAGCTTTGAACCCACCCGGGCGGATCTGTCCACGCGCCTGGGGGAATCCATTGCCCGCAGCCGCACCCGCACCGAGGGCCTTCAGGAACAGCTTCTGGAGATGAAAAACGAGCTCAGACGTCTGGAAAATATGAACTGTCTTCTGGTGGATGCCCAGGTGTCAAGGCTTGTTGCTTACTGCACCGCCCAGGGGGTTTCTTCTTCTGAAGTACAACCTTTTCTGGATTACCTTTCAGGCATGGATAAAACCCCGCAGGAGATTGCCAGGGTGGTGGAAGGTGATCCTGGACGATTTTCAGGTATCATGGCCCTTACGGAAGAGGTGATGGAAAAGATTAAAACCCTGCCTGTGCCCGACTGGCTCCACAAGCCGGTGGTGATGTCAACACCCCGGAATATGGAACGGGAGTCGGTTGCGGCATATTGTGTGATCTCCCCCAAAGACCCCATGGTGTACAGTAAATCCTACCTGGAGGAGCAAAAAAAGTCCCTTTACAGGCAATGCGATACGTTAAGGGAACAGGTGGCAGAACGGATTTCTAAAATTCGATCCATGGAGGCCACAGAGGCCCGGCTCCGGGAATACCGGGCACAATATCCCGATCTTGTTGCTGTGGAAGGCCTGTCCCGGAGTCTAGAATCGACACGGGAAACCCTGGCGGGCATGACATCTGATATCCTTGCCATGGAAAAAAAGATGGATGGCCATAACACGTTAAAAAAGGAGCTGGAAGAAATTTCCCGCACCGAAACCCGTACCCATGCCCGCCTGGAAAACCAGGTAAAACAGCTGAAAAACTGGCTTTCCCAGTATGGGGAGATGGCGGCGTGGGAAATCGAACTTTCCAGGGGAGAGATTAAACGGCTGGAGCTGAACCATATTGCCTCCCAGATCCGGAAAAAAGAAAAAGAAACCGCTGACACCCTCACCCACCTCCATGGCACCTTGGCTGGAAAACGGGCGGAGTTTAAAAATCTGGAGGAGCGGGCCGATGATATTCCCGTCACAGAGGGGCTGGTCCTCGCCCAATTCCAGGTGCAGGAGGCTCTGTCCATGGATCTATCTGCCTTGAGACGTCAATATGAACAGGCCCAGAGCAACGCCATCCGCATTGCCAGCGAACTTGGCATTGATGGATTGAGAAACGACCTGCAGCGGGTAAGACAGACACTGCAGAAGACAACCAACGATCTGGAGCGATATCGTAAAAAAAATACCTTTGACGAGGCGTGTGCCTGTACATGGGCCGCAAAAAGCAGCCGGGAGCGGGACGAACGCACCGCATTTCTTTCGGGTAAGCTGGAGGAAATAAAGGAACAGCGGGCCGGACACAAAGGTAAACTCGAAGGGCGGGAACGGGATCTTGCCCGCTGCCGGGCGGAACTCAAAACCCTTGCCAGCCGTGGTATAAATGGGGATATTGATTCCCGGGATCTTGAAAATACAGATCTGGAGGGGTTGATTTTACATTATAAAAATCTGGCTGCAGCCCGGGAAGAAAAAATCAATGAGCTGAAAAAGAACGCCGGTCGCAGGATAGCTGAGCTGGAAAGGAATCGACGATGGGCAGGCGAGCTTGAACTGGGGCTGGCAACGGTGAGTGATCACGCTTCCTTCTGGGACAGTGATTCCCCCCGCAGGCAATGGCCAGGGCTTGTGGCGGTGGAAGATCCGGCGAAAAATACCCTTCTCTTCCGGGAAGAAATGAAAACCCTTTTAACCGCCAGAAAAGAGATGGAAACCCTCATGGAGAGCAGCCGCAAAAACATGGGCCGCGCCTTTGACCATCTGAAGGGGGAACTCAAGGATGAGGCATTGAAAAATCAGCTTCCCGCCATTGTGGACGAGCTTTCCCGGCACGATGCCGAAAGCCTGGGGGGGCAGAGCGGTGACCTCATGGAAAAATGCAGCTACATTGCAGCCAACATCGAAAGTGATCTGTCACGGTCTGCCAGGTTTGTTGAAAGCCTTGTGGATCAGCTGTTCCAGCATGTAAGGGTGGCCTACCAGAAACTCCAGACCGCTTCAAAACAGCTCATGCCGGACAACGTGTTTGTTTATGGCGGCAAGCCCATTTTAAAGGCCGGTACCCGCCTGGATTTTACCCGGCACACAATGATCTACCGTAAAACCATTGACAACTGGCTGGATGAGCTGATTGAGAAAAATCATATTCCGGAGGTGAGTGCCAGGGCAGGCGATACCCTTGCCATGGAACTTCTCTACCGTCTGCTCAAGGTTTCGTCGGCAAAGCAGGAGTTCGGCATCCGCCTGCTTAAATGTGATGACACCGGCCGCACTTACGAGCCCGTGGGCAAAGACCTGGGTTCCGGGGGGGAAGCCCTCACCACGGCGGTGCTGCTCTACTCCCTTCTTACCTCCATGCGCCAGAGACGACGGAACAAAAGGGATGATCGTCTGCCCGCTTTTCTCCTTGCCGATAATCCCCTGGGGGTGTGCAACCGGTCCGATTTTCTGGACACCCAGCTTAAGGTGGCCCGGGCCATGGGTATTCAGTGTATTTATTTTACCGGCATCAACGACCGGGAGTCCCTGGGGCTTTTCCAGCACCGAATGGCCATCCGTCACAGCGGTAGCCACATTCAGGTGGGGGGGAAGTCCTACAAGAGCCTTGAGGTCATTGAGCAAAATGTGGAGGACGTGTAAATTTAAAAAAAATAACACACGCCTGACCCCGTTGTTTCAGCAATTGTGACGGGTTGTCGATGTTATAATCAAGCCCATCCTTTTTTATGGGATTGCGCTTTTATCCGTTTGGTGATTATACTTTTTTTGATTTACAATCTGTAAAAAAAAACGACACCTGGGCCGGTGCATTGTTTATGCTGTTTCTTGGGGCGTTTTCTTGCCTAAATCTCCCCTTCTCTGAATTATGTTGGGAGGGATGGTGTTAAATTTTATCATGGTCCAACGTAAAAAAATGTCCTGTGCATTGTGGCCGTACCTCCGGCATGCCAATTGCTTTATTATGATGGCTGATGGATATCTTCAACGTTCAGTTTTCGGACTTGAGTACAAAAACTCCGGAGGGGTAATGCTTTTGTCCGGAGGTGATATTTTTCCCGCGGGTATGCTTTCGCCCCAGAAGATCGGGGATGGGGCAAAGCCCGTTCAGCCCAGGAGGCCCCCTGCCATGAAACGTATTCTCACCTATCAGGTATATTCCGCCATTCCCCCATCCTTGTCTTTTTTAGATGTTCTGGCCCGTAATCTGTGGTGGTGCTGGAAACCGGATGCAAAAGCCTTGTTCAGACGCATAGATCCCCATCTCTGGAAGGAATCCAGCGAAAATCCCATCTATCTTCTTTCCAATGTCAGCGGAGAACGATTGGAGCAGCTGGCCGGTGATGACAGTTTTCTGGCCCACCTGGAACGGATACAAAAGCGTTATGCAAAGCGGGTGACGCACAACATAGAATCCTCCCGGAGCCTTTACGACCAGGCAGGGCCGGTGGCCTACTTTTCCATGGAATTCGGTATCCATGAGAGTATACCCATCTTTGCCGGTGGACTGGGTGTCCTTGCCGGAGATTATTTAAAAGCCTCATCCAATATGGCCCTCCCCGTGGTGGGTGTGGGGTTGCTCTACCGCAAAGGGTATTTTCATCAATACCTAGATCAGGAGGGATGGCAGCAGGAAGACTATCCGGAAATTCAATTGAATCATCTTCCCCTGGAGCGGGCAAGGGACCCCCAGGGTAATGAGATCAGCATTTCCATTATGGGACCCCAGGGAGCCGTTCGGGCCTTTGTGTGGCGGACCCGGGTGGGACGTACCCCGTTGTTTCTGCTGGACACCAATCTGCCGGAAAATACCCCTGAAGCCCGTGAAATTACAGCCCGGCTTTACGCGGGGGAACCCCGAATTCGCCTGGCCCAGGAGGTTCTGCTGGGTATCGGCGGCATGCGGGCACTGGAAGCCATGGGTATTTCACCTTCCATCTGCCATATGAACGAAGGCCATTCGGCCTTTTCCGCCCTGGAGCGCCTGGCCCTGTTCATGAAAAGGTTTCAGGTTGACTTGACCATTGCCTTGCAGATTATTCCCCGGTGCACTGTGTTCACCACCCATACCCCGGTGGCGGCAGGCCACGACTCCTTTCCCGTGGAGTGGATCAAACCCTGTATACAGGACGTTCAGGAACGTCTGGGGGTGGGAGAATCGGAAATTTTATCATGGGGTCAGGAACCGGGGGCGGATAAGGCGTCTGCTTTTTCCATGTTTTTGCTGGGCCTTAGAATGTCACAGTACTGCAATGCCGTCAGTCGTCTCCATGGCCACACGGCCCGAAAGATGTGGGCGCATATGTGGCCGGGCCTTCCGGAAAATGAGATCCCCATCTCCCATGTGACCAACGGTATCCATGTATCCACCTTTATCTCTCCTGAAATCTGGCCCCTGTTTGAAAGATATCTGGGGCCGGAGTGGTACATGAGCTCCCGTCGTCATGAGAACATCCAGCGCATGGATGAAATTTATGACGATGAACTCTGGCGTGCCCATGAAATGAGTCGTACCCAGATGATTCGTACCTGTCGTGAATTGCTGAAGAAACAATATCAGCGACGCAACGCCCCCAGAAGCCTCATTGATCAGATTCAGACCATCCTGGACCCGGATGTGCTGACCATTGTCTTTGCCCGCAGGTTTGCCACCTACAAAAGGGCACATCTCCTTCTCCAGGACCCCGAACGGTTGGCAGCCATTTTAAACAATCCCCATCGACCGGTGCAGATCATTTTTGCCGGCAAGGCCCATCCCCAGGACGATGAAGGGAAAAAGATTATACAGCGGCTGATGGCCTTTGTCCGTCGCCCGGAAATCCGGCAGTGTGCGGTGTTCATAGAAGGGTATGACATGGCCCTGGCGCGTATCCTGGTCCAGGGGGCGGATGTGTGGCTGAACACCCCCCGCAGGCCCTTTGAAGCCTGCGGAACTTCGGGGATGAAAGCGGCCATAAACGGTGTGCTCAATTTGAGTATCCTTGACGGCTGGTGGTGTGAGGCCTGTTCCCCGGAACGTGGATGGTCCATCGGCAACGGCGAGGCGTATCAGGATACGGCCTATCAGGATGCCACGGAAAGCCAGGCCCTGTACAATGTGCTGGAAAATGAAGTAATTCCCTGTTTCTATGAAGCACCCCAGGGAGAATTGCCCGCCCGGTGGGTGAAGATGATGAAGGCATCCATGAAAATGGCCATGGAAACCTTCTGCAGCCTGAGAATGGTCAGCGATTATGAACGGCTGTTTTATCAACCCATTGTTCATCGCCTTGAAACCCTATTGGATGATAATGCCAGGGAGGCCGCCACCCTGGCATGTCAGGAAAACAGGCTTCGCACCCGGTGGAAAGATATTGTCATCGGGCTGCCTTCCCAGAATGCCAAAGGGCCGTTTCGCACCGGTGATGTCTTCCAGGTAACAGTGGTGGTGGGGATGGGGGAATTAACCCCGGAAGAACTGTTTGTGGAACTTTATACCGGACACATGAAATCAGTGGATACCCTCCAGGGAATTCACACCATTCCCATGACCCTGGCCGAAGCTCTGGGTAATGGAAATTATCGTTACACCTGTGAGGTCCCCTGCAGTTTTTCTGGGCGATTTGGTTTCACGGTAAGGACCAGGCCCGAAGGGGATGATTACATGAAATCTCTGCCCGGTCTGATCACCTGGTCTTAGGGCGATTATATCCGATTAAATCCTTTAACCCTCCCCATTGAAATCTGCCCCATTTTCTCCCCCCCGGAAGGTTTTCGTGGGGGGACGACACCCGTCGCAGAAATATTTTTCAGCGCTTGAATTATTTAGATTTATAACGTAAATTTAACATACGCGGAATTGATTGCAAGGCTCTCGGCACACGCAGGAGGATATCGCAAATTCCTAAGTTACAGGCAATTCTGTTTAAATTCAAGCCTTTTGAACGTTCCCAGTAATTTGAACGCTCCCAGTAAAGGGGAATCATATCATGTCGCATCAAGCCCCGAAGGATTCTGAACGAACCCATGGCCGCGCTGACCACATCGTTGTATTCACCTTACAAAAGGATACTGCAAAGGTTCTGGGTGTTATCCCCGGACGGCAGAAATACGTGTCTGCGTTACGGGTGTTTCTGCTGTTTGTGTGTTTGTTTTCATTGTGCGGTGGCAATGCGCTGGCGGATAATAGCATAAAAGAACTGCGGATCATCCGCGTGGGAGCCTACGAAAATCCACCGAAAATTTATACTGATGAGGCCGGGGAAATTGTGGGATTATTTCCGGATGTCCTCAATTATATCCTCCAGAAAGAAGGCTGGGAGATTCATTATATCCATGGTAGCTGGACGCAGTGTCTGGATCGCCTGGAAAAAAATGAGATAGATCTCATGGTGGATGTGGCCTATTCCCAGGAGCGGGCCAGAAAGTATCTGTTTTCCCACGAAACCTTCCTTGTCAACTGGGCCACGGTTTATACCACCGCAAATCAATCCATCACCTCTCTTATTGATCTCAATGGTAAGAAAGTGGCTGTCATGAAAAACAGCGTCCACACTGAAGGGATGGGTGGCATCAAGCAACTGGCGCTTAATTTTGATATGGACTGTACCTTTGTGGAGGTGGATACCTATACCCGGGTGTTTGAACTTTTATCCAGCAATGAGGTGGACGCAGGTATTGTCAACCGGATTTTTGGTTCTCTGGCTTCCCAGTCCTATGATGTAATAAAAACCCCCGTTATTTTTAACCCAAGGCACCTTAAATTTGCCTTTCCCAGGGATTCTGCCCTTGCCCGGTCCTTGATTGAAGCGATAGACCCACGTCTGTATGATCTTAAAAAAGATCCCGGCTCCATTTATAATAAGGCACTGTCTGTTTATTTGTCCGGCCTTCCAAGGGAGTTGATTTTTGCCCCGCCGGAAAGGCCCAGGGCGGTGACTGTGGTGCCGCTGACTCCCCAGGAAAAGGCATGGATTCGGGAACACCCCACCATTCGTATCGGCATTGATCCCGAGTTTGCACCCTTTGAATTCATCGGCCCTGAAGGTGCATACAACGGCATTGCATCGGATTATTTGAATATTTTGAAACAACGGCTGGATCTTGACGTTGAGCTGATGAAAAATTTGACCTGGAAGGAGGCGGTGGAAAAGGCTCAGAACAGGGAGATAGATCTGTTGCCCTGTGTCGGTATCACCCAGGAGAGAAAGCAATTTTTAAAATTCTCAAAGCCATATATTAGCTTTCATCGTGCCATTATCACCCGCACCGACACGGCTTTTCTTACTGGACTGAGCGATATTGAAAGCATGAAGGTGGCCATTCAGAGGAACACTTCCCACGAAGGCTATCTGCGCGAACACACCTCCATTGAGCCCCTCCTTTATGACACCCTTCAAAAGGCCCTGCTGGCTGTTTCGAACGGTCAGGCCCAGGCGTTTGTGGGAAATATTGCCTCCACAACCTATTGGATTCGAAAGCTGAACCTCACCAACCTCAAGGTGGCTGCCCCGGTTACCCAGGATACCCAGACCTTGCATTTTGCCGTGCGTGAGGACTGGCCGGAGCTGGTGAGTATCATCAACAAAGGCCTCTCCTCCGTTACGCCGGAGGAAGAAAATCATATCCGTAATCGCTGGATCAACATTGAATATAAACCAGGGATAGCCCCACGGGTTGTGTGGGGCTATCTTTTACAGATATCCGGGCTTGCCCTTGTCATTTTGATGGTGATTCTGGTGTGGAACTACAAACTGAAAAAGGAGATTCAAAAACGTATTGAAATAGATAAGAAGTTGTCCGAGGCCAACAAAAATCTTAAAAAATTGGACCAGTTGAAAAGCATGTTCATTGCCTCCATGAGCCACGAACTGCGAACGCCTTTAAACTCCATCATCGGATTTACCGGGGTGATCGTCCAGGGCATGACCGGCCCGTTGAACGATAAACAGAAGGATCACCTGACCCGGGTTTACAACTCCGCCCGGCATCTGCTGTCCCTGATTACAGATGTCATTGATATCTCTAAAATTGAAGCGGGCAGAATAGATGTGTACCCGGAAGATCTGCTTCTTTCAGAGATTGTTGATGAGGCCGTCATTAACATCGAACCACAGCTGAAGGCCAAACAGCTGAAACTTCTTCAGTACATTCCCCGGGATCTGAAATTGCACACCGATAGAAAACGGCTGTTGCAGTGCATCATCAACTACCTGAGCAATGCCGTTAAATTCACTGAAACCGGCAGCATTACAATTACTGCCGGAAGGTGCGGTTCAAGACCTTCAGGGGAAATATCCCAGAGGCCCACTGAAGGTATTTCTGAAAGCAATTGTAGCGATAACCCGGATGAAAGGATGGAAATCCTGGTTACGGATACAGGGATTGGTATTCCTGAACGGGATCATCCCAGGCTCTTTGAAGCCTTTGAACGATTGGATTCTCACCTGCGGATCAAGTCGGGGGGGACGGGCCTTGGCCTTTATCTGACCCGGAAACTGGTCACTGAAATTCTGGGTGGTGACATTGTATTCCAGAGTGAAGAAGGCAGGGGGAGCACCTTTGGATTTGTGATTCCCATCACACTTGTCGGGGGAAATAACCAATGAAAAGAGCACTCGTGATAGAAGACAATGATAACAATATGGAATTGATCACGTTTATTCTGGAATCCAATAATTACGACACCATAAGAGCTGAAACAGGACAGGCAGGGATAGACCTTGCCATCCGGGAACGACCCGATTTTATTATTCTGGATATCCAGTTGCCCGATATCATGGGAACCGATGTCTTAAAGCAAATCCGCGCCTCGGAGATCGGTGATACCATCCCCATTATTGCCATGACCTCCTATGCCATGGCCGGGGATCGGGAAAAACTGCTGGGTGCCGGATGTGACGGCTATATTGAAAAACCCATTGATCCCATCATGGTCATGAAACAGATCGAAAAGGTGATAGGAGTCTGTGGATGAAAATTCTCATTGCGGAAGATAATGAAGATTCCCGGATTTATCTGGAGACATTGCTTGCGGCAAACGGCTACCAGGTGGAAAGTGCTGAAAATGGAAAAATTGCCCTGGCATTGGCCATGCGCCAGGCCCCGTCTTTGATCATTTCCGATATTCTCATGCCTGAAATGGATGGGTATGCCCTGTGTCGAGCCGTCAAGTCCGACGAGAAGCTGCGGTGCATTCCTTTTGTATTTTATACCGCCACTTATACCGATCCCAAAGATGAAAAATTAGCCATGGATATTGGTGCTTCTCGATTTCTAATCAAGCCCATGGAGATCGATCCCTTTCTGATGGAGATCAAAACCCTGCTGAAAAATCATGAAGCAGGAAAGCTGCAGGTACCGGAGACCCTCCCGGAAAATGGATGGGAATTTGGCAATGCTTACGCAGGGGTGCTTGCCAGAAAACTTGATCAGAAAGTGCGTGAATTGGACAGGGAAAAGCAGCAGATGGCAAGGGTGCAGGAGAGTCTGCAGCAGGCCCAGAAAATGGAGGCCATCGGTACCCTGGCCGGGGGAATTGCCCATGATTTTAACAATATATTGACCCCCATCATCGGGTATACTGAAATGACACTGCTGGATTTGCCCCAGGGCTCGAGGGGACATGATAATTTACAACAGGTACTGGCGGCGGCCCACAGGGCCAGGAAGTTGGCCCGGCATATCCTCACGTTCAGCCGCCACACGGAAGAGGACAAGGAACCGGTATTGCTCCAGGACTTGATTAATGAATCTTTGAATCTCCTGCGGGCCACCATTCCCTCCACCATCGAAATTCGAGAGGCCATTGATCCCCATTGCCATGCCGTGACTGCCAATGCCACCCAGATGCACCAGATTATGATGAACCTGTGTACCAACGCCTACCATGCCATGCGTGACACCGGGGGAATCCTGGCGGTTTCCCTTTCGGAGATGGACGTCACTCCTGATAATTACATGACGGTTCTAAACTTACAGCCGGGAAAGTACCTGAGGCTTGAAATCAGTGACACCGGTACCGGCATTGACAAGGATAAACAGAACCGAATTTTTGAACCCTATTTTACCACCAAATCCAGGGATGAAGGTACTGGACTTGGGCTGTCGATGGTCCATGGTATTGTCACCAGCCATGGCGGGCATATTTCCGTGTACAGCGAGCCGGGAGAGGGTACTGTGTTTCACGTTTACCTTCCTGTCGTGGAGAATGAAAGGGCCGCGCCATCCCCCTTGTCTTCCCGGCCGGTTTCCGGTGGAACCGAGCGGATTCTGGTGGTGGATGACGACGAGATCATCGGAAATATGGAAAAGGCCCAACTGGAACGTTTCGGTTATCAGGTGACCGTTGCCGGCAATGGAAAAGAGGCCCTCGCTGTGTTCAGGGAAAATGAGCATGCCATTGATCTGGTGATTACAGACATGACCATGCCCCATCTGACAGGTGCGGAACTTGTCCGGGAACTTCGAAAGATCCGTTCAGCGCTTCCCATTATTCTCTGCACAGGATTCAGTGATCTCATTGATAAAGAGAAAGCCCTTGACTTGGGAATTGAAAAATATCTCATGAAACCGGTGGGTATTCAGGATCTGGCCAGGGCGGTTCGGTGTGTCCTGGATCAAAAATAGGCTAGTGGTTCGGCAGATCTGCAGGCCGTCTGGTCGTTTCGCCCCCATCCCAAGTGCACCCATGTGTGATGAATCCCTTTGCTGATATTGATTATAAGATCGATCCGTCATCATAATTACCTGTCCATCCCTGATAAGACCCTGGAATGAAACGGGGGGGCATCTCAAATGATTTAAGTTCAAAATCCATTCTGAAAGTCAACTTATCATATCCGATTTCCCTTTACCCTTCCAGCCATCTTCAATTTAACAGCCTTTTCAACATAACCTACGTGGCTGTATCCATCAGGCAATAGTAAAAATGAGATCTCCATGATTTCAGACTGTTGGACGGAGTTTTATATAGACTTCCATGCCGGTCCGTCAACACAACGAAGAATGAAAATGGTATTATGCCTTCCCCATGGCCATCCGGTTCGGCCCGGGAGCGTTGGGACACTTTTGCCCTGCCGGTTTATATCCCAGGAGCTGCGGGCAGCTTTTTCTTCAAACATTCTGCTCCCCACCCTTGAATGGTCGATTTTGTGATCAAGCCCATCAAGTTAAAGGATACCGTTATTGTCAGCCTGTTTTTTTGTTTGTAAATGAACATCTGTGTTGTAAAATGAAAGTATAATATTGTCAAATGCCCGGGGCAATGCTAATGAACACAGAAGAATTGATTTGTTTTTTCAAGTGATTAATCCTGAATATGAAACATGTTGTATTGTGAATAGTACTCTTTTAATGCTTCGCTGTGTCTGTCAGGACATGTGAGTTTCTATTAGAAAATAAGATTTCCGAGTATCCTCAGCAGAGCCCCCCCGACGGGCAATAGGAACCGGCCAATTGAGCCGTCTACGGTTCCGGACCGGGTCCATTGCCCGTCTGGGGACGGCATGATGGCATTTTTAATATTCGTTGTGTCCGGCAGGACATCCCTGTTTATATGAAAAAGAAGGTGCTGGGTTTTGGGTGCTGGGTGCTAACAGCAACTATTTTTTCATTATTCGTTGTGGCAGGTGTTTACTGCCATGTATGTTTATATGAAAAATGGAGGGAAAAAAGTGGAAACCGAAGTATTAATCATCGGGGGCGGGGTAACCGGCACCGGCATTGCAAGGGATCTTGCCCTGCGGGGGATTGTCTCAATTCTGGTGGAAAAGTCAGATATCAATGCCGGTGCATCCGGCGGGAACCATGGGCTTCTCCACAGTGGTGCCAGGTATGTGTCCAATGACATGGAAAGTGCTAAAGAGTGCATGGAAGAGGGACGGATACTCAAACAGACAGCCCCCCACTGCATTGATGACTGCGGGGGAATGTTTGTGGCCCTGGAGGGGGATGATGAAAACTATGTGGCTGATTTCCCAGGCTTCTGTGAAGAAAGCGGGCTTGCCAGTCATTTTTTGAGCCCGGAAGAAGCCAGAGAACTGGAGCCGGAACTTTCTTCAAAGCTCATTGCCGCCTGTGCGGTGGAGGATGCGGCCGTTGATCCTTTTATGCTTTCCCTTGAAAACATGGCCCATGCAAAACAGCTGGGGGCAAAACTGTTATGCCACACCCGGGCTGTGAAATTCATCCTGGGGAGTCATGGCATTGAAACTGTGCTGTTGGAAGATACCCGGTCGGGCAGGTCTATGAAGGTGCATCCCCGTGTGGTTATCAATGCCGGTGGTGCCTGGGCCGGATACATTGCTGCCATGGCCGGGGCCTCTTTACATATTTTGTGCTCCATGGGAACATTGCTGGTGACCCAGTCTCGGATTACCAGCGGGGTGATAAATCGCCTGCGCCCCCCTTCCGATGCGGACATCCTTGTACCCGGGGGCACGGTGTCCATCATCGGCACCACTTCCCGGAGGGTGGATAATCCTGATTTTATTGCTCCCACGGTGGCGGAAACCGATCTAATTGTGTCCCAAGGGGCTCAGATGATTCCGTTGCTTGAGAAGGTGAGATATATCAGGGCCTATTCCGGAGTTCGCCCCCTGGTGGGATCTGAAGCCAACGGATTTGATGACAGAAACGTCAGCCGGGGCTTTACCTTGTTGGATCATGGGGAAACCGGGGTTCACAATTTCATTACAATTACAGGCGGAAAACTCACCACCTTTCGATTGATGGCGGAAAAAGCTACAGACATGGCCTGTGGGAAACTTGGCAATAAAAATTCCTGCCTTACTCGCACGGAACCCTTGCCCTCCACCATGGAAGGCAAATGGACGGAACCGGGACTGGCACCGAAGCGCTGGATGGCCAAGCCCCATGGCGAGACGGACAAGCTGCTTTGCGAGTGTGAAATGATATCTGAAAAAACCATTGATGATATTGGCTGTGAGTTGAAGAAAAATAATGAAATCCCTGATTTATTAAATATCGGCAAGCGCAGTCGCCTGGGTAAGGGGCCCTGTCAGGGGGCATTCTGCAGTGTTCGGGTGCTGGCCCACATGTATGACAAGGGGGCATTGACCGGCACCCATGGCATTGATGATATCAAGGCCTTTCTCAATGAACGATGGAAGGGGCAGTTGCCCATTTTCTGGGGAGACCAGCTCATCCAGGCCGAACTCACCGAAGCCATGCACTGTGGATTTTTTGATCTTGAATTGGCAGGTGATCATGACAATGGATAATCAAACGGATATCAAAACAGACATTCAGGCAGATCTCAGCATCATCGGCACCGGCATGGCTGGTCTTTCTGCAGCCCTGTTTGCCCTGGATCAGGGCCTTAGCGTGGTGCTCACGGGGAAAATCAGTTCCATTCATTTTGCCACAGGACTCATGGATCTCATGGGTGTGTATCCCCCGGGATATCAATGGGATGATCCTTTTGCCGCCATTGATCGAATTAGAAAAGAGGTGCCAGAGCATCCCTATGCCGCCATTTCCAATGAAGACATTGATAAGGCCCTGGGCAGGGTGCAACAGTTTTTGGGTGCTCAGGGGCTTCCCCATCGACGTAAAAGAACCCGGAATGTAGATATCATCACCTCCATGGGAACCCTGAAAAAAAGTCATCTGATTCCCCTTTCCATGTGGCAGGGGGTGGCGGTTCTGGAAAGGCGCCTGCCCACACTACTTGTGGATTTTACCGGACTGAAAATATACAGTGCCCGTCAGATTGTGTCAGCCCTGGGGGCGGACTGGAAGGGCTTGAGGGATGCCACCATTCAGTTTCCAGGCATGGAACTCATGGAAGAGGTCTTTCCAGAGCATATGGCAAGATCCCTGGATGTTGCAACGAATGTGGAAATACTTGCCCGGAAGGTTTTCCCCCTGATAAAAGATTCAAAAGCCGTGGGTTTTCCTGCCCTTCTAGGCATGTATGTTTCGTGTAAAACCATCCGTACCCTGGAACGCCTGCTGGGTGTCACAGTTTTTGAAATTCCCACACCGCCGGTATCTGTGCCCGGAATTCGGCTCCAAGAGCTGTTTTTAAAGGGCCTTCAAAAAAATGATGCCTTGCTTTCTTTGCCAGAAATGGTAAAAAGAGTTGAGAGTTTTTCCAATGGAACGTACAGAATAACTGCCGGAGAATCCGGGACTCTCAAGCGAATAGAATCAAAGGGTGTCATCCTTGCAACGGGACGATTTCTGGGAAAAGGATTGACGGCGGAACGTACCGGCATCCGTGAAAGCCTCATGGGGATTCCGGTGGTCCAGCCCGGGGGAAGAGACAAATGGCACAATGTCCATCTGTTTGATCCCCTGGGACATCCGGTAAATCGTTCAGGTCTCCAGGTTGACAGGATGTTTCGACCATTGACAGAGACATCAATGCCCTTTTCTCCCGGCCTGTTTGCTGCAGGCTCAATTCTGGCTCACTGTGACTGGACCCGTTTGAAGTGCGGGTCGGGCGTCGCCATTGCAACAGCCCATGCCGCAGTCAGGGCTTTTTGTAAAAGGTATAAGTGATTGATACGTTTTTTTAGGTTGTTATTTTCAAAACTGTCTGGGAAAAAAAGTGAACACCCTGTGGACGAAACCGTTTCCCCAGATCCTGTGCCCGTCGTCCACCATCAGAAGACATCTGGGGTAACAGCCGGAAAATCTGACCCGGCACCAGATTCCATTCCGTCTGAACCGGCCCCGGCCCCAACCCCAGCGCCGGTTCGTCCCCCCCGCCCCAGAAAACCCCCATGGTCCCTGGACGCATTTCAGATTCCCCCCATGGAAGGAAAATCGCGTTTCCACGACTTTAAACTTCCCTTGAGTCTCATGCACGCCATTGCAGATCTGAAATTTGACTATGCCATGCCGGTGCAGGCGGAAGTGCTTCCCCATGCATTGGAGGGAAAGGATGCCACGGCAGAGGCCCAGACCGGAACGGGAAAAAGTGCGGCATTCCTGGTGAGTATTTTTACACGCCTGTTGCGAAATCCCCTTCGCGGCAAGCGGGAAAAAGGCACCCCTCGAGCCCTGATTCTGGCCCCCACAAGGGAGCTGGTCATTCAGATTGAAAAGGATGGTAAAGACCTTGCCAAGTACACCCCCCTTCGCATGATTTCTGTGTTTGGGGGCATGGATTATCGAAAACAGCAGGATATGCTCATCAATCGTCATGTGGATGTGGTGGCTGCCACACCGGGCAGGCTAATTGATTTCATGGGCCAGAAGATCATCAATCTGAAAAAAGTGGAAATTCTGGTGCTCGATGAGGCCGACCGTATGCTGGACATGGGGTTTCTGCCCGATATCCGCCGAATTATTTATGCCACCCCCAATAAAGATCAGCGTCAGACCATGTTTTTCAGTGCCACCTTAAGTCCTGAGATATTACGTCTGGCCTCCCAGTGGACAAAGGACTCGGTTAAAATAGAAATCAGCCCGGACCAGGCGGCCTCGGAACGCATCAACCAGAAGGTTTACATTGTCACGGAATCTGAAAAATTTGTACTTCTTTATAACCTTATCCATGGGGAAAACCTGGAACGGGTGATTGTCTTTGTCAACCGCAGGGATACCACAAGACGCCTGGCCCATAAGTTCAAGGAATATGGCCTGGAGGGAGATATCCTCTCCGGTGAGGTGTCCCAGGCCCGCCGGGTAAAGACCTTGGATGCCTTTAAAAATGGAAGAATAAAAATCCTTGTGGCCACGGATGTGGCGGCCAGGGGGCTTCATATAGAGGGGGTCAGCCACGTGATCAACTATGACCTTCCCCAGGAACCAGAGCATTATGTGCATCGCATCGGCCGTACCGGTCGTGCGGGTGCAGACGGTATTTCTGTGAGTTTTGCCGATGAGAACAGTTCTTTTTATATTCCGGCCATTGAAGCGGTGCTCGGGGAGTCACTGGTGTGTGAGTATCCCGATGAGGAGATGCTTGCAGCCCTCCCCAAACCCATGAAGATCCGGGTGGAGCGTCCCGAGAATGCCAGAAAACGTTCTGGTTCTTCATCTTCCCGGCGACCCTCCCGGAACACACGATCCAGAAGGCGACGTCCCCCAGCCTCAGGGAAAAAGAAAACGATCTGAACTTGACACCTTGAAACCATTTGTTATAAAAGGATATCTTACTTCAGTGGCGGACCGAGCCCCTGCCTGGTGCCGGATTTTTCATAAAAACCCCGGGATCTTTAAACCTTAAGATCCGTACCACTTGAGCAGTTTTTTTTAATGACATCAATGGTTGAGGTGGCATCGTAGAAAACCTTTGAGAGATACGTAAAAGAAGGAGTTGAACATAATGTTTGGTTTGGGAATGCCTGAGATCTTTTTGATTCTGGCCATTGCATTGATGGTGATTGGTCCTAAAAAATTGCCCGATGTGGCAAAGACCCTGGGACGCGCCATGGGAGAATTTAAAAAAGCGGCCCAGGACTTTAAAAAAAGCATGGATGTGGAAAGTACCATCAATGAGTTCAAGGAACCGGCCATAACCGTTGCCGATGATCTTAAAAAAGCCGCTGACGTCATAAATCCCCTGTCCACACAGGCAGATGGTACACCCCTGGAAAAGGCCAAAGCCCCTGAATCTTCTGTGCCAGGGACAGCTGATTCAGAGAAAAAGACAGAAAGAAAGACCGTTGAGGCATCTCTGGATCCCTTTCCTGCCAAGGAAGTACCCCTCTCCGGGGATTTGTCTGCCGATGATGATACCCCTCCCATGAAACAGAATAAGGATGAAAAGGGAATATGACCCTGGAAGATGATAAAACACCCTTCACCGACCATCTTACCGAATTAAGGGATCGTCTGGTTCGATGTTTCATTGCCGTTGGGGTGGGCTTTGTTGTTGCCTATTGCTTTAAGGAAAAACTCTTTGATCTTCTCATGGCTCCCCTGGTAACGGCCATGGGTGAAAATCAGAAAATGATTTTCACAGGGCTGCCCGAGGCCTTCTTCACCTACCTGAAGGTGGCGCTCCTGACCGGTATTGTTGCGGCGGTGCCGGTTCTGTTTTATGAATTCTGGATGTTTGTTTCCCCAGGACTCTATCGTCAGGAGAAAAAATTTCTCATCCCGGTGGTGCTGCTGTCCATTTTCTTTTTTGCCGTTGGTTCAAGCTTCGGCTATTTCATTGTATTTCCCTATGGGTTTCAGTTTTTCCTTGGGTTCGCATCGGAAACCATCCAGGCAATGCCATCCATGAAAGAGTATCTGGGATTTGCCTCCAAGATGCTTCTGGCCTTTGGTTTTGTTTTTGAATTGCCCCTGGTCATTACCTTCATGGCACGTATGGGCCTTGTTACAATTGACTTTTTGACTAAAAATCGTAAATATGCGGTGTTAATTTTCTTTACCGGATCGGCCCTGATCACCCCCCCCGACGTCGTGACCCAGATTATGATGGCCATTCCCTTGATGATTCTTTATGAGATCAGTATTGTGGGGGCCAGGGTGTTTCAGAAGAAAAAAGCATCTGATGATGAGGACGAAGAAGAGAACAACAAAGATGATGAAAAAGAAGTGTCCTGAGGGGCTTAGATTCTTATTTCTGATTTTCGTGTTATTTTGGCAAGAGAATCAGAAAACCTTTTTGGTTCTGACTTGTTCAAGTTAGGGTGTCAGATCTTATTGATTTATCCGTTATCAAACCCGGACGGCTTGATTCGATGGATATCGCCCCCGGGAAATGGTAAATTGAAAAATGCTGACTCCCTATGGTACATGCGGGCAGTTACTGTGTAAGTTAGTCGGAGTGCCATGGGGTATTCCGCGTTTTTTTATATGAAACCTGGCCCAACACAAATGACCACAGTGGGCTGGCGTTTCAACCTTTGTTGTGGCAGGCGCATACTGCCATGTGGGTTATAATGAAATATTGCAAAAGGAGTGTACGTGATGAAGAACAGAAGGCTTTTAACATCTTTGATGGCCGCGGTAATGGCAGTTCTTTTTGTGTCTGTGGCGGTGTATGCCGGCACACAGGCTGCAGAAAAAATGACCATGGAGACCAAGGGCTATGCCAAACACACCAAGGGGCTGGTGACCTTTTCCCATAAGGTGCATGCTGAAAAATATGGTATTGCCTGTGGTGAATGCCACCATGATGACAAAGGTGCTCCTCTGGCCCTGAAGGGTGGCGAGGATGTTCAGGGCTGCGTGGTCTGTCATAAAGAGACCGGCAAGGCACCCAAGGGCGAGAAACTCAGCAAAAAAGACAAGATCGTGAAATACCACAAAGACGCACTCCATGCCAATTGCATCGGCTGCCATAAGGATCATAATAAAGAAAAGGGTTTAAAGGCCAAAGATCCCAACGCCGCGCCCCAGAGCTGCAATGACTGTCATCCCAAAAAAGGTTGATTGGAAAGTCGGCGGGTAACATAATAAAAACGGCTTTGGAAAAATAAAAAGGGTTTTTGCACATCATGGTGCAAAAGCCCTTTTGTTATTGGTATATGCAGGTTTATTTGGCCTATGGGAATTGTGTGGTGTCAAGCCCGGATGGAAATTGTGGCGTGAATTAAAAAGGACTGATTTTATATAAATTTGTGATGGTCGCTTCTTTAAGAGGGAATCGTAATAAGGGATTAAGAATCTGGGGTGATGTTTCGATTTTTGTAGAGCAGGGCCTGTTTTACCATGGCATGGGACCAGGATGAGGCACAGGATGAAAGGGTATGGGTATAGGTGCCAAACACGTTGTATCGGCAGAAGCCATCTTTTTTATCAATGATTCCTTTGCCCCTTTCCATGGAAAAGGCCATTTCATTTTCCTGGTACTCAATGTCAATTACGTGGGAATACCTGAATTCGTGTCCCCGGATTACCGTGTCTTTTTCAAAGAACGGGTTTTCCTGGGTGACCCTTACCTGTGTATAGCCGTGTCCCACAGGGCGTTTGGAAAGGCCAAAGGATATGGGTAAAATGTCCGCCATGGGGTATGTGACACCCGCCAAGGTGAGGCTTTTACCAAGGAAGATCAGTCCACCGCATTCGGCATATATGGGCAACCCTTTCATGGCAAGGGATTTAAGCTGATTTCGAAAGCTTTCATTGTTGGCAAGTTGTGCGGCGTGGGTTTCAGGAAATCCGCCTCCCATATAAATGGCATCCACCGGGGGCAGATGGCCGGATTTAAGGGGGCTTATAATCTGAAGGATGGCCCCGCTTTCTTCCAGGGATTCCAGGTTGTCCGGATAATAAAATTGAAATGCAGAATCCCGGATAACACCGATGGTGGGGCGCTGTTTTTTTGAAAGGGGGCGGTGTATCTGGGGCTGAGTTTCGGTGGTAAGCGCATCCGCAGGTGAAAAGCAGTGCGTGTCTTTTGAGGCAGAAATGGCTTTTCCCCGGCAGTGTTCACATAGAATCTGGGCTTCATTACTAGGGGCTGAAACATCCATGGCAGGGGTGTGGTGGGTTTGCGATGCCTTCAGGCATGCGCGGTAAAGGCCATCCAGATCAATGTATTGCCTGGCCATCCGGGCCGCAGCCTTGATGGATTCCAAGGCCAGTTCATGTTCCGCAGAGGGCACAAGGCCCATGTGTCTTTCCGGGAAATCTTCGGCCTTAAGTTTGGGGACGGAGCCGAACACCGGGAGATTGCAGAATTGTCTGATATTGTCTTTCACTTTGTTCTCATGACGTTTGCCCGCCACCCGGTTGAGAATCACCCCCATGATGTTGACATGGGGATCAAAGTGAATACACCCTAAAAGCAGGGCCGCCATGGTGCGGGTGCTCTTGGTGCAGTCCAGTACAAGAATGACGGGAAGGTTGAGAAGTTTGGCGATTTCTGCGGTGCTGGTGCGACCCTGTATGTCAATGCCGTCATACAGCCCTCGGTTGCCTTCTATAATGGCAATATCTGCAAGGAGTGAGTTTTTTCGGAAGGAGTATTCTGCCTGCTGGGTGGAACACATGAAAGTATCAAGATTGTAACAGGACCGGCCAGCTGCCTTGGACAGCCAGCCGGCATCAATATAATCGGGCCCTTTTTTAAAGGGGGCAATTTTAATACCGATATCTCGCCATGCAGCGGCAACCCCAAGGGAGATAACGGTCTTACCGTTTCCACCCCGGAGTCCGGCGATTACAAGGCCGGGTATTTTTTTATAATGATACTGCATGGACAGGTAAATCCCGGTATGTTATATCAATCTTCGCCTTCTGATCCGGCCTGTTTGCCTTGACCTTTGAGACCATACATGGTGGTACTTCCACTGGACCAGAACTCCAGAATTTCATGCTCCACCATTTTGTTAACCACTTTTTTGATGGCTCTTGGTTTGTCATCGGGAAAAAGGGCATAAAAATCTTTGATGTAGAATTTGGATTTGCTTTTTGATTTTTTGGTCAGAAAATCAACAACTGCTTTTTCTGCAGCTTCTGTATTGTCGAGAAGATCACTCATGGTATTTCTCCCTAATTGTTATTGAATACTCCCTAATAAAATTTTTCTGGGCTTAAAGTCTGGGCTCAGGCTTATGCTATGGGGCTTTTGATGATCTATGTTCATCATGCTGCCCCTTTATGGGGATAAAAGCACAATAACAAAAGCCTGACCCCCGTTTACCTCGAAAACTAAAATTATGGAGTAAAATGTAATAGCCGAAGTGCCATTTAAAGGATATAAAGGCACCCCGGCTGAAATCTCATTCAGTTTCTTTTAATCCGAATTCGGATATTAGAACTTGAACTGAGTGGACTGACGCCAGGACAGGTATGCCTGCTGACGGAAATCATCAATGAGATGATGGGTAAAATCAAGTTCGCACACCTCAAAGAATTTTTCCCATCCGATTCTGTCTGCCCAGTCACCAAGACGCTCATATTTGTTAGCGCCGTTGCTGTAGGCATTCACCATCTTTTTGATGGCATCGGTCATTGAAGGCCAGCGGGGCATCTCGTTGGGAAGGAATGCCACAACAACCTTGGAGAACTTGGGATCGGAGATTCTGTTGGAAACCTTTCCACCGGCCATGAGAACAATACCGTCACCCTGGGTATCAGCAAGGGGGAGGGAGGGGCACATGGTGTAGCAGTTACCGCAGAACATGCAGCGTTCGCTCTTAATATCAACGGATTTTACTTCGGTACCATTGTCCAGGGTCACCTTGGCAGGCTTGATGGCTGCGGTGGGGCAGGCAGCGATAGCCAGGGGGATTTCACACAGTTTGTCAAGGTATTCATGGTCAATCATCGGGGGTTTTCTGTGATATCCCAGGATGGCGATATCAGAGCAGTGAACCGCACCGCACATGTTCAGGCAGCAGGCCATGGAAACGCGCAGTTGGGCGGGAAGTCTCATGTCCTGGAAGTCATCAAACAGCGCATCCATGGTGGCCTTAACCGTACCGGAAGCGTCTGTTGCAGGGGTATGGCAGTGAATCCAGCCCTGGGTATGAACGATGTTGGTGATACCGGCACCGGTTCCGCCGATGGGGAACTTGAAGCTGCCGCCAGCAAATTTACGGCTCTTGAGGTCATTTTTAAGGGGTTCCACTTTATCCTTGGAATCCACCATGAACTCAATGTTGTTACGGGTGGTGAACCGCAGATGACCGTCACAGTGTTTGTCTGCAATTTCGCAGATTTCGTTGATGTGAGTGGTACTCATGAGACGTGCCCCACCAACTCTTACGGTGTAGATCTCGTCTCCGGACTCGGCCACATGAACCAGAACACCAGGCTCCAGAATCTCATGGTGAGACCATTTGCCCTTGTTCTTCTTGATTACTTCAGGATAGAACTCATCATATTTTCTAGGACCGATGTCAGTGATTCTGTTTTCCATCGGTTTGGCTGGATTGTAACCAGATGATATAAATGCCATTATGGGTCTCCTTCCTTATCTCAGATGGTGTTTTCTGTATTCAACCACGTCACGTTCCCAGCCACCGTCAACCTCATCCTCTTTCCAGAAGATGTAGGGGTTGGTTCTCGGATGTGCTACGTGCTGGGGAACGGCTTCGATTCCGGTAACTTCAAGAAGTTTCTGGAATCCCTGACGCATGATCAGCTCACCAAGTCTTTCACGGTTTTTGCCTTCTTCCATCCACCAGTCCCAGATACTTTCAATGATCTCTGTGATGGCTGCATAGTCATCATCGGGATTGACTTCAACAAAGGGAACCAGCAGAGAACCCATCTGAGCACCGTCAAGGATGGGTGCCTTTGCACCGACGAGGATGGAGCATCCTCTGACATCACCGATTTTCAGTGCGCGGGGCATGGTATTGATGCAGTGCATGCAACGGGTGCAGTTGGAGTTGTCAATCTTGAGCTCATCGCCTTCCATCCACATGCATTTGGTGGGGCAGAGGTTGATGACTTCTTTTTTGATGTCAAACGGACCCCAGTCCTTGCTGCCTTTGAAAGCACCGGCATTGGCGGGATAGGCAGGATCGTTGGCAATGTACTTGGCAACGGCGGCCTGGTCAATTTTGATGTCGTCTTTCCAGGTACCGATGAAGGACATGTCGGAACGGGCGATGGAAGCAACACAGCCGTTGGGGCATGCATCAAATTTGAATTTAAACTTGTAGGGGAATGCCGGACGATGCAGCTCATCCTGATACTCATTGGTCAGGAAATGACAAAGTGCGTTGGAGTCGTAGCAGGCATACTCACACCGGGAAGAACCCAGGCAGTCAGCGGGGGTTCTCAGGTTGGAACCTGATCCACCGAGATCCTGGTTCAAATTGTGGGTCAGTTCAAAGAAAACTTCTTCCAGCTGGGGAGTGGTGGTTCCAAGGAAGATGATGTCACCGGTTGCGCCGTGCATGTTGGTGATACCGGAACCCCTCATGTCCCACAGTTTGGTCAGGGAACGCAGGTAATCCGTGGTGTAGTATTTACCGCAGGGCTGGGCAACACGCATGGTGTGAAAGTGCTCAACGCCGGGGAACAATTTGGGCTGATCGCAGTAACGACCGATAACACCGCCGCCATAACCGAAAACACCAACGATTCCACCGTGTTTCCAATGGGTACGACCATGTTTGTAAGAAAGTTCTACAACACCAAGAAGATCGTCTACGCAATCCACTGGAATCTGGAATTCAACACCTGCTTCATTCTTTGCTCTGACTTCGGCCTGCTGCTTCAGGTCAGAGACAAAACTCGGCCATGGGCCAGATTCCAGCTGGTCCAGAAAAGGAGTTTCATGTTTTGCCATTTACTTACCTCCGTTAAAAGTTAAATTACATTCGCTTGATCAAGTGTCTATTCCCTCTTAAGTAGAGATTATAGATCGGTTTTCAATCAATTGTCATGCTTCACAGCTATCTTAATATTTGATGATCCAAGGGGATCATCCGGTTTCTTTAAAAGCACGGTGTATTAAATTATTAGTGCTCCTATAAGATTTTCACACCACCTTGTCAATAAAAAAGCGGTTTTTTCCCATGGTCTCCATGGTGTGGTACAGGGATTCGACATGAGAATCTAAGTTCTTTTGTATAAGTTTGCCTTCCATTTCCGGTTGGGGATGGGCATTTAAAATCAATGTGAGAATGTGTTTGAAGTCCCCGGTATCAAATTGTAGTAGAAATTGGGTAAATTTCGTCTGAAGTGCCTCCTGGCTGTGGCCGTTAACGGTTTTATCTGCCAGTGCCCGGAAAAAACCGGTCAGGGTTGCGTGAACTGTATCTGCAGGGAGAAAATGATAGCGGCCGGTACCATCAATTCTGTCAATGCGCATGCGTAATGACAGATTTAGCAGAAAAAGAAGCAGTCCCTGAAAAATGTCTTCCATATTACGCTTTTCCGGGGGCTTGTCAATATCAAACAGGGCGCTGTATCCCCGGACGGTGATGAGCTTTGCGTCCATAGCGCCATTGATCTCCCGGGCGATAAAGTCGCCAGCTGCGTGGTGCCATGGAAAAATCTGTTCAAAGGTGATGGGGTTATAAAATGAGCTGAGAATTTGTGCGGCGTTGCTGTAAAGCTCAAAATGATGAGTCTTTGCCATAGTTATCTGGGTGCCATCGGATTGCCACAGCGCTATGGGCAGGGGTTCTTCGCGGGAATCCGTGACGTGGAACTCCTGATACCCGACAAACCAGTGGGTCAGAAAAAAACCCACCATTTTTCCATTAAAAGAAAGCCTGGTCTGTGCAAAGACAGCGGGTAATGGTGATTCCGGACGGGGTAAGGGGATAAGTTGAGCCAGACAGCCGCATTCCGTGTCCATGAGGTCCAGACCCTGGTGGGAAATGGCGGCGTTGAGGGCAAAGATTAATGGGGGGGGATGGCTGGCAAGATATACTTCCACCCGGGCAGGGTGGTAAAAAGCCCCATGTTTTTCAAGGAAAATATCAATTTTTGACACCTGTTCTTCTGTCATCTCCCGCTGAAGATGAAAGGCAGCTCCCTTTTTCAGGGCGGCCATCTTGTTCTGGAACAAGAAATCAGTGGCACACTTAAAGTAATCACCAATGGTGAAGGAGCAAGTATCCGAATTTTCCGGATCATTCTGCCCGCCGTTCAAGGGGGTGTGCCACAGATGGTTTTCCGGGCCCATGGGTTCTGTAAGCCCGGATATATAATAGGAACATCTGTTTTGTTCTTGTTTCATCTATTTCCTGTGAGGGGCAAGCTCTGCTTTGAGTGCTTCAGGGACTTCATAGCCCAGGGATATGGCGATGTCACAGTGTTCTATGGCTTTTTCATACTCTTTTTTTTGAAGATATCCCACACTCAAGTTGTTGTGGGCAATGGGGAATTCCGGTTGGATTTTCACAGCTTCAAGGTTGGCCTTGATGCCTTCGTCCAGAAGTCCTTTCATGTAATAGGCATTGCCAAGAGTGGTAAAGGCCTGCACAAATTTGGCATTGTGAACCACTGCCTTGCGCAGATTTTTAATGGCGGTATCTATTTTTTCCTGGTCTTCTTCCGGATTTTTACCATCCACCAGCTGAAGCAGCACAAAGCCGATGTTGCCATAGCCTTCGGCAAAGCCTGCCCGGGCCTTTACGGCATATCTGTTGTATCGAAGGCAGCCTTCCACATCTCCCCGTTGCAGGCAGATGCCGCCCAGAAGCACATAGGCTTCGGCAAGGTTAGGGCTGCATTCCACGGCGTCGTGCAGGGCTTTTTCCGCCTCGTCGTACTCCTGTTTTCCCATGAGGGCCACGGCAAGGTTATAGTGGTTGTTTCCGCATTCTGTGTTGTCTGTAATCTGGGATTTGAGTTGGTCAATATAGCTATCTGAATCGGAGGGCTTTTGTGGGTTTGTCATGTGGTATCCTTAAATTGTTTGCATGCAATGATCCCTGGCGGTGTTTTTCAGGCGGACCATTTGTCTGTTTCTTATTCGAATCAACCGGCCCGGGCATATGAAGGCAGCCGACACCGATGGCATTTTTTCCATTCTCCATAAAATCCTGGTATCCTTCAAAAGCATGCTGCCCTTTTTAGGGTGTTGCTATTTGCAGGGGCTTTTCCCCATATTTGCAGGGGCTTTTCCCCAAAAGACGGTAAAGTACTCTGGGGATCATATGAAGGATGCCAAATCCTTATACTATTTTTATGTGTTGTTTGTGTCAAGTAAAAAGAAGGTTGAACCCCTTATGCGTATATGGTACATGATTAAATTTGAAGGTTCATCTTAAAATTACCGGGGTTTTTACAGATTCAGGCGGACCCATGGGGTGTTATACCAGTCTCGTTCATTCTTGAAAATTGAGTTGGTAAAAATGCGGGAAATCGCGTCAATATACGTGGAGGAATTACATGAAAACAGGATGTTATACTGCTTTGATTACGCCGTTCACCAGCAATGGATCGCTGGATGCTGAAGGGCTTGACCAATTGATTGAGTTTCAGATTGAAAACGGGATCACAGGTATCCTGGCCGCTGGAACCACCGGGGAAAGTCCCACACTTAAATGGGAAGAACATCTCGGGGTGATTGGAGATGTGGCAAAGGCATCCAAAGGTAAATGTCTGTGCATTGCCGGCTCCGGCAGTAACAACACAAAAGAGGCCATGATGGCGGTGGCCCATTCCGCAGAGGTGGGTGTGGATGCCGTTCTCATGGTGGACCCCTACTATAACGGCCCCAGTTCCCTTGAAATCCGCAGGGAATATCTTGAACCGGTGGCAAAGGCCTTTCCCTCTCTTGATATTATTCCTTATATTATTCCCGGACGCACCGGTGCCCAGCTTCTGCCCGAAGATCTGGGTATTCTGGCAGCAGAATATCCCAATGTCTCTTGTGTGAAGGAAGCCACGGGAGACCTTAAAAACATGCAGCGTACCCGTCAGTGCTGCGGCAAGGACTTTAACATTTTTTCAGGGGATGACGCCCTGGTTGCACAGATCATGAAAGATCCTGCCATCAAGGCCTGCGGCGGTTTTTCAGTGTTATCGAATATTGTGCCCAAGGCCCTTGTGGATATGATCCTGCTTATGGACAAAGGGGATGTGGATGGGGCCCAGAAATTAAATCAGGCACTTTTACCCCTGCTGGGGCTTGTCACCGTAACCACAAAAGAAGCAACCACCCATGGAGAGGTGACGTGCAGGGCCAGAAATCCCCTGGCACTGAAAACACTCATGCAAATTCTGGGGGTGCCGTCGGGACCCTGTCGCAGACCCCTTGGGAAAATGACGGAAAAGGGCATTGCCGTTGTGTTGGCAGCCGCTGAAACGGTTCAGAAGAACAATCCGGAGTTTTTCCAGCCCCTGGCGGATTTTTTTGGCATTGACGTGGACGCGCGTCTGGCAGATCCCGTCCATCGAAAAAATCTGTGTTATGGTTATTGATTTCCGGTCCTGGTCATAATATTCAGTTAACGATGCGACATGCGGTGCTGTAAAAAAAGCGCTTTCACTGCGGGCTTGCCCGGGTGTGTAAGCGCTTTTTTGAACAAATGGAGAAATCAGGATTATTTTTGGGGTGCCTGGACAGGAGGCGCCACTGTCTTGGCAATATCTCCTTCATTCTTGAAAAAAGTTGTCCTCAGCCATTCAAACCCAAACTGAAGCAGCTTGATATCATCTTCTTTTATCTCTTTTATTACGGCATCATCAACGTCATAGCGTTTAAGAAATGTACTCTCAAAAACAAATTTTTTAAATTTATCAATATTATAACAGGCCAGAAAGAACATCTGTTTGCTCTGTTCAGACAGTTTCAAGGTTTTTGGAACGGATTTTTTTCTGACAATGAGATTGGTCCAGCCAGCGTTGACCTCATCCCGGATATTCACCCCCTGATCTTCCCGCCATTCAGCAACTGTCCACTCCTTATCTTCCTCAAATCCCAGACAATGCGCTTCTTTTACCGTGAAGAAAAATGCATCGTCATCTTCTCCTTTCTCCTGTTCACTGGTATAGCTCAATGAGCCCATGCCCAGCGGATAGTATCTGCAGGTGGAGGGGCGATCTTCGTAGATGAGGCATCCGGTTTCGTCCTGGACAAAGGGACAAGATTTCTGGTCGTCATCAAGAAGCTTCAATGTGACAACGGGCAGGTCTGCACTTTCCAGGAGATGCAGGTCTGTGTATATGGACAGAAATTCTTCCGAGGTCAGTTCAAGGCGTTTTCTCATGGTCAGTATATCATAGGGGGTGAGCATGATGTCGATGCCCCTGCAGCATTTGGTAAAGCACTTTACCCCTTTGTGGCATTTGAATTTGAATTTGGTTTCATAGCCCATCTGAACGGGCAAAACTTCAGATTCTCGGCTGGTTTTATGTTCATCATTCATTTTGCATAGACTCCTTATGGATTAATTTCAGGACATTAATATAGAAAACCCGGCGTAATGTCAATGTTTCCCCATAATATGGAGCAGGGGAACACGTGTGCCGCTGTACCACAACAGGTCATGGCATGGAATTCAAATTTTAATGTTGGCATATCTGTGGGGTTATAAAATATGTCTGAAAAAGGTGACATTGAAGGCTGATTATGTGAGTGATAGCTTAAAATAAGTTTGACAAGCGCATGTTTCTGGTCTATTTGTGGCATATGCTCGTTTGAGTTGAGATTTGACAAACCCATGTGCAAGGATAAACCAGATGATTATTACCATTGCAAGCGGTAAAGGGGGCACCGGAAAGACCACGGTGACGGTGAACCTGGCGGCGTCCATTAATAGAGATGATGTGAAAGTGTTTGACTGTGATGTGGAAGAACCCAATGCCCATATTTTTATAAGGCCTGATAATATTTCAAGTGAACCTGTTTCCGTCATGGTTCCCAAAATTGATTCCGGATTGTGTACGTTATGTGGTGCCTGTGAAGAGATCTGTCAGTTCAGCGCCATCACCCTTGTGGCAAAAAAAATTATGACTTTTCCGGAAATGTGCCACTCTTGCAGGGGGTGTCAGATGGTCTGTCCTGAAGATGCCATTCAAGAGGATTATCGTGTGCTGGGAACGGTGCGCCGGGGAAAGAGCAGCCGGGGCATTGATCTTACCTGGGGAGAGTTGCGGGTGGGGGAAGCCATGTCGCCTCCCCTGATAAGCCAGGTGAAGGAGAGAATAAACCCTTTGGGCATCGCCCTTGTGGATGCACCTCCCGGTACTTCTTGTCCTGCCATTGAAGCACTGCGAGAGTCCGATTATGCACTGCTTGTGGCGGAACCCACGCCCTTTGGCCTCAATGACCTTTCGTTGACGGTGGAGGCCCTTAAAAAACTCAAGGTTCCCACAGGCATTGTAATCAACCGGGCCGATGATGAACCGGGAATTGTGGAAAGCTATGCAGCAAAACAGGGTATTGAAATCCTTCAACGCTTCCCATTCAGCCGTGAGGCGGCGTCCATTTGTTCAAGGGGCGGTTTGCTGGTGGATGAAATGCCGGAGATGAAAATTTTGTTTGATGAGTTGTTTGATAAGTTGCACCGACGCGTGTCGGAATGCAAAAGGGCAGGGGAGGTGAGAAAATGAAGGAGCTTACCATTATCAGCGGCAAGGGAGGGACCGGAAAAACAAGCGTAACGGCATCCTTTGCCACCCTTGCCTCCAATAGAATCGTGGTGGATGCCGATGTGGACGCCGCCAATCTTTTTTTGACCCTTGAGCATGATACCATTGCCTCTTCCCATTTCGAGGGGGGGAGCAAAGCCGAAATCCAGGCAGACAAGTGCACTCAGTGTGGTGATTGCCGGGATCGGTGTCAGTTTCATGCTATTTCTGAAGATTTTGTCATTGATTCCATCTCCTGTGAAGGGTGCGGGGTGTGCGCCTGGTTTTGCCCTGAAAAGGCCATTTCCTTTGAGCGGAAGGTGTGCGGTGAAAAATTTATATCAGACACCCCCTGGGGCCCCATGATCCATGCCCGCCTGGGTATTGCCGAAGAAAATTCCGGGCTTCTGGTAAGTCAACTGCGCCAGGAGGCCCGGCAGATGGCAAAAGAGAAAAAAATACCCCTGATCATCACCGATGGACCTCCCGGTATCGGATGCCCCGTGATTGCGGCGGTGACCAATTCCGATGCGCTGCTCATTGTAACGGAACCGACCCTGTCCGGCCTGCATGATATGGAGCGGGTAAAGGCCCTGGCTGATCAAATGAAAATACCCACCATGGTCTGCATTAACAAAGCGGATTTGAATCCGGAAATGGCTATGCGCATTCAAAAATTTGCAACGGAGAACAAGATTCGATTTGTGGGTGAAATCCCCTTTGATCGCGGGGTGATAGATGCCATGAAAGCCGGACAGAGTTTGGTTCAGTTTTCCAATGGGCCCGCATCCCTGGCCGTTGTACAGATATGGGAACAGGTTCAGCAGTTTTTTTCCTGTACCCCGGAACGCATTATGTGATCAAGCCAGGATACATATGACTCGATGATCAACCCTGATGCTCTATGCATAAGTTTTTTAAGTATATAGACATGGAGGAGGGGGCAGGCTTGCGTTATTGGCATTATCCATGAGGTTTTAGGAGGCTTGGGCACAAGATGTGCCCTCCCTACCCATAAGGCTGAAAGCATTTTTGCATGATCGGTCAACAAAAATTTGAACGTCAAATAATATCAAGGAGAATAAAAATGAAAGTTGCTGTTACATCAACGGGTAAGACTCTGGATGCCGATCTGGATCCCCGGTTCGGTAGAGCTCAGTATTTTGTGGTTGTGGATACGGATTCCATGGACTTTGAGGTCAAGGAAAACACACAGAATCTGAATCTGCCCCAGGGGGCCGGTATTCAGGCGGGAAAAACCGTGGCGGATATAGGGGTCCAGGCTGTTATCACCGGAAATTGCGGTCCCAAGGCCTTTCAAGTTCTGGATGCGGCGGGTATTCACATTGTCACCGGTATCAAAGGTACAGTAAAGGGCGTGGTGGAGCAATTTAAGAAAGGTGAGCTGAGCTATGCCGGTGGTCCTAACGTGGAAGGGCATTGGGTTTAAATGAAATTCCCTCTGGGTTGTATATTTCCATGGTTTCACTGTTTGCAGTGTCTGCAGCCCAATATTGATGTTTTATATAGTTGAACACAACTATTCGTAATAATTTGATTTTTAATTTTCATTATGGCAGGTGTCACTGCCATGCGTATTACTACAAAAGAAATGAAAGGATATCGAAGATGAAATTTGCAATACCAATGGCAATGGGTAAACTTACCACGCATTTCGGCCACTGCAGGGAATTTTGTATCATGGATGTGGAAGATGGAAAAATTACTGACACCATAGTGCTTGAACCCCCTCCCCATGAACCCGGGGTCTTGCCCAAATGGCTGCATGAAAAAGGGGTAAATGTGATTATCACCGGTGGAATGGGTCAGATGGCCAAAACAACTTTTTGCCCAGGCCAATATTGATGTGGTGACCGGAGCACCAGTCGAAGCACCGGAAACCCTTGTAATGGCCTATCTTGAAAAAACCCTGGTTACCGGTGAAAATGCCTGTGGGCATGATCCCAACTCACCCTGTCAGCACTGAAAAATCAGGCCTGCTCCCCATTGTCCTCTTGAAAACTTATGGGGATCCGGGATCGGGGCAGGCCTGAACGTTGATCATCCAATGAAATTCTGGGCCTGCTTACAACATCTGCCAGCGCTCACATGATACCTTTCTCCCCCAAAAAAGCCCTTGATGAAATGATGCCGACAGTGCATATTGCAAAAATGCCTGTGTCCCAGGTTTGCAGTTAATAGCCGGTGGAGCAATTGCTTTGCCATCGGAAAACTGAAAAATGAGCGGATGGTGGGCATCTGCTTCTATGAAATATTCATCCATTGGACGGAGAACATAATGAAAATCAGAAAAGCGGTATTCCCCGTTGCAGGGCTTGGCACCAGATTTCTGCCTGCAACCAAAGCCATGGCTAAAGAAATGCTCCCGGTTGTGGATAAACCCATCATTCAATATGCTGTGGAGGAGGCTTTTGCCGCAGGTATTGAACAGATTATTTTTGTCACCGGTCGGGGGAAAAAAGCCCTGGAGGATCATTTTGATCGATCCTTTGAACTTGAAATGACCCTGAAAAACAAACATAAGGATGAGGCCCTGGGCCAGATACAGAAACTGGTACCCCCCCACGGGTACCATTGTGTACACCCGTCAGCATGAACCCCGGGGACTGGGGCATGCCATCTGGTGTGCCAGGGATATTGTGGGGGATGAACCCTTTGCCGTTCTGCTGGCCGATGATCTGATTAAATCCAAGGTACCCGTGCTGTCCCAGATGATCAACCGGTTTGACCGTTTAAGGGCCAGTCTTGTGGCAGTTATGGAGATTCCCAAGGATCAGACGGACAGATATGGCATCCTGGACGCCCAGGAAATAGAGGACAATGTGGTGCGGGTTAAAGGGATGATCGAAAAACCCTCACCGGAAGATGCACCGTCCAATCTGGCAATTGTGGGCCGCTATATAC
>CAXXSO010000076.1:0-6427 GCA_963676965.2 uncultured Cohaesibacter sp.
TTCCTGCGGGTTGGATCCGAACAGGATGGTGTAGCCTGATTGCAGCAGGGCATAAACATCATCGTGGCCAGCCATCACATTGAGAGAATGGCGGGAGACGGACCGGGCTGCCACCTGCATGACAAAACCGCCGACTTTCTTGCCGACGGTTACATAATGGGACTCAAGTCCGTAGAGCACACCCTGCGATGAGGAAGCGTTGGAAATATACTGCCCCCCGGTGAGGGCTGCACCCAATGCGCCGGATTGGGCGGAATGTTCGCCTTCCGGTTCAAAGAAGAAGGGATGTCGGCCCCATATATTGACACCGCCGCCTGCGCGGAACGATTCGTATAATTCAGCAATTTCGGTTGAAGGCGTGATCGGATAACCAATCACCCCGCCACATACCTGGCCCATCACTTGCGCGATGGCGCCATTGCCGTGAATGACAGTTGAAATACCCGGGAATACCGGTTGTTTGGAAACTTTCTGGTCCATTTGCTCCACCGTCGACAGCCGCAGCAGGAGCAATCTCCCCTTCGAGGGTCTGTCGTAAAAGAATAAGACGCCTGTTAAATCGATACAAATTTGGTCGTGATCTGATTTTGATCTGGTCTTGATCGGCTGAAACACGGCTCAGACGATTTGTATCGGATAACGGATGAGAAACTAGATTTGGCTGTCTATTGTTATGGTGGCCATGGCATACTGTTCGCGCAATTCAATCGCACTGCGTCGACCCTCCCTATGCTTTGGTCGTATAAAGCTTAGGAGCATTTGTCGAAGCGGGAAGTTGACCTGTATCAACTGTTTGGCCTGCTGCGCGACCTTTGAGGGGGCAGAAGGATCATTTTCCTGCTTTTGGATGCAGGATTTATCAAGCATTTCCGCTCTTTGATATCAGCCTAACTATTTGTTATATTTTTCTTTTTCTGCACTTTCCAGCCTTCAATACAATCACCTTCAGCACGCAGCGTCATCCGTGTTTGACCGGATGTGAGCCGTGCAATTGACACGGGTCAGTTGCGCATGTGGCGCAAGGCTCGGTGTGTATCTTGGGGGGTCAGTTGCGACTGGTTGTCTCACTTGGACTTTTTGATCTTGTTAAACAGGAGTTTTTTATGCTTGTTTAAATATACGTGTTTTTTTGTATTTTCATCGGATCCTGCATGCTGACCCCCTCAACCCAACGTCTGAAGACGCCTTCGCGTCGCAAGCCCCGCCGGGTTTCCGTCGGCTGGGCGCTGTTGGCGATGTGGCTGCAGGTGGTGTTTGCGGGGTTGCATCTGGCCAGCAGTGCGCACGCACTGGGCGGACCAGTTGAAAATGAAGCGGCGATCTGGTCGATCTGCACCGCAGAGGGTAACATCCTGTCGCCCGAAAGGTCAGGCAGTCCATCCAAGCTGGCAGAGGGAACGCTCTGTGCCCTGTGTGTCTCTGGCGTTGCCGACTATGGCCTCTTGAGCATCGCGCATCCGATCGCCTTGCACGTTTCCCTGTCGATCCCTTATAAGCGGGTATTGCCAGAAAACGAGAGGGCAGGTCGGAAACTATCTCCCCGGGCTGGAGCCACCCGCGCACCGCCCCTTTCCTGACGATCCTTCCAGTTTTCGCACGCCACCGTCCCGTCATCTCACTTGCCGGGGCGATCCTGTCCCGCTGATACAGCATCACCAAGAGAGCTGTCATGGAACTCATTTATGACGATCTGTTCGTCGACCTTTCGCGCTGGCAATTTGCCGCCACTGCGCTTTATCACTTTTTTGTTTGTGCCCCTCACTCTGGGTCTGACATGGATTCTCGTGATCATGGAGTCGGTCTATGTGATGACCGGCAAAGAGGTCTATCGAGATATGACCAAATTCTGGGGCAAGTTGTTCGGTATCAACTTTGCCCTGGGTGTGACCACCGGCCTGACGATGGAATTTCAGTTCGGCACCAACTGGTCCTACTATTCGCACTATGTCGGCGACGTGTTCGGCGCGCCGCTGGCGATCGAAGGCTTGATGGCCTTCTTCCTTGAATCGACCTTTGTCGGCCTGTTCTTCCTTGGCTGGGACAAGCTTTCCAAGCGCCAGCATCTGGCGGTGACCTTCTTTACCGCTCTTGGTTCGAACCTTTCGGCCTTGTGGATTCTGGTTGCCAACGGCTGGATGCAAAATCCGGCAGGCTCTGAATTCTCCGCCGAAACCATGCGCATGGAAATGACCAACTTCGCTGAAGTTGTTTTCAACCCTGTCGCACAGGTGAAATTCGTGCATACGGTTGCCGCGGGCTATGTCACGGCCTCAATGTTCGTGATTGGCATTTCTGCGTGGTATATCCTTAAAGGCCGCGATCTGGCCTTTGCCAAGCGGTCCTTCTCGGTTGCTGCGGGCTTCGGTCTTGCTGCGTCTCTGTCGGTCATTGTTTTGGGCGACGAGTCCGGATACGAGCTGGGCGATGTGCAAAAGGTGAAACTGGCGACCATCGAAGCGGAATATCATACTGAAGAGGCACCTGCCGCCTTCAATGTCATCGGTATCCCGAACGACAAGGAAATGCGGGTTGATTATGCGGTTCAGATCCCGTGGGCCATGGGGTTGATTGCCACGCGCTCGTTCAATAAACAGGTCACCGGCATCGTCGATCTGAAAAAGCAACATGAAGTGCGGATCCGCTCGGGCATGATCGCCTATGACTATCTGACCAAGCTTCGCGCTGGCGACAAGTCGGAAGAGACCAAGGCAAAGTTCAATGAGCATAAGATCGATCTTGGCTATGGCCTGTTGCTCAAGCGCTATACCGACAACCCGATGGAAGCAAGCGAAGAGATGATCAAGGCGGCGGTCGATGATTCGATCCCTTCCGTACCCTATCTCTTCTGGAGTTTCCGCATCATGGTTGGCTTCGGCTTCATGATGCTGTTCCTGTTCGGCCTGTCTTTCTATTACAATGCCAAACGGGTTATCGAGGAAAAGCGGTGGCTGTTGCGCATTCTCGTCTTGTCCATCCCCGTGCCATGGCTCGCTTGTGAGCTTGGCTGGTTCGTGGCCGAATATGGTCGCCAGCCATGGGCGATTGGTGAGGTTCTGCCAACCTTCCTTGCCGCTTCCAGCCTGACGATCAACGATCTGATCTTCTCGCTTGTCGGCTTCCTCGCCTTCTACACCTTCCTGCTGGTCATCGAAATGTGGCTGATGGTGAAATTTGCACGTCTGGGGCCGAGTGCCCTGCATACGGGCCGCTATCACCATGAGCAATATGACCACTCCCCTCTGGCACCTGCCGAATGATGGGCTTTGAGAAGGACCATAGAGATGCTACTTGATTATGAAGTACTGATAGAACTGGCCTGGTGGGCGCTCGTGGGTGTGTTGCTCATCGGGTTTGCCATCACCGATGGCATGGATATGGGGGTTGGCAATCTGTTGCCATTCCTCGGCAAGAATGATGCAGAACGCCGCATCATCATCAATACGGTCGGACCGCACTGGGATGGCAACCAGGTCTGGTTCATCACCGCAGGCGGGGCGATCTTTGCTGCTTGGCCTGCCGTTTATGCTGCGGCTTTTTCCGGCTTTTATCTGGCCATGCTGCTTGTGCTGTTTGCTCTTTTCTTCCGGCCAGTCGGCTTTGACTATCGCTCGAAGATCGACAATCTAAAATGGCGCAATGCATGGGACTGGGGCCTGTTTGCCGGTGGTTTCATTCCATCGCTGATTTTTGGTGTGGCCTTTGGCAATCTGTTGCAAGGGGTTACCTTCCATCTGGATGAATTCCTGCGGGTCAGCTACGATGCAAGCTTCATCTGGGCCTTGCTGCCGTTGCTCAATCCATTTGCCATTCTGGCGGGGCTTGTCTCGGTTGCGATGTTGACCGGACACGGCTCGACATGGTTGCAAATGCGCGCAGATCTGTCGATTGCCAAGCGTGCCCAAACCATGGGTATGGTTCTCGGGGTTGCTACCAGTGCTCTGTTCGCCTTGGCTGGCCTATGGATCTGGATTGGCAATTTCGACTATTTCGTCATTGTCAGCCAGCCACCGCTCGATGCGCTTCCTAACCCACTGGCCAAGGAAGTGGCCATGCAAGCGGGGTGCCCTGTTCAATATCTATCAGGATTATCCGATTGCCATGCTGGCTCCAGCTCTGGGCATTTTCGCGCCGCTGATGATGGCTCTGATGAGCCGGATTGGTCGGGGTGGCTTTGCCTTTTACCTTCAGCGCCTTTGGCATGGCGGGTATCATTTCGACAGCCGGTCTGTCGATGTTCCCCTTCATCATGCCATCGATCAGTGACCCGGTATCGTCACTGACCATCTGGGACGCACCATCCAGCCACCTCACCCTGACGGTGATGTTCTGGGCGGCAGTGATCTTCGTGCCGATCGTGCTCAGCTACACCATCTGGTGTTATGTGCGCATGTGGGGCCGGGTGACGCTGGAAGAAATCGAAGCCCGTTCGCATTCGGCTTATTAAGCCTCTAGGATAAAGGAGACAGACTATGTGGTATTTCGCCTGGATTCTGGGGCTGACAGCGGCCCTTTCCATCGGCATCATCAATGTCATGTGGTACGAAGCCCAAGACAGCTTCAATGACGAAGGAAAGGCCGAAGAGGCCTGACCTTACCGCCCTACCGATTTGGCCGGTGGACATTTCTCGCCCACCGGCCTTTTTCTTCAATAATGCGAGCTGCCCTTGATGTCCAAAGCCAATCTCTCCCGCTATCTCAAGCGCGAAGCCAAACGGATCGAACATCCAATCCGCAGGTCAATCGCTTTGAGCTGCATGAGCGGATTGTTGCTGATCGGCCAGATGGGGATGATTGCCAGCATCATTTCCGATATACTGACCAAAGCGGCGGGTCTTTCGGACGTTATCGTGCCGCTTTGCCTGTTGCCATTGCTCTTTCTGGCACGAGCCTTTCTTTCCTATGGCGCGGAGCGACTGGCGCTGCATGCGGCGATTGATCTCAAGCATGATCTGCGCGGGCGGCTGCTCAAACGGTTGATTGCCAAAGGACCGATCCGCAGCCGCGAAGGCGACAGCGCGACTGGCAATCAGGTCACCATGTTGACCGAAGGCATCGAGGCGCTGGAGGGGTATTTCGCCCGCTATTTGCCCGCCATGGTGATGATGGTCCTGTTGCCTGTTGCCATTCTGATGGTGACTTTGGTGCGCGACTGGTTGTCGGCCTTGGGGGACCCCCCCCCCCCCGACCCCCTGCCCCCCCACAGATCACCGTACCACCCACAGACCCCCCCCCCCCCCCCGGCCCCCCCCCCCGCAAGGGCACGGAAAAACTCAACCAGAAGCAATGGCGCAAACTGGCTGTCCTGTCAGCACATTTCCTTGACATGATTCAGGGACTGACGACGCTCAAATGGTTCAACGCCTCCCGGCGCGAGGCCGCAAGCGTGTCGCGGATGGCCGATGACTATCGTCGCACCACCATGAGCGTGCTGCGCGTTGCCTTTCTGTCCTCGCTGGTGCTGGAATTCTTCGCCACCATTTCCATTGCCATCATCGCGGTCTTTATCGGCTTTCGTCTGCTTTATGGGGAAATGAGCTTTTATGACGGCTTTTATGTGCTGTTGCTGGCGCCGGATTTCTATTTGCCGCTGCGCCAGATGGGCAGCCATTATCATGCCCGGATGGAAGCGGTTGGCGCAGCCGAACAATTTGTTGATCTGATGGACGCAAAAGAGGCGCAAGAGCCCGCAACGGCATCCATCCCTGATCCATACAAGGCGGGCCTATCCTTGGCCTTTGAACATGTGCGATTTGCCTATGATGATGGCACGATGGCTCTGCGGGACGTGTCCTTTGTGCTTGCCCCCGGGCAAAAGCTGGCTTTGGTTGGGCCATCGGGTTCGGGCAAAAGCACAATCCTTGATTTGCTGCTTGGGCTGATCCAGCCGACCGAAGGCCGCATTCTGGTCAATGGCGTGGATCTGTCCCATCTGCCGATGGACCTTTGGCGCCAGCAGCTTGGCTATCTGCCGCAAACACCGACGCTCTTTTCCGGCTCGATTGCCGACGCGATCCGCTATGGATGCCCGGACGCGCCGATGGACGCCATCATCAAGGCGGCTCGGCAGGCGGACATTCATGATTTCATTGCCGCACTGCCAGAGAGCTATGACACCCTGATGCAGGAAAAAGGCGTTGGGCTATCGGGCGGTCAAATTCAGCGAATTGCCATTGCACGCGCCCTGTTGCGCAACGCGCCCTTGGTTCTGCTTGATGAGCCCTCGGCCCATCTGGACCGGAAAACAGAGGGCAAGATCACCGAGGCGCTCAGCCATTTGCTGGAAGACCGAACCGCGATCACCATTGCCCATCGTCTTGGCACCATTCGCAAAGCAGATCTGATCCTCGTGCTTGATGGTGGGGAGGTTGCTGAAAGCGGCAGCCATAGTCAGTTAATGGAGGCCAACGGCTCTTACCACCGGCTGGTC
>CAXXSO010000077.1:0-82986 GCA_963676965.2 uncultured Cohaesibacter sp.
GCGAGCTAACTGGCTCGCCGGGATGGAGTTTCCTGATACCAGGCTTTCAGCGGCTTGATGATCGGCAGGACACCATTGTCATGGCGCCAGCTATCAACAGCATGGCGTTCACCACTGTCTTTATCCATCACCACCGCCGTTGCATGAGGATAGCGACCATCAAGGAAGAAACCGCGCGCCACAGGTGCAAGCACCGTGTGGTATTTCAGCAGCCCATTTTTCTCGGCATAGGCAAGATAGGATGTCGTGTTGCTGGCTTCATCGATGCAATCCATTTGCCCCGCAACACCGGAATTGACCATATCGAGCCCACCAAGATCCTTATCCGATCCAACGGCAGGCCCAACCCTTATCTCGAACCACTGAACAGCCTTGCCAATCGCTTTCAGCTCAGCTTCGGGGCTTGATTTACCCTGCGCCAGAATGGCCTTCACCTTGGCGAGATCTTCCTTCTTCGGCTGAAAGCGATATTTCAACTTGCAACCGAAAGCGTGGCAAATGTAGATCTGAGCTTTGCTCGGCGCACGATAACTCATGCGCGATGACCAATCATCCAGTGAACTGGTGCTTTGAGTCTGGCACCCGGCCAGCATGGTTGAAAATCCGCCGACAAGGCATGCAAAAGATATGGCTCTGAAACGGGTCATGATATGAATGAGTCGGCTCCGGTCGGCTGTGTCGCGTATCATCATGTATCACTGCCCAAAGGGAATGCCAAACAGAATTGTTGACCATTCTACCAGCTGCCAGCCCCCTTATGCGCCTCCAACCAACCACTTCCTTTCTGCAAGCAAGATCAAGACAGGCTTTGACTTTCAGCCGAAGAGTGATAGGAAAGCGCACTTTCCCAACCATTATATATCTATTTGGAGTGTTGGCAGATCATGCAAGTCACAAAACCCGTTCGGATCATCGGAGCAGGCCTCGCAGGGTCGGAAGCCGCCTGGCAATTGGCCAATCATGGCGTGCCCGTGATTTTGCACGAAATGCGCCCCATGCGGTCGACCGACGCGCACGTGACCGATCATTGTGCCGAGTTGGTTTGCTCCAACTCGTTCCGCTCCGACGACCATGAAGCCAACGCTGTGGGCCTGTTGCATCAGGAAATGCGCGAAGCCCAATCCCTGATCATTTCTGCAGCCGATGCCAATGCGGTGCCAGCAGGCGGTGCTCTGGCAGTAGCGCGGGAAGCTTTTTCCGAAGCGGTCACCGAGCGCTTATCCAATCACTCGCTGATCACGCTGGAGCGTGGCGAAATCGATGCCCTTCCCGCAGCCGAAGATGGCCCTTGCCTTATCGCCACCGGTCCGTTGACATCGAAAAACCTGTCCGAGGCAATTTTGGCAGCAACCGGCGAGGAATCGCTGGCCTTTTATGATGCGATCGCACCTATCGTCCATTTTGATTCCATCAATATGGATAAGGCATGGTTCCAATCCCGCTATGACAAGATCGGTCCCTCTGGCACAGGCGCGGACTATGTCAATTGCGGCATGAACGAAGCCGAATACAAGGCCTTCATCGCCGCCATGCTGGAAGCGGAAAAAGCAGAATTCAAGGAATGGGAAGAAAAAGCCAAATATTTCGATGGCTGTCTGCCCATCGAGGTGATGGCCGAACGCGGCATCGATACCCCACGCTATGGCCCGATGAAACCGGTAGGCCTGACCAATCCGCACGACCCGGACACCGACCCATATGCGGTGGTGCAGCTGCGACAGGACAACAAGCTCGGCACGCTCTACAACATTGTCGGCTTTCAGACCAAGATGAAATATGGTGCGCAGGCAGACGTCTTCCGGATGATTCCGGGGCTGGAAGAGGCGCAATTTGCCCGCCTTGGCGGCATCCACAGGAACACATTCCTCAATTCTCCCAAGCTGCTCGACCAAAGCCTGCGCTTGAAGTCCCTGCCCCATCTGAGGTTTGCCGGTCAGATTACCGGCTGCGAAGGCTATGTGGAATCGGCAGCCATCGGCCTTCTGGCCGGTCGTTTCATTGCAGCAGAACTCGCCGGCCGCGACCTGCCGCCACCACCCGAGACCACCGCCTTTGGCGCTTTGCTCGGTCATATCACAGGCGGTCATCTCATTGACTCCAATGGCGGCCAGCGCTCTTTCCAGCCAATGAATGTCAATTTCGGCCTCTTCCCACTGGTCGAGTTTGCACGCCGCCGCGAAGATGGCTCGAAAATGCGTGGACCGGAAAAGCAATTGTCCAAGAAAAAGGCCATGACAAAACGGGCGCTGGAAGATGTCAAAGATTGGCTAAAGCAGGCATAGCCCCAGACGCATCAAAGCGAAGCGGCAAGCCGCCAAATCGACCAGTAACAGCGCCAATTGGCCAATCGAAGCAGCCCCATGGGCTGCTTCCTGCGTTTCTTGATCATCAGTTTGGCGGGAGCAAGCCGCAAAAAGGCGGGGGCAAGTTGAGAGCGAACCGACTTGGGCAGGCTGTGCAACGCCTCCATCGCTTTTTGGTGATGCATCTCGGCCACCGTAGCAAGAGCCAGAATGCTCGAGGTCACCTTGGCTTCCGATGCACCTGCAAGCAGGTCTTTTTGCGTCAATCCATGTTCGGCGAAGGCATCAGCAGGCAGGAAGAGTTTTTGCCGCTCCGCATTCCGTGGCCAGTCAAACAGATGGTGGGCCAAACAAATTGCCATTGCCCCATGGCCGCACAGGTCTGACAAATCATACGCACCTTCAGCACAAAGAATCTGCGCCGACAGCAACATGGCTAACGCTTCTGTTTCTCCTGCATAGGTCTCGAAATGCGCCATATCCGGCATCGGATCATTATAGAGATCAAACCGCCGCGATTCGATGATCGGCTCCAAGCGCGCCTTGGGCAGAGCATAGTGATGCTGGATTTGTTTCAAGACAGACGCCACCGGGCCAATATTTGTCCCACCACAACCCACGCTGTCCTTCGCGTCTGACTCAGCAACAATATCCCGCCACCATGTCAGGCGAATTTCTCCCATCGCGGGTTCACTGACCCGCTTGGGGATCGCGGCAACATCTGCAAGAAAAGTCTGGAAGGCCAGGAAGTCGGCGCGACGGGTTTGCGGCGCGGTCAAACCGGCAAAGTGACGAACGGGGTCAAGCCGCCTTAATTCAGACTGGCAAAAGGCAAAATCATCTTGCTGGTCCGTCATGCTGGCAATCCCTCATGAATTGTGCGCGGGTCAATCGACCGGCAACAGCACGGCAGCGACGGCGCGGTCTTCAGATAGCAGGATATTCAGCGTGCGAACCGCAGCGCCAGTATCCATCACATCCAGTTTCAAACCTTCATCACGCAAGTGCCCGGCAAGAGCCGGATCAAGCGGTTTGATCTGAGCCCCTGTGCCAATCAGCAGGATTTCAATATCATCCTTTTCCGCCAGCACCTTGGCAAAGCTTTCAGCGACAAGCCGATCTCCATTGGGTAAGTCCCAGCGCCGGGTTCCGCTTGGCAGGAACATCAACGCGCCCTGATGGGACATGTCGCCAAACCGAAATCCACCATTGCCGTAATATTCGATGGGATCGCGACCGGGATAGAAGGCATCGACCATCTCGATACCAGCAGCCAAGGCGACAGCATTTTCGATTCTGCCATCCCCAAGAGGCACAACGCCGGGCGGAGTATCCCCCTGCCCGGCGTGCGATATTTGATTTGGTTCGGGCTTGTCTTTGGTGCCCTTCAGCCATTTGAAGACCATCGGATCAAGACGCCGTCACATTGCCAGCGTCATCGGTTTCCGATGGTGCCATTACCTGTTCTTGCCGCAGATTGAGGAAGATCAGCAACGGAGCTGCGATGAAGATCGACGAATAGGTACCGACAAACACACCCCAGATCATGGCAAAAGTGAACGACCGGATCACTTCACCTCCGAGGAAATACAGCGAGCCGAGCGCCAGAAGGGTCGTCAACGAGGTCAACAAGGTGCGAGACAGGGTCTGGTTGATCGACAGGTCGAGCACCTCGGGCAAAGGCTTCTTCTTGTATTTGCGCAAATTCTCGCGGATGCGGTCATAGACCACCACCGTATCGTTGAGCGAGTAGCCCACAATGGTCAAGACAGCAGCAATGGTGGACAGGTTGAACTCCATTTGCAGCAAGGCAAAGACACCAATGGTCAGGATCACGTCATGCGAGGTAGCAACCACGGCGCCAAGCGCAAATTGCCACTCGAAACGGAACCAGATATAGACCAGCACGGCAAACAGAGCCGAGATGACGGCAATCGATCCAGCACTTGCAAGCTCACCGGAAACACGTGGACCGACAACCTCGACACGGCGATATTCAACCGTATTGCCAAGGGTTTCCTTGACCTTTGTCACCACATTCTGCTGGGCTTGCTCATGGCCTTCTTCACCGGCCTCCTGGGTTTCAACACGGATCAGAACAGTATCGGGTGACCCGAATTCCTGCACTTCCACATCCCCCAAACCAAGGGCGTCAAGTTTACCGCGCATGTCCCCGATATCGGCAACCTGTTCAGCGGTTCTAACTTCAATCAGTGTGCCACCCTTGAAGTCGATGCCGAAATTGAGGTTGAAAATAAAGTAAAGGACAATGGACGCGATCACCAGCGTGCCGGAGAGTGGGAAGCTCCAGAACCGATCTTTCATGAACGGGATATGGGTACCATCCGGAATAAATCGAAGCGGTTTCATATCAGTCTCTCCGTTGGATCAAATTGGCAGGTTGGCAGGACGACGGGCCTTGACCCATGTCGCCACCAGCAAGCGGTTGAAGGTGAAAGCGGAGAAGACGGTCGTCACGATACCGACAGCGAGCGTCACTGCGAAGCCTCGCACAGGACCGGAGCCAAGCGAGAACAGAATAATCGCCGCAATAAAGGTCGTGATGTTAGCATCGAGAATGGTGCCAAGAGCCCGACTGTAACCGGCATCGATTGCCGCGATGGTCGAACGCCCGAAGTTATTCTCTTCACGAATGCGCTCGTAAATCAGCACGTTCGCATCCACCGCCATACCAACGGTCAGCACGATACCGGCAATACCCGGCAAGGTCAGCGTGGCACCCAAGCCAGACAGAACACCGATGATCATGCCCACATTGACCACAAGGGCAATGTTGGCAAACACACCAAACAGGCCATAGCTGATCAACATGAAGACCACAACCGCCATCGCACCGACAAGACCAGCTGTTTCACCTGCTGCAATCGAGTCCTTGCCAAGGCCCGGACCAACCGTGCGTTCTTCAATGATGGTCAGGTCCGCAGGCAACGCACCGGCGCGCATCAGAACGGCCAGATCATTGGCGCTATCGACAGTGAAGGAACCGGAAATGACACCAGACCCACCACGGATCGGCTCACGAATGGACGGAGCGGAAATAACCTCGTTATCCAGCACAATCGCGAATGGCATCCCGACATTCTGCTCGGTCACGCGGGCAAATTTTGTAGCACCGGACGTGTTGAAGCGGAAGGACACGACCGGCTCGTTGGTCTGTGGGTCAAAGGTCGGCTGTGCATCATCCAGCTCGTCACCGGAAATCAAAACCCGTTTTTTGACCAGATAAGGCGTGCGCTGTTCTGGCGGCAGAGGGTTTTGCGGATCCTGCGCTTCATACAACACTTCGGAATCAAGTGGCGGACGGGTCTGAAGCGCAGTCTCGGGCGACATTGATGTATCCACCATGCGGAACGTGAGTTTCGCGGTGGATTCGAGAATTTTCTTCAAGCGATCAGAATCTTGCAGTCCAGGAACCTGAACCAGAATGCGATTGGACCCCTCACGCTGGATCGATGGCTCGGTGGTACCAAGCTCATCGACGCGGCGACGGATCACCTCGATCGACTGCGCGACCGCGTTGGAAACGCGCGAGGAAATGCCTTCTTCGGTCAGGCTGAGGCGGAACAGGCCGTCTTCGTTGGACTCAAGCGTCGTCTCCATCGCACCGCCACCCGACAGGATGGACGAAGTGATGGGCTGAACAAGTTCCTGAAGCTTCTTGCGGGCAGCTTCCAAATCGCCAAGATCGCGAATGCGCACCTGAACCGCGCCGTCTTTGATAGCAAGGCCTCTATAGCCGATTTTGTCTTCGCGGAGCTGGGAGCGGACATCGCCTCGCAGAACCTCGAGACGTTCCTTGATGACACCTTGTTCCTCAACCTGCAGCAGGATATGAGCCCCGCCCTGAAGGTCAAGGCCGAGTACCAACTTACCGGATGGCAGCCAGCCTGGCATCGAGTCTTTGAGGAATTTCTCGGAAAAGAGATTGGGAAGGGAAAACAGGATGCCCATGATCACAGTGATCAGGACCAGTCCCACCTTCCATTTGGCGAAATGTAGCATGCGGCTATCCTACCATTATAGGCAGAGCACCCGGCAAGAACCGGGTGCGACTTGAAATGAATTTGGCTGAGTCAATCAGGCTTTGCCAGCAGGCTCAGTCTTGGAGCGAACTTCTGCAATGGACTTGCGGACCACTTTGATTTTCACGCCTTCGGAAAATTCAACGACGACTTCGTCGCCTTCGGTCGCGTTTGTGATCTTGCCCACCAGACCACCGCTGGTCACGATGGTGTCTCCGCGGCGCACATTAGCCACCATTTCAGCATGCTTTTTCATCTGCTGACGCTGCGGACGGATGATCAGGAAATACATGATCACGAAGATCAGGACAAACGGCAGGAGTTGCAGAATTTGCGCGTCCATTGAGGCCTCCTTTGCGGTGTGTACCCACCCATCGGGTACATTCCGGGGATATGTTGGACCAGTAAATTGGTCGGTAACGGGGTCGAGCGGACTATAGCGATCCAAAAGCACTTTGCAAAGAGTTTGCAAACGTCATCTGAACGGTTTGCAACGCCATATCCAACTCTGCTAATCAAGGGCTAGACATAATGATCCTTTGCACAAGATGAAAGAGGCAACAGGCGGTTCCTTCCGTTTTTTGCCACCTTTTCCGCGGCTTGGGACGCCAATCACGGAGCCTTTCCTTCCATGTCCGCCAACGAGCTTGAAAAAATCGCCAAACTGCTGAAGAAAATCCACATCTCGATCGACCGTGCCGTACCACCTGAAACGCCCAAAACGGACCTTGGCGCCGCAGACGCTTTCATCTGGCATGCAACCCCGGTTGCCTATCTCCAGCCAGTGCACAAGGTCAACCGGGTGGATATTGGCCTGTTGAAAGCCATTGACCACAATCGGGACATCATTCTGGAAAATACCCAGCGCTTCGCCAAGGGTCTGCCCGCCAACAATGCGCTTCTGTGGGGCGCGCGCGGCATGGGAAAGTCATCCTTGGTCAAGGCCTGCCATGCAGCGGTCAATGCGCAAGCGGCCAAAGACAAGTGTTTGAAGCTGATTGAAATTGCCCGCGAAGATATCGAAAGCCTGCCAATTTTGATGAATCGCCTGCGCGAACGCTCGGAGCGCTGCATTCTTTTTTGCGACGATCTGTCCTTCGACAGCGGAGAAAATGCCTACAAGTCACTGAAGGCCGTACTGGACGGAGGCATTGAGGGCCGTCCGGACAATGTGCTCTTTTATGCAACGTCCAACCGCCGGCACCTGATGCCGCGCGACATGATCGAAAATGAAAAATCAACGGCGATCAATCCCGGCGAAAGCGTGCAGGAGAAGGTTTCCCTGTCCGATCGCTTCGGCCTGTGGATCGGCTTCCACAATTGCTCGCAAGATGACTATCTGGCCATGGTCAATGGCTATGTTGCCGACTATGGCATTGAAGTCGAGCCAAGTGCCTTACGCGCCGCAGCTCTGGAATGGGCCACAACCCGCGGCTCGCGCTCGGGTCGCGTCGCCTGGCAATTCATTCAGGATCTGGCAGGCGAAAAGGGCGTAAAGCTGCGCTAGCGTCCGCCCAACCGTCGGTCATGTTCCACTTTGAGGCTCGAAACTCATGACAGCCTGGCCAACCAGCGCCATAGCTCCAGATAGAAGAACGATGCGTCTTTTCATTGTGGTCTCCGTGAGAATTTGGAGGACTTAAACAGCTCAGAGATCAGCATCGACCGGAGATGCAAGCATGTCCGGCCGATTGATCATGCTCGAATTACGATGCAGGCAAAAGCACCTTGTCGATCACGTGAATGACGCCGTTGAACTGCTCAACATCGGCAATGGTAACGTTGGCCACATTGCCCTGCCCGTCCTTGATCATGATGGTGTCACCATCATACATCGCCGTGAAGGGACAGCCACCAACCGTCTTGACCGGGTGAGCCCCCTTGTCATCATCAACCATTTTCATGATGGCATCAGACATCGCATCGGCTGCGACAACGTGACAGGTCAGAAGCTTGGTCAACTGATCCTTGTTTTCCGGCTTCAGCAGCGTTTCGACAGTGCCCGCTGGCAGAGCCGCAAAGGCATCATCGGTTGGCGCGAAGACCGTGAAAGGTCCTTTACCGGAAAGAGTCTGCACCAGACCCGCAGCCTTCACCGCAGCAACGGGGGTCTCGTGATCCTTGGAGTTGACGGCATTTTCGATGATATTCTTGCTTTCATACATCGCAGCGCCGCCGACCATTGGATTTTTGTGATCGTCCGCAGAAGCAAAGCTTACGGCAGAAGTCAGGGCGATGGCTGGTGCATCCGGGGTTTGAAGAGAAACAAAGAACAGGGTCGTCACAAGTGCCAATCCGACCAGAGACGCAAAAGCGAGCCCGCGCGGAGAATAAGATCGGAAATCGGATCAGCCATAAATATCCTTGGGAATTGACTATCTGCACGCGTGCAACCTGCGCATTGGATTGACCTTTTTCCTTTCAATCCAAGACCATATTATCCTTTATCAGCCGACTATGCTTGAACGCCTTTGAAACGTCCAGCATCCTCAGCACCAGATTGGTTAGAGACTGACAGCCTGTCGCCTTCATGACGACAGGCCATTAAAAGCCATGATGAAGGACTGACGATATGGCGCGCTTTAGCCCATTAAGCGCGGCGGATTTCCGCTGCAAAACAGCCCGGCTTGGCAAAATGGGCATGGATATAGCTGACAGATGGATCTTCCAGCATCGCTTCAATCATTGTCTTGATGTCCGGACCAGAGGCGAGGTCTGCCTGAATAATGTGATCGGCTTCATCAAAGGCACGCAATGAAATGGTCCGACTAACCAGAGACAAAGGCACCTCATCCACATAATGGCCTGCCTTTTGCGGCGTCTCACTGATGAAAATGGCGTGCCGGGATCGATAGGGAGACTTGACGGGCAAATGCTCATAATTCAGCAAGAGAGCCGTCTCCCCTGCGTCCAGATCTCTCAGCCCGATGCGATCAGGAATTCCAGACTCCTCATCCACCTTGCAGCGCTGGATACCCTGCTGTTCGAGGGCGTCATCTGACAGGGAAAAGAGATGGGAGAACAGATCGGGGTTCAATCCGGAGATTTGAAAGGTCATGGGGTCATTCCTCATAGGGTGGGATACAAGATGAGCACCCTAGGGAATGATCAACAAACAGACAGCCCGGTTCTTGCTTACCAACAAAAATCCGCGCCAATAGAAAAGCCCCGATCACATCAGTGACCGGGGCTTTTGACCTTTTATAGAGCCAACCTACAGAGCGGCAAGGATGCGCTCAAGAGCTTCCTGCACCTTGGCCTTCAGAGCATTCTGCTCTGCAAGTTTTGCTTTCTGCTCGGCGACAATGTGATCCGGAGCGTTGGCAAGAAACTTCTCATTGCCCAGCTTGGCTTCGAATTTGCCCGCAACCTTGGCGATTTTATCGATCTCTTTTTCGAGGCGCGCCTTTTCAGCGGAGAGATCAATCACGCCCGCCAACGGCAAAGCAATCGTGGCTTCATTGACCACCACTTGCGCTGCCCCTTGCGGCACTTCGTCAGAGACCTTGATATCCTCAACACGCGCCAGACGCTTGAGAACAGCATCCTGATTGGCAAGCCGCGCCTTGGTTTCCTCGCTGGCACCAACGATTTCCAGCTTCAACTGGCTTGAAGGCGGAATATTCATTTCCGACCGCACCGAACGCACCGCGGTGATGACATCGACCAGCCAGTTGATCTCATCAGCCGCACCCGTGTCGGCAATGTCGTAGCTCGGCCAGCTTTCAAGGATCAGCAGGCCATCGCGCGCCGGACCGGTTTTGCCGGTTTCAGCCCACAGCTCTTCGGTGATGAATGGCATCAACGGATGAAGCAGCAAACAGATCTGATCCAGCACCCACGCAGCACAGGCCTGCGTTTCTGCTTTCGCAGCGCTCTCACCTTCAGCCTGCAGAACAGGTTTGGACAGCTCGATATACCAGTCACAATAAAGGTTCCAGACAAACCGATAGAGCCCGTTGGCCGCATCATTGAAGCGATAGGTCTCGATTGCCTCGGACACTTCAGCCGCAGTCTTGGCCACTTCCGTGACGATCCAGCGGTTGATGGTTTCCTTGACCTTGTTCGGGTCGAACCCTTCCACGCGGGCACAACCATTCATCTGGGTGAAGCGCGTTGCATTCCACAGCTTGGTGCCGAAATTGCGGTACCCGGCAACACGGCTGGTGGCCAGTTTGATGTCACGGCCTTGCGCGGCCATTGCCGTCAGGGTGAAGCGAACAGCATCTGCGCCATATTCTTCAACCAGATCCAACGGATCGATGACATTGCCCTTGGACTTGGACATCTTCGCACCATGCTCGTCGCGAACAAGCGCATGAACATAGACCGTATGGAACGGCTCTTGCTTCATGAAATGCATCGACATCATCATCATGCGGGCAACCCAGAAGAAGATGATGTCAAAACCAGTGACCAGCACGTCGGTCTGGTAATAACGCTCCAGCTCAGGAGTTTTGTCCGGCCAGCCCAAGGTCGAGAAGGGCCAAAGAGCAGAGGAGAACCAGGTGTCGAGCACGTCGGGATCGCGAGTCAGCTCCACGTCCTTGCCAAACTTCGCTTTGGCCTGCTCCATCGCCTCTTCTTCGCTATAGGCAACAAAGACAGATTCTTCCGGACCATACCAAGCCGGGATCTGATGACCCCACCAGAGCTGACGGGAAATACACCATGGTTCGATATTTTCCATCCACTCGAAATAGGTCTTTTCCCAATTCTGCGGCACAAATTTGGTGCGACCCTCACGCACGGACGCAATGGCAGGCTCGGCCAGCGTCTTGGCATCGGCAAACCACTGATCGGTCAGCATCGGTTCGATGACAACGCCGGAACGGTCACCGAATGGCTGCATGATTTTCTTGCTTTCAACATACGGCACTTCCGTGCCGTCTTCATCCTTGGCAAAGACGCAAAGGCCTTCGGCATTGATGGCAGCAACAATCCGGTTGCGCGCTTCAAAGCGATCCAGACCACGATACTCATCGGGCACAAGGTTGATTGCATCAACCTCGGTCTCGCTCGGCAACTCACCGGATTTGGCAATGGAAACGGCCAGCGCAGAACAGTCCGCATAGGGCGCACCATCGGCACGCAGCGCAGCTTTCACATCCATCAGCCGGTAACAAGGGATATTGCCGCGACGCGCAACCTGATAGTCGTTGAAATCATGCGCACCGGTGATTTTCACCGCACCGGACCCGAATTCAGGATCCGGATATTCGTCGGTGATGATCGGGATCAGGCGGCGATGCTCTTTTGGACCAACCGGAATTTCGCAGAATTTTCCGACAATCGGAGCATAGCGCTCATCAGACGGATGAACAGCAACCGCGCCGTCACCCAGCATGGTTTCAGGCCGGGTCGTGGCAATCGAAATATAGTCGCGCTCTTCCTGGAAGGTGATGTTGCCGTCTTCATCCTTCTCCGTGTAGGTGTAGGTTTCCCCCCCTGCCAGCGGATATTTGAAGTGCCACATATGGCCGTCAACTTCCTTATTCTCAACTTCGAGATCGGAAATCGCGGTTTCAAATTTCGGGTCCCAATTGACTAGCCGCTTGCCACGATAGATCAGGCCATCATTGTAAAGCTCAATGAAAACCTTCTGAACAGCCCTCGACAGGCCCTCATCCATGGTGAAGCGCTCGCGCGACCAGTCAGCGGTCGCACCCAGACGGCGCAGCTGGTTGAAGATGGTGCCACCGGACTCGCCCTTCCACTGCCAGACGCGCTCAAGGAACTTCTCGCGGCCCATCTCGCGGCGCGATGGCTCCTTGTTGGCCGCCAACTGGCGCTCAACAACCATCTGCGTGGCAATGCCCGCATGGTCCATGCCCGGCTGCCAAAGCACATCCTTGCCATGCATACGGTGGTAGCGGATCATCACATCCTGAAGGGTATTGTTGAGCGCGTGGCCCATATGGAGCGAACCGGTGACATTCGGCGGTGGGATCACGATGCAGAAGCTATCCTGCCCGTCCTTCTTGCCAGCACCCGCCTTGAAGGCACCGGTTTCTTCCCACGCATCATAAAGGCGCGGCTCAACCGCCGCCGCATCGAATGTTTTCTCCAACATCATACTTCCATATCGCAGGCATTGAACGGGGCAAGCCCCTCGCCTGTCTCTCACATGTCCGATCCGGGCCGGGACAAGCCAAGCCTGATCAAAAAAGTCTCGGGTAAGGTGTAAATCCCATTCCGCCCCGGCCTGTCAACCATTTGCAGGGGTTTGCGCGAAATCTTGCGCCAACTGACGCATATTTCACGCACAAAAAGGACGCAAAAGCACCCATTTAGGGAAAGATGGATCTCAGAAATCAGATTGGTCCGGGTGATCAGCGAAAATGCTGCTCACCCCTGGACACTCGCTCGATCTCGGCGCGCACAAGACGCTCAACCATGATCGGCAAATTCTGATCAAGCCAAGCCTTGAGCATTGGACGCAACATATCCTCGACCACATTTTCCATGGTGCGTGGATTGCTCGACAGGATCGTATGGGTCAGATTGCCAAAGGCATTGGTGACAATGGAAGACACCTCATCAGACACCAAAGGTGATCCGCGCCCGACATCAGGCAAAGGCCCCGTTGGTGTCGGTTCGGTCTCCATGCTCGCCTTGAGCATTTCGGGCACCTTTTGCTCCAGCGTTTCATGAACCATCTGTTCAAAGTCAGACGCTTCAGGCTGGGCAGGTTCCGGCTCTGGTTCTTTTTCAGCAAACATCAGGTCATCGTCATGAGGCTCAACAATGTCGGGCTCCTGCCAATCACTCTGCAGCTCTAGAACATCTTCTTCCGGTTCGTCAGCTTCGGCCGCCATGGCCGCAGCCATGTCCATTTCGAGATCTTCCTCAGGCTCTGGCTCTGGTGCAGGCTCAGGAGTGGGACTGTCAAACAGCGCGTCCAGATCATCCTGACTCAGCTCGGTATCACCTGCCGGCATTTCCGGTTCAGGTTCAGGCGCACTCTCTTGACTAATGGCAGCTTCCTCGTCGGAAATAATGCGACGAATAGACGCCAGAATTTCCTCCATCGAGGGTTCTTTAGCTGCACTGGAATTCGACATGGCCTCACCCGAAACTACTGACAAACTAGGTCGATGACCGCCTCATGCTCCGCCGTGAACATGATTCGGTTATCCATTAACTATAGGCGGTTTCAATATTTGTTGAAATCGGAACAGCCAAAAAAGCGCCAATCAGGTGTGGAGGGACCGCCAATTTCCGCAAATAGTCGGCCTTATCACCCTGTCCGGTCAAACCAGATATGTGAGTTTTCATGCATACAATCATAGCAACCGAGGCCGCAAACCCGCCCCAGACCCAGAATGTCCCTCACGCAAAAAGGGGCGCATATGCGCCCCTATTGCCATGAAGTCTTGCTTGCATCAACTGCTGACGAGATACGGAACGGGATCCACAGGATCACCCTTGATCCGCAATTCAAAATGCAACTGCGGGCTGTCCACATCCCCGGACCGACCGGCCTGAGAAATAATCTGACCACGCCGGACCTGCTGGCCTTTACTAACCATGATCCTGTCATTATGCGCATAGGCTGTCACATAGCCATTGCTATGCTGGACCAAAACCAGATTGCCATACCCTTTCAGTTTGTCCCCGGCATAGATGACCGTTCCACTTTCTGCCACACGGACAGCTGTTCCTTCGGGCACCGCGAGATTGATGCCGTCATTGCGACCGCCATCCCGTTTGCGGCCATAATTTGAAATGATCCGTCCACGCACAGGCCAGCGGAATTGCAGATCTTTGGTAGCGACACGTTTAGCAGAAGGTTTTGACGGTGCATCAGACATGACTTTATCTGGCAAACCAACCGGCTGCTTTAACGATGCCACTTTCTGCCGGGTCACCTTCGATTTTGCCGAAGAGATGGACCGTGGCTTGATTTTTGGCAGTTTCGATATCCGCAAGGGTGCCCTTGGTTTCTGCTGCTGAACAGCCGCCAAGACAGAGGACTGACGATTGATCGACGCGGTAGAGGTGTAATCAACACCCTTTTGCGGGATTTTCAGGCGCTGCCCCATCCGAATACGCGAGTTGGTCGAAAGACCATTGGCCTGTGCCAGTTCTCGGGTCGACACACCATAGCGACTGGCGATGCCACTCAAGCTATCTCCGGCCATCACCATGTGCCGGTTTTCCGCATTCGCTTGCTGTTGATAGCGAGAAATACGTTGGGCATAAGGTGTTTTGGCCTGCAGACGCAGTGGATTGGCCTTTGGCACACGCAAAGCGATCGGCATGGTCGGGATGCTGGCGGTCTGAGCAGTCGGAGACTGCCAGCTTTTCTGAGCCAGAGTCTGCGGCTGTCGCTGTTGCACAGGCTGTGTCGGCTGAAGATGGGCCTGCTGATAGACAGGAATGATCAACTGCTGCCCCGGTGCGATAAAGCTCTGATCAACCAGACCGTTGATATCGGCAATGGCTTTCTCGGGCACACCATAACGGCGCGACAGGCTTTGGATATCATCACCCGGCAAGGCAGTAATCATCGACCCGCCAGCGCTTGTCCAATGACCGCTGGTACGCGGCGCAGAAAGGCCCTGTTGGTTCAGAACATTTTGTCTGGTCACAGGTGCCTTGGAAGGCGGAGGCTGAATGGCCGCAGGCGGCTGGATCGATGCCGTCGAGCGATAATCAACAGCCTTTGGTTTCGGCGATGATTTCGGCAACGAGAAGAATTTTGAAATCGAGAAGCGGCGCTTTTTCTCCATCGGTTTTGGTGGCATCGGCTGATAGGCAACAGGCACCGTCACGGGCGCCTGAGGCGCAGAGGCGACAGGCTGCCTGCGATAGGAAGAAACCCGCGACTGATTCTTGTGCGGCGCTGCCTTTGGCATGCTATCAAAACGCGACACAACGACAGGAGGTCCACCAAGCACATTGGGCTTGATCGCCGCAGTGGCCGTGTAATCCACTTGACCAGACGTGACAGGCACAGACACAGGCACCCGGTTGCTTACAACAGGGACCGGAGCTGGTTGCGCCCTTGCCTGAACAATCGGCGGCATTGGCTGCGAATAGACCGGCACAGGCGTAGCATTCGGGATTGAATTGGTCACAATCTGCTGCTGTGGGGGTGTCGCCACATAGACCGTTTGAGGTGCGCTATAAACGGGAGCCGACTGCATAACCGGACGAACAGGCACATTTGCAGACGGCATAGGCTGAGCGACCGCTGTCTGAACAGGCACCTGATTGGTTGAATTGGTAAAAATAGTTCTCTGATTGGGCGTATAACCCCGTTTCTGGGGGTCACCCCATTGCCGATCGAGATCTCCACTACAAGCCGCCAACATTGCTGCAATAGCAACAATGGACGTTGTTGAGAGACATTTACGCAATACTGAATAGTTCATGCCAACACCGGTTTTAAACGCACTACACCCCAGGCTTGGCTACAATTAAACCTCAGTATCCTTTCCAAACCCTTAAAAATGCATCTAAAACTGTCAATTGATTGAACGCACAACAAACGCGGAATGCTAAGGATTCCAAGCTATTGCACAAACAACCTACAAGGCCTCATTATCATAAAAAGACAACGAGGCCCGATCACACTCAGCCTAGCTTGCCCAGGGTAACCTGATCGGTCAGGTCGAGTTTGAGCGGTGTCACCGAGATCTGCTGGTTGTAGATGGCATAAAGATCGGTGCCCGGTTTCGGTTCAGACCGGCGACCTTCAAAGCCGAGCCAGAAATAGCTCTGCCCACGAGTGTCGACCCGCGGTTCAACCGTCAGTTGAGCCTGATCCCGTCGCCCCTGCTTGGTGAAGACAATGTCTTTCACCTCATCGGGATGACAATCCGGAAAGTTAATGTTGAGCAGGGTCTGGAACGGAAGGTCATGATCGAGCAGGCTTTTCACCACATCCGCACCTTTTTCCCTCGAACAGCTCCAATCAACCCCATCCTTTGACTGCCAGCCATAGGATTGGCTAAGTGCAAAAGAACGAATGCCCAGCAAGGCCCCTTCCATCGCACCGGCCACGGTGCCTGAATAGGTCACATCTTCGGCCATATTCTGCCCGCGATTGACGCCAGACAAGACGAGATCGGGTTTGCCCGGCAAGACATGCCCAACACCCATAATCACGCAATCTGTCGGTGTACCCTGCACCGCGAAGCGCTTGTCGCCCAGCTCGCGCAAGCGCAACGGATCATGCAGCGTGAGGGAATGGGACATACCGGATTGCTCGCTTTCCGGCGCAACAATCCAGACATCATCAGAGAGGGAGCGTGCGATCTTCTCCAGAACGTCCAGACCCGGAGCATTGATACCATCGTCATTGGTCAGCAGAATACGCATCTTTCCCTCATTGCTTCAAAATTTACGGTCGCGCACCCCCTTGTGCGCGACTTCGAAGGCCCGTCAAACGAGCCACTGTCTCAAAGGTGATACGCACCAAACTCAAGCGCTGATCACTTCAAGGCCACCCATATAGGGTCGCAGAACCTCCGGAATCACGATCGACCCATCGGCAGTCTGATAATTTTCCATCACGGCGATCAGACAACGACCCACCGCAACACCGGATCCATTCAGCGTATGCACGAATTTGATCTGCTTTTCACCGGGCTCGCGATAGCGGGCATTCATCCGACGGGCCTGAAAATCACCGCAGGTCGAAACAGACGAAATCTCACGATAGCTATTCTGCCCCGGTAGCCATGCTTCGATATCGAAGGTCCGACGAGCAGAAAAGCCCATATCACCACAGCAAAGCGTCATGACACGGTACGGAATGCCCAACTTTTGCAGTATGGCTTCCGCGCAACCCAACATCCGCTCCTGTTCCGCAACCGAGCTGTCTTCGTCGGTCACCGAAACCATCTCCACCTTGGCGAACTGGTGCTGACGCAGCATGCCACGGGTATCGCGGCCAGCAGAGCCAGCCTCGGAGCGATAGCAATGCGAAAGCGCAGTCATCCGGATCGGCAGTTGATCCGCATCGAGAATGCTCTCGCGCACCATGTTGGTCAGCGGCACTTCCGATGTCGGAATGAGCCAGCGGTCATCATCGGTATGGAAGGCATCTTCGGAAAATTTCGGCAACTGACCGGTGCCATACATGGCATCCGAGCGCACCAATGTCGGCACTGAGGTCTCTTCATAGCCATGCTCATTGACATGCAAATCGATCATGAACTGGCCAATGGCCCGCTCCAGACGCGCCAATTGACCCTTCAGCACGACAAACCGCGAGCCGGACAATTTGGCAGCAGATTCGAAATCCATGCCCCCGAGGGCCTCGCCAAGTTCATAATGCTCCTTTGGCTCGAAATCCATCTGCGGGATCTCGCCCCAGCTGTGATGGAGCACATTGTCCTCTTCATCCGCCCCTGCGGGCACATCATCAAGCGCCAGATTGGGAATGGAACTCAAGGCTTCATTCAGCTCATCCTGCAAGGCACGGGTCTTGGTTTCGCCTTCCTGAATGATGCTTTTCAAGTCGCTCACTTCGGCCATCAAGGCCTGCGCCTTTTCCTCATCGCCAGACCCTTTGGCTTTGCCGATTTCTTTCGACGCGGCATTGCGGCGCTGCTGAGCGTCCTGCAAGGTCTGAATATGGGCAATCCGCGCATCATCCAGTGCGATCAAACGGGACGAGGAGGCTTCGGCGCCGCGCGCAATCTGGCCTTGATCGAAGCTTTCCGCATTATCGCGTATCCATTTGATATCAAACATGACACTAGTTCCGTTTGTTGCACTGTCACAAAATCATGGGAGGCGCTCATGATCGGCACCCCACTCGATGCCACCTTAGTCACAAGGCTCCACCCTGAAAAGACAAATCAAGTCTGACAAGAAAATCAGGAAGAAGCCGAGTCGACGATAGATCGATGGCCGCGCGAAAATAGGTAATGGCATCAGAAGACGCAACCCCCGCGCAGGACCGGACCGACTTTCAAGCGAGTAACCCACAAACTGTGTCACTTGCGCAACGAAATCTTGCCCAACAAAAACGGGCGGCCAAGCCGCCCGAAGTCAAAAATCACTCTTTGGAGAATTCTTCGCCTTCCAGTTCCTTTTCAAGGCGCCTTTTCTCAACCAGACGCACCGACCAGATCGACAGCTCATAGAGCAGCAACGTCGGCACCGCCAACCCAAGCTGACTGACTGGATCCGGCGGGGTCAGAACCGCAGCCATCACGAAGGTCGCCACCACGGCATATTTCCGCCTGGCCTTGAGACCCTCGGCATCCACCAGCCCCGCGCGCGCCAGCAAGGTCAACACCACCGGCAACTGAAACACCATTCCGAAGGCAAAGATCAGGGTCATGATCAGACCGAGATATTCACTCACTTTCGGCAAGTGAGTAATATGCGCGACCCCTTCCCCGGTCTGCTCCATCGACAGGAAGAATTGCATCGCCAGCGGCATGACCACGAAAAAGACCAGCGAAGCCCCGATGGCAAACAGGATCGGCGTAGCGATCAGAAAAGGCACAAAGGCCTGCCGCTCATGCTTATAAAGCCCCGGTGCCATAAACATATAGATCTGACTGGCAATAATCGGAAAGGCGATGAAAAGGGCCCCGAACAGAGCCAGTTTCAGCTGAGTAAAGAAATATTCTTGCGGCGCGGTGAAGATCAATTCGACCTGACGCGACTCACCCACAGCAGTCTCGTATGGGATGATCAGAATATTGAAAATATCAGCGGCAAAGAAGAAGCAGATCAGGAAGGCAATAGCGACAGCAATGACCGCTTTCATCAATCGGCTGCGCAATTCGATCAAATGCGAGATCAACGGAGCCTTGCTCTCATCGATCAGCTCTTTTTCACTTTCAGTCATTCAATCGGCCTTTGCGCTGGTTTTGTCAGCAGAAGTCTTTGCCCCCTCAGTCGGGGCATCAACAGAAGGAGGATTAGGGGCAGTTTCCGGTGCGGGATCAGAAGCAGGCTCAGGGACAGGTTGTGTCTCACCTTCATCGACCAGATCCGCAGCCGCTGTATTGGCCGCTTCTTTCCTGGCGGCCACATCGGCCATGGCCTCGTCATAGTCCCAGGTACTTTCGTTGAGGTCCTTTTTCAGTTCCTCTTTCACATCATCCAGCGAGCCAATTTCCTTGGTCACAGCATCCTTGATGGCATTGGTCGGATTCAGCTTACGCACATCGCCAATGGTATTCTTGACGTCATCAAGCTCCGCTTCCCGCAAGGCTTCATTGAACTGACTTTGGAAGTCCCCCGCCATCTTGCGCATGCTGCCCACCGTCTTGCCTATGGTCCGCAACAGACCGGGCAATTCCTTTGGCCCTACCACCAAAATGGTGACGATCACGATGACGAGTATTTCCGTCCAACCAATATCAAACATGGATGCACAAAGGCTCCGCAAAAGAGAAACGACAATAGATGTGACGCCCAGCGGTTACAAGCGACGCGAAAGCCTCACACCACCCCTGCCCGCATAACGGCAGCAAACAATACCTACCGCGGACAGAACCGAAAAAAGCGCGACCCCCGAATGCCTTACGACAAACAGGCCCAAACCTCGGCAGGTATAACAGGTCTCAGCTGACCTTGTTTTTCTCTTCGCTGTCAGAAGAAACCGTTTCAGAAGGCTTGTTCTCGATCGCTTCCGGCGGGGTATCTTCGTCTTTCAGGCCTTTTTTAAAGCTGTTGATGCCTTTGGCCACATCACCCATCAATTCGGAGATTTTGCCACGGCCGAACAGCAATACGACCACAACTGCGATAATGACAATCTGCCAGATACCAATCTGTCCCATTTGAATTCCCTGTATTTGATCTTGTCGTTATGGGAAGCATAGCTCCCGCTTATATTTATGCCTGGTTTGTTGGCACTGTTACCTAGAGAGATAAGCCCTTTAGTCTTCCTTGGCAAATATCAGCACATCTTTTTTACGAAAGGATACACCGATATTCTCGCCGACACTGAATATCTGCCCTGTCCCGGAGCGCACGAAAAAGGAATGCTCCACCCCCTTGACCGAGATCTCATAAAGATCCACTTCGCCAAGAAACATCCGCCGCCGCACCCTCGCGGCAATGGCTGGCACATAATTGTCGTCAATCGCCACATGCATCTTGATGCCCTGCTGGCGAATGCAGACCATCAGTGACTGCCCCTCTTCAAAGCCCTCGCAGGCAAAATCCCCAATCATCGACCTGGCCTTGCCAGAGCGATAAACACCCTCAATTTCATTGAGATCCGAGAAAAAGCGTGCAGCCCAATGATTGACCGGATGATAATAAAGCTCTTCCGGCTTCGCATATTGAACTATCCGCCCATCCCGCAACAGAACGATCCGGTCACTCATCCGTAGCGCTTCTTCCGGATCATGGGTGACGATGATGCAGGTCGCCCCGATCTCGCGTAGGACCGCCAGTGTTTCGTCTCGAACCCGATCACGCAACCGATTGTCGAGACCGGAAAAAGGCTCATCCATCAACAGGATGCTGGGGCGCGGAGCAATGGCACGCGCCAACGCCACGCGTTGCTGCTGTCCACCTGAAAGCATGTGTGGATAATGGTCGGCATAGTCCTCCAGCCCCACACGGCAGAGCGCGGCCATGGCTTCAGTCTCCGACGCCTTGGCTGGCAAATCGGTCAGCCCGAACATCACATTACGCAGGATCGAGAGATGCGGAAACAGCGCATAATCCTGAAACATCAGACCGACACTGCGCTTTTCCGGTGGTACAAAGGCCCGGTCGGAGGAAACATCAAGGTCATTGATCAGAACAGCACCCGCCGTTTGGCGCTCGATCCCCGCAGCAATCCTGAGCAGGGTCGTTTTGCCCGAGCCGGACTGGCCTAGCAGCGAAATGACCTCACCGGGCTTGATACTCAGCGAAATATCCTTGAGCACTTCAAGCCCGTCAAAGCTGCAGGCAACCGATTGAAAGGTTAGCCCGGCAGCAAAGGTTGTCCTTGCCGTACCCCGATCACCCCAGTCGCCATTCTTTCGCTCTGCGTTCATTCAAGACTCCGCACTCACTCTTCCCCGTTCATGTAGCGCGACCGGGGGTAAAAACTCAAACTGAAATTGCTTGAAACACTTATAGTCAAAAGGGGAACTATCGCAACACGATCACTCATCCTCCAGCGCGACCGCTTCCAGCGCTTCCGCCTCATCGGGATCAAGCGGCTCTTCATCATCAGCCAGATCCTCATTGTCATCGGGTCGCGGCATGGAGAAAGCCGGCGGTAAGGCGGAATCGATCATCCCTGCCCCTTTGAGTTCTTCCAAGCCCGGCAAATCCTTGATCGACGCCAGATCGAAATGAACCAGAAACCGGTCACTGGTGCCAAACGTCACCGGACGACCCGGCGACTTACGCCGCCCTCTCACCCGGACCCATTCGGTCTGAAGCAGCACATCAAGTGTACCCCGGACGGTCGAGACCCCGCGAATTTGCTCGATTTCGGCCCGCGTCACAGGTTGGTGATAGGCAATGATGGCTAGGGTCTCCAACGCAGCGCGGGACAATTTGCGCGGCTCGATCGATTCGGCCTGCATCAAAAAGGCCAGATCCTTGGCGGTACGGAACAACCATTTCCCCTCCACCTCGATCAGATTGACCCCACGCTCCGCATAATCCAGCTGCAATTGCTTGAGCAAGGCGCGCACATCGAGATTATCCGGCATTCTAAGAGCGATTTCACCAACGCTCAGCGGCTCTGCACTGGCAAATAGCAAGGCCTCGAGCATTCGCTTGAGCTGTAACCGCGCCTCAGCCGCCAAAGCCGACAAGTCGGGATCCTGCTCAAAATCACCAAAATCCGGCAAAGTGCCGTCATTCTGCATCATCATGCCTTCCTCGGGGTGCGAATATAAATGGTGCCAAAGGCATCCGTCTGCTTCACCTCCAGCTTGCCTTCACGCACCAGCTCCAGCGAGGCGGCAAAGGAGCTGGCCATTGCGGTCACCCGGATATCAGTCATCTGCAAATAGCTTTTGAGGATCACATCGACGGGCGTCCAGTCCGGCTGTAGACCGACCAGTCGGGTCAGCACATCACGCGCCTCTTGCAAGGACCAGACCTGCCGCTTGCGCACATGCACCAGCGACACCGATTGCCGCTGCCGCAAAGCCGCATAAGAGGTCAGCAAATCATACAAAGACGCAGAAAAATGGATCTTGCGATTAAGCGACATATCCTCAGGCTGCCCCCGCAGGAAAAAGTCCTTACCCATTTGCGGACGCTCCATTAACTCACCGGCAGCCTTACGCATCGCTTCGAGCTTGCGCAATCGGAAAGCCAGCATCGCTGCCAATTCTTCGCCGCTTGGCTCGTCGCTTTCGTCCACCTGAGGGATCAACAGCCGTGACTTCAAATAAGCCAACCATGCAGCCATAACCAGATAATCCGCCGCCAATTCAAGCCGCAACTGCCGGGCCTGCTCAATGAAGATAAGATATTGTTCTGCGAGCGCCAGCATCGAAATCTTGGTCAAGTCGAGCTTCTGCTGCCGCGCCAAGGCCAACAGGAAATCAAGCGGGCCTTCAAAGCCCTCGACATCGACAATCAGTGCCTCTTCGCCAACCCCTGCCTTCTGCACCAGATCAATGCCTGCCATGTCGGCCCATTTGTCTGCCGCCTCATCGGCCGCGACACTCTCCGCCGCATCCGAAGGAGCATCCATAACAGGCTCAGGGATTTCATCTTCAATGTCCGACATCAGTTTGTTCCTGCAGCAAGACGCTGCACCCGCGCCAAGGCGCGGACCAATAGAGTAAAGGCGCTCTTTCACTGCTCAAAGACTAACCGCTAATCCCGACCCAACCAAGTCCATAAACAGAAAACCCGGCGCTGAGGCCGGGTTTTCTTTCATCCTTGGGACAAGCAAACTACTGTCTGGCAACCAGACAGTCGCCGCCAGCATTCTTGATGCTTTGGCAAAAGGCCGTAGCTCCGGCCCGATCACCAAAGGATCCCACACGCACGCGGTAGAAGGTGCCACGGTCACCCAAATTGGCTTCCTTGATGTCCGGCTGATAGCCACTGAGGATCGGCAGACGCGCCTGAATGTTGGCAAAGCTCGCACGGGCCTGATCAGGCGTCCGCTGGGACGTGACCTGAACCGTGTAACCACCAGTCGAACCATTGTTTGTCTGAACGACAGGACGCGGGGCAACGGGCTGGGCAGGTGCGCTTTGCGGTGCCAGCTGCGTCGGACTGTTGACAGCTGGTTGCTGCGCCTCGGCAGCTTTTTGCAAAGCCACCAGTTCAGCTGGTTTGGAACGCGGCAATGGAAAATCACTCGTTGTATTTGCTGCGTTGGCATCCGTCCCTTGCAGCAAAGCACCCTGATCAATGCCATTGTTGAAGGTTGAATTCATCGCCTGCTCAGACGGGGTCTGGTTCAGCAACTCTTTATCAACAGATGGCGTTTGTGCCGTGTTGGCTGCATCGCCGGAATTGGCCGTAACGATGGTTCCATCAGGGCGAACCACAACGGTCCGCACTTCCTTTGGCCGCACCGGATTGGTCGACCCGGGCACATCCCCATTCTGCGCAACATTGGTTTCGCCGCCAGAGAGGGAAATCACCCGCGGTGCCTGACCATCACGGGTCAAAGCGAGCGGCTTCTCGGTTGCCGGCATCAAAGTGCTCGGACCTTCGTCACTCTTGGTGCCATCAATGCGATCATAGACGGCGGCATTCTGGTTAGGAATCACTTTGCCGCCCGGATCATCCGGCACTTCTTTCACCGGACCGGTCTTGGCCTCGACCACAGGGGTTTCGGTACTGTCCGAACCACTCTGACCAAAGCCCCAGACAATCAGACCACCAACAGCAATCACACCGACCGCGGCCAAGGCAGCAATCAGGCCTTTGCGCGATTTCTGCGGCTTTGCAGGTGGAAGTGCGGCCATATCCGGGTCAAGGGCGGAATATTCCTCTTCGCCAACATAAGGCGAACTCTCGGCAGCAGCCTGCGCGACACCGGGATCGGCATATGTCCCACGCTGTCCAGACGCCATCAGATATTCATCCGTAGCAGCATAACCACCCGGCTGATTGGCATAGGGATCAGGCTGGGCATAAGGTTGCTGATAGTGTGCATTCGGATCCTGATAGCCACTATCATTCTGCTGATCGGCATAACCAGCATAGCCCTGATCCCGACCGCTCACATCAACTGCGGGAGCAGCTGGCGCATGGTCGCGCATTGGGTCCGGATAATGAGACGAAGGCTGAGATTCTGGATAGGCCGGGCTTTGATTGAAGGCAGCGAAAGGATCGGAAGCCGGATCACTGGCAACCGGAGCACGAACTTCTGGCACAGCTGGTTGCGCGTAGCCTTCCGGCTCCTGGCTTCCAGACTGCGCATAAGACGGTGCGTAACCGGAGGCCTGTTCGCGTTCGGGCTGCGACCAGGAGGCCTGATCGTCCTGCTGCGCCTGTTGAGCAGGCTTTTGATAGGGTTGAGGATCGGGCGAAGGCTGACCGGGACGGAACCCGCTCAACGGATCCGCCGGAGCGGCCTCACGTGCAGGCTCACTGGGCTGATAGCTTGGAGCGGGATCACGCTGGGATGGACGGCTCAACTGACCATAGCTGCCACTGGTCGACACATCGTCTTGTTCGCGAGACGGCGCAGCCGGAGTAGCAGGACTCTCAGTAGCGCCACCACGGATCAGGCTGCTCCAGTCATCAAGACTTGGTGCACGCCGCTCCGGTGTAGATGGAGCTGCGGGAGATGGTTCATAGCGCATAGACGCACTGACAGGTGGCGCAACCGGTGCCTCTTGCACTGGCTCTGTAGCCTCGCTGCCAGCCTCGGGCATTTCAAAACTCTCAGCTTGCGGTCCGCGCAGACCCGCCGAAAAATCCGGCGCAGGAGCGGAAGGTGCCTGCGAAGCTTGAGGGGCCTGTGGGGCTGGCTGTTGGGCCTGAGGTGCCTTTGGTGCCAAAGGATGCGGACGCATCATAGGATCGGCACCGCGATTTGTCATAGGCTCGGGAGCGGATTGTGGTGCAGGATCGGGCGCACGTTGCGAGCTGTCCAATCCTTGTTGAATGCGCAATTCGCGAATAAGCTCCTGCTCGAGCTCCCGCAATTCTTCTTGCGAGACCACCGCAGGCTGCCCGGAAGGCTGACCTTTCGGGCTCGCAGCAAAATCGAAGTCCTGATTGACGATTCGATCCAGCTCCGCGAGCGGATCCTCTATTGCCTGTCCTGCACCGGCCTGGGGCTGACCTTGATCACGGGATGAGGGCCAACCTGGAATCGGAGGGATGGGCTTCTTGTCATTTGTATCAGACATGACGATTTGCCTTTATAATCATACTCTTCACTCGTACTGCCTGGCAAAGCTTGTCTGGAACTATGTCCGACGCGACATTATCGCATTTCTTCTGGTGCCTTCACACCAAGCAAGCTGAGGCCCGTAGCAATGACGGTCGCAACAGCTTGAACGAGAGCCAAGCGCGCTTGTGTCATCTTTTCATCTTTAGCGTTAATAAAGCGTAATTGCGGCATTTCCTTGCCTTTGTTCCACACAGAATGGAAATATCCGGCAAGATCATAAAGGTAAAAAGCCACCCGATGCGGCTCTTGTGTTTCCGCAGCACCGGCCGCAATACGCGGAAACTCAGATAGCTTGCGAATAAGTGCCAGTTCAACTTCATCCTCAAGGCTGCTCAAGTCGGCTTTTGCAAGATCAGCCGGAGCAATCGAAAGATTAGGCACTTCAGTAGCAGCCTGCCGGAAGACCGACGCAGTCCGGGCATGGGCATATTGGACATAAAAGACCGGATTATCCTTGCTCTGTTCGGTGACTTTTGCAAAGTCAAAGTCGATGGTCACCTCGGATTTACGATACATCATCATGAAGCGCACAGCATCGCAGCCCACTTCCTCGACAACGTCACGCAAAGTGATGAAGTTCCCGGCCCGCTTGGACATTTTCAGCTGCTCGCCATCGCGCATCAGGTTGACCAGCTGGCAGATTTTGACTTCCAGACCGCCATCGCCCTGGGTGATTGCCGCAACCGCCGCCTTCAGGCGTTTGACATAGCCACCATGGTCAGCCCCCAAAATATCGACCTGCTGGGCATAGCCACGCTTGAACTTGTCGAAGTGATAGGCAATGTCGTTGGCGAAATAGGTGTTTGAGCCATCCGACTTCTTCAGCGGCCGATCGATATCGTCGCCAAAATCGGTTGAGCGGAACAGGGTCTGCTCACGGTCTTCCCAATCATCGGGCAACTGACCCTTGGGAGGCGGCAATGTGCCAACGTAAACCTGTCCCTTGTCGGTCAACCAGTCGATGGCTTCCTTTACCCGATCATGATCACCGTGAATAAGACTGCGCTCGGAGAAGAAAACGTCATGTTTGACATTCAGCACCGCAAGGTCGCCGCGAATCATTTCCATCATTTTATCGACGGTGAAAGCGCGCACCAGTGGCAGCCATTCCTTTTCAGTGGCCTGTTTGAGCTTGTCGCCATGCTCCTCGGCCAGCGCCTGCCCGATCGGGACCAGATAGTCACCGGGATAGAGCCCATCCGGAATGTCGCCAATGACGTCGCCCAACGCCTCGCAATAGCGCAGATAGGCAGACCGGGCCAGCACATCAACCTGCGAGCCCGCATCATTGATGTAATATTCACGGCACACATCATAGCCCGCAAAGTCCAGCAGATTGGCGATACAATCCCCCAGCACCGCGCCGCGTGTATGCCCCACATGCATCGGACCGGTCGGGTTGGCCGAGACATATTCGACATTGATCTTGGCACCTTGCCCCAGGTTGCACCGACCAAAGTCAGCGCCGCTCTCGACAATGGTGCGCACCACGCCGCGCCAGAAATCATCAGACAGGGTCAGATTGATAAAGCCCGGCCCCGCGACATCCGCCTTGGCAGCATCGCCATCTTCCATCAGGACATCGACGATCTTGGTCGCAACGTCGCGTGGCTTCATGCCCACCTGTTTGGCCAGAACCATGGCCGCATTGGTCGCCAGATCACCGTGGGACGCATCGCGCGGCGGTTCCACATTGACCCGCGACAGATCAAGCGCCGCCCCATCGCGCCCGGCAAGATCCGTCTTGCCAACAGCAGCAACAACCCGTTCGGTAAACAGCGTAAAGACGTTCATTTCATTTCCAGTCTGATGTCTTGATGGCCCGCAGCCCGGCGCCAACCTGTTCGGTGCGCGGCGCGACTGCATGGTCCGTTCTTCCATAGCGTCAAAGGGACAAAGGCATTTCTCACTATTCTCGATCCATGCAGATCAAATCAGATGAGAAACATCTTGCAAATGCCAAGCCGTCAAACGGCCCTATCCCTGTTCTTTCAAGGGTTCGGCTACGCTCTAGCGCAAATCCGGAGTGACGTCAAACAATCGCAGATGCTCCAGAATGGCAAACCGATCCGTCATACCCGCCACATAGTCCGCCACCCGTCGGGCAAAGACCTCTTTGTCGCAATCATCCAACCCATAGCGCCATTCCTCCGGCAGGGTCTCAGGCCCCGCAAAATGATGATTGAACAGATCGCGCAACACCAGCTCCGCATTGCTCATCACTTGCGTCACATGGGAGTCGCGATAGACCCGCTCGAACAAAAAGCGTTTGATGCCAGCTTCCGCCTTGGCCATATCAGCGGAGAAACAAACGATGGTCTCCCCGGCCCTGCGCACAGCCTCCACATCACCGGGTGCAATTCGCTCCAGATTGGCCAGAGAGGTCTTTATGACATCCTCCACCAGCCATGTAATCAGGCGGCGGACGATTTCATGCACCACCCGTGGCTCTTCAAGCCCCGGATAACGCGCCCGCACCTCCCGCAAGGCATCGCCTGCCAGCGGCACGTCGCTCAGGTCATCGAGTGAAATCAACCCCGCCCGCAAACCATCATCGATGTCATGGGTGTTATAGGCGATATCATCCGCAACGGCTGCGGCCTGCGCTTCGATGCTGGCATGGGACCAGAGCATCAAATCCTGCTGCTCCGCATAGACCCGAATACCGAACGGCAGCCCTTGCGAATATTGCCCGATACCATGACCGCTCTCATCGGTCAGCGGGCCATTATGCTTGACCAAACCTTCGAGCGTTTCCCAGCTCAGATTGAGCCCGTCATAGTCCGCATAATGCCGCTCCAGCTCGGTAACCACCCGCAGGGACTGGGCATTGTGATCAAAGCCGCCATAAGGCTGCATCAAGTCATCCAGCGCCCGCTCCCCCGCATGGCCAAAGGGCGTATGCCCCAAATCGTGGGACAGAGCCAGCGCTTCCGCCAGATCCTCATCCACAGACAGGGCGCGGGCAATCGAACGGGCAATCTGGCTGACTTCGATCGTATGGGTCAGCCGTGTCCTGTGCAAATCGCCCTCATGATACAGAAAGACCTGCGTCTTGTACTTCAACCGGCGAAAGGCCGAAGAATGAATGATCCGGTCACGATCCCGCTGGAATGGCGTCCTTGTCGGACTGTCAGCCTCCGGGAAAAGCCGCCCCTTGCTTTCTAGCGGCTGCACCGCATAGACAGCTCTGGGCTGCGCACCGAAACCAATCATTGCCGACATATTATTATCCATTCTGCATTCAACAATTTGCAAGCCTAGCGCCAAACCCATTGACTTAAAGCTAAGCTGCCTTAACTATCAGGGTAACTCGAACACTGTGTGAATGTCCGACCAATTTGGTCCATCCACAGAAGACACACCACTCTTCTCGCCAAGTGATTGAGGATAAAGGCCAAGTCGGCTTGTTTCTCCACCACTGCGTTCAATAAGAGCAAAACGGGACAGTTTTTCATGTCGCAAACCATCACAGTCACCGACAGTGCCATTCGCCGAATCGCCTTCATCCTGTCCAAAGAACAGGAAGGCTCTATGTTGCGCATTTCCGTCTCCGGCGGCGGCTGCTCGGGCTTCCAGTATAACTATGACCTGGTCACCGAGAAGGAAGAGGATGATCTGGTCATTGAGCGCGACGGTGCAATTGTGCTGATCGACCCGATGACCCAGCAATATATGGAAGGCTCCGAAGTCGATTTCGTCGATGACATTATGGGACAGGCCTTCCAGATCAAGAACCCGCTGGCCACCGCCTCTTGCGGTTGCGGCACCAGCTTCGCTCTCTGACGCCGAGTCATCTGGCACCGCGTCATCCGGCGACCCGCTTTCATCTTATCAGAAGATCTATCGCCCGGACGGGCAAAGGCACACTCCATGCGCATTGCAACCTGGAACATCAACGGCATCAAGGCCCGTCACCCCAATCTCCTGCGCTGGCTGGAAGAGGAAAAACCCGACATTGCCTGCCTGCAGGAAATCAAATCCGTCGACGAAGCATTCCCGCGCGCCGAGATCGAGGCATTGGGCTATAATCTTGAAACCCACGGCCAGAAGAGCTTCAACGGCGTGGCCTTGCTATCCCGCACCCCGTTTGAAGAAGTCAATCGAGGCCTTCCCGGCGACGACGCCGACGAACAGGCCCGCTTCATTGAAGGCGTACTGGCGACCGATAAGGGTCCTTTGCGGGTCGTCAGCCTCTATCTGCCCAATGGCAATCCGGTCGACACCGACAAATATCCCTACAAGCTTAACTGGATGCGCCGCCTGATCGACTGGTCCAAAAGCCGGTTGGAGCTGGAAGAAGCCTTCATCCTGTCGGGCGATTACAATGTCATCCCCACCGCTGATGATGTCCATGACCATGATGCTTGGTGGGGAGACGCGCTCTATCGCACCGAGACGCTGGACTTGTTTCGTGAATTGAAGGCGCTGGGTCTGACTGATGCATTCCGCGCCTGCAACGCGACCCCGCATCTCTATTCCTTCTGGGACTATCAGGCGGGCGCATGGCCGCGCAATCACGGCATCCGCATCGACCATCATTTGCTCTCGCCAGAAGCCGCCAACCATCTTACCGGCTGCGTCATCCAGAAAGACACTCGCGATTGGGAAAAGCCATCAGATCATGTCCCTGTCATGCTGACGCTCGATTGCACGCCGCAATAAGCTAAGAGCGAACAGCTGACTATCCAACAAAAAAGCGGACCGTTTCGGGTCCGCCTTTTTCGTTTCAAATCGAAAGCAATTCTCGGAAACACCCGTTCACAAGAATGCAATACCATGCCGAGAAATGGCGTTTAAATCCAAACCGGTGACCCGCTTTATCTTCAAAGCGCTCTTGTTTGCTTCAGCGTTTGACGCCATTGACCCATTCTTCGGCCATTGCCACGGCTTTCTTGCGCGTTGAGTCATCGGCCAGCGCAAAAGCTGCTTCCTGACGATCCAGCACAACCGGATTGCCGGAATCCAGCAGTCGCGCAATGGTCAGCCATTTCAGGCCATTGACCGGCTGACGAGGCACCTTGTCCCCTTCCAGCAACAGATCCCCAAGCCGCAATTGGGCATTGATATGGCCTTTACGCGCCGCCTTATTCAGCCAGCGGGCCGCCTGCCGCGGATTGGTTTTGCCATTGCCGTCATCCAGATAGGACAGAGCCAAATGATATTGCGCATCCGGGTCGCGGAAATAGGTTGCCGCATATTGCAAGATTTCGTGGGCCTTCTGCCGGTTCGGCCGCACTTTGCGTTCAATGCCGACTTTCAGAAATTCACTGATTTTGACAAAGGCATTGGAAACATAACGCGCTTCGATGGATCCGGGGCGCGCATCCCCGTGTTGAGCCACGATACCGTTGAACAAGTCAAAGGCCCGTGCCTTGTCCTTTGACACACCATCGCCTTCGGCATACATCCGCCCCAGCTTCCACTGAGACACCATATGGCCGTTATGCGCCGCATAGGTCAGCGCATCGACAGCGGCGGTCTTGTCACCAAACTGATAAGCCTGAGCACCGAACCGGAAAGCATCATCCGGTTGAGCGCCGCCCTGTAGCATGGTGCGAGGATCAAAAGCGGAGCTCGGTGTCGCCACCATGCCCGCGACAAGCGCAGTCATGGCCAAGGCACAAGCCTTGCTCAGCCATTTGCCGTGCATCCCGTTCATGTAAATCACCGAACGTTTCACCATTGTGTTGAGCCGGTCTCATACTGGACCCGCTTCATTGATTTCGTCCGCCTGTCGCGGCTCCCTGTATCGCTGGGTATCTCAGGCACTTGATGCTCTGATCGCTTTCGCGCCCAAACACTGTGCGACATGAACTGTCGTGCAAACTTGTCGATAGTTTGACAAAGCGACAAATGTGTCTGGCGTGGTAAACAGCGATGCAGCCCGTTTCCAATCCGCAGAGATCCACTCAAAGACTTGCACTCTGAAAGGTCCCTTCGGTGTCGCGCCTGTATCCCGAGAACCCAATTTGGCAGCATAATGTGGCTGAAGGCGGGCAGAAACCATGAAGCAACATGGTTAACAAATTACTTTCTTGTAACCCGTGTCTTTTGTGCAACGCATGGCCGTGTGGCAACAACCATGCTGCCGCGATCTTGGTCAATTGACAGCAAGACATGAGGCTATCGCAAAGGGAACAGACAGCAATAACAAAGCAAAGTCATTGACCTCCGCCATAGGCGGAGGTTTGTTACGCTTCGCTTGAACCACTAGAAGTGGTCTTGTTTGGTTTCAATAGTTTGGCTTGAACATATCCGCGAAGTCGCTCGCCTTATCCTGCCTCTGTTGATTGCGGATATAGCGTCTGACGACCTCCTCTTGATAGCCCGTTGTCGAAACAAAGTAACCACGTGCCCAAAAATGATATCCCTTGTAGCGACGTTTCCGGGCATATTTGTTTGCCACATATAGCGCCGTTTTACCCTTTAAGAAGCCCACTATATGGGCCACTGAATATTTGGGTGGGATTGAGATCAACATATGCACATGGTCGGGCATAAGATGCCCTTCCTCAATATGGCATCCCTTTTGTGACGCCAACTTCGTAAATTGATCTCGTAACTCACGCCGCAAGTCTCCGTATAGACGTTTGGTCCTGTATTTGGAGCCAAAGACTACATGATATTTGCAGTCCCAAGTGCTGTGTGATAGGTGATTTTTGTCCATAAAAACCTCCTCGCTTCTGTTCTTAAAACCACGCCAATGGTTCAAGTGAGGAGGTCTCTTACTGAAAATGTAAAACTTGTCCAGTCCTCCACCGCAGGTGGAGGTTTATTTCAGACATAAGAAAGCGCTAGCCGTAGATCAAATCGGCCCGTTGCTCAAACGCTGTTGAGAATTTGTGGAAGGCCTTGTCAAACATTGCCCCCATCAGCCCGGACAGCATCCGGCTGCGAAATTCATAATCAATATAGAAGACAATGACCGATTGATCGCTCCGCCCTTCGACCGGCTCAAAGGTCCAGCGATTTTCAAGATGCTTGAAGGGCCCATCAAGATACTCAACCAAAATCTGGTGCTGCTTGGGCAACAGGGTCACCTTGGAGGTGAAGCTCTCACGAATCATCTTATAGGCCACGGTCATGTCAGCGACCATGACGGCGCCATCAGCGCCCGTCTTTTCTCCTCGCACATGCAAAGCCTTGCAGAGCGGCACAAATTCGGGATAACGGCGGATATCAGCCACCAGATCAAACATCTGCTGGGCGGAATGCTGAACCGTCTGGCGGGTCTCAAATTTCGGCATAAGTGGGCAGGATCCTCACTCAGCGCCCGAGCTTGGCGAGCCGTGCGGCCTTCAATTTGGCAAAATCATCACCCGCATGATGCGACGAGCGGGTCAGAGGATTGGCAGAAACCAGCATGAAGCCCTTGGTATAGGCGATGGTTTCATAGCCCTTGAATTCCTCCGGCGTGACAAAAGACATCACCGGATGATGCTTCTTGGTTGGCTGGAGATATTGACCAATCGTCAGGAAGTCGACGTCAGCAACCCGAAGATCATCCATCAGCTGCAACACTTCGTTGCGCTCTTCGCCAAGGCCCACCATGATGCCGGACTTGGTGAACATGGTCGGGTCGATTTCCTTGACCTGCTGCAACAGACGGATCGAGTGGAAATAACGTGCGCCCGGACGGACCTTGAGATAGTTGGACGGCACGGTTTCCAGATTGTGATTGAATACGTCCGGCTTGGCGGCGACCACAGTTTCCAGCGCCCCGTCCTTGCGCAGGAAGTCCGGTGTCAGAACCTCAATGGTGGTCTCTGGCGAAGCGGCACGAATGGCATGAATGACATCAGCAAAATGCTGCGCACCACCATCGTCAAGATCATCCCGGTCAACCGACGTGATCACCACATGTTTCAGCCCCATCTGCGCCACAGCGCGACCGGTATTTTCCGGCTCTTTGGGGTCCAGCGCACCGGGCATGCCGGTAGACACATTGCAGAAAGCACAGGCACGGGTGCAAATTTCACCCATGATCATGAAGCTCGCATGTTTGTGCGACCAGCATTCGCCCATATTGGGACAGCTGGCCTCTTCACAGACCGTGACGAGATTGTTTTCCTTCACGATGGTGCGGGTCTCCTTATAGGTCGGAGACCCCGGCGCTTTCACCCGGATCCAGCTTGGCTTGCGCTGGATCGGATTGTCAGGCCGATGGGCCTTTTCGGGATGGCGTGGACGCGGAGCTGCTGGAGCCTGTACGCCTGCATCTTCGGAAACCGTATCAATGATGGTGACCATTACTCTTCCTCGCCATCCCGCTATTTCAAAAAACTGATCTGCTGTATCTGACCGCCTTCAAACGGTCAAGCCGATTAGCTTCGAATTTTCTGATAGATAAACAACACCAGGATCGCCCCAAGCGTCGCGATAATCGTCGTATCCAGCAGGGCATTCTGCACGAATGTGATGTTGAAGCGGCTTGCAACGAAACCACCAACAAATGCCCCAATAAGACCGACAACCAGATTGGTCAGAAGACCGTGATTGGACTTCGTGACTTTCTCAGCAATAAAACCGGCCACGATGCCGACAATAATCCAACCGATAAACCCCATATCTTTGCCTCTCTCATTCATTGCACGCTGCGGCGTTTGCCCGCTTTATGCATCCTCTGGCCAGTCAAACCTCTGACTGGCCTTAACCAGAGCCCGAACTTTCTGCACCCCACCCATAGATAGCATCTTAACAGACATCTTCAAGGAAAAGCGCAGTGTCGAGGTCAGTCATCCAACCTCGACTTCGTCTTGAAAGACAAGGAGCCACTTATGTGAACCCATTCAGACCGTTAGGCCTGGATCATCATGTCATAGGCTTCACGCACCGATTCCGGCATCATTTCCGACAGGGTCGGATGCGGGAAGATGGTATGCATCAGCTCTTCTTCGGTGGTCTCCAGACCCATGGCGACACAGAAGCCCTGAATAAGCTCGGTCACTTCCGCACCGATCATGTGCGCACCCAGCAGCTGGCCGGTTTTCTTGTCAAAGATCGTCTTGATCATGCCTTCCGGCTCACCAAGGGCAATCGCCTTGCCGTTGGCAATGAACGGGAAGCGACCCACACGGACATCAAGGCCTTTTTCCTTGCAAGCCTGCTCGGTGAGGCCGACGGAAGAGACCTGCGGATGGCAATAGGTACAACCCGGAATCTTGCTCTTGTCCATCGGATGCGGCTTCTTGCCAGCAATTGCCTCGACACAGACCACGCCTTCATGCTCGGCCTTATGCGCCAGCATCGGAGGACCGGCCACATCGCCAATCGCATAGATGCCCTTCGACATTGGTCCGGCCATAATCGTCAATCACGATGCAACCGCGATCGGTTTTGATGCCAAGTTTCTCAAGGCCGAGATTCTCGATATTGCCGACAACCCCGACAGCAGAGATCAGGGCGATCCGCTTTGATGGTCTCAGTCTTGCCACCCTTCTTCTCGACCTTGGCAACAATATTGTCGCCCCCCTTGGTGACGCTGGCCACCTTGGCTTCGGTCAAGATCTTGATGCCCTGCTTTTCGAGCGATTTGCGGGCCATGGCGGAGATTTCATCATCTTCCACCGGCAGGATCTTCGGCAACATTTCAACAACGGTCACGTCCGCGCCCATGGTGCGATAGAAGCTGGCAAATTCGATGCCGATGGCACCAGAGCCAACAACCAGCAGCGACTTGGGCATGATGTCCGGCTTCAGCGCATCGAAGTAGGTCCAGATCAGCTTCTTGTCCGGTTCCAAACCCGGCAGGACGCGCGGGCGAGCACCGGTGGACAAAATGATATGAGGCGCCTTGTAGGTGCCAGCATCATCACCGGTCACCTTGATTGCGCCCTTGCCTTCCAGCACGGCCGTGCCCTTGATGACCGTGATCTTGTTCTTCTTCATCAGGAAGCCAACGCCACTATTCAGCTGCTTGGACACGACCGCGGGACCGCTCGACCACTTTCTGCAAGTCAAAACTGATGCCATCTGCCGACAGGCCATAATCCTTGGCATTCTGCATATAATGATAGATCTCGGCAGAGCGCAGCAGAGCCTTGGTCGGGATACAGCCCCAGTTCAGGCAGATGCCGCCCAGATCTTTCTTCTCCACGATGGCGGTTTTCATGCCAAGCTGGGAAGCGCGGATCGCGGTCACATAGCCCCCCGGGCCAGAGCCGACGACAATCACGTCAAATTCATTTTGTGCCATTCCTGAGGTTCCTCTATTGTAAGTCTTCGCAGCGGATCCGATCCGCCCCTCTTGCATCTTTTACGCATGGCCCGGCAGTCGCCAAACCATGCAGTCATTCTGTTTCAGTCACGCCGACAAGCCGCCCTGCCCGCGCCAAATTCTACCTTGTTAAACGGATGACCAAATTACAGCCGCTCACGCAGCTGCTAGCCTGCCGCTTCCCGCCCCATCAAGACAGGACCATTCATGACATTGCTGTCCATCAAATCCCGCTCTCTGGCGTTGTTGTGTCTCAGTCAGGTTGCAGTATTGTCCCTGTGGTTTTCCGCCTCTGCGGTGGCACCAAGTCTTGCCAAGGAATTCGCTCTGAGCGGCGGAGATATCGCGCTCCTGTCTTCGTCCGTACAAGCGGGCTTTGTCATTGGCTGCCTGATCAGCGCGGCACTCGGCCTTGCCGACCGCACGGATCCGCGCGTGCTTTATGCCCTTTGCGCCATCGGCGGCGCGCTGGCCAATTTCGCATTCATGCATGTAGAACCGGGCACGACCCTGTCGATCATTTTGCGTCTTCTGACCGGTGCGGTGATTGCGGGTGTCTATCCGGTGGGTATGAAAATTGCCATGAGTTGGGGCCAGAGGTGACGCAGGCATGCTGGTCGGCATGCTGGTCGGCTCGCTGATGATCGGTTCGGCCTCCCCGCACATCATCGCCTATTGGGGTGATGTCGATTGGCGCGCCGTGCTGTTTGCCACCAGCATCATTTCCGCCGTGGGCGGCTTGTCTGTGATGCTGGTCGCCATCGGTCCCAACTTTGCCCGAAGCCCGAAATTCAAGCTCGGCCTCGCCCTTGAGGCCCTGACCAACAAACCCATTCGGCTCGCCAATTTTGGCTATTTCGGCCATATGTGGGAGGTTTATGCCATGTGGACCTGGATTGTGCTCTATCTGGGTGCCAGCTTTGAGATGAGCGGCGTTGACAATCCCGGCAAATGGGCTTCGCTCGTTGCATTCTTCACGCTGGCCGCTGGCGCACCGGGCTCCATCTGGGGCGGGCGCATTGCCGACAAGGTCGGCCGCACCCTGATGACCAGCGTGGTGCTGGCATCCAGTGGCTTCTGCAGCCTGATCATTGGGCCTCTCTTTGGCGGCCCGGTCATTCTGGTTGTTCTGGTCGCAATTCTCTGGGGCGCAACGGTCTCGCCGGACAGCGCGCAATTCTCCACTGCCGTGGGAGAATTGTCCAAGCCGGAAAATCGCGGCACGATGCTGACCATGCAGACCGCCATCGGCTTTTCCCTTGCGCTTGTCTCTGTTCAACTCATGCCCCATTGGATCGCCCTGGTTGGTTGGCATTGGGCCTTCACGCCCCTTGTGGCGGGCCCGATCTTCGGAATCGTCTCAATGTTGAAACTACGACGCCTTCCTCAATCCCGGCAATTGGCGAGCGGTCGCCGCTAACCTGTCTTTGCGCCGGGAGAACCGGGTCGCAGAAACTGCGGCCCGGACATTGTGTCTTTTAAGGGTGCCGGTATCAGACCAGCATGCTCATTGGCTTTTCGATATAAGCCTTGAAGGCAGCGAGAAGCTGAGCCCCAAGGGCACCATCGACAACCCGATGATCGCAAGACAGGGTCACGGACATCACGTTGGCAACAGCCACCGCACCATCCTTGATCACCGGACGTTTTTCACCTGCACCAATGGCAATGATCGTGCCATGCGGCGGGTTGATCACCGCAGAGAAATTCTTGACGCCGAACATGCCAAGGTTGGACACAGCAGTGGTGCCACCCTGATATTCTTCCGGCATAAGTTTCTTGTTGCGGGCGCGGGCCGCCATGTCTTTCATTTCATTGGAAATGGCAGACAGAGCCTTCTGTTCGGCCTTGCGAATGACTGGCGTGAAGAGACCATCTTCAATGGCAACGGCAACACCCACGTCAGAATGCTTATGCAGCAAACGCGAGGCTTCGGTCCAGGTCGCATTGGCCATTGGCACTTTCTGCAAAGCCAGAGCCATCGCCTTGATGATGAAATCATTGACCGACAGCTTGAACATCGGCTTGCCATCCGCATCAAGCGGCGCTTCACCATTGATCTGGCCACGCAGAGCAAGAAGAGCGTCCAGTTCCACATCCATTTCAAGGTAGAAATGCGGAACGGTCTGCTTGGCTTCGGTCAGGCGGCTTGCCACGACCTTGCGCATGCCACTATGCGGCACTTCTTCGTAGGTACCCTCTTCATAGAGCGCCTTGATGGCGTCGTCACTCGGACCACTTGGTGCAGCCTTGGCAGGTGCCGGAGCGGCCGCAGCTTTATCAGGCGCAGCGTCAGCCGCCGGGGCTGATGCGGACGCACCGGCCGTGCCTGCTTCAAGGGCTGCATCAATGTCGCGTTTGACGATGCGACCACGCGGACCAGTTCCTTCGATCTTGGCAAGATCCAGATCATTGATCTTGGCCAGACGACGAGCCAGCGGAGACGAGAAGATGCGATTGCCATCAGCACCAGTCGCAACAGGACCGGCAGAGGCTTCAGCCGCTGGCGCAGCAGGAGCCGCATCCGCAGCAGGCCCTGATTCGGCTTCAGCCGGAGCAGCAGCAGGTGCTGGCGCGTCGGCTACCTCATCCATGGCGGAGGCGTCTTCGCCTTCTTCAAGAAGAATCGCAATGGGAGCATTGACGGCGACATCAGCGGTACCGGCATCCACAAGGATCTTGCCAATCACGCCTTCATCGACAGCTTCCACTTCCATGGTCGCCTTGTCGGTTTCAATCTCGGCAATCACATCACCAGAAGAAACCTCGTCACCTTCTTTCACCAGCCATTTGGCCAGATTGCCGCTTTCCATGGTCGGGGAAAGGGCCGGCATCGTAATCGTTACAGGCATATCACTCTCCCTTAAGCGTAAGTTACGGCTTTAACAGCCTCAATCACTTCAGCAATGCTTGGCAAAGCCAATTTTTCAAGATTGGCGGCATATGGCATTGGCACATCTTTACCGGTGACACGCGCAACCGGCGCATCCAGATAATCGAAGGCCTGCTCCATGATCCGGAACCCAAGCTCAGAGGAAATCGAGCATTGCGGCCAGGCTTCCTCAACGGTCACGCACCGACCGGTCTTGATAACGGACCGCAGCACGGTATCCATATCGAGCGGACGCACGGTCCGCAGATCGATCACCTCGGCCTCAATGCCTTCCTTGGCCAACTCTTCAGCTGCACCCAGCGCATAGGTCATGCCAATGCCGAAGGAAACGATGGTGACATCATCGCCACGGCGGGCAATCTTGGCCTTGCCGAGCGGCACAGAATGATCTTCCAAATCCGGCACATCAAAGCTGTGACCATAAAGGATCTCGTTCTCAAGGAAGACGACCGGGCTATCGGACTGAATGGCAGATTTGATCAGACCTTTATAGTCAGCGGCGGTGTAGGGCTGCACAACCACCAGACCGGGCACGGACGAATACCATGCCGAGAAGTCCTGACTATGCTGCGCACCCACGCGCGCGGCGGCACCGTTGGCACCACGGAAGACGATCGGATTGGTAATCTGACCACCGGACATATAGAGCGTCTTGGCAGAGGAGTTGATGATATGGTCCATCGCCTGCAGGGCGAAGTTGAAGGTCATGAACTCAACGATCGGACGCAGGCCAGCCATTGCTGCCCCTGCTGCAAGACCGGTAAAGCCATGCTCGGTAATTGGCGTATCAATAACGCGTTTGGGACCAAATTCGTCCAGCATGCCTTGCGTGATTTTGTAGGCGCCCTGATATTGGGCCACTTCCTCACCCATAACAAAGACGCGATCATCCTTGCGCATTTCTTCGGCCATGCCGTCGCGCAGTGCTTCGCGCACGGTCTGGGTTTTCATCGGCGTGCCCTCAGGCACTTCCGGCTCTTCCTCAACGTCAGGCACGGTCACAGGCGCGGGCTTGGCAGCTTCCGCAGGCACGCTTTCGGCTGGCGCTGATTCTTCAGCAGCCGGTGCCGCAGGTGCTTCGGCGGCAGCATTATCAAGCGCAGACACGTCTTCGCCCTCTTCAAGGATCAAGGCGATCAGGCTGTTGACCTTCACCCCTTGGGAGCCTTCCGGCACCACGATCTTGCCGAGAGTGCCTTCTTCAACCGCTTCGACTTCCATTGTCGCCTTGTCGGTTTCGATTTCGGCAATCACGTCACCAATGGCAACCTCATCGCCTTCTTTCTTGAGCCACTTGGCCAGATTGCCCTCTTCCATGGTCGGAGACAGAGCAGGCATCAAAACTTGGATTGGCATAGTCTCTACCTCTTACCCTTCAACGTAAATATCGGTCCACAGCTCGGAAACATCCGGCTCCGGATCGTTCTGGGCAAATTCGGCGGCTTCGGAAACAACCGCGCGAATATCCTTGTCGATGGATTTCAGCTCGTCTTCGGACGCCAAGCCCGCCTCAATCAGACGCGCACGCACCTGTTCGATGGGATCGTGCTCGTTGCGCATCTTCTGCACTTCTTCCTTGGAGCGATATTTCGCCGGGTCCGACATGGAGTGACCGCGATAGCGATAGGTCAGCATCTCAAGGATATAAGGGCCCTTGCCTTCACGCGCCCATTCGACAGCCCGCTCGGCAGCAGCAAGAACGGCACGCACATCCATACCATCAACCTGCTCGCCCGGAATGCCGAACGAGGCACCACGCTGGGACAGATCGGTGTTGGACGAAGACCGTTCGACAGAGGTCCCCATGCCATATTTGTTGTTTTCGATGATATAGATCGCTGGCAGGTTCCAGAGCTTGGCCATATTGAAGCTCTCATAAACCTGCCCCTGGTTTGACGCGCCGTCGCCAAAATAAATCAGCGAAACATTGTCATTGCCAAGATAATAGTTGTTGAAGGCAAGGCCTGTGCCGATCGACACCTGAGCGCCAACAATGCCATGGCCGCCAAAGAAATTCTTCTCGCGGCTGAACATGTGCATCGAGCCGCCCTTGCCTTTGGAATAACCGCCCTTGCGTCCGGTCAATTCCGCCATCACGCCCTTTGCATCCATACCACATGCCAGCATGTGTCCATGGTCGCGATAGGACGTGACCACCTGATCACCATCCTTTGTGGCCATCTGCATGCCGACAACGACCGCTTCCTGACCGATATAAAGGTGACAGAAGCCGCCAATCAGCCCCATGCCATACATCTGACCAGCCTTTTCCTCAAAACGGCGGATCATCAGCATTTCACGATAGGCGTGAAGCTCTTGTTCCTTATCAAACTCAACAATGGTACGATTAACTTGGGTACGAGACCCTTTGGCCACCGTCTTCTTGGTGGCACTTGTTCCGGATGCTGCCATGCTGGTGCTCCCTCAAGCGTTTCCTTGATTGCACCATAACTTAGAAATGCACGCACCGCAATTGCGACAAACCCGCAATTAGTCACAGTCAAATTTTATTTAAGTCTCTGGAATTTATGAGAAATTATACTTTAACTGAATTTCAGTTAAGATAATTTCATAAACCAACATCAAGTTAATTTGTCAAAATGACAATTTCATCGGGATGCGCCACATTCATCGTGGCACGGGCCCGTTCTTCCATCATGTCGGGATCGAGGGTTTCGCGACGAAACAGAGCAATCCGATGCTCACGCGATTCACGCACCAAACGCAGTGCGTGCAAGTCAGCTTCCAAACCATCCGCGCGCGCCTTCATGGCAGTGAGGGAATAAACCCCATAACCGCCATGCAAGGCATGGAACACAAAATACCCAATAAGCAACAGAAAGCTGATCGGCAGCACCAATTGGCGCCCCACTGAATTTCGTCTCTGGCGAGTAGCCATGCCGTACACCCTAACTAATCGGCTAATCGAGCAGTACGCAAAACCCTTTCTGCTCGATACAGTTCCTTTTTACGCCCCCTAGCGTTAACAAACGCTTTCTATCAAGGTCGCAAAATCCAAAAATGCAGAAATTTTTGGTATATAAAAACTTAACAAATTCAATGAGTTAATAAAGAATTTACAAAACTGAATCAAAGCGGCACACCCCATTGATTGCTTTGGCAGAAACGCGCGCAATAGCAGGGAAAGAGACGACAAGCACAGCTTTGCTCACCGGTTTGATCTTGGTCATGGGCATGACCGACTATCAATGCGATGCCAAGAAGGCGTGTTGCACTGGCTTTCCAGACGCCCCATGCTTCCCATTCTGCCGGACGACAACTCGACACCCAACCACTGTCCGCGCTTCTTATGACAAGGCCAGACCATGCCCCTTTTCAGCCGCACTCTCCCCGCCTTCTCCGACCTGCGGGACTTTATGCGCTTTATCGAAAAGCGTGGGCAATTGCTGCGGATCAGCGACCCGGTCTCGATGAAACTAGAGGCCACCCAGCTACAACGCCGCATCATGGAACAGAATGGCCCCGCCTTGTTGCTGGAACATCCCGTTTGCAGCGATGGTCAGCCGAGCGAGATACCGGTTCTGCTCAATCTGTTTGGCACCGTAGAGCGAGTCGCATGGGCTTTGGGTTGTGAGAAAGACGCACTTCTGGACTTGGGGCAATTCCTTGCCTATCTGCGCCAACCCCAACCACCAACGCGATCAGAATTGCTTGGCACCATCTCCCCTTTGCTAAAGGCCGCCATCAGCCTTCGCGGCAAAATTCAGTCCGCCGCCTTCTCGCAGGAAGTGGTAAAGACGGGCGATGACATCAATCTCGATCGCCTGCCAATCCAGACCTGCTGGCCCGGCGAACCCGCCCCGCTGATCACTTGGCCGATTGTTATCACCCGCCCGCAAGGCCAGGAAACCGACGACATCAAACAGTATAACTGGGGCGTCTATCGCATGCAGCAGGTCTGCCGCAATCAGGCCCTGCTGCGCTGGCTTGAAAATCGCGGCGGCGCGGCCCACTTCCGCTCCTGGCAGCAAAAAGGCAAGGATATGCCCATCGCCATTGCCATCGGTGCTGATCCGGCCACCATCATGGGTGCAGTCACCCCGATCCCAGAGACTTTGAGCGAAGCACAATTCTCTGGTCTCTTTCGGGGCAAGCCAACCCAATTGATCAAAGCCAAGACCCAGCCCCTGCTTGTGCCCGCCAATGCCGAAATCATCATAGAAGGCACCGTCTCGGCAACCGAAACCCGTCCTGAAGGCCCCTATGGCGACCATACCGGCTATTATAATGCGGTCGAGCCATTCCCCCTGATGAGCGTCACCGCGGTCACCCACCGGCATGAGCCCGTTTATCTATCGACCTATACCGGCCGCGCGCCCGACGAACCCTCGGTCATTTCCGAAGCGATGAATGATGTCTTCATGCCGCTGGTGCAACAGGCCTTCCCTGAAGTCACCGACTGCTGGCTCCCCCCTGAAGCTGCCTCTTATCGCATCGCCGTCATTGCCATCGACAAGCGCTATGCCGGACAGGCGCGCCGGGTGATGATGGGTATGTGGTCCATGCTGCCGCAATTCAACATGACCAAGATGATCATCATCGTCGACAAACATATCAACGCTCGCAGCTGGTCCGATGTCATGTGGGCCGTGGCCACCAAGATGGATCCGTCGCGCGATCTCCTGACCCTCGACAATACCCCGATGGACTATCTCGACTTTGCCTCGATTCGCGAAGGGTTGAGCGGTAAGCTGGGCATTGACGCAACCGACAAGATCGGCTCGGAAACGGATCGGGAATGGGGCACGGAAATGCGGATGGATGACGCAATTTGCGCCAAGGTTGACGATCTGCTCGCCACCATCCTTCCCAAATCACTGTGAGGCAGCCATGAGCAATCCCAACAGCAAAAAGATCGGCATCGTGGTGACAGGCGCTTCGGGCGGTCTGCTTGCCCTTCAGACTTTGCGCCTGCTCAAAAGGCTTAAACAGGACAATCCGCAAATCGAGAGCCATGCCATCTTTACCGAAGGCGGCAAGCGCACCTGTGCTCTGGAACTCAACGAGGATGTGTGCGGCGAGCTCTACGCGCTCCCAGACAACTCTTATGACGACACCAACCTCGCTGCCCCCATCGCGAGCGGCTCCAATGCTCTGGATGCCCTGCTCTTTGTCCCCTGCTCCATCCGCAGCCTCAGCGCCATCGCCTATGGCCAGACCGACCGTCTATCAATCCGCGCAGCCGATGTCATGCTCAAGGAACGTCGTCGCCTCGTTCTTGCTGTGCGGGAAAGTCCGCTGCATGCCGGACATTTGCAAGCCATGCAGCTGGTCACCCAGATGGGCGGCATCATCGCTCCGCCCGTCCCGGCCTTTTACCTCCAACCCGAAAGCATCGAGGAAATGGCAGAGCAAAGCGCAGCAAGACTTCTGTGCGCCCTTGGGCTTGAGTTGGGGGACACCATAAAACGCTGGAATGGATAAGCGCTGGAATAGAAAGCAATGCAGACCAAAAATACCTGACATGCCAAATGCAATCGCTTAAAGTGCCTGCACAACAAAGACCATTTGAGGGATGACCATGCTACTTCTAAGAGCTCTGAGTTCCACACTGGCCGGTTTCTGGCGCCTGACCATCGGCATCATTCTGGGAACAATGCTCTATGTCTATTGCTTCCTGTATCAGGAACAGCTCTACACCCAAGTCCATATGGCGACGCGTGTCACAGTCGACTGGCTCGAAATGCAGCCCTTCATCATGGATTATTCCAAATGGTATGAGCTTTTGAAGATCGACGACAAATTGGCCTTCGCGCTCTACGTCCTCTTCGCCCGGCTTGTCTGGATGTTCTTTGAAAACATCATCACCTACCTTTATCGCAAAATGAGCGAAGGATAAGACCTTTCGTCAACTGCGCCCAACAAGGACGCAATTCTCGGGAACACCCGTTCACGAGGGTGCAATACCATACTGAGAAATGGCGCTTAAATCTAAACCGGCGAACCGGTTTATCTTCAACGCGCTCTAGTTCGTTCTGGTCGGTACAGAAGACTGAACAGGTTGAATGACGGACGCATTCAGCAACTTGCGGAAGACCGCAAACCAATAGACGATATAGGCAATCCCAAAGGTAACAATTGACAGCAGCAGCCAGATAACGGCATGGCCGATAATTTGCGCGAGCGTAAAGTCAACATATAGCCGTCCGAGCTTGTTGCCGTGATCGTCGACCACAAAAGTCCGATTGATCGGCGCCTTGGTGAGGTAGTATGGCATCACAAACAAAGCCAATCCAAAAGTGATGAACGACAACACCACCCACAGGACGACAAGTCCAATCCCCTCGATCAATTCCATTTCACATTTCAAACTTTGCATCAGCTACACCTCAAACAGTGCTTATGACGGCCAAATATTGAGCGCGTCAGGCTTCGGTAATTCGGGGTCCAACCTGACAGACCCCACAACCCAATGCAATCATAAGTAGATATTCCTTCACCCCCAAGCATAGTTGAGAAGGCATCCACACGAAAAAACCGACACATCCCCAAGGATGCGCCGGTTTTATTCATTTCTTCCAAACCCGAAAGCTCGGTCTCAATCCAGACAATTAGCCTTTGAGAATCGAACGGCCAGCGAATTTCGCCATTGGGCCAAGCTCTTCTTCAATACGGATCAGCTGGTTGTATTTTGCCAGACGGTCGGAACGGGACAGCGAACCGGTTTTGATCTGACCGCAGTTGGTAGCAACAGCAAGGTCAGCAATGGTTGCGTCTTCGGTTTCACCGGAACGGTGAGACATCACAGCGGTGTAACCGGCTTTGTGAGCCATTTCGACAGCTTCCAAAGTCTCGGTCAGGGAACCGATCTGGTTCACTTTCACGAGGATGGAGTTGCCAACACCCATTTTGATGCCATCACGCAGGCGCGCAGAGTTGGTCACGAACAGATCGTCACCAACCAGCTGACACTTATCGCCGATTTTCTCGGTCAGCAGTTTCCAGCCTTCCCAGTCATCTTCGTCCATACCGTCTTCGATGGAGATGATTGGATATTTGGCAACCAAAGCTGCGAGATAGTCAGCCATCCCAGCAGAATCAAGCACGGTGCCTTCGCCTTTGAGATTGTATTTGCCATCTTCGTAGAATTCGGAAGAGGCACAATCCAGAGCGAGATAGACATCGTCACCTGGCGTGTAACCAGCGTCCTTGATGGACTGCATGATGAAGTCAAGCGCAGCTTCGGTGGATTCAAGGTTCGGCGCAAAGCCGCCTTCGTCACCAACAGCGGTGTTGTGACCGGCTTTCTGCAGACCTTTTTTCAGAGCGTGGAACACTTCAGCGCCCATGCGAACGGCTTCAGCAATACTGTCAGCGCCCACAGGCATGATCATGAATTCCTGAATGTCGATTGGGTTATCAGCATGCTCACCGCCATTGATGATGTTCATCATCGGAACAGGCAGGGTGCAAGCGTTCATGCCACCAACATAACGGTAAAGCGGCAAACCGGCAGCCTGAGCGGCAGCCTTGGCAACAGCCATGGACGTGCCCAGAATAGCGTTTGCGCCGATGCGGCCCTTATTTTCAGTGCCGTCGAGCTCGATCATAACCTGATCAAGCTGGATCTGGTTTTCTGCATCCAGACCAACCAGAGCGTCAAAGATTTCATCATTGACAGCTTCGACCGCCTTGGTCACACCCTTGCCAAGATAACGCTCCTCACCGTCACGCAGTTCGTGCGCTTCGTGCACGCCGGTGGAGGCGCCGGATGGAACTGCTGCACGGCCAAAAGAGCCGTCTTCCAGAACAACGTCCACCTCAACGGTCGGGTTGCCGCGGCTGTCCAGGATCTCGCGACCCAAGATGTCGATAATTGCGGTCATGTTCATACCTCAATTTGCATGGATTGAATGAAATCAGATGCTTGCTGTCTATCGAAAATCGTCACAGAATCCTAGGGCAGATTGCATCTTTTTTGTCAATTCGAAGCCTAGAGGAGCATTTTGACAGCCCCGTAACGTTCATTTCCCCTTTTCCCGGGCGACCTGTGCAAAACTATGCTTTAGTCGTAGGCTATTTGTATCGTATACCACACCCTACAGGGCCAAGTCGCTGAAACAAACAGGGGCAAATCAAGTCCCTAGACCGCCTCTCTATTGATCAGTTTGAAAAAGATTGCAACGATACAGATCAAGTCGCTCACCAGAATCCACATGAAGAAAATCCCCGATCAACGCGAACCCCAGCCGTAGCAACAGCCCCGCGGATGCGTCATTATGCCTTGCAACGATAGCAAGCAATTGGCGCAGCGCAATTTCCTCGCGCGCATGATGCATCACCGCCAGACAAGCCTCTCTGGCAAAGCCCTTGCCCCAATAGGACGGCATCAGGGCATAACCCAGATCAACCCCATCAAGGCCATCGCGATTGACCAACCCGCACATGCCGATGGGGACGCCGTCCCTTGTTTCAACTTTATAAAGCCCGAAACCATTCGTCTCATAGGATCGCTCGAAAAAGGTCCGCAGATAATCTTCGGCTTCTTCAACACTTCTAATGCCCCGATCGCCGATATTGGCGTGATAGGAGGGCTCATTCAGCAAGGAAAGGAGAAAGGGCGCATCCGCACGCTCAAACCGACGCAGCAGCAATCGGTTGGTGGTTGCAATGATCATTGACCCTCCTTGGGAAACCTGCTTCAACTCAAAGCATGGATGTGTGCGTCTGAATCGCTTTGATTCAATTTGCGGGCGTTGCCTCTATCTCACAGCAAAGGCAACAGAATCGGCCCGCAAGAAACAAGACCACGCGACAGACCGAGTGCCATTGAAGCAAATGGGGACCGCCGTGACCAAACTGATCATAACCAATGGAGACAGTGCCGCAAGCCTTCTGGCCGAAGCCGGCTATACTGATACCATTTTGCCATGGCGGGATATCTTGCATGAAGGCCCGATCCCCGATGCAGAGGACGACCTGTTCGGCCTGATCCGCAGCAAATATCTGGCTGACGGCGACAAGGATGATGCCAACGACATTCTGGCGGACTTCAAGGAACGATTGGCTCTGATGCGTGACCATAATCGTTTCGAACGGATCGAATTATGGTTTGAGCATGATCTCTATGATCAGCTGCAAATCCTCCAGATTCTCGACATGCTGTCCCGCCTTGGCCGGATCAACAATGTCTTCCTCATTCAGGCACCGACCTATCTGGGCATGCAAACGCCCGACAATATCGGTCGCTTCGAGGAGTTGGGCTTGCCGGTGCTTGACCGGATGTTTGCCTTTGCATCGCGCGCATGGCGCGCCTATGTCTATGCTGGCCCGACAGCGATCAACAAGATCCGTCAGGAACCGATCCCCGGCTTCCCCTTCATGGGACAGGCCCTTTTGCGTGCCTTGCAGGAACTTCCCGGCCCCGATGGCCTGTCACGCACCCAGCGACAAATTCTTTACAGCCTTAACCGCGGCGTCGCCCGCCCCGGCATGCTCTTTGCGCAGGTGCAGAATATGGAAGAAGCGATTTTCCTTGGCGACATGAGCTTTTTCAAGATCCTTTCAGGCTTGCAATATTGCCAGCGCCCGGTCCTGACGGGCCTGCCGCAGGAATTCAAGCCCCAGATCCTGTCCGACGGTCCACAGCGCAAGGAATTCATCACCTCCCCCCTCCACATCACCGAGTTCGGAAAGGATGTCCTGTCAGGGAAAGCGGACTTCCTGTCAGAAAATGGCCTTCATCGCTGGTGGGGCGGCAATGAGTTGACCACCAGTGATCATTGGCGCTGGGATGATGAAACCGAAAATCTCACCCGTCATCAAGCAGCTTGATGACGGCGATCTCAACAATCAAAAAAGGCGCATCCATGGGATGCGCCTTTTTTGCATGAAAGTGAACGTATCTCAGCGCCCCTGAGTAACAATCACCAAAGTCACCAGAGACACAGCGGTCAACGTCAGAGCAGGCAAAATGATGGCTGGATAGCCGAAGGTGGCAATGGCATATCCCCAGACAGCCAACAAAGTCAGCAAAGCAAGGACAAACAGGGACTCTTTGACGGAGGTTTTGGAGGCTACAGCTTCGCTCATAATGGTCTCACCCTTTAAACTGTTATGATATGAGCGCGATCGTTTCATCAGACATGAAGCGATCACACTCCACCAGACGCACAAGTCACCGGATCTTGCACGAGGATCCCATCTAAGTGTTTGCGCGTATGTTATGTCTCATAGATAAGAAACCTGCGCGAAAAAGGTAATTACAAATACGTAACTGCGCGCTTCTGCCGCACCTTTTACCCAAGCCCCCGGACGCCTTACAAAAAGGCAAAGAAAAACCCTCACCGCACAGGCAGCGAGGGTATCCCATCACGAATTGTTCAGGCCGGATCAGATCAGGCCTTGGCCACGGCATCAAACTGCTGCAACTGGCGCAAAAGGCCTTCAAGCTCCTTGATCGGAACCATGTTCGGGCCATCGCTTGGCGCATTGTCGGGGTCTTCATGGGTTTCAATGAACAAGCCTGCGACACCCACAGCAACAGCCGCTCTGGCCAACACAGGGACAAACTCCCTTTGACCGCCAGAGGTACTGCCCTGCCCGCCCGGCTGCTGAACGGAATGAGTCGCGTCGAAAATCACCGGTGCACCAATTTCCGCCATGATAGGCAGACCGCGGAAGTCCGTCACCAGCGTGTTATAGCCAAAGGACGTGCCACGATCTGTCAGCATCACGTTGGCGTTGCCACTATGAACGATTTTCTCAGCCACGTTGCGCATATCCCAAGGCGCAAGAAACTGGCCTTTTTTGACATTGATGATCGCCCCTGATTTGGCAGCTGCAACCAGCAGATCGGTCTGACGACACAGAAAGGCCGGGATCTGCAATATGTCGACAGCTTCAGCAACCGCCAGGCATTGATCTGCCTCGTGGATATCGGTAACCACCGGCAGACCATATTTCTCCCGGATCTCCGCAAAGATCGGCAACGCCCTGTTAAGACCAATGCCACGGGCAGAAGTCAGGCTCGTGCGGTTCGCCTTGTCAAAGGAGGATTTGTAGACAATGCCGATGTTGAGATTGTCGGAAATCTCTTTGAGGGCAGCAGCCATTTCGAGCGCGTGATCGCGGCTCTCCATCTGACAGGGACCAGCCAAAACGGACAGTGGCAGATGATTGCCAAACTGGACCGAGCCAGCAGAAACGACTTTATTGGGTGCAGTCATAGTCTCATCTCTTTGGAGGGTTGTTCGATGGCTCAAGGCGCCTGCCCCGAGCAACACCAACATTGTTTGTCAAATTGGGCTATTGTGTGGATCCCGCGCCGTCAAGCCTGACGCAACAAAAGACCACAGCCGCACAAGGCATCAGGCTGAACCACCAGATGCCCGGCATAATCTTTATACGAGATCTTGGCCGCATCCAACGCCTTCTTGGCGAGCGCCAGATCAAGGCTGATGATCAAGGCAGCAATCCCGCCCTCGCGCGCCAGCGAAGACGACACTTCAAGTCCATAAAAGGTTTTGGCAGCAAGCGGCGTCAAGACTTCGAGCAAGCCATGGCCAGTATCCACCACCACACCGGCGCTGGTCGAGCGCATCTCACGCTGGCCTGAAAAGCCACCCAGAAATTCATGATGATCAGATGGATTTTCTGCACTGAACACGACGGAACAAAGCCGCCGGGCCCCGTTGGCATGGCTTTGATAATCGGGCTTCCAGAAATTTTCCGGCTCATGTTTGTGATGGCAAACAAAGAAACCGGTATTGTCCATCAGAGGATTATGCAGGAAGCCATTGGAAAAACTGACAATTTTGGTCGAGCCATCAGGCTGGACCGCCTCACGCTCGAAATCGAACTGCGGATAGGTTTCCAGATTGAGCGCCTGAAAGATCGCCAGATCGCGCTCCACATTCTCGGAGCGCAAAACCAGCATAGACGCCCCTTCCCGATCGGAAAGGAAAGTCTGGTTGAAGCGTGCAAAGGAAAAAGACCCTTCGGAGGCTTCCGGCATCAGACTTTCATCATGAACCGACAACAGCTCGATGAACGCACCATCCAACTGCACAAGGGCATTCTTGGTGCCAAAGGGGTGATAGGCCGTAGGCGTGATCGTGAAACCAAGGGAGCGATAAAGGGCACAAGCGGCCTCCAGATCCCGAACGGCCACCACCACATGATCAATACCACGCAACATAGACAACACTCCCCTCAGCCCGCGGCAAACAGGCCTTTACGGCCTTGCGCACGGTAATCCAAATGATCGGCCCACCATGGTCAGCAGGCCGATCATCCTGTCTTTGATCTTCAAACCGTCAGACCAGACGGCTTTGCTCCACAGCAGCACCAATGAAGGATGCAAACAATGGATGCGGTGCAAACGGACGGGATTTCAGCTCTGGATGATACTGAACCGCCACAAACCAAGGATGATCAAAGATCTCAACCGTCTCAGGCAGAACCCCGTCAGGGGACAGACCAGCAAATTGCAGGCCACACGCTTCCAGTTTCGCCTTGTAGTCAATATTGACTTCATAGCGATGACGGTGACGCTCATGAATGATGGTCTCGCCGTAAATTTCAGCGATTTTCGAGCCTTCGGTCAGATGCGCTTCATAGGAGCCAAGACGCATGGTGCCGCCAAGGTCACCATCCTGCCGGCGTGTTTCCAGCGCATTGCCCTTGGTCCATTCGGTCATCAGGCCAACAACATGGCTGCCTCCATCACCAAATTCGGACGAAGAGGCATCTTCGATACCAGCCAGATTGCGTGCAGCTTCAATCACCGCCATCTGCATGCCGAAGCAAATGCCGAAATATGGAATTTTATTCTCACGAGCATATTTGACCGCAGCAATCTTGCCTTCGGCTCCACGCTCACCAAAGCCGCCGGGCACCAGAATGCCATGAACGCCTTCCAGACGAATGGTCGGATCGCTGTCGCCCTCGAAAATGTCCGATTCGATCCAGTCGAGATTGACCTTGACCTTGTTGGCAATGCCGCCATGGGTCAGGGCTTCGATCAGCGACTTGTAGGCGTCGAGCAAAGAGGTATATTTGCCCACCACCGCAATGGTGACTTCGCCTTCCGGGTTGGCCAGACGATCAGAGATTTGGTGCCAGCGCTCAAAATTCGGTTTCGGTGCGCCGTCAATCCCAAAGGCTGCCAGTACTTCTCTATCAAGCCCTTCAGCATGATAGGACAGCGGCACCTCATAGATATTGCTAACATCCAGCGCCTGAATGACGGCTTCAGGTCGGACATTGCAGAAGAGCGACAGCTTGCGGCGTTCCGCTTCCGGCACAGGACGATCACAACGCACCATCAGAATGTTTGGCTGAATGCCGATCGAACGCAGTTCCTTCACCGAATGCTGGGTCGGTTTGGTTTTCAGCTCACCGGCACTCGGAATATAAGGCACAAGGGTCAAATGGATATAGATCGCCTGACCGCGTGGCAACTCGTTGCCAAGCTGACGGATTGCTTCAAAGAATGGGGTCGCTTCGATGTCACCCACTGTGCCACCAATCTCGCACAGCACGAAATCATACTCATCGTTGCCATCGAGAATGAAGCTTTTGATCTCATCGGTCACATGCGGAATCACCTGCACCGTGCCGCCGAGATAATCACCCCGTCGTTCCTTGGTCAGGATATTCTGATAGATCCGCCCTGTCGTGATATTGTCCTTCTTGTTGGAAGGACGCCCGGTAAACCGCTCATAGTGGCCCAGATCAAGGTCTGTCTCGGCACCATCATCGGTGACGAAGCATTCCCCATGCTGGTAAGGGGACATGGTCCCGGGGTCGACATTGAGATAGGGATCGAGTTTGCGCAGCCGACAAGAATAGCCACGCGCCTGTAGAGCCGCTGCAAGGGCCGCAGACGCAAGCCCTTTGCCAAGCGAAGACACCACACCGCCAGTAATGAAAATATAACGCGCCATGGACCTGTAGGTTACTTATCTTTGGGCCGATTCGCCAAACAAATCGGCTACCTTCCACTATTTAAGTGGCCATTCTGCCCGCCCCAACATCCAAAAGATCGTCGCCACCATCCTTGATGGCAACAGACCAATGTGCATCGGAACAGACAGGCAAAAACCACTCAGCGAGAAGCGCCGATCATTGCATCCAGACAGCTTTGCCGAAAAGATGCGACAAGCGCATGACTTGGGACCGCCCGCACAAACCGAACAGGTGGTCAATAGAAACCGGCCTTTGCAGCAAGGCAAAGGCCGGTTGAAAAAGCGTCAGAACAGGGTCTCAAGCGAGACAATTCCGCGTTATTCCGAAGTCGGAACCTGAGGACCGGCAGGTTTTGCAGGCACCGCAGGAGCCGCTGGTGTCGCAGGCGCGGTTGGCGTGAGCTGTTGCAGCTCGTCCAGAATACCGCCCTGGCCCGGGGTCACAGGGGTTTCGGTTCCGGTCTGGGTTGGAACATTGTCCAGCACATCAGCCGGACTGCTCTTCTGCGAAGCGAGAATGCCCAGACCCAAAGACGTAATGAAGAAGCCAGCCGCCAGAATGGCGGTGGTCCGGGTCAGCAAGTTTGCTGCGCCACGTCCGGTCATGAAGCCGCCGCCACCGCCGCCGATGCCAAGAGCACCGCCTTCGGAGCGCTGCAGAAGCACCACAACCACAAGGGCCGCAACAATCAGCAAGTGAATGACAATTACAACTGATTCCATCGTCCAACCGTCTCTTAAAACAGTCAATCGGGCCAGCAAAGAACTGCGGCCCGACGCAAAAGGTTCATATTTCTTGGGCGTCTTCTACAACAAGACTACCGGCAATACCAGTGCCAAGCGGTCTTTTTTCCGCGCGACCCTGCCTATTTGGGAACAAAGCGACAAACAAACAAGGCCAAAGGGTGCCAGAAAAGGGTGCAAGAGGGGCACCCTTTCATCTTATCCAGAGGCACGGCTCGACGCACGCACGCCCAAACCGCTTATTTATAAGCTGCCAGAATGCCAAGGAAGTCAGCCGCTTTCAGGCTGGCACCGCCGACCAGAGCGCCATCGACATTCTCAACACCCATCAACTCGACCGCGTTGGCAGCCTTGACCGAGCCACCATAGAGCAGACGCATGGACGCGCCTTCCTCACCAAAGGTTTCGGTCAGCTGTTTGCGCATGAAGGCATGCACCTGGGCCACATCGTCGGCAGTTGGCGTCAGGCCGGTGCCGATCGCCCAGACAGGTTCATAGGCAATGACGGTGTTGGCAGCGGTCGCACCAGCAGGCACGGAACCGGTTAGTTGGGAGCCGACAACATCAAGGGTTTCGCCACCCTTGCGTTCGCTTTCGGTTTCACCAACGCAAATGATGGCAACCAGATCCTGAGCCCAAACGGCTTCGGCCTTGGACTTCACAATGTCATTGCTTTCGCCATGGTCGGCGCGGCGCTCGGAGTGACCAACAATCACAGCTGACGCACCAGCATCGGCCAGCATCTGGGCAGAAATGTCACCGGTATGAGCACCGGACACATTGAAGTGGCAATCCTGCGCACCGATCTGAACCGCGCTGTCAGCGGCTTTCTCGGCGAAGGCACCAACCAGAGTGAAAGGCGGGCAGATCATCGTATCAGCTTTGGCAGCAAGCTCTGCGTCAAATCCGGCGATCAACGCCTCGAGTTCTGGGGCCGATGCCTTAAGGCCGTTCATTTTCCAGTTACCGGCGACGAGAGGTTTGATGCTCATATGTCTGATCCTTCAATCTCAGTGTGGGTCCAAAAAATTGGGTCGGAGAGAAGGAGAAACAGTGAAATAGGCGAACCAAATCGCCACAAAGCTTGCCTCCACCTCCCGGATTGACCCTCTCATACTCCAACTTTAGGCGCATTTGCAGGGCAGTGCTGCCATGTAGGGGTGTTTACCCCCTACTTTTCACGCCTTAGGGGCACAAAAATGCTCAGATCACTTCAGATCATCAATCTTTCTGCGAACAAAATCCGCACCGTCCCCATTTGTGCCACCTTTTCCGCACGGATTGGGTTGCAGCTTGGACATGAGCTTTCTATGATCCGGCGAACAATCAAGAATGGCAGACGGGTCACCAACTCCTTCTGAAACAAAGACAGATTGGTCTTTGCCCGCCTGCACGTTAGAAGGACACACCATCCCATGATGGACACTATGCGTTCGATGGCCTCGGGTTTTGTCGCCAAAATCCTGATGGGCCTTCTGGTACTGAGTTTTGCGATCTGGGGCATCGCAGACATTTTCTCCAATTTCGGTCGCGGCGCGGTCGCAACCGTTGGGGAAACCGAAATTGATGGCCGCGATTATCAAAGCGCACTGATTCTGGAAGTCAACGCACTGTCAAATCAGCTGGGACGCCGCCTGACCAGCGCCGAGACAGCTGCCTTTGGCCTACCCAATCAGGTGCTCGGTCGCATGATCGGTGAAGGATCGCTCAACGACCTGGCCCGTCGCTTCAATATGGGCATGTCGCCAACGGAACTGGCCAAGAGCATCGCTCAGGAACCAGCCTTTCAGGCTTTGGGCAAATTTGACCGCAATCAGATGAACCTCGTCCTGCGCAATGCGGGCACGACGGAAGATCGCTATGTGGTCAATCGTGAAAAGCTTGAAATCCGCCGCCAGTTGGCAGCTGGCCTGACAGGCAAGACCACCCTGCCCGTCGCCGCCCTGAAAGTCTTTAACTCGTTCAGCTTCGAGACCCGCGACATTGCTTATGTGGCCCTGAAGGAAGACTCGATTGGCGAGATTGAAGACCCATCTGACGCCGATCTGACCAAATATTTCGAGCAGAACAAAAACGCTTTCCGCGCTCCGGAATATCGCACCTTCGAACTGCTCAAGCTGGAGCCGGGCGACATCATGGACGCTTCAAAAGTGACCGACGAAGACGCCAAGCATTATTACGAAACAGCCCAGAGCCGTTTTGTGCAGCCAGAGCGCCGTCAGATGCAGCAAATCCTCTTCAGTTCCGAAGAGGATGCAAAGGCTGCCGCCGACAAGATTGCCAATGGTGCCAGCTATGAAGACATCATGACCGAGCGCAATCTCACCGAAGCCGATATTGATTTCGGCCTGCTAGCGAAAGCTGAGATTCCTGAAAAAGCCGCAGCCGACGCAATCTTTTCCCTCAACGAAGGTCAGGTGTCGGACGTGATCAAGGGCCGTTTTGGCTATTTGCTGCTGCGCAATGCCAAGACCCAGCCCTCAAAGGCTGCCCCCTTTGAAGAAATCAAGGATCAGCTAAAAGCGGAAATCGCCGCCTCCCGCGCCAAGGACGAAGTCTTGAGCGTCTTTGACAAGGTCGAGGACGAGCGCGCCGGTGGCTCCACCCTGAAGGAAGTTTCCGACAAACTGAAACTGCCTCTTAGAACGGTCACCGCAATTTCTGCCAAAGGCGACTTGCAGTCCGGCGACAAAGTCACCGATCTGCCAGCACAGGCGGATCTGTTGAAAGCGGTCTTTGACAATGACGTTGATTTCGAAGCCGATCCGGTGGAAATCAAGGATTCCGGCTATGCCTGGTTCATGGTCAAGGATGTCATCGAAAGCCGCGACAGGAGCCTGGACGAAGTCCGCGATGACGTGATCGCCGCATGGAAAAAAGATCAGCGCGCAGCGCGTAATGCAACCCGTGCTGCCGAGTTCCTCAAAAAGGTCGAAGCAGGCAAGAGCCTTGAAGACGTCGCGACCGAGCAGGGCTTGAGCGTCGAGACCGTCTCCAACGTCGCCCGTCAAGGCAGCGCGGCTTTGCCAAATGCTGCCGTTCAGAAGGCATTCGTTGGCCCCGAAGGCCATAAGACAACCGCAGTTGATGGCACGACCCAATATATTCTTGAGGTCATGAAGGTCACCGAGCCGGACTTCGATGCTGATGCTCTTCAGCTCGCGAGCCTCAAGGAACGCCTGAACCAGAATGCCGGCAACGACCTGCTTGGCCAGTTGAGCGAGATCATTCTGCGCGATATCGGCTACACGATCAACGAAGCCATGATGCAGCAGATCGTCAATGGCGCGCGCTAAGGCACGCCATCAGGCGACCGCATGAACGACTTTCTGTTCGGGACATCAGCTTGGTGCCCCGAGCTCCCCTTGCAAAGGCCTCCCATAAGAACAGGCCAACCAAAGCAATCATTTGATACTGTCGGCAACAGCCGGACTTTCTGGAGAGCGTTATGGATGATTTAAAGCCCTTTCTGGCGCATGTTGCCGATGGCAAGAGCCTTAGCCGTGATCAGGCCATTGAGGCCTTTGATATATTGATGAGTGGCAAGGCCACACCCTCCCAGATCGGGGCCTTTCTGATGGCCCTGCGCCTTCGCGGCGAAACCGTCGACGAGATCACCGGTGCGGTCTACCAAATGCGCAACAAGATGACCCGCGTAGACGCTCCCGCAGACGCTGTCGACATTGTTGGCACCGGCGGCACCGGCACCAAAACCTACAATATCTCGACCTGTGCGGCGATGGTTATGGCGGGCGCAGGTGTCTCTGTTGCCAAACATGGAAACAAGGCCCTGTCCTCTCTGTCTGGTTCCGGAGACGTATTGTCGAGCCTCGGCGTCAATCTTGCCCAGTCTCCCGAGGGAATCAGACGTTGTATCGAAGAGGCTGGCATCGGCTTCATGTTCGCACCGAACCATCATTCTACCATGCGTTATGTCGGCCCGACCCGCGTTGAAATGGGCGTGCGCACAATCTTCAACCTGCTTGGCCCTCTCTCCAACCCGGCTGGCGTCAAGCGTCAGTTGATCGGCGTGTTCTCCCCTGATTGGCAGATTCATTTCGCCGAAACGCTCAAGACACTGGGTTCGGAATTCGTCTGGGTTGTCTATGGTGCAGGTGGTCTTGATGAAATCTCGACCCTTGGCGAAACCAAGGTTGCACAGTTGAAAGATGGCGAAATCTCCGAATTCATCATCGCGCCGGAAGATGTCGGCATCAAGCGCGCAACCATCGAGGATATCCGTGGCGGCACCGGCAACCACAATGCCAAGGCTTTGAGCGCCTTGCTTGAAGGGGAAAAAGGACCATATCGCGACATCGTCCTGATGAATGCTGCCGCAGGCCTCCTGATCGCGGGCAAAGCCGAAACCTATGCGGACGGCATTGAGCTGGCCGCAGAGACCATCGACAGTGGCAAGGCCCTGGCTGCGCTCAACAAGCTGGTCGACGTCTCCAACCGTAGTTAAAGACCGACCGGATAATAGTCCATACAGACCCGACACACATAATATCAAGACACAGGCTGAGGCACGCTCCATGGCTGACATTCTCAAAAAGATCGAACTGTATAAGCGCGAGGAAATCGCTGCAGCCAAGGCTGTCACGTCTCTTGATGACCTAAAGGCACAGATTGCCGATCAGGCGCCGGTGCGCGGCTTTTACAATGCGCTGAAAGCCAAGGTCGATGCAGGTCACTATGCCCTGATAGCCGAGATTAAGAAAGCAAGCCCGTCAAAGGGGTTGATCCGTGCAGACTTCGACCCGCCACAGCTCGCCAAAGCCTATGAGGATGGCGGTGCGGCATGTCTGTCGGTCCTCACCGATACGCCAAGTTTTCAGGGTCACCCGGACTTTCTGGTCGCCGCCCGCAATGCGGTATCCCTGCCCGCTCTGCGCAAGGATTTCCTTTTTGAGCCCTATCAGGTGTTTGAAGCCCGCGCATGGGGAGCAGACTGCATCCTGATCATCATGGCTTCACTGACCAATGATGAAGCCAAGGCTTTGGAAGACACCGCCTTCGCACTGGGCATGGATGTGCTGATCGAGGTTCACGACGCCGATGAGCTTGATCGGGCGCTGGAGCATTTGACCTCGCCGCTGCTGGGCATCAACAACCGCAATCTGAAGACCTTCGAGACCAGCTTACAAACTTCGATCGATCTTGCCCCGCGCGTGCCGGACGACAAGCTGCTGGTTGGCGAAAGCGGTCTCTTCACACCGGACGATCTCGCCTTGCTGGCCAGCAAGGCCAACATCGAAACCTTCTTGATTGGTGAAAGCCTGATGCGTCAGGAAAATGTGACAAAGGCAACCCGCGATCTGTTGGCCCGCTAGGACCTGCGACGCATTAAGGGACGAGAGGATCTACAGATGAGCGAAGCCAAACTGACCCATATCGACGAAAGCGGTGCAGCCCACATGGTCGATGTCTCCGGCAAGGAGCCAACAACCCGCACTGCAGTTGCGTCCGGCCAGATCCGCATGAAGCGCGAAACCCTTGACCTGATTCAGTCAGGACAGGCCAAGAAAGGCGACGTGCTGGCCACCGCCCGCATCGCAGGCATCATGGCGGCGAAACGAACCCATGAACTGATCCCGCTCTGCCATCCGTTGGCCTTGTCAAAGGTCTCTGTTGAATTTGAAACCATCGACGACCTGCCCGGTATCCGCGTCACGGCCACAGCCAAGCTGACCGGCCAGACCGGTGTCGAAATGGAAGCCCTCACCGCCGCATCCATTGCCTGCCTTACCATCTATGACATGGCCAAGGCAGCCGACAAGGGCATGGTGATCGACGCTGTGCGCCTGCTGGAGAAGACCGGAGGCAAATCCGGGGCGTGGCAGGCAGGCGTTTGAGTCCCCCATCATCACACACCCATCAGTGAGAAATCTGCCATGTCCTTGATGCCGGTTGAAGAAGCCCAAAACCAACTGCTCGCGTCCATTCCCTCGCTTGGCACAGAAGAGTTGCCTCTGACCAAGGCCCAAGGACGCATTCTGGCCGAAGATCTTGCCGCCCACCGTGACCAGCCCCCCTTCGCGGCCTCTGCGATGGATGGCTACGCTGTGCGCGCCGCCAACATCAAGGAGCTGCCAACCAAGCTGCAAGTGATTGGCGAAGTGCCTGCCGGAACCCTGTTTCCCGACAAGCTGAACAATTGGGAAGCCGTGCGCATTTTCACCGGTGCCCCGGTGCCCCAAGGGGCCGATGCAATCCTCATTCAGGAAAATGCCGAGCGTGACGGCGCTTTTGTCATGGCATTGGAGGCCGTCAAGGAGGGTGAGTTTATCCGCCCCGTCGGCATGGATTTCAAACATGGCGATGTGCTGCTCAAGGCCGGCACCCGGATGGATGCGGGCAATCTGGCGCTTGCCGCCGCAATGAACCGCCCGAATGTCACGGTCCTCAAGCGCCCCAAAGTGGCAATCCTTGCCACTGGCGACGAATTGGTGTTGCCCGGTCAAGACCCTCGCCCGGAACAGATCGTGGCTTCAAACACGTTCGGCGTCGCGGCCCTCGGCCGTGAGGCTGGCGCTGAGATTGTCGATCTCGGCCTCGTCGGTGATGACAAAAAGGCAATCGCTGCCAAGGTGCAAGAAGCCTGCAACGCCGGGGCAGACATTTTGGTGACCAGCGGAGGCGCCTCCGTTGGGGATCATGATCTGGTGCAGGATGTGCTGACTGAGGCTGGCATGGCGCTTGACTTCTGGCGGATAGCGATGCGTCCGGGCAAGCCACTGATGGCTGGAAAACTTAACGCCATGCAGGTGATCGGCCTCCCGGGCAATCCGGTCTCCTCCATGGTCTGCGCCCTACTCTTTCTCTGCCCGCTCATCCGCGCCATGCAGGGCGACAAGGACCCACTGCTGGTGGAAACAGGCCTATTGGGTGGCCCGGTTGCCGCCAATGACAAGAGGCAGAGCTATCTTCGGGCCAGCCTTTCCCGCGATGATCAAGGCAATCTCATCGCCACGCCATTCACTGGTCAGGATAGCGCCATGTTGGCAGGCTTTGCCCGCGCCGATTGCCTGTTGATCCACCCACCCTTCGCGCCTGCCGCAGACGCTCGATCACCCTGCCAGTTCATCCGGCTATAAACCAAATCATTTGAAACGAAAAAGGCTGGCCCATGATGGTGCCAGCCTTTTTGTTTTCAAATCAAACAGGGTCGCCTAGTCAACGAATGCACGCTCAACCACAAAGGTTGCAGGACGGGCATTGGACCCTTCTTCAAGACCGAAATCTTCCAGCACTTTCTTGGTATCATTCAGCATCGCCATGGACCCACAGATCATGCCACGGTCAGCTTCGGGGTTGATTGGCGGCACGCCGAGATCCTCGAACAATTTGCCAGATGTCATCAGATCGGTGATGCGGCCCATGCGCGGGAAATCTTCGCGGGTCACCGAGTTGTAGAGAATCAGCTTTTCAGCGGCAAACTCACCAATCAACGGATCGGTCTTGCACAGCTCGAAAAGCTCTTCGCCATATTTCAGCTCGGCAACTTCGCGGCAGGTATGGGTCAGGATCACCTGATCAAATTTCTCATAGGTTTCCGGATCGCGCATCAGCGAGGCAAACGGCGCGATGCCGGTGCCAGTCGAGAACATATAAAGACGTTTGCCCGGAACCAGCGCATCATTGACCAAAGTACCGGTCGGTTTCTTACGCATCAAAACGGTATCGCCAGGCTGAATTTTCTGAAGATGCTCGGTCAGCGGGCCATCGGGCACCTTGATCGAGTAGAATTCCACTTCCTCATCCCAGGACGGGCTGGCAATGGAATAGGCGCGGAAAACTGGACGCTCGGCATTGGGTAGGCCAATCATCACGAACTCACCAGAGCGGAACCGGAAGGATGCCGGGCGAGTGATCCGGAACTTGAACAGACGATCCGTATAATGTTCGACTTCGGTCACCGTCTCGGCAAACACATTGGCCGGAATCGGGAAGACCGATTTACTCGCAGCAAGGGCTTCAACCGCCTCGGCTTGTTGCGTCATAACAAACTCCTCTTGTCATTCTCTAACCAGTCCAGCGGCTTATTCTTCAAGCGCTTCATCTACCGGCCGTGGATGTTCTAAAAATGCAAGCACTGTCAGCGAGCGCGCGTCCTCTCTCGAACGAGATGATCTCACTTCATTCCAACACGACGACAACAGCCTTTGCCCTGTCTATGGTCAGGCGACCGAAAAAACCTTGATCTTTATCACCCGATCTCATCGTCGAGTGAAAAAGTTCATGAAAGCTTCATATATTCGAAAGCAATCAAGCGAGGCACGCGACCATTGGTCACAGGGCCCATCCGCAAATCTGCGATGGAGATCCGGTGTTCTGATATCTTTTTGGCAGCCAAAGTGCAACTAGCCTTATCGCCACCAGAGGCAATTCAGCTCCTTTTTTGCCGCAACCAGCTCCGGCTGGCAATCGGTGCGCCGCCCTCTTGGGCGGTCGGTTGGTAATAGTTGGAAACTTCCGGCCACTCGCCCCGCTCAAGGCCAGCCCGCAGCTTGTCGCTGGTAATCAAGAAGCTGTCGACGCCACAGCGTTCAAGGAATGGCATCTGGTCGAGAATGAAATGGCCAACCGCACGTATTTCGCCCGTATAGCCATACCGCTCCTTGAGCAGTCGCGCAGAAGAAAAGCCACGCCCATCCGAGAATGCCGGAAAAGCAATCGCAATCAGGGCAATCCGCTCCAGATAGGGCTCAAGCGCTGCCACATCATCGCCCGGCTCTACACATACCCCGAAACATTGTGGCAAATTGGCGCGTAATTCCAGCAACCGGATGGCTTCGGCAAAGGCCAGAATGGGGCGCTCGACATCCGCAGGCGACTGGTCGTCTTGCAGCATCTGCCACTTGTCATCGTGAAACGCCCGATCTTTATAAAGAGGCGCTCTATGCTGATTGGTTTCTACTATCATAGTCAGTCCTCATATAATCAGATATGCAATCCGCACTCTGTCTTGTCAGAACCCTTCCAACGACCGGCGCGCGAATCTTCGCCTTCCTCGACCGGGCTGGTGCAAGGCGCGCACCCAATCGACAGATAGCCACGTGGCACGAGCGGATGCCCGGGCAAGCTGTTTTCCTTGATATAGACAGCCACATCCCCAGGCCCCCAAGAGGCCAATGGATTGACTTTCATCTTGTCCCCATCAAGCTCGAACAGGGTCAGATCGGCCCTATTATCGGTCTGGAAGCGTTTCCGGCCCGTGATCCAGCCCGAATAGTTTTTCATCACACGGGCCAGTGGCAGGGTCTTGCGTAAGTCACAGCACCCGTCGTGATTAAAGATCCACAGAGCGCCTTTGGGATCTTTTTGCTTCAACTCATCTGGGTCCGGCGTCACCGCCTGCAAGTTGGTCAAACCGAAATGATCGCGCAACTGGTCACGATAGTTCAGCGTGTCATAAAAGTGCTTTCCCGTATCGATAAAGAGGATCGGATAGGACGGGTCGATCTGGGAAATCATATGCAGCAGAACAACCGAATCCGCCCCGAAGGACGATACGAGAGGCATTTGTTCTCTGCCACCTTGCCCCGCCAGCCAGCGCAACACCACTTGCGGCGGCTCGGAGCCAAAGGCTTCATTCAGATTGTCAATGCCAGCCTGATCATGCACTTGAATTGCTTTGCTCTCGCTCATAGGCCCCTCACGCTGCTTTTTGATCGCTCGGATAAAGCGCTTCCTTGAAAGGCTTCGGCCCGACCCGTCGATAGGCATCAATGAAACGCTCGTCGTCCGACAGGCGCAGCCCGATATAGGTATCAATCACGGCCTCGATGGCGTCCGTCAGCTCGGCTTCAGGGAAACCGCGCCCCAGAATGGCGCCGATTGACGTATTTTCGTCCGACGATCCACCAAGGGTGATCTGGTAAAGCTCTTCGCCCTTGCGATCGACACCCAGAATACCGATATGGCCCACATGATGGTGCCCACAGGCATTGATGCAGCCCGAAATATTGAGCTTGAGATCACCGATCTGCTTCTGGCGGTCCAAAGCTCCCAGACGCTTGGATATATCCTGCGCAATCGGGATGGAACGGGCATTGGCCAACGCGCAATAATCCAGCCCCGGGCAAGCGATGATATCGGTCACCAGACCCACATTGGCTTCGGCCAGATCAACGCTCACCAACGCTTGATAGATTGCATAGAGATCGTCCTTGGCCACATGCGGCAGAACCAGATTCTGCGCGTGACTGACCCGTACCTCGTCATAGCCATAGTCACTGGCAAGATCGGCGACCAGATGCATCTGCTCGGCGGTCGCATCCCCCGGCACGCCACCGATGGGCTTCAACGAGACCGTAACGCTGACATGATCGGAAACCTTGTGCCCATGAGTGTTCTGGCTCACCCACTGGGAGAAGCCAGCGTCCCGGGCACGGATCTCGGCCAGCTTTGACGCACCTTGTGAGGCATCGCGCAACTTGGGCATGGCAAAATAGGCGTCAATCCGGTCGATCTCTTCTTTGGGAAGATCAAGGAAGGTCGATTTCACATGAGCATATTCAGCTTCAATGTCGGCCTGCAATTGCTCCAGACCCGTCTCATGGACGAGGATCTTGATCCGCGCCTTATATTTGTTGTCGCGGCGGCCATAGAGGTTATAGACGCGCAACACCGCTTCAAGATAGCTCAGAATATTCTTCTCAGCGACCCCTTCGGCCACCAGCTTGGCAATCATCGGGGTGCGCCCCTGCCCGCCACCGACATAGACATCAAAACCGACGCCACCATCGGCCAATTGCACCAACTGCAAGCCAATATCGTGCACGCGGATCGCCGCCCGGTCCTGTTTGGCCCCATTGATGGCAATTTTGAATTTGCGCGGCAGGAAGCTGAATTCCGGATGCAGGCTCGACCATTGACGGATGATTTCCGCATAGACCCGTGGATCGGCCACTTCATCATGGGCCGCACCGGCAAAATGATCCGTTGTCACGTTGCGGATGCAGTTGCCCGAGGTCTGGATCGCATGCATATCCACTTCGGCCAGATCCTCAAGGATGTCCGGCGTGTCCGACAGGGACGGCCAGTTATATTGAACATTCTGCCGTGTGGTGAAGTGCGCATAGCCGCGATCATATTTGGTGGCAATATCGGCCAGACGATGCAACTGACGACTATTGAGCGAACCATAGGGAATGGCCACGCGCAGCATATAGGCATGAAGCTGCAAATACAGACCATTCATCAGGCGCAAGGGCTTGAATTCATCTTCGGTCAGCTCGCCTGACACACGGCGTGCGACCTGACTGCGAAACTGCGCCACACGCTGGCTGACAAAGGCGGCATCGAACTCATCATAACGATACATGGTCTGGTCCTTGACTTGGAAATCTGTAGGTGGCGAAGGCCGGTCTGGCCTTAAGGGTCACTCAGTCAGCGGCTTTAGAGAATTGCCGCTCCAGTGGAATGGTGTCGAAAGGCTGGATGGTCGGCCCGTCGGCCCGGATTCGCTCACGCAGACGCTCGGCAGCAATCCCGCCATCGTCATTCTTGATAACCGGGATCACATCAAGACTGACAACCACGTCGCTCTGTTCGCCAAGTGCCACTTGCGCCTCATCAGCCGTTTCATAAAGCCGCGCGCGCTGAAGATCTTCGACCCAGTGATGCGCCGCCGCCAAATAAACGACGATACCGTCAAGCAATCTATTGCCCGTTACAACAAACATGCTGTTTCATCCCGAATGAATGGCAGCCGTCCAAGCGACGCCCAAGAAGCGGTAAAAAGGGGCACTCAAGTCCCCTCTGTTCTGTGTTGCAAAAGATGTAGAGGCTTTGCGCCTAGGCAACAACGAGGAGGCGAGTGAAAGGCGAAAGCGATTTATCGGCGGGAGGAAAGATCGAACGCCGTGCTACGCCAGGCAGCCGGGATAAGAATTTATTCTACTTACTCCCTCCACGAAAAAAGGCTTCCCAACGCAGCGCGTTCAAGGAAGCCTTTCTCCGATCGGTGGAGTCTGTTTAGCAAACAGAATCTTTTACACGAGTGTCATTGCCGCAAGAGCGGAACAACTTTGCGCGGATTGATGCCATCGCGCAATGGTCGCAAGGTGACACACCCCCGCCCCGGCAAGAATCTTGCACCGGGTTTGCAGGCACAGGATGTCCGCGATGCCTTGCGCATATTGGGATAACGACACACGCAAGCCTTACCCTTCCTGATGGTGGTCGTTCCATCGCAGCGCGGTTTTTGTGGCACACCCACCTTCTGACAGCCACGACCGGGAACAAACTTCAACCCCGGCAGACAACGGCAGGAGGTGTTTGACTGTTTTGCCATGAAGGGATAGCGGCAATCACAACGATTGTTGCGCAGGACCGTTGTCCGTGCATCACAGCGCGCCGGTCTTGGCCGATCAAGCCGCACACAGCCTCTGCCTTCTCGCAACTTCGTGCCGCGTGGACAGGCGCAAGCCACCGGCGAGCGGCGCACCATATTGTCATAGCGGCAAAGGCAGGCCTTGCCACGCTGAATGGTGGTAGCCTTGTCGCATGCCGCCGGTCTAGGTCTGTTCACACATCCCCGTCCCGGTATGAGCCGACTGCCCCTCGGGCAAACACACTGTACCGGCGAGATCTTGCGCATGCCGTCATAGCGGCAAGAACACCGATTGCCGCGCGCACGGGTTGAGCGCAAATCACATTCGAGCAAAGGCCCAAGCGGCACCACAACCGGTGGCTCAACCACCACAGGTGGCTCCTCGACAGGTGGCGGCGGCAATGGAATGCCCGACAACACCATATCAACACAGGACTGGTCAGCTTCGCTACCAATCGGAGTGCCTGCATTGGCAAACAGCGCCGGCGACAGCTCGCCGGTGACCGTCATCCCCAGCAACGCCTGCAACTCCCTCAGGCCCCGTTGCGTATTGGGACCCATCCTGCCATCCACCCCACCGGAGCGGATACCATTGGCTTCAATCAGCATCTGCGCAGCAGTCACCTGCTGAGCCAGTGTTTGACCGACACCCACAAGAGCACAATTGTCAAACCGGCGATCCCGAGAAGGGGCCGCCAACCGCATATCGAGGGTCACACGCTGGGTTTCCCCCGCTTCGATGCGAATACTATCGGCAAGACAGACAATCGAGGAGTCGATCACGCGTGAACAACGCCAGTCGCGCCCACGCGATACCCGCACATCAATCACATTCGCACCAGAAAAGATGTCCGTGATCATCAGGCTGTCTGTATAGGCGCGGTCGCCCCGATTGGTCACAGTGATCGAGAAGCCGCAACGATGGGTACGGCTGTTCCGGTCAAGGTCACAATCACCAATGACCCGCTTCACAATGGTCAGTTCAGGTGGTGCAGGTCGATCAGGCACAGGCACGACAGGAGGGTCTTCGGGAAGCGGCTGAGCCTCTTGAGGTGGCTGATAGCCAATAGCCTGACAGCCAAAGACCTCTACGTCCCCGACCAGACCGCTATCACTTCGGTTTGGATAGGCTCCGTCATAATCGATGAAATGGCTTTTCCACGGCGGGATATTCTCCTCCCGCGACAGATCAAAGGGTTGAGCCTGAGCGCCATCAATCCGCATGGCGCCACCTTCTGTAAGGCGCTCATGCAGGTTGGGGGCAAAACGCAACCGCTCGCCACTCGACCAAAGCACGCTTTGACAGGCATTCGCGTCCAGCTGACCATTTGCCTTGTAATTGGGGCCCAGTGCCACACCTCCATTGCCATTGCTGTGCTGGCTGGCAAAGCCAATGGCATATGGTTCGGGCTGGGCCTGCCACTTGTCATTTCCATCTTTGAGAAAGCGCAGCACTTCGGCCCGCCGCGCCTTGGTTACCTTGGAAAAATCGAACGAGCCGGCCCGCTCCCCGCGTTGGGCAAGGATCATCGAACCATCCGGCCCGAAAGCAATGTCGGTAATTTCAAGATCAGGCACTCCTTCAGGAAGGATCAATTCCTTGCGGGCATCAAACAGAAAGCCCCCATCCCCCGGCGCAATGCCGACCGACCAGACCTCTGGCCCGTCTGCCACCGCATAGTAGAGCCGCCCTTCATGGGCCGCCAATCCCCAGACCCGTCGTTCTGCTGGCGCAAAATGCCAGCTCTCAGGATCTTCGACATCAAAACCGGGATCGCGGATATCAAGGCGGTTTGTTCCATCAAAAGCCACCTTTGGCAGCCCCGCCAACGAACGTGCCGTGGTGCCATGATCAAACGCTTCAAGAACATTTCCATCCATGTCCAGACGGAAAATCATCCCGGTATCCAGATCAGAGACAAACAATTGCTGGCTCTGTTTATCAAAGGCAATATTGCCAAGCGCAGGCCCCGCATTGGCTTTTCCCGCCAGCTTGAGCGAAGCAAACAGGGAGACTTCACCGCTCACCCCATCCACTTTCCAGACACTGCCGGGGCCATTTTCCGGATTGGGGCCAAACAGTCCCTCCATGAAACGCGCATCAGCGCGCCCGGTCAGCAGCTTGTCCTCTTGCCCATCGCGATTTTGATCGGCACCTGAAATCGGCAAGCCATAGGCAGATGTCGCCGTCAGATAGAGGTTCGGCGCTTGCGCATCATCCAAGGCCACCCCGAAAATCTGTCCAACCGCCCTTGCGGGAATTTTGACATAAGCAGGTCGTTTGGCTTCATTGCCGACAAACGGCCCTAGATCATCAATCCCGAAGACGGAGACGGAGGCCCCATCAACATTGATAAAGCCGTTGCCATTGTCATTCGTGCCCGAAAAGCCCGACATAACAAGGCTCGGCCCCTTCAGCAGACCATCAGTGTTTGCCGGTCGCGTACCTTGCGTTCCGACAGTCACCGTCATCCCGTTGCTAACGGCAACAGGTTCGGCCACCGCATGGCCGCCAGAGACAATCATCAGTCCTATCAGGCATGATGCAGTCTTGAGCCAACCACCAGCTCTCTTTCGACTGAAAATATCCATTTAAAATCACTCCCCTCATCAGGCTTCCTCACTGATTATCTGAACCAGCTCGACCTGCAATCGCTCCAAACAGGCAAAACATGACCCACGGATCGCAACACACCATTAGCCTGTAACACCTGATCGGGGCAGAATTAGGCAGCGAGCAAGAAAAGGGAATCTGGTTCCATTCATGACCCATTAGTCCGCAGATTTTCGCCATATTTTCACGTTTTGCCATCAGAAAGTTGCAAAAAGACCACGCCTGTTAAGCAATAAAGCAATGCCAATCCTCACCTTTGTCAACGGATACTGTCTGGCTAACTTCGGGCAAACGAACCGTAACCGGACAAAGAGACCGTCCTTTGAGCCAATCGACGGACAGAGACGAGTCATCTAAGAAGGGAAAAACGTGTGATCGAGGCGCCAAAGGCTCTCTTTATCGCATCGAAGGCCCACTCCAGATGATTGCCCGCCAGTGAAAGACACACCGCACCCTCTCGCCTCCATCACACTCAACAGCCCTTGGCTGGTCGTAGACTTCCCCCAAAGACTGCAAGTGCTCAGCTGGGCCATAGATCGTCCCGGACTGGTCGAGGCCGATTGCATCCTTTGGCGAGAAGTCAAAAATCATGACCTGCCGATAGATCTTGATGTCAGCACCTGGTTGAAACAACAACTCGACGACAACGGCTTTACCAACGCGGTCACCATGCTCACCTCCCGCAACATCGCCCGCTATGAAGTGGCCGAAGCCGCGGTAGACGATGTGAAAGCGCTTTGCATTGTCACGCTGGGGCTGTCCAACGCCGAACGCGTCGGATCGCGCATTGATCATCAGGACAAGGATTGGGGAACCATCAACATTGCCGTCATTCTGAATCAAGGCCTGACGGAAGCAGCCATGCTGGAGGCAAGCTCCATAGCCACACAAGCCCGCACAGCTGCCATCTGCGACGTCCACTACGCGATCAATACAGGCTTTGCTACGGGCACAGGAACCGACTGTGTGGCCATCGCGGCCCCCAAGGGAACCACATGTTTCGCAGGCTTGCACACCGCCATCGGCCACGCGATAGGCAAGTCGGTTTATGAAGCAATCGCAAGCGCACTGACTGTCTGGATTGCCGAAAACGGACCGGACGCAAAAGGAGCAAAATCGGATTGCTGACGCATTTCTCACGTCGAAAAAGCCATCTTGAAGCAAGAAAGCGCAGACTTTCGCGGCCAATAGAGAAATTTTCCTTGCAGAACACAGAGAGAACAGATATCTTTTGTTCGTGATTTGTGCCACAGATGTCTCGCTTGATTCTCAACCGGGCATTTTGCTTCAAGACAGGAGAGAGCAATGCTTACGCGTAAACAGCATGAACTTCTTATGTTCATCAACGAGCGCATCAAGGAATCCGGCGTCCCACCTTCTTTCGACGAAATGAAAGACGCGCTTGATCTGCGGTCCAAATCAGGCATCCATCGCCTCATCACTGCGCTCGAAGAACGCGGCTTTATCCGTCGCTTGCCAAACCGGGCTCGCGCGCTGGAAATTCTCAAACTGCCGGAAGCCAACAGCCCCACGTTGCATTCAGCAACTCGGGGCTTCTCTCCCTCTGTGGTTGAAGGTGGATTGGGCAAGAAGAAAGCGCCATCGACCAGCAAACCCGCTGCCGAAGAACAGAGCAGTGGTGTCTCCGTCCCCGTCATGGGCCGGATCGCTGCCGGAGTCCCCATTTCGGCCATTCAACATCAATCCCACACCATTTCTGTGCCTGTCGACATGCTGCGCGGTGGCGAGCATTTCGCGCTGGAAGTGCGTGGCGACTCCATGATCGAGGCGGGAATTCTCGATGGTGATACCGTTGTGATCAAGAAATCCGACGACGCGGTATCCGGCGATATCGTTGTCGCTCTGGTCGATGATGAAGAAGCAACCTTGAAGCGCTTGCGCCGAAAAGGCGGATCCATTGCACTGGAAGCGGCCAACCCCGCCTATGAAACCAGAATCTTTGGGCCTGACCGTGTGCGTGTGCAGGGCAAGCTGGTCGGGTTGATGCGCCAATACTAGTCAGCGACAAAAGGTCAGACCAAACAAGCACCTTGGTCCGAGCCAATGATCGGACCAAGCAAGGCATGCACCATATAGCTGTCATATTGCTTCAAGACATATTGCTTGAAGGCTGGCATTCATCAGCGCCAAGGGCGACGCCCTACAATGAATGCAGCCACCTCTCGCAACATCCAGCTTTCGCCTGACGAGATGTCCTTTATCTGGTCAGCTCTGGTTTTCTGCACTATTGGCGCGTCTTTTATGGATGCACCCGGCGTTGACGGTTTTGGCATCGGCTGTTCTGCAACACCCTGTTTTTCATCCGTGCGCTCCTCTCTTTGACCGTCTTTTCCGCTCTTTATGCCGCCCTCTATCCCAACAGGCTTCGCAATCCGGTCAAACCAGATGAATCGAGCCCCGCCTTTTTGAAGCGTGTCAGGACCGATGCGATAACGCGGCTTGGTGCAGGAAGCAGGAATCGGCAGTTTCGAGACGACAATGTCCCGATCGGCGCACACTTCGTCAAATGCCGATGCTTTACGAACAAGACCTATGGAAAGCCCGGTCTTGTGGCCGTCCCTGCGTGCCAGATCACGGGCAAAACAGGCCGCTTTGTCACAGCCGGACAATAGTTGCCAATCAGAGCGCGTGTCCCTAGCGTTTTCCTTGCTTCCACCCACAGGCTGCGCAATGCGGCCAACAGGGGTCCTTTTCTCTACCCCTTTGCCCGCTTTATGAGAGCGTGCGGCTTTAAGCAGGCGCGCATCACCATCAAAATGCAGCAAGGACGCATAGTCGATTGTTATGCGGCTTGACCCGAGCAAGTGCCATCTTTGATCCGTCCCCCGATAAGCAACCCGTGCCCCATTATCGGAGATCCAGAGGTCAGCGGGCCGCGTCATCTGCCAAACCAAAAGAGCCGCGACGATCGGCACAATGCCGAGCAAAGCTAAACCTCTGCGATGGATCGCATAGGCAGCAAGTGCCAGGACAATCATCGACAGAACCATCCCCTGCCCGCTGACAACCAGCAACCGATCATCCGATTGCTCAACAATCCAGCGCGCAGACGCGATCACCTGCTCCAGCCCCCACGCAACCAGCGGCAGGGTCAAGGATTGCAATCCGATTGGCACCAACAGGATTGACACCAGCCCCAATGGCATCACGACCAGGGTCACGATTGGCATCACCATCAGATTGGCAAGGAGACCCAAGGGTGCCATTTGCTGAAAATGGGCGATGGAAAAGGGCAAAACAGCCAACCCGGCAATCAGAGAGGTCGCGCCGATGCCGCCCACCCATCGTAAAGCTGTGCGCACAAAGATCCTCATCCGCCCCAATCCCTTTGGGTGATGATGCGTGTCTGTGGCTTCCTGTTTCACGCCCAAACGAATGCGCACCGTCCGCAAACGATCATATGAAGCAATCAGCGCCGCCGTCGCACCAAAAGACATTTGCATGCCCGCTTCAACCAGAGAGTAAGGTTGAACAACAATCACCACGATCAACGCCAGTGCGAGATTGTGCAACGTCAAGGCAGGCCGCCCCAAAAGAATTGCCAGAAGGATGATCGCCGTCATCAAAAAGGCCCGAATGGTTGCGACCGAGTTGCCCGACAGAACCAAATATCCGAATGCACATAGAAGTGCGATCCCCGCTGCCCATTGCTTGATCGGATAGGACAAGGCCAAAGACGGAACCAAAGCAAAGAGTGCCCGTGCCCCCCAAAAGATCGACATCGCGACCAGCGCCATATGAAGCCCGGAAATGGCCAGGATATGCGCCAGCCCGCTTTGCCTCAGAGCGTCTTTAACATCATTGGACAAATAGTCCCGCTTACCCACAGCAAGCGCGATGGCCAGCCCTCCGGCCTCCCCCTTCATGCGCGCAGCAATCTGCTCGGCGATAGAATTTCGCAAAGACTCGATCCGGTGTTTCGCCTCGGCCCATAGGCCAGACAGGCCGCTCACATGCATCTTGGGCAGGCGTTCGATCTCTCGTCCCATATAACCTTGCCCACCAATAGAGCGGGCCCAGAGATAACGGGCATAATCAAACGCTCCGGGAAAGGCTGGCCGCTGCAATGGCTGCATTCTGGCCCACAATTTGACACGCTCGCCTGCGTCAAAGCGTGCCCCTAGCGCTTTGCGCACCAGCAGCAGGCGCTCAGGCTTTGGATCGGACCCAATCCGGTCAATCGCCTCCACCCGCAAGGTCCAGCGTTCGTCTTTGCGACCATTTTTCTGCCGATAGTCAATATGATCGATCACCCCTGTCACCGGGCTCGAAAAGGCGCGTGTCAAAACAGGCGTGGATGAAAACTGCCCCTGATAGCTGGCAACCGACAGGCCGATCCCCGCGGACACAACCAACAGCAACAGAAAGTCCACCGCCCCCTTGCGCGCCCGGCGCCACACCCATGAGACAGAGACGGCCACCAGACCAAGTAAAATCATCAGGCTGGGTTCATCGGGCAAGGAATAGTAGGAGGCAGCGCCAAAGGCCATGGCCAACGCGCACCACAAAAACCGCGCATTGCGGTGCTCGCAATCCTCCCGCCAATTGGCCGCCAACGACAGGCCAACGGCCTCCAGCCGCAAATAGAGACGCATCCAGAAGCCAATGGAAGGCTGAAAGGTCTTTACCCGCACTGTGCCTGCGGGAATAGGAGGTCTTACCTTAGGAGAGGCAAGAGTCAGATCGTCAATCGCCTTGTCTGACGACGTTAGCGGCGTGTTTTCCCCTTTTTCCGCTTTCCCGGCACCCATGAGGCCTTTCACCCCGATATCAAGCTGTGTTAGATCCTTGACAAATCACTCTGCCGGTGACCGAACCAACCCGATTGGTGCGCCCATAGTCTGCGGCGCCACAACCACGTTCAACCACCGGTTCACCTTATCCCGAACAACAGGTTATTGATAGCATTATGTGTTCTGAGGTTGTAACGCGCTTCGCACCGTCCCCCACCGGGTATCTCCATATCGGCGGCGCCCGCACCGCTCTGTTCAACTGGCTTTTTGCCAAGGCCAATGGCGGCAAGATGCTGCTGCGCATCGAAGACACCGACCGAGAGCGCTCCACCGACGCCGCCATCGATGCAATCATTGCAGGCATGGACTGGATGGGCCTGTCATCTGACGGCGAGCCGATCTCCCAATATTCCCGCGTTGACCGCCATCGTGAAATCGTCGAGCAACTGCTGGCCGAAGGCAAAGCCTATCGCTGCTACTGCACGCCCGACGAGTTGACCGAAATGCGGGAAAAGGCGCGCGCCGAAAAGCGCCCACCGCGCTATGACGGCACTTGGCGCGACCGCGATCCATCCGAGGCCCCCGAAGGCATCAAACCAGCTATCCGCCTCAAGGCCCCAATGGATGGTGAAACCGTCATCGAAGACAAGGTGCAGGGTACTGTCCGCTTCCCCAACAAGGACCTTGATGACATGATCATCATGCGTTCGGATGGCAACCCGACCTACAATCTGGCTGTTGTGGTCGATGACCACGATATGGGCATAACCCACATCATCCGCGGTGATGATCACCTGACCAACGCTGCACGTCAGACCCTTGTCTATAAGGCATTGGGCTGGGAAGCCCCGATCATGGCTCATATCCCGTTGATCCATGGCCCGGATGGCGCCAAGCTTTCCAAGCGCCATGGTGCGCTGGGTGTCGAAGCCTATCGCGACATGGGCTATCTGCCAGAAGGCATGCGCAACTATCTCGTTCGCCTCGGCTGGGCCCATGGCGATGATGAAGTGATGACCACCGAGCAGATGATCGAATGGTTCGGTTTTGACGGCATGAACAAGGCTGCGGCCCGGTTCGACTTCAAAAAGCTGGAAAATCTCAACGGCATCCATATGCGCAATGCCGATGACGCCGCCCTTTATGATCAGCTGATCGGCCTGCTGCCCCATCTCGACGATGGCCAGACCATGCTGGACTGCATTGATGACGCCAAGAAGGCCCAGATCATGATGGCCATGCCGAGCGTCAAGGAGCGGGCCAAAACCCTGCTCGATCTGAAAGCTGGTCTCGCCTTCCTGTTCGACACGCGTCCGCTGGAAATGGAAGAGAAAGCCGCCAAGTTGCTCACCGATGATGCCAAGGCGATGTTGACTGAGCTTCTGCCTCAGCTTGAAGCCATCGAAGACTGGAGCCTTGAAAGCACCGACGCCGTTGTGCGGGCTTTCGCTGAAGAAAAGGAACTCAAGCTTGGCAAGGTCGCCCAACCCCTGCGTGCCGCCCTCACCGGCCGGTCGACCTCTCCGGGCATATTCGATGTGCTGGTCGTGCTCGGCAAGGCGGAATCTCTGGCGCGCCTGAAAGACCAAACCGCGTGATATCACGTAGAATTGTTCACTACTATTTGCAGGGCCGGAGCGCTTGCCTCGGCCCTGTTTTTGCACCTATTATCCAGATGTGACAGGCCTGTGTCAGGGAAATGTGAATCTGCAGGATCATGGCGAAAAGCAGCTGATTCTCAGAGCCAAGTGCCCGTCCCGACTTGGATTTCGGGAACGGACAAAAATCTTTACCAACTCACTTTCTCTATCAAATTGTAACATTGACTTACGAAAAACAGATCATACTATGGTAGAATAAACCACTGAAATACATATACATTTTACCATTCTCCGCAATAACACGCATGGAACAGAGCTTGCAGATGAGGGAAAAATCATATACCGAATGCACAGTTCCTTTGTTGCCTCGGAGGATCAGCTGCGCCCAGACGCACCATTTCATTCCGATAGCAACAGTCAATGTTTTCCAAATTGGGGAGTAGCCGAATGAGTGACAACAAAGCAACATTGAACGTTGGCGACAAGAGCTGGGAATTCCCGATTCATAGCGGGACCATTGGTCCGGACGTGATCGACGTTTCCAAGCTCTATGCCCAAACTGGCATGTTCACCTATGACCCGGGCTTCACGTCCACGGCTTCTTGTGAATCCGAAATCACCTACATCGATGGCGACAAGGGCATTCTCCTTTATCGCGGCTATCCGATTGAGCAACTCGCAGAACAGGGTGACTTCCTTGAGACCTGCTTCCTGCTTCTTTATGGCCACCTGCCAAATGCTGCTGAAAAAATCGACTTTGACACCCGTGTGACCCGTCACACCATGGTGCACGAGCAGATGAGCAAATTCTACACCGGTTTCCGCCGTGACTCGCACCCAATGGCCATTCTCGTTGGCGTGATTGGCGCTCTGTCGGCATTCTATCACGACTCCACCGACATAACCGATCCGCATCACCGCATGGTTGCGTCCCTGCGTATGATCGCCAAGGTGCCGACTCTTGCTGCGATGGCTTATAAATATACCATCGGACAGCCATTTGTTTATCCGCGCAACGATCTGGATTATGCAGCAAACTTCCTGCATATGTGCTTCTCGGTTCCTGCCGAACAATATGACGTGAATCCAGTTCTGGCGCGCGCCATGGACCGTATTTTCACGCTCCATGCCGACCATGAGCAGAATGCATCCACCTCGACTGTCCGTCTGGCCGGTTCCTCGGGCGCCAACCCGTTTGGCTGCATCGCCGCTGGCATTGCCTGTCTTTGGGGTCCGGCCCACGGCGGCGCCAACGAAGCAGCGCTCAACATGCTGCACGAAATCGGCACCCCGGATCGCGTTGACGAATTTGTCAGACGTGCCAAAGACAAAGACGATCCGTTCCGCCTGATGGGCTTTGGTCACCGCGTTTACAAAAACTATGACCCACGCGCTCGCATCATGCAGAGCACCTGTCACGAAGTGCTCAACGAACTGGGTGTCAAAGACGATCCGACCCTCGAAGTCGCCATGGCGCTGGAGAAAATCGCTCTCAATGATGAATATTTCATCGAGAAGAAACTCTATCCGAACATCGACTTCTATTCCGGCATTACCCTGCGCGCCCTTGGCTTCCCGGCAGAGATGTTCACCGTGCTGTTCGCTCTGGCCCGTACCGTTGGCTGGATCGCGCAGTGGAAAGAAATGGTCGAGGATCCATCCCAGCGTATCGGTCGCCCGCGTCAGCTCTTCTCTGGCGCAACGTCCCGCGATTACACACCAATCGACGGACGCTGATCAGCGCACACATCAAACAAAAAAGGCTCCCTTACGGGGAGCCTTTTTTATGTCCGGAGCGCGTCCCCTTCCAACAGCACGTCATGCTATCGGGGCAGATGCTCCAGTACGATCCGCGCCACCTGCCCGCTCGGCGTGCCTTGAGGCAACTGCATCCGCGCATCGAGTTGACGCAAGGCTTCAAGCTGAGCATCCCGCTCTGCGCTGTCTGTCAGCAAAGGCAAAAGACTCGCAGCCAAGATGTCCGCATTGGCTTCTTCATCGAGAAACTCAGGGATCGTATTCTGTCCCAGCACCAGATTGGTCAGTACGAAGGAATGCGCCTTGAATAGAAATTTCAGTCTCCCCATCAGCCAGTCGACCTTGTAGGCCACGACCATTGGGATGCCCGCAAGCCCCAACTCCAGCGTCACGGTACCCGATGCCGCCAAAGCGGCATGAGCCTGACGGAAGGCAGCGAACTTAGCCGCTTCCCCTTCCACGATCTCAGGCTTTACTGCCCAGTCACAAAGCCCTTCCTCGATCAAACCACGCAGATGGCTGACCGCAGGCAAAATGACACGCAGATTCGGATATCGCACCTTGGCTTCTGCCACCACAGCCCCGAATTCGACCATCAGACGGCTAACTTCACTGCGCCTTGACCCAGGCAACACCAGCAACACCGGCTCTTCCAGTGGGCCTCTCTCGCCTTCCGAGGGCCGCAACACATCCAGCCGCTCGATCAGCGGATGACCAACATAGGAACAAGGCGGTCCACCCAATTCCTTGTGGGCCTGAACCTCAAATGGCAGCAACGCCAAAAGATGATCCACATAGCGCGCCATTTTCTTGGCTCGCCCCGGACGCCAGGCCCAGACACTGGGTGAGACATAATTGATGATCGGCAAATCCGGGCGTTGCTTGCGTACCCTTTTTGCAACGGCATGGGTAAATTCCGGGCTGTCAATGATCAACAACAGATCCGGCTTGGTCGCCAATATATCATCGACCACTTCCATGCCACGCCGGTAAAGATGCGGATATTGCTTGATGATGTTAATCAGCCCCATCACCGCGATGTCTCCAAGCGGGAACAGGCTTGTAAGCCCCTCAGCCTGCATCCGCTCGCCAGCCAACCCTGCAAAGGCAATCTCGCCCCCGGTCGCAGCCTCGAGCGCGATCACAGCCCGCGCACCCAGCTGGTCGCCAGATTCTTCCCCGATCACGATATAGATGAGTGGCTTATTCTTTTCTGCCATTGGCCTATCCTTCATCACCTGCAAGACTGCCCAAAATGGCATTCAGCCCATTACAGGCAGATGTCATCCAACCGCCGAGACTGAAGAATGAGCCCCAGTTCCCGCGCCTTGAGCACAGTTTCCTGACGATTGGCACACAAGACCTGCCCGCCGGCACAAATGATCCCAGCCAATCCGGCACGTTTGACATTCTCAACCGTGCGCGGACCGATTGTCGGCATGTCAAAGCGCAAATCCTGTCCCGGCCGGGCGCGCTTGAGCAGCAGACCTTCCTTGCCAAAGTTCCAGCGGGCGCGCTTCTGTTCTCGGATCAATGATACCCGTTCCAGCATCTGGTCGGTCCCTTCCGGCCCTTCCATCGCCAAAACGCGCCCTCCAGCCACCACAACCCCTTGTCCGGCATCCAGCGCACCAATCAACACGGCGGTTTCCGCCGCCAGCTCCACATCGGCTTCCATTTCATAGGATTTGACAGCCCCGACGCACAGATCATCACCCACCACGAGCGATGGCGCAACATCAGGCACCGACATCAGGCGCAGGCCGCGGCGCTCGACGAAATTGGCCACACCGGCCAACACGCCTTCATCGCCACCACCAGCCATAATTTTGAGAATTTCCGGCAAAGCCCTCACGGCACCGAAATCGAGCCGAACGGACTTGAAGTCCGGACGCGATGTAATCGACCCGATAAACAGTACATCGCGGATCTGCATTTGCTCAAGCATCTTGAACAAACGCCCAATCTCGCCCCATTTCAGCCAAGCGTGCGGATGGCTGGAAATCCGGTCGTCCGCCTCTCCCGTTAACCCAAACAGGAAGTAATCACGGCCCGATTGCCGCAGAGCCGCGGCCACTTCGAGCGGAAGATCATGACCGCCGGCAATGATGCCCACCGGCCCATCACCTGGCATTATCATGGCTAGTCTTTTTGGTTGCGTGGCGTGCAAAGCGCCTTCTTGTTGTCTGCGCGGATGAAGTCGATGATTTTCATCACATTCTCATCCTCGGCGAACATGTTAGCGACATCATCGACCCGCTCGGCAAGCGTGCCTTCATCGGCAAACAGCAGACGATAGGCATGCCGCAGATTGTGGATCTGCTCACGGCTAAATCCGCGCCGCTTCAGGCCAACAATATTCAATCCACCCAGATGGGCGCGATTGCCAAGGGCCGAGCCAAACGGAATAAGGTCATTTTCAAGACCAGACATTCCGCCCACAAAGGCATGCTCACCCACGCGGGCAAACTGGATCACGGCAGACATGCCCGCAACAATCGCATGATCACCCACCTCGACATGGCCTGCCAAAGTCGCGTGGTTGACCAGAATGACATGATCGCCGACGATGCAGTCATGAGCAATATGCGCCCCGACCATCAGATGGCAGGAATCACCAACCTTCGTCATGCCACCACCACCTTTGGTGCCGGGATTGATCGTCACATATTCGCGAATATTGACATTATCACCGATAACACATCCAACATCTTCCCCTTCAAACTTCAGATCCTGCGGTTGCAGACCGACAGCGGCAAAAGGAAAAATCTCCACATTCTTACCGATCGTCGTGTTGCCATCAACGACCACATGAGAATGCAGTTTGCCTCCTGAACCAATGGTGACATTTGCACCAATGACGCAATAAGGGCCAATTTCGATATCATCAGCGAGCGTCGCACCCTCGGCGATGATGGCAGTTGGATGTATTGATGCCATTATTTATCTTCGTTTCCTACGAGCATGGCGCTCACTTCGGCTTCGCAAACCTTGACGCCGTCCACCTGTGCTTCACAAGCAAACTTCCAGATGGTGGCACGATTGCGGATCTTCTTGACGTGAATTTGGACAACGTCACCAGGCACGACCGGTTTACGGAATTTGCATTTGTCGATCGTCATGAAATAGACGACGCTCGGCGGGCCCATTTCCTTGCGATTGTTGACGCACAAGGCACCAGCGGTCTGCGCCATGGCCTCGATCAACAGAACCCCCGGCATAACCGGTTGATTGGGAAAATGGCCAATGAAATGCGGCTCGTTGATGGTCACATTCTTAATGCCGATACAGCTATCATCACCATCCATCTCGATGATCTTGTCGATCATCAAGAAAGGATATCTGTGCGGCAAAAGTTCCATGACACGCATGATGTCTGCACTATCAAGGGTCGTTTTTTCAGTCATGTTATCTTCCCTTCAGCACCTTCATCCCGTCCAGAAGGCCCGGCCCCTTACCGGGCTGTGCTGATTATCAGTCTTCAACAAAATACTTCGGAGTCTTAACCAAATTCGAGGTCCAAACGGCTTCGAAACGATCAGTTGCCTTTTTCAGCCAATTTTTTCAGAGCCGCCATTTCACGGAACCATTGCTTGACTGGCTTGGCAGGAACGCCGCCAAACCGACCACCGGCAGGCACATCTTCACGCACCACGCTGACCGCTGCAATCTGAGCTCCCATGCCGATGGTGATGTGTCCGGCGACACCAGACTGTCCACCAATCGCGACGAAATCTTCGAGCCGTGAAGACCCCGAGATTCCCACTTGCGACACAAGCACGCAATGTCGGCCAACTTCAACATTGTGGCCAATCTGGACCTGATTGTCGATCTTGGTGCCTTCACCAATGATGGTATCACGGTTAGCCCCACGGTCGATGGTGCTGTTGGCACCAACTTCAACGTGATCCTGAACGATAACCCGACCAACCTGGGGCACCTTTTTGTGGCCCATCGGGCCCATGGAAAAGCCAAAGCCGTCCTGCCCACAGCAAACACCTGGATGCAGGATCACATGGTCTCCCACCAGCGAATGCTGAACAACAGCGTTGGCGCCGATGTGACAACTTCGACCGATGCGGACGCCCTGCCCGATCACGGCATTCGCACCAAGCGTCGTACCACTGCCAATTTCAGCGCCAGCGCCAACATTGACACCAGGCTCAATGCAGACCCCCTTCTCCACCTTGGCAGTCGGGTGAATATGAGCGGCCTGAGAAATCCCCCCATTGCTCTCGAAATACGGCAAAGGCTGGATCGCTTCAGGGTAGAAAGCCGTGGAAACGATGGAAAAGGCATCATACGGATTGCCAACAACCAGCGCGATCACCCCTTCAGGGACCTTTGGCTCATACCGCTTGCTGCACAACACAGCCGTCGCTTGCGTCGTCTCAAGGAGAGGCAGGTATTTTGGATTGTCGAGAAAGGAAATCTGCCCGTCGAGCGCCGTCTCAATGGGCGCAACCGCATGAATGGCCACAGACGCATCAGCGCCTTCAGGCAGATTTGCAGATACAAGCTCGGCAATCTCGCCAAGTGTCAGGCTTTCAACTTTGTTGAAAAAGGTTGGTTCAGTCATGTTTGCTTTCACAAAAAAAGCCGCCGCCCGAATGAGCAGCGGCTTTTTTAATTAGTGTCCCAGCATCAGAAGTTGGATGCAGCGCCGAAGCGAATGGACTGGGTGTCATCATAGCTTTCTTTCGAAAGCGCATAGGCATAATCAAGACGCAGCATGCCGAACGGGCTAGCCCAGATCAGACCGGCACCAACGGACGACCGGATACTGCCATTGTCATTGTAAGTGCCGCTAGCGGCATCGCTGCCAAACAATGTGCCAGCGTCAGCAAAGACAGAGCCGCTGATACCGACGGTCTCAAGACCACGGATCGGGAACTGGAGTTCGGCTGTCGCATTGATATAGGTTTTGCCGCCAATCGCGTCGCCGGAAGCTTTATCCCGAGGACCATAGCCATTCGGCGCGAAGCCACGGATTGTCTCGCCGCCCTGGTTAAAGGCATCAAGCAACCGCACATCGTCGTTGCCATAACCTTCGATATGACCAGCACCGACACGGAGCATACCGACAAGACCCCAAGCAGGCTGCAATTCACGATAATAGCGTGCATCGATTGTCGAGCGGACAAATCTCACGTCACCGCCAACACCGGCAATTTCCTGACTGAAGCGAGCAAAGACACCTTCACTCGGTTTCTGCATATCGTCGAGCGTATTGTAGACCAACCGGTAACCAACGGCCGACTTGACCGTTGTGCCTTCATTCTGGGATTGCAGAATGGCCGCAGAAGTACCGCTATAATTCGACAGCTTCTTGCTCTCATACGTATAGTACGGATTGAAGGACAGATCATTGGTGATCGGCAGACCGAAACGAATGGTCCCGCCAGTACGCTGATAATCATATTCGCGGGTGGCATTGTCTTCATAGGTTTCACGGAACAAATCGAACCCGGCAGACATCCTACGACCGAGGAAATAAGGCTCGGTGAAAGACAAGGAGTAGTTCTTCTTGCTGGTTCCGAAACCGGTCGCTGCACGCAGGAACTGGCCACGACCCATGAAGTTCTTCTCGGTGATCGAGATGTCAGCAATCAGACCATCTGTGGTGGAATAACCGCCACCAATGGCCACTGAACCGGTGCCTTTTTCAACAACGTCAACATTCAGCACAACGCGGTCGGAAGAACTACCCGGTGCGGTGTTGATCACTACTTTTTCGAAGAAGCCAAGCGCATTCAGGCGCCGTTTCGCACGATCCAACAGAACGCGATTGAATGCATCGCCCTCAGCCATATCGAACTCGCGACGGATTACATAGTCACGGGTGCGAGTGTTGCCACGAATATTGATGCGTTCGATATAGGCGCGCGCACCCTCATCCACCTGATAAACCAGATTGATGGTCTTGTTTTCATAATCGCGGTCTGCACGAGGGCTCACCCGAGCAAAGGCATAACCAGATTTGGAAATCTCGATGGTCATGTCTTCGAGTGTATCGGACACCGCATCCTGACGATAAACATCACCAGATTTGGTTTTCAGCTGAGACCGCAGGCTCTCCGCATCCACGTCAGGCACAGCGCTATCAATCTCGACATCACCGATTGTATATTGCTCGCCTTCGTCAACCGTTATGGAAACGAAGAAGACGTTGCGCTCACGGTCCAGATCCGCAATCGACGAAACGACGCGGAAATCGGCATAACCATGATTGAGATAGAATTTACGCAGGCGCTCTTCATCAGCGGCCAAACGCTCGGCGTCATAGACGTCATTCTTGGTGAACCAGCTCAGCCAATTGCTTTCCTTGGTATTGATCACCCGCTGCAAACGGCCATCGCTGAAGGCCTTGTTGCCAAGGATCGACACGCGGGAGACAGCTGTCTTTTCCCCTTCGTCGATCTCAAACACCAAGTCAGCGCGGTTGCGTCCCAGATCGATCACTTTGGGCTC
>CAXXSO010000078.1:0-40563 GCA_963676965.2 uncultured Cohaesibacter sp.
AACCCTCAATGCCTGCGCCCCCGGCAATCAGCCTGATGGCAATTTTCTCCACCGGGTCGATGAAAGCGTGGCTAATTTCGAGTACGGGAATATTGAGCCGATGAGCCTCGGCTGCCAGTTCATTGATGCGGTGAAAGGCCTCCGATCGGCGCTTGGCATCATGGGCCATGCGGCCTTTGGCGCGGGTGAAATCGTGCTGCATGTCAATCACGAGCAGCGCCGCATTAGGGCGCGCCTCTTTGTCAATCGGCTTCGCCCTCGGGCGGCTCATGATCCGATAGAGCGCGTTTGCCATCAGAAAGACGATCAAGGCAAGGGTCAGTCCCAATAGCAGATTCATCAGTCTCTCTCCCTCTAATGTGCGCGGATCGCCGCCTCGTTCCCTGAACAGAACAACCAGCCCACGCATTGTAAAGCCAAGCTTGGGCATCCTCAACAGTTCGGACCCGATGCGCCAATTCGCCTCGATGACCAACAGCAAAAAACCCGGCAGGCATGCGCCAGCCGGGTTCGATGAATGATTGAGAAAAGGCTTATTTCACTTCGCTGATACGACCGTCAATCACTGGCTCATAGTCAGGATTGTTGGCGAGATAGTCAGCAACGATCTGCTCAAGACCAGGACCGTAATCATAGGCATTCATGCCGTTGGTCTTGAAGATTTTGTAGCCATCGCCGCCGGACCGCATATAGTTGTTGGAGACAACACCGTAAGTGGCTTCCATATCGATTGGTGCCCATTTGCCGTCTTTCATCACCTCAACAGAGGTGACGCGCTCGCCAACCGGTTTGGTGCGAGTCCAGCTGAATTTCAGACCGGCGACCTGCGGGAAGCGGCCTTTGATTTCTTCCACCTGAGACACACCATTTTCCAGAGCGGCCACCACGTCGGCCCCTTTCAGCTGGAAGGTTGCGGCGGTATTCTGGAATGGCAGAACCGTCAGGACTTCGCCCATGGTGATTTCGCCATCATTGATGGAAGCACGCAGGCCACCACCATTCTGAATGGCGATCGAGATGCCCTGACCCTTGGTGCGTTCCAGCATGGCATCGGCAACGAGATTGCCCATTTCGCATTCCATCTGACGGCACTTATCACGGGAACCATCGATCAATGCCTTGGAAGAGCCAATCACTTTGATCTTCAGCTTTTCGATAGGGGCACCCAGCTCAGCGACGCGTTTGGCAAAGGCTTCGTCTGGCACGACGGATTTGTCGAGCAGGATTGGAGCACCCTTGGCGGAAATCACCTCTCCATTGTCATCAAAGGTCACTTCGATGTCGCCAACATATTTCGAATAGGCATAGGCCTGAACGATTGGAACCTCTTTGCCATCGGGATTTTTGACCATGACCGGATAAGGCGCTGCCGCCTTTTTATCGGTGTTGGACAGCAATGTGTGGGAGTGTCCACCAACGATCAGATCGATGCCTGCAACCTTGGAGGCCAGATCCATATCTTTTGGCAGGCCTTCATGGGTGACGGCAATGATCTTGTTGACGCCCTGCTCGGTCAGTTCCTGAACTGCCTGTTTCAGATAATCTTCCGAAGACGAGAAGATGACTTTTTCGCCCGGAGACGAGGTTTCCACGGTGTCTTCGGCCAAGGTGGAGACGATACCAATTTTCTCACCACCGATTTCCTTGATAATATAGCCCTTGATCTTGCCCTTCAAAAGCGGCTCGCTTGAGACATCAATGTTGCCCGAAATAACCGGGAATTCGGCCTTGGCAACGAAGTCTGCAAGACCTTTTGGCCCATCATCGAATTCATGGTTGCCTACGGCCATGACATCGAATCCGATGCCATTCATGAATTCAACCGCAGCAGCGCCCTTATAGGTGGAGTAGAAAAGAGAGCCCTGGAACTGATCACCGGCATCGATGGTCAGAACATTCTTGTCAGCAGCCTTGAGAGCGTCGCGGCGCTGATCAATCATGGATTTGACACGCGCGATGCCGCCAAAGCACTTACCTTCTTCTTCGCCTTTGGCGTTGCAGGTCGAGTCATATTTGTTGATCGACTCAATGCGGGAATGCAAATCGTTGATGTGAAGAATGTTGAGAGAGAAATCTGCGCTGGCAGAGCTGGCAAATCCAGCGGTCAAAGCCAAGGCAGCCACACCAGTGAAAAGTGTTTTCATAATGGTTGAAACCTCCAAAAGAACCTGTGTCTCCCCTCGTCTGGTTACATCCAGACCCCCATGCGATATGTCCCACTTCTTGTTTCCGAGCGAAATGGACTGCATGGTTTAAGGAAATTCGTCTTCAGAGCGCTGTCCGCAATCTGAAGTTCAGATCACGTTAGCGACCTGTGACAACTGTTTCATGACATTGGGGCATTGACCAGACCTACAGGCATGATCCCCACAAATATGTCTGCGGAGACGGACACAGGAGAAAAAAGCCACGACAAACGCCCAATTTTCCGCCATCAAAGCCCACAAAGCAGTCACTCGAGCTCTCTTTCCAGATAACCCCATCAGATCACGCACCAGAAGGCAAAGCCTCATCATCAATTGATGGCAGCGGCGCTGGTTCGTTTGCCGAGATAGAATTTTGCCCATTCCGCAACGGCAGGTTTCTTGTCGCTCGCGAGGGCCATGGCCAAAATGTCCATTTCCGGGTTGGCGGCTTCGCGCCGGGCGATGAGGGCATCAGCTGCCAGCTTTCGTAGATTGGCCGATTTGTCCGATGCGGCGGCCTGCAACCAGAAGACCTGATCGACCGTCACGCTCAAAGGGCGGGTGATAAGATTGCGCTCACGGATAAAGCGGCCCCGATAATCTTCGATCAGATCTGGCTTGACCCCTTCGGTCCATGCGATTTCTCCGGTCAGCAGAGCCTGCATTGCAAGGGCGCGAATGTGGGGTTGTTTGGCTTCAGTGGCCAAAGTCGGGAAATGAGAATCAAGATAAGGCTCGCGCATGAGCAACTTGAGGCCTCTGGCACCGCTGCCGTCGCTGCAATCGCAGATCTGCTTCACGATGGCAGCCAGTATGTCGGGCTGGCGCATCGGCTGCTCGACCAAAGCCTTGGCCTCCCCATTCCAACGGTTCAGCTGTCTGGAATAGTCCAACAGGAACAAAGCGCTATCGGCAACCACCTCAGAACTTGCCTGCGGGAGCAGTTTTTTACCCGCACCGAGTGCCGCATCGCGCACGGAGCTGACCCAGTCATTCATCCGATAAACAAGGGTCGCATAGTCAAAAGCAGAGCTGGGAGGAGTGTTGATCAAGTTCATAGCAGCCTGCCGTACATAGCCGGAATCGTGATAGGCAAAAAGCCAGCACAGGGCGGGGTGACGCTGCATCAGGCGCACTTCCTTGGTCAGGAAAGGCGAGGAGCAGCTCAACAAGCCATCAGGCATGTCGCGTTTCAATTCATCAAGAGCTGACCGGTCGTATTTCTCTGGGCACATGGCCCAGTCGAAGCGCCAGTTGAGTTTGGCGATCTTGGATATGGTCCCTGCTGCGTCCGGCACGGCATTGGCTGGCAACTGCCCCAGAGCGGTGCGAAACGCTTCAATCTGATCGGTCCCCAGCCTTCCTTCCCGGATTGCCTCCCCCAACTGATAGAGCGCCATCTGCTGCTCTGGCGGCAGGCGTGAGCGGTCTTTTTCGGTATAGAGATCGGGGTAAGGCAAGGGACGGGACAAGGTCTGACTTCCATTTCTTTGAGCAAGGTTTGAGATATTGCTCCGAATGCCGGGATCGCTATGATCCAGCTTAGGCATAAGTGAAACCGGACTCAACCGAATGTTGCAAAACAGGAAAGCCCATCTAATGATGGGCTTAACAGTCTCTTTTCAGCCTTTCAAATTGATCTAATGCTCACCGACCTTGATGACCATTTTGCCAAAGTTGCGCCCCTCCAGAAGGTCAACAAAGGCAGCAGGGGCATTCTCCAGACCTTCGATCAAATGTTCGCGATATTTGATCTTGCCCTGCTGGATCCATTCGCTCATCTGGCTCGCAAATTCCGGGTAAACATGGCTGAAATCGTCAAAGACAATGAAGCCTTGCAGCTTGATCTTCTTGACGAGGAAGGTTGACATCAGCAATCCGGACAGGTCAGGGCCGTCATTCGGTCCAGTGTCGTTATAGCGTGCAATGAGACCACAAAGCGGAATGCGGGCATTGGTGTTGAGCAGAGGCAGGACCGCCATCAGCACCTCGCCGCCAACATTTTCGAAATAGACATCGATGCCTGCAGGGACGGCTGCGGCCAACTGGGCTTTGAAATCATCAGCATGACGATCAAGACAGGCATCAAATCCCAGTTCTTGGACGGCGTAGGCGCATTTCTCTTCACCGCCTGCGATGCCGACGACATGACAGCCCTTCAATTTTGCAATCTGACCGACCTGCGCCCCAACAGCGCCAGTTGCCGCTGCCACGACGACTGTTTCTCCAGCTTTGGGGTCGCCAATTTTCAAGAGGCCAGCATAAGCTGTCAAGCCAGGCATACCAAGGATACCCAAGGCCCAAGACGGATTGGCGGGATCTTTGCCCATATTCTGCACCATGGTGCCATCGGACAGGGCATAATCCTGCCAGCCACTATAGGACAGTACCCAATCGCCGGCTTCAAAGCCATCAAGGCGGGAGGTTACGACCCGGCCAACGGTGCCGCCAACCATGACCTGCCCCAAAGCCACTGGCTCGGCATAGGACTTGGCATCACTCATTCGGCCCCGCATGTATGGGTCAAGGGACAGATAAACCGCGCGGATCAGCATTTGGCCTTCTGCCGGTTCGGGAATCGCTTCGGTGACCATTTTCAAAGTCCTGTCATTTGGCGCTCCCACGGGGCGTTCTGCCAGGATTATCTTGCGGTTCAACTCTTTTGATTGGGTCATTGGGGTTCCTTTTGGAATTATAATAGACCAGTCGTCCTATTTTTTGTGTCTAGAATGCCGCTGCACCGCTCCGCTCTTGACGGTGCGTGTCTGGCAAGTCTCAGAGACGGGGGAGCAGTTTTTCGGTGGTTTTCAGGGCTGACTGAAAGGGCTGAATCGATTGATCAAGTTTGGCCAGCAAGCTGGCACCCAACCACATTTGAAAGAGTTGGTTGGCCAGAGAACGTGGTTCAACATGGCTCGGGATTGACCCATCGGTGATGCCAATCTTGATTTGATCGGCCATGCGCTCGACGATCGAATGGGTGCCTTCGGCCAAAATCCGACGCATGCTGTCAGACATGTCCGAAATTTCGGCCCCCATTTTGACGATCAGGCATTGTTGAGCGTTTTGACGCGTCGATTGCCGCATCATCCACATATTGAAAAAGGACATTAGATGATCGCGACCGGTAGCATCCTTGTCGACCCACAATTCATTGAGCCGCTGATGGTACCCTTCGACATACCGCTCCAAGAGAACGCAGCCGAAATCTTCCTTTGATTCGAAATAGTGGTAGAAAGAGCCCTTGGGTACTTTGGCAGTCTTGAGCAATTCGCCCAAGCCAAGCGCGTTGAACCCTCGTTCGGACATCAAGTCCCGACCGATGGTGAGTATGTGATCGCGTGTGTTTGTACCCTTGGTTTGCATGGAAGTTAGCTAATCATCAGTTAGACCAATCGTCTAGTTAGTATTTACCCCTATTTTGCACTTTTTTGCTGCATTTTATGGGTCTTCCACCGCTTTAACATAGTACCAGCGGCCAGATTTCTTCTTGAACAGGCTATTTTCATGGTGAGTTTGCAAATTGCCTGCAGAGAGATAACGCGCTTCAAACAGAATAGTTCCTTGCCGATCCTTGGTGCAGCCTTGGCTTTTGTTCAGAATGGTCAAGCCGACCCAATGATTGTCCGCAGCCCATTTGGCGGTGGCAAAGGCGTCAAAGCCGGATTGATAGGCAGGCCAGAGGGTGTCGCGCAGATAATCAATGCGCTGCAAGGCGAAGGCCGAATAGCGCGAACGCATCAATTGCTCGGCGGTCTGGGGCAGCGCGGAACCATCATGAAAAGGACCACAGCAGTCCGAGAGCGGTTTTCCTGTTCCGCAAGGGCAGGCTGCAGTCGTGTCGTGTGCGTTGCTCATAAATGCGTGTATCCTCTTCAAGCATCTTTCCTCGCTTTAAGGTTCCTTGTATTAAAAAGATCCGTCGAAGCAAAGCCTGTCCAGGCCCCTTCCCGCTTTTCACACCCAAGTCCAAGGAGCATGCTCATGCGCCGCATTTGTTTTGTCGGAGCTTCCAACATTGAAGGGATGGGAGACGAAACAGCTCTCGGCTGGCCGGGGCGATTGTGGCAGGCCCATCAGGGCAAAGATAGCGAATTTGTCGCCTACAATCTGGGAATCCGAGGCCAAACGATGAGTCAGTTCAAGAAACGGGCTCGGCAGGAATGTGAACCCAGATTTCAGCGCACCATGGGACCGATCATTGTGCTGGGCACCGGGGCGAACGACCTAAGCCGGTTTGCCGAAGGCGAATATGCGGGCAAGCCGCGCACGCCACAGGCCAGCCTGTTGCAAAATTTTCGCGCGTTGATTGAGGATCTCAGCACCATCGCCACCTTGCTGGTGATCGGCCCACCTGTCATTGACGGCGATCGGATGCCCTATAAAATGCATCGGCATCCAAGCCTTGACTTCCGCAATGAAGACATCGCGGCGGCCAGCCTGCTCTATCGGGATATCTGCAAGGACAATGACGTCGCCTTCTTCAATCTCTATGAGGCGCTCAGTCAAAGCTCGGTTTATCGCCGTTCCCTGAGCGAAGGGGAAGACGGGCTGCATCCAACCGGCATGGGCTATCAGGTGATTGCCGATCAGGTCGGAGCATGGGGTGCCTGGCAGGCAGCTCTTGGGAAAGGCTGGGCCTAGCGCGTCTTGCGCTTGAGGATTTTCTCCTCGATATAGGCCGCACCGATGAACATGAAGACGGCGGCAATGACCATCACCTGCATGATGCGTTCGGCATACCCCTCGGCGGCCGTGATGATTTCGGCAACATTCCAGAATTCCAGATAGATCGCAAGGGCGACAAGAATACTGACGACAGCAACGGCACGCAAAATCGTGATGAGTAGGGACATAATGGATCCTTGAGGCTGGTTTTCTGGCCAATCCGCCGCTCTCGGTTGCCCCAAAACGGGTAAACGAAGGTCGGCTGGCTCTTCTGCCTCGCGGTTATACTCCGATCAAGGCGTTTGCGCTACCAGCTCAATGTTCAGGTTTGTGCGTATCTGGCGCTCTGAGCCATTGCTTTTTGCCCTTCCAAAGCCTAATTCATGCTGAGAGCAGACCTAGGAGACAGATATGCCTTCCCTTCCCAGTATTTTCCAAATTGGCAGTTATGAAATGATCGTGCTGCAGGTTCTGATCCTGGCTGGCACCATTGGCGCCCTCACTGCCAAGGCAAAGGGGCGGTCGGGCTTCATCTGGTTCGTTCTCAGTGTGGTGACCTGTGGCTTTGGCATCTTGGTGGTTTTGTTCATGCCAACGGTCAGCAAGGACGCGTCAGATCCAGAAGAAAAGGGCAAACCATCCAGCAAATAGCCTGCCCTCGCATTGTCTTACTTGCGATTGAGGAAGGACGCAAAGGCCGCCATGGCCTCGCTTGATTTGAGCTGTTTGGCAAAGCAATCGGCTTCTTCGCGAATGCGGGTCTTTACCTCTGCCACATGGCTCTGGCGCATCAGATCACGCGACAACTTCATGGCACCTGCCGGTTTGGCGGCAATCTTTGCGGCCATTTGCAGGGCTGTAGCTTCCAGCTCCTCTGCCGATGTCACCTTGTTGACAACCCCCGCCTTTTCCATCGCCGCAGCGTCGAAGGCTTCTCCCATGCATAAAAGCTCGAAAGCGCGGGCATGGCCCATGACACGAGGGGCCAGCAAGGTGCTTGCGGCTTCGGGCACCAGAGCCAGATCGGTGAAGGGGGTCTTGAACAGGGAGCGGTCCGAGGCGACCACATAATCACAGTGGAACAGCAAAGTTGTGCCAATCCCGATTGCTAGCCCGTTAACGCCAGCGATCAAGGGCTTGGCAGTTTCGACGAGGCATTCAAGAAAGGCGACGATCGGTTCGCCCAGAGCACCGCTTTCAGACATTTTGACAAAATCACCAATGTCATTGCCAGCACTGAAGGCACCAGACACGCCGAGCAAAACCGTGGCACGGGTGGCATCATCGGAGTTGGCGCCACGCAATCCGGCGGCAATGGCATCATACATGTCTGCGGTCAGAGCATTTTTCTTTTCCGGCCGATCAAGCCGAATGGTCCGCACGCCGTCTTTCACCTCGACCTTGACCCATGCACTATCCGTCATTCGTCATTCTCCCTGAATGTCAGTCGCTTTAATTTCACTTAACGTAAGCGGAATGAATGCAGCAAGCAAGAGACAAAGGCGTTGTAACCAGCTTTGCTAACACCGCACATATACGAAGGAAAAGTGATTGAAACGGCCAGCTTTGGGATTGGCGTGAAAGCCTAGTCGACGTCGAGCGGCTCTGTGCCTGCGGCCTGTCCTTCGGCAGAGAGGCGAATCTTTTCGACCTTCTCTTCGGCCTTTTTAAGCAGCGAGTCGCAATGGCGCTTCAGGGCTTCGCCGCGCTCATAGGCTTCGATGGACTTTTCCAACGCGACATCGCCCCGCTCAAGGCGTTGCACGATCTGCTCCAGCTCAGCCAAGGCGGCTTCGAAAGTGAGAGTGGAAAGGTCGGACATGGTGAAGTTCCTTTGATAATCTGCAAGCCGAATTCGCCAGAATCACGGCAAGCTTCGCGATTCTTGTCTTCTTTCTACAGGTAAAATTCGACTGGGAAAAGAGAGCTGCAGGCAAAGAAAAGGGCCCAGTGCCTGCCAGAACGTGGACCCGTAGTCGGCCTTGTGTCTTTTCCGCCTTTTATCGCAATCGCGCGAATGGATCCGCTTGATCGCTCTTGATCAAGATGTCGCCAACGTTGCCTCACTGGCAGAATGGCTGCTAGCCATGCTTTCGCCTATCCATGCATCAGCCTGTCGACATGGACAGCCACTGACCGCGCGAGCGCCGTCAGGTCGTAGCCGCCTTCCAGCAGGGAGACAACTCGATTGTTGCAGCATTTGTCCGCCACGTCCATTAACTTGCCGGTCATCCACGAGAAATCTGCCTCAGTGCACGTAAGATCCCCTAGTGGATCGCGGATATGAGCATCAAATCCTGCCGAAATGATCACCAGATCAGGGCTGAAGTTGTAAAGAGCGGGAAGTATTCGGGCTTCGAAGGCCTCGCGAATATGGTCCGACCCATTGCCCGCAGCGAGTGGCGCGTTGACAATGTTGCCCTCATCATCTTTTCCGGTTTCATTCCATTCGCCAGTGCCGGGATAAAGCGGCATCTGATGGGTGGAACAATACATCAGGCTTGGATCATCCCAGAAGATGTCTTGGGTGCCATTGCCATGGTGAAGGTCAAAATCGATCACGGCGATCCGCTCGGCATCATATTTGGCCTGAGCATAGCGGGCAGCGACCGCAGCATTGTTGAAGAAGCAAAAGCCCATCGCCCGATTGATTTCAGCATGGTGACCCGGGGGACGAATGCCGCAAAAAGCATTGTGGGCATGACCCTGCATCACCTCATCGACGGCCTGCGTCGATGCCCCCACCGCATATAGTGCGGCATCCAAAGTCCCCGGCGACAGGGTGGTGTCACCATCGATCGCCACCAGTCCGCTTTCCGGCGACACGCTTTCCAGCAAGCTGACATGATTTTCCGGGTGGCAGCGGATGATGTCTTCGCGCCGTCCCATCTGCGCCTCTTCGCGCGGCATGAAGTGAAATTTCTCATGTTCGAGCGCCATGTTGACCGCGCGCATGCGATCAGGCCGTTCCGGATGTCCCTCCGGTGTCTCGTGCTTGAGAAATGACGGGTGCGTGATGTAGACCATGGACACAGTCGGATACTCCTCCAAGGGGCTCGCCGATATCAGATTATCAAGCTCTGATTGTCAGCCGAGAATCCCCGCCATCCGTAATTCTTGGGATATCCCATCCAACGGGAGGACGGGTGTGCAAGTCAATGCAACATTTGGGGCAAGAGGATGGCAATGCAAGCATTGCTATATGGTTATAAGGCGTGTTCCTCGCCTAATTGACGGGGTTTGAGTCGCCCTTGACCTGCACCTTGACGCAGGCCCTACCCCCGGTCCCTCACCCTTTTGGCTTCTGTGATGGTTGACCTGTCGCAAAAAGAGACAGTCCTCGCTCATCCACCGCATTAACCATGCGTTGCAAAATAGTTGCCTTAAGAATTGATTAACCATAAGCAGCCGATTACAGTTCGCTCACCAAGCAAGGTGACCGGAGCCAACTGATGTTTTCTTTTTATCAGAGTCTTTTCGTGACGTTTCGAGGGACCTTTCTCTATTCGGGTCGGTCTCCGCGGAAAGAATTCTGGCTGTTTCTAGCGGCCTATGTGCTGCTTTACTTTGCTGCCATTGGTGCGGATGTCACCTATTATCGCCAAGCTGAGCCGTCTGGCCTGTTGGTTGTACTGATGGACTTGTTTGGTGGGCGCGAGCCTTTCTTGCCTTTGTTCCTTATTCTCTTCACGCCACCCCTGGTGTCGCTCACCGTGCGCCGCTTGCATGACCGGGGCTTTCATGGCTGGTGGTCCCTGCTCGGCCTGCTGCCGCTTTTGGGTTGGCTGCCCCTCGCTTTCCTTCTGGGTCGCAAGGGGCAGGAAGGGTTCAACCGCTTTGGTGCCGATCCCCTGTCACTGGCGCATGTAATCCACGCTGAGACCGATGGCCAAAGCCAGCGCAGCTATGGCGAGGCCACGGGATCGTCCTACGCGCCTGCGGAGTGAGCGTCTGCTTTTTCTTGCCTCAATCTTCAATCGCTGTAATGTTTGACCACACTTCTTTTCGGGATGGTCATCATGGATTTTGCGACAGCGATTAAAACGGTCTTCTTCAAGAAATACGCCACCTTCAACGGCCGCGCTCAGCGCAGCGAATATTGGTGGTGGGCCTTGGCGGTCTTTGCCATCGGCACGGCTGCGCAGGCCATCGACGTTGCCTTCCTTGCCAGTGAAGTGCATACCATGCGCGGCCCGGGCTCCTTTTCAGTCGAGCATAATGGCCCACTTTCTGTGATTGTGACACTGGCCACACTTGTCCCCAATTTCTCGGTCATGGTGCGTCGTCTGCATGACAGCGACAAAAGCGGCTGGTGGTTCTTAATCATCTTCATACCGCTATTGGGTGTGCTGTATTTCTTCTATTTGCTGATCCGTCGCGGCACCGACGGCCCCAACCGGTTTGGGTTGGATCCGCTCGATCCGAACCCGCAAACCAATGAAGGTTGGACAAGGAGAGCAAAGGCAGCACCGGCGGGCCCGGATGGCAGACAATATCGGGGCCTGCCAGACTCAAAGGATGAAGAAGACCAGCTTGCAGAACCTGAAGAAGAGCTAAGACGACGCCCGCCATCTGCCCCCAAGCCCGAACCACAGGCAAAGGACGCATCACCGTCTCTCCCTTCCTGGCGTACGCCAAACGCTCGCCAGGATAGATTCCAGACGACACAGGAACGGTTCAAGGATAAATAGCTCCAAGCCTGATGCGGCAATCCCGGACGCTCGAAGACCTTTTTATCAGAGAGGCCTTCGGGCATATGCTCGATTGTGCGAGTTCGCATTGGACGCGACGGCATGGCTGTCTATTGACGCACATATGAGCGGGGTATTTAATTGACGCGACACACCTTTCCCGTCTCTCCTTCTCATCAGGTTTCATAATGAACAACAAGGACACTGGCTCGCTTTACGCCATTCCCCAACCAACCGTTGCAACTCTGCCAATCAACGGTTCCGAACAGGTTTTTCCCATCAGACGGATTTATTGCGTCGGTCGCAATTATGCTGCCCATGCCATCGAAATGGGCCATGATCCAGATCGAGAGCTGCCCTTTTTCTTCCAGAAGAATCCGGACAATATTCTGCATGACAAGGACTTTCCCTACCCGCCCTTGAGCAAGGATGTCCATTTCGAGGTGGAATTGTTCGTCACTCTCAAGGCAGGCGGACGCGACATTCCGGTCGATAAGGCTGAGAGCTTCGTTTTTGGCTATGGCGTCGGGGTCGACTTCACCCGCAGGGATTTACAGGCTCAAGCGAAAAAGCAAGGGCGGCCATGGGTGGCAGCAAAGGCGTTCGAAGCGTCGGCGCCTGCCTCGGCGATTGTACCAGCCAGCAAGGTTGCGTCCCTTGCAGGTCGGCGCATATGGCTGAAGAAAAACGGCGACCTTCAACAGGACAGCGATCTTGATCATTTGATCTGGACTGTACCGGAAGTGATCAGCGAGCTGTCGAAGCAATTTGAACTGGCCGCAGGGGATGTGATTTTCACCGGTACGCCCGCCGGTGTCAGCTCTGTGCAAATCGGTGATCGCATTGATTGTGCGGTAGAGGGCATTGCCGAGCTGTCTTTTACTGTCATCTGAGCACTTATCGTACAAAGCGAAAAACAAAACCCCGATGCGCCGCACCGGGGTTTTGTTTTCTTTGGGCTATCCCTGACCGACAGACGGTCAGCTGACCGTGATATCGAGGCCGAGATCGAAATTGGGGGCCGAGTGGGTGATGTAACCGGCGGAAATGAAGTCAACGCCGGTTTGGGCCACTGCGCGAATGGTTTCAGGGCTGACGCCACCTGATGCCTCGGAGATGATCCCCGTGCCTTCCATCATCGCAAGCGCTTCGCCGATGGTCTCCGGGCTCATATTGTCGAGCATCACAACATCCGGCTTGGCGGCGATGGCTTCTTTCAGCTGCTCGAGGGTGTCGACCTCGATTTCCACCTTGACCAGATGGCCGACATAATCGCGGGCGCGGCGGATGGCTTCGGTGACCGAACCGGACACGGCAATATGGTTGTCCTTGATGAGGATCGCGTCATCAAGACCGAAGCGATGGTTCGAGCCGCCGCCACACTTCACCGCATATTTTTCAAAGGCCCTCAGGCCCGGGGTGGTTTTCCGAGTGCAGGTCACTTTGGCCTTGGTGCCTTCGGTCAGTTTGACCATCTGATTGGTTGCGGTCGCAATGCCCGACATGCGGCCCATGAAGTTGAGAGCTATGCGTTCGGCAGACAGCACCAGACGGGCCGGTCCGAAGATGCGGGCCACCACGTCGCCCTTTCTGACTTCCGTGCCGTCTTCCATTTGTGGGCTAAAGGTGACAATTTCACCATGCCATTTGCCGATCAGCCGGAAGGCGCTATCCGCCAGTGGAATGCCGGAAATAACGCCTTCGTCACGGGCAGCAATCACGGCTTTCGCGTGGGCGGTTTCAGGGATGGTCGAAAGGGTCGTAATGTCCCCTGCCAGTCCCAGATCCTCTTTCAGCGCCGCCAGCACTGCCTCGTCAATGATGGGTTGTGGCAGATAGAGCTTGTCTGCTGAAAAGCTGGTCGCTTCGCTCATGGGCGAGATGTCCTCCTAGTCGACGCTCCGGTCGTGACAGATTGGTTTGGCTCATATGTGGGTGTGTTGATGCAGGTTGGACCAATTGGCTTGCCGATCAGTCCGGTTCTTCCTCACCGTCATATTTCTCAAGAACGGCTGCCACAATGGCATCGGCCTGTTTCAGGGTCATGTAGGTCCGCTTTTCCCACGCTTTGTCTGGCGTAGGATAATCGGTGCGATAATGGCCACCCCGACTTTCGACGCGTTGCAAGGCCGCAGCGGTGATCAGCTTGGCTGTGACCAATTGGTTTCTAAAGCCGTCACTGACTGCTATTTTCTCCAACTTTGCAATGATGCGCAGGGCTTTTTCCATCCCTTCGCCGGTGCGCTCCACGCCGACATAGCGGCTCATGGTCTTGCGCAACTTTTTCACATCTTTTGCCGGTTGTTGTGCACCGGGCAGCTGATCTTCACTCTCGAATGGCTCCCAGACATGGAGTTTGGGGCCATGGAACTGGCGATTGATGTCTTCTGCAACAATGGAGGCGAAAACCACCGCTTCGAGCAGAGAGTTGGACGCGAGCCGGTTGGCACCATGTGCGCCGGTCGAGGTCACCTCGCCTGCGGCCCACAATCCATCAAGCGTCGTGCGGCCCATGGCGTCGGTCAGCACGCCCCCCATGTGATAATGGGCGGCAGGGGCGACGGGCAGTGGATCCTTGCGTGGATCAAGCCCTGCTGCCTGGGCATAGGCAAAGACCGTCGGGAATTCTTCGGGGAAACTCTCACCAATTGCATCGCGGCAATCCAGAAAGGCGCCCTTGCCTTCTTCTACCTGACGATGGATCGCACGCGCGACAATATCGCGTGGGGCCAATTCCGCATCGGGATGCTCATCAAGCATGAAGCGATGGCCTTTGTTATCGATCAGATGAGCGCCATGACCACGCAAGGCTTCGGTTGCCAGCGGGGCCGGATCCTTGTCGAAGTCCAAAGCGGTTGGATGGAATTGCACGAATTCAGGATCGGCAATCACCGCCCCTGCCCGTGCAGCCAAGGCGATGCCGTCGCCTTTGGATTCAATCGGGTTGGTGGTGATGCGATAAAGGTGGCCACTGCCACCAGAGGCCAGAACCACGGCACGCGCCGGGAACAGCACGGTGCTGATGCTCTCTGTCTCGGAGCCGGTGCGCTTGCGAGCGATCACACCCTCAACATACCGACCATTCATATAAAGCCGTTCGGCCTGATAGCCCGACACGATGCGGATGGACGGCAGATCCAGCACCCGCTTGATGAGAGCCTGCATGATGGAGGCACCCGCCATGTCGCCAGACACCCGGACGATGCGGTTGGCCGAATGGGCAGCCTCGCGGCTCAGCTTGAGCTTGCCGCGCAGATCCTTGTCAAAGGGCACACCGACCTCAAGCAAATCCAAAATGCGATTCGCCGCGCTTGAGACCATCAGACGGGCGATGCTCTCATCAACGATGCCCGCGCCAGCGGAAACCGTATCCTTGAGATGGGCCTCGACGCTGTCTCCTTCGGACACAGCCGCAGCAATGCCCCCTTGCGCCCAGACAGAGGATGAGCCTTCGCCGATGGGAGCCGCCGAAATGACAGTCACCGGACGTGGGGCAAGTTTATAGGCGCAGAAAAGACCAGCCAAGCCGCCGCCGACAATGATGACATCGTCGTTGGTTTGCCAGCTTGCCGGACGGAAATCATCGGGCGCGGAGAAAATCATCGCGAGGTGTCCCTGACTTGTGAGACGATTGAACCAGTGAAAACACAATCACAGGAACCAAGGGCGCGCAAATAAAAAAGACCCGGCCATACCTCTGCAAAAGGCGAACAAACCGGGTCTCGGTTCACTTAGGATTTCAGATTGATCATCCGCTCAACGGCCCGATGGGCCTTTTGGGAAACCAACGGATCGACGGTCACCTCTTCCTGCATATAGAGAAGGCTGTCGAGAATCTTTGGCAGAGTGATCTTTTTCATATGCGGGCAGAGATTGCACGGGCGGACGAAATTCACGTCCGGCGCTTCGCTTGCCACATTATCGGCCATGGAGCATTCGGTGATCATCATCACCTTTTCCGGCCGGTTGTTGAGCACCCAGTCGATCATACCCTTGGTGGAGCCGGAGAAATCGGCCTCTTTAACCACTTCTGGCGGGCATTCGGGATGAGCGATGATCTGCACGTCCGGCATCTGGCGGCGGTAGGAGCGGATTTCGTCTGCCGAGAAACGCTCATGCACCTCGCAGGAGCCCGCATAGGTCAGAACCTCGACATCGGTCTGACGGGCGACATTCTTGGCCAGATATTGATCCGGGATCAGCAGAACCCGGTCGGTGCCCATGCTTTCGACCACTTGCACCGCGTTGGACGAGGTGCAGCAGATATCGCACTCGGCCTTCACGTCTGCGCTGGTATTGACATAGGTGATGATCGGCACGCCGGGATATTTGTCACGCAGGGCGCGGACATCGGCAGCGGTGATTGAAGATGCCAGCGAGCAGCCCGCAGTGGCATCGGGGATCAGAACCGTTTTGTCCGGGCAGAGAATCTTCGAGGTCTCGGCCATGAAATGAACGCCGCATTGGACGATCAGATTGGCGTCCGAACGGGCAGCTTCGATGGCCAGCTGCAAGCTGTCGCCCTTGAAGTCGGCGACGCCATGGAAGATTTCCGGGGTCTGGTAGTTGTGCGCCAGAATAACCGCGCCGCGCTCTTTCTTGACCTTGTTGATGGCAGAGATGTAAGGCGCATGAAAAGGCCATTCGATCGGCGGAATGACATTTTTGACCAGCTCATAGATCGGCGCGGTTTCGGCAGCCACTGCATCGGTATATTCGAGCGAAGGCATCGGCAAAATGCCGCGTTCCACGGCAGCTTTGCTTGGTTTGCGGGTTGCGAAATCGGTCGCGCTTTGTGCAGGCATCATGCTTTGAGCCTCCTCTCTTTTGCGAAACGGATCACAGAAACCTAAAGTTCTTCTGCGATTGGTCCCTGCCGGTGGGATTGCTTGCCGGCTTGTATGTCTGGTGCTTGATGGCTTTGCTGAGGGCATTCTTGCTGGCTTGCTTGGATCAGCCAGTTTGCACCTCGATGCTTATACTCAAACTGAGCATAAAGGAAGCCATAAAACAACCAGCGCTCCGCTGGTCCTCCTGCCGCATGGCAGGTCTCAATTGCTTATCGGTTGCTAATATAGGTGCGGGTTATTGAAAATTCCAGACCCCCGCGCGCAACAGGGGATAAGTACCACCTAAGTCGAAACCAGAATGACCTTCGATGTAAAGCAACTCTCGGGCAAAACGAGCCGCGCAATCGAGCCTGAATGGTGAAAAACCCGCATCCTGAAAAGAGGACACGGGTTTTTCGAAGAATGGTAACACTATGCTATCGCTCTGAAAATTTCATCGTAGCAAGAATGATAAAAAGTCTGGACTGAAAAGGTCTGGCTGATAACTCAATAACCTCAATCCTAGAGGGCTGACGTGACAGATACATGACATGCATGCCGATATAGCAGTCCCTATTGATTAGAATTTTTGATACATTGATCATGAATAATCACTTTTCCTGAGGCACATTGACGCTTAAACTGAGATTTCTCAGGGATCCTCAGCGCACTTTCACCTCGTGATTCCGTTCAGTTTTCAGGGAGACGGGTCGATGACCGAATTGCATAAAAGCCGCCTGCCCTATGGCTTGATCATTTTTTTGGGTTGCCTTATTGCGATCATCGGCTTCGGCCCACGCTCGACAATGGGTTTTTTCCTCACGCCTGTTACTGTTGAGAATGGATGGAGCCGCGAAGTCTTTTCGCTGGCCATTGCATTGCAGAATCTGGTCTGGGGGGTGGCGCAGCCAATTGTCGGGATGATTGCCGACCGCTTTGGCACGGCCAAGGTCCTGACTGCCGGTGCGTTTGCCTATGCAGCATCCCTTTACTGGATGTCGACGGTCACCGATCCCACCTCTTTCACCCTCAGTGCAGGCATGCTGATGGGCGTTGGCATCGCTGGCTCGGGTTTCTTTCTGGTGCTTGCTGCCTTCACCCGCCTTCTGCCACCGCATTTCCGCTCGGTCGCTTTTGGTCTGGGAACGGCGGCTGGCTCAATGGGGCAATTTCTGTTTGCCCCAATCAGTCAGGGACTGCTGGCAGCCTATGGCTGGCGCGAAACCCTGATCATCATGGCAGTGATCGTGTTGATTGTCCCGCTGATCGCGCCAATCTTTCGCGGCAAACCCGCTGCCTTTGCAACAGCCGGGCAGGCAGACCAGACCTTGCTGGCTGCCTTGCGCGAAGCCTTTGGCCATAATTCCTACATCCTGCTGGCTTTCGGCTTCTTTGTCTGTGGCTGGCATGTGGCCTTCATCACGACCCATTTGCCACCTTTCATTGCCGATTTTGGCATCGATGCCAAATGGGGAGGCTGGGCCATTGCCTTGATTGGCCTTTTCAATATGATCGGCGCCTTCACCGCTGGTATTCTGGGGGGGCGGATGCAGCTGCGCTACATGCTCAGTTTCATTTATCTTGCGCGCGCTGTGGTGATTACGGGCTTTGTCCTTTTGCCGGTTTCGGTGCCGTCCATTCTGGTCTTTTCTGCCTTGATGGGCTTGCTATGGCTGTCTACCGTGCCACCAACGCAGGGGCTGGTTATGAAAATGTTCGGCACACGCTATGTGGCGACCTTGTTCGGATTTGTCTTCCTGTCCCACCAGATCGGGGCCTTTCTCGGCGTCTGGCTGGGCGGGGTGCTCTATGATGCCTTTGGCAGCTATGATGTGATCTGGTTCATCTCCATCGGACTGGGCGTCTTTGCTGCCTTGGTTCATTGGCCTATCAAGGAAGAAGCGGTTGCTCGCCTTCAAACCAACGAAGCCTGACACGCAAATAACAAGAGCACCCACCGGGTGCTCCAAACCATTCCAAAACTGTCAGAAAGACATCAAGCCGGCGTGCCGGTAGCAAAACCGGTAATTTGCCAGTCGCCATTTGGCACACGGCAAATCTCGCCCTGAATATTCTCAACCCCGGTCACGCGATGCATCGAGCTTTTGAAGAAGCGGCATTCCTGATTGACCAGCGTCGGGAGCATTTTCACCTGGGTTATGCGCCCTTTTGACCCGGTCACGGGATTATCCCAATTGCCGGTGGCCATTTCGGTGTTTAGATCCCCTTGATCAAAGGATGAAATCTTGGCCAACAGGATCTGCCAATCCGACTCGTCAATGCCAGCCAGAAGCGAGGTATTGGTGCCGATGGATCCGGTTGTCGTTGTATCTACCTCAGGGCCACCAATCCCGATGGATGCACAGGCGCCAAGCGCGCAGCAGGCGGCCAAGGCACACATCCGAACACCCTTCTTGAGGATGGTGGGTATAGATGTATGGTAGCTATGACCAATCACGTTGCTGTCCTTTACAATAGTCGGGCGAAGCTGCATTGTCGCAGCGAAACCCGCCTGTCACACCGCATTTCATTTTCTGCTAGGAAAGTTAATGACTGGTAACTTTATTGAGGTAAACAAGCCGCTTGAACTATTTTCCGAGTGGCTCAAAGACGCTGAAGCCAGCGAACCGAACGATCCAAACGCCATGGCCGTCGCCACAGTAGACGAAAATGGCATGCCCAATGTCCGCATGGTTCTGTTGAAGGATTACTCGGAAAACGGATTCGTTTTCTATACCAACTTCGAAAGCGCCAAAGGCCGCGAATTACTGGCCTCGCAAAAGGCCGCATTGCTATTTCACTGGAAGAGCCTGCGCCGACAGATCCGCATCCGCGGTCCCGTCAACGTGGTCAGTCAGGAAGAGGCAGACGCCTATTTCCATTCCCGTGCCCGTGGCAGCCGGATCGGTGCCTGGGCGTCGAAACAATCGCGCCCGCTGGAAAGCCGCTTTGCGTTGGAAAAGGCCGTTGCGGAATATACAGCGAAATATGGCCTGGGCAAGGTGCCGCGGCCTGATTATTGGTCCGGTTTCATCGTCAAGCCCGAGCAGATGGAATTCTGGCACGACCGTCCTTTCCGCCTGCATGACCGCGTGCAGTTCAACGCCGTTGAAGGCGGCTGGGAAAAAAGCCAGCTCTATCCTTAAAGGGATCTACGAGCCAATCGGCTGCTGTCGACCCTCGACGCTTCAAGAGCCCGGGCGAGCCTGTTTCGCACCGGGCTTTTGCGTATCTTCATCAGGGCTTCATCGTCGATGGATCACAAGGGGCGGCGCAATGCGGGCAACAAAAAAAGCGCATCCAACAGGTATGCGCTTTTTTTATGGTCTCAAATCTTATATCGATCTTCAGGCGACAGCTTTGAGCAACTGCGCAGGTGATGAAATCATCACCAGGCGTCCAGCGTCGGCCCTTCCAACTACTTAGTAGTTTTCTGGATGCGGATCGTAATCGGCATGTTTCTGCTCGCGAAACTTCTTGACACAAGAAGCAGCAGCAATCGCGCCAATACCGATCTGGTGATATTCTTTTTCCAGTTGATCTTCTTTGGTGTACTTTTTGGTCTGTTCTGTCATGGCTCTCTCTCACGCATTTTTGCCAAGGTAACAAGGATTGAACGAACTATACCGCATCATGGTAGGGCACTAGTTTGACTCAAACCTGACACGGCTTTTCTATCCCCGATAAAATTCAAGCCCAATTTGCATGCAGCATGGCTCGTATTCCAGCATTGCAAATTTGAAGCCAGTTTGACTTTCCTCAGTAAGAGTAAGAAATATTAATCAAGAACGTCTTAATTGAAATATTGTTATAATTTTTTCCACAAAAAGGTTACTTTATTTCCAACCCCAATAAAGCTCCGTCAGCTTTCTTCGCCAACCACTGCGTTTATGAGGGCATTTTTCCGGAATCATCGACAGATATGCAATTTTTCATGCACGATATGCGCTGTGAACATATGACTAAAGTCGCGTTCTTTAGAAAAAACGACTGCATTTTGGCGGCCCAATGGGCAGATGCCAAAGGTTTGGGCAGTTTTTCGCACCGGCTTTGCCATAAGACATGCCTCATGGATGAGCAATCACATCCAATGCGTCCTAATTGTTCAAGCAGATTTCAGGAAAGGCCAAGCACGCCAGAGCAGATCAGACTGGCGTGATATAAAGGGACAACAAGCGGTTTGATTCACGTTTGATCCGGTTAATCACTTCGGGATCGCGGACCATTTCCTTGCGCTCGAGGTTGCCGCGCATAAAGAGCGGGAACAGGGTCACACCCATGCGGAAGGACAAGAAAAGATCGGCTGGAATATCACGCACTGTACCTTCGGCGATGCCAAGCTGGATCGACTGGTTGAGAATCTTCAGCACTTTCCCAATCTTCACACTGGTCTTGTTAAAGATCGAATGGTCGTAGGGAGTGGGAAAATCGGCCAATAGCATGCGCGCATAACCACGCTTGGCAACGTAAAAGTCAATTGTCCGGTCCGCACTGGCAAGCAAAGCCTCACGCGGTGGCAAGCCATGAAGGTTTTCATAAATCGCAATCAGCTCGTCCATCAATTGATCGGCCAACGCTTCCAGCAGTTCCTTGCGGCTTGCAAAATGGGCATAAAGCTATAGGGAAGCTGGATGCCAACCTGATCAGCAATGTCTTTGAGACGCAAGCCTTCGAGACCCTTCTCGGCAATTTCTTCTTGCGCGATATCGAGTATCAAGTCGCGCGTCGTGCGCGGTTCATTGGTAAAATTCTTACGTTTATTTGGCATGATGTGGTCCGGTTCGCCTTACCTTTGGTCTTTATAGGCGTGGCTATTGTCAGCCAGACCTTCCCATTCGGAATCCGCTAGTTTTTGCATCAAGGCGCTTTGCATCATACGAGCCCCTGTTCAGCAGTCACCAATCGCGGTTTGTCTCCCCAAAAGCCACGATCAGAAATTGCCTTTCATCACCTATTCTCGCGTCACATTGTCCATCTTTTGCGTTATAAAACAAGGAACAAGTCTTGGGCCATTTGTCTTAGTGACAAAATGAAAAATGGAAGGTTAAAGGCTTCTTTCTCCTGTTTGCCGGACATCATCCAACCGCTCTTTTGCGGGGCTTATTCTGCCGACGCACATGGTCGCCAGAGACGACCATGTGCCATTTGTTGTCACTATCGACGCCGTTATGCGTTGATATCGATGATCACGCGACCTCTGACACGGCCCTCGACGATATCTTCTGCCGATTGGATGATATCATCAAAACCAACCGTCTTTGTCAGGCTTTCAAGCTTGGACAGATCGAGATCTGTTGCCAGACGTTCCCAAGCCGCAATGCGCTTTGAACGCTCGACCATGACCGAATCGACCCCCAACAGGCTTACTCCGCGCAAAATGAACGGCATGACGGTGGATGGCAGATCAAAGCCCTGAGCCAGACCGCATGCCGCAACCGCGCCACCATATTTGATTTGCGAAAGAACGTTGGCCAAGGTTTTGCTGCCGACCGCATCGACGGCCCCAGCCCAGATTTCCTTGCCAAGCGGGCGACCGTCCCCGGACAATTCGTTGCGGTCGAACAATTCTGAAGCGCCCAAGCCCTTCAAATATGCTTCCTCGCTCAAACGACCCGTGGACGCCACCACATGATAGCCGAGCTTGGAGAGAATCGACACGGCGACCGAGCCTACGCCGCCCGCGGCACCAGTGACCAACACAGGGCCTTTATCCGGCGTGACACCAGCATGTTCCAGAGCCAACACGCACAGCATTGCAGTATAGCCTGCGGTGCCGATGCCCATACATTGGGCTGGAGTCAGACCTTCGGGCTTGTGGATCAACCAATCGCCTTTGACGCGCGCCACTTCACTGTAAGCACCCATATGGGTTTCACCGACACCCCAGCCATTGAGAATGACCGAATCGCCTTCCTTGAAGTCGGGATTATCGGACTTCAGAACGGTCCCGGCCATGTCGATTCCCGGCACCATTGGCCAGCGGCGAACCACTGGGCTTTTGCCAGTGATGGCAAGGCCGTCTTTGTAATTGACGGTGGAGTGACTGACCTTGACGGTCACATCACCGTCCATCAGGTCACTTTCGATCAATTGCCGAACGGACACAGTCTGCTTCTTGTCTTCGCCGCGATCGACGACGATGGCTTTGAATGGCGCCATTGGAACGTTTCCTTCTTTTTCCTATCAGCTTATGAAGGGAGTCCGGGCATTCATCTGCTGCCCGCGATAGACTGGTTATCCACGAATAGCAAACCTCTCCGGCTCCCTTTCATTCGAAGTGCATCGAAACACTTTTTCATAAGCTCTGTCAAAGGGAAGTCATGCATTCGGGCCATGCTTTATGGGCATGGTATGCAGGAAGGAACATGCAAAGGACGCACCTACTAGATATAGTTCCATCTGACCAAAATTGTATGGATATTGATTTCTAGCCCGCTTTCATGGCTCAATAGTAACACGAATGGATGTGATCAAACGATTCTGGGAAGCAGTCGAATGATTTATGAAAGTCCATCTGATCCAGCTTTGACCGACTGGCTCAACATCTGCGATTTCGAAGCTCTGTTTTGGGAAGAAAGCATCCGAATACAGAATTTTGATCGTGCGTTGGCCAACGAGCGACCGAGTTTTGTCCAGCAGCACCCTTCCACTTCCCATGTCGGACCGGGAGCCAAGCATGTTGATGAGTGGCTCCCTTTGCTTTTGTTTGGCAAACATATTGCCGGCGATATGCGCTATTGGGATTCCACGCTGGAGGTCTGCACCTGCCGGACGGGCTGTTCCGACCCCAAGACGGTGAATGGGTGCAGCTTTGATGCGCTGTATCGTATTTCCTCCAATCAACCACATATTTCACCAGACCGGTCGGGTTATCTGGAAATCACACGGGCGATGAATCCGCGACAGGGAGCGGCCCTGGTGCGGCGGGATCGGGAAATTTCGCGCATCGGCATGCAAATGGGGATTGCCACGAAATTCGGCTATGAAGTCCATGAGGTGGAGCGGGAGGTGTTACGGGCTGTGTTGCGCAAGGCCGCCAAGCATTATGAACCCCACACCACCCTGATCATCTGGCTCAGAGAGGAGCCACGCGCCCTCTCCTATCGGCTGGATGACCCGCAGTTTCTGCGCGATGTCAAACGGGCATGCAACGGTGTTTTTGCCGGAATTTGTGTTGTGGGCTTTCGCACCGGCATCAAGTGGCTGCTGGGCGATGGGGTATAAAAAAGCCGCGGCACTGCTGCCACGGCTTTTCAATCTTTTGCATCAGCGGGTCTGAGACCTGATCGCCTAGTTCAGCTTGGTGCTGACTTCGGCGATGGAGGCTTTCAGAAGGTCTTTGCCGGGCTTACCAGCCATTTCCTTCGTCAGAATGCCTTCGGCCGCCTTGACCGCCAGATCGGTTGCTGCACCCTTGACCTCGGCGACGGCCTGGCTTTCAGCCTGGGCAATCTTTTCTTCGGCCTGCTTGGTGCGGCGGGCCACATAGTCCGTGATCTTGGCGCGGGCATCCCGTTCCATCGCTTCCGCCTCACGCTTGGCGAGGGTTACGATTTCTTCGGCTTCGCTTTCGGCTTCACGCGCCTTGCGCTGATAGTCTGCGAGCAGGGCCTGAGCTTCCTCGCGCAAGCGACGGGCCTGATCGAGCTCGTCTTCAATTGTTTTGGCGCGTTTGTCCAGAGCTTGAGTGATCATGCCTGGCACACCCATCTTGGCGATGAGAGCCAGAAACAAGATCAGAGCAACGAGGGCCCATAAAGTTGCATCACCCATTGGTCACTCCCCTAGTTCGCCTTCGCAGCTGAGACAGCTGCTGCGATGTCTTTTTTAGCGACCCCGGAGCCAAGAAGTTGCTCCAGAATGGCTTCGGTTGTGCTCTGGGCAATGGCGTCGACTTCACCCATGGCAGCGTTTTTGACTGCGGTGATTTTCTCATCCGCTGCCGTCAGCTGCTTGGCAATGTCTGCTTCCACCTTGGCGAATTCGGCGTCGAACTGAATCTTGGCTTCCTCGCGTGCGGTGTGGGCAATGCCATGGGCTTTCTGGCGCGCTTCCGCAAGAGACTGTTCGTAGGAAGCAATCGCTTCATCGGTCTCCCGCTTGAGACGCTCAGCCTCACCCAGATCACTGGCAATCCGGTCTCGCCGAACTTCCAGAATATTTGCGATGCGTGGCAGGGCCACCTTGGACATAATATAGTATAGAAGTCCAAAGGTGATGGCCAACCACAGAAGCTGTGAACCGAACGCAGAAGGGTCAAAGGGCGGAAAATCACCCTCTTCCACATTATGCACTCCGTGTCCTGCAACTTCTGTATGCGCGTTAACTGGCTCGCCGTGATCGGTCGCCATTGGCTGACCGGTTTCGGCTGCGTCTACAGTTTCTGCGTGCGCATCACTCTGTTGCTGCGCCATCGTCATCTCCCAGTCAAAAGAGCCAGAGCCGCCTTGAAGCCCATTCGCGGTGAAGGAGCTATCATATTTGGTTATCTCTTGCCCCATAGGGGCGCCGGATAACCGCGTCAGACGGCTGCTGACGTGTTTTGAGTCTTCGTTCGGCTTAAATCAGAAAAATGAATTAAGCGACGAAGAGGAGCAGGAGCGCGATAACCAGCGAGAAGATGCCAAGACCTTCTGCAAGAGCTGCACCAATCAGAGCGTTGGTGAACTGTGCAGGGGCGGCAGAAGGGTTGCGAAGCGCACCACTCAGATAGTTACCGAAGATGGTACCAACGCCGATACCAGCGCCACCCATACCGACACATGCGATACCAGCACCAATCAGCTTTGCTGCATCTGCTTCCATTGTAATCTCTCCTATTACATCAATCGAGAAGTTCGAGAATTAGAGTTTTCGTTGGGTTGAATTTGTGTTCCACACGGACCTTGCTGCGTATCTTAGTGCGATGGATGGATCGCGTCATTCAAATAAACGCAGGTCAGGATCGTGAATACGTAGGCCTGCAGGACTGCAACCAGGAACTCCAGAGCTGTCAAGGCGATGGTCATGGCGAACGGGAACAGAGCCGCAAACCAGCCAACAGCCCCCATCGCAGACAGCGAGACCACGAAACCGGCGAAGACTTTCAGCACGATGTGGCCTGCAAGCATGTTACCGAACAGACGCAGAGACAGACTGACCGGACGCGACAGGAATGACAGAATTTCAATCAGGATAATGAATGGGGCAATTGCACCGGGAAGACCAGATGGCGCGAACAGCTTCAGGAAGCCAAGGCCATTGCGCATGAAACCATAGATGATCACGGTGGTGATCACCAGTAGCGCCAGAGCCAATGTCACGATCAGGTGACTGGTCACGGTGAAGAAGTAAGGGAACAGGCCGATCAGGTTGGCGGTCAGGACGAAAGCGAAGAGCGAGAAAACCAGCGGGAAGAATTTCATGCCTTCCGTGCCGGCGGTGTTTCGTAAGGTACTCGCCACTAGCTCATACATGAGTTCGGCCGCCGATTGCCACCGGGTCGGGACCAGACCACGACCAGAGGTGGACAGGATCAGGAAGCAGGAGATCGTCAAAACGATCAAGATCATGAAGAGTGCGGAGTTCGTCATCGCGAACTCGACGCCGCCAACTTCACCAAGCGAGAAGAAATTCTTGATCTTGAATTGCTCAATAGGACCGGCCACGACTATTGCCCTCTTTAATCTGGTTCAGCCTATCCGGGGCTCAAGGACTGTTCCTTGATACTCCGCAGATCCGGCACGTGTTCTTTTGGATCGGTATGCCTTTAGCAGCTTCCGCCCGTTTCATTCAAGCTCCCGGCGGAGGAATTTTACCCGCCGAACGCAGCATGTTTAGCATGCCAGCCAGAAAACCGAGAAGAAGGAAAATAATCAATCCCCAAGGTGCCAGCCCAAACCATGTATCAATCAGGAAGCCAACACCGCCACCAACCAGCACCCCGGCGATGAATTCCGCTCCCAGACGCCACGCCAGAGCGAGGCTTGAGGCACCGGATTGCTGCTGGGCCTGTTTGCGGAGATCTGTCGCCCGATCCTCTTTCAAACGAGAGAGTTCTGCGTCCAGCTTCTCCAGGCGATTGTCCAACTTCCCACCCTTGTCATCAGCAGTCTTACCCAGATTTTCCGTTTCATTCTGTCCGGTCATCCGGTTTATCCTGCCACTGTCAAAGACGGGCGCACCATAATCGGGGGGGCATGGGGTGTCAAGATAACTCTAACCGAGACTATCTCTTTGATTTTATTGACTTATCAGAAATTTTAAGCCGAATTACCGGTCATTCTCCGTCGAATTGCGAATGCGAAACGGGCCTGAAGCGCGCAAAACAGGTGGAAATCCACGAAAAATCTCGCCATTCGTCTGAGACTTGGGCGGGCTTGTCGGACGATATACCACGAAAGTCGAAGCTTTTTACGACCTTTTCCTTGCCGCTGCATAGTTAGTCTTGGTCGAAAATGAGTTGCTTTTGGATAGGTGAGGAAGAATTCGGTCAAAAAGAGAATCTATTCGAGCACGCAGTAAGGTTATTCCTTACGAACTTTTCATTTGGGTGTGATCGTATTCATCCCTACCTTATCAGAGATTACGAAATATTCATGCTCGGGCGCGGAAAAATGCGCCCTTGGCCTCATCTTCGCCAAAAGTTGACCCTATTTCGATCTCTCACGCATCCCGGTTCTGCTGGTCTGCAGGGAAAACCGCAGACCAGCAGAACCGGAGCAACGCCTGATACCGTCCGGAAACATGAATATCAACCAAATGAATGCCAAACACATGAATTGTGGAGGTTTGATGCCAATTCGCTCCTTGCTTAAAAGCCGTTCCCAGTCGCAGGCCCAGTCGCAGGTCCAGTCTCTGGCCCAGTCCCCAGCTCCGAAACTGGCCCTGTTACTGGCCCTTGCGGCTGGTGGTCTTCTTGGAAGCTCAATGCTTTCATCGGCTGAGACTGCGGGATCGGTCTCGCAATCATCTGTTCCGTCCAGCGATCAGAGCCTGAAGGGGTCAGGAAACGCCCAGTCCTGTCGCCGCTCTGTTGGGAACGGATCTTTCCAGTTTGCCGGAGCTTGGCAGCAATTTCAGCAGTTTCACGCTGGATAATGGCTTGCAGGTGGTCGTGATTCCCGATCATCGTGCGCCCGTCGTCACCCATATGATCTGGTACAAAGTGGGGGCCGCTGACGAGGAGCCGGGCAAGTCGGGAATCGCCCATTTTCTCGAACATCTGATGTTCAAGGGCACCAAAGCCCATCCGGACGGGGATTTTTCCAAGATTGTCGCCTCGATTGGCGGGCAGGAAAATGCCTTTACGTCACAGGATTATACCGCCTATTTTCAGCGGGTTGCCAAGCAGCATCTGAAGCTGATGATGGAGCTGGAAGCCGACCGGATGACCAATCTGGAACTGCGCAAGGAGCAGGTGGAGCCTGAATTGAAGGTCATTCTGGAAGAGCGCGCCCAGCCGGATCGATACCAACCCTGGCGCCCAGTTGAGCGAGGCCTTGAAACGCTGCGCTTTATCGCAATCACCCATACGGTATTCCGATCATTGGCTGGGAACATGAAATGAAGGGATTGAACCGCGAAATTGCGCTCGATTTCTACAAAAAATACTACACACCGAAACAATGCAATCCTGATCGTTGCCGGCGATGTGACTGTGGACGAAGTCAAGGCTCTGGCCACAGAGACCTATGGCAAGGTTGCCAAACGGGCAGAGATTGCCCCTCGCAAGCGGGCTTCCGAGCCGCCGCAGCGCACCGCTCGCACGGTCACTCTGCGTCATGAACGGGTGCGTGAACCCAGTGTTCGGCGGTCCTACATGACCCCGTCTGAAACGACGGCTGCGTCGGGTGAAGCCGAAGCCCTTGATATTCTTGGGCTATATTCTGGGAGCGGGAACCAATTCGCGCCTCTATCAGGACCTGGTGATCAAACAGAAAGTCGCCACCTCTGCCGGGGCTTATTACAGTTCGGGGGGCCTTGATGATTCGAGCTTCCTGTTTTACGGATCCCCGGCGTCAGGCAAGGATGTTGATGACGTGCTTGATGCAATCAAGGCAGAAATTGCCAAGCTGATTGCTGATGGCGTGACGGATGAAGAAGTTCAGCGGGCCAAGCGCTCGATGCTGGCTGACGGCTTCTTTGCGCAAGACAATCAGGCCACCTTGGCGCGGATAGTCGGCACCAATCTGACGTCTGGCTCAACGCTGGAGCGAATCAAAAGCTGGCCGAAACGGCTTGCTGCAGTGACGCCCGAGCAGGTTGTCGCGGTTGCCAAGACCTATTTGCAAGAGCATCGCTCGGTGACCGGATATTTGCTGCCCCCTGCTCCAGACAAAAATGCCCAAAAGAAAGCCGCCGCGCCTGCAATGGACTCAAAGCCAGCAGAGCCAGCCGCTTCCCCTAGCGCGGACTCGATGGCGGAAAAGGCAAAACCGAGCGAAGCGATGCAAGCAGATCCCAAGGATGTCGTCTCCCTGCCCGGCCCAAAAGCACGGGCAATGTCGATGCCGAAACAGGCTCCGAAAGAATCATCCAAGGTGCCAGCACCGCAATCGCGACCGCAGGGACATCCCAAACCGAAGCCGTCCAAAGACTCCGAGATCAAAGGATAAGGGAATCACCTGATGAAAACCAAAATTTTTACCCTTCACGATGACTCGAATGTCCAGAATTTGAAGACCTCGGCCCCAACAAAGCAGGCGCAGACCCAACCTCAGCGCAAGCCAAATTCCAAGATTTATCTGGCGCTTGTCACCTTCATTTCGACTGTATCGATGTTGATCGGTCTTAGTGTCGCCAAGGCCCAGGAAATTCAGGAAGTCACCTCTCCATCCGGCATCAAGGCGTGGCTGGTTGAGGATCATACGGTTCCGATCATCTCGATGGACTTTTCCTTTGCCGGTGGCACTGCGCAGGATCCTGTTGGCAAGGAAGGCACCGTCAACATGCTGACCAGTTTGCTGGATGAAGGCGCAGGCGACATGGATGCCAAGGCCTTCCAGACCGCAATGGAGCGCGATGCAATCAAGCTCAGCTTTGATGCGGGTCGTGACCGTTTCTTTGGATCCTTGCGGATTTTGTCACCCAGCAAGGCAGTCGGCTTCGATTTGTTGGCCAAGGCCGTGCAATCACCGCGTTTTGACGCCGCTCCCATTGAGCGGATGCGAGCTTCGTGGCTTTCCGCTGTGCGCCGCGCCTCAACCCAGCCTGAAACCATTGTCGGCAAGGCATGGGGCGAAGCCGCTTATCCCGATCATCCCTATAGCCAGCCATCACGTGGCACCGTCAAGAGCCTTGAAACCATCAGCCGTGACGATCTGGTCGCCATGCACAAGGCTATCTTCACCCGTCAGGATCTGACAATTGGAGTGGTGGGCGCCATTGACGCAAAGAGCCTCGCCAAGCTTCTCGATCAGGTCTTTGCACCTTTGCCGGCAAAAGGCGAGCTGAAGGAGGTCAAGGATGTGACGCTTTCCAATACCGGGCTGATCGAGGTGCCGCTGGACGTGCCACAGACGACGATTCGCTTCGGAGCACAGGGTATCGACCGCAAAGATCCAGATTTCTTCCCGGCCTTTCTGGTCAACCACATTCTGGGTGGCGGCAGCTTTTCCTCGCGCCTTTACAATGAGGTACGCGAGAAGCGTGGTCTGGCCTACGGGGTCTATAGCTATCTGGCCAATCTTGATCATATGTCCCTGTTTGGGGGTGGCATGTCGACACGCACCGATAACACCCAACAGGCCATCATGTTGCTGAAGCAAGAAATTGCCCGTATGGCCAAGGATGGTCCAACCGCAAAGGAATTGGCTGACGCGAAAAAATATCTGATCGGCAGTTATCCCCTGCGCTTTGACAGCTCATCGAAAATTTCTCGTCAGCTGGTTGCGGTTCAGAATGCCGACCTCGGCAAGGATTATTTCGAACGCCGCAACAGCTATATCGAAGCCGTAACGCTGGAAGACGCCAAGCGCGTGGCTGCGACATTGCTCGATCCGAACAAGCTGTTGATGATTGTTGTTGGCAAGCAGATGAAAGCCACTGAAACCGCACCGTCAAAGACTCCGGTCGCGGCAAATGACAATCAGACGCAGCAGGTTGCAAAAGGCCAGTAGGTCAGTAGGCCTTCGGGCATTCCATTGCAACTCTGTCAAAAAAGGCGATCCGGCACTGCTGGATCGCCTTTTATATTTGACACAGATGGGCCGCTTAGCCTTCGCCAAGAATGAGATCGCTGTCGAGCACGGCATCGCCGCCATTGATCACCAGATCCATCAGGGCGGTGGTTTCCGGAGCCATGTTTGTGGCGAAGAAGCTGGCCAATGCCTTGCGTCGGGGGGCCGATGCATCTGCATTTTCAGCCGCTTTCAACGCCCCCTTGAGCATCAGACAACCGCCCAGAGTGATGCCAAACATCCGCTGGAATGGTGTCGCGCCAGCAAGGGCCAGTTCGGTGCGGCCTTTTTTCAAGCAGGAGAGAAGCCATTCGGTGGTAAAATTCAGATCTTCAAGACTCTCGCCCAGCTCTTCACCTGCGGCGGCCAGAACCGCATCGTCGCTCTTAGCGGCTTTCTGGGCCCAGAGACCCATTTCGACAAACAGCTCCTTGATCGCCAAGCCGTCGGAGAAAGGCAGTTTGCGCGTCACCAGATCAATCGCCTGAATGCCATTGGTGCCTTCATAGATCGAGGCTATGCGGCTGTCACGCAACAATTGGGCAGCACCCGTCTCTTCGATGAAGCCCATGCCGCCATGCACCTGAATGCCGAGGGACGCAACTTCCGTGCCCATGTCGGTGGAGTAGCTTTTGGCAACTGGCGTTAAAAGCCCTGCCCGCTCACCCCCAGAGCTTGGCGTCTTCATCATTGCCTGCTTTCGCTGCGGCGTTGGTGCGATCAAGGGCATTGGCGCAGAGATAGCATATGGAGCGGATGGCTTCGGTTGAGGCGGCCATGGTCATGAGCATGCGGCGGACATCGGGATGAACGTTGATCGGCTCCATATCGGCGTCTTTGGCAGCCCCGACGCTCTTGCCCTGCTTGCGGTCGGCGGCATAGTCACGGGCCATCTGGAAGGCGCGTTCGGCAATACCAACACCCTGCATGCCAACCATCAGGCGGGCATTGTTCATCATGGTGAACATGGCAGCGAGGCCCCGATTTTCTTCACCGATCAACCAGCCGATCGCCCCGTCCTTGTCGCCATAGGACATGGTGCAGGTGGGTGAACCATGAATGCCCATCTTGTGTTCCAGCCCGACGGCCCGGACGTCATTGCGCTCGCCAAGCGAGCCATCGTCATTGACGAGGAATTTCGGGACCAGAAACAGCGAAATGCCGCGCGTACCCGCCGGGGCATCCGGCAAGCGGGCGAGCACCATGTGAATGATATTGTCGGTGACGTCATGCTCGCCATAGGTGATGAAAATCTTCTGGCCGGAGATCCTGTAGGTGCCATCGCCGACAGGTTCGGCACGGGTACGCATGCCCGACAGGTCCGAACCGCAACTCGGCTCGGTCAGGTTCATGGTGCCCATCCATTCGCCGGAGACGAGTTTTTCGAGATATGTTGATTTCAACTCATCAGAGGCGTGACGCTCCATCGCTTCAACCGAGCCCATGGTCAGGGTCGGGCCGATGGCAAACGCCATGGAGCCCTGATTCCAGACATCCATCGCGGCGGTGGCCATTTGCAACGGCAGCGCCTGACCACCAAATTCTTCCGGCCCGGTCAGGGCATTCCAGCCCCCTTCTGCCCAGCTGTGATACAGCTCTTTCCAGCCTGGGGGTGTGGTCACCTCGCCATCTTCCATGCGGCAGCCATGCTGATCGGAATGCGCCAGCTTGGGGGCGACCTCTTCGGTGTTGAAGCGCCCCGCTTCTTCCAGAATTGCATCGATCAGATCGTCAGACAGGTCGGGATAAATGCCCTCCCCGATCATGTCTGCAAGGCCTGCAACATGCTTGAGCGTAAAAGCCATATCCGCAACGGGTGTGCGATAGGTCATGATTGTTCCTCCCCGATCAATCGTCGGGCTGTGTCTACGCCCGCATTTAACGGCAACAGTAGCCAAGTTGACGAATACGTCAAGGGAATGATTTATAGCCCTTCGCAGCAATCGAGCGGCTTTTCCACTTTTTGAAGATCATTTCGCCGCGCGCCACCCTCCAAGTGCGTTCGATGCTGGACGGATTGGCAGGGCTTATATAAAAAACATCCACCATCATCCGTGCGAAGCGACCACCATGACCAAGCCGACCCAAATCTGGCATCCGCAACTCTGTCTGATCGACCCTGCCACCGGCGAGGCGCTCGACAGCCTTGCCAATGATGCGGGATTTAAAGCAGTGCAGGACTGTCTGGACAAGGGTGGTCTTGTGGCGATTCCCACCGAGACGGTCTATGGGCTGGCGGCGGACGCCACCAATCAGCAGGCTGTGGCCGGGATTTTTTCCGCCAAGGAACGACCAAGCTTCAATCCGCTGATCTCGCATTTGCCAAATCTGACCGCGGCCCAACGCCATGGGCGCTTCAATCAGGAAGCTCTGATTCTGGCCAAGGCATTTTGGCCCGGACCGCTGACCCTGGTGGTGCCACGTTTGCCCGACAGCCCGATTGCCGATCTGACCTCTGCGGGACTGGATACCGTAGCGCTGCGCGTGCCCGACGCTCCGCTGATGCGTGCATTGTCGGCAGCGATTGACAAGCCGCTTGCCGCCCCGTCGGCCAATCGCTCGGGTCGGGTCAGCCCCACCAGCGCGCAGCATGTCATGGAGGAGCTGTCCGGACGAATCGACTATGTCGCCGATCTCGGCCCTTGCCGGGTCGGAGTGGAATCGACGGTCATTCTCTGTGTCGATGATGCCCCGGTCACCATGCTGCGCCCGGGTGGGATTGCCACCAATGAGATTGAGAGCATTTTGCACCGCCCCTTGGCGCGTGCAGGCATAAATGACCATACGCCGGCATCACCGGGCATGCTGACATCGCATTATGCGCCCTCCATTCCGGTGCGATTGAATGCCACCGAAATCGAAATTGGTGAAGCTCTGTTGGCCTTTGGGCCGACACTTCCCAAATATGCATCTGACGCGATTGCAATGATCAACCTGTCCGAGGTGGGCGACAGCATGGAAGCGGCGCAAAAACTGTTCGCCGCCTTGCGAGCGCTGGATCGTGAGGGAATCGAGGCAATCGCCGTGGCACCAATCGCCAATGATGGTCTTGGGGAAGCGATCAATGACCGCCTGCGGCGGGCTGCAAAGGGACGCTAACGCGTGCATCCTTCACTGGCCGGTCATAGGCCCTTCACTGGCCCATCAAGCGAGCATAGAGGATCAATTCCGGTCGATATTCGAAATGCATGCCATCAAAATGATGCCATTTGCCTCCCCAGATAAAGCCGCGCTTCTCGAAAGCCTCAACTATATCCTGCGGGATGGCATTGTCATAGCGCACCGCCTTGCCGGGTTTCACACCGAGCCATTTCCAATATTTTCCAAGTTGGCTATTCACATCGACCGCTGAGCCGAAGGAATGGCTGCTGAGCCGGTTGGTGCCGGAGATCTTCCGCCAGTTGAAGCTGCCACCGATTTTTCGGAAATACTTGTCGCGGCTTGGCTTATGGGCGGCAATTTCGCTGAGCGCGGCTTGCAATTGCGTGTGGACGCAATGCTTGGTCGTCACCGAAAAGCTGGCCGTCACCTTGGCACCGCGATAGCGCACTGTTGTCAAGCTCTTGCGGGTGGCCGCCTTGCTGTCAAACATGAGTGCGCGAAAGAAAGCCTCATTGCGCACCCGGCCAGGATCATGGAAAGCGGCTTTGCGTTGCTTGAGCGAGAAATCAAGGGGGTAGAGATAGACAAACATGTCACCAATGGTGGCATCCTCCAAGCGCTCGGGCTTGGAGACCGAGCGCGGGCCTTCAAGCGGCACCACCTGCCCTGTTGCCAGATGGATCTTGCCCGCCTTGATGGTCAAACCCGGATAGCCCTGTGTCAGCGCGTCATGGATCGGATTGCCACTTCTGGCGAGCGGCAGGTTAAGAAAATCAACGGGCTTTGCGCATTCAGCAGCCAAGGCAGGAACACCCCACAGCAGGCCCTTGGTCAAGCAAAGAGCAAGAATAGGAAATGCGAAGCGGTTCTTGCGCATGAAAGATTTCATGGTCGGCTCCTCTTTCTGCTAAAGCGCCCGGTTGATCGCGACCCAGTGGATCACGGGTGGGGCATCCTGACACTATCTTTGATTTTCAGATAAAAGACCATCGGTCAGATATAGCAGGGCAGCTAGCGCGGATCATAGCTCAGTTCGAGCCGATTGCCGCCCGGCTCATAGAGCATGCAATGAATCTTCGGGCCTTTGCCTGAATATTCCGGGGCAAATTCAATCTCGACATCGGGCCATTTACTCACCCGCTCAAACAGGGATTGCAAGGCTTCTTCGGTGGGTACTTTCAGCGCGATATGATGCAGGCCGATGGTCTGGTGACGGTTAAACTCCGTCGGACTGTCGGTTTTGGCCTGCCAGAGGGTGAGCTTTGAGATCCCGTCTGTCACATAGGCGGATGGATAATCGGGATTGCCACCAAATTGCTCCCAGCCGAGGCAATCGGTGAAAAAGGACAGGCTCAACATCAGGTCCGATACGGTGAGACCGACATGATCGATGCCTTGGGTTTCAGCGGATTGGGGCATTCACTCCTCCGATTGGCTGTTGGCTATGGATGGGCGGCAGATGCGCCAGAGGCAAAAGCAGAGACAAAAAAGCGGCATGCCTTGAGGCATGCCGCTTTTTTATCAGGTTAGATCAAAAGCCGTTATTGTCAAGCTTTCGAGCTGTCCACCTCGCCCTTGTCAACGCGCTTTGAGAAGTCGGTTTCTTCACCTGCGGCCAGCAATTTGGCCTGTGCGATCCAGTCTTCGCGATCGATCCGACCTTTAAAGCTGAGGAAGGTGGTCACCCAATTGACTTCCTTGCGCGACCAATTGGCAATCTGGTCAAAGTGATAGATGCCAAGATCATTGAGCTTGCCTTCGATCACCTTGCCAACGCCCTTGATGCGTTTGAGATCATCGGCGGCATTGCCACGCGGTGTGGTTAGCATTTGTGGTTTGGAACCTGCCGCGTTGGCTTTCTCCTCAGCCGAAGCATTCTTTGGCAGGGCTGCAAGGGCGGCGGCGATCTGGGCCTCTTCGGCTTTCAGATCCACGACCTCTGTTTCCTCGACCGAAGCCTTTGGCTTGGCCGGGGCTTTGGCCTTGGCGGTAGCCTTGGGCTTTGCCGGAGCTTTGGTTGCTTTGGCTACCGGTTCAGCTTGTTGAGCATTGGCAGACAGGAGGCCTTTGGCCTGCGGAATCCATTCTTCGCGCTCGATACGCCCTCTGAAGCTGAGGAAGGTGGTCACCCAATTGACTTCCTTCTGGGTCCAGTTGGCGATCTGCTCAAAATGATGAACCCCGAGATCATTGAGCTTGCCCTCAAGCACCTTGCCGATGCCTTTGATCTTCTTGAGATCATCAGCTTTGCCACTCTTTGGCTTTTTCAGCAAGGTCGGACGGGCACCAACCGCATTGGCGCGATCTTCGGCGGATGCGCCTGTCGGCAGAGCAGCAAGCGCTGCGGCCATGCCCGCTTCGTCAAGGGCCGTTTCGCTGGCAGCGGCATAGTCCGTGCCCAGCTGGGTCAGTTCAGCATCGCTTGCACCAAGGCTGGCGGCTTCAACCACAGCCTCGCGGGCATCCTTAGCTTTTTCCGCAGCAGATGGAGCATCGACCGTTTTCTCTGCCTTCGATGCGTCCTTGGCATCCTCCGTTTCGCTGGCAGCGGCATAGTCCGTGCCAAGCTGCGTCAATTCAGCATCGCTTGCACCAAGGCTGGCGGCTTCAACCACAGCCTCGCGGGCATCCTCGGCTTTTTCCGCGGCAGACGGAGCATCGACCGTTTTCTCAACCTTCGGTGCGTCCTTGGTATCGTCCGTTTCGCTGGCGGCGGCATAGTCCGTGCCAAGCTGGGTCAGTTCAGCATCACTCGCGCCAAGGCTCGCGGCTTCAACCACAGCCTCGCGGGCATCCTCGGCTTTCGCAGGGAGTTCTTCGTTCAGGAAGCTTGAATCCGCATCGGAATATTGCTCGAAATGGGCATCATCCGGCGCTTCAAGCGGTGGTTCCTTGTCGTCCTCGATGGCAACCACCTTCATGTCGCGCAGCACAGCCTTGTCGACCTCGACGGACTGGCCTTCCAGCTCTTTGTTGGTCTGCGCGGCGAGAGCTTCGGCCTCCGCTTCCAGGTGCGCTTCGGCCATTTTGGTGAGGACCTTGTCCTTCACGTCGGTCAGCTTGGAGACGGCAGCGGTGCCAACGGCGGTGCTGGTCGCCGCTGCGGCGAGTTTCTCTTTGGTTGCCTTGCGCTGATCAGCGGCAGCAGAAGAGAAATACCGACGGAAGTAACAACCGAGCATCATGCCAATGACGACGGCGAAAATGATCAGGACAAGTTCCTGCCAGAATAATGCAGTCATGGATCTTCTCCCTTTCCCTAGCGTTTGTCTTTTTCAGGGTCACAGGCCAACCAGCCGATAACCGCGCCCAAAGCCAGCCCAAGCAGCAGCAGTGGATAGAGATTTGCAATTAGATATCCCATTTCTATCTCCTCAGGACCTTATTGAGCCAGAATGACAAATTCGATGCGGCGATTTTTGGCTTTGCCTTCAGCGGTATCGTTGCCTGCGACTGGCATGGTTTCGCCAAACCCTTTCGGCTCAAGGCGGTCTAGCGACAAGCCCGCTTCACTCAGATAGGAAACCACCGCGTCGGCACGGCGCTCGGACAGGAGCTGATTGGTGGCGTCATCGCCGTCGCTGTCAGTGTGACCGGCAATCTGGATGTGACTATCGGGGCAGCGACGGGCGGTATAGATCAGGCCATCTAGCAGGCCGAAAGAATCTTCCGAAATGGTCGATTTGCCGGAGTCAAACAAGATTGTATTGTCTGTCAGGGCTTCGCGCAGCAGGGTCTGGCAGACACCTGCATCAACCGCTTTGCCGGGTGCTGCAACCGACAGATCGGTATTGAGAGAAAAGCCGTCTGGCAAAATGCCTGCAAGGCTTTGCTTCACCTTCTCCATGGCAGCCTCATAATAGGCCCCACCCTTGAGCGTCAGGCCGTCTGCACTGAGATCGGCGGTGCCGGCTTCAAGACGAGATACGGCCTGAAGGCTGGTCAAGGCGGCCTGCTTGAACTCGTCATAGCCCAGACCAGCGATCTTGACGCCTTGCTGAATGGCCAGATCCTGCTCCACACCGGAACGGCCGAATTTGCGGGTTGCCTGATCGACCAGCAAGCCTTTGACTTCTTCACTGGGCACGGTGCCGACAATGGAGACGCCTTTATCCGTGCGGCTGATCAGCAAACCATCTTTGGCCTTGGAGTTCGCCTCTTCAGCGGCCTGCTCAACCGGAGCCTTGGGCTCAGTTATTTTCAGATCAAGCTTGATAGCGCCAAGATCTGTGGAGGCCAGGCGGGACTGAATCGCTTTGAACAGCGCGATATGGTCCTTGTTGCCGTCTTCCAGTGCGCCCGTAATGGTTAGCTTGTCATCGACCAGCATGATTTTGGCATTTGGCAATAGGCTCGCCAAATCCGCTGAGAGGGCCACCACTTTGGTCATGTCAGCGGGCGCGCCACGGGCGGCATCGGTGCTGGAGCTGAAACTCACACCATCAAACAGAGTTTGCATGTGGGCAGGTACGCTCTTTGACAGCTCGTAAGGCAAATAGCCGATCATGGCGAGATTGTTGCCATCGCGCTCCAACCCCCAGGTGAAGGGCGAGCGGGATGGCAACAAGGTGGTTTCGTCACTGATGGTATGGACGCCCCAGACAATGTCGATCAATTCAACCGCCCAGGCGCTCATTCCTTCTTCTGGCGCAACACCGGTCAGCACCCCATCACGGCCATCGAATGTGACCGTGGCCCAATCCATGCCCTTGTCCTCAAGCACAGCGCTCGAGCGCTCGGTCAGGTCGGCCTCCATTTTTGCAGTCTTGGTATATAGACTGATCGCAGTGACGACCCCGACGGCCAAGGCACCGGGTATCACCCAGTTTTTCAACATTGACATTCTGACAGTCCCTTCTCGTAGTGTCTGCGCCTGCCCCACATTTACCCACCGGACGGCGCGGCCCGTCTTGTTGATGCCAGACTAACCCACTCTCATCAAAGGTGAAAGACAAAGCACCGGTAATGATTGGAAAAATTAACCTTTCCTGACGCGACCTGTTCTGTAGGATAGGGTCTCCACCCCAAAGCCAACGCCACATGATGCAGCTTCGGCATCCTTTCATCCGCATTTTCTCTTATCCATCAAGGGTTCGTTCCATCCGCATGGCCATGCAATCGCTCTCCAACCGACAAGCAAGGCGAATCGCTTTAAAGGCGCAAGGATTTCTGCCGCAGCGACGCAACCTGAAACGGCCCGATCAGCGCCATTTAACATCCATCTTCGATTCCATAGGCCTGTTGCAGATCGACAGCGTCAATGTGCTGGACCGGGCGCACTATCTCACCCTGTTTGCCCGGCTTGGAGCCTATGATCGCAATCTGATCGACCGCGCGGCCATGCGGTGATGCCAGCAAGCAAGCCGAAAGACTATTTCGAATATTGGGGCCATGAAGCCTCGATTTTGCCGGTAGCACTCTATCCGGCCCTTAAATGGCGAATGGAAGATGCAGCACGTCATCAGGGACTCTGGCGCGGCATTGGCCGCTTTGCGAGAGAAAATCCCGAGCGGGTGGAAGCGATCTATCGCCAGATCGAACAACATGGCCCGATCGGGGTTGGTGCGCTGGACAAGGAGCGCAAGGGCAAAGGGACATGGTGGGGCTGGAGCGACACCAAGATTGCGCTGGAATTCCTGTTCTGGTCCGGACGGATCACATCGGCAGGACGGCAGACCTTTGCCCGGCTCTATGATATTCCCGAGCGGGTGTTGCCTGCGGAGATCCTGGCGCAAGGCACCCTGCCCGCTGCGGACGCCAAACGGCAGTTGATCGAGATCGGGGCACGGAGCCATGGGGTCGGGACCGAAGCCTGTTTGCGCGATTATTTCCGCCTGTCGCCAAAAGACAGCAAGCAGGCGATTGCGGAACTGGTTGAAAGCGGCATTCTGGAGCCTGTTGAGGTGGAGGGTTTTTCCAAGCAGGCCTATTTGCACAAGGATGCTGTGATCCCGGCGCGCGCCGCGTGTCAGGCTTTGCTGGCGCCGTTTGATTCCCTGATTTTCATGCGCGATCGGGCACAGTCATTGTTCAACTTCCACTACAGGATCGAGATCTATGTGCCCAAGGAAAAACGCCAGTTCGGCTATTATGTGCTGCCATTCCTGCTTGGCGATCAATTGGTCGCGCGGCTCGATCTGAAGGCCAACCGGCAGGAAAGCATTCTGGAAGTCTTTGCCAGCCATGCAGAGCCGAAGATTGATCCGGGGAAAGTGTCTGAGGCGCTTGCAGCAGAGCTTCAGATGATGGCGCTGTGGATGGGTTTATCCGACATTCGCGTTCATCCAAAGGGGGATCTGGCGGCAAATCTCGGCCAAGCGGTAGCTGCGGTCTAGAAAAAGGAAACCCGAATGGAGGCGGTGCGGTGAACCTTCCATTCGGGCCGAAAGCAAAGGCGCTGGCTTTCGTGTTGAGCGGATGCATCATTCTTGTCCCCAAAAATGACAGCCCCTTTAAAAGGGTCGGCGGTCCGCTCGTTAAGGTGCCGGCATCCCCTTCTTGGCGGTTACGCCCCGCTAGAGGACAGGGAGATGGCCAGAGTTTCCACCACGGGAATACCAGAGGTCGGATGGTCCTTGGACGGGAGGCATCCATAGACTGGAACGATGCCGTTATGTCTTGCAGCGAAAGACAGTCGTGGCTGACGTCATCAACGTGCAAAAGGCCAGTCTGGCAAATTTCAGGCGCGATGGCTTCATGCTTGGTAAATGATAGGGCGTCATGGGTCTGCTCGCTTTGTTCCGCGTGACATATAGGTTTCAACTAGGGATCGTAGGGTTCCGATGTTCAGACCATAGCTGCCCCGCGCTGTCACTTGCCAATCACGACCGGTTGACCTTGCTAACAAAGTCATGACAAGAGCGTGAGATGTGAATAGTTTGCGAGCCTGACGACATGAGGAATTGCCAATGCCTTTGGACCTGAACCG
>CAXXSO010000079.1:0-4622 GCA_963676965.2 uncultured Cohaesibacter sp.
ATCTCGCCGTGATCCATGAAGATCACCCGGTCGGCCACCGTGCGCGCGAAGCCCATCTCATGGGTCACGCAGAGCATGGTCATGCCCGTCTCGGCCAGGTCGATCATCACGTCCAGGACCTCCTTGATCATCTCGGGGTCCAGGGCGCTGGTGGGCTCGTCGAAGAGCATGATCTTTGGGCTCATGCACAGGCTGCGGGCGATGGCCACGCGCTGCTGCTGCCCGCCCGAGAGCTGGCCGGGGTACTTGTCGGCCTGGTCGGGGATCTGCACCCGCTCCAGGAAATGCATGGCCAGGCCCTCGGCCTCCTTGCGCGGCATGCGCCGGATCCACATGGGCGCGAGCACACAGTTCTCCATGACCGTCAAATGCGGGAAGAGGTTGAAGTCCTGGAACAACATGCCCACTTCGCGGCGCACGCGGTCGATGCGCTTCATGTCGTCGGTGAGCTCGATACCCGCCACGCTGATGCGCCCGCGCTGGAAGCCCTCCAGACGGTTGATGCAGCGGATCATGGTGGACTTGCCCGAGCCCGAGGGCCCGCAGATCACCAGCCGCTCGCCCTGGGCCACGGTCAGGTTCACGTCCTTGAGGACGTGGAAGTCGCCGTACCACTTATGCAGGTCTTCGATAAGCACCGCGGGGCGGTCGTTGGATTCGGTCATATGCTCCCCCATGGGAGGTTGACGGCCCGCCCGGCGCGCTGGGCGCGGGCGGCCCGTGGGTTCTCTTTGGCGCTGCCTAGCGCTTCACTTCGAGCCGCTTCTCCAGGCGCATGGAATAGCGCGAGATGGAGAAGCAGAAAATCCAGAACGCAAACCCGGCGAACACGTAGGCCTCCTTGGTGTAGCCGAGCCACTGCGTGTCGGCCAGGGCGCTCTTCACGATGCCCAGGACGTCCATCAGGTTGATAACGGCCACCAGGGTGGTGTCCTTGAACAGGCCCAGGAAGGTGTTGGTGATGCCGGGTATGACCACCCGCAGGGCCTGGGGCAGGATGATGAGCCGCATGGCCCGCCAGTAACGGAAGCCCAGGGACTCCGCTGCCTCGTACTGCCCGCGCGGGATGGCCTGGAGCCCGCCGCGCACCACCTCGGCCATGTAGGCCGCGTAGAAGAACGAGATGCCCACCAGGGCGCGCAGCAGCTTGTCGAAATGGGTGCCCTCGGGCAGGGTCAGCGGCAGCATCACCGAGGCCATGAAAAGCACGGAGATAAGCGGCACGCCTCGGATAAATTCGATGTAGGCCAGGCACAGGGAACGGATGACGGGCATCTCGCTGCGCCGCCCCAGGGCCAGGAGCACGCCCACGGGCAGGGACACGGTCATGCCCACCGAGGCCATGACGAGTGTCAGCGACAGGCCGCCCCAGCGGTCCGTGGCCACCTCGGCCAGGCCGAATGCTCCGCCCGCGAACAGCCAGTAGCCTACGAACGGGAACACGCTGAAGAGCAGCGCCGCGCGCCAGCGCGTCTCGGACGCCTGGCCCATGAAGACGGGCAGAAGGGCCAGGACGGCGGCGAACAGAGCCACGCTCGTGGCGGCCTCGGGCGCATACGCCCCGGCGGCCACGCGCGCGACCGCGAACACGGCCACGGTCCAAAGCGCCGTCAGCCGCCCCGAGCGCGCCACCGGCCCCAGGGGCCGCGCGCAGTCCACGTGGCTCAAAAACGACGGGGCGAAGAGGAATGCCGCCGCCACCAAAGCCGGCGCAAGGCCGCAGAAGCCCAGCACCAAAAGCACGCCAGCCGCCGGAAACAGCAGCTGCATCCGCTCGTGCCCCTCGCCCCCTCGCCGCACCAGCGTGGCCGCCACCAGCGGCCCCAGCGAGGCGAAGAGCATCACCCCGGCCATGACCACGCGCCAGCGCTCGGGCTCGGGATAGAAGCCGTACATGAGCAGGCCCAGGCGGACCTTGATGAACACCCAGCAGGCCCCGGCGGCCTGCCCGGGCAGGGGCATGCAGCCCTCGCGCGTGGTGCCGGCCCAGCTGGCGTCGACGAGCGCCCAGCGCACAAAGGGCGGCACGGTCATCCACAGCACCCAGAGCCCGAAGACGGTGAGCGCCGTATTGAGCGGCGAGGAAAAGAGATTCTTGCGCATCCAGCCGAGCACGCCCGTCTCGGAGGGCGGCGCGGGCAGGTCGGGGTGGCGTTCTGTCTTCACGTACACGGGCTATCTCTCCACTATGGCGGTGCGGCGCTCGTACCAGGTCATGCCCAGGGAGATGGACAGGCTCAGGAGCAAGTACACGAGCATGGTCATGGCGATGATCTCCACGGCCTGACCGGTCTGGTTCAGGCTGGTGCCCGCAAACACGGAAATAAGGTCCGGGTAACCGATGACCACGGCCAGGGACGAGTTCTTGAGCGTGGTCAGGTGCTGGCTGGTGAGCGGGGGGATGATGACGCGCATGGCCTGGGGGATGACCACCAGGCGCATGGTCATGCCCGGGCGCAGGCCCAGGGCCAGGGCGGCCTCGCGCTGCCCCTTGCGCACCGAGAGGATGCCCGCGCGCACGTTCTCGGCGATGAAGGCCGAGGAGTAGAGCGTCAGGGCCAGACACAGGGCGATGAACTCGGGCATCACCGTGAGCCCGCCCTTGAAGTTGAAGCCCTTGAGGGCGGGCAGGTCCAGGCCGACAGGGAACCCCATGGCGGCCATGGCGGCCAACGGCAACAGCACAATCATGCCCACGGAGGCCCAGAATACGGGGAAGGGCTGCCCGGTTTCGCGCTGGCGGCGCGCCGCCCAACGGGACAAGGCCCACGAACCGGCCAGGGCCGCGCCCAAAGCCGCGAACACCGCCCAGCTCCCCTCGCCCCACACTGGGCCGGGCGTTATCAGCCCCCTGTTGCACAGGAACACGGACCCGCCCAGGGACAACGCCGCCCGGGGACCGGGCAGGGGGTTCAGGATGGCGATGTACCAAAAGAAGACCTGCAACAGGAGCGGGATGTTGCGCACGATGTCGATCCACACGGCGGACATGCGCGCCACCAGCCAGTTGGACGACAGGCGCGCCACGCCCAGCAGGAAGCCCAGGGCCGTGGAGGCCGCGATGGCCACCACGGAGACCACCAAGGTATTGATGAGCCCCACCACGAAGGCGCGCAGGTAGGTGCTCTCGCGAGAATACTCCACCAGGTGCTGGCTGATGTCGAATCCGGCGGTCTGGCCCAGGAAGCCGAAGCCCGAGGCGATGCCCGCCTTGTCGAGATTGTGGGCGGTGTTGAGGACGGCGAAGGCCAGGGCCGCCGCCACCAGGGCGAAAACCAGGGCCTGGATGGCCACGGCGCGCACCGTGCGGTCGCGCAGAAGTCGGGCGAACCCAGTGGGCGAGGCGTCGTCGTGCGCCGGGGTGGAATCGGTCATGCGGGTCTATCCGGTGAAAGACATGAAAAACGAAAAAAGGCGCGGCGGACCGCCATGGCCCGCCGCGCCGAAGAAGCGGATGCTAGCGGATGGGCGGGGCGTAGAGCAGGCCGCCGTCCTTCCACAGGGCGTTGATGCCGCGCTCCAGGCCCAGGGGGGTCTTGGGGCCGACGTTGCGGTCGAAGATCTCGCCGTAGTTGCCCACGAGCTTGACGACGCGGTACGCCCAGTCGTTGCTCAGGCCGAACATCTCGCCGTAGGCGCCGTCCACGCCGAGCAGGCGCTTGACGTTGGGCTTCTGCGACTTCAGCATCTCGTCCACATTGGCCGAGGTCACGCCCATCTCTTCGGCGTTGATGATGGCGAACAGGGTCCAGCGCACGATGTCGCTCCACTGCTGGTCGCCCTGGCGCACGGCGGGGCCCAGGGGCTCCTTGGAGATGGCCTCGGGCAGGATGAGGTGGGCCTCGGGATGGGACAGGGCGGTACGGCGCGCGGCCAGACCGGAAATGTCGGTGGTGTACACGTCGGCACGGCCCGTGTCGTAGATCACGGTGGCGTCGTCGGCGCTCTCGTAGACCACGGGCTTGTAGGTCATGCCATGGGCCGCGAAATAATCGGAGACGTTCATCTCGGTGGTGGTGCCGATCTGGATGCAGACGCTGGCGCCGTCAAGCTGGGTGGCGCTGGTCACGCCGAGCTTCTTGGGCACCATGAAGCCCTGGCCGTCGTAGAACAGGATGCCACAGAAATCGATGCCCTGGTTCACGTCGCGCGAGAAGGTCCAGGTGGTGTTGCGCGAGAGCACGTCGATCTCGCCGGTCTGCAACGCGGTGAAGCGCTCCTTGGTGGTCACGGGCACGAACTTGACCTTGGTGGGGTCGTTGAAGATGGCGGCGGCCACGGCGCGGCCGAAGTCCACGTCGAACCCGCGCCACACGCCCTTCTCGTCGGGGGCGGAGAAGCCGGGGACCTTGCCGCTGACGCCCACGGTGACGAAGCCCTTGGCCTTCACGTCTTCCAGCGTGCTGGCCGACGCCGCGCCCGCCAGGCACACGACCGCCAGCAAGGCGGCCAAAAGAATCCTGAATTTCATGCTTTCCTCCATATGGTGTTCGGACTGGGCACCCGGGGCGCGGCACACGCCCGGCGGGATGATCCAGAATATATCAGGGCGTCCATTGATTGTGGAAACAGCCGTCAAAGTCAATGCCTTGATCGGAATTAACGTTTTTGTGACCACCCTT
>CAXXSO010000080.1:0-8031 GCA_963676965.2 uncultured Cohaesibacter sp.
ATATGCTGGCCAGCAGGATCAAAGACCCATTTTGTCGTCGAGGGAATGCGATGCTCGATGAAAGCATCGGCCAGTGCCTTGCGCGCAAACAATTTGCGGCGATTGACCCACGGGCCAAGATTGGTTGTTCCGGTTACATCCGGTGATGTGGTGACAATGCGGGCCGCCAGCTCGCTGTCCCCCTTGGAAAGATCATCGAGGATTTTTGCCAAAGGCGGCTTGTGTCGAGATAGCGCGTTTGGTGGACAGCTCGATGGCTGGCACGGCAATCTTGTCGTCGTGATAGCGGCGGGTGCCTTTGGCAAAGAAGAGCACGCGATCCAGAAAGGCCTTGAAGGCCTCGACATCGTCGATTGTGGCAAGGGGGTCCCATTCGTCGCCCTTGGATACACCCATATGCGCTTGCCAGTCGGCCATCTGGCTTTTGTTCATCAGGCCGCCGTGATTGTCCTTGTGGCCGGCAATCGGCGTCCCCCACCCCTTGACGGTGTAAGCAAGGAAGCAGGTCGGCCGGTCGTGGGTCACCGAAGCAAAGACATCGGCCATCGTGGTGACGCAGTTGCCACCAAGATTTTCCATCAGTGCAGCCAAGGCTTCATCCGAGCGTTTTTCAATCAGAGCGGACACATCTCCCCTGATCGCCCAGATCATCCATCAAACGCTTGCGCCAGACCGCACCGCCCATGAAGGTCAGAGCCGAAAATTGCTGATTGGGGCAGGCGTCGATCCAGTCGCGGAGCTTGTCGCCGCCCGGCTCTTCGAATGCCTCACGCTGAAGCTTGCCATATTTGACCCGGACCACATCCCAGCCGAAGGCATCGAAGATCTTTTCGATCCGCTCGAACAGGCCCTCCCTGACGATGCCATCAAGGGACTGCCTGTTATAGTCGATGATCCACCAGCAATTTCGAAGGTCATTCTTCCAACCTTCCTGCAGGCATTCGTAAATGTTGCCCTCGTCCAGTTCGGCATCGCCCACCAGCGCCACCATGCGCCCCAGAGCCTGATCCTGGCCCCAACTCTTGGCTGCGATGTAATCCTGAATGAGAGAGGCAAAGGAGGTTATGGCCACCCCAAGGCCGACCGAGCCGGTGGAGAAATCGACATCATCCACATCCTTGGTCCGCGACGGATAGGACTGCACCCCGCCAAAGCCGCGGAAATTCTCCATCCGGTCGCGCGACAGATTTCCCATCAGATATTGCATGGCATGAAAGACCGGAGAGGCATGCGGCTTCACGGCGACGCGATCCTCAGGCTTCAGCGCCGAGAAATAAAGCGCGGTCATGATCGACACCATCGAGGCGGAACTGGCCTGATGGCCACCAATCTTGATGTCATCTGTCTTGGGACGAATGTGATTGGCGTGATGGATCATCCAATGAGACAGCCACAACAGACGCTGTTCGATGGTCTTGAGATAATCGTGGGTCATGATGGCCTCCCCTGAGACGCGATCCTATCAGCATTAATTCCTAGCGATCATTGCGTCTCAAGGGGCAAAACGCCCCTTGAGACGCAAACGTCCATGTTAGCCATCTTTGTAATAATAGCTGTAGCCGTTGAGCGCAGGGGCACCACCCAAATGCGCATAGAGCACTTTGGAACCTTTCGGGAAAAAGCCCTTCTTGGTCAGGTCAATCAGTCCCTGCATGCTTTTTCCCTCATAAACCGGATCCGTCATCATGGCTTCCGTTTGGGCCGCAAGGCGGATGGCATCGTTGGTCTCATCCGAGGGGACACCATAGGCCGGATAGGCATAGTCCGGATTGATCACGATTTCATCGTCACGTACCTTGCGGCCCAGTCCGACAAGCTCAGCGGTATTGTCCACGATCGAACGCACCTGCGAGCGGGTTTGTTCAAACGTGAAAGAGGCGTCAATGCCAATCACGCGATCCGCGCGATCCTGTGCCGCAAAGCCGACAATCATGCCCCCTTGCGTGGAACCGGTCACCACACAAACGACGATATAGTCAAATTTAAAGCCAAGCTCTTCTTCTTGCTGAGCCACTTCTTCAGCAAATCCGATATAGCCAAGGGCGCCATATTTATGCACCGATGCCCCTGCCGGGATCGGATAGGGGTTGCCTCCGGCATCCTTGACCGACTGGATGGCATCTTCCCAGCTTTTGCGGATCCCGATGTCGAAACCGTCATCAACCAGACGGCTGTCAGCCCCCATCAGTTTGGTCATCAGAATGTTGCCCACACGATCGTAAACCGCATCAAAATGTGGCACCCATTTTTCCTGAATGACCACACATTTCATGCCGATCTTTGCGGCCGTTGCCGCGACCATGCGCGTATGGTTGGATTGCACCCCACCAATGGAGACAAGCGTGTCTGCTCCCGAGGCAATCGCATCGGGAACGATATATTCCAGTTTTCTCAGCTTGTTGCCACCCATGGCAAGGCCGGAATTGCAATCATCGCGCTTGGCATAGATCTCAACATCTCCGCCCAAAGCGTCCGTGAGGCGGGGCAGATATTCGATTGGTGTGGGACCGAAGGTCAGGGGATATTTCTCGAATTTATCAAGTAACGACATGGCAGGTCTCCTGTTGGAATTGCCCCAAATGCTAGCAACTTTTCAATGAAAGGTGCTCTCTAATTTGCCCCATAAATTTCCTTGAACTGCCGAATTTTTCTAAATATTCTTTATTCTGCCTCATAGAATAAGCAAATTTGGAAGATTCTTTCATGTCAGAACTGGACCGAATAGACCGGAACATCCTGCGAGCGCTGCAAGAGGAAGGTCGCCTGTCCAATGCGGACCTTGCAAGCCGGGTCAATGTTAGCCCCGCGACCTGCCATCGCCGCACGCAACGCCTGTTTGACGATGGCTATATCGAAGGGGTGAGTGCACGCATCAATCCCGAGCAAGTCGGCATGGGAGCATTGGTCATGGTGGGCGTGGTTCTTGATCGCTCCACTCCTGAAAGCTTCGCTGAGTTTGAACAGGCAGCAAACAGGATGTCCGTCATTCTGGACTGCAATCTGGTGGCTGGAGACTTTGACTATCTGCTGAAGATCAGAGCACGCGATATGAACGATTTCAACAAGTTGCACGGAGAGCAACTGATTGCCTTACCGGGCGTGCGCCAAACGCGCACCTTCTTTGTCATGAAGGAGGTCAAGAACAACACCCCGCTCACCTTCTAAAAGTCAGGCCTACCGAGATCCCGACATTCTGAGGCCGTGCGCAGACATCTAGTGGGCGAGGACAGATCGCCCTTGTGGCATCAGTGCCCGGGTCCAGTGCGCAGCCGAGCCTTCCATCATGTCGGCGAGGATCAAGCCGGTCGTCGGTCCGAGGGTCAAGCCCTGATGACCATGACCGAAATTGAACCACAGGCCTTTGTGGGCCGGAGCGGCCCCAACCATGGGCAGCATGTCCGGCAGGCAGGGGCGATGGCCGAACCAGACATCGTCCGGCCTTTCTTCTCCGACCTTCAGAATCTGTCTGGCGCTGTTCAATCCGTGGCGCAGCTGTTTGAGATTAACGCCTCGATCCCGTCTGGTCAGTTCCGCACCGGTCACAATGCGCAAAGCGTCACCGATCGGGGCCAGTACGACGCCATTGGCAAAATCATGCAGGGGCCGGGTGGGGGCATCTGTCACGTCATACTGCTTGTGATAGCCCCGTTTCCAGACCATTTTCAGCCGGTAGCCGTGCCTTTCAAGAAGGTCCGGAGCCCATGGCCCCAGTGCGATGACAATGTCGGATGCTGTGATTTTGCCTTCGGCGGTGGTCACCGCCCATCCCGCCCCTTCCGGGGTCAGACTCATCGCATCGCCTTGTAACAGCCGTCCTCCTCGCCGCTCGAACAAGGCCTTGTAGGCCATTGTCAATGCCAGAGGGTCTGTCAGGCTCCAGCTGTCACACCAATGGATCGCGCCGGCCAGCTGTGTGGTGATTGACGGTTCCTCTTTGGCCAGCGTCTTGCCGTCGATCACGCGCAACGGCACATCATAGTGGGTTTGCAGATAGTCGGCATCCAACGCCTTGGCATCCATCGCTTTCTGATCACGGCAAATCGAGAAAAAGCCATCGCGGCGGATCAGGTCTTGCGCCCCTGATGCATCAATGAAGGGGGCGTGATCTCGCGTTGCCCGATAGGCAAGCTGGGCGTAGGTTTTGGAGATTTCGGCATGCTTGCCTGCTTCAGAATAGCGATAATAGGCCGCCAAGGCGGGCAAGAGCCGGGGCAGATCGCGCCAATGATAGACAATGTCATTGGTCAGCCCGAGGCCATAGCGCAGCAACGTCGGCAGATGATGGGTGATGTTGTAAGGCTCGACCGCCTCTCGCTGGATGATTCCTGCATTGCCATAACTGGTCTCCATGCCGGCCTGTTGCCGGTCGAGCAAGGTAACGGAATGTCCACGCTCTTGCAGGGCGAGCGCGGAACTGAGTCCGACGATGCCCGCTCCGAGGATAAGTATCTCGGTCATTGCCTGTTCGTCTTTCTTCTTTCTTAGCATTCCGCGATCACGGTGATTTCGACTTTGGCGTCGATCATCAACGCACAGCCGATTGTGGTGCGCACAGGCAATGGATCGTCAAAATAAGCCCCATAAACCCCATTGAACGCGGCAAAATCAGCCGGATCGGTCAAATAGCAGGTACAAGAAATGACGTTGGACAGCTCCAATCCCTCGCCCGCGAGGGTTGCTTTGATATTTTCAAGGCAATTTTTGGTCTGCGCTTCAATCCCCTCAGGAAGGGTACCGTCAGTGTTAAATCCCAGCTCTCCGGAAAGATAGACAGTGAAACCGCTTTTGCGCAGCTTGGAAAATGGCAGTTTGGACATGGGGGATTTCCTTTTCAAACTCAATCAAAGGTGAGAAAAGCGTCGGCTTCTTTAAGAGGCGGCGCAGAAGCAAGCATGGCAAAGTCAGGGGACCGAGGCGCAAAATCAGGTAGCCCGGCAATAATCGCTTCGAGTTCGGCTGCAACCGCAAGAACGCCTAGATCTTCGTGCCGTTTGCCGACAATTTGCAGCCCAAAGGGCATGTGATTCGCATCCAGACCGCAAGGGATTGTGATGGATGGATGACCGGGAATGGTCGAGGCATAGGCCATTGCCAACCAGTGATAATAGCTCTTGGTGGGGGTACCCTCGATCTGCGTGGGATAAAGCTCCCGCCATGGGCGCGGGCTGATCGTCACCGCCGGCGAAATCAGATAGTCATATTCCTCAAAGAAGCTGAGCCAGCGATGCTGATAGCGAGTTTGAGCAAACAGGGCGTTGGCCACATCTTGTGCTGAATAGCTTCGCCCTTCGCGCACATTGTCCGTAACATTTGGCCCTACCAGCTCCGGCTGGTTATCGACCAGATTGGCGTGAATGCCCAAAAACTGAACGCCTCGGATCACCGAGAAAATACGGTCAGCATCGCTACAGTCAGGCGTCGCTTCCTCAAAAACACCAAACTGATCTGCAATTGCAGGCAGAATGGCACGGAAATGATCTTTGATGATGCTCTCGGTCGGTGCAAATCCATAGTCAGATGTCGCCGCGATCTTGAGAGAAGAAAGATCCTTGCGCGGCAAATTGGCAAAGCGATCCGCAGACCACAGCGTCTTGCCGTCAATGACCGCAGTATAGGCATCCTTTGCATCCGGGCGCGCCAAGACCGACAACATCAAGCCGACATCAGCGACGCTGCGCGCCATCGGGCCAGAGGTAGACATAGGCAGCAAACTTGCAGCCCTGGTGTCACCGGGCACCACCCCCGGGCTGGGCCGGAAACCAACAACACCGCAGAAAGCAGCAGGATTGCGCAGACTGCCACCGGTATCGGACCCCGTCGCCAAGGGGCTATAATGGCAGGCAAGCGCGACGGCCGATCCACCAGACGACCCGGCGCAAGTGCGGGTCAGATCATAAGGATTGGCGGTGACGCCATAGACCCGGTTGCGCGTATTGCCACCGGCGCTCCATTCGGGATTGTTGGTTTTACCCATCGGAATTGCACCGGCCGCGCGCATGGCAGCGACGATGGCATCGTCCTTGGTGGCAACATTGTCGCGAAAGGCTTCCGACCCAAAAGTGGTGGGCAAGCCCGCGACATCGATCATGTCCTTAACCCCGAAAGGCAAGCCATGCAGCGGCCCCAGAGCATCCCCTGCCATCACAGCGGCCTCAGCCTGTTTGGCGCCATCGAGCAAGCGGTCAAAGTCACGCACAATCAAGGCATTGACCGCATGGTCGCGCTGCTCAACATGATCAATGCATGCCTTGGCCAGTTCGACAGGGGAAAGCTGTTTGCGCGCAATCAGCTGGCGGGCTTCGATTGCACCCAGATCGGCTGGATTGGTGCTCATGATACAGTCTCTTTCGAAAGATTGGAAGGTAGGCCAAGCTCGATCCCTCGGTCCACAAAGGCCTGAAATTTCAGCTCCGGCACGAAAGCACCGCCCGTCGACCAGACAATATGGATCGCATTGGAAAGCGCCTGCTTGTTTAAATATTGATCGGCAAAGCGCTTGCCTGACGCACTATTGAGAAGAAAATGGGGGCCAGCAAAGCCAATGGTCGCAGACGGCTCCAACTGCAAGGACGCACCGTGATAGGCCATCGCAACCCAGCGGAACAGATCATCATCGCCGACACTATAGACACCTGCCAAACGGCTCCGCATGCGCTCGGCGACCAGATCCGACATGGTCGCAACAGCCATACCATCGGCTTCGGTGCGGTTGGTCAACCCGATGTCATAAACAGAAACTGGCGCATCTGGCCCATGCATCATGCGCAGCATCGCAGAGGCCGACTGGCACGGTTCAGCAAAAAAGCAATGCACATTGTCACCAAAAACACCGCGCGCGCCATAGGCAATCCCGCCAGGCGCCCCACCAATGCCACAGGGCAGGTAAAGAAACAAAGGCCGATCCGGGCCAATGACAATTCCGGCATCGCTCAATTGCTGCTTGAGTTCACCACCAGCAGCCATATAGCCTTGAAACAGCAACTCGGAATGCTCATCATCGACAAAATGGGCCAGCGGGTCATGCTTGGCAGCATCGCGCGCCACAGCCACCGCATGGTTATAATCCCCACGATGTTGCACCACTTTGACACCCTGCTTGCGCAATCGGTCAATTTTCCATTGCTTGGCATCGGATGACATATGCACAATGCTCGTATAACCGAGACTCTTTGCAGCCACCCCGACACTTAGACCCAAATTGCCCGTAGAGCCAACGGCAATGCTGCGCTGGGCAAAAAAGTCGCGCGCCTCACGGGTTGCCAGTTTGCAGATATCATCTGTCTGGGAAAGAAAGCCCTCAGCGAGGGCCTGATAGCGCGCGACCATCAGCACTTCAAACAAGCCGCCACGCGCCTTGACCGACCCGGCGACCGGCAGATTATGATCCCCTTTTACAAACAGACGCCCGAATTGCGCGTCTTGATAGCCAAGTGGTGCTTTGAGATCTTCAACTTCAATCAGCTCTGAGAAAATCTGACCACCGCTTTGTTCGAGAACCGGGAACAGCTTTTCCAGCAAAGGAGCAAGCATCGCCCAGTCTTGCTGGACCTTGGTGAGCGCCGTTGCGGCCTCGGCATCTCTTTCCGGCTGATACCCCGGATTGCACCACAGCGTTGGCAAACCAGCCCTGACGCGGGCAAAAGTCGACGGATCGGCGAAAGCCGGCAAAACACAGCTCATCCCACGATCGCCTTTCGCAACATGTTGCCTGCCAGCAGCAGAATGGTGCAGGCAAAGACAAGCCGGAGTTGTTTGGGAGACAAGGCATGGGCCATTTTCACGCCAAGCGGCACCGTCAGCATCGTGGTTGCCACAATCATCACGACGGCAGGCAAATTGACATAACCGAAGGTCATGGGTGGCTTTCCTGTCACCTCCCACCCCGTAGCCAGAAAGGTGATGAATGCCGGGATTGAAATCATCAAACCAAAGCCGGGCGATGTCGCAACCGCCTTGTGCGGCGGCACATTATAGGCGCTGAGCAGGGGCACGGTGAAAGAACCGCCGCCAATGCCCATCAACGCCGAGAAA
>CAXXSO010000081.1:0-143895 GCA_963676965.2 uncultured Cohaesibacter sp.
CGCTGCCCTTGGCATGAAATTGCTTGCCAAACCCGGCATAGGCGGCACCGGATGCCGCCGGAATTGCTGCCAGCTCATAATAGAGCTTATCGCCAGAGGACAGGATGCTGGCATTGATCATTTCTCCGCCGTCATACTGGATGGTTGCCGTGTTCGGGTTGGATCGATCAAGGGTCACCAGGATGGACAGCTCTTCGTCGCCGCATTCATACAGATCAATTGCCAAAGCCTGCGACATGCCCAAGACAAGACAGGCCGAAAAGGCCAGCGCGCCGACCGGATTGAAGTTCAATGTCATTGTCTAACCTCCGCTATTTTCAAAAGTCGCAGTCCGATCTACTATCGCTGCATGTGGCCTGTAAGGCCGACCGTCACTGCACGTTCGCTCGAAAGTTTAGCGATAATCGCGATATGTGTATACGTATAAATCCCAAGAGAAGAATCCGCCCTCGCCAGCAAGATCCTATCGGCATGCTTGCCTTTGGCGACAGAAGGCGGTAGGGCGAAGAAATGACGAAGACCAACACCAACCTGTCCCACTTGCCCGACTTGCCGATCCGCGAAGCTCTGCCGTCTTTGCTCTGCGCCCTGGAACGCGAGGGCCGTGCGGTGTTGATTGCGCCGCCCGGAGCAGGAAAGACCACCTGTGTGCCGCTCGCCTGTCTTGATCAGCCGTGGCGGAAGGGCAAGATCATCATGCTGGAGCCACGCAGACTCGCCGCCCGCGCCGCCGCCCGCCGGATGGCCGAGCTGTTGGGCGAGCCCGTTGGAAAGCGTGTCGGTTATCGCGTGCGCATGGACAGCCGGATATCGAAAGACACCATCATTGAAGTGGTCACCGAAGGGGTGTTTGCCCGAATGATCGTCGACGATCCCGGACTTGACGGCGTCTCGGCGGTCCTGTTTGACGAATTTCACGAACGCAGCCTTGATGCGGATATGTCGCTGGCTTTCACATTGGAAGTGCAGGGCGCTTTGCGCGATGACTTGCGGCTCGTCGTCATGTCAGCCACTCTCGATGGCGGTCGGGTCGCTTCAATCCTTGAGGACGCCCCCATTGTCGAATCCATGGGCCGCACTTTCCCTGTCGAGACCCGCTATTTGCCACGCAAGCCTCAAGACCGGCTGGAAGACGCAGTCACGTCCGCAGTGATGCAGGCGCTGAAGGAAGAGGAGGGGTCCCTGTTGGTCTTCTTGCCCGGTCAGGCCGAAATCCACCGGACCGAAGAGCGCCTCGCCAAGCGTCTGCCCAAAGAGATCCTGCTGGCTCCGCTCTATGGTGCGATGGATGGCAAGGCGCAGGATCTGGCCATCCGTCCGCTCAAAGCTGGCAAACGCAAAATCGTGCTGGCCACATCGATTGCCGAAACCTCCCTGACGATTGACGGCGTCAGGGTAATCATTGATGCCGGATTGGTCCGTCGCCCGCGTTTTGAGCCAAATTTGGGCATCTCGCGGCTGGAAACCCTGCGTGTCTCCCGCGCCAGTGCCGACCAGCGACAGGGCCGTGCGGGTCGGACTGAACCCGGCGTCTGTTATCGCCTCTGGGACAAGGGACAAACCGCTGCCCTGCCTGCCTTTGAACCACCGGAAATATTGGAAAGCGATCTCTCCCGTCTGGTGCTCGATTTGGCCCTGTGGGGAGAGAGCGACCCGACCAATCTCAAATGGCTCGACCTGCCACCCGCCGCCGGTTGGAGCGAGGCAGTCAAGCTGCTGACAGATTTCGGCGCGCTTGATGACAAGGGCCTGTTGACCGCCCATGGCAGGGCCATTGCGACCCTGCCGTTGCCACCGCGTCTTGCCCATATGCTGGTTGTGAGCCGCCAGCATGGCGGGGAAGCACTTGCTGCTCGCATCGCGGCCCTGCTGACCGAAGGCGGCCGCATGCGGCACAATGATCTAAGACGCCTGTTGCAGGATTTGGAAAGCGGTCGTCTGCCTCGCGCCAAGGACATCAAGGCCCTCGCCAGTCGTTGGAGCAAAGCCTCCGGTAAAGGCCGGGAAAAGGGCAAGGTCACATCCGAAGAGGCTGGCTCTATATTGGCGCGCGCTTATCCAGACCGCATCGCCATGCGGCGGGGGGTGGCAGGCCGCTATTTGCTGGCCTCTGGTCGGGGCGGAGTGCTTGATGCGGAAGATCCGCTCAACACAGAGACTTTTCTCGTGGTGGCGGATTTGCAAGGGGCCGCAGGCAATGCCCGGATCACATTGGCCGCGCCCATTGATCGCAAGCGTGTGCTCGAAGACTTTGCAAATCTGATCAGCGAAGAAGAGGCTGTCACCTTTGACCGCCAAACCGGAGCCGTCTCTGCCAAGCTCGGAACCCGCCTTGGCCGCATTGTGCTGGCCGAAAAGCGCTTGAAGCACCCCTCATCTGACGCCATCCAGACTGCGCTGATCGCTGCCATCCGAAAGGAAGGCCTGCGCGTCTTGCCCTTTTCCAAGGAGACCCAACGCTGGCGTGGTCGCATCCGCTTCATTGCAGAGCGGGAAGAGGGCTGGCCGGATTTCTCCGATTCTGCGCTGCTCGATGGGCTGGAAAACTGGCTTCAGCCATATCTTGCTGGCAAGACCGCCCTGTCCGACATAACAAGCGGCGATCTCCAGTCCGCCCTTCAGGCGCAAGTGCCTTATGACCGTTTGGGATCGATCAATGCAGCTCTGCCGACCCATTTTGTCGTGCCGACCGGATCAAAAATCCCCATTGATTATGGAGCGGACAATGGCCCGGTGCTGGCGGTTCGGGTTCAGGAATTGTTCGGCCTTGATGCCCACCCCTCCATCATGGGGGGCAAGGTGCCCTTGTTGCTGCATCTGCTCTCGCCCGCCCATCGTCCCTTGCAGGTCACCCGCGATTTGCCCGGCTTCTGGCGTGGCTCCTGGAAGGATGTGAAGGCCGATATGCGTGGTCAATATCCCAAGCATGTCTGGCCCGATGATCCTCTGACGACCGAGGCGACTCGCCGCGCAAAACCGCGGGGTAAGTGAGAAAGCCCTGCCTCAGACGGTCAATTAAGCGGGAAATAATGGGCAAACAGGATGGTTTCACAAAGGTGTTCATAGCGCTTTGGGAGTAGGAATCGCGTGAATTTTCCACGAGTGAGTCTCTTATTGGGGACGTGATTCAACACATTTTGGATATCGATAGTGTGAAAAACTGCAAAAGTTCGCACGATCGGTCAAGTTATCAACTGTCAAAAAGTCGCATAAAAGGCATCGATTGAACTACTATTGATCTCAAAATGAGATCAATTCTTGTGCCCTATCGGCCAATTGCTCTCATTTTGATGTGAATCTGTCCGCAAACTGTGACTAAAATCCTCCGGATAAACCCTGAATACAGAATGTCGCAGCGGCGTATGCAGCAATTGCAATCCTCGGCGTGAAGCAATGCGCTATCGTAATGGGGGAAATATAATTTTCTGGCTGCAATCAAGGGCGGACCGTGCCAGACTAACGTCCAATGCCGCTCTAGCGGTCTCTCAGGCGCTGTCAATTTCGGGCAGCTTGCCCTGAAGCAGAGCAGGGCATGGTGATAGCCGATCGTCAGGTCGGTTCAAAAAACATAGCTGATCAAGCAGAACGATATCGACAAAAGGGGTTTTACATGTTGCGTCAATTCATGGGTGCTGCTGCTTTTGCCACCGCAATGGTTGCAAGCGTTGCATTTGCTGCAGACATCAATCCCGCCGTTGTCTATGACCTCGGTGGCAAGAATGACCAGTCCTTCAACCAGTCCGCTTATATTGGCGCTGAGAAATACAAAGAAGATACTGGAACCGCTTTCCGTGACTTCGAAATTCAGAATGACACCCAGCGTGAGCAAGCCATGCGTCGCTTCGCTAAGAAAGGGTACAACCCGATCGTCGTTATCGGTTTCTCCCATGCGGAAGCATTGAAGAAAGTGGCCCCTGAATTCCCGGACACCAAATTTGCCATCATCGACATGGTTGTCGATCTGCCAAATGTGCGCTCCGTGGTCTTCAAAGAGCACGAAGGCTCCTACCTTGTTGGCCTGCTGGCGGCAAAAGCTGCCAAATCCGGCAAAGTAGGCTTCGTGGGTGGCATGGACATTCCGCTGATCCGCGCATTTGCCTGTGGCTATAAGCAGGGCGCAAAGGCAGCCAACCCGGATCTGGAAGTGTTTGAAAACATGACTGGCACCACCGGTGCTGCATGGAACGACCCTGTGAAGGGTGGCGAACTGGCCAAATCCCAGATCGATCGTGGCGCTGACGTGATCTACCATGCTGCTGGTGGCACCGGCGCAGGCGTGCTGCAGGCAGCAGCTGACGCTGGCAAACTGGGCATCGGTGTTGACTCCAACCAGAATGGCCTGCATCCGGGCAAAATCCTGACCTCCATGGTCAAGCGCGTTGACGTTGCTGTCTACAAGGCCTTCAAGGATCTGGCAGACGACAAATGGAGTTCCGGTATTTACGTTCTGGGTCTGGCAGAAGGCGGCGTCGCCTGGGCAGACGACGAGAACAACAAGGACCTGATCACCGACGACATGCGCGCTGCAGTCGCTCAGGCTTCCAAAGACATTATCGAAGGCAAGATCGTTGTCCACGATTATCGTGCAGACAATACCTGCCCATTCTAAGGCAATCTGCTTGAACGCCCCGCTGATTTAGGCGGGGCGTTTCCCAGACACAATGCGACGTCGCCGTATCCCCGGGGACGCCGAACAAGCCGAAGGGCCAGACGGCCCGCTGGAAAACGCCCACCCACACTGCTGATGCCATGTCGCCCACGCCACATTTATGGTGAAAGACGGTCAAGCAAAAGCGGGTCCTGAATTTTTGTAGCCGGAACTTAGGTCAAAATCACGTTTGACTGACCGGACAGAAATGCCGGGAGGGGCTTGAAATGGGGAACATGACTTTGCATTTGGACGAGAAGACACAAAAGCAAGGCGGAAACACACATGGTGGGGCCGGCAACGGGCCGACTGATCCCGTCGCTGCCATTCGCCTGGTGGGTATCGAAAAGCGCTTCGGCCCCGTTTATGCCAACCGGAATATCGACCTGATTGTCAAAAAAGGCTCGATTCACGGGATCATCGGTGAAAATGGCGCAGGCAAATCGACCCTGATGTCGATCCTCTATGGCTTCTATCAGGCCGATGGCGGAGAAATTTTCGTCAATGGCAAGAAGGAGCAGATTGCCGACAGTCAGAAGGCGATCAGTATTGGCATCGGCATGGTGCACCAGCATTTCATGCTGGTTGACAATTTCACCGTTCTGGAAAATATCGTTCTCGGCGCCGAAGGCGGAGCGACCCTTGCAAGGGGCTTTGCCAGTGCCCGCAAGGAGCTTCAGCATCTGGCTGACGAGTATGAGTTGAACATCGACCCCGATGCGCTGATCGAAGATCTGCCGGTCGGGCTGCAACAGCGGGTCGAGATCCTCAAAGCGCTTTACCGCGGTGCCGATATCCTGATCCTGGACGAGCCGACCGGCGTGCTGACCCCGCCTGAAGCAGACCATCTGTTCCGCATCCTTGAGCAATTGCGTGATCAGGGAAAAACCATCCTGCTGATCACCCACAAGCTGCGCGAAATCATGGCAATCACTGATGAGGTGTCTGTCATGCGCCGCGGCGAGATGGTCGGTCACGTCCATACCAACGAAACCTCCGTGGAGGCTCTGGCCGAAATGATGGTTGGCCGCCGGGTGCTGCTGCGAGTGGAAAAGGGCGAAGCCAATCCGGGCAAGGAAGTCCTCAACGTCGAAAATCTCACCGTCACCGATAAACGCGGCGTCGATTTGGTCAAGGATGTATCCTTCACCGTCCGCGCAGGCGAAATTGTCGGCATTGCGGGTGTCTCAGGCAATGGCCAGAGCGAGCTGATGGAAGCCATTGCAGGTATGATGCGTGCCCGGTCTGGTCGGGTGCTGCTGAATGGGGAACCGATCGGTGTCACCCAGACCGCTGATGCGCTAGAGCTGCGCCATCGTGGCATGGCCCATGTGCCGGAGGATCGTCATCGCACCGGCCTTGTCACCAAATTCCCGGCACGGGAAAATATGATCCTTGGCTATCAGGATCAGGAAAAATATGGCAAAGGCATCTTCCTCGATCTTGATGCCATTCTCGCCGAAACCCAGCACCATATGGATGATTTTGACGTCCGTCCGCCGGATCCGCATCTAAAAATGGCCAACTTCTCGGGCGGCAACCAGCAAAAGCTGGTGCTGGCTCGCGAAATGGAACGCAATCCGGACATTTTGCTGGTTGGTCAACCGACCCGAGGCGTCGATATCGGGGCCATCGAGTTCATTCACAAGCGCCTGATCGAAATGCGCGATGCGGGCAAGGCGATTCTGCTGGTGTCCGTTGAGCTTGATGAAATCCGCTCGCTCTCTGACCGCGTGCTGGTGATGTTTGACGGCAAGGTGGTCGGTGAGCGCGGCTCTGACGCGTCCGAGCAGGAACTCGGTCTGATGATGGCAGGTGTGGAAGACACCTCCAAGGTCCAATCACACAAGGCAAGAGCTTCGCAAGAAGCCAAAGGAGGCGAGAAATGAGTGCTCCCCTTGCAAAATTGCCCAAATGGGTCGATTACGGTCTCATCCCTCTGCTCAACCTGACGGCTGCGTTTCTGGTTTCCGGACTGGTGGTGCTGTTGATTGGTGAGAATCCGCTTGAAGCCGTTTACTGGCTGGTACAGGGCTCACTTGGCTATGGTGAAGGCATTGGCTTCACCCTCTATTATGCCACCAACTTCATTTTCACCGGCCTTGCCGTGGCGGTTGCCGCTCATGCTGGCCTGTTCAATATTGGTGGCGAGGGGCAGGCCTATTTTGCCGGTCTGGGCGTGGCGTTGGCCTGTCTGGCGCTCGATCATTATGTGCCATGGTGGGTGACCTTCCCATTTGCCCTGATGGGCGCTGCGCTGTTCGGGGCCGCTTGGGCGGCGATTCCTGCCTATTTGCAGGCCAAACGCGGCAGCCATATCGTTATCACCACCATCATGTTCAACTTCATCGCCTCGGCGGTGATGGCCTATCTGCTGGTCGAGATCTTCAAGCAGCCCGGCTCGATGCAGCCTGAAAGCCGCACCTTCCTTGAAGGAGCCCGCCTTCCTTTCATGCATGACGCCCTGAGCTGGATCGGCATCAAGGTGGCAAAATCGCCGCTCAACCTGTCCTTTGTGGTTGGTATTGCCGCCTCGGTCTTTGTCTGGTCGCTGGTCTGGCGTACCCGCCTTGGCTATGCCATCCGCACCATCGGCACCAACCCCGATGCCGCCGTCTATGCGGGCATCAAGGTGCCGCGTGTCATCATCATCACCATGATGATCTCCGGCGGCCTTGCCGGTCTGATGGCCTTGAACGAGGTGATGGGGGTCCAGCATCGCCTGCTGCTTGATTATGTCACCGGCTATGGCTTTGTCGGCATCGCGGTCGCGCTGATGGGCCGCAACCATCCGGTCGGGATCCTTCTCGCATCGCTTCTGTTTGGCATGCTCTATCAGGGCGGTGCCGAGCTGGCCTTCGAGATGCCGAAAATCACCCGCGATATGATCATCGCCATTCAGGGTTTGGTCATTCTGTTTGCCGGGGCGATGGAGCATATGTTCCGTCCGGCTCTGATCCGTATCTTTGCAGCTGCAGGCTCCAAAGATATCATGAACGACGCGTAAGGGAGAGCGAAAATGGATTTTCTGATTACCCTCACCCTGATCCTTGATTCCGCCGTTCGCCTGTCGGTGCCATTGCTGCTGGCCTGTCTGGCGGGGCTTTATTCCGAGCGCTCCGGCGTGGTCGATATCGGCCTTGAAGGCAAGATGCTGGCCGGAGCCTTTGCCGCTGGCACCGTTGCCGCGCTCACCGGCTCGGCTTGGCTCGGCATGGGCATGGCGATTGTCGTCTCGATCTTCTTTGCTCTGGTTCATGGCTATGCCTCGATCACCCAGCGCGGCAATCAGATCGTCTCGGGCGTGGCCATCAACTTCGTGGCGGCCGGTCTGACGGCTTTGCTCGGACAGGCCTGGTTCTCGATGGGCGGCAAGACCCCGCAATTGCCCCGCGAAGCCCGCTTCACTTCGCTTGATCTGCCCTTTGCCGAAAGCCTCAAGGATGTGCCAGTCATCGGCCAGCTCTATTCCGAGCTGATTTCCGGTCACAATCTGCTGGTCTATGTCGCTGTCGCCGCCGTCGGAGTGACCTGGTGGATCCTGTTCCGCACCCGCTTCGGTCTGCGCCTGCGTGCCGTCGGGGAAAATCCCGGCGCGGTGGATACCGCAGGCATCTCTGTTGCCTGGTTGCGCTATCGGGCCGTGATGATCACCGGCGCGCTTTGCGGTCTGGCAGGCACCTATCTTGCCATCGCCCAGTCGGCTGGCTTCTCCAAGGATATGACCGCCGGTCGTGGCTTCATCGCGCTTGCCGCCCTGATCTTTGCCAAGTGGAAACCGGTCAATGCCTTGGGCGCCTGCTTCCTGTTTGGTTTCCTTGATGCGGTTGCCATCCGAATGCAGGGCGCCAGCCTGCCGATTGTTGGTCAGGTGCCGGTTCAGTTCATGCAGGCGCTGCCTTACGTCCTGACGGTGATCCTGCTGGCAGGCTTCATTGGCAAGGCAATCCCGCCAAAAGCCAGTGGCACCCCTTACACCAAGGAACGCTAGGAGTATCCAAGCAAAGATGTCCATAGACGTTACCGAACAGAGCCTTGAGCTCTTGCGCCTTGCTGAAAAGGCGCGGCTCAAGGCCTACGCACCATATTCGAAGCTGCTGGTCGGGGTCGCCCTGCGCACCCGTTCAGGCAGTATCCATGCGGGCTGCAACATCGAGAATACCGCCTTCCCGGAAGGTTGGTGTGCCGAGACCTCGGCCATCTCCGCCATGGTTATGGCGAGTGATGGGGTGGAAAGCCGTGAGATCGTAGAACTGGTGGTGATTGCCGATCATGTGCCGCCCATCACCCCTTGCGGTGGCTGTCGCCAACGGATCAAGGAGTTTGGCGAGCCGGATACGATCGTCCATGCTGCCGATCTAGACGGCATCAAACAAAGCCATCTGCTCGGTGATCTGTTACCCGCAGCTTTCGGCATGTAATTGGCCCGTAACAAATCAGGACCCTGACGAATCAAGGCCCTGGCGAATTAAGGCAAGAACGAGCGAGGCTCAATGGCGCCAAGCCATAAGAGCCCATTGCCCGCTCCGTGCCCATTCAATCCATTCCCTGTCATCCTTGCGAGGGTGGCAGCAGAGCGATAACAGGAGACGCGACCATGACCATCAAGGGACTCGCTCACGATGCCGCGCAACGCATTCTCGACAGGATCGACGGACCCATCGAGGTCGGTATGGTGCTGGGATCCGGCCTTGGAGCCTTGGCGGACGAAGTGGAAAATGCTGTCCGTTTTCCCTATAGCGAGCTACCGGGCTTTCCGGTTTCCTCTGTCTCGTCCCATGCGTCTGAGCTGGTGGTCGGCAGATTGATGGGGGTGAAGGTTGCTATTCTGGCGGGCCGTGCCCATTTTTATGAAAATGGAGACGCAACCGTCATGAAGCAGCCATTGGCGACCCTGAAGGCGCTCGGCTGCGATCACATTCTGCTGACCAATGCGGCGGGATCACTGCGCGAGGAAATCGCCCCCGGTGAGCTGATGATGATTGACGACCATATCAACTGGTCCGGACGGTCCCCGCTGATCGGTGTGGAATCCGATGACCGCTTTGTCGGTCTGACCGAAGCCTATGACGCACAGATTCGCTCGAACCTGACGGTAGCAGCCGCCATGGCTTCGGTTGATCTCAAATCGGGCGTCTATGCCTGGTTCTCGGGACCGAATTTTGAAACCCCGGCAGAAATCCGCGCCGTGCGGATGCTGGGGGCCGATGCGGTGGGCATGTCAACCGTGCCAGAGGTCATTCTCGCGCGTTGGATGGGCATGCGCGTTGCCGCCATTTCCACCATCACCAACTATGGTGCGGGCATGACCGGCATCGAGCTTTCCCACGATGAGACCAAGGAAGTGGGTCCCATCGGGGCCAAAAAACTGATCAAGATCATCCGCGCCTATCTGCAGGCGCTCGCCGCCTGACAGGCGCGCTTTACAAACTGGAACAAGACGGGAAACAGGCCCACGCACCCGGTGCGCAGGGCGGAGTTTTCCCAGTTTCGATGAGACAAAGGCCAAGAGGCCACAAAGTGAGAGACGCATTCATGGATAATAAGCAACTGGCCGCAAAAGCGATTTCCCTTCTCGATCTGACCAATCTGAACGATGATTGCACAGATGCCGCCATCGAGGCGCTTTGCAAGAAAGCCCAGACACCGCATGGCAATACCGCCGCTGTTTGCGTGTGGCCCCGTTTCGTTGCCAAGGCGAAAAGTTGCCTTGAAGGAACCGGCATCAAGGTCGCAACCGTTGTCAATTTCCCTGATGGCGGTGATGACCTGTTTGCCACCATCGAAGAAACCCGGGCAGCCATTGCTGATGGTGCCGACGAAATCGATATGGTCTTTCCATATGGTGATTTTGCCAAAGGCCGTCGCGGCTATGGCGAAACCATGGTAATCCGCGTCAAGGAAGCCCTGTCTGGCGACGTGAAACTCAAGGTCATTCTGGAAACCGGCGAGCTGAAGGATGAGGACGTCATCCGTGCCGCTGCTGAGGCGGCCATTGCAGGTGGGGCGGATTTCATCAAGACCTCGACCGGCAAGGTACCTGTCAATGCCACCCCGCAAGCCGCCGAAATCATGCTGGATGTTATCGCCCAGAGCGGCAAATCCGTCGGCTTCAAGCCAGCGGGCGGCGTCCGCACTCTGGACGATGCAGCCACCTATCTGGCCATTGCCGAGAAATATATGGGTGCTGACTGGGCAACGCCTGCTCATTTCCGCTTTGGTGCATCCGGCGTGCTTGATGCATTGCTGGCCGTGATGGATGGCAAGGAAGCCCAAACAGGCGAGGGTTATTGATGCTACCTCAGGAAATCATCCGCAAGAAGCGCGATGGCGGTACTTTGACTGCGGCGGAAATCCAGTTCTTCGTTGATGGCATCACATCTGGGGATGTCACCGAAGGCCAGATTTCAGCCCTTGCCATGGCGGTCTATTTTCAGGGCATGGAGCTGGATGAACGGGTGGCGCTGACGCTGGCGATGCGCGATTCAGGCACCGTGCTTGACTGGTCCGATCTTGACGGTCCGGTGGTCGACAAACATTCAACCGGTGGCGTTGGCGACAACACCTCGCTGATGCTTGCCCCGGCGCTGGCTGCGTGCGGTGCCTTCGTTCCCATGATCTCCGGGCGCGGCCTTGGCCATACCGGTGGCACGCTGGACAAGTTCGATGCTATCCCCGGCTACACCACCCAGCCTGACAATGACCTGTTCCGCAAGGTGACGAAAGAGGTGGGCTGCGCCATTATCGGCCAGACCGCCAATCTCGCGCCCGCCGACAAACGCTTCTATGGCATCCGTGATGTCACCGCGACGGTGGAATCGATCCATCTGATCACGGCGTCGATCCTGTCCAAAAAACTTGCCGCCGGACTGCAAGGCCTGGTGCTCGATGTCAAATCCGGCTCCGGCGCTTTCATGCCGTCCCATGAGGACAGCGTTGCGCTGGCCAAAAGCCTCGTGACGGTGGCCAATGGAGCAGGGGTGAAGACTTCTGCGCTGATCACCGACATGAATGAGCCGCTGGCCACCGCTGCAGGCAATGCGATCGAAATGAAGAATGCGGTCAACTTCCTGACCGGCGACGCCATTGATCCGCGCAATTGGGATATCACGGTTGCTCTATGTGCGGAAATGCTGCTGATCTCGGGCTTGGTGTCAGACCGCGCTGAAGGCACGACCAAAATCGAGGAAGCCTTCCGCTCCGGTGCCGCAGCTGAGAAATTTGGCCAGATGGTCTGTGCCCTTGGCGGACCCGCTGACTTTATCGACAATATGGAAGATTGTCTGACGCTGGCCCCGATGGTCGCCGATATCCATGCGGATGGTGAGGGGTTTGTCACTGCAATCGACACAAGGCAAGTGGGCATTGCTGTGGTTGAGCTGGGTGGAGGACGCGTTCGTGCCGCCGATGCCATTGATCATTCCGTCGGTCTCGACACTCTGGCAGGGCTTGGTGCCAAGATCGACGCCCATACCCCGATCGCAAGGGTCTATGCCAACAATCAGGGTCAGATCGATCAGGCAACCGCCCGTATCAAGGCCGCCTATAGCCTCGGTGATAACCCGGCCCAAAGCGGCACGGTCTATCAGATCATTGATCGCGACGCAGTATAACAAATAACAAAGCGAGCGGGTCGAGCGGACAGTCACAATAGAATAGACCGGTCGCTCCCCGCCTCATAAAGGAGGTGCGTAATGGCACGGGCATTTCTACTGGTTCTTGATTCATTCGGCATCGGCAACGCGCCGGATGCGGAGCAATATGGACGCCCAACTTCGGACAAGGGGTCAAACACGCTCGGCCACATTGCAGAACAGTGTGCGCAAGGCAAAGGCGACTGCGAGGGCTTGCGGTCCGGCCCCCTGACCATTCCCAACATGGATCGGCTCGGCCTAGGTCTGGTGGCGGAAAAAGCGGCAGACACGCGGCCTGAAGGCCTGTCTTTTCAGGGCGAGCCTCAGGGGATCTGTGCCAACGCGGTGGAAGTCTCCAAAGGCAAGGATACTCCGTCCGGCCATTGGGAAATTGCCGGGGTGCCGGTGCCTTTCGACTGGGGCTACTTCCCGGATACCGAACCGACCTTTCCCGCTGAACTGACAAAAGCTTTCCTTGAGAAAACCGGTCTCCCCGGCATTCTGGGTGATAAGCATGCCTCCGGCACGGTGATCATCAATGAGCTTGGCGAGGAAAGTATCCGCACCGGCATGCCGATCTGCTACACCTCGGCGGACTCTGTTTACCAGATCGCAGCCCATGAAGAGCATTTCGGGCTTGAGCGCCTCTATGAGATCTGTGAGATCGCTTATGATCTGGTCGCCCCTTACAATATCGGCCGCATCATTGCCCGTCCTTTTGTGGGCACAAGTCCGGCAGATTTCGAGCGCACCGGCAACCGACGTGATTTTTCAGTCCTGCCGCCAGAGCCAACCCTTCTTGACCGCGCCAAAGAAGCGGGCCGCAACGTGCTTGCGGTGGGCAAGATATCCGACATTTTCGCCGCTCAAGGCGTGACAAAAAAGATGAAAGCCACTGGCAATCCGGAGATATTCAAAACCACGATCGAAGCCATCAAACAGGCAAAGGATGGCGACCTCGTTTTCTCCAATCTTGTGGATTTCGATATGCATTATGGCCATCGTCGCGATGTGCCGGGCTATGCGGCAGCGCTTGAATATTTCGACAAGCGCATCCCGGAACTTCAAGCCCAGCTTAAACCCGGCGACATGGTCATCCTGACCGCCGATCATGGCTGTGACCCAACTTGGCAGGGCACTGATCATACCCGCGAGCAGGTGCCTGTGTTGATCTTCGGCCCTGGCATCAAGGGGCGCTATGCAGGCCAGCGGGCGAGCTTTGCCGATATAGGCGAGACGGTTGCCGACCATCTGGGGCTTGCGCCGGGCAAACATGGCCGCTCTTTTCTGACGAAGGATTAAGCCGCCCGCCTTGTGCATCATCAGACCCGCCGGTCACCCTGTCGGCGGGTTTTCTGCAACCAGCGCGCGCCAACGCCCGCTGTCAACAGAATGCCCACTGCAGACAGACAATATAAGCAATAAAAAGAAGGATATGCCATGCAAGACACTGCGATCAAACCAAGCGGTCGAAGCCTATTGAAAGCCGAACTGCACCTCCATCTCGAAGGCGGTGCCCATCCCGATCTCGTCCGCAGACTGGCCGCCCGGCATGGCAAGAATCTCGATCACTTCATGCGCGAAGATGGCACTTATATCTGGTCCGATTTCACCACCTTCCTGCAATGCTGGGACAAGGTGGCCGAGGTCATCTGCACGCCTGAGGACTATGCAGACCTCACCGAAGATTACCTGCTGCGCAATGCGGCGGAGGGGTGCTTTTACACCGAATTCTTCATCTCACCGGACCATGTTGCCTTGATGGGCATGTCTTATGACGATCTGCTGGAAGGTGTTGCGACCGGCTACGAAAGAGCGCGTGCCACATGCGCAGGCGATGGCTTCCCCATTGATGCCCGCTTCATTGTCACCTGCGTGCGCCATATGGGCCCGGAAAAGGCGGTGGGCGTTGCCAAGACTATCGCCGCCAGACCCCATCCGCTGGTCACCGGCTTTGGCATGGGGGGCGACGAACGCATGCACAGCCAGAAAGCTTTCGCCCCGGCCTTTGAGATTGCCGCGGACGCAGGCCTTGAATGCACCACCCATGCTGGCGAATTCGGCGGCCCGGAAAGCGTCATCGACGCGCTTGATCATCTGCCGGTCAAACGGATCGGCCATGGGGTGCGCTCCATCGAGGATGCTGATCTGATCAAACGGCTGGTCGCCGAGGGCATCGTTCTTGAAGTCTGCCCGCATTCCAATGTCGCGCTGGGGCTTTATGCGGACCTTGCCGCCCATCCATTGCCCAAACTTATGGAAGCCGGCGTGCTGACCACGGTCTCCTCCGATGATCCCCCTTTCTTTGCCACCAGCATCGGCAAGGACTATGACGCGCTTGCCGCGCTTCATGGCTGGCGGGAATCACAAATGAAAGACTTCACACGCCGTTCGCTTAAGGCCGCCTTCGTTGATGAAGAGACACGAGGAAGCCTGCTTGCACGCCTTGATGCGTCCTAAAGCGCAATTGGAACCAAAGGGCAGGCGAGAATCCGGTTCATCATCGCAGATGTACACCGCTGGCAGCTTGCCCTTTTCCATGTCCTTGGGCTAAGAATGGCGAAAATGGCCATTAGCGAAGGAATGAGAGCAATGAAGCAGGTCACCGTCGTCGATCATCCGCTTGTCCAGCACAAGCTTACCATCATGCGTGAGAAAGACACCTCCACCGCTTCCTTCCGCCAGCTGCTTCGGGAGATTTCGCATCTTCTTTGCTATGAAGCCACCCGTGAGCTGGAAATGACCACCAAGACCATCGAGACCCCTCTGATGGAAATGAAAGCGCCGACGCTGGCAGGCAAGAAGCTGGTCTTCGCCTCCATCCTGCGTGCTGGCAACGGCCTGCTCGAAGGCATGCTCGATCTGGTGCCATCCGCTCGTGTTGCCCATGTTGGCCTCTATCGTGATCCGGTGACGTTCGAAGCGATTGAATATTATTTCAAGGCACCCGAAGATCTTGAAGACCGCCTGGTCATCGCCGTTGACCCGATGTTGGCAACGGCCAACTCGGCCATTCTGGCCATTGAGAAGCTCAAAGAGCGCGGCGCACAGAATCTGCGCTTCGTATCTCTGCTGGCAGCACCCGAAGGCATCAAGGCCTTCACCGAAGCCCATCCCGATGTGCCGATCATCACTGCCGCTCTCGACAAGAAGCTCAACGAGAAAAACTACATTCTGCCGGGTCTGGGTGATGCTGGTGACAGGATGTATGGCACCAAATAAACGCTGAAATGGGCGCAAGCTGCCTTAAATGAGCGAAATACTGCAAGGCCTGAGCATCCGCTTCAGGCCTTGTTTACTTTGTGGGGTAAAAAACCGGTTGGTGTCGCCGGGACTTAACACCTTTTCCGTGCCGTTTGCGTCATGATGGTCAGCGAATGGACGGAAAAAAGAGAGGCACCCATGGCGCGCTATCTGATCATGGCGATCTTGGCGATCGGCATCTTCACCCAGATCCCCATGCTGGTAAGTGACTGGCTGACCACAAATGGCTATCTTGATGGCGATGCGGTGGATGCCAACAGCCTGCAAATCTCGTCGAGGGGCTCGCAAAATGCCTCACACAAAGGCAGTGCCAAACGCTTGGGCAAAACCACCCTCAGGGCCAACAAGCAAGGCCATTTTCTCGCCCGTGCCTATATCAACAACAAGTCGATCCGGGTGCTGGTCGATACCGGCGCGACCATGATCGCTCTGACGTCCCAAGATGCGCGAAAACTGGGCCTGCGGCCGACTAAATCGGATTTCACCATTCCCGTCAACACCGCCAATGGCCGGACCTATTTTGCCAAAGCCAAGCTACGGTCTGTGCGGATCGGCAATACCGAAGAGCGCAACATCAAGGCAACCATCGCACCCAAGGGCGTTCTGGACATCACATTGCTGGGCATGAGCTATCTGAAGCAGCTCAAGCGGTTCGAAATCAGCAACGGCAAGCTTGTTCTTGAAAACTGATTGGCCATGTCTTCATGGCAAAATGGCGGCAGCGCCTCAAACGCTGCCACTGTTTTGTTGCGCCTGTTAAAGGGCAAAGCCATAGCTCTTGAGGTCTTCGGCCAGCAAATAGGGGCTGCGGAAATGGTGCGCATGTATGCCAACAGACCGCGCCCCGATCACATTCTTTTCGCTGTCGTCAATGAAAAGACAGTCCGCTGCCTCAAGACCATTGCGCTCCAGTAACCGCTGATAAATAACCGGATCGGGCTTGATAACCTTCTCTTTGCCGGAAATGACAATATCGCGGAAGGCCTTGAGCGTCGGGAACCGCGCCTGTGCCTCGGCAAAGGTGTCAGGGGCAAAATTGGTGATCGCATAGAGCGGCACGCCCAACTCCTCCAGCCGTTCCTTGATCAGCACCGTTCCGGCAATTACCCCGGGAACCGCATCGTGCCAGCGGGCTCGGAAGGCACGAATTTCTTGCTCATAGTGCGGGAAGCGACCGATCAGTTCATCCTCGGCTTCTTTCCAGTCGCGGCCTTTATCCTGTTGTAGATTCCAGTCCTCCAGTTCGGTCTCATCAATAAAGGCCTGTGCTGCATCTCTGTCAGGGAAAAAGGATTCGTATAGAAAATGCATGTCCCACCGGATCAAAACATTGCCGATGTCGAAAACCACAATAGTCGGTTTGTTGGTCATAATAGCCCCATTTTTCACCACCATAATAAGGTGGCATGACGTGTTGCGCGGCCACCTCTTTGCTGCACGGCCTTTATGGGCCGAACAGGGCGAGGTGACACAATTATTCTGGCAAGCCTGCCCGTTGGATGACCGGATCGATGGCATATCTGAGGGCGAGCGTGATTGATCCCGAAGTGGTAACACATCATGATGTCCATTATATGATTCGAACAATCAAAATGCGGTATTGAGTGACTATGGGAAACTTTCGGACCAGCCCCCGTTTGATGCATCGGGAATGGCACATTCTGGTTGCATTCTGGGGGATCCTGCTGTTCGTGGCATGCCTGCCCGTGAACAGTTTTGCACAGGACGCTGTCGAAACCCACGCCTTGCCTGCCCTTCCCATGCAAAGCGAACAGTCGCTTCCCAAGCCCGACAATCCGACCACAGACAGCTCATCCTTGGTGGATCTGTCCCAGCCAATGCCGGAAAAGCAACCGCAAGCCGCCAAACCGGTGGACCAGACAGATATGCCAAAGTCGCTGCGCATTGGCATGGTCGCAGAGCGTGGTGTTACCTATTTGCAAGGGCGGATCGAACCCTTTCGCCGTTACCTACAGGAAAGTCTGAACCAACCGGTGGAAGTGGTTGGCTTCAGCGCCATGCAGACCTTGATCGCAGCCCATACATCCGGTCAGATCGATTACGCCATCTATCCCGCCAGCAGCTTTGCCATGGCACAGGCTTCCTGTGGGTGCCTGTTGCCTCTGGTTGCACCTTTCTCAACCAGTGCACCGGACGGCATTTACATGCTTCTGGTAGTGCGTGGCGACAGCGCCATTCGCAGCTTGGCTGACATGACGGGCCGGTCGATGGCGCTATCATCAAGATCAGGTGCTCTGCCTTTTTATGTCGCGCTTAATGAGCTGCGTTTGCAGGGCCTCAATCCAGAACGGGACATCTCGACACTCTATCGCCGGGATACGCCACAAGAGGCTCTGGAAATGCTGGAAAAAGGCGAAGTGGATGCTGCTCTGGTCTGGTCAACAACCCAATTCAACCAGTCGCTCTTTACCAGCGAGGGAGCGATTGCTGCCTATCAGGACGTCAAGAAGACGCGCCGCAATCCCAATCCCGCTCAACCCGATTTCCTGTCGATCTGGCAGTCAAGACCCGTTCCCGCGGGCCCCCATGCCGTTCATAGCCAAATGCCCAAGCAACAGCGTGCCGAGTTGATCAGGGTTTTGAAACGCATGCAGCAGGATGACCCGGATGCCTATGATGCAGTCGAGCGTTATTATGACGCGGGCTTCCGCTCAGTGACGCTTGATAGCTATGCACCTTTGATTGCGGTCTCCACCGCGCGCTGAGAGGCTCGGCCACAGAACCAAAATCAGGGCCCAAACCCACAAAAAATAAAAAGGCACCGATCCTTCGATCGGCGCCTTTGCTATGACGTGCTTGGTGCCACAAAAGGCAAAACAAACCAGCCTATTTCTTCTTGACCGTCATTTGCGATGAAAGCCGCGGTACCATGATGGCCTTGTCCTTGAAAGTCATGCCGCCAAAGATGCTATTGCTAATTAGGGATTTGAAATCGACCTCGGCAGCCGTCATGATATAGAAGCTGTTCGGCACGAGCAGCCCCTCCGGCAGGGTGGAGGCGTCCAACTCAGCGGTGCCATAATCCATATCCTTGACCTTGGTGACTTTCTTATTTTTATCCACTTTCACGCCAATCAATCGCAATCGGTAGGTCAAATCATCATAAGGATAGAGGAACTCCTTAATGACCTCGTCCTTCATGATGTTGAATTTCTCTTCCGAAACGCTGGTGCCCTGAGTGGTCAGGTCGGCAAGCAGAGTGGCGGTCTGATTGGCTTTGTTCTTGACCAGCAAGGCATTGAGCGCTTCCCAGGAAATGGGCAACATTACTACCAGTAAAATGGGAACAACGATGGCAAATTCAACCGCTGATGTGCCGCTCTCATCCCGCCTGAAAGACTGGATACAGGATCGAATTTTCGCTAAGAGTATCATGGATTTATCCTGTCTGAACTGTGGATGGTCGATCATGAAACCCATTAGAAGGGTTCATTGCGGAACACCGTCCGGGACGTCAGAATGAGTTCCTTTTTGGGAAGCGACTTGAAGGCGTTCAAAAGCGTAATAAATTCGGTTGCAGGCATATAGGCCGAGACGATGACATAGTCACTGCCTTCACCCGGATCAAACTTTTCCTTGGTCTTGTCAGGTAGACCATTGCTGAAAGGCTTGTCCTGGACAACGTCCTTGAGGTCAGGTGCACTATGGACATTCACCACAAGATTATTCAGGCAATCGGCCTTGCTGAATACCACATCATCGCAGATCATGGATTTGAAGCTGCTTTTGGTGATATTGCCTGCCTCGACCTTGCCGACGCGGATCTGGCGTCCAGCCTCACCGATCGCGTCATCAAGCGAGATGGTCATCACATAGATGTACCCGAAAAACAAACTCAAGCCGATGGTGATGATGAAAGGAGCTGCGAGAATGGCAAATTCAACTGCCGTTGCTCCAGACTGATCCTGACAGAAAAACCGTTGCAAGCTTTGTCTGATCGCCGCCCTAACCCTGCCAAGGCGGAACGCGCCGACCATTTCGGCCTTATTTGACGATGCAGGCATGTGTCTTCCCCTCGACCAACAGACATCGATGTCATCAACATGTCTGAACGGATAATGCTTCTGGAGCGCTTTGAAGATAAACCGGGTCACCGGTTCAGGTTCAAACACCATTTCTCAGTGCGGTATCGCATTCTCGTGAACGGGTGTTCCCGAGAATTGCTCTAACAGCATAGATACGCCGAAGGCAGCGTCGAACCATCCGGACAAAAGCCATTAGCGGACGATAGACGCATCTCTGGCGCATATTCTGGTTAAGCATGACATCAAAGAGTTTAGGAATGATTGGGAAAAGTGGTTAATTGCATCCCCACATCGAAGGTGATGAGGCTGAAACCATCAAGGTGATGAGGGTTGAAAGCGGTTTCTGCTCACCGCGTCGCGCCATATGGTCTATATAATGATGTGGACCATATAGTGAAAAGGGCACGGATTGTCCGTGCCCTTGAAAACAGGATCAACCATGCGGCTGGTCGAAATGGTGCTAGGCGCTATTCGTTATTCTGTATGTCGATTTCTTCGCCCTTCGACATCTTCTTATAGGTCTCGATCTGCTGTGCCAGCGCTGCGGAATGCTTCTCTTCATCGCCCAGACGAAAAATAGGCTGGCAATCTGGCGCGCAATTAAGGGTTTGCCGTACCGCGCCCTTATAGACTGTCACACTATTCTCTGTGGCTGCTGACACATTAAGCAGTTCATCAGCGATCGGCTCACCTTCTGAATCAAGAACAATCAGGTTCGTCGTGCCATATTGCTTGCCGGTGATAATCAGGGTCTGGCTGTCCTTGATGGTCGCATCCGCAATGGCCGGATTACCGATAATGATCATCGCAGCAGGCCGAGAGACCTGCATCACCTTGGCGCGATCAACTTTCACCTCAATAACCGGATAGGATTGGGCAAGGCTGAGGGAAGGGGCCAAAGAGCCTCCAGCCAGAAGCAGAGCAAAGAGTGCGGACGCAAATTTCATTTCGACCTCCGAAGGGCTCCGGGTTCGCCGGTGTAAGTGCCCAAACTTCCCAAATGATTGTTCCGCACGCCAGTTAATTGCAATTTCTTGAACTGGGTCGAACAAAATGTGCCATTCATGGCTGGGTATGCTGTGTAAACCTTTGGGCAACGACAAAATGGCCCCAAAGGCCTCATTATTCCGGCTAAGCATGGAAAAAAATGGTGAAGGAAGCCTTAAAGGCGACGTGGTCAGAGAATTGGCATCCCCATTTTCCAACCTGTCATGTAAAACGAAACCTAAAACCTTATAGTTTGTCTTGTTGTTGATGAAGTTTATTTTGACATAATGTCTGTAAAATTTTATTCGATATAAGTATAAATTAAATATAAATGATAAATTAACTGCGTTTTTGTTAGTTTAACCAAATTTTTAGGTTGGCATTTTGTATGTAAAGATTTAACCATGACTTTATATTGGCTGTTTTTGGCCAATTGTTGCTTTGATATTTAACCAGTTGGAAAGAAATTTGCCCTAAAAGTATTCATGTCTGAGGGCACACACAAACGCAATAAAAGCAAAAGCCGCCAGACGGAAGAGCTGTCAACAAATGGAATTTCTAGGAGTCCAAAATGAAACTTTTTGCTCGCTTTATGAAAGACGAATCTGGTGCAACCGCTATTGAATATGCTCTGCTCGCTGGCTTGATCGGCGTTGGCATTGTGACCGCAGCAGGTAACCTCGAAGACTCGATCACCGGTCTGTTCGGCACCATCAAAGACAAACTGGATGCTGTAAAATAACGTCCGGTTGGCACAGCGCCTTCATTGGCGCGCCAGTCTTGTTTGGAAAAAGGCTGCCTGTTTAGGCGGCCTTTTTTCGTTTAATCATACAATTAAACTAAGAAAATCAATGGTTTGATAACGATTTTTGCGCATTATATCGGTAACAGGCCATTGCCTGACGTGATGATATCCAACCAAGAGGAGCATTCGACATGATAGACACGATCTTTGCCTGGGCATTGCTTCTGTTCGCTCCGCTGGTTTTTGCCTATGCGGGCAGCTCGGATATTTTCAATATGCGCATTTCCAATCGGGTCGCCCTGATCTTCATGCTGCCATTTCCACTCTTTGCCTATGGCATCGGTATGGGATGGGCCGAGGCCTTTACCCATCTGGGGGTGGCAGCACTTACGCTTGTCATTTGTTTTGGCCTTTGGATGGTCAAGGCAATTGGTGGTGGCGACGCGAAATTTGCAGCTGTGGCCTCCCTCTGGCTCGGACCGGAGCTGGCGTTGCTGTTTTTTGCGCTGACTTCAGTCTATGGCGCTCTGATGGGGGTCTTCTTTCTCTATTTCCGGTCGCAAATGCTGCCCAATTTCATGATCCGGATGAACTGGGTCTATCGCCTCCACAGCATCAAGCGCATTCCCTATGGGGTGGCCTTTGCCATTGCTGGAATGCAAATCTATGCCGGTTCCGACTGGATGCAAACCGGTATTCGGCTGGCGATTTCGTGACCTGAGCCATCTCTTCATTCTTTTTCTGATCCAACGCCCGGTCCAGATTGTCCGGGCGTTTTGCATGTCCGCTTGATGCTCTGAGCGACAGACCTTTTTGGGCCTGATGCACTCAAGCGCACAGCTGGCAACAGCTCTTTCCCCGCCATTCTGCTGCAAATTGCGACTTTAACGGCATATTAAGCACAGGCGCTTACTAGTCGTTAACCATAAGTGTTGGACACTGGAACAAAGGTGCAGATGCACCTGTTGTCGACTGTCGCCGCATAAGGACGGGAATTCGAGTTATGAAAGTTGCGCGTATAGCTGTTGTTATTGTTGCAGTGCTTGCTGGTTTGATCGCCTTGATGCTTGCCCGCTCCATGGGCGACAAGCCACCTGAAACTCCGGTGAAGGAGCAAGCGGCTGCGCCAGCCATGAATGTGGTTGAAGTTTTGACCGCAGCTCAATCTGTTCCGCTGGGCTCCAGCTTCACCGCCAATATGTTTATCTGGCGCAAATGGCCCGCCGACAGTACCAGCCCGGGTTATATCCTGCGCGCTGATCGCCCTGATGCAGACAGCGAACTGGTCGGTGCCGTGGCGCGCGGTTCATTCCTTGAAGGTGAGCCGATCAATGAAGGCAAGATCGCCATCGCGGGCAAAGGTTTCATGTCATCGATCTTGCCAAAAGGGTTTCGAGCAGTGGCAACTCGCATCTCTGCGGAAACCAGTGCTGGCGGCTTCATCCTGCCAAAGGACCGGGTTGACGTCATCTTGACTGAGGAAGGCGACAAGCGCGTCACCTCAGAGACGATCCTGAACAACATTCGGGTTTTGGCTATTGACCAGACGATCGAAGATCAGGACGGCACCAAAGTGGTGGTTGGGGAAACGGCAACGCTGGAATTGTCGCCCGCCCAAAGTGAAATTCTGGTAACTGCCCAGCAGCAGGGCGCGCTGTCCCTCGCACTCCGGTCCCTTGAGGATGCAGGTGGTGATGAGAGCCGGGATGAAGCGCAGAGCGGCACGATCACCCTTGTGCGGTCAGGACAGTTGAGCAAGAGGACGGTAAAACAATGAGCAGACATTTCGCGAGTGAGCCAAGACACGGCTCCACGGCCCTGTCGGCAACCGTTGAAACCTATCTGTGGCAGGTCGCACGCCTTTCTGGACTGATGTTGGCCGTTATTGGTCTTGTCTATTTTGGTCTTGGCTCTGCCCCCGCTAATGCAGAATCCACCATACGCCTTCAGGCAGCCAGTGCCCATGGGCGTCACATCAAGGTCGGGTTGAACAAGTCGATTGTCATCGAGACGCCGCGCGATGTGCGTGACGTGCTGGTATCCAGTCCCGCCGTGGCCGATGCCGTCGTCCGCAAGGCGCGTCGGGTCTATATCATCGGGATGAAGGTTGGACAGGCCAATGTGGTGCTGTTTGATGGCAGCGGTGGTCAGATCGCCAGTTTTGAAATCGATGTTGCGCGTGACAATTCAGCCCTTGCCGCCATGCTACGTCGGATGATTCCGGGCTCCAACATTCAGGTCGAAGGGGTGGGCGAAGGCATTGCCTTGTCAGGCGCCGTGCGCAACCCGGCAGACAGCCAGAAAGCCATGGATCTGGCCGCCACCTATGTTGGCGACAAGAAAAAGGTAAGCAATTATATTGCGGTGCAGGCACGCGAGCAGGTGCAGCTGCGGGTGACGGTCGCTGAAGTGGAACGCACTGCGCTGAAACAGCTGGGTATCAACCTCCAGGGCTCTTTCACGGCTGGCAAGGTCGCGGGTGCTGGTCTGACGGAAAACCCATTTTCCGCCACCTTGGTCAAGCTGTCCCAAACGGTCCTTGGCTTGCGCGTTGGCTCGGCTTCCGACTATATGAGCGGCACGCTACAGGCAATGGAACGCGCTGGTCTTATCCGAACTCTGGCCGAACCCAATCTGACCGCCATTTCCGGTGAAAAGGCCGACTTCCTGGCCGGTGGTGAATTCCCGGTTCCAGTTGGCTATGACGACGGCAAGATCGGTATCGAATTCAAACCTTTTGGTGTTGGCCTCGGCTTTCGGCCGGTGGTGGTATCGGAAAATCGCATCAGTATGCAAATCAAGACTGAAGTGTCGGAAATTTCCTCTGATACCTCCGTGCGCTTGGGTAGTTCGACAGACTCGATCAATATTCCTGGCCTTCGGGTACGTCGTTCCTCGACCACCGTCGAGCTACCATCTGGCGGCACCATGGCCATGGCAGGCTTGTTGCGTGACGAAATCCGTCAGAATATTGACGGCTTCCCGTTCCTCAAGGATCTACCCATTCTTGGTCAGCTATTCCGCTCTCGCGACTTTAAGCGCAGCCAAACCGAACTGGTGATCTTTGTCACCCCTTATATTGTTCAGCCGATTGCCAAATCGAAAGCCTCGCTTCCCACCAAGAATGTTGAGCCGGTATCCGACATGAACGCCATTTTCCTTGGCCAGCTCACCCGCCGTTACGACATGAGCGGTGGCAAGGGCCGCAAAGGGGTCCGGTATCACGGCCGCTTTGGCTATAGCTATGATTGAGGGCCGAGAGATGAAGAATTTGAAAGAGGTCGTTTCGATGTCCGATACACAATCGCAGATCATGCTCTCTGGCCGGTTGCTCAAGGCGGCTACAATCGCCGCCTGCGCCCTGACGCTGGTTGCCTGTGACAGCAAACGCGAAATCACGGGCTCGGTCAGCGATGACTATCGCCTGCGCCATCCGATCACCTTGCAACAATCCGCAAGAACCATCGACATTCCGGTTGGTGTTCATAGTGAAAATTTGACCCCGTCATCCCGGTCGGCCATCGCGGCTTATGCCCGTGACTTCAGCCACGAGAATGCCGCTGTCATTCAGATCATGGTGCCGTCAGGCGCTGAAAATGAAAGCAATGCTGGCTACATGGCCAAACAGGTGCGCACCGAGCTGATGCGCTCTGGCGTCAAACCCGGCCAGATCGACATGATCTCCTACGGGGCAGCCGGTGCGACCGATGCACCAGTTCGGTTGGCCTATCCGCGGGTCGAGGCCAAGACCCTGCCCTGTGGCACCCATCCGAAGGATCTGGGCCATCAGCGAGACAATCGCAGCTATTTCGATTTTGGTTGCAGCACACAGGCAAACCTTGCTGCCATGGTTGCCAATCCTCAGGATCTGGTACAGCCGCGTGGCTGGGATGCCCGCGATAGCATGCGCCGGGGTACGGTAAACGAGAAATATCGCAATGGTGAGGCCACCTGGTCTAAGGATTTGGGCAGCAACGTAGGCACGAGTTCAGAGGTTAGCAAATGAGTGAGCAAAGAGCCCCTGATACCAGTTTTGAACTGGAAAATGACCTAGCGGCATTCGAGCAGGAATTTGCCAGCGCAGGTGCGGAAGAATTGGCAGAAATTCGTCCGCTTCCGCGCGTGTCGATTCATGCCTTCTGCGATACACCCCAGATTTACGAAACGATTGAAGCAATCGCCTCTGATCGACGGATGGCGCGCGTTCACCTCAAGACGGTGATGGGTGGCATTCGTTCGGCGACGGAATTCTTCTCCGAAGCCGCGACACCAAACCTTATTCTGCTGGAAGCCAATCAAAGCTACGAGCAACTGATCGGCGACCTCGACAAGCTGGCCGAAGTTTGCGACGTTGGCACCAAGGTGGTGTTGATTGGTCATATCAATGACGTACAGATGTATCGCGATCTCGTCCGTCGTGGCGTATCGGAATATATCGTCGCACCGGTCGGCCAGATTGAATTGATCAAGTCGCTGGGCGACCTGTTCGGCAACCCCGAAACTGAACCGCTTGGCAAGTCCGTTGCCTTCATTGGTGCAAAGGGTGGGGTTGGTTCGTCAACAATCGCACACAATGTCGGTTGGTCGATTTCTTCGAAATATCAACAAGATGTGATCATCTCCGACTTTGACGTCGCCTTCGGGACGACCGGGCTCGATTTCAATGAAGATCCCCCCCAGACCATTGCGGACGCCATCAAGGCGGCGGATCGTCTTGATGATCAGTTCCTTGAGCGCCTGCTGACCAAATGCTCCGAACGCCTCAGCCTGCTGACTGCCCCGGCCATTTTGGATCAGACTTGTGATTATGACGGTGAATTTTTCGGCCACATGATGGAGTTGCTTCAAAATAGCGCGCCCTTCATCGTGATGGATTTGCCCCATATCTGGACGGAGTGGAACCGTCAGTTGCTGCTCAATGCAGACGAGATTGTCATTACCGCAGCGCCGGATCTGGCGAACTTGCGCAATGTCAAGAACATGCTTGATATGCTTGGTCAGGAGCGCCGCGGTGACAAGCCGCCTCATCTGGTGATCAATCAGACGGGCATGCAGAAACGTCCGGAAATCAAGGCCAAGGAATTTGCTGCCGCTCTTGAGCGGGCCGACTATATCGAACTTCCGTTCGATCCGGCCACTTTCGGCATGGCTGCGAACAATGGTCAGATGATCAGCGAACTGGGGTCGAGCGTAAAGACCGCAGACATTTTCGATACCATCGCCGCTGACATTACCGGCCGCTCCGAAGCGCCGAAAGTCGGTAAGTCCCTGCTTGCACCATTGTTGGGCAAGTTGAAAAAGTCGAAGTAACGGGTGAGAGTATATGTTCGGAAAACGTGGAACAGATGGAGCTCGGAAAATCCCTGCGGCGCCCAAATCTTCTCCGGCCAAATCTGAGGCCAAGAAGAAGGATGACGATTCTTATAAAAAGGCGGTCGAGGTAAATTATCAGCCGATCGAGGAAACCGCTCAGGCTGGCCGCTCCGAACAATATTTTGACATCAAGACCTCCGTCTTCGGGGCGCTGATCGATACCATCGATCTGGCCCAGATGGCGCGGTTGGATGCGGAGACGGCACGCGAGGAAATTCGCGATATCGTCTCCGAAATCATCGCGCTGAAAAATATCGTCCTGTCCATCGCCGAGCAGGAAGAACTGCTTGATGATATCTGTAACGATGTGCTGGGCTATGGTCCGCTGGAACCCTTGCTGGCCCGCGATGACATTGCCGATATCATGGTCAATGGGGCCGAGAAGACCTATATCGAAACCTCTGGCAAGGTCTTTCTGACCAATGTCCGTTTCCGTGACAATGGCCAGCTGATGAATATCTGTCAGCGGATCGTGTCACAGGTTGGCCGCCGGGTTGATGAATCAAGCCCGATCTGTGACGCCCGACTGCCTGATGGATCGCGTGTCAACGTAATCGCGCCTCCTCTGGCCATTGACGGTCCGAGTCTGACCATTCGTAAATTCAAAAAAGACAAACTGACCCTTGATCAATTGGTCAAGTTCGGGTCGATCTCGCCCGAAGGGGCGCGCATCCTCAAGATCATCGGCAAGGTCCGTTGTAACCTGGTCATTTCTGGCGGTACCGGTTCGGGCAAGACGACGCTGCTCAATTGCATGACCAACTATATCGAGACAGACGAGCGCATCATCACGTGTGAAGACGCCGCAGAGTTGCAATTGCAGCAGCCCCATGTGGTACGTCTGGAAACCCGTCCGCCGAACCTTGAAGGCGAAGGCCAGATCACCATGACCGATCTCGTCAAAAACTGTCTGCGTATGCGTCCTGAGCGGATCATCGTGGGTGAGGTGCGTGGCTTCGAGGCCTTTGACTTGTTGCAGGCGATGAATACCGGTCACGATGGTTCAATGGGTACGCTTCACGCCAACTCCCCGCGTGAGGCCCTGTCCCGTATGGAAGCCATGATCACCATGGGGGGCTATGACCTGCCCACCCGCACGATTCGGGAAATGATCGTCGGCTCGATTGATGTGATCATTCAGGCCTCTCGCCTGCGTGACGGGTCGCGCCGCATCACCCATATCACCGAAGTCACGGGCATGGAAGGCGACGTTATCACCACTCAGGATCTGTTCCTTTATGAGATTCAGGGTGAAGACGCCAACGGCAAGATTATCGGTAAGCACAAATCCACCGGCATCGGTCGCCCGGCTTTCTGGGAGCGGGCCCGATACTATAACGAAGAAGCCAATCTTGCTGCCGCGCTGGATGCGGCAGCCGACAGCGATGGCTTCTGATTGTTTGAGGTCTTGGTGTCGGATCTGCCGACAGCAAGGGCCCTTGAGTGAGACAACAAAGACCAAGGAGCGAACATGGACTTCGTCACAGGTGACCTGATCTTCACGATTGCGTTGTTTGCGCTCGTGGTTTTGTCCGTGCTTGGCATTGGCTGGGGCTTGTTCTATCCCAAGCTGTCCAAGGATCATCTGCGTCGCAAGCGGATGGAAACCATTTCGATGAGCCGCGTCCATCTCGCTGACAAGCGACTGAGGTCCGCCAGTGCTGATCGCCGCAAGGATCTTGAAAGCAATCTGAAAAAGATCGAGGAAGATCAGAAAAAAGGTGTCAAGAAGAAGCAGACCCTGGCCGCCCGCCTCATTCAGGCCGGCTTGGAGATAACGCCTCGCACCTTCCGCATCTATAGCGTTATCTCTGGTGTCGTTTGCTTCCTGGCTGCCCTAATCGGAGGCATGGGCCTGATGGCCTCCACCGGTGTTGGCTTTGTTGGGGTGATCGGCTTGCCCAATTTCTGGCTCGCCCGTAAACGCAAGAAGCGGATCAACAAATTCATCAAGGAATTCCCTAATGCCATTGACGTCATCGTGCGTGGTATCCGCACCGGTCTACCGCTGGGCGACTGCATTGTTATTGCATCAAGCGAGACCGCTGAACCGGTTTGCTCCGAATTCAAGCGTCTGGTTGACGAACAGGCTATGGGGTTGCCCCTGTCCGCAGTGGTTCCTCGCCTGCATGAACGGGTGCCAATTGCCGAAACCAATTTCTTCGCAATCGTAATTACCATTCAGGCGCAGGCAGGTGGCTCTCTGTCGGAAGCTTTGGGCAACCTGTCGCGGGTTCTGCGCGCACGCGCCCAGATGAAGGAAAAAATCTCGGCGATGTCCATGGAAGCCAAGGCGTCGGCGGCGATCATTGCAGCCATGCCGTTCGTCATCGGCGTTATGACCTATTTGACCTCGCCCGATTACATCATGGTGATGCTCACCAGCCAGCTGGGCCATATGGTGATGGCGGCGACTTTCGTTTGGATGGCCATCGGCATCATCATGATGCGCGGCATGATCAATTTCGACATTTGACCCCCAAAAAACTGCCGGGTGAACACTGGGTCTGACAAGGAACACGGAACATGATTGGCTTTGACATTCAGGATATTTTCTCGGTGATGACAGCCATTGCGGTGGTCGCATCAATCCTTGCCGCCGCCATGCCGTTCCTGCAACCGGATAAATTGGGCAACCGGATGAAGGAGGTGGCAACCGAGCGCGAACAGATTCGCCGCCGCGAACGAGCTGCCCTGACCTCTGATGGTCGCACAAAGATTTCCCTGCGCCAGGAGCCCAAGGCGTTGATCATGAGCATTGTCGACCGCTTCAACATGCGCAATGCTTTTGGCGACAAGGAAAGCCGCGCGCGTCTGAAACAGGCCGGTTTCCGCACGGAAAATCATCTGATGACCTTCACCTTTGCCCGGATCGTCGGGCCAATGATTGGTCTTGCCATTGCGCTCTTTTATCTGTTTGTCGTGCTGAAGCCTGACTATCCGCCGATGGTCAAGATCCTGCTCTCGCTGACCTTTGCTTATGCCTGCTATTACGCACCAGCGCTTTATGTCCGCAACCAGATCTCCAAACGGCAGGCCTCTATAACCCGTGCTTGGCCGGATGCGCTTGATTTGCTGCTGATTTGCGTTGAGTCCGGCATGACCGCAGAAACCGGTTTCCAGAAGGTGGCAGCGGAAATCGGCAAGGCAAGCGTCGAACTGGCCGAAGAAATGACCTTGCTAACGGCGGAATTGTCCTATCTTCAGGATCGCAAGACCGCCTATGAGAACATGTCCTCACGCACCGGTCTGGAAGGCGTGCGATCGGTGATGACCTCGCTCATTCAGGCTGAACGCTACGGCACGCCGCTCGGCGATGCCTTGCGCGTCATGGCCAACGAAAACCGCGCCATGCGCATGACGGCCGCCGAGAAAAAGGCAGCTGCTCTGCCACCCAAACTGACGGTTCCGATGATCCTGTTCTTCCTGCCTGCGATTTTCGTCGCAGTTCTGGGACCTGCTGCCATTTCTTTCTGGGGCTAAAGCGTCAACGAAACACAGAAAGCACATGATACAAAAAGGTCGATGCTTATCTTATGCATCGACCTTTTTGTATGTCAGGGCAACTTTTTGAAAAGCGGGAGAGCGATCAACCCTGCTTTTTAAGGTTCTTCCAGTTACCACGTTCTTTCAGCATGGCCTTCAGATAAGCCATGTTGGCGGCAGCCTGTTGCGGCGACAATTCATTGCTGGCAATGGCTTCCGCTTCAGCAAATTTACCCTGAAGCCCCAGAACCAACGCCAGATTCTGCCGCACCCGGCTGTCCGCACCCGGCTGTTTGGCTGCTTCGCGCAAGTAACCCTCTGCGGAGGACAGATCCCCTTCGAGCAAATAGGACAAGCCATAATTGCTCAGCACGCTCGGTGCGCCGGGTGCCTGTAGCAGGGCCTTGTCATAATGATCGCGGGCGGTGGAGAAGTTGCCCAACTGGTCATGAATGGCACCTATGGCCGACTCCAACCGCCAATCCGGCGTGGTCGGTGTTTGAGCACGCTGCAATACGGTGAGGGCCTGCTGGAAACGACCAACCGAAGCCAACGCCTTTCCATAGGCTGCCAGCACGATGCGATCCGATGGTCTTGTTGCTGCAATCGCTTCAAGCACGGCCAAAGACTGCTCATAGCGGCCTGCATAGCGCAAGGCGGTGCCGTAATTCAGCGCCACTTTGACATCCTTGGGGTTGTTCTTGTAGCGCTTTTCCCAATAGCGGATGGAGTCCTGCAGGGCCTGTTCGGTGGCATAACCCGTGCGCTGATGATCAGACGCCGAGACGCTTTTCTTGTTCGATGAACAACCCGACACAGCCACCAATATCGCAACAGAAGCCACCAGAATGGCTTTGCGCGCCCGTGTGGGGGAGGGGGCAGGGGAGCGGGTGAAGGAACCACTTGTCATGACGCAATCCTCGTGCGGAACGGCAACAGGTCGCCCCTTCAGATGTGGACGGGCTGTTGCTCGATGCTTTCTCCTCTCATCAATAAACAATTAACCCTAATGCTTGGTTAATTCGTGCAAATTGCATGGATTGGGACCTTGGTTGCCTCGCCTGAGACTGATCGAAAAGGGAGTTATCTGATCCATTCAATCATTCCCTTCCGCAGGCGCTTGCAGTAGGATTTGGCCTTGATCGGCGGTCTGATTCCATCCGATGCCGTCCCGCCATATCGGGCATCGGGCAACTTCTCGGGAAATTCGCAAAGCATGTCTGAACAAGCCAAATCCACGCCAATCCATTTCGTCGCTTCCGATTGGGAAAGCCAGGTGCCCAAGGCCATGTCGGCCACAGCCACCCAATGGGTGCAAAGCACAGGCTTTACGGCGAAGGAAGGGGAGATTTGCCTGATTCCGTCCCTTGATGGCTCCATTGAAGCGGTCCTGTTCGGCATCGGCACGGAAAAGAGCACCACCCGCTCGCCATTGCTGGCTGGTCTGTTGCCGGTGCGCTTGCCACAAGGCCACTATCACTATGTGATCGAAGGCGCTTTGGCGGATGATGAGCAGGCTTTGTTTCTGGCGACATTGGCTTGGCATCTCGGGGCGTATCGCTTTGATCGCTACAAGGAAAATACCAAACCGATGCCGGAACTTGATTGGCCTCAAGGCATTGATCGCGAAGAGGTTCTGCGTCAGGCAAAGGGTAGCAATCTGGCCCGTGACCTGATCAACATCCCGGCCAGCGATATGGGCCCTGATGAACTCGAAGCGGTTACCAAGGGGTTGGTTGATACCCACGGTGCCGTCCTCACCGTCATCAAGGGCGAGGAGCTGCTCGCCCACAATTTCCCGATGATCCATGCGGTTGGCAGAGCGTCTCCACGCGCGCCGCGCCTGCTTGATTTTGTCTGGGGCGATGAGAGCGCGCCAAAGGTCACCCTCGTTGGCAAGGGTGTTTGCTTCGATACGGGCGGTCTCGATCTCAAGCCATCCTCTTCCATGTTGCTGATGAAAAAGGATATGGGCGGCGCTGCCAACGTGCTTGGCCTTGCCTCTATGATCATGTCGGCGCAATTGCCGGTGCGTTTGCGCGTCCTGATCCCGGCGGTTGAGAATTCCGTCTCTGGCAACGCTTTCCGCCCCGGCGATGTGCTTCGCAGCCACAAGGGCCTGACCGTCGAAATCGGTAACACCGATGCCGAAGGCCGTCTGGTGCTGGCCGACGCCATGTCGCTGGCCGATGAGGAAGAGCCGGAGCTGATGATTGATATGGCCACCCTGACCGGTGCTGCCCGTGTGGCGCTCGGCCCGGATCTCCCTCCCTTCTACAGCGATGATGCGGATCTGGTCGCCTCCCTTTCGGAGGAAAGCCGCAAACAGTGGGATCCGCTTTGGAATATGCCCCTCTGGCCTGGCTATGATGGCAATCTGTCGTCCGACATTGCCGATGTGAACCATATTTCCTCAGGGGGCTTTGCCGGTTCGATCACCGCCGCCCTGTTCCTGCGCCGGTTTGTCGACAAGACCCGTAGCTGGGTTCATTTCGACATTTTTGGCTGGGCACCAGCGGCCCAACCGGCGCGGCCAAAAGGTGGTGAAGCACAGGCCATCCGTGCCATTTACAGCCATCTGAAGGCCAAATACGCCAAATAAGTCAACGCAAACGGGGATTGCCGCTCAGTGGCAATCCCCTACCCACTTGAATCCAGATGATGAATCAGCGCACATTATACCGGAGCCGTAACGAGATCGGATTGGCCAACAGGCAAGGTGTTGAATGGCGACGACAATGAGCGCAAGCCAGGCGTTGAAATTATGGCACGATGTCACCCACGATCTGGTGTTGGAAGATGACACGGATCTGTCAGCCCGGCAGATGACCGTTTTGCTCACCGTCTATCTCGAAACCCCGCCCCACACGGTGCGCGGTCTTGCGGCTAAACTGGGCGTTACCAAACCCGCCATCACAAGAGCGCTCGATACGATGGGTCGTATGGGCCTGTTGACCCGCCGCCGCGACGATCAGGACAAGCGCAATGTCGTCATCCTGCGTACGGTCAAAGGAGCCCGCTATGTGCAGTCTCTGGGCGACAAGATCGTCAAGACCACCGCCGCGCTTGCGCAGTGAATGCGTGACAGCCAAGTCTTGATGCGAAAGCCCCCCAATCAGGAAAAATCCATGCTCAATCCGTCTCTCAATGCCTACCGTCCCGACCTCGCCGACAAACGTCTTGAAGGGCAGGTTGAGGCAGACCGTTTTGTTGCCCCCCAAGTGATGCGTGTCCGCGTGCCGGTCGCGCCGTTGAAAGCCGCACCCGATGGCCGCAGCAAACTTGATAGCCAGGCAATGTTGGGCGAAGTGGTGCATGTGTTTGATGAGGACGACAAGGGCTGGTGCTGGGTCCAGCTGGCTGGCGATGGCTATGTTGGCTATATGCCAACCGACGCCATCGGGCCCTATTCTGGTCATCTGTCCGATGAATTCACCGCTGGCGAGCCGACCCACACAGTCAGCGCCGTGCGCTCCTTTGTCTATCCGGGGCCGGATCTGAAATTCCCTGCCGCCACCTTCTTGTCGATGGGCGCTGGCGTGGTGCTGGGCGAGGAAGAAGTGGTGCGCGGCACCCGCTATCGCAAATTGATCAATCTGCCGATGCCCAATGGCGAGGCGGGATGGATCGTCGCCCAGCATGTTGTGGAACGCGAGCAAAAGGCAGAGGATTTTGTCAGCGTTGCGGAAAGCCTGATCGGCACCCCTTATCTCTGGGGTGGCAAAAGCTCCCTTGGCATCGATTGCTCCGGCTTGGTGCAGATTGCCTGCGAAATGGCCGGTATCCCCATGTTGCGCGATGCTTCAATGCAGGAAAAAGAGGCCGGTAGCCCACTTGACATGGCGTCAGGGCTGCCCACCCTGCAGCGTGGCGATCTGCTTTTCTGGCCCGGCCATGTCGGTGTGATGTGTGACGGGGAAACTTTGCTGCACGCCAATGGCCACCATATGGCCGTGGCCAAGGAGCCTCTGTCTGATGCGCTTACCCGCATCGCCGCGAACGAATATGGCGATTTGCGTGCGGTGAGACGGCTGACGCTTTAAGGGCTGAGAAGGGGGCGGGCGTTGCCTGCCCACAAGGCAACGACCGTCCTTTTGGCTTTGTTTTTAGAATATTTCCTGCTTGCGGCGGGAGAGGAAAAATCCATGACCGCTCAGATTCTTGCAAGTGAACCCGGTGCGTTCTGAGTGACAGGTGATATCGCCAAACGTGCCGGTCTGCCCATAATTGGCAATTTCGGAATAGCCGACCCGCGATGGTTTGGGCGCGCAGACCAATTCGGCTGCCCCTGACCCCTTAAGAGAAAAACTATGGCCCCAGCTCTGTTGACAGGAGGCCGGTTTCGGGCTGGCCAGCTGGCCATGGCGCACAACAATCTCGCAGGAAATGCCGCCACCATTGCTGACATGCCCGTTACAATAGATATTGCCGGAAGGTGTTTCAAAGCCGAACCCGTCCGCCCATGCGGGCAACGGGGCCAGCAAAATCAAAGCCCACAACAGTCCTTTCACAATCCAGTCTCCTTGAAACAGCAATTTGGTATAATGGCACAGGAGACATTTGATTGTAGATCAAGTCAACCATCCAAAAAGCAATTGCGCCAAGGCTCAATCGAAGGATAGCCATTTCAAGGCAAGCAAAAACAGGGTGGGGATCAATATCCCGCCTTGCGATCAACCACGCTTTCCATCGGTTCGCCCGCTTCAAACAGCTTCAATTGACGCGAGAGATAGGCCGTGGTGGTGGTCGGGTCGCTGACTGCCGAATTGTGTGGGGTCAAGATGATCGAAGGATGCGACCAGATCGGACTGTCATCGCGCAAAGGCTCTTGCTCGAACACATCGAGTGATGCACCGATCAAGCTACCCTCATCGAGCGCTTCCATGATATCACGCTCGACCTGCAGCTTGCCACGCCCGGCATTGATCACCACCGGACCACCCAGCGGCCCGTCTTGTGCAAGCTTGCGGAACAGATGAAGATTGAGCATCCCCTCGGTGTCAGGCGTATGCGGCAACAGCGAGACCAGAATGTCTGTCCGCGCGGCCATTGCCTCAAGCCCATCCTCACCGCTATAGGTTACAAGGCCTTCGATCTGTTTGGGTGACCGGCTCCAGCCAGCCACGTCATAGCCGACCATTTGCAGTTTCCTGGTCGCATCAAGGCCGAGCACACCAAGCCCCAACACCCCGACACGCACATCGCGGGCCGGCGCATCGGCCTGATCCTTCCATATGCCAGCTGCTTGATACCGCAAATAGGACAGCGTTCGGCGGTGATGCAGCAGGCATTGCAGCAGCACATATTCGCTCATCCGTCCGGTCAGATCCGGGTCGATCACCCGCACCACCGGCACTTTGGGCAAATCCGGATCGGCCATCAGGAAATCGACTCCGGCTCCCAGCGAACAGATCACCTTGAGATTGGGCAAGCGCGCCAGATATCCCGGCTCCGGTTTCCAGACCATCGCATAATCGATGCTTTGAGGGTCGTTGAGTGTATCCGGCGTGACGATGTTGGCGTCAGGCAATTCCTTGCGAATGCGCGTCGCCCAGGCATCCATGTCCCAGCCCTTGGCATAGAGGAGAATATTCATTGTCTTGGTCTTTCTGAAAAACCGTCAGTCTGCCACGACGCCGGTCGGTGCGGTTTCCATCCTTAGGGCGGCAGCCATCAGGGCCTTGGTATAGTCGGTTTCCGGTGCGTTGAAAATCTGCTCGACATCCCCTTCTTCGACAATTCTGCCCTGTCGCATCACCATCACCCGGTTGGACAGAGCCCGTACTACCTTGAGGTCGTGGCTGATGAAGAGATAGGTCAGACCGTGGCGCGCCTGAAGATCGCGCAACAGATCAACCACCTGGCTTTGCACGCTCATGTCAAGCGCACTGGTTGGCTCGTCGAGCATCACGAACGAAGGCTCCAGCACCATGGCTCGCGCGATTGAAATGCGCTGCCTTTGGCCGCCGGAAAATTCATGCGGATAGCGATGCCGGGTTTCCGGGTCAATGCCCACTTCCTTCAAGACCTGCACCACCTTGGCATCCCGTTCCTCGGCGCTGAGGTCCGGTGCATGAATGGCCAACCCTTCCGCAACAATCTGATCGATCGACATGCGCGGCGACAGGGAGCCGAACGGATCCTGAAACACGATTTGCATGTCCCGGCGCTTGTCGCGCATCGCCTTGTTATCAAGCTGCTCAAGCCCCTTGCCCTGAAAGACAATCGGGCCATCTGAGGAAATCATCCGCAACAGAGCGAGCCCCAGCGTGGTCTTGCCGGACCCGGATTCCCCCACAATGCCCAGTGTTTCGCCTGCCCGGATCGACAGGGAAATCCCGTCCACCGCCTTGATATGGCCAGCGGTGCGGCGCAAAAAGCCCCGCTTGATCGGGAACCAGACCTTGAGATCCTCGGTTTTGAGCAAGATTGGCGCGTCATCTGCCACCGGAAGGGCCCTGCCGCTTGGCTCGGACGATAGCAAATGCTTGGTATAGCTATGCTGGGGATTGGCAAAAAGCTCCGCCGTTGGGGCACTCTCGACAATCTCGCCATCGGTCATCACGCAAACCTTGTCGGCCAGCTTTTCGACAATGCCAAGATCGTGGGTGATGAAGAGAAGCGCCATGTTATGGCTCTTTTGCAGCTCACGCAGCAATTCGATGATTTGCGCCTGAACGGTCACATCCAATGCCGTGGTTGGCTCGTCAGCAATCAGGATTTCAGGCTCGTTGGCCAAAGCCATGGCGATCATCACCCGCTGGCGCTGACCACCGGACAATTGGTGCGGATAGCTTTTAAGGCGCTTTTCCGGCTCGCGAATGCCCACATCTTCGAGCAGGTCCAGCACCCGGGCGCGGGCCTGTTTCTCGCCCATGCCGTGATGGATCGACAGAACCTCGCCGATCTGTTGCTCGACCGTGTGCAGCGGGTTGAGGGAACTCATCGGTTCTTGGAAGATCATCGAGATCCGATTGCCGCGCACTGAGCGGAGCAATTTATCATTGGCATCGAGCAGATCAACCCCATCAAACAACACCTTGCCCGATGGATGGGAGGCGGACGGATAGGGTAGCAGCTTCAAGACCGACAGGGCCGACACCGACTTGCCAGAGCCGGATTCGCCAACCAGGGCCAAAGTCTCGCCGCGATCAAGGCTGAAGGAGATTTTGGTTGACCGCCAGCTTCTCCATGCCATCCTGACGGAAGGCAACGGACAGGTCTTTAACTTGCAAAAGGGGCGTTTGGTTGTTGCTCATACTCTCACCCCCTCACTGAAATGTCTTGCGCGGATCAAAGGCATCGCGCACCGCTTCGCCGATGAAAATCAGCAAGCTCAACATGATCGAGATCGAGAAGAAACCGGTGAGACCCAGCCATGGGGCCTCCCAGTGCTTCTTGCCCTGCGCCAGCAGCTCCCCGAGCGATGGCGAGCCGGGAGGCAGGCCGAAGCCGAGAAAGTCGAGCGAGGTCAGCGTCGTGATCGATCCATTGAGAATGAAAGGCATGAAGGTCAGGGTCGCCACCATGGCATTGGGCAGCAGATGCCGCATCATGATGGTCCCGTTGGCCACCCCAAGAGCGCGGGCCGCCGAGACATATTCAAAGTTTCGCGCCCGCAAGAATTCCGCGCGCACAACACCCACCAAGGCCACCCACGAAAAGAGCATCAGGATGCCGAGGAGAATCCAGAAACTTGGTGTGATGATGGCGGCGATGATCAGCAGCAGATAGAGCTGTGGTACAGAGGTCCAGATTTCGATAAAGCGCTGGAACAGAAGGTCCGTCAGACCGCCGAAATAGCCCTGTACCGCGCCCGCAGCGACCCCGATGATCGAGGAAAACAGCGTCAGCGTCAGGCCAAACAGCACCGAAATCCGAAAGCCATAGATAAGGCGTGCCAGCACGTCCCGCCCGCTATCATCGGTCCCCAGCCAGTTCCAGTTACCGATAGAGCAATTGCGATCTTCAACGCCCAAATCATAGGGCGCGCACCGGGTCTCCTTGTCCAGCATCCAGCTTGGCGGTGAGGGGGCAGGGGTGGGCAAATCGATATTGACCGTCCGGTAGCCATAACGCACCGGTGGCCAGAGAATCCAGCCATTCTCGTTGATCTCGTCCTGAATCACCGGGTCATGATAGTCGGTTTTGGGCAAGAAGCCGCCAAACTTGCTTTCCGGATAATCGGTCACCAAAGGAGACAAGAATTCACCCTTATAGGAGACCAGCAAAGGCTTGTCGTTGGCGAGCAACTCGGCAAACAGGGTGAGAAAAAACAGGATGGCAAACAGCCAAAGCGAAACATAGCCGCGCCGGTTGGATTTGAAATTCTTCAGTCGGCGCTTGTTGATCGGTGACAGGCTTTCAAAGAAGCCCGGCGTCTGGCTGGAAGGGTCTTTTTTGCGTGAGAAAGGCAATCGCATCATCAGACCTCCCGGCTTTCAAAGTCGATCCGCGGATCGATCAACATGTAGGTCAGATCGGAAATCAGGCTGACCACCAACCCCATCAGAGAGAAGATATAGAGGGTCGCAAAGACCACCGCATAATCGCGGTTGATGACACTTTCAAATGACAAAAGCCCAAGCCCGTCGAGAGAAAAAATCTGTTCGATCAGCAGTGAGCCGCCAAAAAAGGCGCCAATGAAAGCACCGGGGAAACCGGCAATGATGATCAGCATGGCATTGCGGAAGACATGGCCATACAGCACTTGCCGTTCGGTCAGACCCTTTGCCCTTGCGGTCACCACATATTGCTTGCGGATTTCGTCAAGGAAGGAGTTTTTCGTCAAAAGCGTCGTGGTGGCAAAGGCAGCCAGTGCCATCGAGGTCAGCGGCAGGGCCAAGTGCCAGAAATAGTCGAGGATCTTTTGCCACCAGCTCAATTGGTCAAAATTGTCCGAGAACAGTCCGCGCAGCGGGAACCAGTCAAAGAAGGAGCCACCGGCAAACAGAACCACCAGCAGAACCGCGAACAGAAAGCCCGGAATGGCATAGCCGATGATCACCACTGCGCTGGTCCAGACGTCAAACCGGCTGCCATCACTGACCGCCTTGCGGATGCCGAGCGGGATGGAAATCATGTAGGAAATCAAGGTCATCCAGAGGCCGAGAGAAATGGATACCGGCATTTTTTCGGCAATCAGCTCCAGCACTCCGATATCGCGGAAATAGCTGTCACCAAAATCGAAGGTGGCATAGTTGATCAGCATCTGGCCGAAGCGCTCCAGCGGCGGCTTGTCAAAGCCGAACTGCTTTTCCAGCTCCTTGATGAAGTCCGGATCCAGTCCCTGTGCACCACGATAGCGCGAGGTGATATCGTCGCCACTGGATGCAGATGGTCCGGTCCCGGTTCCGGCAAAATCCCCGCCACCGGATATCCGCTCGGTGGCGGAAACATCGGTGCCGGTCACCTGCGCGATGATCCGTTCAACCGGTCCGCCGGGGGCAAACTGGATGACTGCGAAATTGATTGCCATGATTCCGACCAGAGTCGGAATGATCAGCAACAGACGTCGTAAAATATAGGCGCCCATTCCCTCTCCATTTTCCTACACGCCCAGAGCATGACTATCACACAGAATTGCCTGCCCGATTGTTAAGCCCTTGACGCGAACGTGGTTCTTGCCTCTTTGGTTCTCAGTGATGCACAAAGGCTCATAACACTTTGTTAACCAAGAACTCTCTTTCCTGCTTTAATCCGATCTGGCACCCAGAATGTGCAAGGAGTAAGGCGTCAGGCCTTCATCCACCACCAGCTTTCGGGGTAAAATTCATAAAGCCCGGCCGTGTCCGCCGCCACGATGCCATCCCACAGACCAATCGTGTGCACCGGTTTGTTCCAGTTGGGAATCCAGTAATGGCCAGCACGCCAGATCCGATCAATGGCCTGACCTGCTGCTTCCATGTCCTCGCGACTCTCGGCCGCCAGCGCTGCATCGATCATGGCATCCATCGCCGCAAGCTTCAGGCCCGAGAGATTGTAACTGCCATTGGTGTCTGCTGCTGCGCTCCCCCAAATGGAGCGCGTTGTCGGACCAAGGGTTGCCGACAGGGAATAGCGTCGCCCGACCAGATCGAAATCATAATCATCGATCCGCCGTTGAAACTGCGCTGGATCCACAAGCCGGAAACGAAGCGGGACACCAATCAGCGACAGCCGCTCGGCCCATGGATTGATAACCCGCTCAAATAGAGGGCTGTTGCCAAGCAGCTCGATCTCAAGCTTTTCCCCTGCTTGATTGATCCAGCCATCCTCGCTTTGGGTCCAGCCCGCCTCTTTGAGGAGCTTGATCGATCGGCCCAAAAGTTTGCGATCCCGCCCGGATCCATCCGAGACCGGTGGCAAATAGGGTTCGCCGAAGACCGCAGGGTCCAACTGGTCCCGATAGGGCTCCAGCAACGCCAGCACCTTGCCTTGCGCCTTACCGCTGGCTTTCATCGCCGTGCGTTCAAAGAAGGATTGGGTGCGTTGATAAAGGCCGAAAAACAGTTTCTCATTGGACCATTCGAAATCAAACGTGATGGCAATGGCTTCCCGCGTTCGGGGATCGGCAAATTTGCTCCGCCGGGTGTTGAAGAACCAGCCTTGCGCTGCGGACGGTTGGTCATCGGGCAGTTCGAGCTTTTTTATCCGCCCGTCATTGACCGCCGGAAAGTCATATTGTGTTGCCCAGCGCTTGGAGGAAAATTCCATCCAGAAATTCAGATCGCCCTTTTTGAAACTCTCAAAGGTGGTGGTGGAATCGCGACTGAAGCTCAGGCGGATGATATCGAAATTATTGTGCCCAACAGCGGTCGCCAGATCCTTGCCCCAATAGTCAGGATCACGGTGGAATTCGATCACGCTGCCCGGATTGACCCGGCCGACCTTGTAGGGACCAGAGCCGACAGGTGGGGTCAGCGATGAGGCATCAAAGGCCTTGCCGTCAAAATCCGCCTTTGAGAAAACCGGTACGATCGAGGCTGCCTCGATCGGATCTTGCCGCGATTGGGTGCCGTCAAAGACCAAAGTCACCCCATCATCCGAAATGTCGACTGTTTCAAGCGCGCGCAAGGCGAGCTTCAGGTTCGGATGACCTTTGTCCTTCACTGCCAGATAGCTGAAAGCCACGTCAGCGGGGGTCACCTTGGAGCCATCATGGAACCGCGCCTCGGCTCGAAGCCGAAAGGTGAGCCGATTTCCGTCCGTTGAAAGAGCAACGGATTGGGCCAGATGGCAATAGATCGCGTCCGGTTCATCGGACGCCCGCACCATTAGCGTGTCGAACAGCAACTCAATACGCGGAGGAGCATCTCCCTTTAACACAAAGCCATTGAGCGTGTTGAAGGTCTGCGGATTTTGATTATAGAGCCAGCTAGGCGCCGAGAAAGAGAAACGTCCGCCCTTTGGGGCATTCGCATTGACATAGCCAAAATGGCCAAATCCCGGCGGATATTTCAGCTCACCAAAGACCGACAGGCCGTGCCGCTCGACATTGGCAAACCCCACCAGCGGTCGCATGGTCAAAACCACGCCGCCCAAAAGACCGCTCATCAGTGCGGCAGAACTGCTTTTGAGCAAGGCGCGCCTTGTAAGCGAGGCCCTCACTGGCTGGTTCGGGTCTGTGTCTTTTGGCATTGCGTCTTGCTCCATGGCTGACTTGCTGTCCGACTGATTGGCTGGCTCTGTCTCTATCCCAAAAGCTGGGTTCAATTTTTAGCTTCGACGGCTGCTGCCTTGTCCCACCACCAGATGTCGGGGAAACCCACCGTCAACATCGGCAAAGGCTCAGGATGGGAGAATTTGTCCCAGCGTGCAATCCGGTCCGCAGGCAGGGTCCAGCCGGGGATCGTATAGTGATTGGCCAGCAGCACCCGATCCATTGCCTTGGTTGCCGCCACCAGATCCGCCCGGTCGGTGGCAAATATGATCTTGTCAATCAGCGCATCCACCGCGTCATTCTTGATACCGGCAAAGTTGCGCGAGCCTTCCCGGTCCGCGGATTGGGACCCGAAAAATTCCCGTTGCTCGTTGCCCGGTGACAGGCTCTGCGCCCAGCCCGAATAGATCAGGTCATAATCACGGCTGCGCAGACGGTTGATATATTGTGAACTGTCGACCATGCGAATGTTGAGTTTGATCCCGACCCGCTCCAGAGAGGGCTTGCAGGCGCAGGGCGACCCGCTCAAACCCGGAGCTGTTGAGCAGATATTCGATCTCGAACGCTTCGCCCTTGTCATTGCGCATGACGACCTTGGTCGGATCGCTCGCCAGCCCCAACGTCACCATGATGGAATGGAAAAACCCTTTCGGCTTTTTATTTTCGTCCACCTCGGTGCGCGGTTCCCAGCCTGCTTGTTTGAACAGCTCGAGCGCCTTTTTCAGATTGTCGCGTAAGTCTTCCCGGCTTTCGACCTTGGGATTGGTATAAGGCTCAAAGGCTGTTGGCGGCACCTTGTCGCCCAATGCGGTCAACAACTCGGCGACCCGCCCTTCAGCAGTGCCTTTGCTTGCCAGATCAGTGCCGAAGAAATAGCTCGAAATGCGGCTATATTGATCATAGAATAGGGTTCGGTTCATTTCCTCGAAATTGAAAACGTAATTGAGCGCCTTCCGAACCCGGATATCCTTGAATTTCTCGCGCCGCAAATTGGGAATGAAACCGACCATCACGCCGCGCGCTGTGTCGGGGAACAATTGGGTGACCACCCGGCCATCCTTGACTGCCGGGAAGTCATATTGCACCGCCCAGCGTTGGGCCGTGGTCTCGACCCGATAATCATAGCCACCGGATTTGAAATTCTCGAACATCACCGTGTCGTCACGGAAATATTCAATTCGTATCTCGTCCATATTATAGCGGCCGACATTGACGTTGAGATCCTTGGCCCAATAATCATCAGCCCGCTTGAAAGTGACATATTTGCCGGCCGAAAAATCACCGATCTTGTAGGGCCCTGAGCCAAGCGGAGGCTCCAGCGTGCCCTTGCTTATATCGCGCGGGTTGCCATTTGCATCCGTACCTGTCCACCAATGTTTCGGCATGATCAACAATTGGCCGACAATATGGGGCAATTCCCGGTTGCCGGTCTGATCGAAGGTGAAGGTGATCTCGCGCTCGCCGGTCACTTCCGCCTTGGTGACATGGGAATAATAAAAACCGACCTGCGGATTGAGTTTGGTTTGTTGTTCGAACGACCAGACCACATCCTCGGGCGTGATGGGCTGCCCGTCATGCCATTTGGCAGTCTCCCTGAGGCGGAATTTCACAAAAGAATAATCCGGCCCCACATAGGTCGCTTCGGCCAGCAGGCCATAATCGGTTGAGGCCTCGTCAAAGCTCGGCGCCATCAATGTGTCATAGAGATAGCCAAGTCCGCTGGCCGGATCACCTTTCGAGATGACCTGATTGAAGCTGTCATAGCTTCCCTGCACGGCCATTTTCGCTGTGCCGCCTTTTGGCGCATCGGGATTGACATAATCAAAGTGTTTGAAACCCGCAGGATACTTCACATCCCCCATCAATGAGGTGGCATGCAGCCAGGTCTCAAATTCCACCGCTTCGGCTCGGTCCGGGGCAATCATCGCACTGAATGCGCCACTCGACAGCAGCATCAGTCCCATCAGGGACGCGCGCAGGGGCTTGAAACAGCGTTGGCGCATGGTTTGTGACACGAGGCAGTCTCCTTCATATCGTCGAGTTCAAATGGTCATCAATTCTACAGGCTTCCCCAAAACCTTAGCAAAGGCGCATTCGGTCGAGTAGGCGAAAATGCAGGCATAGGATTGAATGTAGGCGCAAAACCCGATTTTCAAATCACTTTTGTGATGCAATCGGACGCTATTGTGGCGATTGGTGTCAAGTTTCGATGAAATTTTCGTAAGGCTTGCAAAATCATAGGCACAATGGAGCGGTCCATAATGCTCTTAAAGCAGGCCTGTTTGTTGCGAAAATAGACCCTAGGCGAGCAATATTGCGTTGGTGGCCGCCTGCAAGGCCTTGGGGTCGACTTCAAACACCGAATTTGGCGCACCGGCTGCGGCCCATACGGTCTCATGGCCTAACAGGGCGGGATCCATATAGACTTCCATCTCGCACAAATGGCCGATCGGGGCGACGCCACCAATGGCAAAGCCGGTTTCCGCGCGCACCTTTTTCGGATCCGCCCGATCAAGGCTGGTGCCACTCACACGGGCGACCAGATCCATATCGGCCCGATTGTCCCCGGCTATTAACAGAAGCGTCAGATGGCCATTGTCATGACGCTGGAAGATGAGGCTTTTGACGATCTGCCCCACCGCGCAGCCGCAGGCCTTGGCTGCCTCGTCCGCCGTGCGGGTGGAGGCGGGCATGGTGACGATATCAATCGCCAGGCCAAGCGCTTCACCCGCTGCGCGCACCCGATCCTTGGAGCTTTTCTTAATGCGTTGCTGGCTTGGCTGGGTCATGCACTTGTCTTTCCTTGTTACACAATGATGTCTTGCGCGGTCTGCTCTCCGACCTGGAACACCCGTTTGTAGCGCTCGATTTCGCTCGTCGGTCCCATAGCCTTGTTCGGATTGTCCGACAGTTTGACCGTCGGGTTGCCATTGGCTGACACGGCCTTGCAGACCAATGAGAAGGGAGCCAGCCCATCGCCTTCGACCAGATTGCGGAAGTCATTGGTCAGCAGCGTACCCCAGCCAAAGGAAATGCGAGCCCGGTGGTTGAACTGCTGATAGAGTTCGGCAATCATCTCCACATCCAGCCCGTCAGAGAAAATGATCCGCTTTCTGGATGGATCCTCGCCGCGATCTCTCCACCATTGCAGCGCGGTTTCTGCTGCCTCCGCCGGATTGCCACTGTCGATGCGAATACCTGTCCAGCCAGTCAACCAATCCGGCGCCCGCTCCAGAAAGCCCTTGGTGCCGTAGGTGTCGGGCAGAATGATCCGCAAATTGCCATCATGCTCGGCCTGCCAGTCTTCAAGAACCTGATAGGGAGCATTGGCCAGTTCTTCGTCGCTTTTGGCCAGCGCCGAATAGACCATAGGCAGTTCATGGGCATTGGTGCCAATGGCTTCCAGTTCGCGCCGCATGGCAATCTGGCAGTTGGAGGTGCCAACGAAATTCTCGCCCAATCCCTCATGCATGGCCTGCACACACCAATCCTGCCACAAGAAAGAATGCCGCCTGCGGGTGCCAAAATCAGCGATCTTGACGTCGCCAATGGCCCGCAATTGCTCAACCTTTTCCCAAAGCTTGGTCATCGCCCGGGCATAAAGCACTTGCAGCTCGAACTGTTCCATCTGGTGCAAGATGGCGCGAGAGCGCAGCTCCATGAGCACCGACAGGGCAGGGATCTCCCACAGCATCACCGCAGGCCAGTCCCCTTCAAAGCTCAACTCATACTGATCCCCCACCCGCTCGAGATGATAGGGAGGCAGGGTCAGATTTTCGAACCATTCCATGAAGTCGGGCTGGAACATCGAGCGCTTGCCATAGAACATGTTACCACGCAGCCATGTGCTTTCGCCGCGCGACAGGCGCAAGGTGCGGATATAGTCAAGCTGGGCGCGCAATTCCCCTTCATCAATCAGCTCGGCCAACGGCACGTCTTTTGACCGGTTGATCAGGCTGAAAGTGACATGCACATTGGGTCTGTTGTGAAAGACCGACTGGGCCATCAACAGCTTGTAAAAATCGGTATCGATCAGAGATCGAACGATGGGGTCGATTTTCCAGCGATGGCTATAGACGCGCGCGGCGAGATCCGTAGGCATGGAGTCTCCTTACCCGAATTCAAATTGCACGACAGGCTGGCCCAGCCTGACGATGGTTGCAAGTCCTATTTTCAAAGGCTGTGCCTAAGGATCAGGTCGCAACCAGACTGATATCCAACAAACAGGACAGCGACGATCAATTGAGGATCTGGACCCCGTGGTCGCGCATATCCTGCAAAGCAGATGCGAGCGAGCCGTCCATGTCGATGGCTCGACAGGCAGTCAGATCCACCGATACATTAAAGCCCAGCTTGGCCGCGTCCACAGCCGAATAGCGCACACAAAAATCGGTGGCCAGTCCCACCAACTTCACAGTATCCACCCCGCATTCGCGCAAATAACCCTCAAGACCGGTCGGCGTGTGATGGTCATTCTCAAAAAAGGCCGAATAACTGTCGATCGCCGGGTTGGTGCCTTTTCGCAAAATCAAGGAGGCCCGGTCTGTATCTAGATCGCGGTGAAAGGCCGCCCCTTCACTGCCCTGAACACAATGATCAGGCCAGAGGATCTGATCCCCATAGGGCATGGTGACTTGATCATAAGGGGCTTTGCCTTGATGGCTCGAGGCAAAGGACTTATGCCCTGCGGGATGCCAGTCCTGCGTTAACACGATCTGATCAAAACCCTGTTGCAGATGGTTGATCCGGGCAAGGATGGCATCTCCGTCCGGCACGGCCAGGGCGCCTCCCGGGCAGAAATCATTCTGCACATCAATAATGATAAGAGCCTGATGGGACGCGCTTTTCATGGGGCTTGCCTCTCTTCTTGCATATGGTGTCTCTGCCATCGGGCCAAGACTATTCGGTCCTGATGGAATATTCCAGTGCGTTGTCGCCCTCATGCGGGCACAAAAAAGCCGGGGAAGTCCCCGGCCTTGTAACCATATTTGTCTGTTCTCGCCTGAGGCGTTGATCAGTTCTGCAGGCTTTTCAGATAGGCGATCAGATTTGCGCGGTCTTTGTCTTTTTTCAGCCCGGCAAATGACATCGTGGTTTTGCCCACCAGATCCTTTGGCTTGGTCAGGAATGTGTTCAGCGTTTCAGCAGTCCAGGTCTTGCCAGCGGAGAATTCTTTCATTGCATCAGAATAGCCAAAGTCGCCGACGCTGGCGATGGCACGGCCAAATACGTTATGCAGGTTCGGGCCGGTTTTGTTGCCGCCACCAGCTTCGAACGAATGGCAGGACTGGCATTTCTTGGTGACTTTCTCACCTTTGGCAACATCAGCAGATGCAAGCAGGGTGGCAAAGTCGACTTCTTCCACTGGTTCCTTTTGCTTGGCGCCAGCCTCCGAAGCGTCCGCGACCTCGATCACGTAACCAGGGGTCTCGGGGGTCCCGTTATGGAAAATGTAGCCCGTGACCATGCCTGTCACCATGATGAAGATCAGCGCGGCCAACAGCGCGCCAAAGGCTTTGTTCAGTTCGAAAAAGTTCATTGGTCCTTGCTCCGGGGTCTTTGTGACGGACGGTATCCTAGCAACATCACGCGCCCATGTCGTGTTCCGCTCGCGTTAACGGGTGATGCAATGGCTGTTTGAAGCGGAAACTACTAGCTTTTACTAATAAATGTCCATAGGAATACCGGATAAGATGGATCGACTTTCGCAACAGATTGCTTCGTTTTCAACAATATTGGAGGATTTTTTTGATGTCGACTGCAATTGATCCGGGAAAATCGGTCATTCTTATTCCTGCGCGCATGGCATCGGTGCGCTTGCCGAACAAGCCAATGCTCGATATCGCAGGGGAGTCGATGATTGTTCATGTCTGGCGACGCGCCATGCAGGCCAATATTGGACAGGTTTTGGTTGCGGCAGATTGTCACCAGATCGCTCAGGTCATCCGCGATGCTGGCGGCGATGCCGTTGTCACCAATCCCGACCATCCTTCAGGGTCGGACCGCATTTTTGAAGCCCTTGAGCATATTGATCCCAACAAGCGCCTCGACTATGTGATCAATGTGCAAGGTGACCAGCCAACCATCAATCCCGCCTTGATCCGTTCCTGCATGGAGCCGATGGAAGACCCGGCTGTCGATATCACCACGCTTGCCGTTCCCATTCGCGAAGAGGCCGAGAAGACCAACCCCAATGTGGTCAAGGTGGTTGGCTCGCCCATATCCCAAAACAGGCTCAGAGCGCTCTATTTTACCCGTGCGACAGCCCCCTTTGGCGATGGTCCGCTCTATCACCATATCGGTCTTTACTGTTATCGCCGCAAAGCGTTGGAACGGTTCGTCAGTCTGAATGTCTCACCGCTCGAAGCGCGCGAAAAACTGGAGCAATTGCGGGCACTTGAAGCAGGCATGCGGATCGATGTATCGATCATTGATGACGTGCCGCTCGGGGTTGACACGCCTGCCGATCTTGAGAAAGCTAAAGCAATCCTCGCCTTTCAGTCCTGATTGAGATGGACCCAGCCTGTATTTCATAGTCAGGATCAGGCTGAAAGACAGCGATGACACATGACAGATACCTGACCCCGGCTGTCCTGCTGCAGCCGGGTTTTTCATCCCGATACAGGCGTGGCAAGCCATAGATCGCCCGCCAAGGAGCCAACATGACCATCAAGAAAGTCGTCTTTCAGGGAGAACCCGGAGCCAATTCCCATATTGCCTGCAACAATGTCTATCCAGACTTTGAGGCCGTTCCGATGGCGACTTTTGAAGATTGCTTTAATGCCGTTCAGAATGACGAAGCCAATCTGGCCATGATTCCGGTGGAAAATTCCGTCGCCGGTCGCGTTGCCGACATTCACCATCTGATGCCGACCTCGGACCTGCACATCATTGGTGAATATTTCCTGCCGATTCATCACCAGCTTTTGGGCGTGCGTGGCGCTTCCCTTGATGAGGTGAAATCCATTCAGAGTCATGTGATGGCGATTGGTCAGTGCCGCAAGGTGATTCGCCAGATGGGCGTGCGTGCGGTGATCGGTGCCGATACGGCAGGATCAGCCCGGCAGATTGCCGAGCGCAAGGATCCGACCCAGACCGCCATTGCGTCCAATCTGGCCGCCGATATCTATGATCTTGATATTCTCAAATCGGATATCGAGGATGAAAGCCACAACACCACCCGCTTCATTATTTTGTCGAAATATCCAATCAAGGCCGATCGCGGCAATGGCCCGGTGGTCACCACCTTCTTCTTCCGGGTGCGCAACGTGCCAGCCGCGCTTTACAAAGCCATGGGTGGCTTTGCGACCAACGGCGTCAACATGACCAAGCTTGAAAGCTATCAGACCGGCGGCCAATTCTTTGCCACCCAGTTCTATGCCGACATCGAAGGGCATCCGGATGACCACAATGTGGAACTGGCGCTCGAAGAGCTGCGCTTTTTCTCAGCGGAACTCAAGATCCTTGGCGTCTATCCGGCCCATGCCTACCGCAACACCAATGCCGAGCCGGAAGCCAATCGCGCCTTGCGCCCCAGCCCGGATGTTTAAGGCGAGGTGGGATTAAGACCCAGCCGGGTAAGGGGCCAATCAGAGGAAGAAGGGGCAGGCGGTTATGCTGGCGCTGCCCCTTGCTGTTTTTGTTAGCACTTATAGGCGTAGGTAAAGACCAAAGTGTCTGTGGTCCAGCGCCCTGTTGGACGACAGCGTCTATTCACTTCCCTGTTGCCTTGCACGGTCACTCTAAGCTGGTTGGGCGCGACTGGCCCCTCAACATGATAGGGCATTGGTGAGCCGGGGCAATATTTCGAAAAGACCCGCGCTGTGCCCACATACCAGTTTCCCTGCTTTTGGCCGTTGAACAACAAGGTGCCAGGGCCAACTGCAAGGCCTGCACGCGGTTGCTCATAATAGAACCATCGATTGTTGCCCTGCGCGACCAGTCGCATCAACGACCCATTGTGCCACCAGCAGCTGTCAGCAAAGGCTTGGCTTGTCGGCAGCAGGCCAGCGCTCAAAGGCAAGGCCAAGGTCAACGTCAGGAATAGTTTTTTTATATTTCTACGAAACTGCCGCATAGTCATTTCTCTCCCCCAAAGTCGTGAAACACTTTGTCAGTTTATCACGCATCTTAAAAAGCGTGAAAGCAATTCTGTGCTTTGGTGAATTCAGACTATCGGCAGTTGAACACCGGAAACATGCAATAATGAATGTATAGTAGTGAGGTGGGACAAAACAACTTCAGAAAAGATTAGTGGTAATACGGTTGGGTTGTTTTTTACCAAAAGTTTGAACGCCATCTTGTTGTAGTTCTTCTAAACTCCACGGCCATTTATTGCTAAATGCGTTGGATCTGCTCATCCTTTGTCAATGTTTTGTTGGCACCTTTGTATCGTGGAAGCATGGAAGATCGCGAACAGAAAATGGGGTTTGCATTGACGAACCGAAAGCAAAAGAATGGGAAGGAGGCGACAGATGCACACAGTCTCCTCTTTACGCCGTCCAATCTGCCTGCCCTTCTTGTTGCAATTGCTGTCGTGATCGCAACCTTCGTTGCCGAGAATATCAGCCGTGAAATCGAAGATAACGAGTTGCGCAGGCATCTTCAGGAAGAGGCCAATCTGATCGGCTCGCGACTGCAAGGACGCATCACGGCCAATGTCGAGTTGGCCCGAGGGTTGGCCGCTACCATCGCTACAGAACCCGACATCGATCAAGAGCGCTTCTCTGCTCTTGCTGACAGCTTAACCGGCAAACACAGCGATATTCGCAATTTCGCAGTTTCACCAGATCTGGTTGTCACAATCGTCCATCCAATCAAGGGCAACGAAGCTGCTCTGGGACTGGACTATAAAAGCAACGAAGCGCAACGGGCCATGGCGCTTCGTGCCCGGAATTCAAGGACAACCATTTTTGCAGGCCCCCTCAATCTGGTTCAGGGTGGCTTCGGATTCATTGCCCGCTATCCCATCTTTAACCATTTGCCAAGTGGCCGAGACCATTTCTGGGGCTTGTTGGCCGCCGTCATTGATGCGGACAAGTTGTTGCAGTCATCGGGCATTATCGGTCACGACTTGGCGAATTTCGCACTTGTTGGGCGTGACGGCAAGGGTCTCAAGGGGGGCCGGTTTTTTGGTGATGAAAAGGTGCTGCAGAATAAACCAGTCAGCGTGTCCATCGACTTTGGCACTGGTAAGTGGATCCTCTTTGCCACGCCGCGCGATGGATGGATCACGTCCTCGAAAAATGTCTGGATCATTCGCGCCGTAGGAGCCCTGATCTTTCTTCTGGTTGTCGTACCGATTTATGGCATAGGTCGTCTCTATCGTGAGCGCGGGAAGCACTTATCCAACAATCTGGCCTATCAGAGAAAACTTGCGACTGTGACCAAGCGCCTTGAAATGGCGCTCCAATCCTCAGAAATCGGCATTTGGGAATTTGACCCCAGCTCCCACGAAAGCTTCTGGGATGGGCGCATGAAGGAGCTTTATGGTCTGCCTGTCGAGGAGGACGCCTCGGACCAATTCTGGCGCAAGAGCCTTCATCCGGATGATCTGGCGCGGGTGTCCCAGGAGATCAGAGACGCTATTAGTAACGACAGCCTGTTCAAGTCGCAGTTCCGGATCGTGCGTGCTGGAGGTGAAGAGCGCACGATCCGTGCGGTCGGCTCAATGCTGGAGGGGCGCGGCGGCGATTATCGCCTGATCGGAGTCAACTGGGACATCACCGAAGACGTTGCCCGTGAGCGTGAGTTGGAAGAAGCCCGTGCCGAAAGCGAGCGCCGCTATATCGCGCTTGAGCAGGCACAGGAAAAAATACGCGAAAGCGCGCTGCATGATTTCCTGACCGGCTTGCCGAACCGGCGCTATCTCGACGATCTGTTGCATCGGCGCACAAGCGACGGACCCGGCATTGATGACCTGTCATGTCTGGTAAAGATTGATCTTGATGGCTTCAAGGAAGTCAATGACAATTACGGACATGCAGCGGGCGACGCCATCTTGGTGGAAGTCGCAAATCTCTTGCGCCGGGTGCTTGCAGAGGATGAATTCACTGCCCGTGTGGGTGGGGATGAATTCATCATTCTGTGCCGAAGCAATGAAGAGCTGGAACGCCCGATTGCTCTTTGCAATGAGATACTGGAAGCCCTGCAGGCTCCGATTGATTTCAATGGCCGCAAATGCCGCATCGGTGCAAGCATCGGCATCGCTTTGGCGTTGGATGCCAACAGTGATCCCGATAAGCTGCTATCGAATGCCGACTTGGCGCTGTACCAATCCAAGCAGACCGGCAAGGGACGCTACAGCTTCTTCAGCGAACCGCTGGTGCAAAAGGCAAGGCATCAACGCCGCCTTGCTGACGATGTGCTCCGCGGCATCGAAAATCGTGAATTCGTCGCCTTCTATCAGGGCCAGTATTCTGCTGAAACTCACGAACTGGTTGGTGCGGAAGCCTTGGCACGTTGGCAACATCCCGAACGCGGCATGGTCAGCCCGATCGAATTTGTTGAAACCGCCGAAGCATTGGGGGTTATGGGAGCCATTGACGCCCAGATCCTGGACCACGTGATCGCCACCAGGAAACTGTTTGATCAGCAAGGCTTCAACGTACCGCGCATGTCGGTCAATGTGTCTGCCAAGCGTCTGGGCGACAAGGATTTGATCGGCAATCTCAAAAAACTCGATATCGACTATGAAAAATTGACCTTCGAGCTGGTCGAATCCACGTTCCTTGATCGCAGCGACGCCCAAGTGGCTGCGAATATCCGGCAAATCCGCGATATGGGCATCGATATTGAAATTGATGATTTCGGTACCGCCTATGCCTCCATCGTCAGCTTGACTCATCTGCTGCCAAATCGACTAAAAATCGACCGTGAGCTGGTCTCGCCGATTATTGAACGTGCCGATCAACGCGAGTTGGTCCATTCGATCATCCACATTGGACGGACCCTTGGCATCGGCTCGGTGGCCGAAGGGGTGGAAAGCATGGAGCATGCGGAAATTCTCCGCATCATGGGCGTCGATATCCTGCAAGGCTTCGCCTTCTGTCGACCAATGTCCGCCGATGACTTCTTCCGCCACCATCGCAAGTCTTCACAAAGCGATGCGTTCTGCTCATTAATGCAGCCTGCAAAGGTGATCTGACGCCAAAAAGGCCAGATAAATCAGATAGATCAGACAGATATAGCATGCCAACATAATGGGGCCCTTGGATCTTGAAAATCCAGGGCCCCATTGTCATGCGTGCATCAGTCTTGCAACCGAAAAGCAGCCACCCAAGGCCTTAGGCTGGCATCAGCTGGTAGCTCACCGGAACATAGCGGAAGCCTGTATCGCGCGTCTCCACGAAGCCAGCTGCAGGGAAAGGCATGTGATATCCGATCATTGGCACCCGGTCTGCGGCCAACATGCCAAGAATCTTGCGCCGCGTTGCCGCCGCTGCAGCCTTGTCCATGTCAAACTTCACTTCCCAGTCCGGATAGGCCAGCGACCAGACATAATGGTTGGCCGTATCTGCCATCAGCAGCAATTGCGCTCCATCGCTTTCCAGCATGTAGGCCATATGACCCGGCGTATGGCCATGGGCTGCAACTGCCGTGATGCCAGATGCAACAGATCCGCCATCATTCAGGAACGTCATCTTCTCGGCCAATGGCTTGACCTTGGCATCGAAATTCTTGTTGCCTGCCTTTGACCAATGATCGAATTCCTTTTGCCCGGTCAGATAGACCGCATTGGCAAAGGTTGGCATATTCCCTTCCATCAGGCCGCCAATATGGTCCCCATGCATGTGGGTGATAACCACATGGGTCACTTCAGCGGGTTTGACGCCTGCCTCAGCCAGAGCTGCGGTGATGCCTGCTGCATTCAGGCCTGTGTCAAACAGGATCACATTGCTACCTGCGCGCACCAGAGTTGGTGTGAAGTAGAATTGCGCCTTGTCGGTCCCGATGAAATTGGCTTCGCTAGCCTTGGCAAAGTCTTCGTCAGAGACATTGAGGCCGAAAATGCCATGCGGATTTTCGCGCGGTGCAGACCCCGCCAGCAAGGCCACCACATCCAGCGAACCGACTTTGAAACCGCGTGCCTTGGCCATCGGCAGCATGGCTTTGGACTGGCCATCCGCCAAGCTGACCTTTGGCATCAGCACCGCACCGGTGGCTCCGGCTGCTGCCAACAGTGCCGTGCGTCGATTGATCTTCATTTCCATGAAACTCTCCCCTGAAAACTCACCATAAAGCAAAGTTGATACGTAAGAATACTACCACTCAGATTTCCCGATTGGTGAACACGCTTTTGTGACCACATGCCCGCGCGCGCTGCAGCCGGCCTTCATGCCGCTCTAGGTTACCGACTTGGTAAGGTTAATTCGGGTTTCTCGTAAGGCAAGGTAGGTCCTTTAAAACATTTCAGTTATCTTTGATTGAAATCCGCATTTGAGAGCCTTTCTCAGCCCATTAGGCATGTTTGAGTGGCTTGAAAACCAAGCATTTAAAGCAAACGCGTTAAGAATGAAGACCATGACAGACAAAGCAAAACCGCATTTTGGACTATTCGCTGTCTGGCGATTGATCGCAGCCATCTTGGTGATGATTTATCATTTCAGTGCATATGGGCCGGAGGCCTATCAGGCGCTGAATGTCGGCATGGAGCGTCTGACGCCAATGCTCGACATGTTCTTCATCATTTCCGGTTTGCTGATCTGGTTCCACTATGCCGACCGCATCCAGTCCTGGCAGGCTTTGCGGGTCTTTATCGTCAGACGCCTGGCACGGATTTATCCACTGCATCTGGTCACGCTGAGCTTTTTCTGTGTCGTCGGGCTGGCCGTGCATTATGGCCTTGTTTCCACCGCGCACCCGGAGCGCTACAGCCTTGCGGAACTCGGTCGAGAGTTGTTGTTGATCAATGCCTGGGGGACGGGCGATGTGCTGGGCTTCAACTATGTTTCCTGGTCCTTGTCGGCAGAATGGTTTGCCTATCTGGCTTTTCCCCTGCTCGTGCTCATCTATCGCCACAAGGGATTGATCGGTTTGGTCACCCTGCTGCTTTGTTGCGTTGCACTTCTGGAAGGGGCAACCAAGCTCGAATTGATGCCATTTCCCACTTGGCTTGAAGCCAATACATGGGGGGCCTATCGGGTACTGGCGGACTTTGTGCTCGGGGCGATTTTGGCCGATTGCATTCAGCGCCACCCGGTCAAGGTGAAGTCTCACCTTGCGCCATGGGGCCTGTTCGCCCTGTCGATGCTGCTGATGATGTCTGGCGCTTCGTCAGGCTACCTGTCTATCGCGGTGATTGCGTTGGCGCTTTATATTGCAGGCTGCATCGATTTTGTATCCCCTGAAAAGGGCCGATATTTGCGGCCGCTGATGCCGGTCGCCTCGGTTTCCTTTGGTATGTATCTTTGGCATCCGGTTCTGGCCGTGACACTGCTCGGCTTTGGCTGGCGGCACATCTTTGAGCCTATGCAAACAGTGCCATTTACGGTCTTTATGATTGTCAGTCTGGTTGCCACTGTGATTGTGGCCTCGGTCTCCGCTCGCCTGATCGAACAGCCGATGCGCAACATGATGCTGCGCTTTGCCGAAAGCCGCAAAACCAAACGGCAAAAAGCCTCAAAGCAGATCAGCGCCATTCCGGCAGAATGAGCAAACAGGGCTTGCAAGCCCCCGGCTCACGCCGGATCGGCTTCGGCCCATTCCTTGATCAGCCAGTGAGCAATCGAGAAACCACCCGGAACATGCGGTTCCGGTGAGCCAACCGGCTGTTCCATCATCACTTTGAGGGCCTCGCGCGTATACCAGTGGGCCTCGCCCAGTTCGGTGACATCCAGTGTCAGCTCCGGTGACAGGGCTTCGGCGAAGCAACCGAGCATCAGGGAAGATGGAAATGGCCATGGCTGGCTGGCCAGATAGCGCACCGCGCCGATTCTGACCCCTGCTTCCTCGAAGATTTCCCGCCGCACTGCATCTTCCAGCGTCTCGCCCTGTTCCATGAAACCGGCAAGCGTTGAGAACATCGGATAATCAAACCGGGTATGGCGTGCCAACAGGCACCGCTCTACCCCCTCTTCATCGCGATGGATTGCCAGCATGATCACAACCGGATCCGTGCGGGGAAAATGCACAGCCTCACAAGACGGACAATCCCGGCGGGCGCCTGCCAGCGCCACATGGGTCTTGGTGCCACACTTGGCGCAATATTGGTGGGTTTCATGCCAATTGAGCAAGCTACGGGCCTGCGCCACGGCACCCAGTTGGTCCGATGGCAGCATGTCTTTCAACCCAACCGCCCGTATTGTTTCGAGCCGATAATCGTCATGCTCCTCATAGTCCGCTGCCCGCTCCGCCAGCAAGGGCGCCGCCAGCCTTGGCGCATGATCCTCGTCCGGGTCAGTGCCCAGCAAAATCACCCGATCAAGATCTGCCCCCAGCTCGGATGCCATTTTGGCGCAATAAAGCGGGTCAAACCGATCCGGCTTCACGCGCACCAGCAATCGATCCCCGTCAAACAGATAAAACCGCGCCCGCTCATGTGCCATCCGATCTTTGAGCGTTCCATCGGTGCGATGCTCGGTGTCCCGATCCAGTCGGTTATGGGCAAAGCCCAGCCCTTCAAAAGATGGATTATGGCGTGGCTGGGCAATAAAGTCCGACATGGTCAACTCCTTGGATCTTGGATAGAAGTGAGGTGCAAAGAAGGGGATGCGGGCGAAAGCGAGGCAGGGATTAAAGCTCGGCCATGATGGCGGTCTTTAATGAAGCAATCAAGGCGTCACGTGTCGCCCCTTGATAGGCAACAGCAGGCACCTTGCCCCAGATCGGACCGGGCCAGGCCACATCCCCGACAAAGCGGGCAATCACATGAATATGGAGTTGGCGTACCATATTGCCAAGGGCTGCCACATTGAGTTTATCGCAGCGGCTCACAGATTGCAGTGCAGTGGAGACAATTCGGATTTCATCAGTCAATCGATGCTGATCCTCAATCGACAGATCAATCAGCTCGGCAAGGCCATCCTGCTTGGGAACCATCAAAACCCACGGATAGGTCGCATCATTCATCAGCCGGACAATGCACAGGTCAAGCTCGAGCAAAGGCAGGCTATCGCCCTCAAGTTGGGGATCAAGTGTGAATTGGCTCATACCAATGCTCCAGTTTTGCAAAATGAATCGACACTGCCCCTTGCTTTAGCACGCAACAAATGACATATGAACAGGCGGAAGGTTGGCAATGGACGTTCCCCTCGCCAATCGGGTCAGGTCCGGAAGGAAGCAGCCCCAACGAGTACAGAGCGGGTCATCTGTTCAGCCTTCCACTTATTCCCCCTCATTTCAGTGCCTCACATACGCGGCTCCAGCCGAAGCTTTCGTGCGCCTTGCAGCCTGTCAACAGATCACGCGCGCGCACCACAAGACAGGTGACGGGCTTGCGCCTCCTCTGCTATGGATAGGGACAGAATCTCAGCTTTACAGGTCAGGACAGCTTTATGAGCATTGCGGATCATCAGTCGGATCAGGGCTATCGCGTTCTGGCGCGCAAATATCGCCCCGCGAACTTTGATGACATGATCGGTCAGGATCCGATGATCCGAACCCTGACCAACGCTTTCTCCACCGGTCGCATCGCCCAGGCCTATATGATGACCGGGGTGCGCGGGGTGGGCAAAACCACCACAGCCCGCATTCTGGCGCGTGCGCTCAATTACGAAATTCCCGGTGAGATCGATCAACCCACCATCGATATGCAGCAAATGGGCTCCCATTGTCAGGCCATTATGGAAGGCCGCCATGTGGACATCATGGAAATGGATGCTGCCTCCCACACCTCGATCAATGACATCCGCGAGATTATCGAAGCGGTCCGCTACAAGCCGGTCAGCGCTCGCTACAAAGTCTATATCATCGATGAGGTGCATATGCTCTCCACCGCCGCCTTCAACGGCCTGTTGAAGACGCTGGAAGAGCCGCCCGAACATGTGAAATTCATTTTCGCGACCACCGAGATCCGCAAGGTGCCGGTGACGGTCCTCTCCCGTTGTCAGCGCTTTGATCTGCGCCGCATCGATGCTGGCGAGATGGCCGCCTATATGAAGACCATCTGCGAAAAAGAAAAAGTCGATATCGAGGATGACGCGCTGCAGATGATCGCCCGCGCTGGTGAAGGCTCGGCCCGCGACTCGCTTTCCCTGCTTGATCAGGCCATTTCCCATGGCGCAGGCAAAATCACCTCCGAGACCACCCGCCAGATGCTGGGCCTTGCCGACCGCGCCCGGGTCATCGATTTGTTCGAAGCGGTGATGCAAGGCGATATCGCCACCGCTTTGCAAGAATTGAAGGCTCAATATGACATCGGCGCCGAACCATCGGTGGTCCTGTCCGACCTTGCCGATTTTGTCCATCTTGTCACGCGGCTGAAATTGACACCGGACGCCAATTCCGATGCGGCTGCAACCGAAGCGGAAAAGAAACGCGGTCGCGACTTTGCCACCCGGCTGTCGGTCCGGGTTCTGTCCCGCGCCTGGCAAATGCTGCTCAAGGGTCTGGCCGAAGTGCAGTCCTCGCCCCGTCCGCTGGCCTCTGCCGAAATGGTGCTGGTGCGACTGGCGTATGTGGCCGATCTGCCCAGCCCGGACGAAGCGCTCAAAATGCTCACCAACAAGGATTATCGCCCGCCAATGCCATCGGGTGCCGGCTCGGGACCATCGACGCCGCCGGACGCCGTGGTGCCAGAGGGCACACAGGCGCGCGCCACCCCGCCGAGCGATCCGCCCCCTTATGGCAACAATGGCGGCCCGACCGCCATGAAGGCAGAAGCGGGAACAGCTGTGACGCCGTCCTCCTTGGCCATCGGCCATGCCGAACCGGTAAAGGAAGACAAGGCCAATCTGCGTCTGGTGGCAAGCCAAAGCGAAAAGCAACTGGCCGCGCGCACCCCGCCGCAGCCCTCCGATCCGAACCGCCCGCAGCCAGCGACCCAATCGGTCAAACCGGTCATCACGCGCTTTGAGCAGATCGTGGCGCTTGCCAGTAAGAACCGCGACATAGCCCTCAAACTGCAATTGGAAAGTGCAGTGCGTCCCGTCTCGGTGGAGCCGGGTCATCTGGTCATTGCCTATGACGGTTTCGACAGCGAAGGCTTCCAGACGAAAATCGGTCGTAAGCTCACTGAATGGACCGGCGAGCGTTGGCACGTGGATCTGACCAATGAAGGGGGAGGGGCCACCCTCTCCGAGCGCAAGGAAGAGCGCGAGCGCGAAGTGCGCGAAGCCGCAGACCAGCATCCGCTGGTGGAAGCGGTGCGCAAGGCCTTTCCCGGCTCAAAGGTGGTGGATGTGCGCATCCATCGTGACTTCGAGGAAGAATTCCTTGCTCCCGTCATCGAAGACCCGGCGGAAGAGGATGACGACAGGCTTTTGGCGCTCGATGATGGCTCTGAGTTGGGCTTTGACGACTAGCCCCTTGCAGGCAGGGCCATCCATGGCCACTTATCCAGACAGACCTTTATCCGGCTTTTTCTGAAAGCATCTTTCTGAAATAACCGGCAGCAGACTTTAACCATTGCGATCCGCCCGTCATTTTGGCACACGACCCAGGCTGAGGCGGTCGCCCAACGACAAACGACGAGGACGACCATCATGGATATGATGAAGATGATGAAGAAGGCCAAGGAAATGCAGGCCAAAATGGCCCAGATGCAGGAAGAAGTGGCCCAGATGCAGGCAACCGGTGTGTCCGGTGGCGATATGGTCAAGGTAACCCTCTCCGGCAAGGGCGAGATTGTTGCCATCTCCATCGACCCATCCATGATCAATCCTGATGATGCGGAAATCCTCGAAGACCTGATCATGGCCGCCCACAATGACGCCAAAGCCAAGGTCGAAGCGGCCATGCAAGAAGAAATGCAGAAAATGACGGGCGATCTGGGCCTGCCTGCTGGCATGAAACTGCCATTCTGATCTGAATAGGACCCTAGCCGCCCATGACCTTGTCTTCCTTGCTGCTTTTTGCCGGTGCCCTCTTTTTGGCCGCTGGCTCTCCAGGCCCCAGCATCGCTGCGCTTGTTGCCCGTGTGATGAGCCGTGGTGCAGGTGATGTGCTGCCCTTTCTGGCGGCCATGTGGATTGGTGAGGCAATCTGGCTGTCCTTTGCGGTGGCCGGCCTGACAGTCATTGCTGCAAGCTATCAGCCGCTTTTTGCCACCATCAAATGGGCGGGGTGCCTTTACCTGCTCTATCTTGCCTACAAGATGTGGACGAGCGATGCATCCGACAGGGAAGAGGGCGCTCTGCCCGAAAGCCGCTCGGCTTTGGGCATGTTTTTCACCGGCATGGCGGTGACCATGGGCAACCCCAAAATCATGCTCTTTTATGCCGCGCTGCTGCCAACCCTGATTGATCTCAATGCGGTAACCATGCTCGGTTGGATCGAATTGCTGGCTGTGATGTTGGTCACCCTTGCGGTGGTGGATATTGGCTGGGTCTTGTTGGCAAACAAGGCACGACGCCTGTTCCGCAGCCCCAAAGCGGTCTCTATCGTCAACAAGACCGGCGCTGCCGCGATGGCAGCCGCTGCTGCAGCCATCGCCAACAAGGCATGAAACTATAGCCCGCAATGTGCGGCTTGAGAGGGAAAGAGGCGACGATGGCCAAATCCATGGCTGGGCCGGAAATTGAAAAGCTGATCAAACTGCTCTCGCGACTGCCCGGATTGGGGCCGCGCTCAGCCCGTCGCGTGGCCTTGCATCTGATCAAGAACAGGGATCAGCTGCTGGTCCCGCTGTCTGCCGCCATGGCCGAGGCGGTGGAGAAGGTCCAGGTCTGCGAGACCTGTGGCAACATTGACAGCGCCAGCCCTTGCACCATTTGCACCGATCATCGACGTGACCCGTCCCTGTTGGTGGTGGTTGAGGATGTCTCCGATCTCTGGGCGCTCGAACGCGCTTCCGTCATCAATGCGGGTTATCATGTGCTTGGCGGTACCCTGTCACCCCTTGATGGGGTGGGGCCGGATGATCTTAATATTGCCGGTCTGTTGGCCCGCACCGCCAAAGGTGAAATCAAGGAAATCATCCTCGGCGTCAACGCCACTGTCGAAGGCCAGACCACGGCCCATTATATCACGGATCAATTGCAGGCGCAGGCCAAGGCCATGCAGGCTTCTGATCCGAGTTTCGAGCCTGTGACAATTTCCCAGCTCGCCCATGGAGTCCCCATTGGCGGCGAGCTGGATTATCTTGACGAAGGCACCTTGTTGCAAGCCATGCGAAGCCGCAAGGTCTTTGGCTGAGCTCTATTTCAGCACCACCAATTTTTCAAAATGGTTCATGTCGTCAAAGGAACAGAAGGCAGGCGGCTCCAGTTCGATGACCGGAGCGGCTTCGCGCAACTCTTCGACGATTTCCTCCAATGCCTTTTGCCATGTCAGGATCGCTCCATCGCTGAAACGCTCCAGCAAATAGGCGAAAGTGATGTGGAAGCTGTAGGTCTCGTGATCCGGATGGCGATAGCCGAAAAGGGTGGCCAGTGATCGCGCCACATTTTCATCATCGCCCGATCCTTTTCGCTGATACCGGCAACGGTGAGGCCATTGGGTGACGCGCCAATCACTTCTACCTTGAAGACACCCGCGCTTCAAAGTCATCGAGCCGCTTAACATAGGCATCGGTCATCGCATCGATCGGCGTATCAAGCGGCAGATCCTCCGGCCAATAGGGCAGGGCCCGGCGATATTCGATGATGCCCTGAAACAGGGTCATATGCAGGCTGTTCTCGGCGGTATAGGCCAGTTTTTCAGCTTCCGGCAGTGACTGCATCCGCGTGCGGGCATCAAGCACGATCTTGGCGGAGAAGGAGTCTTTGGCCAAGTGAGAGACCACCGTGTTGCCCGGCTCTTTCAAGAAGATGCCATCTGCCGTGTGTCGAACGCCCGTATGGCGCAACGGGGTCTTGGTGAGCGTGGACGAGAAGAAATGCAACTCTGCAGGCAGGGTCGACAAGGTCATGAAATGCCTTTCATTGAGGGAAGGGGGGAGCAAAAAGTAATAAGCAAGGGGTATTGCAGTTTAATGACTCTGCAAACGCGATGATCAGCCCTTGCGCAGGAGAGACAACAAAGGCTCATTGGTCATCCATTCCGAACAGGGACGCCACCCGCGCTTCTGTCTGGCTCTCATCCCTTTGCCCGTCAGGCGAGGCAATGCCATAGGGGCGGCGCAGTTGGGGGCCATTTGTTGGCGGCTTGGGTGCAATCGAGGGCTGATGGGTTGGCACTGACGCAGCCGATTTGTCATCTGGTTCCTGATCCGGTTCCTGATCCGGTTCAGCCTGCCCGTCACGGATCGCCAACTCCGCTTCGCTGACATCAATATCCTACGATCCGCCTGCCGCGTTTGACAATCTTGCCGGTCGAGGTGAGGATCTGATCGATATCCTTCTGGGTTTGACCAAAATGGCTTTGCAGCTTCGATACCCGGTCGTCCAGCCGGGCCACATCCTCCATCAACATCGCCACTTCACGCTGGATGATATGGGCCTGCTCGCGCATCCGCGCATCCTTGAGCACCGATTGCACCACCTGGATCGATAGGGTCAGAAGCGAGGGCGAGACAATCACCACGCGGGCTGCGATGGGCCAGCTGGACAATATCTCGAACTGTTCATGCAAATCAGCAAACAGGCTCTCGGATGGCACGAACATGAAGGCCGTATCCTGCGTCTCACCAACAAGGAAATAGCGCTCGGCAATATCCTTGATGTGTTTCTTGACGTCATTACGAAAGCGGGTTCTTGCCTGCTTGTCCTCGTCCGGATTTTGGGCGTCCTTCACCGCGCTCCAGCCTTCAGCGGGAATTTCGCATCAATCACCAGAACCGCTGCATCATTGGGGATGTGAATGACGCAATCGGGCCGGTTGTTGTTCGGCAAGGTATGCTGAAAGTCATAGGCATGGGGAGGCAGGGCATCTTCAACGATCGCCTCCATCCGCCCTTGTCCGAAGGTGCCGCGGGTCTGCTTGTTGGCCAATATCTGCTGCAGCTCCACACGCGGCCGACAATTCGGTGATGTTGCCCTGTGCCTTGTCGATCACGGCCAACCTTTCATGCAGCGCCCGCAGATTATCCCCTGTTGCCTTCTGGTTGTCAGTCAGGCTCTTGGATACTGTCTGCGTCAGCCGATGGCCCATCCCGTCCATCCGGTTGGTCAGGGCCTGGGCCATCTCGCTCTGCCGAGAGGAGAAAATCTCAGACATGGTTCGCATACGGCCTGTCATCTCCGCCTGCAACCGGGTTAGCTCCTCAACCTGTGCCCGTTGCGCCCGCGCTTCTGCCATCGCTTCATTGCGCTCGCGGGTCTGCCGCAGGACAGATACGAGCACCCACAGGAGCATCAGCCCAACAAGGCCGATGGCTCCTAAAGCAGGTCAAACAAGGTAAAGCCATGCTGGCCGATGGTGATCGCGATCTCATTCATGCCGCGCACTATAGATCGATTCGTCAGCGCCAGAAACAAAAAGAGAACATGGTTATCAGCCCATGCCTCCTCCTTTTCGACAAAAACCCCCGGAAATCGGCCCGATTGCACCTGTTTGTGATTGACGCAAGACGTGGCAGGCCTTACATCACCTCCCATGGCTGTACTGGATATCGTAAAATTGCCGGACCCGATCCTGCGCGAGCAATCGGCTCCTATTGAGCGCGTCGATGATGACCTTCGTCGCCTTGTCGAAAACATGTTCGGAAACCATGTATGACGCCCCGGGCATTGTCTGGCAGGTGTGCAGGTTGGCGTGACCAGACGGCTCTTCACCGTCGACTGTGCCAAGGAAGGCGAGGACAAGAAGCCGCTCTGCTTCATCAACCCGGAAATCATCTGGAAATCGGACGAGATCAGCACCTATGAAGAAGGCTGCCTGTCTATCCCGGAATATTATGCCGAGGTGGAGCGTCCTGCCGAGATCAAGATCCGCTACATGGATCAGTTTGGCAAGGATCAGGAACTGCATTGTGATGGCCTGCTGTCCACCTGCGTACAGCATGAATTCGACCATCTCAACGGTGCGCTTTTCATCGACTATATCTCGAAATTGCGTCGCGATCGGGTGATCAAGAATTTACCAAACTTGCCAAGCAGCAGGAAAAGCAGGGCATTCTCTAGGCCACTTTCGCTGAAATGCCCATAGCGCTGTCCCCGCTCCGCTCCGGGCGAGAGGCGCCAAGACCAGAAGCAAGGATCAACCATGGTGCGTGTCATCTTCATGGGAACCCCGGATTTCCGCGGTTCCAACCCTGATGGAAATTGTCGGGCAGGGCCACGACGTGGTCGCGGTTTACAGCCAGCCGCCCCGTCCGGCCGGTCGTGGCATGGATGAACGTAAAACCCCGGTGCATGAAAAAGCCGAACTGCTCGGCCTGCCGGTCTTCACCCCCACCTCGTTGAAGTCGCAAGGAAGAGCAGGAAAAATTCCGCGCGCTGGACGCTGATGTTGCGGTGGTGGTTGCCTATGGCCTGCTGCTGCCTAAAGCGATTCTGGATGCGCCGCTCGAGGGGTGCCTCAATTTGCACGGCTCGCTTCTGCCGCGCTGGCGTGGCGCAGTCCCATACAGCGTGCCATCATGGCAGGTGACGCGGAAACCGGCGTTCAGGTGATGCGCATGGATGAAGGGCTTGATACAGGCGACATCGCCATGTCTGAGACGATTCCCATTACCGCCTCCATGACGCGCAGGATCTCCATGACCGGATGATGATGCTCGGTGCCGATCTGATGGTCCGGGCCTTGGCGGCCCTGTCGCGCGCCTCGCTCGGCTCCCAGCCACAGGCGGAAGAGGGTGTCACCTACGCCAAAAAGATCGACAAGGCCGAGGCGCGGATCGATTTTGCCAGCCCGGCTGCCGAGATCCATAACAAGATCCGTGGCCTGTCTCCATTCCCCGGAGCCTGGTGTGAAATGACCATCCGTGGCAAGGCCCAACGCGTGAAGATCCTCCGCTCCGAGCTGGCCGAGGCACCGGTGCTCCCGGCACGTTGCTGGGCGATGGCATGACGGTCGCTTGCGGTGAAGGCGCGATACGATTGATCGAGCTGCAACGGGCAGGCAAGGGCGCGATGAAGGCGGATGACTTCCAGCGCGGCGCGGATCTGAAAGTCGGTGAGGTGATCGGCTAGCATGCCTCGCTACAAGCTTCTGATCGAATATGATGGTCGCCCCTTTGCCGGTTGGCAGCGTCAGGACCAATGCGCCGACCGTTATGGGCCTGATTGAAACGTCTCTGTTCAAATTCACCCGCGAGCAGGTGGTCGTGTTTGGCGCAGGCCGGACCGATTCCGGCGTCCATGCGACGGGACAGGTCGCCCATTTCGATCTGGAGCGGACTGGCACAGCAATAAGATCCGCGAGGCACTGAATCATTTCCTCAAGGAAACCGGCGTCGCCATTCTCGGCGTTGAAAAGGTCACCGACGCCTTTGACAGCCGCTTCAAGGCGATCCGGCGTTACTATCGTTTATCGCATCTGCAATCGCCGTGCCCCGCTGACTTTCGAGATGGGCCGCGCTTGGCAATATAGCTATCCGATTGATATTGATCGCATGCAACAGGGGGCTGATCAGCTGATCGGTCACTTCGATTTCACCACCTTCCGCGCCACCGCCTGTCAGGCGAAAAGTCCATGGCGGACGATGGAGAAACTGACCATTTCCCGAAAGGGCGAATGGGTCTATCTCGACGCCATGTCACGCTCCTTCCTGCATAATCAGATCCGGTCTTTTGTCGGCTCGCTGGCCGAGGTCGGTTCAGGCCGCAAGCCCGTCGAATGGATCACCGAGATTCTCGAAGCCCGCGACCGTCGCGCCTGTGGCCCTGTGGCGCCCCCGGACGGCCTTTATCTGACACAGGTCGGACTATCCGCAAGAGGCTGATTTTGTCATCCCCGAGGCCCCATGGCAGGGCCACACAAAAGGCTGAGCAGAAGAAGTGAAATCGCCTATCCGGCGGCCAGCCCGGGCGCTCAGGCGGTCGATCACCATGATCGACCACAACCCCAAAACAAAGATCAGGATGGATAGACCAACAGCCATGCTGGGCGGGCAGCCGAGCACGAAGCGATAAAGGCGGAATGACGTCCAGAGAATGAAGCCATAAATCGCCAGCATCACCATCACGGCGATCTCTGCGACCCACAAAATCGGGCGTGATCAGCGCTCCGGGCAACAAGACGATCATCAAAATGACCACGCTGATCCAGTTTGAGCTGATGATCAGCGGCAGCAGCCGGTCGCGATAGCCGAAGACCGTGCAAAAGACCCAAAACACCATCGGTCCCCATGCTCCAATCGAGCAAAAGCTCCAGCCCATAAAGTCCCAATCCCCCTTCGCGGAGCAGCAAATATCTGGTACCAGATGGCCAAACAGGGCCGCATAGAGAAAGCGGATCGGCTCGACGGTCAGAATGGCCGTGAAGGACAAAAACAGCCCGCTGCGCGACATATCCATCCCGTAAAGCGCTTCATCCTGCCCCCGCACAAAGGCCCAGGCCAGCTCCAGATGATAAAGGATGTAAGACATGAGACCTCTTTGGAAGAATGACGGGGGACGGATGCCGATGGGCAGAGACATAATGCCCCGATCCCGCGCAAGCAAGAGGCTATTTATGCGTCGCGATCACCCCAGAAACTGCGACACGAATATTGGCGAAAGACTAAGCACAAACAAAATACGTGCTTTCCCAAGATGAGAAGACAGGAGCGTGGTGTAAAGCCTGTAGGATCGATAAAGGAGATAAGCCCCAACCACGATCATTCCAATTGCCAGAATGAGTTTGGCGGCGAAGTAAACCGATGGCTGCACCAGCTAACATTAGGAGAGAAGATGCCAGCGTGAAGGGAAAGAGGAGGGCATATTGCACAAGCCCAAACCATAGAGTCGCGACCGCAAGCTGGGTAAAATAGTCCGCCAACTGCATCAGGCGCAAAACCAGCCAAAGTCCCAAAAGAAAAAGCGACGTTTGCAACACTGGGCCTAGAATGATGCTCAAACCCTGAGAGGACCACTTGCCGAAGCCTGATGGGGTGAAGATCATGCCTCCGACGAAAATCAAAAGCTCTAAGCCGACACCAAGGGCGATGGACAGCAAAAAGGCGGTGACCAGATCCTTCTTGCCAGTGTCCATTCCTGTTATCGCTTCATTATTTCCTTTGAGGAAATACCAGGCACAAACCAGATTTCTCGTCCCAATCATCATTTTCCACCAAGCCCAACACAAAACGGGGCCAGCATAGCCAACCCCGTTTGAAAGACAATTGGTAAATCAACTAAAAGTTGCTTTATCCCTTGATACCGAAATAATGCTCGAGGAAATCGAAATAGACGTCGCTCAGGGTCTCCAGATCCTTGATCTCGGTATGCTCGTCGATCTTGTGCATGGTCCTGGCCGACAAGGCCGAACTCGATGACCGGGCAATAATCCTTGATGAAGCGGGCATCTGACGTGCCGCCATCGGTGGAATGATCCGGCTTGCGGCCCGTGATGCGCTCGACCGACGCAGTGAAATTGTTGATCAGGCTTTCCGACTTGGTCAGGAAGACTTGCGAAATGTCCGGCTGCAAATCCAGCTTCACGTCGAATTCGTCATTTGGCAGCATGCTCTTGGCATGGCTGAGGACAAAATCGGAGATTTTTTCCGGGCTCCAAACATCGTTATAGCGGCAATTGAAGCGCGCCGTTGCAGATTTCGGAATGAGGTTCCAGGTCTCGTTGCCAACATCAAAGGAAATGAATTCCATATTGGTTGGCTGGAAGAAATCCGTGCCATGGTCAAGGATGGCATGGTTGAGGCGTGCCACAATGCTGGCCAAAACCGGGACGGGATTGTGTGCCAGATGCGGATAAGCCACATGGCCTTGCTGGCCTGTGACGGTGAGGGTGCCGGACTGGCTGCCCCGACGGCCCACCTTGATGGCATCCCCCAAAGCGTCCGGGTTGGTCGGCTCGCCAACGATGGCGTCAGAAAAGCTCTCGCCGCGCTCCTTTGCCCCATTCGAGCAGCTTGATGGTGCCATTCAGAGCCGGGCCTTCTTCATCGCCGGTAATCAGGAAGGAAATGCTGCCATGCGGCAGACCATGCTGTTCGATAAATTTCAGCGCAGCGGCAGCAACAAGCACCAATGCCCCCTTTCATATCCACCGCACCGCGGCCATAGAGCTTGCCATCCTTGGTCTCACCAGCAAAGGGAGGCAACGTCCAGAGGCTTTCATCCCCGGTTGGTACGACATCGGTGTGACCGGCAAACATCAGATGCGGCCCTTCGCCGCCTGAAATCTTGGCAAACAGATTTTCCACGTCCGGAGTGTCGCTCTGGGTGAAGACAGGGCGCTGGACTTCAAAGCCTCTGGGGCTCAGCAGGGTGTCGAGATAGGCGAGCGCGCCGCCTTCTTTCGGGGTGACACTGGGGCACTGAATGAGCTTGCGGGTGATATCCAAAGCGGTGGGGACATTGGTCATAACGAAGGCTGCTTTCATAGTCTGGCTGATCCCGGTGTCCGGTTTGGCCCGTCCGGTTTGGATCGGTCGGGCCTATCCGCTCGGGATCGAATGCACAAAAAAGTCTGTTGCTATTCAACCGCACAAACGGGATCGAACAGCTTTTGCTTTACGGCGACAAATCGACATGTGGTCATGCGCAGGATAGCTTCAAGGCGCAGAAAGGTCGATTTGTCCGTTGCCGGCACAGTCTAGGCCCCTTCTGCGACAGAATTCTGGCAGGAAGCGACAAACTAGAGCGCTTTGAAGATAAACCGGATCACCGGTTTAGATTTAAGCGCCATTTCTCAGTATGGTATTGCAGTCTCGTGAACGGTGTGCCCGAGAATTGCTCTGATCTCACGCGGGGCACGAGAATGCGACGTTACAAAGCGAAGTCTGCGGGCGCTACCATAGTGAAGCAAGGTCCGACCTTCAATCCCGAATATGCATGGAGGAACCACGCAAACGGTCTGGTGAAACTGGGTTTTTCACGCTGATTGGAAAATCGGCAGAATTGTGGGCGCTCGGGATGGGGGCTAGTTTGACACTGGTGGGACATCTTGTCCCGCCCCGCTGTCTGGTGCTGTCACCTTTGTGGACAGCTTGCTTTTCATCAGACCCAGATCGATGAAATAGATCAGCCAGAAAGGCACGATAAAGGCGAGATAAACAAGCCGACCTTCGAACGGCACCGAACAGGACAGGGGAAAATGCGGCGCCAGTGCGCTCAGCGTTGCCAGGATTGGCAATGCATAGGCAAGGAAGCTGAGATGCCCTCGCCCTCGCGCCCTCAGACGCTTGATGACAACGCAATACCACATAAAGAAAAAGGTCGCTGCCATCACTGCCAGCGCCCCGTAGTAAATTTGACCAAGTGAGGTGGTTGGATCCATCGCACAGAGATAATTTTCATGTACCCGGAACAGAAAAGCCGCCCCGATCTCTAGCGGAAACAGCCACAAATGGGCTAGCCAGAATTGCTGGCGGTTGATGGTTCCCCTGCTGTCAAACAGCAACTGGTCAAAGGTCATCGCGCAATCCGATCCGTCTGTGCTTCCACTCCGGTCTGCGAGCAGAGCCTGAAGGCTACCCCATCAATCGGGTGCTGGGTTGTATGTATGCACGTATTGATGTCAGGAAGGATAACGCTTTTCGCTGAAAAAGGCGCGTTTTTATTACCCGTCTTCACTATTTTCGTTTTGCACATTGGTGGTCAAGGGCGCTGGCGCGTCGCCAAACACCTCCATGGCGGCATTCAGACCATTGATCGCCGCAGGCAGGCCACCATAGACGGCCATTTGCCAGATGATTTCCATGATTTCCGCCTTGGTCGCTCCGACCGACAGGCTATGCTCGATATTGACCTTCAATTGAGGTGCGGTTTGCCCGCCCAATACAGTGAGGGCGGCAAGGGTGGCGAGCTGCCGTGTTTTGGCATCCACCACGCCGCGGGAATAATGCCGCCCGTAAGCCCATTCAATCAGGCTTTCGGAAAATCCGGGCAAGTGCTGATCATAGCGCTCAGCCAGAGCCGCCTCCAGATGGGAATGATGCTCGGCACAATAGGCCCGCCCGCGTTCAAGGGCATTTACGTCTGCCGCGTTGGTGGCCTGGTTGCTATTGTCTTTTGCGGTCTGTGCTTGCTGTTTTGTCATGGTCTGCCTCCAGAATATAAGCCTGTTCGATATCGTGATAGAGCGCGATCTTGTGCTCCAGAATGGGCAGAGTGGCCTGCAGGGTGGCTATCTGGTCGATCACCTTTTGTTGCTGCTCTTCGAGCATCAGGCGGCGTTCTTTGGCGGTTTGCGGACCTTGGGCGCGCAGTTGGGCATAGCGAACCATGTCAGTAATACCCATACCGGTTGCCTTCAAATGCCCCAGAAACCGCAGCCACTTGGTAATCTCCGTCCCATATTGCCGTTGTCCGCCCCCATCTCGATGGGCTTTGGGCATCAGCCCAACCTTCTCGTAATAGCGGATGGTATGAACGGACAGGCCGGACAAGCTGGCGAGATCACCGATTTTCATGCAGTCACTCCGGTTGTGGGGTCAGAAAATCCCGGGCCAAAAGCGCGTGGCTGGCGGGGGCGCAAGGGGTGGAAGAGGGGCAAAATCTGGGCGCGCATGGGGCCTTTTGAAGCTGTCGGTCATAGGATCATCCTTGGTTGGTGATGGGGCCGACTTTCTCATCTAGCAGTTAGAGTGCACTCTAGGTCAAGCGGGGCCGGGGCGGGGCTGGGGATAAGACAAACAAAAACCCCGCAGTTGAAAACTGCGGGGTTTGAAACCTTCAAGCTGCCTTTTGCGATCAATCGCGCAGCAGATCGTTGATTGAGGTTTTCGAACGGGTGCGTTCGTCGACGCGCTTGACAATCACCGCGCAATAGAGGCCCGGACCGGCAGATCCGTCAGGCAGAGGTTTGCCCGGCATGGTGCCCGAGACAACCACGGAATAAGGTGGCACTTCACCCATGAAGATTTCGCCGGTATTGCGGTCGATGATTTTTGTCGATGCACCGATATAGACACCCATCGACAGCACAGAACCTTCACGCACGATCACGCCCTCGGCCACTTCGGCGCGCGCGCCGATGAAGCAATTGTCTTCAATGATCACCGGACCGGCCTGCAAAGGCTCCAGCACGCCGCCAATGCCAGCGCCGCCGGAAATATGCACATTCTTGCCGATCTGGGCACAGGAGCCAACGGTCGCCCAGGTGTCGACCATGGTGCCTTCATCGACGAATGCACCCAGATTGACGAAGGACGGCATCAGCACCACGCCCTTGCCGATATGGGCAGAGCGGCGCACGATACAGTTTGGCACGGCGCGGAAACCGGCTTTCTCGAAATCAAGACCGCTCCAGCCGTCAAACTTGGAAGGCACCTTGTCCCACCAGGTCGCATCGCCCGGACCACCCTTGATGATTTCCATCGGGTTGAGACGGAAAGACAGCAGCACGGCTTTCTTCAGCCACTGATTGACCTTCCAGTTACCGTCGGCGCCTTTTTCAGCGACGCGCGCCTGACCGTTATCAAGCAAGGTCAGTGCCTTTTCAACGGCATCGCGAATGTCACCATTGGTGGTGTTGGTGATGCTGTCGCGTTTCTCGAACGCGTCGTCGATCATCGTTTGAAGGGAAGCCAAGTCAACCTGTGTCATGTCTTTTGCCTTTTTTCACGGGCGATCCTTTCCCTCAACCAGACATCCAGATCCCGAATGCCTGAAGCGGGGAAGGCACCATCTGTCCTTCACCCCTTGCGAAACCGAACGGACCCGATCCCCACAAGGCGGAAGCTTTATCTGTACAATATCCGGCACTGGGCCTGTTGTGACCGGACAAGGCACCTGCTGCAGTGGCTCGCACACATCCTCTTGCACGAGCATTCGGCCAAACCATAAGCACCCCATTAGCGGTGTCAATATAAAGTCGCGGCGAGAAGGGGCAATTTGTGGTTATGGACAGATAAAGCCGACGGCACAGACTCCGGTTAGAGTCGAAAAATAATGCCTTTAAATAGATTGTTTAAAAATCTGGTATATCTATTTAGTCTAGAGCATGTCGTGAAAGTATTTTTACGCTAAATGTTAAGAAAAGTTAAGTTCTGCTTTTCTTGGCGTATCAGATCTCCTTTTTGACGTATGGGTAAGGTGATCAACTTTGTGTGAGATGGATGCTGATGGGGGTTGGAAAGTGGCAGAAACTGCCCCTTTTCTGGTTTGAAACGCGTTGGGTGGAAAAACCTCTCCAGAGGAAAATAATCTTGTCTGATCAATATAGACAGATATACTGACCCGATATTCTCGTGTGTTTATTGTTGCCGGCATGGATGATTGTTGCGATCATCAATCGGCCCGAATATTGAAGTGAAGCCTGCCCGGCATTCTCTTGCCTGTTGGGGAAGGGTCTTGCGTCCTTGGAGAGGGACGGTTGGCACGAAAGCGGGTGGCTTCCGATCGGATGAGGGGAAAGAATTGGCTTATCAAGGGAAAGTGTCTGGCAAGCTTTTGCTCACTGTGACCGTGCTTTTGTCGAGCACTGCTGTGGGAGCAGCAGCAGGCACGCCTGTGTCACAATTGCCTGTCTCTGAAAAGAGCACGAAGCATCTTGATGCATCGCTTGATGCGCCTGTTCAGATCATTGTCTCGCGCAAGGATCAGCGCTTGCGAGTTTTCAAGGATGGGGAGGAAATTGCCAGTTCGCGGGTCTCAACTGGCAAGCGTGGGCACACCACCCCGACGGGCATCTATTCAATTCTGGAAAAGCGCCGCCGCCATTACTCCAACCTGTATAACAGCGCGCCGATGCCTTATATGCAACGCCTGACCTGGTCTGGCATCGCCATGCATGAATCCAATTCCGTGCCAAGATATCCCGCATCCCATGGCTGCGTCCGCTTGCCCAATGGCTTTGCCAAAAAACTCTTCAGTCTGACCGAACGCGGTGCCCATGTGGTCATTGCCAACCGGGATGCTGTGCCGGAGCTTATTTCCCATCCTACTCTCTTCCAGCCGCAGAAAATGACATCCTTTGACAAGCTGTCCTCTGTGCAAGCCGCTGAGAGAAAAGCCATCAAGACCTTTGGCAAGGTCGCGCTGCTGTCGAGCAAGCCTCCGCTTGATCCACTGGCGCACCAGATGGCCAAGCGTTTAAATCGCTTCGACGAAATCCGCGACAGTGAAAAGCCTCTGCGCATTTTCATTACCCGTCAGGCCAAAGGCAATCTGGTTCATGAAGTCCAGACCCTGCTGAACAAGCTTGGCTTTGACGCTGGCGAGCCGGATGGTCTTGTCGGTAAAATGACCTTGACTGCTGTCCGCGACTTCGTCGCCTCCAAGAAAGGCAGCATCGAAAGCCGTCAGACGCCCCTTTCGACGACCATTGACCAGACCCTTCTGGCCCAGCTTTATAAGGCAGCAGGCAAAGGCGAGGTGCCAACGGGCCATTTGTTTGTTCGCCACAATTTCAAACCGCTCTTTGATGCACCGATCCAGATCCGCAATCCCGAACAGGCCCTCGGGGCGCATCTTTTCACCGCGTCTCTGTCGCGTGAAGAAGAAGGCAAATTGGACTGGCGTGCCCTGAGCCTTGGTGACAAGCTGACGGCCCGACTGCAGGACCGCTATGGTGTGACCGAGCCGATTGCCGATGATGGCATTGTAGAATCCCAAGACATTCTCGACCGCATCGTCATTCCCGATCATGTCCGCGCGCAGGTCAATCACCTGATTGGCAATGGTGCCTCGCTCACCGTCTCTGACCGTGGTTTCAGCCGTGAAACCACGCCGCAAGGCACCGACTTCATCGTCCTGACCAAGCCGACCTTGCCGAAATATGCGTCAATGGCGTCCGCCAAAGGTAAGAAAAAACGTTTGGTGAGGAAAGTGACCAAACCCGAGCGCTCGATTGCGAAGGTGAAGAAACCCAAAAGCCGTGGTTTTTTCCGCCTGTTCAAGAAGCACAAGGCGGATCAGGTCGCCAGTCGCTAAAGACGCAGGTCGCATCACAGGAACAAATAAAAACCCCGGCTCTTGAAGAGGAGCCGGGGTTTTTCATGTCTGTTGCGAAGGGAGAAAAGATCACTCGACGGAGAACTGGTCGTCAAAGCTGTAGCCAGAGCCGCGCACGGTACGGATCGGGTCTTTTGCCCGGCCCCGATTGATGGTCTTGCGCAGGCGGCCCACATGGACATCCACGGTCCGCTCGTCAACATAGACATCATGGCCCCAAACCCCATCAAGCAGCTGCTCGCGAGAATAGACGCGGCCCGGATTCTGCATCAGAAATTCCAACAGGCGATATTCGGTCGGCCCCAGATTGACCTCGCGATTGGCCCGCTTGACCCTGTGGGTCTCGCGGTTTAGTTCCAGATCCCCAGCCTTGAGCACGGTGGCCACCAGATCAGGGCTGGCCCGGCGCAGGATCGCGCGCACACGTGCCATCAGTTCCGGTACGGAAAAAGGCTTGACTACATAATCATCCGCCCCGGTCGACAGGCCGCGAATGCGTTCGGATTCTTCGCCACGGGCTGTCAACATGATGACAGGAAGCTTCAGGGTCTTGGGTTTGGCGCGAAGACGGCGACACAACTCAATGCCAGACAGGCCCGGCAACATCCAATCGAGAAGCAGCAGATCAGGCAGGGTTTCCTGTAACCGGCTTTCTGCCTCATCTCCACGGGCAATAACTTCTACCTGATAGCCTTCGGCTTCCAGATTGTAACGCAGAAGAAGGCTCAGGGCTTCTTCATCCTCCACAATCATTACTTTTGGGCTCATAGCCAAATGTTCCACATTTCAGGGATCCGCGCCCAATCGGGCAAAAAAAGGCGGATCAGAGCTTCATGTTGGCACGGCATCGCGCGACGTCATGCCGGTTTTTCAAGGTGGCCGGTTTTCAGGTGGCCAATTCTCGAAGTCATGTCAGGCGGCAAGACCGCATCGATCATGACAAGGCCCCTTACAGCGGGCGATCATCCATCGTGTGACCGGTCTTCACATAATAGATGGTCTCGGCGATGTTGGTCGCATGGTCACCGACGCGTTCCAGATGTTTGGCAGCAAACAACAGGTTGGTGCAGACGGTAATGTTGCGTGGATCTTCCATCATGTAGGTCAGGAATTCACGGAACAGGGAATTGTAAAGCGCATCCACTTCACGGTCTTTCTGGACCACGGCCAGAGCCGCATTTTCGTCATGCGCAGTATAGGCATCAAGGGTCCGGCGCAACTGATCAAGGGTGATCTCGGCCATATGCTCAATGCCATGCATCAGCTGCTTTGGATGACTGCGGCCTTCCAGAGCCAGCGCGTTGCGGGCGATGTTTTTTCCAAGATCGGCAACTCGCTCCAGATCAATGGAAATGCGCAACGCAGCCACGATCTCACGCAAGTCCTTTGCCATCGGCTGGCGACGGGCGATGGTGAGAACAGCCTTCTCTTCGATTTCCTGATCCAGCTTGTTGATGACCGCATCTTTGGCAACCGTGGCATGCGCCGCGCTCATATCCATGCGGACAAGAGCACTGATCGCTTCTTCCACCATACGTTCGGCATGGCCACCCATTTCGGCGATACGGCCGGTCAAGTCACGAAGGTCTTCATCATAGGACGAGACAATATGATCGGACATTCTTGGTATTCTCCTGAAATTCGCAATTTTGGCGGTCAGAATGCGCTGATTCCAACGCGCAGCGAAGTCGAAATCCTTAGCCGAAGCGGCCGGTGATATAGTCCTGCGTGCGCTGATCTTTCGGATTGGTGAAGATCATGTCTGTTGGGCCTTCCTCGACCAGATTGCCAAGATGGAAGAAGGCGGTGCGCTGAGACACACGGGCTGCCTGTTGCATGGAGTGGGTCACGATGACGATGGTGTAATTTTCACGCAACTCATCGATCAGTTCCTCCACCTTCGCCGTGGCGATGGGGTCAAGCGCCGAGCAGGGTTCATCCATCAGGATGACTTCCGGGCTGACCGCAATGGCGCGGGCAATGCACAAACGCTGCTGCTGACCACCGGACAGGCCGGTGCCCGGCTCATCAAGACGGTCCTTGATTTCTTCAAACAGGCCAGCCTTCTGCAAAGAGGAGACAACAACCTCTTCCATCTCAGCCTTGTTGCGGCACAGTCCATGAATGCGCGGGCCATAGGCCACATTCTCGAAGATGCTCTTGGGGAAAGGATTTGGCTTCTGGAACACCATGCCGACACGGGCACGCAGCTCGACCACGTCCACTTTTGGATCGTAAATGTCATTGTCGCCAAGTTTGATGGTGCCGCCGACACGACAAATGTCAATTGTATCATTCATCCGGTTCAGGCAACGCAGAAAGGTCGACTTGCCACAGCCAGACGGGCCGATCAGCGCGGTGACCTGATTTTCTTCGATTTTCAGATCGACATCGAACAGAGCCTGCTTCTCACCATAATGAACGGTGACTTTTTCGCCGGACATTTTGACCGGTTTCGCACGCAGTTTGACGTCCTGTATATTCGGGTTGGTATCCTGCATAGTCAATGCTTTCACTATCCTGTTCTAGGCTCGCCAGATCTGCGGTCCAGTGACCCGTCGGTCATCAGCGAGCGAGGAAATTCCGTTGGTTCCAAAGCGTCGCTGATTACCAGCGACGCTCGAAGCGGCGACGCAAAAGCACCGCAGAAATATTCATCAGGGCGAGGAAGCCCAATAGGACCATGATGGCAGCCGAGGTCCGTTCGACAAAGGCGCGTTCTGCCGCTCCTGCCCACATATAGATCTGGACCGGCAATGCAGTCGCCGGATCAAACGGGCTGACGGGGAAGTCCTTGACGAATGCCACCATACCGATCATTAGCAATGGTGCGGTCTCGCCAAGCGCCTGCGCCAGACCAATGATGGTACCGGTCAGAATGCCCGGTGTGGCCAGCGGCAACACATGGTGGAAGATGGCCTGGGTTTTGGAGGCCCCGACCCCAAGCGCCGCTTCACGGATTGATGGCGGAACAGCCTTCAGCGCTGATCGGGTGGCAATGATGATGGTTGGCAGGGTCATCAGGGTCAGAACCAGACCGCCAACAATCGAAGCCGAGCGCGGCAGGCCGGCAAAGTTGATGAACACTGCCAAACCCAACAGACCAAACACGATGGATGGCACGGCGGCAAGGTTGTTGATGTTGACCTCGATCAGATCGGTCCAGCGATTTCTCGGCGCAAATTCCTCAAGATAGATCGAAGCGGCAACCCCGATTGGCAAGGCCAGAACCAGAACCGTGATCATCATGAAGACCGACCCGACAACAGCCACACCGATACCGGCGGTCTCTGCACGGGAGGAAGCCCCGAACGTGAAGAGGCCGGTATTGAATTTCTTTGCCATGATGCCGCGTTCCAGCAGATCGTCGATCCAGGTAATCTGCTGGTCGCTGATCTGGCGGCGTTTTTCAGGGATATCGCGGGAAATCTGCCCTTTGACAAAGCTGTCAACATCGCCATTGGCCAGGATCCACATGGTCTGCCGGGTGCCAATCAACGATGGATCAGCCAGAACCATGTCGCGGATTTCGATCGCGGCCCCGCGGGAAATCAGCTTCTTGGCTTCCCGCATCTCCTTGCGCTTGGTCTTGTCCTTGGGGTCAATGCCCAGAGCACGGTAGAAGGCAGGTTCGATAATCTTGTTGTAGCGAATGGCGCGTTGCAATTCCTTACGGGTGCGATTGCCCGATGGATCGATGATCTTTTCGTTAAGATAGAGATCAAGGCGGATTTCTGTCTGCTCAAAGGCGCTGTAGCCTTTGGAAACGATCGACCAGAACAGGATGATCAGAAACAGAATGCCCATGGCAATGGCCGCGATGCCGCCGAGGCGGAAACGGGTTTCAGAGGCATACCGTTTCTTGAGGCCGAGCTTGCGATTGGCATTGTCTGCAATCGCGCTGACCTGATTTGGGGTGACATCAGTCATCAGTCATACTGCTCCCGATACTTGCGCACGATGTGCAACGCAAAGACGTTGAGCCCCAGCGTAATAAAGAAGAGGGTGATACCCAGGGCAAAGGCAACAAGGGTTTGCGGCGAGTTAAATTCAAGGTCACCGGTCAACTGGCTGACAATCTTGACCGTCACGGTCGTCACGGCTTCCAGTGGGTTGGCGGTAAGGTTGGCGGCAATACCCGCAGCCATCACCACGATCATCGTCTCCCCAATGGCGCGCGAGGCGGCCAGCAGGATTGAACCGACAATACCGGGCAGGGCGGCAGGTATAATCACCCGTTTGATGGTTTCGGACCGGGTGGCACCCAGACCGAGCGAGCCATCGCGCAGGGATTGCGGCACAGCGGTGATGATGTCATCAGACAGGGAAGAGATGAACGGGATCAGCATGATGCCCATCACGAAACCGGCGGTCAGCACCGAGTTGGCCGAGATGGTCAGACCAATTGAGGCGCCAGCGTCGCGGAAGAAAGGACCAATCGTGACAAGGGCAAAGAAACCATAGACGATGGTCGGGATACCCGCCAGAATTTCAAGCAAAGGCTTGGCAATGGCGCGGACCTGTCGGGTGGCATATTCGGCCATGTAAATGGCGGCAAACAGGCCAATCGGCACTGCAACCATCAGGGCAACCATCGAAATATAGAGCGTGCCCCAAAGCAGCGGAATGAGACCGAAGGTGCCGCCTTCTGAATCGACCTGACGGCCTACAGAGGAGAAGCGCGGGTCCCATGTGGTGCCAAAGAAGAAGTCCAGCGGATTGACATGGCTAAAGAAGTGGATCGCCTCAAACAACATCGAGAAGACGATGCCGACCGTGGTCAGGATCGCAATTGACGAGGCGAGGATCAGGGCCAGCTTCACATTGGCTTCCACCAGATTGCGGGCGCGTAAGTCCGGCTGGATACGGCGGTAGGACAGGAACAGCCCAAGCACCAGCAAAACAGCAATGCCCGCATACATGACATAGTTGGTCAACTGGCGAATTTCGTTCAACCGATAGGCGGTGGATACGACGGTCTTGTTGACATTCTCTGCCAGAGCAACGCCATATTTTGCCAGGGTTGGACGCACGGCAATCAGGCCGCTGCGCAATTGGAAGCTTTCCTCTTTGGACAGGACATTCAGGCCGTTGGCAATATTGCTGACAACCCCAAGCATCAGAGACCGACGGGTATCGTGGGCTTCATAATCATTCTTGTCGGAACAAATCTTGGGAGTCTCAGCATCCTTCTCTCCTTCGATGCGAGACATCGCATGAGAGCAGGCTTGAGTGTAACCTGAGCGCAAATCGCTATCGACCACGTTGCTGGTGACAATCGGCTGGGCAATCAAGACCGCCACCATGAAGATGGCAGCGGGAAGCGCAGTCCAGATTAAAACATAGGATCCGTAATAACCGGGTCGTGAGTGGAGAGCTGATACATTTCCATCGACGCTGGCAACGGCGCGATTGCGCCCGAGAAGAGATCCAACCAGTGCGAAAACAAAAATAGCAGCCAGAAGCCAAAGCGGGCTCATAGCGACCTGTCCCTTGAGCAATGCGTCTTGCACGCAAATTCAACTCTGAGATTTCTCCGGTCTGCCCAATCTATTCCGCGTTTGCCTCCGCGCAGTGAATGTCAGGCCAAGGCCGGAAAATGCCTCAATGAAGGTTCCTGAAAGCTTGGACGCATTGGTCACCAACGCGCAACAGGATGTCAGCCAAATGGCAATCAGCGGCTGAATTTCGGATACTAAAAAGCCATGCGCGCGATGCGCGCATGGCCACAAGGCAACCCTTAGAGGGTTTTGCCTTCTTCGATAGCAGCATGGATGGCATCACGCTCGGCAGCAGGAGCAGGAACCAGACCATATTCAGCGGTTGGGGAGCCTTCGCCGGTCATGTCGTCGGACATGAAGAAGTCAACATAGTCTTTCAGGCCAGGAATAACGCCCAGGTGAGCTTTCTTGACATAGAAATACAGAGGACGGGAAACCGGGTAGGTGCCATCAGCAATCACAGCAGCGTTAGGAGCGATGCCGGACATGGTCGCAACTTTCAGCTTGTCGGTGTTGTTTTCATAGAAAGCAAGACCGAAGACGCCCAGACCGGTTTTGTTGCTGTCGATGCGAGCAAGGGTCTCGGTATAGTCGCCGTCAATGTCAACAGACTTGCCGTCTTTGCGAACCTTGAAGCATTCTTTGGCAGCTGCTTTTTTGTCCAGACCGGACGCCATATACAGATCGAAAGCGCCTGCGGCTTTACAGCCAGCTTCCAGAACCTTGGTTTCGAAGACTTCACGGGTGCCGTGCTTTTCACCCGGAATGTAAGCTGCGATTTCCCAATCCGGGAAGGACGCGTCGACTTCGGACCATTTGGTGTTCGGGTTATCGACCAGTTTGCCGTCTACGACAACTTTGGGAGCCAGAGCGTTGAACCAGTTGATTGGCTCGAATTTGAAGTCTGGGCCATTGATGTCGGAAGCGAAGACAATGCCATCATAGCCGATTTTGACTTCCATGATTTCCTTGACGCCGTTTTCAGCGCAAGACTTGATCTCTTTGTCTTTGATCTTGCGCGAAGCGTTGGCAATGTCGATGGTCTCTGGGCCGGTGCCTTTACAGAATTCTTTCAGGCCAGCGGAAGAGCCGCCGGATTCAACGATTGGGGTTTTGAAATCCGGGTAGTTTTCACCGAAAGCTTCAGCAACGATGGTTGCATAAGGCAGAACGGTGGAAGAACCTGCAACCTGAATCTGATCGCGGGCCTGAGCAGCAGTACCTGCGAGAATGGTGGTTGCAGCAAGAGCAGCTACACTAGCAAAAGAAGCAAATTTCACGTGACCTCTCCATAAGTCAGTTTTGAACGGACAGGTCGTCAATGACCCACATATGACCGTTCTTGATAGGACCGGGCGGTTTTTGGCTTCGGGCACGAAATGTGCGCTCAGGTAAGCCGTTGTTCGCTCGAGACACGCGGACCCTATCGCTCGGATGTGATGGGTATATGACACTTATATTTCAGTATTGTGACAATTTAAGAGTCTGTATTTGTTGGAGATTTTTTTGGACAGTCATTTAGTTGTCATAAAGAATCGATGTCTGTGACAGGAAGGCGCACATCAAAGGTCGCTCCTTCCCCTGCCTTGCTCTCGATCAGCAACTTGCCACGGTGGCGAGTCAAAATATGCTTAACGATCGCCAGCCCCAGACCGGTACCTTTCTGCTCTCGCGAAGAGACCACATCAATGCGATAAAAGCGCTCGGTCAGCCGCGGCAGATGCTCTGACGGGATTCCGGGGCCGAAGTCCCTGATTTTGACCGAGTAATAGGATTTGCCGTCGGCCGGGTCATCCAGAAGGTCGCAGAGAATCTCGACACGCTTGCCGCTCTGGCCATATTTGAGGGCGTTTGAAACCAGATTTTCGAATACCTGCACCAATTCATCCCGGTCGCCAGACACCCAACGGCCAGACGAGCAGTCGCACGGGGTGATTGTGACCTCATATTCCTTGGCCAATGGGGTCAGGGCATCGGTCACATGACGGAGAATCTTGCTTAGATCAACCCGCGTGTCCGGCTGGACATGGGCTTTCATTTCAATGCGCGACAGCGACAGGAGATCGGAAATCAGGCGCGACATGCGCTCTGCCTGATCGAGCATGATGGCCAGAAAGCGCTCGGTTGCCACCTTGTCGCCACTGGCCGGGCCTTGCAAGGTTTCGATGAAGCCGATAACGGAAGCCAGCGGCGTGCGCAATTCATGGCTGGCATTGGCCACAAAGTCGGCCCGCATCCGTTCGATATTCTTCTGTTCTGTCTGATCATGCAACAGGAGCAGAATGAAGTCGGGTGTTTCCCCGACCTGAGGATCGCCGGACAGATGGATGGGGGTGACCCAGGCCTCGTAAAGCCGCTCACTGTGGCTTTTGAGCGAATATTCCACCTTCTGTATCTGGCCGCCTTCGAGCACATGGTCAAGGGCAGCCAGCATGTCCGGCTGGCGGATGCGGAAGGAAAGGGGATCCCCTTCCTTGACATTGCCAAAGATGGTTGAGCCCGCCTCATTGGAGAAACGCACAATGCCGCGCCGGTCGAGAATGAAGCAAGGGTTTGGCAGAGCCGCCGCCAGCTTGCGCATGTGAATGTCCGGCATCATGGTCATGCGACGTGCTTTGGCTCGCACTTTCAGCCTTGTCACCTTGCGTCGTCGCGGCAGCAACATGGTCGCCAGCACCACGGCCCCCATCACGACTGCAATGTGAAGGAACTGGATCTCATCCTGAAGGTGCAGCAACAGCAAACCGACTGCGGCAACAATCAGGGTCCAGCGGGCTTGATAGAGCCGATTCAGCGGGGTGCCATCCAGAATATACCCGTTGGCAACCGCATTGTCCTTGGACGATCTTCTCTTTTCAGGGGTCATTCTTATTCAATCCATCCAGAAACGTGGCAGGAACAGCACCAGCACAGTCAGCAATTCGAGGCGCCCCAACAACATGCCAAAAGAAAGCAACCATTTTGCAACATCGTTGAGCGGCTCGAAATTTCCAGCCGGTCCGATGATATGGCCAACGCCCGGCCCGACATTGGCAATCGCCGTACCGGCGCCTGATAGCGCGGTGACAAAATCAAGGCCGGTGAGCTGTAGCAGCATCCCGAGTACAAGGAAACTCAGCACATAAAGGAAAAAGAAGCTCATCACCGCGACCGATACACTGTCATCCAGCGGATAGCCGCCATAGCGTTTGACGAAGACACCGTTGGGAAAGACGATCCGGTTGATATGTTGCTTGACCACCTGAAACATCACCTGCAACCGGAAAATCTTCAAACCACAAGCCGTCGAGCCCTGACAGCCGCCGATAAACATGATGAAGAAGAAGAAGGCAATGGTGAAAGGCCCCCACGCCTGATAGTCGGTTGAGGCATAGCCCGTGCCAGTCATGATCGAAACCACATTGAAAGCCGCATGGCGCAAGGCCTCAGCTCCCTCAAACGTGCCCGACTCGATGGCATAGAAGGCGGCGATTGATGTGAAGAAGGCGATCAGAGCAAAGAAGGTCAGAACCTCTGAATCCGAGAAAAGACGTCTGCTATGGCCGCGCAGCGCCTGAATATAAAGAATGAAGGGCAGAAGAGCCAAGAATCATGAACGTGATGGCAATGATTTCGATCTGGGCGCTGCCATAATGTCCGATGGAGGAATCATGCGAAGACAGCCCGCCTGTGGCAACCGTGGTCATGCCGTGAATGACCGCATCCAGCGCATCCATCCCGGCGGCGTGATAGAGAATGCTGCAAACTGACGTAAAGACGATATAAAGACCGGTCAAACCGGCAGAAATCTGGGTTGCCCGGGGCAGGATCTTTTCGGCGGTACTGAACGCTTCTGCCTGAAAGAGCTGCATGCCACCCACCTGCAACATCGGCAGCACCGCAATCGCCATGACAATCACCCCCAGACCACCAAGCCATTGCAAGATGCCCCGCCAGAGCAATATCCCTGCCTGCATTTCATCAAGCCCGGAGAGGACCGTCGATCCGGTGGTGGTGATGCCCGACATGCTCTCAAAAAAGGCATCCGTATAGGTTGGTGCTGCTCCCGACCATAAAAGAGGCAATGCGCCAAAGGCCGCCAGCGAACTCCATGACAGGACAGTCATCACAAAAGCCTGCCGCAGGGTGAAGTCGACCTTGCCGCCGCGCGTTGCCAGCCACAGGCCGCCACCAACGAACAGGGTCCACTGTGCCCGATGTGGTAAAGACCCGCCATTGGGGGTCTCCAATGGCATAATCGACCAAAGCGGGCAGGAACATCGCAGCTCCCAAAACGGAAAGCAATGCACCGATCACCAGCAAGACAGGTCTTACATCGAGCAACATCTAAGGTCTGAGCCTTCCATTCAGGAGTGTTTGGCGCAACAGGGCCAAGTGACCCTGTTACCTCGATCAATTGAGTGTGATGCTTCGATGCGGGATATCAAGCGAAAAGGACGGAATGATCACCTCGAACAGGGAGCCATCCTCCGCTTCCATTTGAAAATGCCCCGACATAATGCCAGACTCGCTGTCCAGCGGACATTGGGAGCTGTATGAATAGGAGTCTCCGCCTTCAATCAGAGGCTCTTCGCCAACAACGCCGCGCCCGCGCACTTCCTGCAGGCGGCCCTGACCATCGATGATTCGCCAGTAGCGGGATCTCAACTGAACAAAGCTTTGTCCCAGATTGCTGATTTCGATGTGATAGGCCCAGACATGATGGCCTTTTTCCGGCGAGGAGCGATGGGGCTGATATTCTGTCTCAACCATCACCTGCACCATATCTGTTATCGCTTTATAGGTATACACGCTTTATCCCCGCAGAGCGGTCGCCTGACAGTCGGTCTGTCATTTGGTCGCCATGAACTCCTGCCGAGTCAAGACAGAGAAGCCAAATGGACTTCAAGTGTTTCTAGCGAAAAAGTTATTAAATGTGCATGGCAATTTGCACCGCCAAAGCTTTTATGGATGGCAGAAACCAGATACAGGACCATAGTGAATCTGCACCTTGCCGCAGAAGACTATCGCTCAAATCATGGACGTTACAGTCTGATCCGAACCAAGAGAGCTAGCCAGAAAGAGACGACGATGTTTGATGCCCGCCTGCGCCGATGGATCGATCCGCCAATGAACAAGACCGGCCGTTGGCTTGCCAGCAAAGGCATCGCGGCCAATCAGATCACCAGCCTTGGTTTGCTGCTGGGGGCCTGTGCCGGGGTGGGCAATCGCGATGGAACTCTATTGGCTGGGACTGGCAATCCTGCTGTCAAGCCGGGTGATGGACGGGCTTGACGGTGCGGGTGGCCCGTGCCAGCAGCAAGACCGACCTTGGCGGCTATCTCGACATCGTCTTTGACTTCATCTTTTACGGTTTGATCCCGCTCTCCTTTGCGATTGCTCGCCCGGATGACAATGCCTTGGCGGCGGCCATTCTGCTGATGGCTTTTTACGCCAATGGGGCAAGCTTTCTGGCCTATGCCATCATTGCTGAAAAGCGCCAGATCAGAACCGAAAGCCACGGCCCAAAATCGCTCTACTTTACCGGCGGGCTGGCTGAAGCCGGTGAAACCTTCACCGTCTTCGCTGCCTTCTGCCTCTTTCCCGACCATTTCGCCGTGATCGCCTATGGATTTGCTGGCGTCACAGCGCTCACCACCATCTCACGGATCATACTGGCGACCAGGGTTTTCAGTGACAAAGACACGAAGGCAGAAGCCGAGGAAGCGGAGCGTCCCTAAGTCACGGCAGGATCAAATGCCCGTCGTCACCGATCGGGAACGCACCATGGGCAATTTCCCACAAATAGCCGTCCGGATCGGCGAAATAGCCTGAATAGCCACCCCAAAAGGTATCATGCGCCGGCTTCCGGATGCTGCCACCCGCCTTTTCGGCCAGCGCCAATACCGCATCCACCTCGGCCCGCTCTCGGCAATTGTGTGCGAGCATGATCCCGCAAGCCCCGGCCTTTGGCTGGAAATCCGGGTCGGGCAATTCATCGGCCATTCTGTCGATGGGATAAAGTGCAAAGACCGTCCCGGCCGTTTTGAAAAAGGCAATGCCATCGTCTGCCTTATACCCCGTCTCCCAGCCCAGACCGTCGCGATAAAAAGGCAACAGCGCGCGCAAGATCCCCCACGCCCAGCGTGACAATTGACAGTCTCGGTTCCATTTTGACTCTCCTCACTTTGAGTTTGAACGAAACCTAACAGATCATAAAGGTTCTGTCAGGCAAGGAAAACAAAAAGTGAACAAAATATAGAGACGCGAATGTGACGCAAAAATATTTTCTTGAATTTTGGCTTGAAATTGCCGGTTTGGGTAATTGAACCCAAAAGACGTACAAGTCTTGGAAAGAATTTTTCTCCGTTTCCGTGACTCTAAGATAGCCTTTCTTGTCATCTCCGGCGGCAAATGCAGAATGGAGCCCAACACATAACGGGGATGTCTTCAGCGACACACAAGAGCAAAAACAATTCTCGTATTCCTCCATTCATCCCATACCCCCCCGCGTGATTGCGATGTGGCCCAAAGGGCTGTAACTCGATTAGGAGAAGCATGATGAAACACTTGATGACCCTCGCCGTGGCCGCATTTGGCCTGTTGACCGCGCCGGTTGCAGCCGCAACCTTTGGCCCGCTGGTTTCCCCTCAAACCCTGTCGGCGACCGATGCCAACCCGCTGGTCATCGATATCCGCGGCAAAGGCAAGGACGGTGTCAGCCTGTTCGAACAGGGCCATATTGAAGATGCAGTGAACGCCCCTTACGGCCTGTTCCGCGGCCCAAAGGACAATCCCGGCAAGCTGGTCACCGCCGAGCATTTGCAAAAAGTGCTCCGTGACATCGGCGCCACCAAAAATCGCCCCACTGTGATTGCCTATCAAGGTGCCAACATCTCCGACTTTGGTGCTGCGGCTCGTGTTTACTGGACATTGAAATCCGCCGGTTTCAAAGACCTGTCAATTCTTAATGGTGGTCTCAACAATTGGACCAAAGCTGGCCTGCCTTTGTCTCAGACCGCCTCAACGCTGACGCCGAGCACCATTGAGGTCACCTTCTCGCATCAGTGGCTGGCCACCACCGATGATGTGCTGAAAATCGTCAATGGCCAAGACAAGGCCCGTCTGGTCGATGCGCGTCCGGAAGAATTCTGGAAAGGCGATAAAAAACACCCGGCAGCCGCCAAGCCCGGCACCCTTGCCACAGTCCGAATATTTCGTTCATTCCAGCTGGTTCGACAACAAGCCTGTCATCGCCGATGCCGCCAAAGCCAAGTTGCTGGCAGCCAAGGCTGGCTTCAAGAACGGCGAACAGCTCGTCAGCTTCTGCAACACCGGTCACTGGGCGGCAACCAACTGGTTTGCCCTGTCCGAACTGGCAGAACTCGACAATGTGAAGCTCTATCCAGACTCCATGGTGGGTTACTCAAATGCCGGTCACGACATGGCCAACACTCCGGGTCTGTTCCAAACCCTTATCAAACAGGTAACAGGCAGCTAATCCGGTGACAGATATCACAGCAAGCATCGAGCCCCCCAAAAAGGGGGGTCGCATTCTCACAGGTGCTGCCCTTGGCGGGGTGGCCCTGTTTGTCATTTTGGCATTGATGGCCGCCGCAGGCGTCCGTTACGGCTTGGTTCTGGCCATCGGCATTGGCTTTGGTCTGACCCTGGAAGGGTTGCGCTTCGGATTTGCCGGTCCATGGCGGGCGATGATCCTGCGGCGCGAACCTGCGGGCCTGATCGCCCAATTGCTGGCCATTGCTCTGGTCGCATTGGTGGCTTTTCCGCTGCTCGCCGGTGACAATCCCGAATTGATCGGCGCCCATGGGGCAGTGGGTTTTGCCATGGTCGGCGGGGCCTTTGTCTTCGGCATTGCCATGCAGTTGGTCTTGGGCTGTGGCTCGGGCACTTTGGTCAATGCGGGCAGCGGCAACCCGGTTAGCGTCGTTGCCTTGCCGTTCTTCATCATCGGGGCCTTTGCTGGCTCTTACCATCTTCTGTGGTGGAATGGTCTTGGATCTTTGCCGCTGATTGTGCTGGAAGGCACCACCGGCCTTGGCATCACCCTTGCCGGTCTTGCCCTGATTGGCCTTTTTGTCTGGGGGCTGGCTCCCAAGCAAGCCCGCAAGATCCCCCGCCGTCTGGTGATTGCCGCTTTGCTGCTGGCAGCGTTGGCTGTGGCCAACTTCGTTGTGGCCGGGCAGCCTTGGGGCGTGGTCTATGGCCTTGGCCTGTGGGGGGCAAAAGTCTCCACCGCGCTAGGGGCTGATCTGTCCGGCTCGCCTTTCTGGGCCAACGAGGTGCATCATGAGCGGTTGATCAACAGCCTTCTGACCGACTATACCTCTTTGACCAATCTTGGCATCATCCTTGGCGCCTTTATCATAAGCCGTCTGGCGCTCTGGTCTTGGAGCGCAAATCCCCAAATTGCCGTTGAAGGCATGGATCACCACGATTGTGGCGGGCTTCCTGCTCGGCTATTCCTCGCGCCTTGCGCTAGGCTGCAATGTGGGGGCCTTCTTCTCGGGCATTTCCACCGGCAGCCTGCATGGCTGGGTCTGGTTTGCCTCCGCCTTTGCGGGCTCCTGGGTCGGTATTCGCCTGCGTAAACCCTTCGGATTGGAGAGCTGATCATGGCACACTTCATCAAGACCCGCGCCATGACCGCGTTCGCCACCTTTGCCGGATTGGCGGCGATTCTGGCTGTCGACATGTCTGAGAGCAAACCACTCAATCCTTACAGCGCGCCAGCGGCCATTGCCCTTGGCTCGAATGAAGCGGCTAGCGGTGCTTTCTGCGCCTTGGTGCCGCCCAGCAAATAAGCGCCGATTGCGTGGCATGAAAAACAAAAGCCCGGTGGGACATCCCGTCGGGCTTTTTGCATCAGAAGGCTTCTAGGGTGTGAAGCTGATCGGGCGCGACCGAATAGCGTTCCTTCTGCTCATCGCTCAAAGGCACCGCCTTGCGTGTCTCGGCACTGATCGGCACCCACATGGTGCGTGCCTTGGCCAGCAGCTTGCCGTCCGAGCGGCGAATGATATGGGTGAAGCGCTCAAAATGCCTGTTCTGCCGCCCGCCGATCCAGGTGCGCGCATAGACATCATCTTCCAGAAATGTCTGCCGCTTATACTCGATCTCATGGCGCATCACGACCCAAAACAGGCTGTTGATCTCATCAGGCCGTGCCACATGATTCCAGTGGTCACCGCCGCATCCTGCACCCAGCGCAAATAGACCGTATTGTTGACATGGCCCAATTCGTCAATATCTGACGGCAAAATGGTGATGTCGAGTTCAAACGAATTTTCGGATCGGGAGACATGAACCACCTGCTTTCTTAATCACAGCCCCAATCTGGCGAAGCTGACAGCAAAAGCAAGTGGTTATTTTGTCCATAAATGACCCTTAAAGCGTCGCCAATGCCTGTTCGAAATCGTCCCACAGGTCTTCGACATCCTCCAGACCAACCGACAGGCGCAAGGTGCCTTGGCCGATGCCTGCTGCGGCCAGTTGGGCATCATCCAGACGTTGGTGGGTGGTGGTGGCCGGATGGGTGATCAGGCTTTTTGCATCACCCAGATTGTTGGAGATCTCGATCACCTTGAGGGCATTTTCCAGTGCGAAGGCTTTGGCCTTGCCGCCTGCCACATCAATCGCCACCATGGTCGAACCGCCGCGCATCTGACGCTTGCAGATGTCTGCCTGCGGATGGTCATCGCGGCCCGGATAATAGATCCGCTCGATCGCCTTGTGACCGGCCAGCCGATCCGCCAACAGACCGGCGCTGCGGGTCTGTTCCTTGACGCGCAGCGGGAAGGTCTCCAGCCCCTTGAGCATCACCCAGGCATTGAAAGGCGACAGGGAAGGGCCGGTATGACGGTGAATGTCTTTGAGCTCTTCTTCGATGAACTGCTCGCTTGAGAGCACCACGCCCCCCAGACAGCGGCCCTGACCATCAATATGCTTGGTGGCGGAATAGATCACCACGTCCGCGCCCAGCGCCAATGGGCTCTGCCACAAAGCGGTGGCAAAGACATTATCGACCACCAGCCGCGCACCCGCCGCATGGGCGATGTCTGCAACGCCCGCAATATCGATCACAGAAAGAACCGGATTGGTCGGGCTTTCAAGGAAACAGGCCCGTGTATTGGACCGCATCGCCGCTTTCCAGGCCTCAAGATCGGTGCCATCGACCAGAGTGCATTCAACGCCAAACCGCGGCAGCAATTCACTCACGATATAAAGGCAGGAGCCGAACAGGGCACTTGCGGCAACCACATGATCGCCCGCCTTGACGCAAGACAGCATCGCCACCGTCACGGCCGCCATGCCCGATGCGGTCGCACGCGCCGCTTCGGCTCCTTCCAGCAGAGCCATCCGCTCTTCAAACATCGAAATGGTCGGGTTGGCATAGCGCGAATAGACATAGCCCGGTTCGTCACCCTTAAAGCGGGCTTCCTGACTTTCCGCGCTGTCATAGACATAGCCCTGTGTCATGAACAGAGCCTCGGATGTCTCGCCCCACTGGGACCGCATCACGCCGCCATGGACCATTTCAGTGGCCGGACGAAGGGTGGAAGGCTTTTTGGTCTCTGACATAACACAATCCTGTCTTTTCAAAGCCGGGGGCAAACGCACAAAACCCGGCAACGCTTGTTAAAGCACGACCGGGTTCCTCTCATCATCCCCCGGCCTTTTAGCATCCTTGTTTAACGTGGCGGGCAAGCCGACCGGCTCAAATGACCACGAAGTGCCATGCTTATAGGGCGGATGGGCTGGGCTGTCAACATATTGGCGGTTCAGTTGGCGATCCAAAAAAGAAAGGGGAGGCAACCAGAGCAGCCTCCCGCAAACGTGAACCTTTGTGCAGCGCAGTCAGTCAGCCATGCCTTAGCTGAACCAGCCTTTGACCTTGCCCCAAACGGAATTGTCCGGTGCAGCCTCGGCGGAGCCCTTGACCACGTCAGCGCCTTTCATTTCCGGAAGCTCTTCGCTTTCAAAATGCTCCTCGTCGGCTTTCACCGCCGCTTTCTTGACCACGTCATCGGTGACCACAGAAGCAAAGCTCTTCATCTTGGCGAGCGTTGCCGGGCCAGCCATGCCGTCCACATGAAGGCCATTTTCTTCCTGAAACGCCATCACCGCTTTGCGGGTGCCAGAGCCAAAAATGCCGTCCGCCCCGACGCCGAGATCTTCCTGCAAGGCCTTGACCGCTGCCCCGCGCGAGCCAACCCGCAGCAGGACCAGTTCATGCAGACCCATCGCGGTAAAGGTGTCCGGACCGGCAATGCCGTCAACCGCCAGACCATTGGCCTGCTGAAACTCCCGCACAGCCTTCTCCGTGCCGGGACCAAAATCGCCGTCGGCATCAATACCCAGCTTTTCCTGCAACCGTTTGACAGGTGCCCCTTTGAGGCCCCGTTTCAAAATGGACATCGATCTCTCCTCTGCTCGATCAAATGGCAATGATAAGTAAGAATGTGTCTTGTAACCCAATTCATTGCGCGCGACTCGCACCCGCCCGCGAAAATACATAGGCACAATAACGGTTGTCAGAAATCCAGCAAGGAATATGTACGTTGAGACCGACTGGTTGGTGCCCTACACCCAACTTTGATGCAGCCGCCTTGTCGCTCGGACAAAGTTCCTGATTGCTCCACCTGTCTCCCCTTGCTAAACACAAGCAAATCCACTCCGTCCAGCAAGGCCCGATCCATGAGCGCTCTTTCCTTTCCCGGCACCGGTATTTTGAACGATGCGGATATTGCCGCGCTGGTCGAGGCCGGTGCAATTGGCTTTGATCGCCCACGGGATGCTGACCAGATCCAGCCAGCAAGCCTTGATTTGCGCCTCGGATGCACCGCTTACCGGGTGCGGGCCTCGTTCCTGCCCGGCCCCAACCAGACGGTCAAGGAGCGGCTTGATCATCTGCAACTTCATCAGATTGATCTTGGTGAAGGGGCGGTGCTTGAAACCGGCTGTGTCTATATCGTGCCACTGATGGAGAGCCTGCGTCTGCCCGATGGCATTGCCGCTGCTGCCAATCCGAAAAGCTCCACCGGCCGGCTCGATATTTTCACGCGGATCATTGCCGACCGGGCGCAGCAATTTGACAAGATACCCAAAGGGTATGAAGGCCCGCTCTATCTGGAGGTTAGCCCGCGTACCTTTCCGATCTTTGCCCGCGCCGGTTCGCGCCTGACCCAGATCCGCTTCCGCCAAGGCCGCGTGGTGCTGAGCGATGAAGAACATCATGCCTTGCATGCAGTTGAGACGCTGGTTGCCAGCCAGACACCTTTCATCGCTGATGGCATTGCGGTCTCAATTGATCTGGCAGGCGAGGGCATCGTCGGCTATCGCGCCAAACGCCACGCCGCCGTCATCGATGTCGACCAGCGCGAGGCCCTCGACATGCTCGACTTCTGGGAGCCGATCCCGGGCCGGGGCAGGGGAGAGCTGATCCTCGATCCCGATGAATTCTACATTCTGGTTTCCAATGAGGCGGTGCATGTGCCCCCGCTCTATGCCGCCGAAATGGTGCCCTTTGACCCGCTGGTCGGCGAATTCCGGGTGCATTATGCGGGTTTCTTCGATCCCGGCTTTGGCCATTCCGAGGCCGGAGGCAAAGGGAGCAGGGCGGTGCTGGAAGTGCGTAGCCACGAGGTGCCCTTCATCGTCGAACATGGCCAGATTGTCGGCAGGCTCGCCTATGAGAAAATGCGCGCCCGTCCCTCGGCACTCTATGGGGCCGGCATCGGTTCGAACTATCAGGCGCAGGGCCTGAAGCTCTCCAAGCATTTCAGGGCCGTCTGATGGCTGACATGAAGACCATCGAAACGGAAGTCCATGCCGAGTTGGAAGAGAAGAAATCCCGCTTTCTGGCCTTTCTGGTGCCCATAGACCAGTTTGAAGCCCGGCTGGAAGCCCTGCGTGTCGAGCATCGCAAGGCCAGCCACCATGTCACCGCCTTCCGTCGCATCCATGAAGATGACCATATCGAAGAAGGTGCCAAGGATGATGGCGAACCTGCTGGCACCTCTGGCATGCCGATGCTCAAGGTCTTGATAGGCCGTAACATCATCAATTGCGGGGTGATTGTGGTGCGCTATTTCGGAGGCACCAAATTGGGTGCCGGTGGGTTGGCTCGGGCCTATTCGGGGGTCGCCAGTCGGGCAATTGATGCAGCAGACCTCGTCCTCTGGCAGCGCGTGCTCAGCTATCACGTCAAGGGTCGCTTCGATCAAACCGCCGACATTGAACGCCAGATCGGCCTTCTGTCCCTTGAGGTGCAAGACCGTCAATATAGCGAAGATGGCATCGATATTCTGGTCGAGGGACCACAAGCACAAGTGGACGCCATGAAAGCCTTTCCTCCACGAACTCAATCTCTATTGAAGGCAATCGACAGGGCAACAAGTCGCAGGATCTTTTGACGCATGGACCAGATAAATCAAATTTAAAGCTTTTGGTTGCATAACCAAACAGGATTGTTCGGGCTTGCCCAAAAGGGCTGAAATGGCGGGCAATTCTCAGAATGCGTGAATTTACACTTGCTTATGATTATTGTGTGAGTATGAGGGCCATCCGTTCGCGCGACTATTTCGGGCGCTGATGCAGCAGCCAGATGCTGTGGTCGATACAAGCTCAGCATACAAGAGGTTATGAGAGCGAAAGATGATGGAATTAAGTGTTTCGGAGGATTTCGATTTTCTGTCTGAGGAATATTCGGATCTATACAAGCAATCTGATTGCAGTGCTTTTCAACACCCTGTTTGGCAAACTGCCATGCAGCAGCATGTGCGCAAGCAAGTAGGGGTGGAGAATCGGACTCTCCAATTCCGCTGCAGGGCGACCCAGCAACTGGTCGGCATTCTGCCACTCGTTGCGCGCAAGAAAATGGGCACCACCATTCTGGAATTTGCCAATCTCGGCCTTGTCGACTATGCCCAGCCCACCCTGCACGCCGATTTCTGGAATTGGGTGCCGGATCCCGTCACCTTGGGCGCTGCACTTGATGAGGTGCTGGGGCGGTATGCCTTGCTGCGCATCAAGCATCTGCCGACAAGTGACCCGGTTTTCCTGCGTCTGTTGCCCAATGCCTGCATGGAACGGGCTGAATTCAGCGCTCACGTGGCCGAGCTGGGCGATGACTATGAGACATGGCGCAACGAAGCCATTTCCAAAGCCGAACGCAAGAGCCGCGACAAGAAACGCCGGGCCATGCTGCGCAATGGTGACTGGCAAATGACGCGCCTGACCGATCCGGCCGAGATCACCGAGGCTTTTGACCATCTCAGACATTATCACAAAGACCGCTTCGCAGACCGCCCTGGAACCGACATGTTGCAGGATGGCAGCAGCTTCCGCTTTTATGTTGATCTGGCCTGTCGCTCAGCGGCAAGCGGCTTTTCGCGCACTTACCGGTTCACCTATAATGGCGAGATCGTCGCCGTTCAATTCGGCCTGCATGATGGTGATCGGTATCTCTATCTGATCATGGGGGCCGATTACGAGCATATGGGCAAATATTCACCCGGCCTGCTGATGACCGAAGACATCATTCGCGATTGCATCAAGGATGGCATCAGGATCTTCGATCTGACCATTGGCGACGAACCCTACAAGGCGAAGTTTGGCACCAAGCCGGTTCCGATCTTTACCCTTTGGCATACCCATTCGATGATTGGCAATATGGGCCGAACGGTTGCGGATCTGATCAACAAGCAGAATGTTGGCAACAATTTTCTGCGCTGGATGGCCCACTGATCCAGTCAGCCCAGATCTGGAAACTGATCTGGAAACTGGGTTACCGGATCGCCATCCCGCCAGACAGGCCATTTCCGGAAGATCGACAAGAACAGATCTGACTGTTCATGCCCCTTGAGCCAGGCAAGCAGATGGGGCGGTGCAGCCCGATCAAACCACTCTCGACCGGTGTTGGCATATTGCCGAACAAAGGGGAAGAGAGCGATATCGCAAAGAGACACGCTGTCGCCGAACAATTGGCGATGGTGCGTCAGGCGATCGATCAAGGGTGACAAGGCCGCCAAGGCCAAATCCCGCTCTGCCTCCGCGCAGACATCCTCATAGCGTGTGTCATATTTATAGCGATCCAGATGGCGCTTGAAGTCTCCATCCATCTCCTCGATCAGAGCCAGCATATGGGAGCGCTCGCCGGTTTCAGGGGTTAGCCACCCTCGCGGGTCATGCTGATCGAGCGCCCAGAGCATGATGTCCAGACTCTCGTCAATCACGGTTCCATCGGGCAATTGCAGCACCGGAATGGTGCCTTTCGGCGAGATTTCGAGCATATGGGCCGGCTTGTCTCGCAGCACGATTTCTCTCAATTCGACCGTGATGCCCGCAGCCCACAATCCCATCCGCGCCCGCATGGCATAGGGGCAGCGGCGAAAGCTGTAGAGCAGGGGGAGGGGCATCATTATGGTCCTTTGTAGAATAAGCCAGATAAGCCAGTCTTGGTTTTGGATCAGTCTTTTTGTTGGGCGGTCAAAAGCTGCTTCAACTCGGCAATCTCGCCCCGCATCGCCGTGACTTCAAGCATCACGGTCGAGGTTTCCTCATGCAAAGCAGCCCGGTCGGCTTCTGCGGTGGCTTCATGTTCGGACTGCATGGCCGAAACGATGATACCGATAAACAGGTTGAGCACCGTGAAAGAGGTCATCAGGATGAAGGGCACAAAGAAGAGCCACGCCAGCGGGTGAGCTGCCATCACCGGACGGACAATCCCCATCGACCAGCTTTCCAGTGTCATGATCTGAAACAGGGTATAGGCGGATTCGCCAATGGAGCCGAACCAGTCCGGAAATTCGGGGCCATATAGTTTGGTTGCCATCACTGCAAAGACATAATAGAGCAATCCGAGCAGCAGGGAGATGGAGCCAAGGCCGGGCAAGGCTTCAAGCAACGCCCCCACAACGCGCCGCAAGGAGGGAACAAAGCTGATCAAGCGCAACACCCTGAGCACCCGAAGCGCACGCAGCACCGACAGGGCTCCGGTCGTCGGCATCAAGGCAATGGCCACCACGATAAAGTCGAAAATCGACCATGGGTCGGTAAAAAAGCGCAAGCGGTGGACAATCAGCCGCAAGGTGATCTCGACAACAAAGATGACCAATATCGCCTTATCAACGAAGTAAAACAGCGAGCCAAACCGCACAAGGGCTGCTGGCCAAGTTTCGAGCCCTAATGTGATCGCATTAAGGATGATGATGGAAGTTATTGTTATTTCAAAAGTGCGGGACGCCAAAATGGTCTTGACTCGTTCAAGCATCGCGAAAACCTGTCTCTCAAATCATCAAATATAAGTTGGCCTCATATGGGGTTCTTCTGTCTTATTTCCAGTAACCTGTCTGCTTTGCAAGCCCTTTACGGCAAAATAAACCTGTCCATGCCCCGACAAGTCAGACTGTGACAGCTGTCAAAAATATGTCAAAAACCCCGATCAACACCCTTGAGATATCCGTCCAAATGCTAGATATTGCACCAACTTCGCGGGTGTAGCTCAATGGTAGAGCAGAAGCTTCCCAAGCTTACGACGAGGGTTCGATTCCCTTCACCCGCTCCATCCATTTTTCAATGGCTTAGGTTCAATCCTAGGAACTTTCACAGCCGAGGTTTTCAGAAAGTTTTCAAAGGGTTTTCACGGCTTGTTCTTGTCCGAGCCTTCCCCTTTACGCAAAGCAGCCCTTGCACGAGCAACTTTGGCTGTTTGTTTCTCGGAGCCGCGATTGTATCGGCCCGTCATTTTTATGTCCGAGTGCGTGGCGTGTTGCCGCATATGTTCAATATTTGCATCGACATCCATTTGCCGGTTGCATCTGTCTTGGATGTATCGATTGTAAGGATGCCGTTTTTGATATCCTGCCAAACCAGACCATCTTCCCAGCGTTTGCCATGAACGATGATCCCGCCTTCTTCTTCATCAATCGGAGCCTCCTGCCCAATTGATGGCGCAACGCATTCGGTCGCTTCGGAGCCCAATGTATGTACCGGCTGCTGTTCGCAAGAGGTTTGTTTGCATGTCGCAGGAAGTCGCTCATATGTATTCGGCCTGTTGATCGACACGTGGGTCGTGGTCTTGTTGGGGTTACGCTCGCACCTTGATCTCATTAGCGGACAGGTCCATTTTGACCGTTAGGGCCGTCAGATACTGGGGCGTATTTTTCCGCTCCATGCAGTCAGTCTATCGCGAACTCCTTCGAGATCGTGGTTGCTTTCAGATTCCAATCACGACCGCATTTCTTGGCGCGTTAAACGCCGTCTTGTGTCTGAGGATACTCCAGGCTATCCGGGCCAGCTTATTGGCCAAAACCACAGCCAGCTTATTGCGATTCATCTGTTCTGATGCTCGTGTTAGCCGCTCGCGGGTATTCCCAAGACTGCGATGGCAAAAGCGATAACGGCCAGAAAACCGAACCATTTTTCTCTCCCGCTGTCGCCGTTGTGTCTTGCGACAAGAACCGCCACGGTGCATTGCAATGCATAAAACAACGCAAAAGCACGGGAGGCGAGGGTGACGATGGAAACCACATCAGTTGCCCAAATCACACAGACCGCCACGGCACCAATGACCAGATAGGCGTGTTTTGGACTGATGTGCCCTCGGGTGGTTGAGCTCACCAACCCGCTAGCGCCGATTGAGTCCGCGACAGAAGCGCTAAATTGACTAGCAATAGCACCAGCTGTTACCACAAAAGGCAGCCACGGCGAGACCCGTCCAATCACATCGACGAATCCCGCGACATCCGCTGTGGATGTGAAAAAAGGAAACAGTGGGATCATAAGAATGAAAAAAACCACGTAAACCAAAGATGACGTGATCTGAGCTGTTTTCATCGCAGATATGCGAGCCTTTCCACTATACATCTGGCCCATGAAACGTGTGGTCTCGAAGCCCTGAACGATAATCAAAAGACCCATAAGGAATCGAAACGTGTCCCAATTAATTATGTGTTTTCCAGTCGCGGCTGCCGTCCAGCTATAGGACTCGGGCAAAGTGAGCCCAAAGATGATGAGGGACACAAGCAACGCAGCAATCGCAGCAAGGTTGGCGCTGACCGTGAATTCCTCAGCCCGCTCGACACCTTCCAACCCTTTTGTAGCACCAACAACGCAAATGGCCGAGATCATTGCCGTCGCCACAGCCTTGCCCAGAAACGGGTCGCTCCAGCCGAGTAATTTCAAACCAAATGCCGACAGCAGAACCAAGTAGTACGCCACGGAGATAAAATAGGCTCCGATAAGAACCAGATGCGATAGGGTCTCAATTGACTTGATTGGATGGCCAACCTCAGCTGTGTCAAAGATGGGTTCACCCTTTTCGATGTTGTATCGAATAGCTCCACCGATCAGGAAGGCAAGAAACGTTAATCCAACGACAGCCGGCACAGCCCAAATACCAATAGCACTTGCCAAGAGCGGAACCGAAACCAAGAAACCGCTGCCAATGATCGAAGCCAAAGGTGTAACTGTCGCCGACCATCCTTTGTTGTTTCGCACCGGACTGCTGACCAGAATGCCAAATGCAATCAACAGAACTGCAATCATTGTAAAATCAAGCGTTGTCATACAAATTATCCTTTCAACGAACGAGACCAATGATTGCAATTACATTGTTCCAGATGCGTTGGTGTTTCGACCATGCGAGGACCTTGCTTCAATTAAACGGGGACGGACCGTGCAATATATGTCCGTCGTCAAAGATATTGGGACCAAGCGGGCTCAAAAATAAGAGAGCATTTGCCTCATCTGGTTGTTGATCTTATGCGGCTGCTTTGCGGTGAAGCAAGCGCCTTGTTTCGAGTGTTTCCTGTTTGATGATTTCTCGTTGTCTGAGAATGGCTTTGTCCCTTCCAAAATAGACATCAGCCGGTGTCACGTTGTTCAAGCTCTCGTGGTACCGATGGTGATTGTAATGGTCGATGAAGGCTTGGATCTGCCTTTCCAAATCTCCGGGCAGAAAGTAATTTTCTAGCAAAATTCGGTTCTTGAGGGTTTGATGCCAACGCTCAATCTTGCCCTGTGTCTGCGGATGATATGGCGCCCCACGAGAGTGTTTTATACCCTTGTCTTTCAGCCAGTCGGCCAGATCTGACGAGACATAACGGGAGCCATTGTCACTGAGCAACCGTGGTTTGTGAGCGACATGGATCTGATAGCAGCCGGAAGCCTGCAATGCCAGATCCAAGGTATCCGAGTTGAAACATCATCTCCGCCATGGGTTCGAGATGCCGTGTGTTGCTGAGCGGGCCGCTTTCGATTGCCACCATTCCCAAGTTTTCGACAAAAGTCACTACCTGCTCGCGCGCATCAGCATCATCCCCTGCAACATAAACAGGCACTGGAGAGTCCGTATCAGTCGACTGTGCCGTGAGAAGATCGGAAAAGACCGTATTGAATGCTTTGACCACCTGTGTGCCGGGGATCATCGCAGCCAAAGCCTCCCTTGCTGACATATTATAGCGGAGAAAACCGGCCAGAGCAGTGCGCAACGCCATGATTTCTCAGTGGTCAAACGGGCAAACTGAAGGGCAAATCACAAGGTTGAAGCTTATCAAGCACCAGATGTACGGTCGTGCAAAACTCGACTTCCTACAAGCCCGGTTGATCGGTGTAACCTAACCTTCCAAAACAGCAAATATGCGTCAGAGCCAATTTTGCGCGCCGATTCACAGATCAAGCGGTCTCTTTGTTCGTCAAGTGCATCAGCAAGGGCTATAGGCGTGTTCTCAGAACCGACACCTGTTACGTACCAAGCTCATATCAGACAAAAAGAGCCCGGTGAGATCCCGAGCTCTAATTGAGGTATATGGAGTTCTTTTCAGTTTCGTTGGCTACTCTTTGTCTTGCAGACCATAAGTGGCGATTGATTTCATGACGTCATCGATTTCTTCATCTGTAAGAATGACTGGACCACCAATCGCCAGGGTCTGGTAATATTGTCGGCACAGAGTTTCCAGTTCCACAGCTAGCCAAGCGGATTTAGCAAGGCTGGAGCCAGCCACAAGCAGGCCATGGTTGGCGAGCAAGCAGGCGCAACGGCCTTCGAGCGCTTCAAGGGCAAGCTCCGACAGCCTCTTTGTGCCGTAGGTTGCGTATCCAGAGCACCGCACGCTGTTTCCACCAAAAATCGCAACCATATAATGGGCCGCGGGAATGCTCTTGCGAGCCATGGCGAGTGTTGCGGCATAGGTTGAATGGGTGTGAATGATGGCGCCGACATCTGACCGTTCTTTTGTGATGTCGAGATGGAAACGCCATTCGGTAGACGGTTTGAATGGGCCGTCCCATGCGCCATATTCGCCTTGCAACGGCATGGAGCAAATAGATTCCGGTTCCAGCGTGTCATAAGGGATGCCACTTGGAGTGATCAGCATCCGGTCTTCAAATCTTGCCGAGATGTTGCCCGAAGTGCCTTGGTTAAGGCCACTGTCATTCATCCATCGTGCTTTCTCGATGATTTCACAGCGGAGTGCGTGTTCTTGTGCATTCATTTCTTTGTTTCCGTTTGTTAGCAGGGATTGATGGGTGGCTCATTTGCTATGTATCGGCGCACTTCTTTAGCAATTTTATCGGCCGTAACCCGGACTGTGCGCAATGAAGCGCCGGCGATATGCGGCGTCATGGTTACATTTTCAAGGGAAAGTAGAGGGGAGTTCGCTTCCGGGGGTTCAACGGCAAACGTATCAAGGGCTGCGCCGTGCAGATGCCCTGATGACAAGGCGGCGATAAGGGCGTCCTGATCGACCAGTTGGCCCCGGGCGGTATTGACAAAAACCGCACCCTTTTTCATGCGGGCGATTGCATCCGCATTGATGAACTCCTTGGTTTCCGGTGTCAGACGCGCATGCAAGGTGACAACATCGGATTGGGTCAAAAGTTCATCAAGATCCGTTTTGCGAACCCCATAGTCAGCATCTTCCGGCAACACATCAACATAAGGGTCGCAAATAAGGATGCGACATCCAAGAGCACGCAGGAAACGAACGACAAGTCGACCGATCTCACTGTAGCCAACAACGCCAACGGTCATATCGCAAAGTTCGTCACCGATAACGTCAGCCCGATACAGCTCTCCGCGCCAGGTGCCTTTGCGCAGACCGTTATGGCCTCTGACAATATTGTGGGTTTGGCTGAGAATGGCGCCGATTGTAAATTCGGCAACGGCGCTGGCATTCCGGCCCGGCGTGTTGACGATCCGGATATTGCGTTCACGGATGGCATCCATGTCGACATTGACCGGTCCACCGCGTGCGACGGCAACCATTTTAATATTTGGCAGTTTTTCCAGCATCCCTGCTGATAGAGGTGCGAGATGGGTGACCAGCAGTTCTGCATCACCGATAAAATCGGCGATCGGATCAGGATCTCCGAGGAATTCCTTTAGTTTCGCAGTTCCGTCATCTTCGCGCCCTTGACGCATGGGGACGTCAGGGAAATCGAGATTGAGTGTGCGAATATCGATTGGAACCGGGCAACTGTCTCGAAGGGCCTGTTCAAACGTACTCGCTAACATGAATTGATCGCCAATGATGGCAGCTTTCAAAGTCATTGCGACGCTCCTTTCGCTGAAGCTGCCATGTCTTTCCAAACTGGGCGCAAGGCTTCGCGACCAGTCTGAAAGGCATGGAAGAGGGATGTGTAGTGATCTTCGGGGGGTGGGGGGGGCGTTTCAAATGCGCCCAGATGGGGGATAACCCAATCCTGAGAACATGATGTGAGATCAGAATAGTGACCGATTTGGACGGCGGCGATCATCGCGGCGCCGGCCGCGCCTGTTTCTTCACGTTTGCTGCATCGGATCTTGGCACCCAGAACGGCGCTCAAGATGCTGCGCAGGGCCTTTGAGCGGGCGGCCCCACCCGTCAGGATGATCTCGGAAGGCACGGGGCCCATAGCCGAGTAACAGTCTCTTGAAGCAAAAGCCAATCCTTCATAAACGGCTCTCATCATCGAGAAGAAACCTGTTGAACTGTCGATGCCGACAAATCCGGCTCGCGCAAAGGGCTCCATGAAGGGACCTCTTTCACCCGATGGCGAAATATAGGGATGGTATATGAGCTGCCCTGTCGACTGCTCTTTGATCATCATATCGGCGGATTCGAGAAATTCGCTTCGGGAAGGTTTGATGCCTCTGGTTGCCAATATGTCCCGCGCGACATCGACGATCCAGTCAATGTTGATCGCAGCGGCCATGTTGGACTGCATTTGAATGCAGGCCTTTTTGTAGGGAAAGGGAATTGTGTAACCACTGTACTCACCATTCAGAAGCACTTCGTCAGGCGTAAGAGCGAGGCGCATATGAACTCCGGTGGAGCCGAGTACCGAACAGCCCGCGCGGCCTTCGGGATCGAACAAACCACCGCCAAGACTTGAGCAGACAACGTCGATATATCCCAGAACAACGGGAATTCCTTCCGGCAGGCCGGTCTCTTGCGCAGCGTGGGCTGACAGACGATCCGCGTGCTGTGCTCCATCGAGGATTGGAGGAAGCAGGGGTTCAAGATCCTCAATGTCAAACGCCGAGAGAAGGGAGCGATCATAGCGCCGGGTGCGAAAATCACCGAAAGTGAACGTCCCCTCCGAAGGATCGGTTGCACGTATTCCAGTTAATTTGAAATACAGCCAGTCTTTGCAGTGAAAAGCCGTTGTGGTGCGGGCTAAAGTTTCCGGATGGTTGTGTTTTAACCACGAAAGCTGTGCACTTTGCTGGCAGGGATTCGCTCCCGTGCCATTGATTGCGAATAGATCGGGGTAATCTTCGCGCGTAATGACGTCCTGAACATTGTCCCGGGCACGGGAATCCAGCCACAAAAGCGCCGGACTGGTTGGCTCGCCCTGTTCATCGATCAACCATGTCCCATCGCCCTGGGCTGTCACGGCAAGAGCAGCCACGCGGTCAGGCAGATCATCGACGCTGGCTGTCAGCATTCGAAGCACCTCAACAACAGCCTGCCAGGTTTGCTTCATATCCTGCTCTGCTTCACCGTCCGCTGTGTTGGTGTATTGATTGCGTAACCCGGCGATACCGATTTGCTGTCCGTCAAGCGTAAAGGCAACGGCTTTGATAACAGTTGTTCCTGCATCGATACTAATAATGACATCTCGGCTCATGGATCTGTTTCGACCTCCCAATCTGAAACTTCCTTATTCCCGAAAACTCGGCCTTGCTCAGAATCGAGGTTTCAAAAGGCCGCACGAAAAGGCATGGGCAGCAAAAGACACCCATCAGGCAGCTTGTTAGCCATCTGAAACGCTAATTTCCTTTTCTTCCAAAAGTGGATTGGCTTATCCTGTTTTGGATTCCTCCTCCGGCTCACTGCTTTCGGAGTGCTGGCCCTCGATGACGCCCGGACCTGACGAGAATAGTGTTTTACCGTCCTGAATATGAAGGTGAAGCAGTGCACAAGCTTCGTCCGTGCGCTTCATGCGAATGAGTTCCAGAAGCTTTTCATGCGAATCGAAAGACGCTAATATGCGTGATGTCGTTTGGGCCAGCGCTGTACGAAGGGCTGCCATTTTTGACTCAATGAGGCCATATCCATCCATCAGGCAGCGACTGCCGCTGGAGCAAACCAGAGTATTGTGAAGCTCCTGATCGAGGATGAGATATTCGCGCAAATCCTTGTTATCCACAGCGACCCTCATTTTGCAAATAACTGCGTCAACTGCACGCATCAAATCTTCCCACCTGACATCCATTGCTCGGCGAAGGGCTGCAACTTCAATGACTTCTCGATAGTCGACAAGATCATCCAGCTCATCGCCCGTTACCGTAAAAACAGTGGTGCCTCTGTATGGCCTGACCACAACCAGTCCTTCCGACTGAAGTTTCGAAAGCGCTTCGCGGATAGGTGTGCGGCTGATGCCAAGCATTTCTGACAATTCAGTTTCCATAAGCGGGGCACCCATTTTCAGGTCTCCGGAAATGATGGAACTCCGCAGTATTTCTATCGCCTTTGCTGTCATCGACTGGCGTTCGATTTTCTTCATGTCGCCTCCAAGCGTGCTAACGGCCGCTCTTATCCTAACTCAAAAATTTGAACTAGACAAGAATAGTGTATGGTGTATGGTGTATACAATCGATAACCTGTTCGTAGGAGGTGGCAAAATGAAAGTCACGAATATCGAAGTGTTGTCCTATGACCAAACCGGTCAGGATGGGATGGAGCTGTGGCGCCCCGTTTTAGTTCGCTTGGGGACTGATGAAGGCATCACTGGTCTTGGTGAATTGGGTATGGCCTATGGCATCGGAGCACCTGCTGGTGCGAAGATGGTGGCGGAGCTTGGTGAGCGTTTCATTCTTGGACAGGACCCGTTCAACAACGAGCGCATCTGGGAAACGATGTTGCGCCGTACCTTCTGGGCAGAAGGTGGCGGTCCGATTGTATTTGGTGCAATGAGCGCCATTGATGCCGCTCTTTGGGACCTGAAGGGCAAAGCCCTCGGTATGCCGGTCTATAAGCTGCTTGGAGCTGCCGAAGCAAAACCGCTTCGAACATATGCCAGCCAGCTTCAGTTTGACTGGACCGATCATGTCAATGAGCTTTTTAAGCCGGAGGATTATGGTAAGTCAGCCGCCAAGGCGCTTGCAGAAGGCTACGATTCAGTCAAGGTCGATCCTTGCATGATAACCGCAGATGGAGCCCGCGAGCTCAATATGCGCGGATTCATCGATCCAGCCCACAAGAAGCTTTATCGTGCCCGCATGGAAGCTGTTCGAGACGCTTTGGGGCCTGATGTTGATATCATTCTGGAATTGCATTCCTTCACCAGTGCTCCTGGTGCCTTGCAATTGGCTCGCTTGTTTGACGACCTTGATATTACACTGCTTGAAGAGCCAACTCAGTACAATTCACCCAATGCTCATATCTGGGTGAAACAGCAAACAAATATCCCTCTGGCAACCGGTGAGCGTCTCTATACCCGTTGGGGCTTCCAGCCATATTTTGAAGCTGGATCCATCGATATGATCCAACCGGATCTGGGTCTTGTTGGCGGCATTACAGAAGGTAAGAAGATCTGCGATCTTGCTCATCTTTACGACGTCGGGGTACAGGCACATGTATGCGGATCGCCTGTGGCAACAGCCATTTCTCTCCACCTTGAAACCGCCATTCCGAATTTTGAGATTCACGAGCATCATAGCTTTGCTCTGAAAAACTGTCTCCGGGAAATGGTCGATCACGACTTGCAGCCAGAAAATGGCGTGTTTGTTGCGCCCGACCGTCCGGGCTTTGGGATTGAACTTTCACCCGCAGGAGAGAAGGCCGCTCACGTACAGATCGTCAAGTAGGGAGGAGCCACCGCAGATCGTAAATCAAGTAAGGAGCAACCGTATTTAATCACTGAGATTCGTTTTAAAGGGAGGAAAAAATGAAACGCATCTTCGCAAAATCCACCAGCACACTCGCTTTCATGGTTGGTCTTTCGGTTTGTACAGCCTATTCAGCCGAAATCAACATGAAGTTCGCAACACCCAGTATCTACAACCCCAAAGAGATTTCCATTCACTGGTTGCCAAAAGCGCAGTTGAAAAACGAAATCGAAGCCCGTTCGGGAGGACGGATCAGCGTCAAGTTGTTCGCCAAAGGACAACTGGGCAAAACGGAAGATTTGCCTAACCAGTTACGCGCCAATGTCATTCAGGGCTTTGACTGTTCAGATGGGCCATTGGCACCACTCTTCTCCGACATCCAGATTCTCTCCATCCCTTACCTGTTTAAAAACCGTGAGATTGCATGGGAAGTCATGGATGGGCCATTTGGCGATGAACTGGCCGATCGCATGGCCAAACAGACAGGTCTGCGCCCTCTTGCCTATTCCGACCTAGGTTATCGTCATTTCTCCACCAAAGACAAGCCGATCATCAAGGTTGAAGACATGAAGGGGATGAAAATCCGCACCATGACCAACCCTGTTCACATGGCAATGGTGGAAGCTCTTGGTGCTCATCCGACACCAATCGCATGGGACGAGCTATACACCGCTCTGCAAACCGGTGTTGTGAATGGTCAGGAAAACCCGATCGGCAATTTCATTCAGCCCAAACTGTTTGAAGTTCAGCACCATCTGACGCTCGATGGCCACATCTTGCTCGTTTACTTCTACCTTGTAAATGATGCGTGGTATCAGTCCTTGTCTCCAGAAGATCAGGGTATCATCAAGCAGTCTTACAGAGTTGCGGCTGAAACAATGCGTGGTGTTAGCATCGCAACTGAGCAGCGTGATACCGAAACGCTTGTGGAAGAGGGCATGACGATCCATCCGGTTCCTGCCGCCGAAAAGGCTAAATTCCAGAAACTCAGCCAGGCCGCGGTTTTGCCGATGATCAAGGAGCAGGTGGATGCCGAATTGGTTGACCTCCTCTATGCCGAAATCGCCAAAGCAGAACAGAAATTCGGATACCAGTCTGAGTAACATAAGCTGAGATGTGGCGGACATCCCCTAGGTCCGCCACACCGACTAGTTTGTTGTAATAAATGAGGTATTCCGAAATGCTAGACAAGTTTTTGTCCGGGCTTGCGGTGCTATCCCGAGTGACTCAGGTTTTGTGCCAATGTTTGCTCATGCTGATGCTGACTATCATAGTTTCCCAAGTTCTAGCGCGTTATTTCTTTTCGATCGGCTTACCTTGGGCTGAAGAAGCGACACGCTATCTTCTCGTTTGGATGGTGATGCTTGGGGTTGGTCTGATTACCCGTATGGACGATCATCTGGGTATCAGGGCCTTTCAGGAAATGTTGCCCGAACGACTTCGGGCATTCTCCCGGTTTATTGTCTTCGCCTGCACGTTGTTCGTTGCAATTCTTCTGGCTGTGTATGGCTACGGCTTCGCTACCGGGTCGAGTTTCATAATCTCAGCCGGGCTCCAGATTTCCATGGCATGGGCATACTTCGCGATATTCGTCGGTTCCATCCCATTGGCGCTCTATGCCGCGGTCAATGCGATCATTGAATTGCGGGTCGTTTTCACGGGCAAACGCTTCATAGACCCAAATATTGAAGCCGATCGGAGCAAGCTGGTGCTGCTTCTGGTCGAAGAACAAGATTAGGAGGCGTGGTCATGGATATCATCGGATTCATTATCGTTTTCATGGTTTCCCTCGTAATTGGGTTGCCTGTTGCATTTGCCATGTTGACGACATCGGCACTCTATTTTCTGTTATCGGACGCGCCCCTGATCGTCATGTTGCCAAACAGGATGTTTGGTGGACTGGACTCCTTCATTCTCGTTGCGATTCCCTTCTTCCTCATGGCCGGGGAACTGATGAACAAGTCCGGCATCTCGGACCGTCTTGTCACGTTCTCAAACCTCATCGTCGGTCGCATGCGCGGTGGGTTGGCGCAGGTCAACGTGCTTTCAAGCGTGTTGTTTGCGGGCATTACGGGCATTGCCTTGGGTGATGTGGTCGCGCTTGGCAAGATCTTCGTGCCAGCAATGGAGAAACAGGGATATTCCCGTGCCTTTGCTGGCGCTGTTACTGGTGCCTCCTCTCTGCTTGGCCCCATCATTCCTCCCTCGACAATTGCCGTGCTTTATGCCGCCACAATGGGTGTCTCTGTTGGTGGTATCTTTATTGCAGCGATCATCCCGGGGCTGATCATTGCCGGGTCCGACATGCTGATTGTCTACATCATTGCGCGCAAGAGGAAATTCCCGACGCTCGACACCCCCGTGACACCCAAGGCTCTTGCCATTGGTTTCCGTGACGCCTCGATGGCCATCATTATGCCTCTGATTATCATAGTCGGCATACTGGGGGGCATGTTCACGCCAACGGAGGCCGCCGCCGCTGCTGTCCTGTATTCGATCGTGGTCGGGATGCTTATTTTGCGCACACTGAAGTCTGGTGATGTGTTGGCGACTTTCAAGGTGTCGGCAATCGATACGGCACGCCTTCTGGTTATCATCGCAGGAGCTTCTGCCGTTGGTTGGATTTTTGCGATGGAGAATGTCCCGGAATTTGTGGACGAACTCTTCTCACCGATCAAAGGCAACATGTTGGTGCTTGTTCTGTGTGTGAACCTGTTCTTCCTGTTTCTCGGAACATGGCTTGATCCGGCAACCTCGATCATTCTGTTCGGTCCGATCATTGGACCGATGGCCTTCGACGCAGGGCTTCATCCTCTGCAATTTGGTATCATGATGATCATCAACAGCAACATCGGCTATGTTACGCCTCCAGTCGGCAACGTCCTGTTTGCCATATCAAACATATGTCGAGTGGGGATATGGGAGTTGGGCAGAGAATTGCTCCCCTTCATCCTGATCAACATGATCGTCGTGATCCTTGTTGGCCTTTTGCCTGAACTGTCACTGTGGCTGCCAAGGCTTCTGGGACTTGTCTGATAGCCACTTACGTGGACTGACAGCCTGAGACGTGACGAACGAAACGGGAAGTGGGACAATGGCTTTAGATGGGCCTAACTCCAAAAAAGGACATCCCGATAAGGGTTGGGTAAAAAATATCGCCCACAAGAGCCGGGATAAGCTGGCGTGGGCGGTTCCCCTACCTTTCCTGCGGTCTCATCCTCAGGCCACGATTGGGGATGTGATTGGAGGCCAAGAGGAAAAAACGGTGATGAATGCCTGCGTCACCAATTGCGGCAGCCGCTGTCCCCTCAAGTGTCACGTCGTGGATGGCGTAATTCGCTGGATTTCCCAGGAAGACAATGATGGATCCGGAGAAGATTTGTTCGGCTCCCATCAGGTGAGGGGCTGCTTGCGGGGCCGATCCGCCCGGAAACGGGTTTATAGTCCTGATCGCCTGAAATATCCAATGAAGCGGATTGGTAAACGGGGCGATGGTGCGTTTGAGCGCATCTCATGGCAAGAAGCGATTGCTATCATCGGTGACAAGCTCAACGACACCATAGATAAGTATGGCAATGACGCTATTTTCTATCATTATGGATCGGGCTGCACAGGATACAATTTCGCCGGCCGCAGTTCCTGCCAGAGGTTCCTGCGGACCATTGGCGGATATCTCGACTATTATAATACCTACTCAAACGGACAGATCCGCTTTGCTCTTCCCTATAGCTATGGTGAGGATTATGCGCAGCATCGCAGTTTGAGTGCGGAAATCGGAAACGCAAAGCTTTGTGTGTTTTTTGGCTATAACCCGTCCGAACTGAGAATGAGTGGTGGCAGCGAAGCTTTTCAGTTTCAGGAATGGAAAAAGGCAAGCAATTCACGTGCGGTTTTTGTCGACCCGCGCTATTCCGACAGCATGTTGGGCAAAGAAGACGAATGGCTGCCCATTCATCCTGGAACGGATGCCGCGCTCGTCTCCGCCATTGCTCATGTGCTGATCAGTGAGGATCTTGTCGATCAGGATTTTCTGGATGCCTACTGCATCGGTTATGATGAGAAGACCTTGCCAGCTGATGCCCCGGCGAACGGCTCCTACAAAGCCTATATCCTCGGCTCAGGTTGCGACGGAATTGCCAAGACGCCCGACTGGGCTGCGTCTATCACCGGCATTCCTGCTTCCCGGATCATCAAACTGGCGCGGGAAATCGGGCAGGCTAAACCTGTTTTTATTGCGCAGGGCTGGAGCCTTCAGCGGCAGGCCAATGGTGAGCAGAGTGCCCGTGCCGTCTGCATGCTTTCAATACTTACCGGCAATATCGGGCTTCCCGGAACCAATCTGGGTGAGGAGCCGGGGAACTACACCTATCCCGTACCGGGCCTGCCGATGCCGGAAAATCAGGTCACTGCCAAAATTCCGGTCTTTTTGTGGACCGATGCCATTTCACGCGGCAAGGACATGACCGCAAAAGCAGACGGTATTCAGGGGGCTGAGCGTTTAAGCCAATCCATCAAATTTATCTGGAACTATGCTGGCAACACTCTGATCAACCAGCATTCGGATATTTCTAGAACGACCGCGATCCTGCAGGATGAAAGCTTATGCGAATTCATATTGGTGATCGAAAATCATATGACGCCAAGCGCAAAATATGCCGATATCCTGTTGCCTGACATCACCAATTTCGAAGGGGCCGACATTATCGCAAACGGCTATGCTGTTGGTGAAATGGGCGGACCAATTTATCTCTCGCCTGCCATCGAGCCCATGTATGAATGCAAGTCGGCTTGGGACATTTGCTCGTTGCTAGCACGGCATATGGGCTGTGAAGACGCCTATACCGAAGGCAAGAGTTTTGAAGACTGGCTGTCAGAAGCCCACGAAGCCATGCGGCTCAGGGATCCCGATCTGCCAGATCTCGAAACCGCACGACGCATGGGCATGATCAAGCGACGCGCACCCGAAGAGATGCGGGTGGGTCTTGCAGACTTCCGTGCAGATCCGATTGGCCATCCTCTCAAAACGCCATCTGGAAAAATTGAAATTTATTCTGGTCGTCTTGCAGAAATCGCAGCCAGTTGGGATTTGCCAGAGGGTGATATCATCACCCCGCTTCCTCAATATGTGGCTACATGGGAAGGATATGAGGACCGGGAAACCCGCAAGTCCTATCCCTTGCAGTTTTTCGCTCGCCACCCCAAGGGTCGGACCCATTCCACCTATCACAATGTCGATCTGTTGCGGCAAGCGATAACAGACAGCGTCTGGATCAATCCCATTGATGCTAAGGAAAGGGGAATTTCGGATGGCGACCGGGTCAGGGTTAGAAGTCTGCGCGGTGAAACCCAAACCATCGCCAAGGTGACGCCCCGCATAATGCCGGGCGTAGTCTCCATGGAGCAGGGGGCCTGGTTCAAACCGGATGCATTTGGCAAGGATGTTGGCGGGTCGGCCAATGTCCTGACATCCCAGCGCCCTAGCCCCTTGGCAAAGGGCAATCCGCAACATACAAATCTTGTCGAAATCGAAAGGGTTTGAGGCATTGCAATGCAATATGGCTTCTATTTCGATGCTGAAAAATGTACCGGTTGCAAGACCTGCCAGTTGGCTTGTAAAGACTACAAGGATTTGAGCCGCGATATCAATTTCAGGCGGGTTTATGAATATAGCGGTGGAAACTGGCTGGCGATCGGCGAGGTATGGGAGCAAACGGTCTTTTCCTACTATCTCTCGATCGCCTGCAATCATTGTTCGCGGCCGGTCTGCGTCGAGGTCTGTCCTTCAGGTGCCATGTATCAGCGCCCCGAGGATGGGATTGTCACAATCGACGAGGATATCTGTATCGGCTGCCAGCTTTGCCATATGGCCTGTCCCTACGATGCCCCTCAATATGATGCTGACAAAGGCCATATGACCAAATGCAACGGTTGTTATGAGCGATTGGCTGTGGGACTGAAACCGGTCTGCGTCGAGGCTTGCCCAACAAGGGCGCTTGATTTCGGCCCGATTGAAGAGCTTCGTGCACGCTATGGTATCTTTGAGATCATAGCTCCGCTGCCGCCTGAAACATTTACCGCTCCCAATATTGTAGTCAAACCCAATCCGAAATCACGGCCAAACGCTGATCGAACGGGCAGTCTTGGAAATCCTGGGGAGGTGTGACATGGGCTGGGCGGAATGGCCTTTGATCATTTTTACCGTAATAGCACAAAGCGCAATTGGAGCCTATTGGTGGAGCCTTGTTATCAGGCTATTTGCCGTACTGGGCCCTGAGCAATCGCTCGATTTTGATCGCTCGATGCTGGCTGTCTGGGTGTTGCAGAGTGCCTCCCTTGCCATCGCGAGTTCGCATCTGGGCATGCCACGTAGGGCGATCAATGCTGTCTTTCGGGTTGGACGCTCTCGCTTCTCTAACGAAGTCTTTTTTGGTGGCGGATTTGCCGCTCTCGGTCTTCTTGGTTGGATTCTCGATCAGGTCGGCATGGGGTCGATCTGGCTCAAGATGCCGCTACAGGGTCTGATCTTCCTTTTCAGTCTCTCCTTTTTTTCCAGTATGATTGCCCTGTACCGAATCCGCACGGTTCCGACCTGGAACAGTTGGACAACACCTGCGGCATTCGCCGTAACGACATTGCTGTGTGGCAGTGCGCTGGCTTCCTGTCTCTGTGCGTTTGTCAGGCCTGTACCAACTGATTGGGTCCTCCTTGGCCCAATTGGTTTAATGGTATTTTCCTTTTTCGGATCCCTCTTTGTGACCTTGAAACAATACGCGTCTTTGGCAAAGATTGAGACCGCACTCAAACGATCAATCGACCTCTGCCCCCACTTTGCAACATTGATGGCAATACGCTTTGCATTTCTGTTTTCCGCGCTGGCCTTGTGGATTTTGGTTTTTCTGACGGAGGGTGGGCCGTCACCCACCGCCAACCTTGTTGTCTTTGTGATTGTAATAGTAGGTGAAATGATCGGGCGGGGTATTCATTACCAATTGAACATGACCGTGGGTCTGCGCTAGCTGGAGCCAAAAAAGATGAACTAGGCCTTAGTCTCATAAGGTTTGACCCGCAGCCGGGCTTGTAGGAGGTCAAGCTTTGCACAACCGTACATCTGGTGCTTGATAAGCTTCAACCTTGTGATTTGCCCTTCAGTTTGCCCGTTTAACCACTGAGAAATCATGGCGTTGCGCGTGGCGTCGATATCTTTCTCGACGCCACGCGCAAAAGAGTCAACCAGACTGTCTTTGGCTATTTCTAGCCAACTATCGAGCTTCTGCGCTGACTTTAAGCGAATCATGGATTGGAGGTCGCCAATAGTCTTTCTGGCAGCGACCAGTTCTGGAACATTCACTTCAATCGCAGCTATCAAAATAGCTTCTGGTTTTGCCAGATCATCACGCGCAGCAGTCATCATACGAGCAATAACCCGAACAGATGGCGTCCGGGCAATCCCGCTCTGGACGGTTTTCTCCGCTATACGTCGACGTGGTGCCCATTGTGACACGATCCCGCGTTGCCCTGGAAAGCCATTTATTTTCATCTCACGCCAAAGTGCCGAGGCGTTTCGAGTCCCTTCGTTCCAACGACTATTAAGCCATGCTGCCAGCTATCCAACAAACTTGGTTTTGTTCGGAATACATCGCGACGCCGAACCCGTTCGAGCTGAGCTGACTGACTGGGCAGAGCATCGCGAGCTTTGCGCGCGGAGTGCCTCTGCCGCAGGCGGTCGAGAAAGCCCAGCTCCTCACGTCCCGCGCCCTAAACCACGCCCGAACCCTCGGCGCCAGCGAAGCCGTACTTAGCGATCCGAAGCTCCGCTACAAGCTTCTGACTTTCGATTCCCGCTGACCCTTGCCTGTCGATTCACCTGACACAACGGCCCTTACCGGGCATTCGCCAGCCGGCTTATGCAGAACGGCCGTCTCCCCCTTGCTGCCATTCGAATAAAGTGCAGCATTTTTTTTAATCAGGTGCCCAAGAGGGCTTACTCATCCCTGCCGTTCACGCATTTGCGCGCGCATTTGATCATGCTGTCGTTTTTTGTCAGTATCTATGCTATCCTTACGTCATGTCACGGTCCGAACGCCTCTTAGATCTTCTGAATATCCTGCGCCGCAAGCGCCTCCCGGTCAGCGGTCAGGCGCTTGCCGATGAACTGGGCATTAGCCTGCGGACGCTCTATCGTGACGTCGCAACCCTGCAGGCGATGGGTGCCCAGATCGAAGGCGAGTCCGGAGTTGGTTATGTGCTGCGTCCGGGCTTCCTGCTTCCGCCGCTGTCGTTCCCCATCGAAGAGCTGGAAACCCTAATGCTTGGCGCACGCTGGGTCGCCAAGCGTGGTGACGAGACCTTGCGTAAACATGCAGAGAGCGCGCTTGGGCGAATTTCAGCCGTGTTGCCCGTCGACATGCGGGACGCCATGGATGCCAGCCCGCTTATCATTGGCCCCGGATCTGTCCTCGAAAACCACGATGTCGATCCAGTGCTCCTGCGCAAGGCGATCCGCACCGAACGGAAGCTCGCGATCACCTATCGAGACGGTAGGGACGCCGCGACCGAGCGCGTGATCTGGCCCTTTGCCTTTGCTTTCTTCGATCAGGTCCGGCTTTTGATCGGTTGGTGCGAACTGCGCGGCGATTACCGAAGTTTTCGCGCAGACCGCCTTGTCCGTGCGGAGTTGCTCGAGGCGCGTTATCCAAGGCGGCGGCAGATTTTGCTGGCGGAATGGCGTAAGAAACAAGGCATTCCGATTACCCGATGATGCTGACAGAAACTGTCAGTACTGGATGCTAGACAGGACATGCATTGAACCCTCAAAGGAGCCAACATGTCCAACACCCTTCTTTTCTATGTCGCCGACCCTGCTATCAGCGTTGATTTCTACACGAAGGTGCTCGCAAGACCGCCGGTCGAGCAAAGCCCCACCTTCGCTCTGTTCATCCTCGACACGGGACTGGCCCTTGGCCTGTGGCGCAAGGATGGTGTCGCCCCAAGTCCGACCCATCAGCCAGGTGCCTGCGATCTGGGGTTCAAGGTCGCAGCTGACCAGCTCGACAAGATCCACGCCGACTGGCAGAAGATGGGCGTCACGATCGCCTTGCCGCCGACCAAGCTCGACTTCGGCACAAGCTTTGTCGCCACGGATCCCGACGGTCACCGCCTGCGTGTTTACACGTTGGCCGAAGAAGACGCTGCAGAATGAGCTGGCGTAACTGGATTGCCGTTGCCTCGGCCGAGCATGTCGCGCTCGGCCGAAAACTGGGGTTTATGCAGGTCTGCCATGGCAAGGCCCAACCATTGCGTCGCTTGCGGCCCGGTGACCGCGTCATTTACTATTCGCCCGAGCGGCTGTTTCGCAGCAAGGATCGCCTCCAGGCCTTCACTGCCTGTGGGCAGGTGCAGGACAGCGAGCCCTATCAGGTCACCATGTCTGAGGATTTTCAACCGTGGCGCCGAAACGTTGTGTATGAGGAAGATGTCAAGGAGACGGCTATCAGGCCGTTGCTGGACCGATTGAGCTTCACGTGTTGCAACAAGAACTGGGGTTATCAGTTTCGTTTCGGCTTGTTCGAGATCGATTGCAAAGATGCTGAAATCATCCTCGAGGCAATGATGCGCTCAAACAATGCCCGTTAGCGTTCACCCAGACTATCCGCTCTGCATATTCAACATCGGTTCGTAGCATGAAAAAAATGGGCGTCCTCTCTGGGCTGTTTTCGCTGAAAAAGCCGCCCTTTCATCATTTACCACCTGTGACGTCTAGAAAAGTACCGGTGATAAAAGACGCCTCTTTGCTGGCCAACCAAAGAATGGCGCGGGCTACTTCTTCAGGCTGGCCACCTCGTCCCATCGGAATTGTGTCTTTTACGCGATCCACCCGTCCGGGTTCTCCGCCGCTGGCATGCATTTCGGTGTAGATGTGACCGGGTCGAATACAGCAGACGCGAATTCCTTCCTGTGCCACTTCCTTGGCAAAGCCAATGGTGAAAGATTCCAAGGCACCCTTTGAAGCGGCATAATCGACATATTCATTTGGACTGCCAAGCCTGGCCGAAGCCGAAGAGATATTGATTATCACGCCACCTGACCCGTTGTAGCGAGAGGACATTCGCTTGACTGCCTGCTGGGCGCAAAGCATCGGCCCGATCGCGTTGACCGCAAAGATGCGTTGCATACGCTCGGAACCGATGTTTTCAAGCCGGGATTGCTGAGCAATGACCCCGGCATTGTTCACAAGGACATCGATCCGGCCAAACTCCCGATCTATCGTGGAAAATAGCTCGGAAATCTGGTCAGGCTCGGCGCTATCCGCGCGCACCGCCAAAGCCCGGCGCCCGGTCGCTTCCACATCGGCCACAACCGCCTGAGCAGCACCTTCGCTGGACAAAAAGGTAATGACGACATCATAGCCCTTCGCTGCGGCAAGCCGGGCGGTCGCAGCCCCCACCCCACGACTTCCTCCGGTTATCAAAATCAAAGGGTCCTGCGAAACGCCGGTCATGTTTTCATCCTTGTGTGAATATCTGTGAGGTCCCGGCGTCGGCATGTTCATGATCACACGTTGACATTGCATCATGCGAAAGGTGCGCTTCTGGTAAAATTTCCAGATCAAGGCAAATGGCACCGGGTTCATGATAGCCGATGCGCTTTACGATGTCTCCAAATGATCTTTCGACTAGCGGCTTGATGCCCGGAGAAAACGCGTGGAGACAACATGCGCCCTATCTTGAAGATCGAAAGCTTCCCCTCGCTAATCCGCACATAGTTTCAAAGAAGCTTGAGCCATTCGACGGCTACAAAACACTCGAACCACAGCCTCAGCCAAAGTCCTTCTGCGCCTGTTCTTGTAGAGTGGCCTTGGCAATTTTTCCCGTCGGGGTCATCGGGAATTCCGCGATCTGTTTGAGCGCAAGTGGAGCGATGTCGTAGGGTGTCTTGCCGACGATATTCGCTTTGGCTTGCTCGAGATTGACCGTTGAGGCACTGGTGACAAAAGCAATTGGCTTGTGCTCTCCCTTACCATCATCAAGGCCAACCACTGCGGCTTCACGGATGTCATCAAGGGTCATCAGAGCCTCTTCGATATCGCGCGGGAACCAGGTTTTGCCCTCGACTTGCAGCAATTCCTTTACCCGGCCACGCATGGTGAGGAAGCCATCAGCAGACATCTGACCGACATCGCCTGAATGGAGCCAGCCGCCGCGCAGGGCTTCTGCGGTCTTCTCGGGTTTGCCCCAATAACCGGTCATGCAGCCACCGCGCAGACAGACCTCCCCGGCCTGACCAACGGGCAGTTCCGCGTCATTTGTCCCCAGAATGCGGACTTCCTTATCCGGCAGGGGGCGACCGACTGCACCGAGATGCTCATCGGTGGGAAGAACGGGATCCGCGAGGCCGAAGAAGCCTCCGATTTCGCTCTGGCCGTAGCTTTCAACGAGTGGCAGGGACAGCGCGTCACGCCAACCCTTCTTGAGCGCCTGTGGCACCGGTCCGCCACCGGACAGGCTCAGACGTAGGCTTTTTGGTGCACCGCCATTAAGGCGGGCTTGCTCCAGAAGATCAGTCAGCACCGGCGGATTGCCGACCAGAATGGTCGCCCCGGTCCTTTTCAGGGCTGCATAGCCAGCCTCTGCCGTCCAGTCCTTCATTACGATGGTCGTAGCATGATTGCGCAAGGGCGGTAGAAGGTTGGCAACGAGCTGATAGGACGAGGAGAGCGCGGAAGGACCGAAGGAAATGTCATCGCGCGAATAGCGCAGTCGTTCGCCGATCACGGCCGCGGCGGTCTGGGTCGGCTCGTGGGCAAGGCACGCCCCTTTGGGCTGGCCGGTGGTGCCGGAGGTGTAGGAGAGATGAGCAATCGCACCTTCATCACCCGGATCAGCGGGAGCGGGGAGATTGGCAGCAAGCAGTTCGGGGAAACTGGCCGCCCCTTCCTGGTGCCCATCCATGCAGATCAGATGCTTGACGGTTCCCACCTTGTCGGCAGCGGCCTTGACCTCGGTCAGCTTGTCATGGGTATAGACGACAAGGCTCGGCGTGTGATCGGCAAAATAGTAGTCCAGCTCGTCGGCGAATTTCACGTTGACCAGCGACGAGATGGCGCCGATGCGCCAGGCCGCGAACATCGATAGCAAATAGTCCATGCCGTTGTGGGCAAAAATGGTGATGCGGTCCCCTTTGCGGGCACCCAACTCATGGAAGGCTCCGGCTGCGGCTTCAATCTGTGCCACTGCCTCCGAATAGGTCAAGGACTTGTTGCGTTCAACCCAGTGGAAGGCGGTGTGGTCGGGACGATGCATCGCGCCATCTGTTACAAGCTGGTGAAGCAACATGAAATCTCTCCTTTTTCATTCCCTGATAGGTTGGTCAAGTCCGGCTCTTCGGTGTGTTTTGTCGTTTTGAGTCTAGACGTTGACGCGAGGGTTGAGGCCCACCTCGCGGGAGATTGCCTTTTCATACATCTGATCAAGATAGGGCCGAACCAGGGCGGCACCCTTGCTCATCTGCGGGCAGTTGTCCCGCTCAAAGCGGGCCGCGGCCTCTGCGATCTCGCCGCGTAGATCCGCTTCATTGACAAGTTCAAGCTTGCGGTCGCGCATCACCATTTTGCCGCCGACAATGGAATGGGTCACCACGTCGGAATTGGCCGAGAAGGCGATCTTCTTGATCGGATCATGCAGGGGCATGAAAGCCCAATCCGTCTTGTCGAGCAGAATGACATCGGCAAGCATGCCTTCTTCGAGGGTGCCTACCTCTTCCTCCATGAGACTGGATCGGGCCCCGGCGGTGGTCGCCATGTCGTAGACTTCGTGGGCGGACACCCAGTCCTGATAGTCGAAGCTGCCGATCTTGTGCAGGCCCGCCGCTGCCTTGAAGGCCACAAAGATGTCCGCCGTGTCAGCCGAGGCAACCCCGTCGCAGCCAAGGGCGACATTCACCCCGGCATTCTTGAGCTTGCGGACCGGCGAGACCCCGGAACCGAGCTTGAGGTTGGCAAGCGGATTGTGGGTGATCGAACAACGCGCCGCACCCATGGTGGTGATATCATCGTCGGTAAGCCAGATGGCGTGGTTCATGGTCAGGCGATGGGTCATCAGGCCCATGTCCTTGAGAAACTGGACAAGGGTCCGGTCATATTTTTCCACGCCGGTCACGGCCTGGGTCTTGGTTTCCAGCACGTGGCAATGAACGGGAAGATTGCGCGCCTCGGACAGGGATGCCACTTCCTGAAGCAATTTCTCGGAACATCGCTGCGGGCCGCATGGGCCGAGGATGATGCGCATGTTGTCCGTGCCGTGCCATTTCCCGGACAGCTCTTCAAACAGGTCAATCTGCGCTTTCCAGTCCGGAACGGGCGTCGCGTCCAATTGAGCTTTAAGGTCTGCTGGCATCAGGTCACCGACAAAAGGCAGGCTGTTGCAATAGCTTTCGTCCCACATGGAGGCGGTGATCCAGCCTCGCAGTCCGGCATCGCGAAAGGCTGTCGCGGTGGCGTCCACCGCATCCGGCGTGCCGGAAATGTTGATAACATCATCCTGCAGGGTCGTGACACCGGACTTGAGGGAAATGATGGCAATCAGCATCGCCCGGAGATAATGGTCACGCCAGGACAGATGGAGAGTACCGAGCGGCGGGTAAACTTCCGACAGCCAGATCTCGAGCGGCAGGTTGTCATAGCGCCCCATCTCGAAGCCTTCGTTCGAATGCATATGTGCATCGATGAAGCCGGGCAGCACGATCTTGTCAGTGGCATCGATGATTTCAAGGTCTTTGAATTCGGCGGCCCGTGCTGACAGATCCGTACCTTTGCCTATAATTCGATCACCATCAATCAGAATGTCGCCGGTTGCAAAGCTGTGTGCTGAAGGGCTCTGATTGATGGTGAGGCCGTTTTTGAGCAGGATTGCCATTTTTTACTCCAGTTGATGGAAATTTGAGCGTTGCGGCACGGAATTTGCTTCTCTTCATGCCGTATGGATGGTCTTGCATTCGAACCCCTTTGTGGCGAGGGCGTGCAAAGCAACGACGTTTTTCGATAGAAAGGACCTGTCTTTCATGGCGAACCTGACTGGCGAGCATGGGCTTGATCTGCGCTTGATGCGCATCCTGAACATCCTGCTCGATGAATGCAGCGTTTCGAAAACCGCAACGATTCTCGGACAAAGCCAGCCCTCTGTCTCGCTTGCGCTGAAGCGGCTGCGCGAGATCCTGCGCGACCCAATCCTGGTTCGCAGTGGTGTACGGCTGATCCCCACCGAGAAGAGCCTCAAGATCAAGGAACAGGTTGCCGATATTCTGCGCGAGATCGATGCGCTGGCCGCGCCCGAAGAAGAGTTCGACCCCTCCCGCTTTGATCGCCGGTTTCGGGTCTATGCTGCCAATTGTCTTGGCACCTTCTTCATGCCGCGCATCGGTGAGCTTGTTCGGCAGGAAGCGCCCAACATGCCGCTTGATTTCTGCACCATTCCGGACGAGACACAGATCTTTTCCGAGCTTGAACAGGGCAAGCTCGATCTGGTGATCGGCAACTGGCCGATGCCCCGCGAATATCTGCGCTTTGCGCCACTGCTGGAGACCGAGATTGTGCTCGTCATGCGTAACGATCATGCGATGGCACATCGATCCAGCATCAACTTCGACGAATATCTGGCCCTCGATCATCTCTCGCCAACACCGCACACCAGCCCGGCGATCAGCCCGATCGACGGACAGTTGGCACAGCTTGATGCCAAACGACAGATTTCGATGTCCGTTGCCGAGTTCACGCTCGTCCCGCACATGCTCGAACGCACCAATCTGGTTTTCACCAGCAGTTGGCCCTTTGCCGAGCAGATGGCACAGTCCGGCAATCTGACGATTGTCAAGGCGCCGCCGGAACTTGCTCGAATGCGTTTCTATACGTTGTGGCATGAACGATCACATCTCTCACCCGGAAATCAATGGTTTCGAAAGTTGTTGCGCCGGGTCGCGAAAGAAATAAATGAAGACATCCCGATTATATCCAACAAAATGGGAGACAAGGCCATTCAGCAATCCTAATAGAGTCTATTAGCCTGACCCGACTTCCTCCCACGTACATTCCTGTAGTTTAATTCCCTCACGAGAAACGATGCTGTTTATGCATTGATTTCTTTCTGCGGCAAACTTGACTCACAAGTGCGCGCGGCAGTCTGGAGTTATTTTTTTAACAAGGGGAATCAAACTTTTATGCTTAGAAAATTGACCAAAATTCTCTTGGCCGGCGCAATTGTTCTTCCAGCGACCAGTGCCATTGCTGCGGATGACTATGCTGGTCATACGCTTGTTGTTGGCGTTTGGGGTGGTGATATTGAGCGTCTTCTTCGCGAAAACGTTGCCGGGCCGCTCGAAGAGGAAACCGGTGCGAAGGTCGAGTTCGTTCTTGGCGGTTCCGGCGATCGCATGGCGCGTATTTATGCAGAAAAAGACAATCCCACCATGGATGTCGCATTTCTCAATATCTATGAAGCCCCGCAGGCCGAGCAGGACGGCATCGTAGTCTCTCCCGATCCTGAAAGCGACGTCTACAAAAGCATCTGGGACGGCATGAACAATGGCTGCTACGCCATGTCCCTTGTCGGTCTCGGCATTGCCTACAACAAGTCGATGCTCGACACCCCTCCCGAGTGGGCCGACATGTGGGATCCGAAATTTAACGGCAAGATTGCCGTCGCGCAATATCCCGGCTCTGAAGGGGATGGTCTGATCGGTGTTGCAGCCCGCCTCGCCGGTACCGACGAGCATGATGCGGACAAGGCCTTTGCCAAGCTTTCCGAGCTTAAACCCATCGCCATGACCTACACCAATCTGGACGAAGTGTTCGCCCTGATGGAAGCCGGTGAAGTGGCCATGGCTCCGATGATCTCCGGCTACGTTCTGGCTGCACTGAAGCAGCATCCCGAGATCGGTTTCTCCTTCCCCACCGATCCGGGCTCCGTTCTGGTCCGTGACATGGTGTGTGCGGTGAAGGGATCGCCAGAACCGGAACTGGCACAGATGTTTATCGAAAAAGCCGTTGGTGTGAAAAACCAGACCGACTATGCCGAACAGATCTTCTTCGGGCCCACCAACAAGAATGTGAAGCTATCCGAAGAAGACTCTGCCGATGTCATTGATACGCCAGAAGAAGTCGAAAGCCTTGTGCAGCTTGACTGGCCCTATGTCATCAAACAGCGCAGCGACTGGACACAGCGCTGGAACAAGGAGCTTCTTGGCCAGTAACCTTACGTCAGGTTTACAGGTTCGGCTCACACCATCACCCGTGTCACGCTCCATCTGGTTTGACGCGGGTGAAACCAGCCCCCTTGCTCCTCAGCTGGGGCCGGTTCCCCCATTTCCGTTTCAAGGCCCCGCAATTCTCAAGGCCCCAACCCAACCCAAGCGAAGGCAAAAGAATGCAAAAGCGTGCATTTATGTTGCTCCTCCCCGCGCTGCTTCTCTCGGGCGTCGTGTTCCTTCTGCCCTTTCTGTGGCTGTTGGTCACGAGCTTCCGGGAACAGGGAGATGGCTCGCTTCTGATAACAGCAGGCTTCTCCCTTGCCAATTACGCACGCCTGCTCTCGGACAGCTACTTTGCTGAAATCTTTCTGCGCACGCTTCTGTTGTCCGCGCTGGCGACCTTTCTGTGTCTTGTCATCGCGCTGCCAGTGGCCCGGCAGATCGCTCTTAGTGCCGGTCGCGCAAAGGGGATCCTTCTCGCGCTCATTCTGGTTCCGCTCGTCTCCGGAGCGCTGCTGCCGACCCTTGGTATGTTGCATCTGTTCGGCCCGCTCGGTGTGGTCAACAGCTTGTTGAAACAGATGGGACTTATTTCATCGAGTGTGAAATTCCTTGGCACCACGACCGGTGTCACGATCGGGCTGGTGCAGGCCTTCTTGCCACTGATGCTGCTGCCGCTCATCAATGCCCTGTCGCACCTGCCTCGTGACGTGGAAGCGGCCGCCAAGACGCTTGGCGCACCATCCTTCACGATCTGGCGCTGGATCATCCTGCCGCTGATCGCGCCGGGCATCGTGGCCGGGTCGGCTCTGGTCTTTGCCGCGTCTCTGACTTCCTTCGTCACCCCCCAGATCCTCGGGCAGGGCAAGATCGCCACATTCGGCACGATGGCCTACCAGCAGGCTTCCTTGGTGCTCGACTGGCCCTTTGCCTCGGCTATCGCGGTGGTGATGCTGCTGATCCTGTCTCTCGGTCTTGTCATCAGTTCCTATCTTACGCGCATTCTGGTCAGGAGGGCCCCATGAAAACCTATGGTGCCGGTGCTTCGGCTCGTTTCGTCTGGACCATTCTGACCTTTGTCTTCCTGCTCGCCCCGATTGGCGTTCTGGTCTTTGCCTCCTTTGACAATGCGAGCTTCTTTCGCTTTCCGCCACGGGACTATTCCCTTCGCTGGTACGAGGCGGCGCTTGAAAGTCGCGAGTATAAGAGCGCGCTTTCGATCAGCCTCATCGTCGCGATCCTCTCCGGTTTCCTTTCAGTGGGACTGGGGGCTCTGGCGGCTTTCTCCCTTGCCCGTTACAAGCCGAAGGGGGCAAAGGTGATCGAAGCGGTGCTGATGGCTCCGTTGGTGCTGCCGCTGATCGTCTGGGCCATTGCGCTGTTGCAGATCTACTCAAAACTCGGGATGTCCGGAACGCTGCCCGCTCTGGTGCTGGCCCATGCGGTGATCACGATGCCCTTCACCATCCGCATCATGATCTCAACTTTTGCCGACCTGGATCCCCTGCTGGAGCAGGCGGCAGCAAGCCTTGGTGCCTCCCCCCTCGGAGTGATCCAGCGCGTCACACTGCCTCTTGCCATGCCGGGGTTGATCTCGTCAGCGGCCTTCTCGCTGTTGATCTCCTTCAATGATGTCATTGTTTCGGCGCTGATTGCCGGTGCCCGCTGGATGACCTTTCCAGTGCGAGTCTATGCCGAATTGCGCAGTCAGGGCATCGATCCCATCACCCTTGCCATCGGGGCAGGCATCATCGCATTCATCCTGATTGCCGCCCTCGTCGGGGAGTTCCTGTTCAAATGGTCCCGTCGTCTCTGATCCCGTCGCCTCAAGCCAAGAAGAAAGCCGTTTACCGATGAGCGAAGATTATCCTTACCTGAAAAGCATGCCGCATTTCATCCGCGATGGGGTGCCGCTCTTGACCGGTTTCAAGCGCGACCAGATTGCTCCCTATGTGGTGTTGGCGGTAAAGGACCCACTGGTCGTTGGAGAGGGTGCCGGAGAAGATGCGCTTGCGAGCGCGCTTGATGGAGCCGAGATCAGCGCCCAGACTGGCCTCTTCACCACCCTCACCGGTACCTATCAGGGTGCACCCATCTCCATCGTTTCGGGTGGCTCGGGCTCGCCCGAGGCAGAGCTTGCGCTGATGGATCTGTTCAATCACACCGATTGCACCACCGTCATTCGCATTGGCGGCTGCGGTGCATGGAGCGAAAAGGTCGGTGTCGGCGATGTCGTTATCACATCCGGTGCAGTGCGCGATGAAGGCATGACCAAGGCCCATGTGAAGGCGGAATATCCGGCCGTTGCGGACTGGCAGGTGGTTGCAGCCATGAAAGCCGCCGCAGATGAGGTCGGCCATCCCTATCACATTGGCATCACGCGCTCGGGCGACAGCGAATATTGCGGTTGGGGCAAGCCCGGCCCTGATGGCTACCTGCAGGAAGAGCACAAGGGCATCATCGACTATTGGCGTCGCGCACGCATCCTCAACACCGACCGCGAGAGCGCCGCCATTCTGACCTTGTGCAGCCTTTATGGACGCCGTGGCGGAGCGGTCTGCTCCGTCGGCGACAACGTGGTCACCGGCGAGGTGCACAAGTCCGGCTCAGGCCAGACTGCGGCCATCAAGGTCGGTCTTGCCGCTCTTGCACGTCTCTTCAAGGAGGACACCCATGGCTGATCATCCCATGCGCCGCAATCATCTGTTGATCGAGAATGTGATGAAGAATTATGGCGGTCCGGAGCCGGCACTCAAGAGTGTGTCGCTTGATGTTTCCGAGGGTGAGTTCCTTGCCCTTCTCGGGCCATCTGGCTGCGGCAAGACCACCCTATTGAAGATCATCGCCGGACTGGAAGAGCCGACACAAGGGTCGATGGCCCTTGCGGGCGAAGGTCTCGACGCCATTCCGACCTATAAGCGCGACATCGGCATCGTGTTCCAGTCCTATGCGCTGTTTCCGCATATGAGCGTGGATGCCAACATCCGCTTTGGCCTCGACATGCGCGGCATTCAGGGCGAAGAAGCCGACGAGCGGGTCGCCGAGGTGCTGGACCTGGTCAAACTGGAAGGCCTTGGCAAGCGGATGCCCAACGAGCTTTCCGGTGGCCAGCAGCAACGGGTCGCCCTTGCTCGCGCCCTTGCCATCCGTCCCAAGTTGTTGTTGCTTGACGAGCCGCTCTCCAACCTTGATGCGGTGCTGCGCAAGAATGTCCGTGTTGACATCCGCGAGCTGCATGAGCGGATCGGCCTTACCACCGTGATGGTCACCCATGATCAGGAAGAAGCAATGAGCATGGCGGACCGGGTGGCGGTGATGGCCAACGGCTATGTCCTGCAGCACGACACGCCGGAAGTGATTTTCGAGCAACCGGCCTCGGCCTTCATTGCCAGCTTCGTGGGCAATCCGCCCGCGATCCTGCTGCCAGTGTCGCAACTAGGGGCCGATGGGTATGCACTCGCAGGCGCGCCCTTCTCGCCTTCCTCCTCCATAAAGTCGGTCCTTGACCAACTCAAGGGCAGGAGCGCCGAGATGGCCTTGCGGGCCGACCAGCTGTCCTTTGCCGATGCTTCTGAGGGCATGGTCGCAGGGGAAGTGCATTCAAGCGAATATGTGGGCGGTTCGTGGCTCGCCCATGTGGCGATCAGCGAGCATCGCATCGCGGTTCAGTCCCGCGAAAAACCACCCCATTTTGGTGCTCCGGCACATTTGCGCTTCGAGCCATCGCAGACCCTGTTGTTTGATCCCGATAGCGGCGACAGGATGGATCTGTCATGAACCGGGGAGCCATCTATTGTCTCGGCCCGCTTGTGCTGGACAGGATCCTCGAAGTCGATGATCTGCCCGGCCACGACGAGAAGGCCTTTATCAAGACCAAGGAAGATCGGGCGGGCGGACCGCCGCTCAATTGCGCTCACGCCCTTGCCCAGCTCGGCGAGGATGCACGGCTTGCCTCCATCATCGGCGATGACACTGACGGCAAAACTCTGCTGCAATGGCTCGCCGACCAGGACATGAGCACCGAAGCGGTCGAGGTGGATATGGAGGCGGTAACGGCGTCTGCGACAATCATCGTCGACCGCACGGGCGAGAAAGCCATCCTCATCGATCCGATGCCGATGTCCATGCTGAATGCCATTGGCGAGAGCATCGAGTTTCAGACTGACGATTGCGTCATTGCCAACTTCTTCCAGCCCGAAGCCATCGCCCGCATCTTCAGTCGCGCCGGGGCTCTTGGGCTTGACCGGATGATTGATCTGGAACTGCCGGAGATTGAACGCTGGGGCTGGAAGGCCATGGAAATGGTCCTGCCCTACGCTTCACTTGTGGTCACCAACCGGCAGGTGCTTGAGGCATGGATGACCCACGCCGAAAAAGATATCTCTATCGAGGACGCAGCGCTGGAATTCGCCCGCCTCTTGTCTGGTTATGGCGAGCGGCGCGTGGTCATCACCCTTGGAGCCGATGGTCTTGTGGCGAGAAATGGGACGGAAGAAATTTGCCTGTCTGCCCTCAAGGTCAAACCACGCAACACGACCGGCGCAGGCGATGTCTTTCTGGCCGGGCTGACCACGGCCCTGCGACGCGGACGAACGTTCAACCACGCTCTCGTCTTTGCGACCGCCTGCTCGGGCACTTTCCTTGAACGCGGTTGCTGCGACTTCAAAATGGCTGAATCTAGGATGAAAGACGTTCATCAGAAAGCTCAAGACTCATGACCCTATCCATTGATCCCAAATCCATTGAAGGCGTCCTTGCGGCGGCCTGCGTGGGCGATGCGCTTGGCGCAGCTACCGAATGCATGCACCCGCAGGATATTCTTGAGGTGTTTGGCGGTCCGGTGACCAGCTTTCAGCACCCGCCGGAAAAATCGCCTTTTGCCAAGGGCCTTGCACCGGGCAGGCTGACCGACGACGCCACCCAAATGCTGGCCATGGCCAAGCGCCTGATCGGCCTCGGCAAGGCGCCGAGTTCCGCCGATGCGATTGCCGGATTCATCGACTGGTCCCACGACGAGGAGATGTTCCAGCGCTTTGCCGGTCCCACCACCCGCATCGCGGTGGAAGCCATGCGCGCCGGAGCCGCGGTTGAGGACGTCGCTACACCCGCGACCTATTCGTGCATGTTCGGTACGTCAAACGGCGGGGCGATGCGTGCGCCTACCGCCGGATGTGCGGCAGCTGGCGACATCGAAGAGGCGGTGCGTCTTGCCTGTCTGTTGTCCTCGCCCACCCACAACACCCAGATTGCCTATGCGGGAGCCTCCGCAATCGCCGCTGCCATCGCAGCGGGCCTTGGTGGCGCTTCGACCATGAGCCTTGAAGAGGCCGCCCTTCAGGGTGCCGGTCTAGGCGAAAAACAGGCCAAGATAAACGGACGCATTGTTGGTGGTGCCGGTGTGTTTCGCCGCATGGATCTGGCCTTCGAGATTGGCGACAAGTATCGCGGCGATCTTGAAGCGGCGCGAAGCGAATTGACTGAGGTGGTCGGCAACGGTGTCGCCATGGCCGAAGCCGTCCCTCATGCCTTCGGTCTCGTCAAGGCGGCGGATGGCAATACCTGGGATGCCATCACCGCCGCAGTGAACGGTGGCAATGACAGTGACACGATCGCGATGATCGCCGGGTCGATTGCGGCCGCATGGAAGGGAACCGGGAGCATTCCGGGTGCCTTGATCAAGGAAGTCGCCACCGTCAATCAGCTTGATCTGGCGGGTGTTGCTGCCGGGCTTGCTGCCTTCAACCAACGCTTCATTCAGGAGGCCTAATCATGAAACGCTACTGGCTTGAGCTCTCCTCGCCCGAACATGCGAACCTTCCGGACAACACACTCGCCATCCTGCCAGTCGCTGCGGTGGAGCAGCATGGACCGCATCTGCCGGTTGGCACAGACTGTCTGATCAACAACGGCATCGTTGCAAGGGCGCTTGCCAAACTGGCCGATGACATTCCCGCTGTCGTTCTGCCTCTGCAACAGGTTGGTGCCTCGCAGGAGCATCTGGATTATGCGGGTTCTCTCGCCCATCCCGCGCCCGAACTGATGCAATCCTGGACCCGTGTTCTTGATTGCGCCGTTCGGTCGACCAAGCTCAAGCGTGTTCTTCTGTTCAATAGCCATGGTGGTCAAGCAGGCTTGCTCGCCGCGGTCGCTCTCGATCAGAGAGTTCGGCACAATAGTCTGGGAGCCTATGCAACGTGGTTTGACGCTGGCTACCCGGAAGGCCTCTTCACTAAGGAGGAAATCCGCACAGGTTTTCATGGCGGGGATATCGAAACCTCGATGATGCTCGCACTGCATCCCGAACTCGTTATGATGGACAAGGCTGCCGATTTTCATCCGGCAGTCGGCGAGATCGAAGCGGCAACGAAGCAACTGTCCGCCAATCCATCCGCGGGCCGCGTCGGCGGACTTGGCTGGAAGGCACAGGATCTCAATCTGGAAGGCGTGACCGGCAATGCGTCCCTCGCCAGTGCCGAGAAAGGCGAGATCCTTCTTGATCATGCGGCTACATGCCTTGCCGACCTGATCGCTGATCTCACTCAGCACCCGATGCCCGATGGCCTCTGGCCACCCGCACGCTATCGGGCGTAACGAGGAAAGTTCTGTTCCAAGACACGTCTCTCATGACAAGTTCCCGAGAAACCGTCGGGCATCCTCCCAGATGGCAAAATTCTTGTCATCGCCATCCAGCCATAGCTTCGATATATCATGCTCACCCGCTGATTGCTGTGCAACTTGCCGCGATAGGCAGGCATCCTGCTGATGTGGCTATCATGCTCCAGTCAAATGGGGCTGATCACAAAGTGTCGATGAGTTTCTTCGGATTTGACGAAGCTGGAACCATCACCTCTCAAAATGTATCGCTATAGTCCAGTGTCCATCTTTATCCCCGTGGGGCGCGCCACTTTCAACTAAAAGCCCCTGCAACTGGCTCAGTTGCAGGGGCTTTTAGTTGTTTGGGGTCTTTGTCGGCAAGGCCGGGTAGCCTAGAAGGCTTTGATCAACTCATCCCAAAGCGGCAGGTCCTTGACCAGTTGATCCCAGAAGGATTGGTTGCGTCGGCTGTCAAAGTCGGCGATGGACACCCCTTGCTGCTCGACCCAGGTATAATAGCCAAGATTGAAGATCCGCTCTTTGTCCAGACGGGACAGCTCCATCATATTGTCTGTGGAGGCACCAAGCATTTGGCTGCCGAAGGCTTGGGCAGCGACGACCGTGTCAAACCGGTTGCCAAAATATTTCTGCAAGGCCTTTGGCTGCTCGGTGGAATACATGTCCGCTCCATCGGTCGCCAATGTGATCACGACGTCATCGGACCCGAGTTTCTGGTATTTTGCCAGCTTGATGGCACCAAGGATGTTGGCGATGGAAGACAATCCGAAATTGGACAATTTATCGATCAGATCTGTTTCCAGTCCGCGATAGTCCTTGAGGTAGGCCTGACCCTCGGGCCGGTTGAAGACCAGATTAAGCGCATCAGGCCCGGCTTCGGACAGGGCGATGACATAGTCCGTGTTCATTACATTGTGAATGAGCGGGACATGCTTGTCCCCGATGCCTTGAATGTTATGCTCGCCATAACCGTTGAGGAGCAAGGTTGGGCATTCGAGTGCTTCGACCACGGCAATGTCCGTGCCATAGGCTTGCTTGAGGTGGTCGCCTGCCGCCAAGGTGCCAGCCGATCCGGAGGCCGAGACAAAACCGGCTAGCTTTAGATTGCGCTCACCCTTCAGGCTTTCAAAAATCTTCGCCAGAGCGGCTCCGGTGACTGCGCGATGGACTGCATAATTGGCAAATTCAGCAAACTGGTTGAGAATGACATTTTCCGGCTGCTGGCCAAGCTTGTGGCAGGCATCATAGATTTCTTTCACATTGCTTTCGGTGCCGGGGGTGCGAACAATGTCATTGGGGCTGAGGGTCCAGGATTCCAGCCAATTGAAGCGTTCCTGGCTCATGCCTTCAGGCAAGACAGCCACGCCGTGGCATTCAAGAATGCGGGAAATGGCGACGCCGCCGCGACAATAGTTGCCCGTGGATGGCCAGACAGCCCGGTCTGAATAGGGATCAAAATTGCCCGAGACCAATCGCTGGACGAGGCAGGCATAGGCTGGCAGAACCTTGTGCGCTTGGATCATGGGGAAGCGGTTGCCCAATGCCACGACGATCCTTGCATCCACACCGGTCAGCTCGGGCGGCAAGACGATATGGTCGGGTACATCAACGAGCCCGGTGCGGTTTTCATCATTGTGCCAATGCACCCGCAAGAGGTTGCGGGGATCCGCAGTGTCCGGGTCCACCTGTGCCATGTCATTGGCCAGCGCGGAGAAGGCCGGGACAGGATCTGCCAACTCTGAGAACAGAGGCAGGCGAATGTTGTAGGTTTGAAATGCCTCACGCACCGGCTTGAGGGCTTCTTCATTGATGATGTCTGGTTTGAAGACGAAGGTCATATCCTGCTGCCCTTATTGTTTCGGCCCGGTTTCCTTTGGGGCTGTTATTGGTGCGTAATTGTCCGGCTCACGATAGCGGCGGAAATCAAAGATTTTCTTGCGGATCTCATCACAGCGATCAAGGTCACATTCGGCAATGACCAACTCATCGCCGACCCCTTCCGCCTTGGCCACGATCATACCGGTCGGATCAATGATACAGCTGCCGCCGATCAGGTCGCAGCCTTCTTCCATGCCTGCCTTGGCGACCCCGATGACCCAGGTGCCATTCTGATAGGCCCCGGCCTGAAGCACCAGATGATTGTGAAAATCCTGCAGATGGTCATGTTCCGGGGCAGGGGGATAGTGCCGTGGGGTGTTGTAGCCGATCAGCACCAGCTCCGCACCCTTTAGCCCGAGCACACGAAATGTCTCGGGCCAGCGGCGGTCATTACAAATTGCCATCCCCACATCCCCGCCAAAAGCCGAGAAGGTTTGAAAGCCCATATCTCCGGTTTCAAAATATCGTCTTTCCAGATGTTGAAAGGGGCGCCATGGTTCATTTTCTTCATGGCCGGGCAGGTGGATCTTGCGATATTTCCCGACAATCTCGCCCTTTTGATCCACCAGAATGGTGGTGTTGAAATGCTGGTCTCCCTCTCTGCCGGGCACGCGCTCGGCATAGCCGAGATAGAATCCCATGGAGAGTTCTCTGGCTGTATCAAACAGGGGCTGGGTTTCGGCGCTGGGCATTTCGGTTTCGAAAAAGGCATCGACCTCAGTCTGGTCTTCCATATACCAGCGCGGAAAGAAGGTGGTTAGGGCCAGTTCGGGAAAGACGATCAGCTCGACGCCTTTTGCTTTGGCTTCATGCATCAGGATCAAACAGCGTTTGACGACAGCGCTGCGCGATTCATCTCGGGCGATCGGCCCCAATTGGGCAGCGGCAATCATGACGGAACGAGACATTTGTGTGATCCTTCTATTCTTCTTCGGCCTTGGAAAGCACCGCTTGCAGCAGCACATTGGCACCGGCCTGCAATTGATCCGGTGTCGTATATTCTTCAATATTGTGGCTGATGCCGCCAACAGAGGGCACAAAGATCATCGCCGTGGGGCAATCGGGAGCGAACATCTGTGCGTCATGCCCGGCACCAGAGGCGATGCGTCGAACCGAATAGTCCTGATCTTTGGCCTTGGTTTCGATCAGATCCACCATGGTGTCGTCAAAAATAACCGGCTCGAAGCGGGCCAATGTCCGTGACGTGATGGCAACGCCTTCCTTTGCCGCGATTGATTTGATCTTGTCTGACAGGCTTTGCTCGGCCGCTTGAAGCTTGGCCTCATCGATGTTGCGCAAGTCAACCGTCAGACGGGCTTTTCGCGCAATGACATTGACAAGATTTGGGTCCAGTTCGGTGACGCCAACGGTGGCAACCTGATCTTCACCGATCTCGTCAGCCACAGTGCGGGCCGCGACAGAAATGCTGGCGGCGGCAAAGCCCGCATCATGGCGCAGGCGCATCGGTGTGGTGCCTGCATGATTGGAGACACCGGAGACGACATATTCTGTCCAGCTGATGCCCTGCACGCCGGTGACCGCGCCGATCTCAATGCCTTCTTCTTCCAGCACCGGGCCTTGCTCCACATGCAGTTCAAAGAAGCAATAGGGCTTTATCTGCCCCGGTTCGGTCTTGCCTGCATAGCCGATGCGGGCAAGTTCATCGCCGACGACCAGTCCGTCAGCATCTTGTGTTGCCAGGGCATCTTGCAGTGAAAGGCTGCCTCGATCGACTGCACTGCCCATCATGTCCGGCGCAAAGCGAGAGCCTTCTTCGTTTGTAAAGGCCGCAACGACAATGGGTCGGCGTGGAACATAGCCGCTGTCTCTGAGGACCGAAATGATTTCAAGCCCAGCCAAAACGCCGAGATTGCCATCATAGAGTCCGCCGGTTGCCACGGTATCGATGTGGGAGCCGACCATGACAGGGGGCAGATCCTCCTGTCCGGGCAGTATGGCCATCATGTTGCCGATCCTGTCGATGGAGACCTCCAGGCCCAGCTCATGCATCCAACCTGCCACACGATCCCTGCCCAGTTTGTCCGTATCGCTGAGGGCCAGGCGACATACGCCTCCGCCTTCCAGGGCTCCATCCTGTCCGAGAGCTTTCAGACGGGAGATCAGGCGATCAAGGTTGATGCGCATATTGCTCAATTCAGATTGTGTCATTGTGCCAAAATTTCCGCCGCAGAGTGTCCTACGATCTTCTTGTAATTGCCCGGATCCGTGTCGCCCTCGCTGCCGATGACGAAAATCCGACTGTCTGGTCCCAGACCCATGCGGGCCCGCATGTCCTTGTCCTGAGCACAGGCGATCAGCCCGGCTAGTCCTGAAATCCCTGTCTCTCCGGCAACGATAGGGCGATCATCGGACCCCGTCTGTGCCAGATAGGTCATCAGGATCGGCACCACCTCGTCGGTTATGGTCACCATATGATCTGCACCAGTTTGCAGAACTTGCCAGGCAATCATCGAAACTTCGCCGCAGGCCAACCCTGCCATGTCGGAATCGATGTCGCCTGTCACAGCCACGGGCTTGCCTGCTACGAGGCTTTCAAACCAGCAAGCACATTGATCCGGTTCGACAATCACCGTTACGGGGCGCTCCGTGCCATAGGCTTGCCAGAAACGTGCGGCGCTGGCCGATGCCAGTCCGCCGACCCCGGCCTGCAAAAAGATATGCGTGATAGGCGGCTGATCCTTGAGCTGTTCCAACGCTTCGTCCACGACCAGCATGTATCCTTGGGTGACATCGCGAGGGGGCGTCGATGCATCTTTGTCTTTGTCCAGGCTGTCCGCAGTGTCAGGAATGACATGCCAGCCTTTCTTTTGTGCTGTCGCCGAAGCCAGACGAACCGCGTCATCAAAACTGCCATCCACTTCCCGGATTTCGGCGCCATAGGAGGCGATGGCGTCCTTTCGCTGATCGCTGACCGACGCACAGACAAAGATTACGCATCGGCAGCCATACATGCGGGCACCCCAGGCGACAGAGCGGCCATGATTACCATCGGTGGCAGCCGTGATCGTCATGTGTGCAGCATGGGCTTTGGCTTCGTTAGAAAACAGATTGGCCGGTTCTTCCCCTGTCTTGCTGGCAATGGTGCGTGCCAGACAGCGGCTGACTGCATAGGCTCCGCCCAGTGGTTTGAAACTGCCAAGACCAAAGCGGGTGGATTCATCCTTGAAATAGATACTGCCGACATTCAGCTCCGTTGCCAGATCGGACAGGCTTTTGAGCGCGGTCGGGGTATAACCATCCCATGCATGGACAATGCTGCGTGCCGTGGCAATACCATTTTGTTCAAAAGGCAAGGGAGGCATTTGCCGGCCAGCATAGACATTGCTCGCGGCTCTCTTCAGGCGAATGGAAGGCATGATAGATTCCGAATGTTTGATCGGTTCTTTTGGTTTTTGTCCCAGATTTCTGATTGAGGATCAAAAAGCAGAAAAACCGTGTCGGGCAGAGTGAGACGACCGACTGGTGCCCGCCGTCTCACCTTTTACGTGGGGTTATTTCACTTTATCGATCTCAGCCAGCATGGCTTCGAGCATAGCGGTGCCTTCTGCGCCGAATTTTTCCTCGATCAGCTTGCGCACGGCAGGCTGGGCTGCTTCGGCAAATTTGGCCGCTTCAGCAGGGGAGACTGCATTGACTTCCATTTTCTCGGCCAGTTTCGGCAGGCCTTTGCTGGACGCTTCGATGATGCGGGACGTACCGCGGCCTGCTTCGGTTGCCACTTCAGAGGCCCAATCAACGATGGCTTTGTGCTCGGGCTTGAGATTTGCGTAGAACTCACCATTCATGAACCACAGATATGGAGTGATGACGTGGTTGGTGATGGAGAGATACTTCTGAACTTCGTCAAATTTCGCAAAGGCGATGACCGGGATCGGGTTCATCTGGCCATCGGCAACACCGGTTTGCAGGGCGGTATAGACTTCGGCCCAAGGCAGTGGGGTCGCCTGACCTCCAAGAGAGTCGATCATGGCCTGATGGGTTGGCAGGGTCATGGTGCGGATGCGCAGACCTTCCATATCGGCTACGGTCTTGATGGGCTTTTTGGAGTTGGTGAAGGCAAAGAATCCGCCCGAATCCAGCATGGCAAGGGTTTTCAGACCCGTTTTGGCGTCGAGATCGGCTGCGAATTTTTTACCAAAGTCACTTTGCAGGGACATCACTTTGTTGGAAACCGAGATGTTGGGGAAGGCAAAGGGAATGTCAAACACACCAACAAGCGGATAGTGCTGGGCAACGCCACCAGCGGATGAAATGCAGCTCTCGACAATGCCATCGCGGACCTGCTGGATCACTTCGTTATCCTTGCCCAACTGGCCGTTGGGGAAGAGCTTGACTTCGATTTCACCACCGGATGCGGTCTCTACCAGAGACTTGAAGACCGCAGTCATGGCACCGGAATGGCTTTCGGTCGGATCTGCCGGATTGAGATGGCCAATGCGGATTGTAACATCAGCTGCCAGTGAGGAGGAAACCATCAGGCCCAATGCTGCGGCACCGAGGGTGAGCGACTTAAGGGAAGAAAGGAAAGTCATTGCTTGCTCCGTTGGTTGGAAGAGGATTGTTTTGTTGTGGTTATTGGTTATTGGTTATTGAATGCCCAGCAGCCGCGGCACGAACAGTGTCATGTCTTCCCAAAAGGCAACAAGCATCAGGATGATGACTTCTGCCAGCAGGAATGGCCAAAGGGACTTGGTAATATTCTCGATTTTTTCTTTGGTGACAGAAGCCAGCACAAACAGGCAGGCGCCAACCGGTGGCGTCATCAGGGAAATGTTGAGTGCCAGAATGATCATGATGCCTGCATGGACAGGGTTCATGCCGATCTCAGCCGTCAAGGGTGCCAGCACCGGAGCCAGAATGATCAGGGTGGCGTTGATATCCATGAACAGGCCGATGAATAGTAGCATCAAGACGATCATGCCGATGATGACTTTGGGATTGTCCGAGACAGTCAGGAAGAAGTCGGCGATGGCCTGCGGGATCTGATTGAAGGTCAGCCACCAGCCAAGGATGGAGGCCGACGCGATGATCAGAAAGATCACGCCGGTGATGCGGGTGGTTCGCACCATCATCTCATACAGATCCTTGAAGGTGAGCGCACGATAGATCACCCCGCCGACAAACAGCGCGTAAGCCACCGCGATGGATGCGGCCTCTGTCGGGGTGGCAATGCCCCCGAGAATGGAACCCAGAATGAAGACGGGAAGGACGAGGGCAAGCAGGCTCTGACGAAAGGCCTTGAAAATGGCCATCAGGCTGGGGCGGTTGCCGGATTTGGGCAGGTTGAGCTTTTCGCCAAGGGCGGCAATCACTGCCATGCAGATCAGGCAAATGAGAAGGCCGGGCAGGATGCCCGCTGCAAACAGGCCTGCAATCGATACCCCCATCAGGGATCCGTAGATGACGGCGAGCGTGGAAGGGGGGATGGTTGGGCCGATGATCGATCCTGCCGCCGTGACCGCGCAGGCAAAGGGCTTGGAATAACCCTGCTTGACCATGGCAGGCACCAGCGTATTGCCAAAGGCGGCGGCATCAGCGGTGGCTGCACCGGTCAGTCCGGCAAACATCACGGAGGCGACCATGTTGGAATGGGCCATGCCGCCTCTTAGCCAGCCGACCAGAGAGTCTGCAAATTTCACAAGATTGTGGGTGATGCCCGAGCGATTCATGATTTCACCCGCAAGGATGAAGAAGGGCATGGCGAGGAAAGGAAAGAGGTCGAGCCCGGCAAACATACGATCCGGTGCCATGGAGAGGAACTTGCCGCCTCCCATATCCATGATGCCCACCATCCCGGCAATGCCGAGCACGAAGCCAACCGGCATGCCGATGGCAAGGAGGCCGAAAAAGGTTACAGCTACCAATAGCATTGCTTAGATCTCCACGCGTTCGGCGGCGGTTACACCGTCATTGGAAAAGAAGTCATGCATGGCGACCAAAGCGAGCTGAACACAGGCAAAGGCAGCAGCGAGAGGGACGCCCATAAAGGGCCACCCCTTGGGGATCTGGGCAATCATCGTGAAACGGGAAAATCCACGTTCGACAAAGCCCAGTCCGTAGAAGAAGACCATTGCGAAGAAGAGAAACGCCAACAGATCAAAGAGAACCGCAAGCCACTTGCGCGCTTTTGGCGGGAAGCGCTCGAAAATGACCAATACGCCGATATGCTCTCTGTGAGATATGCCACTCGATACCGCGAGAAGCGCCATCCAGATCATGAGATAGCGAGCCAGTTCTTCGGTGAATGTCCAACCAAATGGCAGTATGTAACGGACCAGGACGCCCAGCCAGACATCCAGAACCAACAGGATTAAGAGAGTGACACAAAGCCTCTCGACAAACCAATTCAGGCGCCGGCTCCATAAAAGAGCCTTCGTGGCATAAAGATCCATAACGCTGTTCCCGGTCTTCTTTTGTACTTTCCTGAAATACTGAAACTCATGTATCGAAATGTCAATATTGATTGAAACAACAGTTTCAAATAAAGTGTTGATGAAAAAAATTGAAAGAGGCCGAAATGGGCGATTCTCGCGCAAAGTCAATCGAAGTCAGAATTCATGAGCACTATGAGCAACTTCCTGATTCCGAACGGAAATTAGCGGATGCAATTCTGGAATCGCCAGGGGATTTGAGTTTGTACACGGCCACCGAGCTGACGTCGCTTGCAGGCGTATCGAAGGCTGCTGGTACCCGTCTGTTTCGCCGTTTGGGGTTTTCCAGCTTCGATGAAGCCAAGCATCTGGCGCGCGAGACAACCCACTGGGGCTCGCCTCTCTATATGGAAAGCAAGGCGCCGCAACATATCCTTTCGGTTTCCGACTATCTGTCCGAGGAAACCTATCTGTTGCAGTCAAGCCTGATGCGGCTCAACCCAGAAGATGTGGAGGTTGTGACAGAGCGTATTGTTGCAGCAAGACGGGTCTATTTGCTTGGTTATCGCAACAGTCATTTTCTGGCCAATTACTTGCGATGGCAATTGCTGCAGTTCCGCGGCGATGTTCACCTGTTACCGACGGGTGGAGAAACAATGGGCGAATATGTGGGAGATTTTCTGGAAGAAGATCTGCTGATTGTTTTTGCCTTGAGGCGGCGACCTTCTCGGCTGGAGACCATTATGAAGGCCGCCAAGGAAAAGGGCATCCAGATTCTTCTGCTCACGGACCCCACTGCGCGCGGATTGCCCGGTCTGGCCAGTTGGACATTTTTCACCGAAGTGGAGACCAGTTCCACTTTGGATAGCGCTGGCGCTGCGCTCAGTCTGTCGCGATATCTGGCGCTCGTCAGTCTGCAAAAGGCCGGAACTCGAGGCAAAGCACATATGGAACGGATCGAGCTTCAACACGAAATACTCGGGGAATTTGAGTAGTTGCAGCCGGTTCTGATCTGACACCGGATGAGCGTCCGTATCCGTAGAATATGGATCGACGAACTGACCAACAGGGGGAATTGGCTTGATCACATCGACGAGGCCCCCGTTTGGATCGTGCGTGGTGAAGTGTCTTTGGCCACAGGCCTCATTCGTCGGGGTTTTCAGAATAGGCAGCCCCGCCTTATTGGCACGCGCGAATTCGGCGTCGATGTCCTCTACCTCGAAGTTCAGGATCAGGCTTCCCGTGAACCCTTGTCCCAATGGAGCCAGAGACGAGTGCCTCATCGCAGCAACGGTCCAGAACCTGCGCAAGATGGCGAAATTGATCCCGATCCCGGCGTAACCGCCATCAAAGCTTATTGCTTCGTTCTGTCCTTCAAGCGATTGGGAGCGAGGTTTGAGCAGACTGGAGTGCGGGCGTTAATTGATGATGCCTTCGGTCTTGAGATAGCTGATCCTGTTGGCCACCACATCGGAGAAAGCCTGACCGATGCCACTCAGCGGGCGGTCCTTTGGCACGAATTGGGCAATGTCCCAGCGAATGGCCGGCAAAAGCGGGCAATCGACCACTTTGTCATGGTCGAGCAAAAGCCCGGCTACTGGGTCGACAATGGCCAGTCCGACCCCCATTTCCACCAGCTTGACGATGCCATGTAGCGTGCGCATTTCGGCGACGATGGAACGCTCCACATCGATGGAATGCATCATATAGTCGATCCGCATACGCAGGGGGCTGCCCGGTGCGAGATCGACAAAGGTCTCCTTTTTCAACTGTTGCAAAGTCAAGGCCTTCGCACCGCTTAGCGGATGGTGCTTGGGCATCAGGCAGCGGGCCTCGCAGGTGGCCAGCGAGGTAACGTCGGCGCCATAGGGGTCTGCATCAAGGGTGATGCCAAAGGCTAGATCGCAACTGCGTTCCAGCACCATGCGCATGACTTCGCTCATCCCGCTGTCGCGCAGCCGGACACTGACATGGGGATGGCTTTTCTGGAAATCGGCAATGGCATCAATCAGGAAGGTGTCGCAGAAGATTGGCTGGGCTGCGATGACCAGATGGCCGCGCTGGTTGTTGGCTATGGCGCTGGCTTCTTCTGTTAGCGCCCGGATGCTTTCGAGCCCGCGCACCACCGTTTGATGAAACTGAAAGGCCTCTGGCGTCGGCACCAGCTTGTTGCGCTTGCGCAGAAAGAGGGCAAATCCCACCCGCGCCTCAAGCGAGGTCAGCAGGCGACTGATCATCGGTTGGCTGAGATTCAGCTCCTCCGCGGCGCTACCCATGCCTCCCAACCGGATATAGGCGTCAAAGGCCTGTAATTCGCGGATTTTCATCATTTCTTTTCACCTCAGTATTACTATTTTGCATACTGTCATATTTTCTTGCAAAAAAAGGAATACTGTGGAACAAATTCTGTGTGGATATCCAATCCCTTCCAAAGGTCTGTTTCGGGCCGCAATCCAAAAGGTTCAAAAAAATGAAAAAAATTGTGTCCGCCCTCGCGATGGCGACAGCTCTCTTCACTGGCGCCGCCATGGCTGAAGACAGCTATCCGACACAAGCTGTTACCCTTGTCATTCCTTATGGCCCGGGTGGTGCATCCGACCTTGCCGGTCGTGCTTTGGCTGAAACCGCAAAAGGCTATCTCGGCCAGCCAATCACCGTGGTCAACAAGCCCGGTGCCGGTGGCATGAACGGCGCCCGCTCTGTTTCCGAGGCTGATTCGGACGGCTATACCCTGCTTCTGGCCCGCGTTGGCATGGCGCTGACGCCTGCCGTCAATCCGCAAGCCTCGGTCGATTGGGATGCTTACACCTTCCTCGGAGCGCTGGAAGCCACCCCGATGATCCTCGCCGTCAAAGGCGACTCCCCTTACAACAGCGTGGATGATCTGCTCAAAGCCGTCAAAGACAGCAATGGCGCGATGACCTATGCGGCCTCTGGCGCGACTGCGATTGACGGCTTCACCTCGCAGGCTCTGTTGTCAGACGTTGGCCTTGACCCGCTGACCGCTGCCACTTTGGTGCCTTATAAAGGCGGTGGTGCACTGGCGACCGCTCTGCTTGGTGGCCATGTGGACTTTCTTGCCATTTCTGCCGGTTCGCTCATTCCGCATATCGAAAGCGGCGACATGAAAGCCCTTATGGTCTTCGCTCCATCGCGTATGGACAAACTGCCAAATGTGCCAACCGCAGCCGAGCTTGGCTACAAGCAGGCAGGTCAGGTCACTGGCTGGAGCGCGCTCTATGCACCAAAGGGTCTGCCGGACAATGTTGTTGCCAAATGGAATGACGTGCTGAGCAAGGTTGCGACTGACAAGACCTGGCTGGAACTGGCTGCCCGTCGTGGCTCCATCTCCACCGTGGGGGCTGTCGACATGACCGCTTATGCGAAAGAGCAGTATGATCTGTTCCACGGTCTCGCCAAAAAATTCGGCTATCTGCCTAACTAATAAAAACAGAAAAATACCTTCATCTGACAGTAAGCGGGGCCTCTCTCAGGCCTCGCGCTTTGTTGGGAACTCCCCGCCATGCAGACTTCCATTTTTCGCAGTCCGTGGTTCTGCGGGGTGACAATTGTCGCCTTCTTCGCCTTTGTCATCCTGATCCTGATCCCGGTTTATGTACCTCGCCCGGCCTTCATTCCCGGCTTTGCGCCGCCGCCGGACATGTGGCCGCGCACCGTCTCCATCATTGGCATCGGCCTTGGCGTACTGTTGTTCATTCTGGCTCTGATGGGCCGAATGCCCGCAAGTGATCCGATCGAAAGCGACGGGGCGTCAATCACAACCCAGATCATCCGGTTCATCGGTGCTTTGGGTGCCTTTGTCGCCTATATCTTGTTGATGCCCTATTTCGGCTTCCTGCTTGCGTCGATGGCGTTGACCGGCGCAATGATCCTGCTGACCGGCGAGCGTGATTATCGCTACTGGATTGTGGGACTCTCCCTCATTGGTCCGGTCCTGCTGCAGCTGATCTTTCACTCAGCCTTGGGAACCCAGTTCCCGGTCGGCATCCTGACCAAACCCTTTGGCTTTTGATCGGAAATATATATGGCGCAAGACATTCTTTTGGCTCTGCAGGCGGTTGCAACCTGGCAGAATCTTCTGATCATGGCCGCAGGCATTTGGGGCGGCGTGATTATCGGGGCAATCCCCGGCATGACCGGCACCATGGCCGTCACCCTCGCCCTGCCTTTTACCTTTTACATGGAACCTGTTCCTTCGATCCTGCTGTTGGTGGCGCTTTACAAGGGCTCAACCTATGGCGGCTCGGTGTCCGCGATCCTCATCAAGACCCCCGGCACGGCTTCTGCGGCCTGTACTGCGCTTGATGGCTATCCGCTTGCCCGTCAGGGCAAGGCGGGCAAGGCGCTGAATATGGCGCTTTATTCCTCAGTGATCGGGGACTTTATCTCCAATCTGTCGCTGATCTTTCTGGCGGCACCTTTGGCTATTCTGGCTTTGCGCGTTGGCCCGCCGGAATATTGCATGTTGATGCTGTTTGCGCTCACAACCGTTGCTGGCGTGTCTGGCAACTCCTTGCTGCTAGGACTGATTTCAGCCTGCTTTGGTCTGTTGTTGGCCACTGCCGGGGAAGATCTATATGGCTCTTTCCGCTTTGCCTTCACCGATGACATGCAGGCGGGACTGTCGGTTGCGCCGGTGCTGATCGGCCTTTTTGCCTTGCCGGAATTGCTGAAGTTGATCGTCTTCCGGGCGGCGCACAAGAATGAAGCCGCCAAGCTGGGGGATCAGAAGGTCACCCGAGAAGAATTTCTGGGCTCGCTTAAATCGATCCTGCGTGGATCGGCCATTGGCGCCGTGCTTGGGGCCATTCCGGGCATCGGGCCATCGGCTGCGGCATTCTTCTCCTATGGCGAAGCCCAGAGGACCTCGAAAAATGGCGACAATTTCGGCAAGGGTGAGCTGGAAGGTATCGCCGCGTCGGAAGCTGCCAACAATGGGGCTTGTGGCGCGACCATGATCCCGCTGTTGGCGTTGGGCGTGCCCGGTGACGTCATCACCGGCGTCATGCTCGGGGCTTTCATGATCCAGGGGCTGACCCCCGGACCGCTGCTGTTCCAGACCAACATCCATGAAGTCTATATGCTGTTTATCGGCATGTTGTTTTCGTCGGTGCTGTTGTTTTTTGCAGGCAAGGTCATCATGCATGGTTTCTCACATGTGGCTCGCGTGCCGCAAACCCTGCTGGCTCCTGTGGTTCTGCTACTCTGCCTGTTCGGCATCTATTCCATCGCGTCGAGCATGTTTGATGTGGCCGTGCTGCTGATCATGGGCGTCGCTGGTTTTGTGATGTTCCTGCTCAATATTCCGGCAGCTCCCTTTCTCATTGCCTTCATCATCGGCCCGATGATCGAAGAGAATTTGCGCCGCTCGCTGGCCATTTCCCATGGCGATCCATCCGTCCTGATTTCCTCTCCCATCACGGTTATTTTTGCGGTTCTGATCGTCCTAGTCGTCGGCTTCACGGTGCGACGAGAATTCCTTAAATCCAGAAATAGAAAGGCGTGAGACCAATGAGCCTCACCATCGAAGCCCCCATGTTCCAGCATCCCGCTCTTGACCGGGCAAAGGCACATCTGGGGGTTTTGATTGGATATGATTCCGTATCCAGTCGTTCAAACCGAGCGCTTATCGACTATGCAGCCGAAACTCTCGCTATTTTGGGTGCAGATATTACCATTCTGCCCAATGAAGATGGCACCAAAGCCAACCTGATTGCGCGCTTTGGTCCGACCGACAAACCCGGCATCGTGCTGTCAGGTCATACCGACGTGGTGCCCGCCGAAGAAGAAACATGGATCACGCCCCCTTTTGTGGCTGATGAGAGAGACGGCCGCATCTATGGCCGAGGCGCCTGCGACATGAAAGGCTTTGCTGCCTGCATCCTGACGACTGCCGAGTCGATTGCAAAGGCTGACCTCAAGCGCCCGGTCTATATCTGCTTTTCCTATGACGAAGAAGTGGGATGTCTGGGGGCTCCGGCCATTGCCCGCTGGCTGGCTTCGCTGGATGTGCCACCGGAACTGGCCATTATCGGTGAACCATCCGAGATGAAGCTGATCACCGGTCAAAAGGGCAAAATCGCCATGAGGGCCCATGTGAAAGGCACGTCGGGTCATTCTTCCTTTGCGCCAGACCATGTCAACGCGGTGGAATATGCAACCCGCATCATTGCCGCAATTGCCGAACGCGCTGACCGTTATCAGTTGGAAGGCCCGTTCGATCAGGACTTCACTGTCCCGCACGCCACCATGCTGACCACCATGATCAAGGGCGGGGTTGCGACCAATGTGACCCCGGACACATGCAGCTTCACTTTCGAACTGCGCTCGATCAGTGGGATGGACGCCGAGGGCGACATGCAGGCTTTGCTCGATAGCATTGAGGCTGATGTCGTTGCCAAAATGAAAGACAAGTCGGCCACGAGCGGTGTTACTTGGGAGCGGATCTTCGCCTATCCCGCCATGGGAGAGGCCCGTGGCAATGCAGCTTTTGAGCGCTATGCCCATCTCATGCCAGAATGGGGAGGCAAGGTGTCCTATGGCTCGGAAGGGGGCGTCTTCGAGACCGAAGGCAATATCCCTGCTGTGATCGTTGGTCCCGGTTCGATCAAGCAGGCTCACAGGCCGAACGAATTTGTTGATATCGACCAGTTGGAACAATGCCTAGTGTTTATCGATGAGTTGACGTCGGCGTTGGAACAGCCTGTCTAGGTGCCTTATCCAAGGGGTGATTGCACAGAAAACCGATCTCGAAATGTTCCTTGCTGTTTGTTGCCTGAACGCGTTGAAACTGGTGATGATGACCATCACGCGAGAAAACGTGTCCCAGTTCAAACATTGGTGCGTGCTATCGCCATTTATAATGGGTCCTGTCTTCAATAGAAGGCGGGACCTTCCTCTTGGAGCTTTCGGTTGCCACGCCAGACACGGCCAAATTGAGCCGTTCCCGCTTGCTTGGATGAAATTCTACAGCTTAAATGGAGTGGGTGAACACTTTTAATTTAAAATCAAAGGCTTGTCCGAGTTTCTCAAGCTTGCGACAAGAGGTCGCTTCCCTTCACCCGCTCCACTATTTTTACGGCTTGATCTCGTTGACGACCCTAAATTTTGGTTTGCGCCAGAGTCTGAAAAGGAACCTGGATTTCGTCCCGTCCATCGATGGAGAGCAATCGGCCATTTCGAACCACCATATAGGGTTCATAAAGCATGATTGCCTTGGGCTTCGTTTGATGCATCAACAGGGTGTGATGCCCAAGTCCCATGCTCCACTCGCCGCTTAGAAATTTCGGATCACGCACGACAATCGACACAGCGGTTCCATCCGGGTCAATATTTACATGCGTTTGCGATCCTAAATTCAACTCGATCCCCTTGTGAAAATGAATAAAGCCGTCCTGCCGGTCTATGGGGTCCATCACGTCAAGAGCGATGGACGCAGCAAGGCTTGCGATCGGACGATGCGGCTCGATGGCATTGTGCAATACAGCAACACAAGCACCGGAAGGCGAACGCAACAGCTGCCGCCCGCGATCCCCCCGTTCCTCAACATAAGGGGTATCTGCCAGAAACAGCTCACCGGTCATCGACAAACCGACCATCCCGGCATCACTGTCTGGATTGGCGTCGACCACTTGCAAGATCGCTTCGGCAGGGGCCAGTCCATCAGCCATCAGACCGAGCACCTCCTCATTGAGGGTAAGGCCGCTCCGACCAATGGTGTTGGGCATGCGATGGCCTGTTACCAGACCGACCCCATGAGCGGCTGGTACAAACTGGCTGAGCGGTTCAGGTCGGTCCGGCCCGCTCGACATCAGGCCTGCCATCTCCGCATTTGCCATGGCATTGGGCATTGCTTCGGCGTGGGGGCCGAACAGCCCAACGCTTCCGCCGTGTTGCACAGAGGCACGCAACACATCCCCCGTTTTAGGTATCGCAGCGAAGCTGACGAAACCACCAATTGCTCCACGCGCGACGCTTTCCACCGCAGCCAGCGCACGGATAACGGCAAGCCCAGCATGAGGCCCGTAGGCGGCAATTCCAATTGTCATGACGCCACCCAATGTCTGTCACCCGC
>CAXXSO010000082.1:0-246636 GCA_963676965.2 uncultured Cohaesibacter sp.
TTGGAGCTATAGGCCTCAATCGCATTGACCATCGCATCCACACCGGTCGCCGCGGTCACCTCGGCGGGCAACCCAAGGGTCAAGGTCGCGTCAAGCACCGCCCAGTCGGGAATCAGTTGCGGCGTCACCACCACTTTCTTCTCCCCTTCACCAACGGTGACAATGGAAATTGGCGTGACTTCCGCCCCCGTCCCGGCAGTGGTGGGAATGAGAATCAACGGTAGACGATTGCCCTTGGCCTGATCGATACCATAAAGCGCGTCGAGCGCTTCCCCGCCACCAACCAGCAGGGCCACAAGCTTGGCCACATCAAGAGGCGAGCCGCCACCAAAGCCGACAATGGCCCCCACCTTGTGATCCAGCGCATGAGCTTTTGCTGCTTCCACCACTGCGGCAGTTGGGCCCGCCACCACAGCGTCAAACACCACGACCCTGACCCCGGCGGTCTCAAGCGAGGCGATAAAAGGCGCAAGCAGCCCGGCCGCCAGCACCCCCTTGTCCGTCACGATCTGGATTGCGCCGCCAAACTGGGCAGCAATCTCCGGGCCAAGCGTCGCTGTCAGCCCCGCCTCGCAATGAATGCAGGGCGTGGTTCGAAAGGTAAAAGCAGACATGATTCCTCCAACTCAAATCTGCGACAGGGATACTCCCACATCCCCGTCACAAACAAGCCCCGGACAATCCCTAAGCACAACCAATGGCACCAAGCGCGGTCAGGGATACCGGTCGCGTCCATCGCATCGCATGGCTTCGTCCGCATTGAGCAACGTCAAGCCCCCCCATTTGCAACATGACGAATCCCACAAAAAGACAGAAGCCTCCCTCTTAAGGGTGATAGTGATGATTGCCCCCACGCGCCACAACCGTCTGCTGGGATATGGCCCGGTTGCGCCACAAACTCAGCACGAAACTGGCCACGAACAGAGCTGACATGACAAGCACGATGGTCGGTGCCGATGCGCTATCGAGAAAGAAGCTGAGATAAACCCCGAGAATCGAACAGCCCACCGCGACGACCACCGCAATGACCAGCATGGCATTGAAGGTGCGGCTGAGCAGAAAGGCAATCGCTCCGGGTGCAATCAAATAGGCAATCGCCAAAATCAGCCCCACCGACGTCAAGGCCCCCACCACGGTGAGAGAAATCACCGCCAGCAATCCATAATGCAAAATCCGCGTCGGAAGACCTATGGCCATTGCATGTTGCGGATCAAAGGCATAGGCCAGCAGATCAAGGCGCTTGAGCAAAATGAACGCACAGGTCACCACCCCGACAAGCATCGCAGTCATCAGCTCATGCCACTGCACTCCCAACATGTTGCCATAGAGAATGTGATCGAGATGCACCTCTGTTTCAATTTTGAGATAGAGCACAATGCCAAAGGCGAACATCCCCGAAAAGACGATCCCGAGGATCGTGTCTTCCTTCACCCGGCTATTCTCTTTCAGCCAGCCGGTAAAAACCGCACAAAACATCCCGGCACAAAAAGCCCCGATGACCAGCGGGATATTCAACAAATAGGCGATGACCACGCCGGGAAAGACAGCATGCGAAATGGCGTCCCCCATCAGGGACCACCCCTTAAGAACCACATAACAGGACAGAAGCGCCATCGGCACGGCCACAATCACCGCCACCCAAAAGGCCGACTGCATGAAGGGAAAGAGAAAGGGCATCAAAGCCATATCGAGAAAGTCGCTCATACCGCCGTCTCCTTGGGTTTGAGGGCTTCACGCGCCTTGCGACGGGCGGCCAGCATGCCATGCTTGGGCGCCAGCAAAAAAACCGTCAGAAAGATCAACGTCTGCAAAACAACAATCACACCCCCTGTCGCCCCATCCAGAAAGTAACTGATATAGGCGCCGACAAAGCAGGTGAGCGAGCCGATCAGTACCGACACCAAAATCAGCCTAGGAAAACGATCACAGAGCAAATAGGCCGTCGCCCCCGGCGTCACCACCATGGCAATCACAAGAAAGGCCCCCACCGTCTGCAAGGCCGCCACCGTTGACGCACTGAGCAGGGTGAAGAACAACACCTTCAGCCAATCGGGATTGATACCGATGGACCGGGCATGGCTTTCATCAAAGAAGGCAACCATCAGATCCTTCCATTTGAGCAGCAAAATGATCAGGGTCACGCTGCCAATGATCAGCAATTGCAAACTGTCGCTTTTGGTGATCGCCAGAATGTTGCCAAGCACGATGGTCTGAATATTCACAGACATCGGAGACAGGGACACCATGAACAGCCCAAGCCCGAAAAAGGAGGTAAAGATCAGCCCGATGATCGTATCTTCCTTTAGCTTGGTGCGCTGATTGAGAAACAGCATGGTGGTCGCCGCCAACCCGCCAGCAATGAACGCGCCAATCGAGAAAGGCAGCCCCAGCATATAGGCCCCGGCCACCCCGGGCACGATGGAATGGGACAGGGCATCACCAATCAGCGACCAGCCTTTCAACATCAGATAAGACGACAGAAAGGCGCAAATGGCCCCAACCAGCGTGCTGATCACCATGGCATTGAGCATGTAATCATAGGCGAAGGGTTCAAGCAGCATCTCCATACCTCACCCCTTGCCATCTGGTGAGGCGCTCGTGGCTTCGCCCCCAATTGTTGCGCTGCCAGCAGCTGCATCTTGTGTTTCTTCGGCCTCGCCATAAAGGACAAAGGGCCGTTCATCATCAGTGAGCACCGTGACCTGACGTTTATCGTCATCATCATGCAGGTCTTCGCCGCCCAGAATGAAATGCCGCAGCACCCCGCCAAAGGCCTTTTCCAGATTGGCTTGGGTAAAAACCTCGCTCGTCATGCCAGAAGCCAGCACTGTGCGATCCACCATGATGGTGCGGTCGCAAAATTCCGGCACCGATCCCAGATTATGGGTCGAGACCAGCATCACATGACCCTCATCGCGCAAAGACCGCAGCAGGGCGATGATCTGCTCCTCGGTTTTCACATCGACCCCGGTAAAAGGCTCATCAAGCAGAATGACCTTACCTTCCTGCGCCAGTGCCCGGGCAAGAAAGACCCTTTTCTTCTGACCACCGGACAGCTCGCCGATCTGGCGCTTGCGGAAATCCTGCATGCTGACCCGTTCCAGTGCCTGCTCGACCATCGCATGATCATGTTTGGAGGGAATGCGCAGCCAATTCATATGGCCATAGCGCCCCATCATAACAACATCCTCGACCAGCACCGGAAAATTCCAGTCCACATCTTCGGCCTGCGGCACATAAGCCACCAGATTGCACTTGAGGGCCTCCGCCCCTGGCATACCCAGAATGGTCACAGAGCCTTTGGCCAGCGGCACAAAACCCATCACTCCCTTGAACAGGGTTGACTTGCCCGACCCGTTGACCCCGACGAGGGCTGCAATCGATCCACGCGGGATGGAGAAACTGGCGTCATACAGCGCCGTATGGCCATTGCGATAGGTCACTGTGATATCGCGGGCTTCAAGTCCGATTTCCGACATCTCACCCTGTCGGGCAGGCACAGCTTTCATGGTCATGTTCGACAATCAACCAGAACGATCCCTTATCCATGTCAACCGACACGCGTGACAAGAAAACGTCTCTTCGGGGTTTCATTCGCCTCGGCACGAGGGAGCATGCCGGGACAGGTCCTATTTGCTTATCAGCCCATCCGCGATGGTCTGTGCAGTCACTTTCAAAAGATCAAGGTAAGTCGGCACCGGCCCACCGGCTTCGGACAAGGAATCTACATACAGAACACCACCATATTTGATCCCGGTTTCCTCGGCCACTTGCTTGGCGGTCTTGTCCGACACGGTGCTTTCAGAAAAGATCACCGGAATGCCCTCGGCCCGGATCGTGTCGATCACGCGTTTCACCTGCTTGGGCGTGCCTTGCTGGTCCGCATTGATCGGCCAGAGATAGAGTTCCCTGAGCCCGAAATCCCGTGCCAGATAACTGAAGGCCCCTTCACTGGTCACCAGCCATTTTTTCCCGTCCGGAATCGCTGCAAGAGAGTTGCGGATCGGCTCTGAAATGGCCCGGATCTTGTCCTTGTAGATCTCTGCGTTGCGGTTATAAATGTCGCTATGATCAGGGTCATGCTTGACCAGGGCCTTGCGGATATTCTCCACATAAATCAACCCATCGCTGAGCGACATCCAGGCATGGGGATTGGGCTTGCCCTCATATGGTCCCGATCCGATTGACATCGGCTTGATCCCGTCCGTCAAAACGACGCTGGGAACATCGCGCAAATTCTGAAAAAACCGCTCGAACCAAAGCTCCAGATTGAGACCATTCCACAAAATAAGGTCTGCCCCCTGTCCGCGGATCAGATCATGCGGGGTGGGCTGATAATTGTGAATCTCGGCCCCCGGCTTGGTGATCGATACCACCTCGGCCACATCGCCTACAATGTTGCGCGCCATGTCGGCAAAGACCGTAAAGGTTGTCACCACCTTGAATGTCTTCTCAGCAGCAAAAGCCGCCTGCATTGGCAACAGGACGACCATCATCGTCACCATCACCAATCTCTTCAAAATCTTCATGAAAACCATCTTTCCATAAGGCGCTAGGCTGTAATGGTGATGACCCTATCAGCCCTCTCGATAATTTGCAACTGCTTTTAAGAAGCATTCGCAACTAGCCGTAAGAATACCTTCCTACGAGGCATTTAGTCAGACAGCCTGACAGATCACAGCCTTGGGATCATACACATGTAGTGATTGATCGTTGCGTAAGTTGCGATCTAGTGAAAATAAGTGCATGCTTTTGTAAAAAAGCGACCACAACGCAGACCGAGCCGATCAACCAACTGACCTTTAGACAAAAGCGATCCCGATCCTTTCATGAGTGCAACAGACCAAACCTGTTATTCTGACGCGCAAAAATTCAGGCCCGTCAGGTTCCCTTCAATCCGAACCGGCGTGATGGTCATGTTGATGCTCCTGCTCGGTCTCGATATGGGCGTCAGCCTTTATCAAGACAAACCGCTCTTCAGCAATCTATTCACTCTTATCACCCGTTCATACGCCAACACAATCGGCCTGATAGAAATACGCCACGGTCACCTAACGGACCATCCCAAGCTGATTGAGGCGGTAAGCGATGGCCTCAAACCCTTTGACATCCTTGTGATTGCCGCACCCTTCAAGGCCACCGCCATGACCACGCCGGGCCATTATACCCACGTTGCCATCTGGCTTGGTGATGAAGCGGACTGGCGCACGCACCAATGGGACAAACAGCCGCGTTACAAAAAGCTGCTTGCCGCCATTCGCGATGGCCGCTCGGTGGTGCAATCGGATCGCTTCGGCGTTCGCATGGGCAGCCTTGAAGACCTGCTCAATGCAGACGAAGTCACCATTTTCCGCTCAGACAGTTTACAACAGGCCGATTTTTACTTTGACCGCATCGTGGAAAATATGGGAAAAGCCTATGACTACAATTTGGACGGGCTCAACCAGCAACAAGTGATCTGCACAGAACTGGTCTTCAGCATCTTTCCCGACCTGCCGGTCGATATGACCCGATGGCTGGGACGTAGCTTCATCATCCCAGATCAGATCAAGCAAGGTCTAGAGCAGGCAAGCAGCTGGAAAAGCTGGTTATATGCCGATGCAGAGACCGAAAAGAGCGCCAGACTCGAAGAGTGAGAATATCGACCGACATGCAAAGTCTTGGTCTGAACAAGGCGGCTCCCAAAATTGCCTCCAACGCCCCGTTGATCGCAGCAATCGCGATTGTGATCACCCTGCTGACCGCCTATTTGATGGTGACACAAACACGGTTCACCGGCGATATCACCGACAATCTGGCCAATGAAAGCGAGAGCTATCGCAATTTTGTAGCGCTGGAAAACCAGTTTCGCGCCTTCTCGCAAGATGAGCTTTTGTTGATCAAGAGCGCCAATCTCTCCGATCCGGACACCTATGAGGCCTTTCAGGCATTCCTGCTCGATCTGCAATTTGCCTCTCAGGTCGAGGCGGCCTTCTCGATCTTTTCCCTGCCCGACACTGCCGACAAAGCAGCAGCCACGGCGGATGAAACAGACGAACCGGCCGCGCCAGCCTTCTTCCTGACCAGTCCGCACACGCGCAGCAAACCCATCGCCGACCGCCTGACATCCTTGCGCCAACAGGTGCCGCTGGCCGACAAGATGCTCAGCGAAGACTTCACTGTGACGGTCATCTCCCTGATGACCGCCCCGACAGAGGATGGCAAATCCGCCAAACTGACCCCGGAAAGCCTTGCCGAAATCCGCGCCCTTGCCGCCCCCTATCACGAGGCCTTCACCCTGTCCTTTGTTGGCATCCCGGAAATCCAGCGCACCATTCGCGATACCCTGCATGGGGACCAGACCAAACTGACCATCGCCTCGATCCTGCTTTGCGTTGTGATGGCGGGTGCCATTTTCCGCTCCTGGCGCGGTGCGCTGATTTGTTCTGTGCCACCAGTTACCGGAGTGATCTGGTATTTCGGTTTTCTGGCACTATTCTCCATTCCGGTTGATTTCCTGACCACCATCGTGCCGACCATGGTCATCGTTGTCGCCTTTGCCGATGGGGTGCATCTTTATATGTCGATCCAGCGCAAAAGGGCTGACGGCCTGTCGGGTACAGAAGCGATCAGGTATGCGATTGCGACGACGGGACCGGCCTGTTTCCTTGCCAGCCTGACCACCTCACTGGCCTTTGTCGGCATCGGTCTGGGTGGCGCGTCGACCATGGAGCGCCTGTCCTTTACCGGAGCTGTCGGCATCATGCTGGCATTCCTGTCGGTGATCCTGATCGTGCCGACCTTGTCCCACTTTCTGCTCAAGAACGACAAGAGGGGCAAGGTGGCCGCGCCGCGCTTCCTGCAAAGTCCGGCCCACCCGGCCATCTGGCTTGCCACCTTCCATCGCAAGACCATCCTCAGCGCCGCATGTGCCCTCTCGGTCGGCCTGATCGCCATTCACATTGCCCTCCCAGCCAGCTTCCGCGTGACGGACTATCTCTCCGAAGACTTGCAAATCCGCAAGGATGAAGTGCTGATCGAGGAGAAACTTGGTGGCACGGGCCAGCTCTATGCCATTCTGAAAGACCCCGATGGCCAAAAGGGACTGAGCGCCTCTGACCGGGCAACGTTCGAGGCCATTCTCACCTCGCTCAACAAACACATGACCAAGCCCATTGATCCCGCGCCAATTGTCTCCATGATGCAAAGGCTCGAGGGCGCCGACCTGTCACAGGACAATGTGGTCCTGTCGCGGTTTGTCAGCAAGGATAGATTGGCCTATCTGATACCGATTCCACTTGGAACCATGCTCTCGGCAGAGCAGATCAGTGCCTATGCAGATGGATTGACCGCCGGATTGAAAGCCGATGGTCTTGATGGCCGCGTCACCTTGGCAGGCCTGTCACTCCTGACAGCCAAGGAAACACCAACGCTGATTTCCGACCTTCGCACCGGCCTCATCGGCGCCATCATCATTGTCATTCTGGCAATCATGGTACTGGTCCGCTCGGTGCGGTTCGGCATTGCTTTCCTGTTACCAAACCTTATCCCGATCCTGACCGTGGAAGCCTATTTCTGGATCGTCGATCAGCCCCTCAACATGACCGCAGTCATTGCACTCACCATCGCCTTTGGCATCGCGGTCGACAATTCGATCCATCTGCTCAACCAATATCGCCTCTGCCGTCATAGCAAACCGGACGATAGCCACAGCCAAGCCATGGCCCACGCCATAGGAACCATCACGCCCGCTGTTCTGGCAACCACCATGCTGCTGGTCGCCGGTCTCGGCATGACACAATTAAGCTCTCTTCCCTCGGTTATTCTGTTCGGACAGCTCGTCATAACCGCCTTATTTGTGGCGCTTTTGGCTGATCTCTATATCCTCCCGAGTTTCCTGCTTGCCCTCGACAGGAGGTCCGAGAAAAGACCCGAATAAAGAGGCCCAAAGCACCATTGGAAGACTGAAAGGAAGACAGAATGAGTTTTTGCCGCACCATCCGCATCCTGCCTCTCATGCTTCTTGGCCTATCCGCTTTTGCCACAGCCACCCCGGCCTCTGCCAAGACGTTTCTGGAAGAGCTTCAAGGCAGCTGGCGCGGTCTGGGCACCATCCATCACAAGGGCAGTAATCCCCACGATGACCCGATTGCCTGCCGCATCAAGGCCAAGTTTCATGCCGAAAGTGACACCCTGTCGCTGAAGGGTCGCTGCGGTTCAGTTTCCCTGACCTCCAGCTTCAGCTCCACCTTACGCGAAAATGCCAAGGGATATGTTACCGGCACCCCGATCCTGCAAACTGGCAGCATGGCAAAGATTGATCTGGAAGGACAGGCAGAACCGACCCGCCTGCGTCTTCAAGGCACCGACGGCACCAACGAGGTCTTCATCAGCTTCTTCCTCACCGAAGAGAACAAGTTCCAGACCATTTCCGGCCGCAACAAGGGCGTCAAGAAGGTCAATGAGATCGTCATCAACTGGAAAAAGCAATAATCGGGTCGCCTGAAAATCCTGATCAGGCAAAGGGACAGGGGCTCTCAAAATCCATCCACTCACCTTTTGCGGGATGGATGAGCCCCAGTCGCTCAGCATGAAGCATCAGGCGATCCGCCGCCTCTAGCGCCTCCCCTTGCGCATAAAAGCGATCCCCCAAAATAACATGCCCCAGACTGAGCATATGGACCCGCAATTGGTGGGAGCGTCCCGTATGGGGCGTGAGGCGCACCATACTGCTCTCCTCATTCCGGCTTAACACCTGCCAATCGGTCCTGGCAGGCTTGCCCCGCTCGAAACAGACCATCTGTTTGGGCCGGTTCGGCCAGTCGCAAATGAGCGGCAGATCGATGCTGCCCGCATCCTCGACCATCCTGCCCCAGACCCGTGCCAGATAGCTTTTTTCGGTCTTTCTTTTCTCGAATTGCCGCCCCAGATTGCGATGGCTGTCGGCATTCATTGCCAAGACCATGATGCCCGAGGTGTCCATATCGAGCCGATGGACAATCCGCGCATCGCCAAGCTGCTGCTGGGCGCGATATTCAAGACAATCCCAGTGGGCCGGATCCTTGCCCGGTACGCTCAACAGTCCAGCCGGCTTGTCGACAAGCGCGATATGCTCGTCGGCAAACAGCACCGACAGGTAAGGCTCCTGCGGCGGCTGATAATCGACAAGCGGCGGGGTCAGGCTGGGCGGATGGGTTGGTTCACTCATGGCGTCTCTATGCCTCAACTGCCCTACGGGGGCAAGCCAATAGCCACAACAAAACAGGACGCAACAAACAGAAAAGACGACCCGACAGGCCCTCTTCTCTTTTGCTCGATTGCCGTTCAGATATGCAACGGATGCCCAAGTGCGCCCAAAGCCGCCTCCTGCAAGGCTTCTCCCTGCGTTGGATGGGCATGGATTGTCGCGGCGATATCTTCAAGCCTTGCGCCCATTTCCAGCGCCAACCCGAAGGCCGCTGACAATTCAGCGACGCCCTTGCCTACTGCCTGAATCCCCAGCACCAGATGGTTATCCTTGCGCGCCACCACCCGCACAAAGCCGGTTTCAGCCGCCCCTGCCATCGCCTTGCCATTGGCCGCAAACGGGAATTCTCCAACCATCAATTCATGGCCAGCAGCCGTCGCTTCGTCGGGCGATACACCCGCTGAGACCACTTCTGGATCAGTGAAGCAAATGGCCGGAATCGACACCGGGTCAAAACGCCGCGGTTTACCCGCCAGAATATCGGCCACCAGTTCCCCTTGGGCAATCGCCCGATGGGCCAGCATAGGCTCACCGGTGACGTCGCCAATTGCATAGACATCGGTCATCGAGGTCTGGCATTTATCATTGATCGCAATGAAGCCATCCCGCATGGTCAGATACAGACTATCTGCCCCCCAGCCATCAAGACGCGGCTTGCGCCCCACCGTCACCAGGATCTTGTCCGCAGGCAGAGTCACTTCGCTACGATCAGCAAGGCCCACCACCAGTCCAGAGCCATCCTCGCTTAGATGTTTGGCCGCAGCCCCGGTCGAGACCGTCACCCCAAGGCTTTTCAGTGACTGCATCACCACCTTGCCAATTTCCCGGTCATAGTGGGGCAGAATATGGTCAGCAAATTCCACCACATGCACCTCTGCGCCGAATTTGGCAAAGGCAGTACCAAGCTCAAGACCGATATAGCCGCCACCAACCACCACCAGCTTGTCCGGGACTTGGGTCAGTGCCAAGGCTTCCGTCGAGGAAATCACCTTGCCACCAAACGGCAGGGACGGCAAAGGCGTCACGACTGAGCCGGTCGCCAGAATGACATGGTCTGCATGGATCAGCATCGGCCCGTCCGTGCCACTCACCTCGCATGTCTTGCCGTCGAGCATCCGCCCCCAACCCGTGATCAGCAAAACTCCGGCCTTTTTCAGAAGACCTTCAACGCCCTTGTTGAGGCGGGAAACGATGCCATTCTTCCAGTCTATGGTTTTGGAAAGATCAATCGTAGCTGCCCCGACCCCAAGACTGATGCCAAAGGGATTGTCCTGTTCGCACGCCTTGACCTTCTGGAAGTAGGACGCAGCATGGATCAGCGCCTTGGACGGGATGCAACCGACATTGAGGCAGGTACCACCGGCCTTCTCCCCTTCAACAATCACCACCTTCAACCCCGCCTGACCGGCCCGAATGGCCGCCGCATAGCCCCCCGGCCCGGCACCAAGAACCAGCACATCACAGGATTGCGATCCTTTTTTCCGATTCATTCTCTGGCCCTCCTATTCGACAAACAGCAATGCCGGGTGCTCCAGCAGGCTCTTGATTTTCTGGATGAAGACCGCAGCGTCCCAACCATCAATGATGCGATGATCAAAGCTCGAAGACAGATTCATGATCTGGCGTGGCTGGAAGTCCCCATCAATATAGATTGGACGGACCACCACCTTGTTGACGCCAACAATCGCCACTTCCGGGCTATTGATGACCGGGGTCGAGACAATTCCTCCCATCGCCCCAAGGCTCGAAATGGTGATGGTCGAACCGGCCAATTCATCCCGTGTGATCGAACCATCGCGGGCCGCATCCGCCAGACGACGGATTTCATCGGCCATATCCCGCACACCTCTCGCCTCTGCATGGCGCACCACGGGCACCATCAGGCCACCATCGGTCTGGGTCGCCATGCCGATATGCACGGCCTCAAATTGACGCACCACATTCTCAACATCATCATAGTGAGAGGAGATTTTCGGCACCGCGCGGGCCGCCACCACCATTGCCCGCATCAGAAAAGGCAGGATCGTCAGTTTCGGCTGATCCTGTTCACCCGTCTCATTCATATGACGGCGCAGCTTTTCCAGATCCGTGACATCAATTTCCTCGACATAGGTGATGTGCGGAATGCGGCTCTTGGAATCCTGCATTCGCTCGGCGATTTTGCGCCGAAGCCCGATCACCCGCCATTCTTCAAAACCGGTTTTAAGCGGCACAGCCGCTTCACTCACCTGCACAGGCAGACTGACGCCGCCAGCAATGAAGGCATCGAGATCCTCATGCAGGATCCGCCCCGCAGGGCCCGTACCCTGCACAAAGGCCAGACGAACCCCCGCCTCCATCGCTCGCCCCCGCACACTGGGCGAGGCCAACGGCTTCTCGCCCACCGGACGCGGCAGGCCAGTTGGTGCCAAGACATGTAGGTTCGACGCGGCAGCAGGCGCTGGAACCTCGGATTCGGCTTCAACGGATGCAACAGCCTCCGCTTGCAGGGTTTGCATCTCATCAGGCGTCTCATCAGTCTTTTCAGTCGCCCGCTCTTGCCCCTCGACATCCTCCTCACCGTCCACGTCCAGCGCTACAATCTCGGTCCCGACCGCCATGGTCTCGCCCAACGCACCGTAAAGAGCAAGGATCGTTCCGGTGACCGGAGAGGGAATTTCCACCGTCGCCTTGTCGGTCATGACAGCGGCCAGAATGTCGTCTTCCTGCACAAAGTCGCCAACAGACACATTCCATTCGACAATTTCGGCTTCCGTGATGCCCTCGCCGACATCAGGCATCTTGATGCTGTAGCGGCCCATCAGATTTCCTCCATCATGGCAACAAGCACTTTGCCGACCCGTTTCGGTCCGGGGAAATAGTCCCATTCCTGCGCATGCGGATAAGGCGTATCCCAGCCGGTCACCCGTGCAATCGGTGTTTCGAGATGATAGAAACAGCGCTCCTGCACCTGGGCTGCCAGCTCAGCCCCAAAGCCACTGGTCAGGGTCGCCTCATGAACAATCATGCAGCGACCGGTTTTCTGAACAGACGCAACGATGGTTTCGATGTCGAGCGGCAACAATGTCCTGAGATCGATGATTTCCGCATCAATCCCCGTCTCGGCAACCGCCGCTTCAGCCACATAAACCATCGTGCCATAGGCAAGAATGGTCACCGCTTCCCCTTCGCGGCGGATAGCGGCCTTGCCGATCGGGACGATATAATGGCCCTGCGGCACGTCCCCCCAGGGATGCCCCGCCCAGCTCTTGGACGGTCGATCATGGTGCCCGTCAAACGGACCGTTATAAAGGCGCTTGGGTTCTAAAAAGACCACCGGATCATCATCCTCAATCGCCGCGATCAGCAATCCCTTGGCGTCATAAGGATTGGATGGAATGATGGTCTTGAGTCCCGACACATGGGTAAACAGGGCTTCCGGGCTCTGGCTGTGGGTCTGACCGCCAAAGATGCCACCCCCGCATGGGGTGCGGATCGTAATCGGCGCGGTGAAATCCCCCGCCGACCGATAGCGCAGCCGGGCCGCTTCGGAGACAATCTGGTCATAGGCAGGATAGATATAATCGGCGAACTGCACCTCAACGCAGGGTCTGAGGCCATAGCTCGCCATGCCGATCCCGATCCCGACAATGCCGCTTTCATTGATCGGCGCATCAAACACCCGGTCCTTGCCATATTTTTCCTGCAAGCCGGCGGTACAACGAAAGACGCCCCCGAAATAGCCGACATCCTCGCCAAAGACCACCACGTCCCGGTCCTGCGCCATCTTGATATCCATCGCATCGCGGATGGCTTCCACCATATTCATTTCAGCCATCACTCACACTCCCAGCTTCTGGCGCTGCTCGCGCAAATGCGGCGGCATGTCTTTATAGACATCCTCGAAAATATCCCGGGCGGTAGAACCGCCGCCCATCACGCCATAGGCTTCGGCCTGCTTGGTGGCAACCTTGACTTCCAGCGCATATTCGGCCTCAGCCTGCACATGACGATCCTCGCTCCAGAGGCCCCTTTTGACGAGATGATTTTTCAGCCGCAGGATCGGATCCCCCAGCGGCCAGGCGTCTGATTCCTTGCGTGGTCGATAGCGCGCCGGATCGTCAGACGTGGAATGGGGGGCTACCCGGTAGGTCACCCATTCAATCAGCGTCGGCCCAAGATTGCGCCGCGCCCGCTCAATGGCCCAGCGAGAGACATTGTAGACCGCGATCCAGTCATTGCCATCAACCCGCAGTGACGGGATGCCAAAGCCATGTGCCCGCTCGGCAAAGGTCGCCGAATCCCCGCCTGCGATGCCTTGGAAGGAAGAAATGGCCCATTGGTTGTTGACCACATTCAACACCACAGGGGGCTTATAGACCGACGCATTGACCAAAGCGGCATGAAAGTCGCTCTCGGCGGTGGAGCCATCACCAATCCATGCGGTGGCGATTTTTGTGTCACCCTTGATGGCCGAGGCCATTGCCCAACCGACCGCATGCACATATTGGGTGCCCAGATTGCCTGAGATCGAAAAGAAACCATGCTTCTTCGAGCTATACATGACCGGCAGCTGACGCCCTCGCAAGGGGTCATTGGCGTTTGACAGAATCTGGCTGACCATATCGACCAGCGGATAATCCTGACACAGCAACAGGCCCTGTTGGCGATAGGTCGGGAAATTCATGTCCCCCGGCGACAAGGCCAACTGTTGCCCGATGGCAATCGCTTCCTCGCCGGTGCATTTCATGTAAAAGGAGGTCTTGCCCTGCCGTTGCAGGGTCATCATCCGCTCATCAAAGGCGCGGGTGCGGATCATGCTGCGCAAGGCATGCAGAATGGTTTCATCCTCGACCGGATCGGCCCACTCGCCAACCGCATCCCCATCCCGGTTCAGCACCCGGATCATGGTGCGTGCCAGATCGCGAATATCCTGATGATCCACATCCACCGGCGGCTTGCGCACGGTGCCAGCCCTTGGCACATCCAGATAGGAAAAATCCGGCTCGTCGCCGGGGCGTCCCATCGGCTCGGGGACATTGAAAGACAGAGGTCCATAGTCGGACATCTTGAAACCCTCCCTCATTGAAACAGGTCCGATTCCCGGCCCTTACTGGCGAAGGGAACAAGAAACCGGGTGACGCACCATCAGGCCTCCACCTGAAAGAGCACTTGCATGAATCACGACGTCCCGACTTGCGACCTTTCTAGGTCTTGTTCTTTCCCGAGCTTCGCGATCCTGCCATAGGCATTTACGTCAGTATGTTTGACCTATTTTGTCACAAATTGCCGAAACAGACATTTCTATTTATCTCATAAATGGGCATAAATTAGATGTAATTTTCAATATCATATTTCAAAACGGATAATTACAATTAATTATCAAGAATATTGAGATCATGTATTTCATATCCCAGTCAACAACATCTTGATTGCCATTGCCTGAGTGCTATTGGCACTGCACCTGCCCCACATCCCGTGCCGCCTTTTTGAAAGCTGGGTTTTACCCCATAGCAAAAACAACAAATCTACATGTCAGCAATTTAGACAAAGTCAAAACAGGACAAGTGAGTCTCATTCAAGTCGTTTCGCATCTGCAGAAAAATACAAAAATCTATTATACTTTCATAGTAAGACTAGAGTCATTCAATTCTCTTCCGACCTCTTGGAATGACTCAAAAGTCGCAAAGAGAAACCGTTTCGAGACTAAAGGATGATGGAATTATACGAAACATTAATTGAAACCCTTACGTTACTCATTTTACATCGTGACACGCCAGAAGGTGCCTTCACCTGTCTGGTTTCTTTCGCAAACATTGCTCAGGTGCGGGCGATGGCAAAGGATGTCGGAGCAAAAGAGGAATCGCCCCGACAAGAAAAACATCCGCCATCAAGCAAACCGAGCTTCCAGGAAAATGAACCGAACGATCGGTTCATCACCATGGGGGGAAAAAATGGCCGAGAATAATGACTCCGGTGCCTATTGGAAAGCCAACCTAAACCTGATCACGGTCTGCCTGATCATCTGGTTCTTGGTTTCGTTCGGCTTTGGACTTCTTCTGCGTCCAGCATTGTCTGGCATCTCTGTCGGTGGAACCGATCTGGGATTCTGGTTCGCTCAGCAGGGATCTATCTATGTGTTCCTTGGACTCATCTTCTTCTATGCGGTGCGCATGAATGCCATCGACAAGAAGTTTGGTGTTGAAGAATAAGAACTGGACGTTGGAGCTAGATTATGGATCTTAAAACTCTTACCTACATCGTTGTGGGCGCGTCCTTTGCGCTTTACATCGGCATTGCCTTCTGGGCACGCGCCGGTTCCACTGGCGAATTCTATGCGGCCGGTCGCGGCGTGCATCCGGTCGCCAACGGCATGGCAACCGCCGCTGACTGGATGTCGGCAGCCTCCTTCATTTCCATGGCCGGCCTGATCGCCTTCAACGGCTATGGAGCATCGGTCTTCCTGATGGGCTGGACTGGCGGCTACGTGCTGCTCGCCATGCTGCTGGCCCCATATCTGCGCAAATTCGGCAAATTCACTGTGCCGGAATTCATCGGTGACCGCTTCTATTCCTCCACCGCACGCATCGTGGCTGTTATCTGCCTGATCATCTGCTCGATCACCTATGTTATCGGCCAGATGAAAGGCGTTGGCGTTGCCTTCTCTCGCTTCCTGGAAGTGGATGCCTCCACGGGCCTCATCATCGGGACCGCGATTGTGTTCCTGTATGCAGTGCAGGGCGGCATGAAAGGCATCACCTACACCCAGATCGCCCAATATTGCGTTCTGATCCTTGCTTACACCATTCCTGCCATCTTCATCTCCATGGAACTGACCGGCAACTTCCTGCCGCAAATCGGCCTGTTCAGTGATCATGCCGCGTCCGGCACGCCGCTGCTGACCAAGCTTGATCAGGTGGTCACCGACCTTGGCTTCAAGGAATATACGGCCTACACCAACAATCCGCTCAACATGTTCATGTATACCATGTCCCTGATGATCGGCACCGCTGGTCTGCCACACGTCATCATCCGCTTTTTCACCGTGCCGAAAGTTTCTGACGCACGCTGGACCGCAGGCTGGTCTCTGGTCTTCATCGCGATCCTCTACACCACCGCTCCCGGCGTTGGCGCCATGGCTCGCCTCAATCTGATGGACACCATCCAGACCGGTACCATTGGGGCAGAAGACGGCAACCTTCAGTATGAAAACCGCCCGGACTGGTTCAAGAACTGGGAAACCACTGGTCTCTTGAAATTCGACGACAAAAATGGCGACGGCCGCATCCAGTATTACAATGACAAATCCGAAGCCTTTGCTGCCAAAGCCGAGGAATTTGGCTGGAAAGGCAACGAGTTGAGCGTGGACCGTGACATCATGGTTCTGGCCAACCCGGAAATTGCCAAACTGCCAGACTGGGTTATTGCACTGGTCGCAGCCGGTGGCCTTGCCGCCGCTCTGTCAACCGCAGCCGGTCTGCTGATGGCCATTTCATCCGCTGTCTCTCACGACTTGCTCAAGGGCACCTTCACTCCGAACATCTCCGAGAAGAAGGAACTGCTCTATGCACGTGTCTCCATGGGTGTAGCGATTGTCATTGCGGCCTATCTTGGTCTCAATCCTCCTGGCTTTGCAGCTCAGGTTGTGGCCTTGGCCTTCGGTCTGGCTGCTTCCTCGATCTTCCCGGCTCTGATGATGGGTATCTTCTCCAAGCGCGTGAACTCCAAGGGCGCAATCCTTGGCATGATCGCCGGTATCCTCTCCACCCTGCTCTACATCTTCATGTATAAGGGCTGGTTCTTCATTCCGGGCACCGCAATGCTGGCAAACACTCCTGCCAACCACTTCATGGGCATTTCTCCGGAAGCCTTTGGTGCCCTCGGCGCGGTTATCAACTTCGCTGTTGCCTATATTGTCTCTTCGGCCACCGAAGAGCCACCAAAGGAAATCCAGGAACTGGTGGAAAGCATCCGCGTTCCAAAAGGTGCTGGCGCGGCAATCGACCACTAAGATCTGTGCCACGAGGGTCATTGCTGATCCTCGTGACCATGATCAAGGACAGTCAGGAAGATCCCGCCGACCCTATCGGTGGGATCTTTTTTGTAAGCCCTCTTTGATCGCCCCAACAGCAGGGCAACGTGAGAATGAAGACGGGCGGATCGGCGCTTCTATTTTGGGGTGGCAATTGGGGAGGTTCACCATGGCCATGCGTGACTTTGCAGACTTCGCAGCACATCGACATCCATTCGACCTTCTGGAAATGAGCCGGTTGGAAGAGATCGGTGCCATGACCTCCTTCATCGGGGTCAAGGCGGGCGAGACCATCGTCGATGTCGGCCAGCGGATGACAGGCCTTTATGTCATTCATTCCGGCGCGGTGGACCTGATCACCCCGGAAGACAATCTGCTGCTGCATCTCAATGTCGGCAATTGCTTTGGCGAACGTGCGCTTCTGTCCAACGGAGAGGCCCCCAACAAGGCGGTTGCATCCGAAGACACCACCCTGTTCGTTATCCCCAAGGCCGAATTCAATCGCTTGGTGCAAGACAACAAAGCCTTTCACGGCTTTTTCGACAGCTCAATCATCAAACGGCAGGCCAAGCCGCAAGGGATGGATCAGACCACCAATCTGATCTCCATCACGGTCGGGGAACTGATGACCCCGGACCCGATCACCATCGCCCCGGAGGCCACCGTTACCCAAGCGGCAAAAGCCATGGCCGAACGCCGGATTTCCTGCATTTTGGTCACCGAGCAGGATAAACTGATCGGCATTCTCACCTCAGGCGACCTGACAGACCGTGTGGTCGCCGCCGCTCGCCCGCTAGACACACCGGTCCGTGCAGTGATGACCCCGGATCCCTTCACCCTTGGTCCCGATGCCCTTGGCTTTGATGCCATGACCTCAATGATGGAGCGCTCCCACACCCATTTGCCCATTGTCTCTGGCGGCAAGCTGATCGGCATCCTGACCAACACCAATCTGGTGCGCCAGCAAGCGGTGTCCGCCCCTTATCTCATCCGCGACATCCAGCATCAGGACGACTTTGAAGGCCTCAACACCATCATCGCCAAGGTGCCGCAAATGCTGGCCCAACTGGTCGGCAGCGGGGTCGACGCTCACCATATTGGCCGCATCGTCACCAATGTCACCGACACACTGACCCGCCGTCTCATTCAAATGGCCGAAGACAAGTTCGGTCCCGCCCCGATCCCCTATCTCTGGCTGGCCTGCGGCTCGCAGGGGCGACAGGAACAAACTGGCATGTCGGATCAGGACAATTGCCTGATGCTCGACGACAGCTATGTCGAAGCCGAGCATGGCGCCTATTTCAAGCAATTTGCCCAATATGTTTCCGATGGCCTCGACGCCTGCGGCTTTTACTATTGCCCCGGCGACATGATGGCCACCAATCCGCGCTGGTGCCAGCCAAGTTCGGTCTGGCGGCGCTACTTCGATCAATGGATCGACAAGCCCGACCCCATGGCCCAGATGCTGGCCAGCGTCATGTTTGACCTGCGTCCCATTGTTGGCAATGAAGATCTGTTTGAAGGCATGTTTCAGGAGACGATGGAAAAGGCCAAGAAGAACAGCATCTTCCGCGCCCACATGATTTCCAATTCCCTGTCCCACACCCCACCACTCAGTTTCTTTCGCGGCTTCGCGCTAATCAAGAAGGGGGAGCACAAGGATACGGTTGACCTGAAACATAATGGCGTCGTGCCGATTGTCGATCTTGCCCGCGCCTATGCCATCCAGGGGGCGATCACCGCAGCCAACACCCGTGAACGGTTGATCATTGGCCGCGATCAGGGCACCATCAACAAGACCAGCGCGCAGGATCTGATCGACGCCTATGACCTGATTTCCGACATGCGTCTTGACCATCAGGCCCGACAAATTCGCGAAGGCCGCGCCCCGGACAATTATCTGGCCCCAGCCAGCCTGTCGGAGTTGGAACGCAACCATCTCAAGGATGCCTTCCTGATCATCAAGACACTGCAATCGGCCCTTGGCCAGAGCCAAAGCGCCTTTTCCTGACAAGAGCAAAGCCGAGCCCGCGAAAGACCGCCCGGACTGCCCCCGACGAAATACGGTCTTACCAAGGCTCGTCAAGCATTGTATCAGTGAAAAGAAAAAGCTTTCAGCAGCCTTATCCCTCTGAAAGCGCAGTCAAATTCCAGTATATCGCGGCCCTTTTCCAGGTCGCGCGAGAGAGAGTGAAGCCATGTTATTCATCTTGCTTGGAACCTTTGTTGCCGGGGTTGGCGCGGCGGGCTTCATCATCCTGCTCTACAAAATGATCCTCAAACGTCCGCGCCCCAAAGCCGCCGTGCCTCTGGCCGCAGGCACCGCGATGATCCTGCTGCAAATCGTCCTTGATTATGGCTGGTATGCCCGCGCCACCGCCGATTTTGACGACAATGTCGTCATCCTGCGCACAGCCGAAGGCACCAGCATGCTCCAGCCCCTGTCCTTCATCGTGCCCCGCACTGACCGCTTCCTTGCCATCGACAAGGCAACAATCAAGAAAAACGAGGCCTTCCCCGGCATCCGGCTTGCTACCCTGTTTCAGGCCGAAAAAGATGGCCCGACCACAACCATCCTGCAAATGATCGATTGCACCGGCGGCAAGAGAGCCGATTGGCCTGCCAACAAGCCCCTGACAGAGGATGCCATTGGTGAGGCGAAATGGTTCGCGATTGACGGCAGCGATCCACTCTTTCAAGCAGTCTGCGACTAGGCAGGTCCAGACCGAAAGCGCAAAGCCGCCTTCCTATATTTGGTGAGCAGAAAGGCCAATAGCACGGACAGGCGAAAGAAGACATACTTTCAGACAAAAAGACAATAGACCCCATCGCCAGTCTAGCAAGCCGACAGGCATGGTTTAGACTTCACGTCATCTTCGGTCTCTGGGAGGAATACCGCAATGACTCATTCCATATTGGTGGTCGATGACGAACCATCCATGGCCTTCGTGCTGGAGCATTTGATGAAAGCACAAGGCTATCGCGTCATGACTGCGCTTGATGGCTCCAGCGCTCTGGCATCGACTGAAAAGCATCACCCCGATCTGGTGCTGCTCGATCTTTCGCAAAATGATCACAGCGGCTATGAAACCTGCCAGACCATCCGGGCATCGGATCAGACCTGCGACACCAAGATCATCATGATCAGCGCTCGTGGTCGCGATATCGAAATCGAGAAAGGCCTTGCGCTGGGGGCAGATGCCTACCTTACAAAGCCATTTGCCCTTGATGCCGTCGTGAAAGTTGTTGATGAGCTTCTGACCAATGTCGGCCCTAAAATCACCTCTGACATTGCCTTTGGCTGAAGAGCTTTCAGCTGTCATCAATCAGGAGCACAAGGTTCGCGACGCAAAAGATCCAGAACACCAAATTCCAAAGACTCCATTGTCCAAACCATAGTATTTCCATGCCTTTGCTTCAGCGGCTCAGCCTGCGCCTCCGTATCTTTCTGTTCTTTGCCCTGATTGCTCTGGGCTCCAGCGCACTGGTCATTATCGATCTTTATTTCGCCCTTCAGAGAATCGGCTTTGACGCCCTGCCGCATCTGGTCCTGTTTGGTGGCCTCACTTGCTTTGGCATTCTGTTTATCACTGGATGGGTCTGGCAGAAATTCGACATCAATGTCGCTCATCCGATTGAAATGATCGTCAAGGACGTGCGCTCCCTCGTCCATGCTGGCGCGGGCCAAAATCTTGATCAGGAAACTGGCAAGTATCTTGGTTTTCTCAACCCGGCCATCCGCGAAATTTCCGGCGCGCTGGTCGAGGCCCGCACCGAGACCGACCGCCAGATTGCCGAAGCCGTGGACAATGCCAACAAACAAAAGCGCCGTCTGGAAAGCGTCCTCAAGGATCTCAGCCAAGGGGTCCTGATCTGCAATCTGGACCACAAAATCCTGCTCTATAACCGCCGGGCACTGGAAATCCTCCATGTCTCCGGCGATCTTGGCCTTGGCCGCTCGCTTTTCAGTGTTGTATCGGCGGCCCCCTTCCATCACGCGCTGGAGCGCCTCACGCGCCGCTTCTCCGATGGACGCCACAAACGTCACAAGGAAGGGTTGGGTCAGCTGGTCATTTGCGCCACCGCCGACGGACACCACACCCTGCAGGGCCGCATGTCGCTGTTGCTCAATGAAAAGGAAACCAAGGCCACCGGCTTCATGGTCACCTTTGATGATGTAACCCGCCAACTGGCCGAAAATGTCGAACGCGACCGCCTGCTGCATAATGCACTGGTCGATCTGCGCCACCCGGCTGCCAATTTGCAGGCCACTGCCGAAATGCTGGCAGGTGACTTCCATCTCGATGCAGAAACCCGCCGCTCGCTGGAAAAGATGATCGCGCGCGAAGCCACCGCGCTCGCCGAGCGGATCACTGCACTCGACGACACCGCCCACGCCATGCTCGCCAACGCCTGGCCCATGAGTGACGTTTATTCCTCCTCTTTGTTCAATTCGGTCCTGCGGCGCAACAGCGCCGAAAGCGTCAAAATTACCTGCGAATTTATCGGGGAACCGATCTGGCTCCATTGCGATTCCGTGACCATTGTTGAGCTGGTTGAATTTGTCCTGCGCAAGGTGGCAGAGACGACCGGCCTCAAGGCCTTTCAATTGCTGGCCACCGAGACAGGGCGTAAGGTCTATATCGATCTACACTGGCACGGGGACGAGGTACCGAGCGTTGCCCAAATCAATTCCTGGCTCGACGAGCCGCTGGATCCCGATCTGGGCGAGATAACCGGTCGCGACGTACTGGACCGCCACAAGACCGATTTCTGGTGCACCAAAGTGCCTCAGGGCACCATTCATCTGCGTCTGCCGTTGCACACCGCTCGCGACCATCACAGCGATGAGGCTGCTGAGGAGACGAAAATCCTCCCCGACCGACTCGAATTCTATGATTTCGACCTGATGGAACGCTCCAGCCTCGGCTCGCTTGAGGATACACCCTTGCGTGAGCTGGACTTTGTCGTCTTTGACACCGAAACAACCGGGCTTGATCCATCCGGAGGCGACGAAATCATCTCGATTGCCGGGGTCCGCATCGTCAATGGCCGCATCCTGTCCGGGGAGGTCTTCGACCACTATGTCTATCCGGGCCGGACCATTCCACCCGCCACGACCAAGATCCACCACATCACCGACGCCATGGTGGCCGCTGCCCCGCGCATTGATGCGGTGTTGCCAAAATTCCGGTCCTTCGTCTCCGACGCGGTTCTGGTGGCCCATAATGCAGCCTTTGACATGAAATTCCTCAGCCTCAAGGAAGACAGCACCGGGGTCAAATTCACCAATCCGGTGCTCGACACTGTCCTGCTGGCAGCCCATTTGCAGGGCCAGAGTGCCAGCCTGACCCTTGACGCGCTGGCCGAACAATTCGGCATCGAAATCCCGCCCGAAGTCCGCCACACCGCGCTGGGCGACACCATGGCCACCGCAGAGCTTTTGCTCCGCCTGATCGATTTGCTGGAGGCTTCCGGCATCACCACCTTGCGCCAAGCGGTCGAAGCGGAACAAAAGATCGCCGCCATCCGCCGCCAGCAGGCTCGTTATTAAGTACGCCGGACAAAGGCCAGCAATCGACCGTCAATCGCTGCCAGTCCGCAGCCAATCAGCCCCATACCAACAAAATGCAGGGGAGCCAGCCGTTCATCAAGCACAAGGGCGCCGAGCAGAATGGCAGAGACCGGAATGAGGAAGGTCACCAGCAACAGATTGGTTGCCCCTGCCCGTTCCAAAATTTGAAAATAGAGAATATAGGCAAACGCCGTTGAAACCAGCGCCAAGGCCACCAGAGCCGACACCGCTCCAAGCGAAGGCATGGACAGAGTCCAGGGTGAGTCAAACAGCAGCACCATTGGCAACAACAGCAGGCTTGAGGCGGTCACCTGCCCGGCGGCGGTCATCACCGGTTCCACCCCCAACGCCTTGAAACGACGCCCGAACACCCCGGCAAAGGCGTAGGACAAGGCAGCCCCCAACACGGCCAATTGCGCCCAGACCCCCTGACCGATGCCAGAAAGCGCATCGCCACCAATCATGATGACCACGCCAACAAAGCCGATGACCACGCCCAGTCCCTTGCGTAAGGTCAGCCGCTCATCTGCCAACAACATCCCAGCCACAAGAATCGTGAAGAGCGGTGTCGAGGCATTAAGGATGGAAGCAAGCCCCGAGGCGATCGACTTCTGCCCCCAGGCAATCAAGGCAAAGGGAATGACATTGTTGAGCAACCCCATCACCAGAAATGTCCGCCACACCTTGGGGGAACGCGGAATCGACCGCCCAGTCAGCAGGATCACCCCCCAAAGGGCGATGGCAGCCAACAAAACCCTTGAGAAAACAATGACCAGGGTCGGCAATTGCGTGACCGCAACCTCGACAAAAAAGAAGGATCCACCCCAAACCAACGACAAAACCAACAACATGGCCCATTCGCGCAGCCCCATCGCTTGCTGAATGGCATCAAATGTGGTGTTTTCGACGCTCTTACTGGTCATCACGCTTCTCCGTTCCTAACAAGACATCCACCAGTAACAATCAGTTTGCCATTGCAGCCACCCATTTCTTGCGCATGTCACCCGAATCGGCGATTTTCCTCGCCCGTCCCCTCCTCTCATTCAGAGCAGTATCCGTATGACCGTCAGCATTGATCTCGGAACCATGAAACTGGGCCAGCCTGCCCTTATGGATCTGGAAGAGTTGCTGGCAACCCGTTTGCTGGTTCAGGGCAATTCCGGTTCGGGCAAATCCCACCTGTTGCGACGGCTCTTGGAGCAGAGCGCTCCATGGGTCCAACAGGTCGTCATCGACCCGGAAGGGGATTTCGTCACCTTGGCCGAAAAATATGGCCATGCGGTCGTCGACGCCATCGGCACCGAAGACGACCTCACCATGATCGCCGCCAGAGTGCGTCAGCACCGGATTTCCGCTGTCCTCAATCTTGAGGGGCTGGATGCCGACCGCCAGATGCGCGCCGCCGCCGCATTCCTTAATGGTCTGTTTGATATCGAGCGCGACTATTGGTATCCGGTCGTCGTTGTGGTCGATGAGGCCCAGCTGTTCGCCCCCGCCGCTGGTGGCGAGGTGAGCGAAGAGGCCCGCCGCACCTCGCTTGCAGCCATGACCAACCTGATGTGCCGCGGCCGAAAACGCGGTCTTGCAGGCATCATCGCCACCCAGCGTCTGGCAAAGCTCGCCAAAAACGTCGCAGCCGAGGCGTCAAACTTCCTGATGGGACGGACCTTCCTTGACATCGACATGGCCCGCGCTGCCGACCTGCTTGGTCTTGAGCGCCGTCAGGCGGAAACCTTCCGCAATCTTGATCGTGGCCAATTCGTCGCCCTCGGTCCCGCCCTTTATCGCCGCTCGGAAACTGTCAAGATCGGTGCGGTTGAAACCTCGGCCCGCTCCACCAGCCCCAAATTGATGCCGCTGCCTGAGGTCAATCGGGACACCGTCGACGATTTGCTGTTCAAGCCAAGCGGCGACCATGAACCCCGCCGCGCCATCGCACCCCCGGCCAAGACCACCTCTGAGATTCTCCAGCAACTGACCAACTTGCGTCTTGATCAGCAATTTGAAGGGGAAACCGAGCCCCAACTCGATCTTGATCCGGGCCTCAGCACCGAAGAACGCGACGAGATCCTCCATCAGATCCTCACCGACCTGCTCGAAGACCCCGACGCTGCCTATCAACCGATCTCGGTGCTCTATCAGGATTTTCAGGTTCGCTGCCGCATTGAAAAGCGCCTCAAACGCACCCCGGAATTGCAGGAATTTCGCCAAATTCTGGCCGTCGCTCGTGCAGGCGTCGATGACAAGGAAGACAACCTTGATGAGGATCAGTGGAAACAGGCAAGCTTGATCGCCGAACAATTGCCAGAAGATATGCGGGGCGTCTATTTGCTGCTCGCCAAAGCAGCCTTGGGCAAAAAGCCCTGCCCCACCAATCTTGAGCTGGCCACGGCCTACGGCACCCGTTCCCCTTCGCGCGCCCGCTTTCTTCTCACCTATATGGAAGAGAGAGACTATCTGGTCTGTGCCAATGACCTGCGCGGCAATCGCATTGTCACCCTCAAGGATCTGGGCGTTCAAACCGAGCCGGGAAATCCCGATTAAAGGGTGCGCGATCGAGACAAAGCGAACGGGCACGCCGCCTTTGTAATCAACGACAAAATAGGTCGAGCGAGAATTGCCTGCCCCCCATTTTGTGTTGTAAAGCTACTTTTTCTAGATGGAGCTTCGACCTTGATGGACTATTCAACACTGATGGTTTTCTCTTTGGCTGCCCTTGCTTTGACCATATCGCCGGGGCCAGACATGTTGCTGATTGCATCGCGCACCGCCGCACAAGGCCGCGTCGCCGGGCTTGCCACTTGGGGCGGTATCGCTGCAGGAACATATGCCCATGCGCTCGCAGCAGCCTTTGGCTTGTCGCAACTGTTTCTTGCAGTGCCCGTCGCCTATGATCTGGTTCGATATGCTGGTGCAGCCTATCTACTCTATTTGGCTTGGCATGCCTTCACAGCCAAGGAAGATGTACAGAGCAACCTGAACATCGAACGAACCAATCGCTCTGCACTGACGATGTTCAAACAAGGACTTCTGACCAACCTGTTGAATCCCAAGATGGCGATTTTCGTCCTGGCGCTTTTCCCTCAGTTTATTGCCCCTCAGGCGGGAGCGGTTTCACTGCAGGTCATGATTCTGGCAACAATATTAAATCTGATCGGCTTTTTCGTGAATGGAGCCGTCATCCTTGCAACCAGTCGCGTCAGCAAGTTGATTTCTGGAAACAGGAAAATCAAAAACCTGTCGCACTATTTATTGGGCACCGTTTTTGCCGGGCTGGCCGCAAGACTGGCCATCGATTCTCAGAGATAAAGGCAACCGAGCGCCCTTCATGACCCAGCAATGAGAAGCCTTGATCTCTTGGTCTCGGCCTCATTGCTGATGGGCTTCCACAGGCCCTGAGAGCAAATCTTCGACAAAGAAAGCCGCCAATTGCGCCCGATTGGAAACGCCCGCCTTGGCATAGATCCGGGTGAGTTGTGCCCGAACCGTGCCTTTGGCCGCCCCTCTCAGAGCCGCGATTTCAGCCGCATCCAGCCCCTTCAAGGCAAACAGCGCCACCTCCCGTTCCGCAGGGGTCAAGGCCCAAACCTCAAACTGCAACTCAACCACGCGGGACAAATGCCCCTTGGCAACATCAAGCGCCCGGTTGGAATCTGCAAGCTTTCCCATCAGATTGCGCAACAGAACGATCCCCGAAATGAGCCCCGCAATCAGCATCAACGACGCAAAGAACTCCATTGCGGTCTCTATCGTCTTGCCACCTCGAAAGGTATCGCCGACCGCATCCGCCATATAGAAGATGGCAGCAACACCCTGTAGCAGGATCACCAGGGTCAGTGCGACTGTTTTACCTTTCGAGGAAAAGGTGAATGTCACTTTTTGTCTCCAAACAGCATCGGTTTGACAAGGTTGCGTCGCATGGCTCGCCCCTCCAAAAATACCCCTAGCACATGCAGCACCGCAAGGAACAGGATCAGATTGGCCGCAGTCTCATGAACAGCCCCAGCAATATGCTTTACGTCTTTATAGGTTTCATTTTCGATCTCAAGCGAGTTATTTGCAAGCACCGACCAATCACCTGCTTCAACTGCGGCCTGTTCGGCAGCCACCTGCATGGGTGAGCTGGCATCGGTCATGATGAGACCTGTCACAATCACCACAGACAGCGAAGCCCACAGTGCATAAACCATGATCGCGCCGGCCGGATTGTGAGAGCGATAGTCACGCAGCCTTTTGCCCCGAACAAGATCGATGACATGGCTCGCAGCAGCGCGAGGGTCCGGAAGGAAAGATGAGAAACGAGCCTCTGTTGGTCCAATCAAACCCCAGACCAGTCGAACCACAAGGACGCCAAGTGTCGCCCAGCCCACCCACACATGAAGTGCTTTACCCGGATCACTGAGCAGGCCGTTGATGATCACCGAGGCAGCTATCGTCCAATGGGTCAGCCGCACCAGCGGATCCCAAAGAGAGGGCGATGTGATATCGCCCTCATTCTTCTCGCAAGCGGAAGACATTAGTGGTCTGCCTTGACTTTGGTGATTTTGCCAGATTTTGGATCGATATAGACTTCCCAGCGAGCGTTGGATTCTTCAAAGCATTTGGCTTCGATCTTGCCGCCTTCGGCTTCGAACTTGCTGACCTTGCAGCCAGCCTTGGCAAGGGCAGCGCGAGCAGCATCAGGTGAGGTCCCGACATAATCACCAACAACCGGCATAGCATTGGCAGCAAATGGGATGGCGATAAATGCAGCGGTGAGCAGAATGGTATTTTTCATAACAGCGTGTCCTTCTAAACAAGCATTTGAGGTTGCCCGGTCCAAACCGGATGAGCCGAACCTGCCGCCACACCGCCCTCTGGTCGATTGCACAAAAGCTGCTTCTCCGCTCAGTAAGCAGCTGCTTATGCCAATATTCTCAATGCGTATGAGATTTCCCGCTTTGGCTGATGCGCCTTCACATCCTTCAGGACTTCCCGCCCATCCGGCGGGAATGAGCACCGCACACGCAGCGCTCCACATGTCGACCTGTCTGCCCTTGCCATCTGGGCGCCCCTCCCTCAGGCTGGCCCAAAGCGCCGATTTATGTTGATTCGGCGATCAAGCGGCAAGCCAATGGCAAAGTGAGGTTGAAATGACCCTGAGCGCTGAAGAATTGATCACCAAAGGGGCCAGGGCGTTGACAAATGGTCAGTGGCAGGCCGCTGAAGAGGCCTTCTCAGCGATACTCCGCACCGAGCCGGATCATCCAGGGGCCAATCATCACATGGGCCGCCTCGCTGTTGCGGTTGGCAAACCGACCCAAGCCATCCAGTTTTTTGGCACTGCGCTCAAACAACGCCCCGATTTGCCGCAATTCTGGATCAGCTATATCGACACATTGGTCGCACTCAGCATGTTCCCCGAAGCCGCAGCAGTGCTGGAACAGGCCAAGCTGCATGGAATGATGAATGAAGAGCTGGCCAAACTGGAAGCCCTCGTCACCGACACCCCCACCAGCGATCCCACTGGCGACAAAGACCAAGCAGCCTCAGCCGACCTGCCTCAGGCAGCCGCCGTTCAGCTTGGACAATTGCTGGAACGCAAACAATTCGCCGAAGCCCTTGAGGCGACCAACAAGCTCCTGCCTCACTTTCCCGGCTCAATCTTTCTGTATAATGCCCGCGGCAGCGCCCTGACCCACCTTGATCAGCATGAAGAGGCCATTGCGAGCTTTCAGCAATCCCTGGCGCTCAACCCGAATGAGGCCTCGACCCACTATAATCTCGCCCTCGCTTTGCTTGAAATAGGCGACCTTGATGCCGCCCGCGCCAGTTTCCATGACACGCTTGAGCGCAACCCGCACCATATCGGTGCCCATCACAAGCTGACCCCAATCAAAAGATTTACCGAGGAAGACTGGCAAGTCAAAGCCATGCGCAGCATGCTTGAAGGAGGCGATCTTTCCGATGAAGGCCGCTTCTGCCTGTCCTTCGCCTTGTCCAAGGCCTATGAAGACCTCGACCAACTGGATGTGGCCCTCGCTTATCTGCATCAGGGCAATGATGTCAGAAGCCGAATGCTCGATTATTCAATCGAGACCGACCGGGCTTTCTTTGACAAAATCCGCACCTATCACACGCGCTTCATCAAAGAGACTGACTTTGCCGCGCCAGCCCCGGCTGAAACCGTGCCGATCTTCATTCTCGGGATGCCGCGCTCAGGCACATCTCTGGTCGAGCAGATTGTTTCGTCCCACTCAACCGTTGGCGCAGCGGGGGAATTGGAGCAATTTGGCACGCTGGGCAATGCGCTGATCAGCGAGCAAAGCCTGCTGACATCTGAAACCATCGATGGATTCCGAGACATCTTCCAGACAGCTCTGCAGTCTCAAGCCAGCGGTTATGCCCTGATGACCGACAAGATGCCGCAGAATTTCCGCTTCATCAATCTCATCCGCACCGTTTATCCCGAAGCAAAGATCGTCCATGTCGAGCGCGATCCGGTGGCAACTTGCTGGTCGAACTACAAGCATTTCTTCGGCAATCAGGGCCTTGGCTATAGCTACAATATCAGCGATCTGATTGCCTATTACGGCCTTTATCGCGCGTTGATGGACTATTGGCACGCCGAATATCCCGGTCAGATTTACCGCCTCAATTATGATAAGCTGGTCGCCAATCAGGAAGCTGAAACCCGCCAGTTGGCAGACTTTCTGACGCTTGACTGGGAAGAGGGCCTTCTCTCGCCACAAGACAATCAGCGCATTGTCCGCACAGCTTCGCAGCAACAAGTTCGCCAGAGCGTCTATCAGGACAGCTCACAGCAATGGCGCAAATTCGAACCTTTCCTCCAAGGCGCCTTTGATCCATTGCAGATCTATAATCTCGACGACTGACCAGCTTCGATAAGCAACAAAAAAGCCGGGTCATCAGACCCGGCTTTTTCAAACTCATGATTGGTTCGATCACTCGGCCGCATCAATGCCGATTGACGCAGGAATGGCCACTTCCGTGGTCGTGCTGGCAATCCAGCCACCGCCCCACAGCTGGGCTTCCTTTGCCACCCCGTCATAAAAGACGCAGGCCTGACCGGGTGCAACGCCCTGCTCGCCATCAAGCAATTCCACTTCGAACGAACCATCCGCCATGGCGAATAACAATGCTTCTTTCGGTGGTCGTGTCGAACGCACCTTGGCAAAGATTTCCAGACCGTTCTGAGGAATTTCCGAAATTGTTTGTGGTCCGAGCCAATTGACTTCACGCAACTTCAGGCGACGGGTCACCAGTGCCTCGCGCGGTCCGACAATCACCTGTTTGCGTTCGGCATCCAGCTTGACAACATATAGCGGATCGCTGGACGAAATGCCCAGACCCCGGCGCTGACCGACTGTGAAGCGGATGATGCCCTGATGCTCGCCCAACACGCGGCCATCGATATGCACGATCTGCCCCGGCTCGGCCGCACCAGGATGCAACCGCTCGATCACATCGGTATATTTGCCCGTCGGCACAAAGCAGATATCCTGACTATCCTGCTTGTCTGCCACCGCCAGACCAAGCTCACGGGCCAACTCACGGGCCTCCGGCTTTGGCATGCCACCCAACGGGAAGCGCAGAAAGTCGATCTGGTCCTGTGTCGTGGCAAACAGAAAATAGGTCTGATCCCGGTCTTCATCGGAAGGACGGAACAGAACCCGGCGATTGCCCACAATCTTTGAGGAAATATAATGGCCCGTCGCCATGCAATCCGCGCCGAATTCCTTGGCGGTGGCCAACAAATCCTCAAACTTGACCGTCTGATTACAGGTCACACAGGGCACGGGAGTTTCACCCGCCAGGTAGCTTTCGGCAAAACGGTCGATCACCGCTTCCTTGAAACGGCTTTCATAATCGAGCACATAATGCGGAATGCCCAAATGCTCCGCCACGCGGCGCGCATCCTGAATATCCTGTCCAGCACAGCAGGCCCCGGCCCGGTGCATTGCCTTGCCATGATCATAAAGCTGCAGGGTCACGCCAATAACATCATACCCCTGATGCTTCAACAAAGCTGCGGTGACCGAAGAATCCACTCCTCCTGACATGGCAACAACAACACGGGTATCTTCCGGGCGACCAGGCAAATCGAGACTGTTTAACATCAATCGATTCCAATCTTTCTTTGGTCCGGCAAACAGCTCTGGTCCTGCATGCGAAACTGCCGGTATGCGGTTTGGCCCTTATATAGCGTCTTTAGCAGATTTTGGAAGGGAAAAGGATAAATTTCGTCGCTCCCTCCCTCCTGTGGCACCCGGCAGTTTTTGCCAAGCCCCGGCAGTTTTTGACCCGCAGGTCAAGCCAAATGCGCACGGCAAAAATACAAGTCTTTGAATTCACGCATCATTTTTTCCAAAAGCTTCTGGCACAATTCTTGAATACATATATCCGACACTGCGCAATGAGGACAGTTATGGTATCTCAGTATTCCGTCATTTCAGATCCGTTCACGGCCCCGACCAAAGCGGCTGCGAACAAACAGGCCTCCCACAAGCAGGATGCGTCCGCATCCGACTTCGAGAGCCATTTGCGCAATCAGGACCGGCGCGAACCAACCCGCCAACGTGATGATCGGCAGGCGGTTGACCGTGATACGCGCCCCAAAGATCGCCCCGAAACGCGTGCAGAAACGCGTCGTGTGGCCAATGATGACAAAGGCACAAAAGCCTCCGCTCAAGCCCCTCAATCAGCCGATCAAGCAAACAACAAAGGCAACACCCGGCAGCCAGCAGAAGGGGCACGCAACAGCGATCGTTCAGAGCAGACCAACCAAATCAACACGACCAGCGAAGCTTCCTCCAAGCCCGCAGAAGCAAAGCCTGCCGCACACCCGGAAGGTCAGTGCGAGGCAGCTGCATCAGCACAGACCGAAATGCCCATTAAAAATGAGGCTTCTAAAAAGACACAAACAACTGATACCGAAGCACCCCAAACCGAACCTAGCAAGAGTGTCAGCGAAGCCGAAAGCACCTCCCCAGCTCTTATGCTGATGGCACAAGAGCTGGGTGCCCAATCCAATGCCGAAACCAAAACCGAAAGCGAAGCTGAATCGGAGTCTGTCACCGCCGCAGCCTCCGGCACATTGACATACGCATTGGACGATACCGGCATGGACCAAGGGGCAAAAGACGCCGCGGGTCAGCAAGTCAGCAATGAGGCACAGTCTCAAGCCCAGACTGGTTCCCAAAATTCTGCCCAGATCCCGGATCAAGCTCAACCAGCCGCCTCGGTGGTTGCTGATCAGCAGCAGGAAGGGATCGAAACCCCGGCACAAGCCGCAGTCAAGGCCGAAGTGAAGACCACATCGGATCAGCCTGCGACCGAAACGCTTGACGCAGATGCCGATCAGCTGACCGAGATGGCAACCATAGGGATTGGCAAAGGGACTACTGAGCAACAGAATGGTGAGGTCGTCACAAACGCTGCCACACAGCCCCAGACCGAGCAAGCCAATGTCAGCAGCGAAGTGAATGTGGAAAGTCGCCCGGCAAATCCGGACTCCGAACAGCAGACAGCAGCCACCCCAGGCGGCGAATCAAACACCCAAAATGCACAAGCCTCTACTCCAGCTGAAGGGACCGATCCGGTAACGCAATCCGTCAGCAGCCATCAAGCAGAGCCTGAAGTGCAAGCTAAACCAGTGGTGCAAGATGGGTCAGTGGTGCAAGAGGAAAGTACGACCGTCACCACCCAGACGGAGCAACCACAACAGGAAAGTCAGGAAGCATCTGAGCTGAGCGCCAACAAGGCGAGCGAAGCGATCGCGGCAAATCAGCAGAACGATCTACCGGACGATCAACAGGACGGCCAAAAAGTGACTCAAGGTCTGGACCAGCAACAGGGACAGGCTCCTGAGCATGATATGGCGCAGAATCTGACGCATCAAACCGCCCAGCCAAAAGATGCCGCTGCCCCCGATTCTCCCGAACAGATCAGCCAGAACACCACCAATACCACCAAACAGACGACCACGCCGGATCTGCAGCAAAGTCAGACTGCGGCTGCGCTCTCCGCCCTGTCGCAAGGCAAAAAAGGCGCAGAGCAGGTCACCAATGATCAACAACAGGTCGATAAGCCAAGCGATGCGGCCAATCCAGACGCCAGCGATGCCGGTGACGAACCCACCCGTGCCAAAGCGGTCAATCCCCTGACCATCGCAGCGACAAACGAAGCTGGCAGCACGTTTCGCAAGGCCCCCAAGGCCGATGCATTCACCAAGATGATGGCCGGAATCGATAAACAGGGCGCTCTGAAAGATTTGGCAAAGCAATCCGATCCTACACTCAAAATGGACGGCATGCCGCCGATGCAGGGTGACGGCTCAACTGTGCGCCTGACCGGCATGGAAAGCTTTGCCCGGACAGGTCATGTCCCCCAGCAGGCCGCCGCCGCCAACGCACAGGCCATGGCCGCCCAGATTTCCAAATTTGCCCAGCGCGGCGAAACCCGCTTCCAGATCCGCCTTGATCCCGCAGATCTGGGCAAGGTTGATGTCCGTCTGACCATTGGGTCGGATGGCCAGACCCGCGCCCATCTGTTTGTTGAGCGACCGGAAACCCTCGACATGTTCATGCGCGACCAACGGATGATGGAGCGAAGTCTATTGCAAAGCGGCATCAATCTGGACAAGCAGGGTCTCGAATTTTCCCTGATGGACCAGCAGAATAGCGGCCAGCAAATGGCACAGGACCAGCGTGAAGCCATGGAACAGGACCACGTTGGCTCAAGCAGCAAACCGCAAGCCACCGCAGAAGAAACAATCAATCCAGCCATCATCCACCCGACCCATTCAGGCACCTATGTCGCCTCGACTGGCGTCAATTTGGTAATTTGAACGCGTATCTGGAGTATTAAAAATGACCACCATCGGCAACATCACATCACAGGCCATTTCCAGCAGTTCAAAAGACAAATCGGGACTGGTTCAGAACTACGAGACCTTTTTGACACTTCTGACCACGCAGCTGCAGAATCAGGATCCGATGGAACCGATGGATTCCTCGAAATTCACAGAGCAGCTGGTTCAGTTTTCTGCCATCGAACAGCAGATCAAGTCGAACGAGCAGCTTGAAAATCTTGCTGGCATGATGACGTCTTCCAATGCGCTCGGGGTCTTGAATTTCGTCGGCACGAAAGTGACAATTGATGGATCACGCGGAGATCTCAAAAGCTGGGGCAGCGTCGATTACAAGTTCGAATCCCCAAGCGAAGGGTCCGCTGAAATCACCGTTCGTAACGACGCTGGCAAGATTGTCTTCAATCAGGCCGATGTTTCCATCACAAAAGGCGAACAGACCTTTAAATGGGACGGCACGGACAGCTCCGGCAACCGCCTGGCAAATGGCACCTATACAATTCAGATCCACGCCAAAGATGCAGAAGGAACCGGGATATTGATCGATACGGACGTAACGGGCGTGGTCGAAAATGTTGATCTGTCCTCAAGTGAACCGCTGCTGATAATCAATGGTCAGAAGGTTCCCACCTCTCAAATCAAATCTGTCGCCAACGCGACCGCAAGCGAGGCAGCCTGATCGGAGCCGCAAATGACACGCGGCGGACGCCCCTACAAATGATGCATTCTGCATATGGGAGATGAGCGACACGTGCAATGAAGGCTTTTGTTAACCTTCTTTGCATCCTTCTCCTTCGGCGTTCCAAGATAAATTTGGCGCCCTCCTTCTCAATCTGCAAAAGTCGGCGCAAATTAAAAAAAACTATTACCAAAGTGTATCCAGAGGCTTAGGCTTTTTTTAAAGGCATTGTCCTATGCTCTTCCTCGATGAGGTCAGGTTGAGTGTGAGAGTACAATGACCGATCAAGTACGTGCGAGAGTAAAATATGTCATCGGCCCCGATGGGAGTCCCTTGACTGTGGCTGATCTTCCACCAGAAAATACAAGACGGTGGGTGATCAGGCGCAAAGCCGAAGTTGTTGCTGCCGTCCGCGGTGGACTGCTGAGCCTGGAAGAGGCCTGTGATAAATATACTTTGACTGTTGAAGAGTTTCTCAGCTGGCAGAGTTCTATTGATCAGCACGGTCTGGCCGGTCTCCGTGCCACACGGATTCAGCAATATCGGTAACATTTCCAGCCCGGGGCTTATTCGGACTGGCAAACCTTGCTAAAAGGTCGAGGGACATCCCTCGACCTTTTTTCATGTCTTGATGCGCGGCGGCAAATCACCAGAACCGCCCCGGCCCTATCACTTTGTTATAATTAACAGGCACCCGCCACTCCAGGATCGTCAACGCGACATTCCCACAGGGAGAAGCATTTCTTTTTCGACTGAAAACAAAAAAATGAACGTGATTGACTCATTTTCAGGCCTGCAAATTGCAGTGTTAACCACACGTTAACCAATTCCTTAACACCTTGTTAACCATCTCCTAGGAAAATATTGCCTAGTGATTTGGATCGGACTCCCGAAGCGGTAGGATGAGTGGTGTGAACGGCATTTTGGATTTCATAAAGGCATTGGGCCCGGCAAGACTTGCCGCTATGGGCGTTGTGACCGCTGTGCTGATTGGCTTCTTTGCCTTCATCATGATGCGTGTGACAGAGCCTGTGCTGTCGCCGCTCTATACTGATCTGTCATTTGAGGATTCCATTCAGATTACCAAACTGCTCGAAGCCCAGAATGTCCAGCACGAAGTGCGCAATGAAGGTGCCGTCATTCTGGCACCAAAGGAACAGATCCTGCGCCTGCGCATGCAACTGGCCGAAAGCGGCCTGCCAACCGGTGGCAATGTCGGCTACGAAATCTTTGACAAGAGCGAAACCCTGGGCACCACCAGCTTCGTGCAGAATGTGAACCATCTGCGCGCATTGGAAGGGGAATTGTCCCGCTCGATCCGCACCATTCGCAATGTCCGCAGTTCCCGGGTCCATCTGGTTTTGCCCAAGCGCGCGCTGTTCAAGCGCGAACAGAAGCCCCCTTCTGCTTCCATCGCCGTCAAGTTGCAGGGCAATCTAAGCCCGGTCCAAATTCAGGCGATCCAGCATCTGGTTGCCTCTGCCGTTGAAGGCCTCAACCCTGAGAATGTCACCATCATTGACGAACGCGGCCGCCTGTTGGCATCGGGTCGCGGCAATGATGACAATTTCCTGTCCACGCGCATCGAAGAACGTCGCACCGAAATGGAAACCCATCTGCGCAATCAGGTCGAGGAGATTGTCTCTTCCATCGTCGGCCAGGGCCGCACCCGCATCGAGGTTGCCGCAGAGATGGACTTCAACAAGATAACCCAGACCTCGGACACCTTTGATCCGGACGGACAGGTCGTTCGCTCGACCCAGACCCGGAGCGAAACAGCCAAAAGCCAGGAAAAAGAAGGCAATGAAGGTGTAACCGTCGGCAACGAATTGCCCAATGCCAACGCCAACGATGCCAATGGCCCGGGACGTCAGGAAGCCACTGACATTACTGAAGAATTGGTCAATTACGAGATTTCCCGCAAGACCACCACCGAAGTGGTTCAGGGCGGTCGTGTCAAGCGCCTGTCGGTCGCGGTTCTGGTGGATGGCGTCTATGAAAAGAATGCCAATGGTGAACTGGAATATAAGCCACGCACCCCTGAGCAACTGGAAAAGATTGCCACGCTCGTTCGGTCTGCGGTTGGTTATGACCAGACTCGTGGCGACAAGATCGAAGTCATCAACATGCAATTTGCCGAGGGTCCTGACCAGGTATTCGAAGATCAGGGCAACGAGCTGTTCGCCTTCACCAAGGATGATTATATCCGCATGGTCGAACTCGGCACCTTCTTCCTGATGACCTTGATGATCCTGTTCTTCGTCCTGCGCCCGATGATGAAACGGATGTTCGAAAAACCTGAGGAAGAAGCCAAGCCAGACATCATCATTGGCACCGATGGTTTACCGATGATCGTCGGAGAAAATGGGGAACTGGTGCCCGCTCCTGAAAGCGACGAAGCCTCACATCCAACCATGCAGGCCATTGAACATGCCCAATTGCAGGGTGCCCTGCAGATGGACACCCTGATCAAGGTTGGGGAACTGGTCAAAGAAAATCCCGAAGAAGCTGCCAAGATTGTTCGTTTGTGGCTTCAGGATGCAGCGTGAGATAGATTATGTCAGCACTTGCCAATGTAGCGTCATCCCGTGCCAATGTTTCTTTAGACAATGAAGAACGCGAACTGGACGGCGCCGAGAAAGCTTCCATCATGCTGCTTGCCCTGGGTGACGAATATGGCGGCCCGATCTGGGCGCGCCTTGATGACATCGAGATCAAGCAAGTCTCCATCGCCATGTCGAAGCTGGGCGGCATCACGCCAAACATGCTCGATAATCTGATTGTCGATTTCGTAGCCCGCCTGTCCTCCAAGGGCACGGTCAATGGCAACTTTGATTCCACCGAGCGTCTGCTGCTCTCCTTCCTGCCACAGGAAAGGGTCAATGTGATCATGGAAGAAATCCGTGGCCCGGCCGGTTCGCAACATGTGGGAAAAGCTTTCCAACGTGCAGGAAAACGTTCTCGCCAACTACCTCAAGAACGAATATCCACAGACTGTTGCAGTGGTCCTCTCGAAAATCAAGCCCGACCATGCAGCCCGCGTCCTGTCAATCATGCCGGAAGATTTTGGTCTCGAAGTCATCAATCGCATGCTGTCGATGGAAGCCATTCAGAAAGAAATTCTCGAAAAGGTCGAGCAGACCCTGCGCGTGGAATTCATGTCGAACCTTTCCACCACCCAGCGCCGCGATGCGCACGAGGTGATGGCCGACATTTTCAACAATTTCGATCGCCAGACCGAAGCGCGCCTGCTGGCAGCCCTCGAAGAGGAAAACCGCGAGTCGGCAGAAAAGATCAAGCAGCTGATGTTCACCTTCGAGGATCTCTCCAAGCTCGACTCCACCGGCGTTCAGGCTGTGCTGGCCAACATCGAGAAGGATGTTCTCGCACTGGCTCTCAAAGGTGCCAACGAAACGATCCGCACCCTCTTCTTCGACAATATGTCCCAGCGTGCTGGTGCAATGCTGCAAGAAGACATGGACTCGATGGGTCCGGTGCGTCTGCGCGACGTCGACGAGGCACAGGGCACCATGGTCAATACGGCCAAGGATCTCGCCGCACGGGGCGAAATCATGATCACCAAAGGCAACAGCGACGACGAACTGGTTTACTAACCGGCTCGTCTGACCAAACCCGACACCAAACTGTTTTAAGAACCCGACGTAAAACGCCCCCCAAAAAGCCAATGAATGGGGCAAACTGGAACCCGCATGATGCCACAGGCCGCTCGCTATCTGTTTGATCTGGATTTCTCGGCTCCACCGGAGCCGGAAGTCAAGGAAGAGATCGAGGAAATCCCGCCCGAGCCGATGATTACGGTCGCCGAGCATGAGCGTCTGCTTGCGCAAGCCGTGGCCGCAGCCCGCGCCGAAGGCGAAGCGGAAGCTTTGGGGCAACGCGAGCGTCTGGCCAGTGAGGAAAGCCTGAGCCTGCAACAGACCATGTTTGACGAAATCTCGATGATCTACACCGAGGTCGGCACCCTGTTGCAGCGGCTGGAAAAAGATGCGTCCAACCTGGCCTTTGCCTTTGCCTCGCGCTTTGCCGAACGTCTGGTCGCGCAGGAACCCAAAACCGAGATCCTCGCTTTGCTGCATCAGATTCTGGCCCCCTTGCGCAAAGCACCACACATTTCCATTCGTTTGAATGAAGATGTGGCCGATGACATCAAGGAAATGGTTGATCACAAAATGGACGAGCTGGGCTTTGCCGGCAAACTGACGATCATCCCGGATCCCTCCATTATGGCAGGCGACTGCGAGGTGGAATGGGCCGATGGCGGCATCGGGCGCAATCTACGGTCTGCCATCCGTCAGGTCGATCAGTTGCTCGAAGACCATTTTGCTCATGTTCCAGAGTCTGATGATGATGAAGAAGTAGAAGACGACACTGAAGAGGACGTCAAAGCCGACGCAGAAAGCGACGCACCGTCCGCTTCTCAGGAACAAAGCCAGGAGCCGGACTTGAAAGGGGAGGCCAACCCCGAGCCGATGCCTTTCGAAACAGACGCACAGCAGGACCAAACCGAAGACCTCATCCCCACCGAGCAGCCGATTGCCGCTGAAACCGATCCGTCGATGACCGCTCAGCCAACCTTGGACCCTGACATGCCTGCCGCGACCGGCCCGACGCAGATGGAGACGAACAATGAGTGACAATGATCCAAATGATGGCCTCGCTCTGCAGGAACAGGGTGGCCAGTCCATCGCTGCCAATGGCGCGACGGATTTAGAGAATATTCAGAAGAATGCCGCTGATCTGGAAGCCGTCTTTGACGTGCCTGTGCGCGTGTCGGCCATTCTGGGGCGGGCCAGAATGCCTGTCAGCGAATTGCTCAATCTCGATGTCGGCAACGTGCTCGAGCTCGACCGCAAAGTCGGGGAAGCCGTCGATATTTATGTGAATGCCCGCCTTGTAGCGCGCGGCGAAGTGGTGCTTGTCGAAGAGAAACTCGGCGTCACCATGACCGAAATCATCAAGTCAGAGAAGTGATTGGGAGAAAATTATGCGCCTTTTGATTGCCGGAACATTGAATGGTCAGCTTTCCCAAGCCACCAAGATCGCCCTTGACCGGGGGGCACAGGTGTCCCATGCCGAAAACACCGCCATGGCATTGAGCCATTTACGGGCCGGTCGTGGCGCGGACCTGATGATGGTTGATGTCAGACTTGACATTGCCAGCCTGATTGCCGATCTGGAAAGCGAACGCATCACCCTGCCCATCGTCGCATGCGGCATTGAAAATGACGCCCGCGCCGCGGTCAATGCCATCCGGGCCGGTGCCAAGGAATATATCCCGCTGCCACCGGATCCGGCCATCATCGCCGCTGTTCTGGAAGCCGTTTCGCAGGATCAGGGGTCCCTGATCTATCGCGACCCGGCCATGGGCGCGGTTGTTCAGCTGGCCAATCAGATTGCGCCAAGCGATGCTTCTGTGATGATCACCGGGGAAAGCGGCACCGGCAAGGAAGTGCTGGCCCGTCACCTGCATAGCAATTCCCGTCGCTCTTCCGCGCCATTCGTGTCCGTCAACTGTGCCGCCATTCCAGACAACCTGCTCGAATCCGAACTGTTTGGCCATGAAAAGGGATCCTTCACCGGCGCAGTCGCGCGCCGCATCGGCAAGTTCGAGGAAGCCAATGGCGGCACCCTGCTGCTTGACGAGATTTCCGAAATGGATATCCGCCTGCAAGCCAAATTGCTCCGTGCGATTCAGGAACGCACCATCGACCGGGTTGGTGGCTCCAAGCCTGTGCCCGTGGACATCCGCATCATTGCCACCTCAAACCGCAATCTGGCCGACGAAGTGCGCGCCGGCACCTTCCGTGAGGATTTGCTGTTCCGGCTCAATGTCATCAACCTGCAGATCCCTCCCCTACGCGATCGCCCACAAGATATCGACCTGCTGGCTGACCATTTTGCTGACAAATATGCGCAAGCCAACGGCCTGCCTCAGCGCCGGTTGAGCGCTGATTGCTCTCGCCATCTGCATGCCAACCAGTGGGACGGCAATGTCCGCGAGCTGGAAAACACCATCCATCGCGCGGTCCTTCTGGCCACCGGCACCGAAATCGGCCCGGAAGCCCTGCGCATGCCAAACGGCAGCCGAATGGATCAGACCATCATCGGCATGGCCTCTGGTCCGGCAGCTCAGGCCGTGATCGCAGCCGAAGGCGTTACCCGCAATCTGGTGGGCCGCACCGTCGCCGAAGTGGAACAGGAACTGATCCTCGACACCCTCGACCATTGCCTTGGCAACCGGACCCATGCCGCCAACATTCTGGGCATTTCCATCCGGACCCTGCGCAACAAACTCAAGCAATATTCCGAAGAAGGCGTCTCCGTCCCGCAACCGGGTGAAGGTCGCATCGCCAGCTGACAACAGGCCCTGCCGGGCTCCTCCGGCATCCAGCAACCAGACCAACAGGTCATTAACAGGACGATACCGGCATGAGCGAAGCAGACGCGACTTTGGCTGACGCCCCAATCGCCACCGAACCGACCTCTGGCAGCGCTGCTCCAGAAGGTGCGGCATCGGCTGGTGCGTCCGTGTTTGAAAAGCTGGGTGGCATTGTCACCTTCCTGCGGCAGGGCGATCTGGGCCTCGCCGTAGGCGTCATGACCATTCTGGTCGTGATGATCCTGCCGATGCCGGCAGCCTTTCTGGACATGTTCCTCGCCATCTCGATCATTTTCTCCGTTTTGATCCTGATGACCTCGCTCTTCATCCGTGCGCCGCTGGAATTCTCCGCCTTCCCGACGGTTCTGCTGGTTGCCACCATGCTGCGTCTGGCGCTGAACCTTGCCTCCACCCGCCTCATCCTGTCCTATGGCCATGAGGGCGGTGGCGCGGCAGGCAATGTCATTGAAGCCTTTGGCAATTTCGTCACCCGTGGCAATTTCATCATTGGCCTGATCGTCTTTGCGATCCTTGTCACCGTCAACTTCGTCGTTATCACCAAAGGTTCGGGCCGTATCGCCGAAGTCGCCGCGCGCTTCACCCTTGATGCAATGCCCGGCAAACAGATGGCGATTGGATGCCGATCTGTCCGCCGGCCTGATCACCGAAGAACAAGCCAAACAGCGCCGCAAGGATCTGTCGGACGAAAGTGCCTTCTTCGGGGCCATGGATGGTGCCTCGAAATTCGTCCGTGGTGACGCCATTGCGGGCCTTATCATCACCTTCATCAACGTTCTTGGTGGCATCATCATTGGTGTGATCCAGAAAGAAATGGCCTTTGGCGACGCAGCCCAGGCCTATACCCTGCTGACCATCGGCGACGGCCTTGTCTCCCAGATCCCGGCCCTGATCGTCTCCACCGCAGCCGGTATCCTCGTCTCCAAGGCTGGTGTATCCGGTTCGGCTGATGCCGCAGTCATCCGCCAGTTGTCCGGCTATCCCAAAGCCCTTGGCATGTCGTCTGCCGTAATGATCATCATGGCCTTCCTGCCCGGCATGCCGTTGATCCCCTTCTTCACTCTTGGCGGCGCAGCAGGCTATTTCGCCTATAGGTCCACCAAGACGCAGCAAAGACAAGCCCTTGAAAAGGTCATTCAGGAGAAACAGGAAGAACTCGCCGAAGCTGCGCCTCCAGCCGAAGAGCCGATCAGCGCCGTGCTCAAAATGGATGAGCTGCGCCTCGAGCTTGGCTATGGGCTGATCAGCATGGCCAACGGCTCCGCCTCTCAGGCCCTCACCGACCAGATCAAGGCGTTGCGCCGTCAGTTGGCCTCTGAAATGGGGTTTGTCATGCCAGCGGTCCGCATCATGGACAATGTCCAGCTGCAGGCCAATGACTATGTACTGAAGGTCAAGGAAGTCGAAGTCGGCCGCGGCGTTGTCTATCCGAACCAATATATGACGATGGATCCAGCCGGTCACGACATCGCCCTGCCGGGTGTGAAGACCACTGAGCCGACCTTTGGCCTGCCTGCCACCTGGATTGATGGGTCCTTGCGCGAAGAAGCCGCCATTCTCGGTCTGACGGTCGTCGATCCGGCCACCGTCATTTCAACCCACCTGACCGAAATCATCAAAGCCAACATGGACGAGCTGTTGTCTTATGCGGTCGTTCAGGGTCTGCTGGATGAATTGCCAAGAGAGCAGAAGAAACTGGTCGACGATATCGTTCCAAGCCAGATCACCGTCTCCGGCATCCAGCGCGTGCTCCAGACATTGCTGGCCGAGCGCATCTCGATCCGCGATCTGTCCTCGATTCTGGAAGGCATTGCGGACGCATCGGGCTTCTCGCGCTCGATCCAGACCATCACCGAGCATGTTCGCGCTCGCCTGTCACTGCAAATCTGCGCCAGCCATCAGGCTCCGGGCGGCTATCTGCCGATCCTTAGCCTATCGCCCGCATGGGAACAGGAATTTGCCACCGCGCTCATCGGCGACGGTGACGACCGTCAGTTGGCCATGGCACCGACCAAGCTGCAGGAATTCGTTGGCAGCGTCCGCGATGGGTTCGAAGATGCCGCCCAGATGGGAGAAATTCCGGTTCTGCTGACCTCGCCGGGCAACCGCCCATTCGTGCGTTCGATCATCGAACGGTTCCGCGCGCACACCACGGTTCTGAGCCAAAATGAAATCCATACCCGCGTACGCCTGAAAACCGTGGGCACGATCTGATATCTGAGGCCAACCCCAAACCAGTTTGCGACAGGGCCACCCCACTTCTGATGCCAAGCCAAAGGGCAACGGAGGTGGGGTGCCTTGGCAAAAAGGCTCAATCGCGGATAACCATCACCGTACAATGGGCATTGCGCACCACGCGACCCAAATGCGGTCCCATCTCAAAATCAGGAAAATCTCCTTTAGCCGAAGCCATGACGATCATGTCGAAATGATCCGTATGCGCCAGCTTGAGGATTTCGCGATAGGCGCTTCCTTCCTCGATATGGATGGTGATGCCGTTGGCGCCTTGCTCTTCCAGAATGGCTTCAATCGCCTTGCGCACATGGGCCTTGGCTCCATCGCCATAATTTTCCGGTAGATTGGGCAGTTTGATGATTTCGGGAATGACCGAAACCACATGCAGCTCGGCACCGTAGAATTTTGCCTGTTCCTGCGCCATCGGCAAAGCCTTTTTCCAGGAGCGGGCATCGGTGTGATCAATCGGTAGCAGGATTTTGGTGACCATTGGTCCTGTCCTTGCAATCATTGGGAACTGAATAAGGAAGGGAGCCACCAACGCGGCTCCCCACACGCAATCATTCGCTGGAATTCTCTTCCGACGCGCCGTTGCTTGCGAAATAGTCGCGGGTCAGTTTGAAGACCACCGGGCTGAGCAACGCCAGAGCAATCAGGTTCGGAATGGCCATCATGGCATTGAGCGTATCCGCCAGAAGCCAGATGAAGCCCAGATCCGCCGTTGCACCGAAATAGATCATCACGATCCAGGCAATACGATAGACGATCAGGATCCGGTGCCCCATCAGGAAGCCGACGCATTTCTCACCATAGAAGGACCAGCCAAGAATGGTGGTGAAGGCAAAGATCGACAGGGACAAGGCAATCACGGAACCGCCAATGCCCGGCAGGGAGGTCTCAAATGCCAGCGAGGTGAGTGCGGCACCAGATTTGCCAGAGGTCCAGGCCCCGGAAGCGATGATGGCAAGGCCTGTGATCGAGCAAACGATGATGGTATCGATAAAGGTGCCGAGCATGGCAACCAACCCCTGATTGACTGGGCCTTTGGTTGCGGCAGCCGCATGAGCGATTGGAGCAGAGCCAAGGCCTGCCTCGTTGGAGAAAACGCCGCGCGCCACACCAAAGCGGATGGCAGCCCAGACCGCCGCGCCCGCAAAGCCACCTTCTGCTGCCGAAGGCGTGAAGGCATGCGAGAAGACCAGACCAAGAGCCGCGCCGATATTGCCGATATTGATCAGCAGCACGAGCAGACCGGCAAGGATATAGGCAACGGCCATGAATGGCACCAGCTTTCCGGCCACCGCGCCAATTCGGGTGATACCACCCAGAATGACCATGGCGGTCAGAAGCATCAACACCACGCCGGTAACGGATGTATTGACACCGAAGTTGGCTTCGAGCACCTGCGCCACGCCATTGGCCTGCACCCCATTGCCGATACCGAAGGCTGCAAAGGCACCAAACAGCGCAAAAGCAAATCCGAGCCAGCGCCAGTTCTTGCCCAATCCATTTTTGATATAATACATCGGGCCACCGACAAAATTGCCGAGTTCATCGGTTTCGCGATACTTCACCGCACAAACAGCCTCGGCATATTTGGTGGCCATGCCAATAAGGGCGGTCATCCACATCCAGAACAAGGCTCCGGGGCCGCCCAGAAAGACAGCGGTTGCCACACCGGCAATATTCCCCGTACCAATCGTGGCCGAGAGCGAGGTCATCAAAGCATTGAACGGGCTGATCTGCCCTTCACCTTGGCCTTGACGCCCCTTGAAAAGAAGGCTGAAGCCGGTTCCCAACTTCAGGATCGGCATGAATTTCAGCCCCACCTGCAAGAAGAATCCGACCCCGAGGATGAGCACCAGCATCAGCGGTCCCCAGACCACCCCGTTGATGGAACTGACAAGAGCATTCAACGCTTCCATGAATTTGCCTTCCTTTGCAATATCGTCATGCCCTTCAAGGTCTCCTCCTGAGTTTTCACATCGGAATAGACCCTTGAAGGGAAAAATCATAAGGGATATAGCGCAGAAGACAGCAAGGATGCACCTCGGCCAAAGCGCTTCCAATTGTCACATTGGTGCAAGCCCTGACTTGTTTCTGGACAATGGGCATCACCGACCTTCTGCAAAATTCCCTATTGAGGCGATGAAATCCAACGCCTTGGCAATGCCAGCCTATGGTATTGATTTCCCGCCCACAAGCCTCTAACCTTAAAACCAGCCTTTCCATGTGCGGCTAGGGTTCCGTTGCCAAGTGGCAAGCTGGACCGAGCGCCGTTATGAGCCAGTGGCAGACACCCAAGGATGAAAAGACCAGAGGGGATGGACAGGGCGTGATGAATCACGTCTATACACCGTCTGGAGTTTCATATGTCTATCGCTGGTTTTGCGCTCGTTCTCACCGCCGCATTTTGTCATGCCACCTGGAATGTCTTTGTCAAACGGATCAATGGAGGACCTGAGCTGATCTGGCTCTTTTCCTGCCTGTCCGTGGCCCTCTATTTCCCACTCGCCATCTGGGTTTTGCTTGTTGATCGGCCCCACTTCAATGCGACAACCATCGGGCTGATAGTTGGCAGCGCGATGCTGCATCTGGGGTATTTTCTGCTGCTGCAAACAGGATACCGCAAGGGGGAGTTGTCACTGGTCTATCCCGTTGCCCGCGCAACCGGTCCGCTGCTCTCCACGACATTTGCCATTCTATTGCTGGATGAAACCATCACGCCGCAAATGGCGATAGGTGGCATGACCATCATCTTCGGCGTCCTCATGCTGACAGGCGGCATCAAAACCGGTGCCCGTCCTCTCAGCACATCGCTTCTGTTTGGCCTTGGAGCCGGGATGCTGATTGGCAGCTACACCGCGTGGGACGCCTATGCTGTGTCGATCCACCTGATCCCACCCCTGTTGCTTGACTATATATCGAGCGTCGGGCGTGCGGTCATTCTGGCTCCCGTGGCCTTGCGCAATCGAACCCGCATCAGCCAACATTGGCAACAGCACAAACTGGGTGTGCTGGCAATCGCGGTTTTCAACCCGCTCGCCTATATTCTCGTCTTGTACGCCCTCTCATTCACCGCGGTTTCCCTCGTCGCTCCTTTGCGCGAAGTCAGCGTGCTGCTGACGATACTGACCGGAAGCCTCTTCCTTGGGGAGGGTAATCTTGGTCAGAGACTTGTCTGGGCGGTGGTGATCCTGATCGGCATGACATTGCTGGTGTCCGCATAGGGTCATTGCGCCCTGACAGAGACACCACGCCGCTACTTCTTGATCATCACCGAAGCAAGAACAGAAGCGGTGGTGGCGGTGCCGTAGAACCACAATCCCGGCAAGGCGCTGGCCTCTGCCAGACCGCTGGTCTTGGCGGAAAAGACCACCAGAGCCACCAGCAGCACATCCATCATCGACCATTTGCTCGCAAGCCCCAGCAGGATCACCGAGCGAGAGCGCTTGCCGCGAAAGGTCGCAATATGCAGAAGGAGAATTTTGACAGCCGGAAACACCACCGAAAAAGCGCAGACAATGACCGCCAGCAGCTGCTCATTGTCATGCCACAGCCCCAGAATAATGCTCATCAGCGATGGCGTTTCAGTGAAGAAAAGCAATCTGTCGAGAGAAACCAACGGCAAGGTCAGCCCCAGCGCAAAGGAGAAGCTGGAGATTGCCAACAGCAAAGGCAACAAAAAGGACATCAAATCCGACCCGACAAACATTATGCGCCTGAAGCAGGCGCGACCAACACATGCACCTGCCCCCTCTAGCGCACATCGCACAGGTTGGGCAAGCCAACAGGCCGTTTCCATTCGATCGGATCGATATAATGTCAGAGAGTATGCTTATTCTGCCTCGCGTGGGGTGGAATTCTCCCTCGCGAAGACCGGATCATAATTTTGGGCGCATATCGCTTCGCCCCGCATCAGCCCTGGCGCTTCGCAAAGAAACGCAGATCTGATGCAGAAGACGAAAAAGGAATGGCACGCACGAAGTCCGATGCGCCTTTAAAAAGGGCAACAGCCTTGATCAGTGACGACGACGCCGTCCCATCGTGCTGAAATCATCCAACTCGTCCTGCTCGGCCTGTTCACGCGCCGCCATCTCGCGTTGGTGATCGCGTTCTTCGAGCTTTTCGACCTTTTTCAGCTCACCGATTGCCTCGCGCAGTTGATCCTGTGCCCGATCCAGCTGTTCATTGAGATCAGCAATCGAAACCTGCAGGTTTTCTTTGCGCTGCAAAGCAGCTTTGGCAAAGGTTGGATAAGCGAAGTGGCCGATATCATCGATGCCCGCTTTTTCTTCCTCAACCGCGATTTGTGCGTCAAGATCACGGATCATTCCTTGGAACTCGGTGACCATCAACTCAATCTGACCGACTTGACGACGCTTTTCATCAACCTGAAAGCGTTTCAGACGGATTAGACTCTCGCGCGACTTCATTACTCAATACTCCTTAAAGCCCCGTACTGTCTTGTTCTGACCGCTCCCCAACAATGGATGCCAGCATTCTATATCCCTCTTCCAGGCTGGTTGCCTCTCCCTTTGTCTGGGAAAGAAAGGCTTCCAGCGGCTCATGAAGAGCAATTGCCAGATCCACACTTGGATCGCTTCCCTGTCTATAGGCTCCCAATCGGATCAATTCTTCCATATCCGAATAGGTCGCCATATATTGCCGAGCCTTTAATACGCATGGCCAGAAGGCCGGATCGGCTGCCTTGGGGAGTGTACGCGAAACAGATTTCAAAATGTTTATCGCCGGGTACCTTCCCCTTTCAGCAATGGCCCGTTCCATGACCAGATGACCATCCAAAATACCACGGACAGCATCGGCAACGGGTTCATTGTGGTTATCACCTTCCACCAAAACAGTAAAAAGACCTGTAACAGCACCCTCATTTTTTTCACCCGGCCCTGCTCTTTCCAGAAGTTTTGGCAATTCTGCGAACACGGTGGGGGTATATCCCTTCGAGGTCGGGGGTTCCCCCGCAGCCAAGCCTATCTCCCGTTGCGCCTGTGCAAATCGGGTGACCGAATCCATCATGCAAAGGACTTGTTTACCTTCCTCACGAAAATATTCCGACAAAGCCAAAGTGAGATAGGCCGCCTGTCGACGCATCAGAGCCATTTCATCCGAGGTGGCGACAACGACGATGGAGCGCTTGAGCCCCTCCTCGCCCAGATCGTCCTCAACAAACTCCTGCACCTCACGTCCGCGTTCACCAATCAGGCCGATCACATTGACCTCAGAGCTGGCATTGCGGGCCAACATGGAAAGCAGCACCGACTTGCCCACGCCCGAGCCGGCAAAGATGCCCATCCTCTGGCCCTGACAAAGCGTGATGAAGGTATTAAGGGCGCGCACACCCAGATCCATCGGACCACCCACCCGTGTCCTCTTGTGCGCGGCTGGCGGTTTGCGTCTGAGCGGCACAGCATTATGGCCCCGAGGGAGCGGGCCCTTGCCGTCGATCGGCTCCCCATGCGCATTGATCATCCGCCCCAGCCAGGCTTTGGTGGGTCGGATCACTGCCGGACCATCGAGCACAGCACGACATCCCAGGCGAATGCCATCCAGCTCGGAAAAAGGCAAACAGAGCGCCCGATCGGCGGAAAAACCAACCACTTCGCATTTTGCAGGATCCCGCCCATCCGCATGAATGGTCAGCATCGACCCCACGCTCATCTCGAACAAGGGACCGGCAACCTCCACCAAATGGCCCTGAATGGACGTCACGCGGCCATAGGCATGTCTGGGTGAGATATCATCCACCTTACCGATTAGTTCATGGACCATTGCTAAGCCTTTAATGATTCTCTTGCATGGTAATGATTCGTTTACCCGATTGGTTAATTATTATCGCGAGGGGTTTTGACCGGCAAATTTTTCCCAGCTGGAAAATCGCTAACGTAGCTGAGTCTCGTGAATCACTTAGGAAAGCTTCTTAAAGTGAAACATTAAGAAATGTGATAGGAATTTTTTTCCTAGGAATCAACGAGATAACATTATTTTTTGTAAAGTTACGAGACGAGGCTTGCACGATGGAATCAGGATTTGTTAACCATTATGGACTAGCCTTTAAAACTGGGATGAAATTTGGTCCTAAGCAATCGCCAGAAAGGCAGGTTGCTCCGAGCCCAGGAAAGGCAAACAAAGGGGATTGGCATGCGAGTTTTGCTAATTGAGGACGACAGCGCCACAGCACAAAGCATCGAGTTGATGCTGAAGTCCGAGAGTTTTAATGTCTACACCACCGATCTCGGTGAAGAAGGCGTGGACCTCGGTAAATTGTACGATTACGACATTATCCTTCTGGATCTTAACCTTCCGGACATGAGTGGCTATGAAGTGCTCCGCACTTTGCGCGTGTCCAAGGTGAAGACTCCAATTCTCATTCTTTCTGGCTTGGCGGGCATTGAAGACAAGGTTCGCGGCCTTGGCTTTGGCGCTGACGACTATATGACCAAGCCATTCCACAAGGATGAATTGGTGGCACGCATCCATGCGATCGTCCGCCGCTCAAAGGGCCATGCCCAGTCGGTCATCAATACCGGCGAATTGACGGTCAATCTCGACACCAAGACAGTCGAAGTTCAGGGCCAGCGCGTCCACCTGACCGGCAAAGAATATCAGATGCTCGAATTGCTCAGCCTGCGCAAAGGCACGACGCTGACCAAGGAAATGTTCCTCAACCATCTCTATGGTGGCATGGACGAGCCAGAACTAAAAATCATCGACGTATTCATCTGTAAGCTGCGCAAGAAACTCGCAACTGCGACTGGCGGTCGCAACTATATCGAAACGGTATGGGGTCGCGGCTATGTTCTGCGCGAGCCAGATGAAGACGGAATGCGAGAAAGTGCCTAACTTCGGCCAGCGCTTGTCAGGAAGGGCGACCAAATCCCGCTCCTGACATGCTCCGAAATTGGCAACACTCCCCTACTCCTGAAGCCGCCTTTGAAAAAGGGCGGCTTTCTTTGTTTGAGCCCCCCTTTTGCCAATGCTTATTGGCCTTTCGCGGATCACCCCACAGGCAACAAACCCAACCTTAACCGATGCCGGGCCCAAAGTCATTGACCTCCGCCATAGGCGGAGGTTTGTTACGCTTCGCTTGAACCACTAGAAGTGGTCTTGTTTGGTTTCAATAGTTTGGCTTGAACATATCCGCGAAGTCGCTCGCCTTATCCTGCCTCTGTTGATTGCGGATATAGCGTCTGACGACCTCCTCTTGATAGCCCGTTGTCGAAACAAAGTAACCACGTGCCCAAAAATGATATCCCTTGTAGCGACGTTTCCGGGCATATTTGTTTGCCACATATAGCGCCGTTTTACCCTTTAAGAAGCCCACTATATGGGCCACTGAATATTTGGGTGGGATTGAGATCAACATATGCACATGGTCGGGCATAAGATGCCCTTCCTCAATATGGCATCCCTTTTGTGACGCCAACTTCGTAAATTGATCTCGTAACTCACGCCGCAAGTCTCCGTATAGACGTTTGGTCCTGTATTTGGAGCCAAAGACTACATGATATTTGCAGTCCCAAGTGCTGTGTGATAGGTGATTTTTGTCCATAAAAACCTCCTCGCTTCTGTTCTTAAAACCACGCCAATGGTTCAAGTGAGGAGGTCTCTTACTGAAAATGTAAAACTTGTCCAGTCCTCCACCGCAGGTGGAGGTTTATTTCAGACATAAGAAAAAGCCGTTCCCTTACAAGGGGAACGGCTTTTGTTATTCTCAAAGGCGGGCAGACGCTTACTTGCGGCCACCATTGATGCTGGAAAAACGCGAGGCCGCGAAAGTCGACGCCGTCGGACTTGGCCCGGCCGCAGCACCGCCACCGGCAGCCAATGCCCGCTGACCAAATCCACCAACACCGGCCTGTGCCCCTACTGCCCCGGCCGCATTGGTATAAAGGCCGCGTTTGTTGGGCACGGACTGGAAAGACGAGGTCAGGCCGACCACGGTCTCAGCTGCGCCAAGCAACAGATAGCCATCATTTGGCATCTGTTTTGCCAGCCGGTTCATAATGTCGGTCTTGGTTGCCTGATCGAAATAGATCAGGACGTTGCGACAGAAAATTACATCAAACTGCCCCATGGAAGCAAAGCTGTCGAGCAAATTGAAGTGACGATAACTGACCATCGAGCGAATTTCGGGCGAGATCTGCCACATTTCGCCATGCTGCTTGAAATATTTCAGCAACAGTTGCACCGGCAAACCGCGCTGAACTTCAAACTGGGTATAGAATCCGGCCTTGGCCTTCTCCAGCACCTCGTGGGAAATGTCAGTGCCGATGATCTCGAAGCTCAAACCGCCAAGCTTGGCAGCATTTTCCTTCAGGCACATGGCCAGAGAATAAGGCTCCTGCCCGGTTGATGCCGCCGCACACCAGATCCGCACACGGCCCCGCTGGCGACTTTTCACCAAATGCGGAATGATCGTATCGACGAAATGCTCAAACGGCGTCTTGTCACGGAAAAAGAAGGATTCGTTGGTCGTCATGGCTTCAACGACGGCCGTTTGCAGTGTCCGGTCTGTCGAGGAGGTCCGCAATTTGGTAATCAGCTCTGCAATGCCATCCAGGCCCGCTTTGCGAGCAACCGGCATCAAACGGCTTTCAATCAGATATTGCTTATCGTCAGAGAGCACCAAGCCCGACTTTTCTTTCAAAAAGCCCTGCAAGAAAGCATAGTCTTGTGGTGTCATTGTCGCTCCCCTTTGAAAACACGCAACACTTTGGAGCCAATCTGATTCAATGGCAGAACCGCCGCGCAGACGCCGGCCTGAGCCGCCGCGCCCGGCATACCCCAAACGACGCTGGTGGCCTGGTCCTGAGCAATCACACTGCCACCCGCATCGACAATAACCTGAGCACCGGCGGTGCCGTCATGTCCCATCCCTGTTAAAATCACGGCCAGAGCAGCGGATCCATAGACGGATGCAGCGGTCTCAAACAATGGATCAACGGCGGGTTTACAAAAATTCACAGGAGGCTCATCGGTCAGTTTGATGACCGCCTGTCCTGCCTGTTTGACAAGTTTCATATGCTTTCCACCCGGAGCCACATAGATATGCCCATTCTGCACCACGTCGCCCTCCTTGCCCTCTGCCGATGGCATGCCAGAAGCGCGCGCCAGATGGTCAGCCAGAATGGCGGTAAAGGTAGCTGGCATATGCTGTGTGATCAGGATCGGAACGGACCGCATTTGTGGCCCAATTTCCTGCAAAAGCTTCTCAAGCGCCTGAGGGCCACCCGTAGAGCTCCCGATCAGCAAGGCACGAGGCCGGGCAGACCCAAGTTTGCGCAGGGCAATCCCGTTGGGACCGGCCACGGTCTGAGCAACGCGTGAAGGAGCGGCGGTCGCAGTCGGCTTTGGCCCGTCGGTTGCCAATGTCTTGCGGCTTTGCAGCGGGCGGATCCCTCCGACGCGTGCAACAGGGGCCCCGCCGCGTGAAGCGCGAAAGGTTGGCGCGGTACCTTCATCGATCCCACCAATTGCCTTGATTTTATCAAGCAACTCGGTGCGAAAATTCTTTGATGTGGTGATTTCGCTGTTGGATTCGGGTTTCGGCACATAGTCAGTTGCGCCCAGCGACAGAGCGCGCAAGCTGATTTCTGCATTGCGGCGCGTCAATGTCGACGCCATGATGACCTTTGTGGAGGGGCAGCCACGCAGCAACAGTGGCAACGCCGTCAGGCCATCCATATCCGGCATTTCAATGTCGAGAACGATGATGTCCGGTTTCGTCTTGGCAACATTCTCAACGGCCAGTCGACCATTGCGATGCGACCCGGCCAGTTCAAGAGCAGGATCTGCTTCAACCCAACGGCTGATCAGCCCACGAATGACCACGGAATCATCGACGATCATAACCTTGATTTGACGCGATGCGGCCTTGCTCGCCGACGCAGTTGCGGACATCAGACCCATTTCAAACAACTTTCATAAGGGACCAAAAAGGCAGGGTCAGATCAACCCGACTTCCTGCAATTTCGCTTCAACGATTTCCCGATCAAACGGCTTCATAATATATTCGTTGGCACCTGCGCGGATGGCCTTGGCGATATGCGCAACATCATTTTCTGTCGTGCAGAAAATCACCTTGGGATCGGATCCGCGTTCGAGTTTGCGTAACTCGACCAGAAAGTCCATGCCATCCATCACAGGCATGTTCCAGTCCAGGAGAACAGCATCAGGCATATTGCCTGCACAGCTATCCAGCGCAGCTTTGCCATCCTCGGCTTCCGAAATCTCGAAATCGAGATCTTCGAGAATCCGCCGCGCGACTTTGCGGATAACACTGGAATCGTCGACAACCAGACACGTCTTCATTTTCATTCTCCAGAGACACCGAAGCCGCAGCGATTAAGCTGCGACAGTGGTGGTGGTTGTAACCATTTCGCCGAGCACCTTATCGACATCCAGTATGACCATCAGGTCATTCTCGAGCCTGTGCACCCCGGCGGCGATGCTCGCCCAGCGCTGATCAAGGTTGCTGGGAACAGCTTCGCGGCTGTTTTCACTCAGATCCAGCACCTCACCGACAGAGTCGATGATCAGGCCGTAAGATTCTTCTTTGAATTCGATACCGATGGCCATCATGCTGGTCTGATTTTCCAGCGGACGAAGGCCCAGACGTTTGCGCATGTCGATGGCCGTGACAATCCGTCCACGCAGGTTCAGAACCCCTGCAATTTCGGTTTGCGACAATGGCACGCGCGTCACGGATTCCGGTACAAACACATCATGGACGCGGCTGATCGGCAGGCCAAACAGCTGTTCCGAAATATAGATGGTAACATACTGGATGGTTTCATCCGTGTTTTCGACTTCTGCGTCGTTTACAAACTGCTCGGTCATGCTGCAGCTCCAAGTTCAATATGCTGTTCTTTCAGCGAAGCAATCAGACCTGGACGATCAAATTTCGCCACATAGTCATTAAAGCCTGCCTGACGGCCACGCTCGATCGCTGCTGGCGTGCAGAGCGAAGAGAGGGCAATGATCGGAATATCGCGGGTCGCCGGATGGCGACGAACCGCTTCGCAGAGTTCAAAGCCGTTCATTTCCGGCATTTCGATGTCGGAGACAACGATCTCATAGCTTGGGTCGCGTTCCAGCACAGCCAGGGCTTCCTTGCCACTTGCGCAAATCGTCACGTCATAGCCAGCAGCCTTGAAGACAGGGCCGAGCATGTTGCGGAAGAAGCTGGAGTCATCCACGAAGAGCAGTTTCTTGATGACAGCTTCCTCGATGCCCATTTCCTTGCGGTGGAACCAGTCCTCGAAGGCCTGCGGCAGGAAGTGACCGACATCGATAATCTCGGTTGCCTTGCCCTTGATGACCGCGGTTCCCAGAATGCCTGGAACTTCCGAAGACACTTCGATATTGAGCTGCTCGTCGACAATATCGACGATCTCGTCGACCACCAGACCCATAGAGCGACCGGCATCGGAGAAGACCAGCATCGGCTGGGACCCTTCGGTGCGACGCTGGACAAAGTCGTTGACCTGAACCAGCGGCATCAAGGAGCCGCGATACTGCACCATGTCTCGACCGTTGGAGAACTCGATCTTCTCGATCTCGAATTCCTCAAGACGCGTGACAAGCGACAGCGGAACCGCTTTTGGTTCTGCGGAGCCAGCGCGGAAGATCAACAGCGAAACCGTGTTCTTTTCTTCCGGCAGGGCTTCTTTTTCAGCCTGTTCACCCGTGGTTTCCATATCGGTTCCAACATGGCTGCCAAAGGCCTGAGCGACACCGTTGGGATCAAGGATCATGATCACCGAACCATCACCCAGAATGGTGTTGCCTGAGAACATGGTCAGGTGGCGCAGCATGGAAGCCATCGGCTTGACCACGATTTCCTCGGTATGGAAGACTGCATCGACCACCACACCAAAGGTCTGGGCACCAACCTGCATGACAACGATGAAGCCATTGTCGTCCAGCTTGAGCTCTTCTTCGGACTTTTCTTCGATCCCCAGCAGACTGCTCAGATGGATCAGCGGCAACAGCTTGTTGCGCAAGCGCAGAACCGGCGTATCCTTGATCCGCTCGATCTTGTGCTCGGAATTGTTCTGGACGCGCACCAACTCGACAACGGACAGCTGCGGGATTGCAAACCGGTCACCGGACGCTTCAACCAGCAAGGTCGAGACAATAGCGAGGGTCAGCGGGATCTTGATCGAGAAGATCGAACCCTTGCCAGGCACCGATTTCAAATCAACCGAGCCACCGATGACTTCGATATTGTTGCGCACGACATCCATGCCAACGCCTCGGCCAGAGACATTGGTGACTTTCTCGGCGGTCGAGAAGCCAGCAGCAAAGATGAATTTGTTGATCTGCTGTTCGGACATCTTTTCGAGCTCGGCTTCCGTTGCCAGCTCGGATTTGAGGATTTTTTCCTTCACCTTCTCGGTGTTGATGCCACGGCCATCATCTTCAATATCGATGATGATGTGACCACCTTCATGATAGGCGGACAGCTTGATGGTGCCTTTGGCAGGCTTGCCCATCGCGACACGTTCAGCGGAGGTTTCAAGACCATGGTCAGCGGAGTTGCGCACCATATGGGTGAGCGGATCCTTGATCAGTTCCAGAACCTGACGGTCAAGTTCCGTATCCTGACCAGCCATCACCAGATCAATGTCTTTGTGCAAATCGTTGGCCAGATCGCGAACGATGCGCGGCAGCTTCTGCCAAGCATTGCCGATTGGCTGCATGCGGGTCTTCATGACCCCTTCCTGCAATTCCACTGTCACATTGGACAGGCGCTGCAGAGGTACCTTGAATTCGGAATCTTCGTGGCGACGCACAATTTCCAGCAGCTGGTTGCGTGTCAGCACCAATTCGGACACCATCGTCATCAGATGTTCCAGCGTCTCGACATTGACGCGGATCGACTGATTGGCCACCGATTTGGTTTCCTTCTCGGCAGCTTTTGGCTCGTTTTTCTTTTTCTTGGCAACCGCTGGTTTTTCAGGCGCCTTGGCAACCGGAACCTTACCCTGACGCTTCTTGCTTGCAGCATCAGCAACCGCTTCTTCCGCGGCTTCCTTGGCGCTCTGGGCGACATCAAAGCCATCCGGCCCTTCGGCTTCGCGGAAGGCGCGCTCCAGATCATCCAGCGAAACTTCGCCTGCTTTCAACTCGCGCTCAAGCACCTGATAGACTTCAGTCGGAGCGTCGTCATTGTCTGCCGGAGTCGCTGGAGCTTTCGCTTCGTCAGCCGGTGCTGCGTCTGCCTCGACGACATCCACTGCGGTATTCTGTCCCACATACTTGCCGACACCTGCCAACCGGTCCAACTGGTCAATCAGGTCTTCGTCCGAGCCTTCCGGTTCCGCCTCATTCGCTTCAAGCTCGCCCATGATTTCTTTAATGCGGTCCAGAGACAGCAAGATCACCGACACGGATTCTTCCGTAACCGGCGCTCCGTCCCTGAATTTGCCCATCAAGGTTTCTGCGGCATGCGCCAGGCTTTCCAACCGTGGCAGTCCGAGGAACCCGCATGTTCCCTTGATGGTGTGTACAAGGCGGAAAATATTATCGAGAATTTGAGCGTTGTTCGGCTCTTGCTCGAACTTCACCAATTCAACGTCTACGACGTCAAGGCTCTCGTTCGTTTCCTCGATAAATTCGCGTAACAGATCATCCATGGCCTAAAACCCTGATTTTTTGGCGGAAACCAGCCCGTAAAGACAGCTATTCCGCTTCAGTGTCGACCTAAACTGTTAATTTAAACTGAAACATTTCACTTAATTTCATAAACTTAGGAGATAGGGCTATAACCTATTGGTATTTCACCATAAAGCATTCAAAACAAATAGAAAAAGGGCCAGACAATGCTGACCCTAAAAACGTCTCTTGCTGAGCTCTACGCGAACGAGCGGCCTTTTAGCCAGCCGTTTCGGATGGTACGGCGACCCCGATCATTTCATCCGGACTCGGAATATGCACCGGTTTGGCTTCAATGGTAATCACATCATCCTGCCAGTCAAATGACAGATCCATTTTGCTCTCTCGCGCCAGAAGACCGGTGTAATAAGGCTGGATCGAATGGGAATCGATGCCCTGATCATCCGCCGGACGCCCACGCAGCAACCGATCAAGTTGCGCCGGGATACGAGCATGCTTGCCTTCACAGACCAGACGGAAGGTTGGATAACGGGAATCCCCATCCCATGACACCTTGATCACGCCACCGCGCGGAATGGTTGAACCGCCGATCAGCACCAGATTAAGCAACAGCTTGACCAAGTTTTTCGGCATCAGAACCTGCGGGCCTTCCCACTCAAGGTCCGCTTTCTCTCCAGCCATGAAGCTGCGCGCAACACTTTCTGCGTTTCCCGTATCGATTTCTGCACCCGCAGAACCGGCGGCACCGAACGCCAGACGGGCAAATTGCAGTTTCGCCGAAGCCGTTCTGGTGCTTTTGACAATCAGCTCCATGGCGAAGGCGCGCATTTCCTCGCCATTGTCTTCCTCAAGTACTTCCAGACCATTGGCAATCGCACCAACCGGATTGATGATGTCATGGCAAACGCGGCTGCACAGAAGCGCAGCAAGGTCCATGGAAGAAAGCGTGTCGATACCAGTCATTGCATCCTCGAAAGCTGTCACACCCTTCACCGCTTTGGCCAACCCCTGACCTTCAAACAGAGAGCAACCTGCAAGCAGTTAACGCTTTTCAGGGCGTGTTTCTGGGTCTGTCGATCCGCAACCGCCGCGAATCAGACTAAAATTCCTGTAATGAGGATTACCTTCAAGCCGTCCCCCTGCCAAGGCCGGACTTACCTCTTCTGAGGAGTTTCACGCGAAAGATGCCCGGTCCACAGGCTGATCACCGAACCAATCGCAAAACCAGTCACAGAACCAATCACCGGAACCAGCCACGACTGCCAATATTGTAGGCAAAACTGGTGTCCCTCTGATCAAAGCCAGCCAGTCTTGTGCTTTATCGAGACAGGGTGCCTTCAATGGTGGTCCATGCCTTGTCCGACTTGCGAATATGCGTATCGACCGCCTCGGCCCAGGCCGCACGAGAGGTGTAGGTATAGAATAAAAAGAGACGATCCCCATAGAGCGCCCAGACGGACGGGTTGCATGCCGAAGCATAGCCGCGAGCCATCGCCAGCGCTCCATGCCCGCCATAGGCCGGAGCATAGACTTCGGGATCCGCTTTGAACACTTCCAGATTGGCCCGCGAAGCGAACAGCCAGCTCACACCGTTCCAGACATATTCATTTTCCCGTTTGCCGCGCATGGCGGCATGATCGGTGAAATAGGCCACCGGATCATAACCAAAAATCGCATAGCCCGAGATTGAATCCGTCACCACACGCCGCGACTGCGCCGTCGCATTGGCCTTGATGGAACCAAACCCTGACACCAAGCAAAGACCAAACACAGCCAGAGCCGTGATGGACATGCCCACGCCAGTCAGACCAAGGTGGTGCCTTGCCATAAAGGGCCGCTTTAACAGCACCAGCATCATCAAAGCGATCTTCATCGTTCCATCCATTCCAACGCGCGATAAAAGCTTATCGTTCCCACCCCATTCCGCCATGCAAAGCCAGCACATATGGGCGTTAAGGGACCAAATCCGGAAATGACCATCATTTCTTCACAATCCAGACTAATCTGGTGCCCATAATCATTTCGTTAATAATTAAGCGACAACAAGACCGTATGGTAAACGAAAGCTTGCCGCGCCCTGCCCGTCAGAGCCGTCAGGCACGGAAGGCCCGCTCCCAACTGTCAATCGAGGAACCAACCCCGCTTGATACGTTGCGACGAGCGGATCCCTCCCCCTCTTGGATGCGACGTTTCAAAGGAAAAGCTGCAATGATGCAAAAGACCTTGCCCCTGAAGGCTCATTTTTGGCGCACCGCTCTCATGTTAATCGCCCTTGTCTCTGTATCGCTTGCCCCCCCGATGCAGGCTCGCGCACAAGGCTCGCCCAGCAACACACATTATTCCGCAGACGAAGTCGTGAAAGCCGGTCACGTCTTCTTTGGCGGCGTCACTGGCGAGCTGGCCTCGCTCGTTGAAAAGGCCATTTCGCGGTTTGGCCTGCCGAACGGCTATATTCTGGGCGAAGAGGGTAGCGGCGCAGTGATTGTTGGTGGCCGCTACGGCGAGGGCGTGCTGCATACCAAGAATATGGGCACTCATAAAGTCTTCTGGCAGGGACCATCAATTGGCTGGGATCTCGGCGCAGATGGCAACCGCACCATGATGCTGGTCTATAACATTCCAAGCGTCGACTACATCTATCGCCGCTGGGGTGGCGTCAATGGATCGGCCTATCTGGTTGGTGGGCTTGGCTTCACCGTTCTGGCCACCGAAAGCAGGAAATATATCCTACCGATCCGCTCCGGTGTCGGCGCACGCCTTGGGGTCAATGTCGGCTATCTGAAATTCACCCGCAAACCGACCTGGAATCCGTTCTAAGCCGCGCCCCTTGTTAAGCCTCTGCACAAGAACATTGCTCTTGGTCATGACGGCAAACCCGGTATCACGATCACAACAAAAAGCTTTGGAAAGTTAAAATACCGGGCCTATCAGGCGGAATTTGTCGGGCAAATGCGTATTTGCCCGACAAAATGTAAGCGTTCGATGTTTTTTTGTATTTTACTTGCCCGGATTGACTGCTAACTGTTGTAGTCTGCCGGAAACCGCACAGAAACAAGGAATTGGGCACCGTGATTGCCATCGCAATGTATATATCGCTTGGAGTGGTTGGCACTCTTTTGCTGGTGTTGCTGGCTCTGCCCATGATCTGGCGTCGTGCAGTCCGTTTGACCGAAAAACGGATCATGGCAGAAATGCCAATCAGCTATGGCGAACTGCAAGCCGAAAAAGACATGCAGCGCGCGGCACAGGCGATTGAGTTGCGCAGGCTGGAAGTGCTGGCCGAAACGCGCAACGAAGAAGTCGCCAACCAGACCATGAAAATCGACAAGCTCAATCAAACTCTTGCGACCCGCGATGAGACCATAACAGCGCGCCTTGCCGATATCGAGGACTTGAACAGTGCGCTGGAGAGCCAGAAACAGGCCACAGCTGACACCCAAACACGCCTTGACGCGACAGCCCAAAATCTGAGCGAAGCCCAAGCAGACATTACCTCCCTCAAGCAGGCCAAGGCAGACGTCGAAACGGCGTTCGCTGAAAGCAAGGCCGCTTTTGAAGACAAGATCGACGACCTCGAAACCCATATCAACGAGCAGAAGATCGAACTGGCCGCCCAGATGGCCCGCATTGAATCCGAAAAACAGGAAGTCGGTGAACTCACCGCCAAACTGACCAAGGAAAGCAATCTTTTGGCCGAGACCAAGGGTCAATTGGCGCAGAAAAGCTCTGATCTTGACCACATCAAGGAGCGACAGGACAAGCAGCAGACCAAGATTGATGCGCTTCAGTCCGAACTGGCCGACAAAGACAGCGAAATCGACACCCTCACCCTCCGCCTTGAACGGGCGCAGGAGCAAGGCAATGCCCCTGTTGATGATTCCGTGGAGCGGCTTGAGGAGTCCGAGGCCCGCCGCGCGGAAGCTGAAGCCAAGATCGCGGCTCTCTCAGGCCAACTGGAAGATCAGAAGAATAACGATCACGACGCCAGTGGATCCGAGGAACAGGACGCTATTATCACGACTTTGAAAAAAGAAAAGACAGATCTGGAAAGCGCCCTGAAGGCTGCGCACCAAATCATTGATCGCCTTGATCGCAAAGTGAAGCAACAAGGCGAGAAAGACAGCGCTGGAGAAAATCTCAAAACGGGCGACGCGCCCCTGACCGCAGGCGAAATCGCCCTGCGCAACCAGATGAAATCAATGGCAAGCCTGATCACCGAGATGGCCGCCCGGCAGGAAGGGGCCAAATCGCCAATTCCGACCCTCTTGCAACAGACCTCTTCTGAGAGCGAGAATCCAGTCAATGGCACGTTGAAAGACGAGGGAAACCCTCAAAACACAAATGACATGTCTGACCACCCCATGGATCAGAGTCCTTCGCAAGCACCAGATAAAGTGGCAAATGAAACTGCGCCCCCAGTTTTACAAGAAGTAGCTGCAAAAGAAGAAAAAGGTGCCTCTCAAGAGAAAGCCCAAGGATCGACTGACAAGAACCCTTGGGAACAGGTCTTTTCACTCACCGACCGCATCAAGCAAATGCGCAAATCCGGTGAAGACAACAAAACCGCGTCCTGAACGGCCCAGCTAGGCAAACCATCTGGCAGTAACATCAAATTTGCCGACCTGAGGCATCTCCCCTCCCACCATTGGTCAGGGCAAGCCGCCATCTGCATCAAATATCCATGGGACTTGTCAAGCCTTCCCACATTGGGTAAAGGCAGGATCACCCCATCCACGCTGGCGACAAGCCTGCGAACAACCAAAAGACAAGATCATGGCTCCTCCTCTTCTGCACATTCAGGACATCCACCTCACCATCGGCGGACAAACTTTGCTGTCTGGCGCTGAACTGGCGGTGCATGACGATGATGCCATCGCGTTGGTCGGTCGCAACGGATCGGGCAAATCAACCCTTTTGAAGATCGCCGCAGCCCTTGTCGAGCCAGACCATGGGGACCGTTTTTTCCAGCCCGGAACAACCCTTCGCTATTTGCCACAGGAACCGGATCTGTCCGCTTTCAACACGGTGATGGAATATGTCGAGGAAGGTCTCGCCCCGGGTGACGCCCATTATCGCGCCCAATATCTACTCGATGAACTGGGCATGACCGGCAAGGAAAATCCCGCCGACATTTCCGGTGGCGAAGCCCGCCGGGCGGCGCTGGCGCGCGTGATGGCTCCGGAACCGGATATTCTGTTGCTTGACGAGCCCACCAACCATCTTGACCTGCCAGCCATCGAATGGCTCGAAAGCGAGCTGAAGCAGATGCGCTCGGCCAAGGTGATCATCAGCCACGATCGGCGTTTCCTTGAAAATCTGACCCGCAACACGGTTTGGATCGACCGTGGCACGGCCCGCCGCTCGTCCCGTGGCTTTGCCCATTTCGAGGCCTGGCGCGACGAAATCTTCGAACTGGAGCAGGTCGAGGAACAAAAGCTCAAGCAGAAAATCCTCGCAGAAGAGGACTGGATCCGCTACGGCGTCACCGCCCGCCGCAAGCGCAATGTCCGCCGCCTCGGTGAGCTGCACACTCTGCGTTCCAAGAAACAGCAAATGGCCCAGAACCGCCCTCAAGGCGACGTCAAGCTCAATGCCACCGAAGGCGACACATCCGGCAAGTCGGTGATCAAGGCCAAACAGATTGCCAAACGCTTTGGTGATCGCGACATCGTCAAGGATTTCTCCATCGAGATCCTGCGCGGCGACAGGATCGGCATTGTCGGCCCCAATGGTGCAGGCAAATCAACCCTGATCAACCTGCTGACCGAAGCCCTCACCCCGGACCGCGGCGAGGTGAAACTCGGCACCAACCTGCAAATGGTAACCCTTGATCAGAAGCGCGAGAGCCTCAGCCCCAACTGGACCCTGAAAGAAGCGCTGACCACGCATAGTGGCGACATGGTGCAGGTTGGTGACACGTCTCGCCACGTTGTGGGCTATATGAAAGACTTCCTGTTCCGACCCGAACAGGCCCGCAGCCCTATTTCCGTCCTCTCAGGCGGTGAACGCGGACGCCTGATGCTGGCGCGGGCCCTTGCCAAGCCATCGAACTTTCTCGTCCTTGACGAGCCAACCAACGATCTCGATCTGGAAACCCTCGATCTTTTGCAGGAAGTGCTCAACGACTATTCCGGCACCGTGTTGCTGGTCAGCCATGACCGTGACTTTATCGACCGTATTTGCTCCACCACTCTGTTTGCTGAAGGCGATGGTCGCTGGACCGAATATGCAGGCGGCTATAGCGACATGGTCACCCAGCGTGGCGAAGGGGTCGGCGCACGCAAGATTGCCAAAAAGGAAAAGGCCGCCAAGGCCGATGACAAATCCGTTGCCAAAGACAAGCCCCAGCAGCCAAAACAGCAAAAGGGGCTGACCTTCAAGGATAAACATCTGCTTGAAACCCTGCCGGGCAAAATGGAAGAGATCGAAGCCAAGATCGCCCGCCTGCGCAGTCGCCTCGAAGACCCCGAGCTTTTCACCAAAGACCCCGAAACCTTCAACAAGGCCGCCAAAGCGCTCGAAGCACAGGAAGAACTGCTCTCCAAGGCCGAAGAAAAATGGCTCGAACTGGAAATCCTGCAAGAGGAGCTGGGAGATGGCTAACCCAGCACCTCAAGCCACAGGCCACATGCATCTCTTTGCTGGCAAGATGGCGTCAGGGAAATCGACATTGGCCAAGCAGTTGGCCACACGCGAGGGTGCCGTTCTGATCAGCGAGGATCAGTGGCTATCAAACCTCTATGGCGATCAGATGAAAGCAATCGCTGACTATGTGACCTATTCCACCAAGCTGCGCCACACCTTGGAACCGTTGCTTTATCAGCTATTGGGGCAAGGCTTGACAGTCGTGCTGGATTTTGCCGCCAACACATCCAGCCAGCGCCGCTGGATGAGATCGGTGATTGACGCCACCCATTGCGCCCATAGCCTTCACTTCATTGACCAGCCCGACAGTCTGTGCAAACAGCGCCTGTTGGCTCGCAATGCCGACGGCGGTCACGAATTCGCCCCAACGGAAGCGCAATTTGATCAGATGACCAGCTATTTCGAACCGCCCAAACCGGACGAAGGCTTTAAGATCATACGCCATACGGATTTGGAAAATCCCTGAAAAGGCTCCAACCAGCTGCCAAAAGAGGAAAGGCAGATGCAATCACGCAGCTTTCCTCTGGCAATCTGCGACCATCTCCCCTATTGTCCCGGCCAAATTCGAGGCCTTCCGCTTCTGATCGCCTCACGGGGGTAAACCCGTTTGAGCGCTGAGCGAAGCGTTTCACAACCACAAGAGAACAGCACTCCATGTCCGCCAACACTGCGCAAGCAAGCCACGAAAAACGCCGCACCTTTGCGATCATTTCTCACCCCGATGCCGGTAAAACGACGCTGACGGAAAAACTGCTCTATTTCGGCGGTGCCATCCGCATGGCAGGGCAGGTCAAGGCGCGCGGCGAAAAACGCCGGGCCAAGTCCGACTGGATGAAGATCGAACAGGAACGCGGCATTTCGGTCACCTCCTCGGTGATGACCTTTGAACATCATGACCTGATCTTCAACCTGCTCGACACGCCGGGCCATGAAGACTTTTCCGAAGACACCTACCGCACCTTGACGGCCGTCGACAGCGCGATCATGGTGATTGATGCCTCCAAAGGTATCGAGAGCCAGACCCGCAAGCTGTTCGAGGTTTGCCGCCTGCGCGATATCCCGATCATCACGCTCGTCAACAAATGCGACCGCGAGGCCAAGGATCCATTCGAGCTGATGGATGAAATTCAGGAAACCTTGGCGCTCGATGTCTCGCCAATGGTTCTGCCCATCGGCTCCGGTTCCCAGTTCCATGGCTGCTTCAATATCAGAAATGGCGAATATTATACCGCCAACACCAAGGGCGATGCCTTTGACAAGGTGGTTGACACGTCCGGCATCCATGATGAAAAGCTCGACGCACTGGTTGATGGCCAACTCTTGGAAGAATGCCGCGAAATGATCGAGCTGGCCGAAGTCGGTTATTCCGAATTCGATCTCGAAAGCTACCGCGAAGGCCACTTGTCACCCGTCATTTTTGGCTCGGCGTTGAAGGATTTCGGGCCTACTTCGCTGCTTGACCTGATCGCGGAGATTGCGCCCTCTCCACGTCCGGCCCCCACCACGGAACGCGTGGTGACGCCTGACGAGAAGAAAGTCTCGGGCTTTGTCTTCAAGGTGCAGGCCAATATGGATTCAAACCACCGCGACCGCGTCGCCTTCATGCGCGTTTGCGCCGGCGACTTCAAACGCGGCATGAAATTGAAGCAGGTCCGCACTGGCAAGGATATAATGGTCCACAGCCCGATCATGTTCTTTGCCCAGGACCGCGAAGTGGTCCATGGCGCAGGCCCCGGCGACGTGATCGGCATCCCCAACCATGGCACAATCCGGGTGGGCGACACCTTCACCGAAGGCGAGACCTTCCAGTTTACCGGTCTGCCCGCCTTCGCTCCTGAAATCCTGCGCCGTGTCCGCCTGCCCGATACCTCCAAGGTCAAGCAGCTGCGCCGAGCGCTAGAGGATCTGGCCGAAGAAGGCCTGACGCAGGTCTTCAAACCCAATATCGGCTCGAACTGGATCATCGGTCTGGTTGGCATCCTGCAGCTTGACGTGATCAAATCCCGCGCCAAGGCAGAATATGGTGTCGATATCGACTTCGAACCCCTCTCCTACAATTTGGCCGTCTGGGTGAAATGCGCTGATGAAGTCAAGATGAAAACCTTTCTCACGGCCAATGCCTCCAACATTGTTCGCGACCGAGAAGGCAGCCCGGTTTTCCTTGCCAAGAGCCAGTGGGAGCTTGACTATACCAAAGAGCGCAATCCGGACATCACCTTCATGAAGACAAGGGAACTGGTGCAAACCAGTGAGTGACGGCACCAAAAGCGCTTAAAGCATAAAGAGCCCGGGGTCTGTCCCGGGTTTTTTTATGCTCAAACGATTGCCCATCCTCACCAACATCTGCGCAAACGGACCTTCCATATCCTCACTAAAATACAGAAACAGGCTTTGGTTTCGCGCCAGAATCAAATCTAATCGAAGCTGAGTAGGAAAAATGACAAGGGCTTTTGAAACATGGACGTGACGCGCGACCAACTGGAAATCATGAAATATGAGGAGCTGCGCAAGTCTCCTTATCAGCTCAATATATACCATCTTGCATGGGAGCGAGCCGTTCTCGACTCGGTTGAGTTTATCGAGCAACACCTGAACAACGCGCTGCTTTACGGCGCAAAGGAACCGCTTTGGAAATATGCCATCAGTCGGCTCGACCGACAGAGCATGATGGCCATCGAATTTGGTGTCTATAAGGGTGTATCAGTCAATTTCATGGCCAAATTGACGCCGGATTACATCTGGCACGGCTTTGACAGCTTCGTTGGTCTGAAAGAAGACTGGAAAGGCATGATCGAGAAGGGCCGCCTGTCCATGCATGGCACCCATCCGGTGGTTGAAAGCAATGTCCGTCTGATCGACGGATGGTTTCAGGATACCCTCCCCGGCTTCCTTGAAGAAATAGACGTGGTTGCTGATCTGATCCATATCGATAGCGACACCTATGAATCCGCCCACTATATTCTTGAAGAAATGGCTCATGTCATTCGCCCCGGTGCTCTCATCATTCTCGATGAGCATCATGGCTACCCCAACTGGCGCAATGGGGAATTTCTGGCCCTCAATCAGGCAAGCGAGAAATTCGGCATCGAATTTGAATATCTGGCCTTCGCCCAGGAGCAGGCCCTGATCAAGATCACCAAAAACGACGCCTATACCGGCAACAGCACCTCCGAATAGGTCATGCGAGCACCACAGCCCGTGACATTGGATGCGCCGACGCAAGATCAAGGGTTGGCGTATCCTCTTCTCCATTTTAAAAGCCCCTGACGGGCATAAGCTGTGCCTGTTATCTGGCGTGATGAAGTCAGCTTTCAGTCCCGCAAGCGCTGAGGATGTTCGATACAGCTTTTATGCCGGGCAAGCTCAGGAATTTCTTGCAGAAGCGTGAATATCACGCTGCTGGCTCTGAATATGCGCAATGGGCCAATGATGACCCGAAGAATCTAGCGTGCCACAAAATGACCCTGAAATGACCCAATTCGGTTCAGACTTCCCGCCGCAATTGCACGCCAAGCTGAGCGATATGTTGCATATCTGTCCAACCGGAGTGATCAATGGCCCTTTCAGAACGCACCCCGCCAGAGCGAAAATTCGCAGATTTTATCCTTGGCGAACCAACAGAACCCGCCATCCCCTTTGGTCCCTTCTCGCTGCCAAATGAGGTGGTAGAGGCGGATGCCATTCTTGAAAAGATCCTGAATGGTGAGTTGCAAGGCGAAGTGACCGCAAAAATCCCGGTGGCTTTGCCAGATGGAGCAACACTCGAGATCCGGTTACTGGACCTGTCTGACATTGATGCGCCGGTCATCACCCTGAGCAATGAACATATAAGCGACATTAGCCACCTGCCGCACCCGTTCAGCCTCAACTATGATCGCTATGCCATCCGGCGCGGCAGCACCTATGCAATTTCAGCCACCATTCGCGCCAATGGCAAATTGCTGTTTGGCAATGCCTGCAGCCACTTGGTTTTCACCTCCACGACCGAAGCCTTTGTTCGGCTGCGTTTGGTGCCGCTTGGATAACAAAACCCGGCCTCACACATGGCAAGGCCGGGTTTCCTTCACATTTCACAAAACCAGATCGCGTCTAGTCGATCCGCTTGAGATTGCTGATGTCACGCACAGCACCCTTGTCCGCAGAGGTGGACATCAGGCCATAGGCTTCCAGCGAACGCGAAACAATACGATCACGCTTTTCAACCGGCTTCCAGCCACCATCAGCTCGCGCATTCATCGCGTCATTACGGGCCGCCAGATCGGCATCCGAAATCACCAGATTGATGGTGCGGTTGGGAATGTCGATCTCGATCATATCGCCCTGCTCTATCAGCGCAATCGCACCTCCCGACGCAGCTTCCGGTGAAGCATGGCCGATGGAAAGGCCGGATGTGCCACCTGAGAAACGGCCATCGGTGATCAATGCGCAGGCCTTACCCAACCCCATTGCCTTGAGATAGGAGGTTGGATAAAGCATCTCCTGCATCCCCGGACCACCTCTTGGCCCTTCATAGCGGATAACAACCACTTCGCCAGCCTTGACATGACCTTTGGTGATGCCCTTGACCGCATCATCCTGGCTTTCAAAAATATGAGCCGGGCCTGAGAATTTCAGAATGCTCTCATCGACACCCGCAGTCTTCACGATACAGCCATCAAGCGCAATATTGCCGAACAGAACGGCAAGACCGCCATCCTGACTATAGGCATGGGCTTTGTCGCGGATGCAACCATTTGTCCGGTCGCGGTCCAACTCGGCAAACCGTTTGGCTTGTGAGAAGGCTTCCGTTGTACGCACTCCACCCGGCGCCGCCTTGTAGAGCTGTTCCACCTCGTTCGACGGCGAACGCATGATGTCAAAGGCATCGATGGCGTCGCCAATCGTGGGCAGATGGACGGTCGAACAATCCCGATGGATCAGGCCAGCCCGGTCCAGTTCCCCCAGAATGCCCATGATACCGCCCGCACGGTGACAATCCTCGATATGGAATTTCTGGGTCATCGGTGCAAGCTTACAGACCGAAGGCACCGAGCGCGACAGGTTGTCGATATCTGACATGGTGAAGTTGATTTCGCCTTCCCGCGCCATGGCAAGAATATGCAGCACCGTGTTGGTCGACCCACCCATCGCGATGTCGAGCGTCATCGCATTCTGGAACGCCTTGAAACTTGCAACGTTGCGCGGCAGAACGCTTTCATCTTCATCCTGATAATAGCGCTTGCACAGATTAACCGCCGTACGGGCCGCTTTGAGGAACAATTCCTTGCGGTCCGCATGGGTTGCCACAATGGTGCCATTGCCCGGCAGAGCCAGACCCAGCGCTTCAGCCAGGCAGTTCATGGAGTTGGCAGTGAACATGCCCGAGCAGGAGCCACAGGTCGGACAGGCTTGCTCTTCGACTTTCTGCACCATTTCGTCAGACACGGTCGGATCGGTGCCCATGACAATCGCATCGACCAGATCCAGACCATGGTCAATGCCTTCCGCCCGGCCCGCTTCCATCGGACCACCAGACACAAAGACCGCCGGGATATTGAGGCGCATAGCTGCCATCAGCATGCCCGGCGTGATCTTGTCACAGTTGGAGATGCAGACCAGCGCGTCGGCGCAATGGGCATTGGCCATATATTCCACCGAATCCGCGATGATTTCGCGCGATGGCAGAGAATAGAGCATGCCGTCATGGCCCATGGCGATGCCGTCATCCACCGCGATGGTGTTCATTTCCTTGGCGATGCCGCCAGCGGCCTCGATTTCGCGCGCCACCATCTGCCCAAGATCCTTCAGATGCACATGGCCCGGCACAAACTGGGTAAAGGAGTTGCAGACTGCAATGATCGGTTTGCCGAAATCCTTGTTGCCAACACCGGTCGCCCGCCAAAGAGCGCGCGCGCCAGCCATGTTGCGGCCATGGGTCGAAGTCTTGGAACGATAATCAGGCATGGTAGTCTTTCCTTCAGGACGTGTCTTGGAACCGTCCGGATATATCGGTGAGATGGTCGAGCCTTACACTGGGATCAGCAAGGCTACGCATTGGTCCAAACCTGTTTAGACCATTCAATGGAGGTGAGACAATAGCGTTTGTTTCAAAAATACACCATATTTTGTATTTTTTGAAAAGAGAAATCGACGAAAGATCCCATTTACAATGTGGATCCCGCGCAATCGGAAACGGGAGGGGAAAGGCGTAACCCTGAAAGCAAGAAGCGGCTCGCAAGGAGCCGCCTCTTATAATCTGAGACGCATCCGACTTACAGTTCGAAATCTTCGCCAAAGCCGAATTTCTCGGTCACATAATCGATGTCCTTGTCACCACGACCGGACAGATTGACCAGAATGCTTTCACCCGGCAGATCCGGCGCCATCCGCATGGCATAGGCAACCGCATGCGAGCTTTCAAGCGCGGGAATGATGCCCTCATATTTGCCCAAAGCATAGAAGGCACGCAAGGTTTCCTCATCGCTGGCCGAGCCATATTTGACCTTGCCGATGGTATGCAAATAGGAATGCTCTGGCCCAACGCCCGGATAATCGAGCCCCGAAGCGATGGAATGCACAGGCGCAGGCTCGCCCGCCTCATCGGTCAGGACAAGGCATTTGAAGCCATGGATCATGCCCGGTTTGCCATAGGTGATGGTTGCGGCGTGCTTGCCCAGCTCGGTGCCGGTGCCATGCGGCTCGACCCCATGCATCTGAACAGCATCATTATCGATGAAGCCGGAAAACAGCCCCATGGCATTTGACCCACCACCGACACAGGCCATGACGTGATCTGGGTCATTGCCCGTCATCTCAAAGAACTGGTCGCGGGCTTCAAAGCCGACAACGGACTGGAAATCACGCACCATTTTGGGGAAAGGATGCGGCCCGACCACAGACCCGATGGCATAGATTGCATCTTCTGCCTGCTCCAGATAGGACATGAAGGCGCTGTCGACGGCCTCTTTGAGCGTTTTCCCCCCAAAGCTCACCGGCACCACCTGCGCGCCCAGCAACTTCATGCGGATCACATTGGGATGCTCCTTGGCGATATCGACTTCGCCCATATGAATCTCGCATTCCATGCCGAAATAGGCCGCAGCCGTTGCCAGAGCCACCCCATGCTGACCTGCACCGGTCTCGGCAATCAGCTTTTTCTTGCCCATGAATTTGGCAAGCAGGGCTTCACCCATGCAGTGATTGAGCTTGTGCGCCCCGGTGTGGTTCAGATCTTCGCGCTTGAGATAGATCTGTGCGCCGCCCATTTTCTCGGACAGGTTCTTGGCATGCTGCACGGGGGTCGGGCGCCCTTGGAAATGCTTGCGAATATAGCGCAATTCGGCAATATAGGAGCTATCGACAGCGAGGCGTTCATAGGCGGCCGCGATTTCCTTGAAATGAGGCTCCAGTTGCGGCGGAATGAACGAGCCACCAAATTCACCAAAAAATCCGTCCTTGCTCGGGAACTGCTTCAAATAACCCATGAACACTCTCCAGTCAGTTGATCATTTTTATCATTGTTTCAATCAAGGTATATTCCTTCGAAACAACCTACTCAAGAAAGACAGGACTGAACAGTACCGGCAAACACTTGGAACCGACAAAATTGTCGCGCATGCATAAGACCTTGGAAGGAGACTGGGTGCAATTCCAGTTTTCCCTTGCACTGGCTCACGAGGAGCCATATGCAGCAACGAAATGACAAATTTCCGTGCAAAGGATGAGGATCAACCTACCTTGCACCAACCTTGTACCACTCCAGCACATCCAGATGAGGGATAGGCGATTGAGCATCTCGGACGAACAGGCCCCCGGCGCCATCTATGGCATTGAACGATGGGGCAATGGACGCTTTGAAATCCTTGAAAATGGCAATATTGGACTGATCACCCACCATGATCAGGGCACCACGAGCACCGACCTGACCTCGATCCTCCACTCACTGGAGGAGCGCGGCATTGCTTCGCCGATCCTGCTGCGTGTGGCCAACAGTCTCAAAGAACAGATCGACCGTATCAACAACGGCTTCAAGACCGCCATCAAGGAGCTGGATTACAGCGCGGATTATCGCGGCGTTTTCCCGGTCAAGGTCAACCAGCAAGCCCATGTGATCGAAAAGATCGTCGAATATGGCGCCCCGCACGGTTTCGGTCTTGAGGTTGGCTCCAAACCCGAGCTGATCATTGCCCTGTCCCAGCGTCTGTCCCACGAAGCCTTGCTGATCTGCAACGGCATCAAGGATAGCGAATTCATCAATCTGGCGCTGCTCTCCCGCAAGCTCGGCTTCAACACGATCATTGTGCTGGAAAGCGCGTCCGAGTTGGAACTGGTGCTCGAAGAAGCCAAGAAGCTGAACATCCGCCCGGCGCTTGGCATTCGCATCAAGCTAAACAACCGCATCACCGGCAACTGGGCATCGTCATCGGGCGACCGTTCGGCGTTTGGCCTGTCTTCCCCGGACGTGCTGCGTGTGGTCGATCGACTCCGCGAGGAAGGCTATCTCGACTGCCTGCTGCTGCAGCATTTCCATCTCGGCAGCCAGGTCCCGGACATTCTCGATGTCCGGCGCTCCACCGCTGAGGCCTGCCGTTTCTTTGTCGAGTTGCGCAAGGAAGGCGCACCGCTCCATTATATCGATCTGGGCGGCGGTCTCGGCATTGACTATACCGGTGAGCATAAATCGACTGAAAACTCCATCAACTACACCACCGACGAATATTGCTACAATATTGTCGAAGCGGTGCGCAATACGATGGATGATGCAGGCGAGAAGCATCCGATCATCGTCACCGAAAGCGGTCGCGCCACGGTTGCCTACAGCTCGATGCTGCTGTTCAACATTCTCGACGTCACCGAATATGACGAAGATGAAGAGGTTGAAGTCACCGAACAAGACAGCCGTTCCTTGCGTGACATGCGTGACGTGGAAAGCTATCTCACCCCGGCCCGTCTGCAGGAATGCCTCAACGACGTGACCTTTTATCGCGACGAGGTCCGCCGCAATTTCGGACGTGGCGAATGCGGCCTGCGCGATATGGCCAAAGCAGAGCAGCTCTACCTCCACCTGATTTCCAAAATGCGCAAGGTAGCCCGCACCGACGAGTGGATTTCCGATGATGTTGTCAGTGCGCTTGAAGCCACCGCCGACATTTATCACTCCAACTTCTCGCTCTTCCAATCCCTGCCGGACGTCTGGGCAATTGATCAGTTGCATCCGATCATCCCGATCCAGCGGCTCAATGAGGAACCAACCCGCAGGGCCATCCTGTCCGACATCACCTGCGACAGCGACGGCAAGGTCGACCAATTCGTACTGGCCGATGGTATTTCCCAGTCCCTGCCGGTCCACGCCTTGTCCGAAGGTGAGCATTACTCCCTCGCTGTCTTCTTTGTCGGCGCCTATCAGGAAACCCTTGGCGACTTGCATAATCTGTTCGGCGACACCAATGTGGCAACCATCGAAATCCGCCCCGATGGTGCCTTTGACCTCATTCATGAGGTCGAGGGTGACACAATTGCCGAAGTTCTGCGTTATGTAGAATATGACCCGCTTGCCTTGTCCAACTCCTTCAAGATGATGGTTGAGGAAGCAGTGTCTCGCAAGGCCTTAACGCTCAGGGAGCGCAAGGCCATGATGAATGCCTTCAAGGAAAGCCTCAACGGCTATACCTATTTCGAATTTGATCACTAAGCCTGCGTCTGGCGCGGCCCTCATCGAAGAGATGGGGAAGAAGAACATCAGGAAGAGGAACTGACATGAACAAGATTCTGGTCATCGGCGCAGGCGGCGTCGGTTCGGTCGTCGTCCACAAAATGGCCCAGCTGTCCGAGATTTTCGGCGAGATCACCCTTGCCTCGCGTCGCAAGTTCAAATGCGACGAGATCGCAGCCTCCGTCAAGGACCGCACCGGCGTGACCATCAACACCGCTGAAGTCGATGCCGATGATGTTGACGCAACCGCCGCCCTGATCAAGAAACTCGGCGTTTCGCTCGTGGTCAATGTGGCCCTGCCCTATCAGGACCTCAATATCATGGATGCGTGCCTGAAGACCGGTGTCAACTATCTCGACACCGCCAACTATGAACCGCGCGACGTCGCCAAGTTCGAATATAGCTGGCAGTGGGCATACCAGCAGCGCTTCGAGGAAGCAGGACTGATGGCCTTGCTCGGCTCCGGCTTTGATCCCGGCGTGACCAACGTCTACACCGCCTATGCCAAAAAGCATCTGCTTGACCGCATCGACACCCTCGACATTCTCGATTGCAACGGCGGCGATCATGGCCAGCATTTCGCCACCAACTTCAACCCGGAAATCAACATCCGCGAAGTGACTGCCCCCGTGCATCATTGGGAAAATGGCGAATGGGTCACCACCCCGGCCATGTCCAACAAACAACCCTATGATTTCCCCGCCGTTGGCGAGAAGAACATGTACCAGATGTATCACGAAGAGCTGGAAAGCCTTGTGAAGCATCTGCCGGAAATCAAGCGCGCCCGCTTCTGGATGACCTTTGGCGATGCCTATATCAAGCATCTTGAAGTGCTGCAAAATGTCGGTATGACCCGCATTGATCCGGTCATGTATGAAGGCAAGGAAATCATCCCGCTGCAATTCCTCAAAGCCGTGCTGCCAAACCCGGGGGATCTGGGCAAGACCACCAAAGGCAAGACCTGCATCGGCAACATCATGACCGGCGAGAAAGATGGCAACGAGAAAACCGTCTATGTCTACAATATCTGCGACCACGAGGAATGCTTCGCAGAGGTTGGCTCGCAGGCCGTGTCCTACACCACCGGCGTGCCAGCCATGATCGGAGCCGCCCTGATGCTGACCGGCCAATGGTCGGGCAAAGGCGTCTTCAACATGGAACAGATGGACCCCGATCCCTTCATGGACATGCTCAACAAGCACGGCCTGCCGTGGCAGACGGTCGATCTCGACAAGCCACTCGACTTCTAAAAGACAAAGAGCCCGGTCAAGCCGGGCTCTTCTCCTTCTGAGCCATTTCTTGCGATCTTTCCCGGAGCCAGTGTCCAATGACCGATGCCCCAATCATGGAAACCCAGGCCGGTGATGCCGGAGCCTTCAAGGGCTTCGACCTCAACCGCGTACCGTCCCCCTGCTTTGTCATCGACAAGGCCGCCATCCGTCGCAACCTTTCCATTCTGTCCGATGTCGGCAAACAGGCGGACGTCAAGATATTGCTGGCGCTGAAGGCCTTTTCCTGCTGGTCGCTGGGGGATCTGATTGGCGACTATCTCGACGGCACCTGTGCCTCGGGCCTTTGGGAAGCAAAACTGGCGCGCGAGAAATTCAAGGGCGAGTTGGCCACCTATTCCGCAGGCTTCAAGTCAGATGAAATGCCGGAAATTCTGGAACTGTCCGATCATCTGATCTTCAACAGCCCCGCCCAGATGCAGCGCTTTGCACCGCAAATTATCGCAGCCCGCAATTGGGGGTACGCACCAGATTTCGGCCTGCGCATAAACCCGGAACATTCCGAAGGCTCGATTGCCAAATATGATCCCTGTGCCGCAGGGTCTCGCCTTGGAACCCCGATCAGCCAATTAACCGAAGACGATCTTGCGCCTTTCTCCGGCATCCACATGCATACGCTTTGCGAGCAGGATTTCCTACCGCTCAAACGCACCTTCGAGGCGGTGGAAGACACGCTCGGACCATGGCTGCACAGGCTCAAATGGCTGAATTTCGGCGGCGGGCATCACATCACGCGCGATGACTATCAGCGCGATGAACTGGTCACGTTCCTCAAGGACATAAAAGCCAGATATGATGTTGAGATCTATCTCGAACCCGGCGAAGCGGTGGCGCTTGATGCGGGCATTCTGATAGGCGAAGTGCTTGACGTAACCCGGAATGGCGACATCCGTCTGGCCATTATGGATCTCTCCGCCACCTGTCATATGCCCGACGTGATCGAAGCCCCTTACCGCCCGGCCCTACTGGGAGAGGCAGAGACGGGCCCGACCTTCCGTCTGGGCGGTCCTTCCTGCCTCGCAGGCGACATCATCGGCGATTACAGCTTCGACAAGGAACTCGAAATCGGCGAGCGCATTGCCTTCCTTGATCAGGCCCATTATTCGATGGTCAAGACCAACACCTTCAATGGCGTCCGCCTGCCTGCCATCGCCCTGTGGGATTCGGAAACAGACGATCTCGAGGTCATCCGCCGTTTCCCTTATGAAGAATTCCGCGACCGCCTGTCATAAGCGAGCCGCGCTGACGAAAGGACCAGTCCCATGGCCGACCTATCCTATCCCGCTTTCCTCGGGTCCGAGCTGACCGACGACGAGCGCAATCCGGACACAGCCCTGTTCGAAGTCATTCCCTGTCCGCTGGAGAAAACCGTCTCCTATGGCTCCGGCACCGGCGCAGGTCCGTCAGCCCTGCTTGAAGCGAGCCAGGAGCTGGAGCGTTTTGATGGCAAGGGCTTCCCGATCGAAAAAGGCATCATCACAACCGATCCGATCGATTGCAGCCTGACCATTGAAGAAGTCATGCATAATCTGCGCCGCACCACCCGTGACAGCGTCACCGCCGGCCGCGTGCCAGTGACATTGGGCGGCGAACACAGCCTGTCCTATGCGGCAATCATGGGCGTGGTGGATGCGCTTGAGCACCCTGTCGGCATCATTCAGCTGGATGCACATGCAGACCTGCGCGTCGCCTATCAGGGCCACAAGCATTCCCACGCTTCAGTTATGCATCTATGTGCAGTGGAAGAGAAATTGCCACTGATGCAGTTTGGCATCCGCGCCCTTTGTATCGAAGAGCATGAATCCCGCCTTGGCTCCCCGCATATCCATCATGTGGATGCTGAGGCGCTGGTCACCGGCAACATCAACGCCTTCGATCTGCCCGACGATTTCCCGCAGGATGTCTACATCACCTTCGACGTGGACGGCCTTGACCCATCCATCATGCCCGCCACCGGCACTCCGGTTCCGGGGGGGGTGAGCTATTATCAGAGCCTCAACCTTGTCGCCCACGCACTCAAGGGCCGTCGCTGTGTCGGCATGGATGTGGTGGAGCTGGCACCGATTGATGGTCAATGGGCATGGGATTTCACCGCCGCAAACCTGACCTATCGCCTGATGGCACTGGTCGCAGATGGCAATGCCTGAACGGCAAAAGGCAGTGGGAACACAAAAGGCCGGAGACCTCCGAGCATCGTCAAAATTGCTGATCGACTCTGCCTAGAGCGCTTTGAAGATAAACCGGGTCACCGGTTTAGATTTAAACGCCATTTCTCAGTATGGTAATGCATTCTCGTGAACGGATGTTCCCAAGAATTGCTCTAGCAGGGTGAAACCACTGCGAGCCATGCGCTCATGAACCATCGAGCCAGATCGTTATTTCGTGCGTTTCTTGCGCACCACAGGCGCCTTCTTGCCAGCTGCGTCCTTTGCTTCGGCAGCCTCTTTTTCAAGCCGCAAGGCTTTGAGGCGTGCCGTATTTTCGCGCTGCTTCATCACTTTTTCCTGCTCTTCACTGAGCGCGGCCTTCTGCTTTTTCCTTGTCGCAGCAAACCGTTCTTCAGCGTGATTTCGGGAAATCTTGATCATATGGACTCCTGTCACAAAAAAGGGCCATCTGAGACAGATGGCCCGAATATCAGGTCAGTGCGCTGGCTGTTCCGTCGGATTTTTCATCTCAATGAACACGCGCCTCACCTTTCCGCATACTGGGCGAGAGACATGTCTCTCGCTGACCGTAATCAGTCAGCAGCCTGCAGATTTACAGCGGAAGCGCGGCCGTCACGACCACTTTCCAGATCATAGGTAACTTTCTGGCCTTCATTGAGGCTATGCATGCCTGCATTTTCAACAGCAGAAATATGAACGAAAGCATCTTTGCCGCCGTCATCTGGTTGAATGAAGCCGAAACCTTTGGTGGTGTTGAAGAATTTTACGGTGCCGATAGTCATGGCGATTACCTTTATTGTTAGAACCCGAAGCCATAGGCGAACGAGTAGATGTCCCTTGCACGACATGTGAAGGGATGAAACGTTCGCAAAAATCAGGGGAAGCCAAGCAGTCCAACAATTTGGAAGATCAGTTTGCCAATGATGGCAGTAAACGTATGCGCACTATTTGGACCTTCATTGCGACAATTTCAAGGCAAAATCGAAAAATATTGCAATCCCATTGAAATTAGCATGTATTTTCTTCTAACTTCGGAGAAAATAGCTTCGAGCGAACAATGAAACGAGGCAAAAATGGCCACCAGCACTCCAGCAACCAAGACACTGGAAAAAGCAGGCATCGCGTTTGAGCTGCTGCAATATGACTATGCTCCGGGCAACGACCGCGTTGGCCTGCAAGCCGCCGAAGCGATCGGCGCACCGCCCAATCAGGTTTTCAAAACCCTGATGGTCGAGCTCGATGGCAAACCCGTCTGCGCCATCATACCGTCGGACCGCGAACTGAATATGAAAAAACTCGCCAAGGCGCTCAAAGGCAAATCCGCCGCCATGATGGACCCCAAGAAAGCAGAACGCCTGACCGGCTACAAGGTTGGTGGCATTAGTCCTCTGGGTGGCCGCAAACGCCTCCCCGCAGCTCTTGACGCCTCTGCCGACAGCTTCGAGACAATCTTCCTCAACGGCGGCCAGCGCGGCCTGCAAGTAAAACTGAAACCGGATGATCTGGTAAAAGTACTGAACTGTCAGGTTGAGGACTTGGCGCGGTAGGATTCAGAAAGCGAACGGGCAATCATCGATCCATTGGCGAACACTTACACCACACACTCACCCACCTTAAACTGCTTGCACACATTGGTGTCTTCATAACGATAGGTGCGAAAGCCCATGGCCTCATAATAGGCCAAACCCTCTTCGTTATCTGCGCCAATTTGCGCTTCGATGTCCTTCAAGCCAGCTTTTTGCGCCGCATTCACAGAAACCGCAAACAGCCGCTTACCTATGCCCATCCGTGCGGCCGAGGGACGAATATGTGTACCGATGACGCCCCAACCGGCAGGCGCATTGTAAATGTTACCCGCCTGCACCGCTTGCAGTGATTGGAAACCAAGAAGACCACCGTCATCCGCCACCATGACCGTGCAGGATACCCGATGCAAATTCTCGATATATCGCTCAAGCACCATCGCCACATCCCCAGCAGACGCTCGCTTTCCGGCACGAAAGATTTCATCCAGCACATCACTCATGGCGTCAGCATCGTTGGGGGCGGCTTGTCTGGTCTTCATTCAGTTATTCCCTCACACCACCACGGCAAATTCGATACCGCAGTCATTCAGAATCTGCTCGGACCGGGTGGTATCGAAACGGTTCTGGATGCCGTCATTGTGGCGCCAGACAACCTTGGCGACCTGATGGGCGGCGAGGAATTTGGTGCATTCCTTGCACGGCGGATGGGTGACATAGACAATGCAACCCTTGGCGGTTTCCTTCATCGCCGCCAAGGCATTCATCTCCGCGTGAACCACGCGGTCATATTTCTCCTCGCGCGCCTCATACCATTCATCCCGATCTTCCATGCCGCGCGGGAAACCATTATAGCCCACCGCAGCAAAGCTCTTGTCAGGTCGCACAATCACGCAGCCCACCTTGGTGGACGGGTCGCGGCTGCGCTTGGAAACCGCCTCGGCGCAATCGAGCACCCATTCATCAAATCCGGATCGGGACGCCATGTCGAACCTCATTCAGCTTTATGTTGCGCCCACCTTAGCGCCCTCGCTACGCGAGCAAAAGCACGAAATCTGGCGTAAACAACAATAAACCCACCCCCAAATGAGAAAAGCCCCCGCATCCTTTCCGATGCGAGGGCTTTTCTCATCTCTATAGTCCGGTTTTACTTGGCTTTCGCGGTCGTGCGCCGTTCCAGCTCGGTCAGATTGACTTCGATGGTTGCCGCCCCGATCAGCGCGTTGTTGGCCGGATCGACAAGGGATTTGTTGATCTGCATCCGCCAGATATGATTGTCTTCATCCCATTCCGGCTCATCGATAAAGACCGCCTTAGGACCGACATCAAAGGTTTTCTGGAATTTGGCTTCATCGCCCTGCCAGAAATCGGACGTAATGGAGGACTGGCCCACATTGAGGCCTTTCTTGTTCATCACGAAAATCTCGACAAACAAACCCAGCGACTGGCCTTGCATCCGCGTCAGATAAACCGACAAGGGGCTGGACAGGGTGGAAGCAATCAACGGCTTCTTTTCCTGCTTGCGCTCATCGCGCCATCGCTTGTCCAGTGCGTCCACTTTAGCCTGATCGACATTGCCATAAAGCGCGTTATGTGCCCGGACGCTGACCCATACAATATCATTATTCAGCCACGTGTCGATGGCCGCAAAAAGCTCTTTTGAATCCAGCTTTTTGAAATCAGGCGCCTCGGCAGCAACGGCCAGATTGGTCCAGACCATGGCGCACAGCACCGTAAGAAGGTGTAAAATTCGCATTCTGTTCTCCCTGCTTCGGCCAGATGACCCGACCAAAAGATCGGGCCGGCCTCAGGTTTGTTTTTTTCTGCGTAAAATGGGTTCCGGTCAGCGCCTCAGGCTGCCAGCAGCCGCTTGATGAAGTTGTCAAGCTGATGCTGCAGGGTCTCATTCTGCTGGTTCATTTCGGAAATCAGGTCATTCATTGCCGAAGACACTTCGCCCGTATTCACCGCACCGCCCGCGACCGTGACCATGGATTCATTCACATGACTGGTGCCCTGGGCCGCATCATTGACATTGCGCGCAATGTCGGAGGTGGCGATATTCTGCTGATCGGCGGAGACGGCCATTTCACTGACCCGTTCGTTGATCGCCTTGACCCGCTCGGCAACATTGCCCGTCGCAACGATGGATTGACCCGCAACCGCCTGCATGTTGGCCACCTGTTGCTCGATCTGCTCGGTTGCTTTCGAGGTCTGGTTGGCAAGATCCTTCACTTCGGCTGCAACCACAGCAAACCCACGACCGGCTTCCCCTGCACGCGCGGCTTCAATTGTCGCATTAAGTGCCAAAAGGTTGGTCTGCTCAGCGATATCATTGATCAGCCGGGTCACGTTGCCCACTTCCTCCAGCACTTCCTGCAGAGCGGTCATTGACTGGCTGGAGCTTTCAACCTCTGTCATGGCTTCGGCAGACAAAGATGCGGAATCCGCAACCTGCTGGGTGATCTCGCCAATCGAAGCGGCCAACTCTTCCGTTGCAGAAGCCACGGCCTGAACGTTGCTGCTGGCTTCCTGTGAAGCGCTGGTTACGGCTTCGGATTTGGAAGCGGTGTCCCTGGAAATGCTCGACAATTCATGAGACTTTTCCTGAAGGCTGCCACAGGTCGTCGCCAACGTGCGTGCAATGGATCCAACAGCCTGCTCAAATTCACGCGCAATGCGCTGCATTTCTTCTTTCTGTTCCTGCTCGCTTAGCTCTTGCTGGCGCTTGGCTTCCTCTTCCAACTGCCTGTTCTGGGCCAGACTGTTGCGAAAGACCATCAGGGCACTATTCATGCGACCGATTTCGTCGGCGCGATCCTCATCCGGGATCGCAACTTCCAGATCGCCCTGAGACAGGGATTCGGTTGTCTCGGTCAATTGACGCAGAGGCTTGGAGATGGCCACATTGTTGACCACGCCCAGCACCACGGTGGCAATTACCAGCAACACCAGACCGATGGCCGCCGAGTTGTAAACGGATTCCAGCTTGTCATTCTGTTTGATGGTCAACTGACCCTGAACACTCTCCAGCTCCGCGATCTGCTTGTCGATCAAGCCGACCATTTCCTCGATCCGCTTGTTGCTCTGACCGGACACTTCAATGGCCCGCGCCAGATCCACACGCATCGGATCGCTCATATGATCAATCTGCTTTTTGGCAAATTCATTCGACCAGTTGGTCCAGAGGGTTTCGATCTCTCGCGCGCTTTTCTCTGCCGCCATTTTCTTGAATTGTGCGCTCAAGGCAGCATCCCGCTTTCGCATCTCATCCAGTTGCTTGAGATCGCCGGTCAGCAAAAAACTCTTGAGTGAAATGGCCTCCTCAGCCAGCGCCATCTGCAACTCGTCAAAGGCACCGATACGACCATCAATGAGTTCGCGCTCTTGCACGGCAACCTTGACTGCACCCGATTGCAAGAAGCCAACAGACCCCACGCCAATGCCTATGATGGCCAACAAGGTGAAGAAAACTAGGCTCTTGACGGTCAGGGAAACATTTTTAAGCATCGCTTGGTCCTTCTTCCTTCACGTCTTTCAGACGCAAAATCGTTATTATAACGTCTGTAGAGAGAGCTACGACGCCTTTGTTTATAGTGAGAAGGCCGCTGCTGGTGGCCTCACCTTCAACACTGATTTGATGTTGCTATCGGGAAATGACGCCCCCCGTACCCTGTCACGAGCGCGGGTTCCTTCCTTCTTTATGCTTCACAACAACAGCCTGGATACACGATGGCTTTGCAGCCAGACCGATGGAAAAAGTCATCAGGATCAACAGAGCGAAAAAGGCATACGAAGTCATAGGAGTTTCCACCTATTTTGGAGACATTGGCAGTTTAACTTTCAAATTTTAACAATTAGTTTCGTTTCCAAGCGGGTGAAAAAGATTATTACAAAATAAAACTTCATTAATGCAAAAAATTCCCCACTTCTGTTTTAATATAACAAGTATTAGGGATTTAAAATAATAAATGAAAACACGCAAGAGTTGAGCCAAATTCAATCAAAGCGATTAAAATTCACGATTTAAACCAAAATATCGATATCAAATCGTCTTTAAAACAAGAAAATCCCGCAAGAAGCGCTAGAGGATACGCCCACTGAGTTGACCCTATGTCGGTCTATCGTCCCTGCGTGCCCACCGGCTTTATCACCAATGGCATCGCTTGGTTCCAGGGATCCGGATATCTACCAACCCAACCAAATGAGCGCCAATTTTGGATAACTCTGACCATCAGCGGGAAATTTCCGTCTCTCCTGCCAACCAAAGAGGCGAAGTCGGTAGACGATGCTCAAAAACTATGCAATAACTTTTCCTGATAAAAAAATAATCACATTCAACTTGTCAAACGGCGCAATTTACTCAAAGCTGCCGCAAACCAACCAGACATTCAGGGATTTGACATGGCCAACGATTCCACCTTCCTGCCTTCGCTTTCACGTCGTCACTTCATTCAACTGTCCGGCGGCTTCGCCTTGAGCGTCGGTGCCTTTGGTCCCAAAGCATGGGCTTCTGAACCGATTTCAACCGCTGCGATTTACACCGTGCCCGTAGAACAGCAATGGGTCAGCCGGATCCATGTTGCCGCTGAAGCAGCCAAGGCCCGTGGCGACATCACTTATGTCTATTCCGAGAATGTCTCCAACAGCGACTATGAACGTGTCATGCGCGAATATTGCGAAGCCGGTCACAAGCTGATTATGGGCGAAGCCTTCGCCGTTGAGAAAGCCGCCCGCGCCGTTGCAGCCGACTATCCGGACGTCTCCTTCCTGCTCGGTTCCAGCTTCATGCCGAAAGACGATGCGCCAAACTTCGCCGTCTTTGACAACTACATTCAGGATGCTTCCTATCTGTCCGGCATCATTGCTGGTGCCATGACCAAGACCAAGAATATCGGCATGGTTGGCGGCTATCCTATTCCAGAGGTCAACCGCCTGATGCACGCCTTCATGGCCGGTGCCAAAGAAATAACCCCGGACATCACCTTCCAGGTTGCCTTCATCGGATCCTGGTTCGATCCTCCGAAAGCCAAGGAAACAGCCTTCGCCCAGATCGAAGCGGGCGCTGACCTGCTTTATGCCGAGCGCTTCGGTGTCTCCGATGCCGCCAAGGAAAAAGGCCTCTTGGCCGTTGGCAACGTCATCGACACCCAGGCCGACTATCCCGAAACCGTGGTCGCTTCGGCGCTGTGGCATTTCGAGCCAACCCTTGACCATGCCATAGCCCAGATGAAGGCAGGCACCTTCAAGGCCGAGAATTACGGCATCTATTCCTTCATGAAGGAAGGCGGCTGTTCGCTCGCACCATTTGGCACCTTCGAAGGCAAGATTCCCGAAGCGGCGCTCAAGCTGGTCGCGGAGAAGGAAGCCGCCATCAAGGACGGCTCCTTCGTCGTCGAAATCAATGACGCTGAGCCAAAATCAAGCTGATGACAAACGACAAAGCGCAAGAGGCGGAGGTTGTTCTCCGCCTCGACGCAATCACCAAACGTTTCGGCCCCCTGATCGCCAACGATTCCGTCAGTTTTGACTTGCGGAAAAGCGAGGTTATTGCCCTGCTGGGGGAGAATGGTGCAGGCAAAACCACCCTGATGAACATCCTCTTCGGCCACTATGTGGCCGACGAAGGCACCGTCGAGGCCTTTGGCACGACCCTGCCGCCCGGTGACCCGTCCGCCGCTCTGGATGCGGGCATCGGCATGGTGCACCAGCATTTCACCCTCACGGACAATCTGTCCGTCCTCGACAATATCGCCCTTGGCACCCAGAGCCTCTTGTCCTTCCGCTTTGACCGCAAGGCGGCCAGAAAGCGCATTGTCGAATTGTCCGAGAATTTCGGCTTGACGGTCGACCCGGACGCAATGATTTCCGAGCTGACGGTCGGCGAACGCCAGAGGGTCGAAATCCTCAAGGCGCTCTATCGCAATGCCCGCATTCTGATCCTTGACGAGCCGACCGCCGTTCTCACCCCGCTGGAAACGGACGCGTTGTTCGAAACCCTGCGCCACCTGATCCGTGACGGCCTGTCGGTGGTCTTCATCTCCCACAAACTCAATGAAGTGATGCAAATCAGCGATCGTGTGCTGGTGCTCCGATCAGGCAAATTGTCCGGCGAGCGCATCACATCCGAGACCGATCGCCACGAATTGGCTGAATTGATGGTCGGGGAAGAAATCCCCCTGCCCGTGGTCGAGACCAAGCAACCCGGCGCACCCGTGCTGGAATTGATGGCCGTCACGACCCCACAAGTCGGCACTGCCACCCGCCTTGACGACATCACCCTCACCCTGCATGAAGGCGAAATTACCGGCCTTGCCGGCGTGTCGGGCAATGGTCAGGTTGCCATGTCGGCGCTTCTGTCTGGCATGCTGGCACCAGAAAGCGGAGACATGCTCTTTTGCGGCTCCTATATCGAGAATTGGTCACCGCAAAAGGCGCTGGCCTCAGGCATTGGCCGCATCCCGGAAGATCGGCACAGCACGGGCACCATTGGTGACATGTCGATTTTGGAAAATACCGTCCTCGAAAATTACCGCAACGCCCCCTATTCCCGCCTAGGCTGGATGAACAAAGCCAGGCACGCGCTTTCACCGAGCAGGCCATTGCCGATTATGATGTCAAATGCCCCTCGCCTGACGCCCCCATCCGGCTCTTGTCCGGCGGGAACATGCAAAAGCTCATCCTTGCCCGTGCGCTGGACAATCAACCTAAACTGATAGTCGCTGCCCAACCCACGAGGGGTCTGGATGTCGGCGCGGTCAATTACGTCCACCAAAAGCTGCTCGAAGCCCGCAGCAAGGGCGCGGCCATTCTGCTGATCTCTGAGGATCTTGATGAAATTCGCCTGCTGTCTGACAAGATCGTGGTGATCAGTCAGGGCAAATTGTCTGCCCCATCGGCCCGCGGTGAACGCAGTGTCAAGGAACTGGGCATCCTGATGGCAGGCCACAAGAAGGGGGCTGACGCATGAGACTGGAACCCAAAGACACCAAATCCCTCGCTGCCTCCATCCTGTTTCCGGCTGGCGCGATCCTCGCCACCATGCTTTTCTCTTCCATCCTCGTTCTGATGGCAGGAGCATCGCCTTTTTCCGTCTTCTATCTGGGTGGCCAAGGGCGCTGCAGGCTCGCAATTTGCCTTTTTCGAAACACTGACTCGCGCCACACCATTGATCTTCACCGGCCTTGCGGTAGCCGTCGCCTTTCGCGCCAAGCTCTGGAATATCGGCGCAGAGGCCCAGCTTTACATCGGCGCGGTGGTCACCATCCTGATGGGCACAGGGGCCTTGCCGCTCCCCTCCTATTTGTTGATCCCCGCCATTATGGCCGCGTCCATGCTGGCAGGCGCACTGATGCTGCTCGGCCCTGCCTTTTGAAAATTCGCTTTGGCGTCGATGAAGTCGTCACCACCTTGTTGCTGAATTTCGTCATCCTGCTGTTCGTCTCGATGTTGCTCGAAGGTCCGCTGAAAGATCCCATGGGCCTTGGCTGGCCTCAATCGGAATCGGTCGAGGATGCCGCTACCCTGTCGCGCGTTGTCCGGGGCAAGCGCCTGCATTATGGCTTTGTCATTGCCGTTGGCGCGGCCATCTTCCTCTGGATCATCATGAAAAAAACAACCCTCGGCTTTGAAATGCGCGCTGTCGGCCACAACCCCAATGCATCGGGCTTTGCGGGCATCAGCGTCAATGGAGTGCTGATGAAAACCGCCCTCCTGTCAGGCGGGATCGCGGCGCTGGCGGGTTTTTCCGAAGTGGCTGGCCTCAAAGGCAATCTCAGCTTGGATCTGTCGCCCGGCTATGGCTATACCGGCATTGTTGTTGCCATGTTGGCCATGCTCAATCCGCTTGGAGTCATCCTGTCGGCGATTTTCGTCTCAGGCATCTTTGTCGGCGCCGACGCCATGAGCCGAACCGCAGGCGTGCCAAGTTACATTGCCGACGTGATGGTGGCCACTGCCCTATTGACCATGGTCACCGCAATCATGTTGACCCGTTTCCGGATCCGGTGGAGATAGACCATGCTTGAGGCTTTAGACATCCTGCTGACCAGCTCTTTCTGGGTTGCCGTCATCCGCATCGCGTCACCCTTGATCTTCGCCACCATGGGCGAACTGGTCTGTGAGCGTGCGGGCATTCTCAATCTCGGCATTGAAGGCATCATGACTGCCGGAGCCTTTGCAGGCTGGGTTACCGTCTATCTGGGCGGCGATCTCTGGCTTGGGGTCTTTGTGGCCGCCTCGATCGGGCTGGCCATCGGCGCTTTGCATGGATTTTTGACCGTGCCGCTCGCCCTGTCCCAGCATGTGACCGGCATCGGCATCACCCTGCTGGCCACCTCGCTCACCTATTATACCTACCGCTTGGTACTGCCCAAGGTCACCTCGCCCCCAAAAATCGAGGCCTTCGAGCCCTATGCCATTCCGGGTCTGTCATCCCTACCAGTGATCGGCGAAGCGCTATTTGCCCAGACACCACTGACCTATCTGAGTTTTGTCTGCGTCGCGCTGGTCGCCTACATTCCTTTATCGCACTCCGCTCGGCCTTGCGGTTCGCGCCGTGGGGGAAAATCCCGAATCCGTTGAAGCGCAGGGTATTTCCGTGGTTGCCATCCGCATGGGGAGCCGTCATGTGCGGGCAGCGCGCTGATGGCCATTGGCGGCGCATTCCTTACCATGTCGGCCTTCAATTCCTTCTTCTTTGAAATGGTCAATGGCCGTGGCTGGGTCAGCATCGCGCTGGTGGTCTTTGGCTCCTGGCGTCCGGGCAAAGCCCTGTTGGGGGCAATCCTGTTTGCTGCCTTTGATGCCTACCAGATCCGCCTGCAACAGGTCACGGGCGGCGTTTTGCCCTATCAGCTGTTCCTGATGATGCCGTATCTGCTATCCATTCTTGCCTTGATCATCATGGCCCGTCGTGCCACCTATCCAAAGGCACTGATGACGCCATATCTCAAGGGGGAACGATAATGTTTGATCTCATCGTCAAAGGCGGCACGCTCACCGATGGTTCCATCGCCGATATCGCCGTCAAGGACGGCACCATTGCAACCATCGAGCCTTCGATCACGGCCGAAGCGGGCGAGATCATCGACGCGACCGGCACCCTCGTTGCTCCACCCCTTGTGGATCCGCATTTTCATATGGGATGCCACCCTGTCCTATGGTAGGCCCGCGCATCAACGCGTCTGGCACCCTGCTCGAAGGCATCAATCTGTGGGGCGAATTAAAGTCCGATCCAGACAGAAGAAGACATCGAGACCCGGGCGCTCGCCTATTGCGACTGGGCCGCTTCCATGGGCCTTCTTGCCATCCGCACCCATGTGGACACCTCTGACGAAGATGGCCTTAAAGGCGTCCGCGCTTCTGATATCGGTCCGGGATAAGGTCAAGGATTATATCGACCTGCAACTGGTAGCCTTCCCACAGGATGGCTATTTCCGCTCCGCCACCGCCAAGGATTGCACCCTTCGGGCGCTGGATCTTGGCGTTGATGTGGTCGGCGGCATCCCCCATTTCGAACGCACCATGGACGATGGTCGCCGCTCGGTGACCGAGCTTTGCGAAGTCGCAGCCGAGCGCGGCCTGATGGTTGACATGCATTGCGACGAGAGCGACGACCCCCTGTCACGCCATATCGAGCAGCTGGCCCTTGAGACCCAACGCCTTGGGCTACAAGGCCGAGTGGCAGGCTCGCACCTCACCTCGATGCATTCCATGGACAATTATAATGTCTCGAAATTGCTGCCATTGATCGCGGAAGCTGAAGTCTCGGCCATTCCCAATCCCCTGATCAACATCGTGCTGCAAGGCCGCCACGACACCTATCCAAAGCGGCGCGGCCAGACCCGCGTGCCGGAAATGCTGGCCCATGGCATCCGTGTCGGTTTCGGCCAGGATTGCTTCCTCGATCCATGGTATTCACTTGGCACTGCCGACATGCTCGACGTCGCCTTCATGGGTCTGCATGTCGCACAGATGACCAGCCCGAAAGACATGCGCAAATGCTTCGACATGGTCACAACCGACAATGCCGCGATCATGGGGCTTGAGGATTACGGCCTCGCAATTGGCAAGAAGGCCAGCCTCGTCATTCTCGACGCCAATGACCCGATTGACGCCATTCGCCTACGTGCCACCCGGCTCTATGTCATTGCCAAAGGCAAGGTCATTTCCCAAAAGCCCCGTGACTTGCCCACATTGTCCCTGCCCGGTCGCCCGGATACCGTCACCCGTCGCGCCCCAAAGCGCTGAAAACAACGACGGACCACCCGCATCCAAGCTCACAGAGCTGGTAGAACAGAAAAATCCCGACAACAGATCAGTTGCCGGGATTCTTGGTTCTTGAAAGCACGGTATGTCATCGTTGACTGGTCTGCCAATCAGGATGAATCCAGGCCTGACTTTCATCGCGTGGCAGCATCCGGCCCAGAATGTGGTCGGCAGCTTTCTCGCCAATCATGATTGATGGTGCATTCAGATTGCCATTGGTAATTTGCGGGAAGATGGAACTGTCCGCCACCCGCAAGCCATCCACGCCAATAACCTTGAGATCCGGATCGACAACGGCCATGGGATCGTCTTTTGCCCCCATCTTGCACGTGCCGCAGGGATGGAAGGCGCTTTCCACATGCTCTCGAATGAAGTCATTGAGCCCCTCTTCAGAGGTGACATCAGCACCAGGCTGGATTTCCTTGCCGCGATAAGGGGCAAAGGCATCCTGACCGAACAGCTCCCTTGTCAACTGAATGCAGGTTCTGAAATCACGCCAATCCTCTTCATGCGACATGTAATTAAAGAGGATCTTGGGATCCTGCCGAGGATCCGCCGACAGCAAGGTGACTTCGCCACGGGACTTTGAGCGCATCGGGCCAACATGGGCCTGAAAACCGTGCCCTTCCGCAGCCACCTGTCCATCATAACGCACGGCAATAGGCAAGAAATGGAACTGGATATCGGGATATTTCACCCCGGCTGCGGTGCGCACAAAGGCACCGCTTTCAAACTGGTTCGACGCCCCCAAGCCAGTCTTTGTAAACAACCATTGGGCACCAATCAGGGCCTTGCCAATCAGGTTCCAATATTTGAACAAGGTGATCGGCTGAATACAGGCCTGCTGGATATAAAGCTCCAGATGATCCTGAAGATTCTTGCCAACACCCGGACGATCCGCCACGATTTCAATATCATGCGCGGCCAACTCAGCCGCCGGGCCAATGCCAGACAACATCAACAGCTTTGGCGAGTTGATCGAGGAAGCCGAGACAATCACTTCGCAATTGGCATGGATCACTTCGGTCTGACCGCGGCGGTGGACTTCCACCCCAATTGCCTTGCCATCCTCAATCACAATCTTCTGCGCGAACGCCTTGACCAACTCGCAATGCCCGCTCTTCAAAGCCGGATTGAGATAAGCCTTGACGCAAGACCATCGGTTGCCTTTCCAGATGGTGGCCTCCAGAGGGCCAAAGCCTTCCTGCTTCTCCCCATTATAATCCGAAGTCATCTGATAACCCGCCTGATGTCCAGCCTCTTCAAAGGCTTTGATCAGCGGATTGTCACGCGGGCCGCGCGTTACATGCAGCGGGCCATCCTTGCCGCGCCAGTCGGCATCGCCACCATGACCACCGGAATGCCAATGCTCCATGCGTTTGAAATAGGGGAGCACATCCGCAAAGGACCAGCCAGACGCGCCATGTTCATCCCAATGGTCATAGTCACAGGCATGGCCGCGCACATAGACCATCCCGTTGATGGACGAGGTGCCACCGATGACCTTGCCGCGTGGTGTCACCAGTGACCGGCCACCAAGATGGGGTTCAGGTTCGCTTTTAAAGCCCCAATCATAGATCGGCATATTCATGGGATAGGACAAGGCAGCTGGCATCTGAATAAAGGGGCCAATGTCCGTGCCCCCCTGCTCGATGACAATCACCGACTTGCCAGCCTCGGCAAGCCGATAGGCCGTGGCACTACCCGCAGAGCCAGATCCGATAACAACGTAATCCGCACGCATCAAAAGGGTGCCTCCGTGTCACCAAGACAGACATAAACGGACTTCAACTGGCTATAATGCTCAATCGCTGCCTTGGAATTCTCCCGACCAACACCAGACATCTTGACGCCACCGAACGGCGCCTCGACCGGTGTCAGGTTGAAAGTGTTGATGTAACAGGTCCCCGCTTCGAACCGTTCGACAACCCGGTGCGCCCGGCCAAGATCCTGCGTAAAGACCCCTGCTGCCAGCCCGAACTGGGTCGCATTTGCCCGATCGACAACATCCTCTTCATCCCGGAAGGACAGCACCGACATCACGGGTCCGAAAATCTCTTCCCGCGCGATGGTCATATCATCTTTGACGTCGGCAAAGACCGTGGGTTCGATATAGAAGCCAGCCCCCTCAATCGTCCGGCCACCGGCAACCAGCGTTGCCCCTTCCGCAAGGCCTTTGTCGATATAACCCAACGTGATTGCGCGTTGACGCTCCGAGACCATCGGTCCAATGGTCGTTGCCTCATCCATCGGATCACCGATGACAGCGCGCTTCATCCGCTCTGCCAACCGTGCCAGAAAGGCATCCTTGATATCCTCATGCACGAAAACGCGGGTCGAATTGGAGCAGATCTGTCCGGTCGAATAGAAATTGCCGTTGATAGCGGCAGACACGGCATTCTCCAGATTGGCATCATCGAAAATGATCAGCGGCGACTTGCCGCCTAGCTCCATCGTGGCATGCTTGAGCCCCGAGGCTGCACTGGCATAGACCTTCTGGCCCGTCGGAACCGATCCGGTCAGCGACACTTTGGCAATGCGCGGATCCGCCACCAACGCCGCACCGACATCGCCATATCCCTGCACCACATTGAACAGGCCAGCGGGCGCGCCCGCCTCGATCAGAATTTCGGCCAGTTTCAAGGCCGAGAGCGGGGTGACCTCGGAGGGTTTGAAAATCATCGCATTGCCACAGGCCAGCGCTGGCGCAGCTTTCCATGAGGCAATCTGAATGGGATAGTTCCAAGCGCCGATTCCGACGCAAACACCAAGTGCTTCGCGGCGCGTATAGACAAAGTCACCGCCTGCGACCGGGATATGGTCCCCTGTCAGGGAGCCAGCAAGTCCGCCAAAATATTCCAGCGCATCGGCACCAGAGGCCGCATCGGCAACAAGCGTCTCGGACAAGGGCTTGCCGGTATCATGGGTCTCGATCTCTGACAGCTCACGATTGCGCTCACGCATGATCTGGGCAGCGCGGGTCAGAACACGGCCCCGTTCGGTGCCAGACAATTTGGCCCAGTCCTTCTGTGCGGCCTCGGCTGCAACAATAGCCTGCTCAATAATTGAAGGGGTGGCGCTGTGAACCGCGGCAATGGCCTTGCCGGTGGCCGGATAAATCACTTCGATTGTGTCGCCACTCGTGTCCTCGCAATAGCGCCCACCGACAAAGTGGCTGGCGCTGGGTTGATAAGACGATGTCATGTAAGTCTACTCCTGTCCCCCGACCGAGGCGGGGTTGGCAATGGAGCCATCGGGCTTGGGTCAGCCTCATCGATGGATATTTCCTCATTTTCACGAATTTCGGTGCATTCAGCGGCAATCGCACGCATGATATGGTCAGAGGCAGATTGATTGTCATCCAGTGATGGATCCAGCGCATAGCGCAAATAGAGACCATCAATCAGGCCAGCAATGCGCCGGGCAACATCGGGGGCGGTCTCCCCGATCAAGGGGCGCAAATTATACACCAGATTGCTGTGCAGCCGCCTCTGATAGATATAGAGCAACCGCCGTGCTTCGTTTGATCTCAAGGAAAGCGTATAGAAGATCAGCCAGGCGTGAATGGTTTCCTTGGTGAAATTGTGCGAGCTGAAACTGGCCCGCGCGATACTGGCAAGACGCTCGTGCGGCAGCTGGGTTTCAGACAAACCACGCCGCACTTCCCGGCCATAACGCGCAAGCAGATCGCGCATCGCGGCCAGAAACAGGCTATTCTTGTCCTTGAAATAGTGGAAAGCGAGACCTGAAGACACACCGGCACTTTTGGCAATCTGGCTGGCGGTCACGTTCAGCGATCCGACTGCAGCGACCTCGCGTATCGTCGCAGCGATCAGTTCCGCCCGTCTTTCCTGTTCGCTTTTCCTGACCAAATTCATTATCCTGCAAAGTGGGTTGCAAATTTCTTGTAGCCTGTTATTTATTAACTAGTCAATCAATAACTATCAATAGACACTTCTTCAGAACTGAAAGCGAGACCTTCCATGAAACTGGCCGTCGCCGCATCACTCTTCGCACTTTCCACTGCTTCAGCCTTTGCCGATTGTTCAACTGTGACATTCTCCGATGTTGGTTGGACGGATATCACAGCAACCACCGCGGCCACGTCGACGGTTCTGAATGCACTTGGTTACAAGACCGATACCCGTGTCCTGTCCGTGCCAGTGACCTATGTATCTTTGCAGGAAGGGGATGTTGACATTTTCCTTGGCAACTGGATGCCAACCATGGAAGCCGACATCAAACCTTACCGCGAAAAAGGCACGGTCGAGACGGTTCGCGCAAATCTCAAGGGCGCGAAATACACGCTCGCGACCAACGCGGCGGGCGCCAAGCTTGGCATCAAGGACTTTGCCTCCATCGCCAAATTTTCCGACGAGTTGAAGGGCACCATCTACGGCATCGAGCCGGGCAATGATGGCAACCGCCTGATCATAGACATGATCGAAAAGGATGCTTTTGGTCTCAAAGATTTCAAAGTCCGCGAAAGCTCCGAGCAGGGCATGCTCAGCCAGGTTGCCCGCCTGAACAAACGTGACAAGCCGATTGTCTTTCTTGGTTGGGAACCCCACCCGATGAATGCCAACTTTGATCTCACCTATCTCTCGGGTGGTGATGATTATTTTGGCCCGAACTTTGGCGGTGCAACGGTCTATACCAACGTGCGCGCCGGCTATGTGGCAGAATGCCCCAATGTTGGCAAACTTCTGACCAATCTCGAATTCTCTCTGGCCATGGAGAACGAGATCATGGGCGCCATCCTCAATGACGGCAAAAAGGCCGAAGAGGCCGCCGCAGAGTGGCTGAAGGCCAATCCAGCCGTTCTCGATGGTTGGCTCGATGGTGTCAAAACTCAGGATGGTAAAGACGGACTACCTGCTGTAAAATCGGCACTCGGCCTCTGATTCAAGTCACTTCCAAGCCCCGCTCCAAGCGGGGCTTTTCATGTGAGATCGGAGATCCATGAGGGTTCGCCTGCCAAGGCTCGAGCTCTCAAGGTCCCCCCGATCCATTCGCCCACTGCACAAAGGAACCGTTGTTGTGGAATGGCTCTATGAGCATAAAATCCCTGTCGGCGATGTCGCGAGCGCACTTTTTGAATGGGTGCGTACCCATGCCGAAGGGGCTCTCGATATTCTCTCTCTTTTCCTTGAAACTGTCATCGATTCCATCCTCTGGCTGCTGAACGCTCCCCACCCTCTCATCGTCATTGCCATTTTCGTGGCCCTGACATGGCTTTTCCAACGCAGCTGGAAAACCTGCCTGCTGGTGGCACTTGGCTTTCTCTTCATTCTCAATCAGGGATATTGGCAAGAAACAACAGAGAGCCTGACCCTTGTTCTGACATCCTGCGCAGTCTGCATGGCAATCGGCGTTCCCATCGGCATCATGGCCGCCCATCGGCCAAAATTTTATGCGGTGCTGCGCCCCATCCTCGACTTGATGCAGACCCTGCCGACCTTTGTCTATCTGATCCCGGCTATTGTCTTTTTCGGCATCGGCATGGTGCCCGGCCTGATCTCGACCGTCGTCTTTGTTCTGCCCGCCCCCATTCGGCTGACCCAGTTGGGCATATCCTCGACACCGGACAGCCTGACCGAAGCGGTCCGCGCCTTTGGTGGCTCCAATCGGGATGTGCTGTTCAAGGCAGAAATCCCCTACGCCATGCCTCAAATCATGGCGGGCCTCAACCAAACCATCATGTTGGCCCTGTCCATGGTCGTCATCGCTGCGCTGGTTGGTGCAGACGGGCTGGGTGTTCCAGTGGTGCGCGCCCTCAATCAGGTCAATACCAGCCTTGGCTTTGAAAGCGGCTTCATCATTGTCGTTGTCGCCATCATTCTCGATCGCATGTTGCATAGGAAAAGAGACCAATGACGACGGCCATCAAATTCGACAACGTCTCCATCGTCTTTGGCGACAAACCAGAGCTTGCATTGCCATTGATGGATCAAGGGCTGGATCGCAACAGCATTCAGGAACAGACCGATCAGGTCATGGGCGTACATGATTGCTCCTTTGAGGTTCAGCAGGGCGAAATCTTTGTGCTGATGGGCCTGTCCGGCTCCGGCAAATCGACCCTGCTACGCGCAGCAAATGGCCTCAACCCGGTTGCGCGTGGCGCAGTGCATGTGGAGGATGACGGCGGTTCCACCATCAATGTCACCGCCGCATCGCCCAGAGAATTGCGCCATATCCGCAGCGACCGGATCGCCATGGTTTTCCAGCAATTTGGTTTGCTGCCCTGGCGCACCGTGGTTGAAAATGTCGCATTGGGATTGGAACTGTCCGGCGTCCCGAAAAGACAGCGCAAGGAAAAGGCCATAGAACAACTGGCACTGGTGGGCCTTGAAGACTGGGCCGACAGTCAGGTCTCGGAATTGTCTGGCGGTATGCAACAGCGTGTCGGCCTTGCCCGCGCCTTTGCGACCGACGCCCCGATCCTGCTGATGGATGAACCTTTTTCTGCGCTCGATCCGTTGATCCGCAGCAGATTGCAGGATGAATTGTTGGACCTTCAGGAAAAGCTGCAGCGCACCATCCTGTTTGTCAGTCATGATCTTGATGAAGCCTTCAAACTGGGCAATCGCATCGCCATTCTCGAAGGCGGTCACATCTCCCAGATCGGCACCCCACGCGAAATCTTCTCCCGGCCCGCTGACCGGTATGTCGCGGATTTTGTGGCCCACATGAATCCTCTGGCGATTTTGCGCGCCAGTGATGCCATGAACAAACCGCTGTCAGACACCTACGTTGAAACCGTCCCGGCAGAGACCCTTCTGGCCGATATGTTAGACACGCTGGCAAACGCCAAAGGCCCCATTGGCGTCCTCAAGCAGGGTGAGTTGGTCGGCCAATTAACCTCAACAAAAGTGCTGCGATTCCTTGCAGGCCATTTGGGAGACGAAGGGGAGCATTCGGGAAATTGACCCCGTGGCAATCCCCCAACATCAGCTCGCCAGTCAGCAATCTCCCCTTCCCCAATTGCCAATGCCATAAAATCAAAAGCCAAGCCGCCTCATCAATAGTGGAACCGACTCTCAACCAAATGACGGAAGGGCGGAGAGGTTGTGTGGAAACGCGCTGTAATATTTTCCACTATCATCAGACAGCGTTTCAAAGTTCCGAATTGGGAATATTCGGCAGTTTACTGTTTTCGGTGGTCTAGAGGCCGCTCTTTTTCGATTTCAGGTCATTTTAGGCCGGAGAGGAAGCGGAGCTGACCACAATTAGGTAGCCATCGCCTTGATCATCGCTGGAATGCCTATGATCTTGATGAGCCGCCGGAAGTTATAGGCCAAGACATGCAGCGCCATCTCCGTTGCCACATGTTTGATCGTTTTCAATTTGAAGTGCGTCGCTCCCATCCATGATTTGATGGAACCGAACGGATGCTCGACAGTCATGGAGCGGATCGCCAATCGATCTGGATTTTCATCGATGCGCTTCTGCATTCGTTCCAGAACCGCCTCATGTTCCCAACGTCGAATACGACGCTCTTTTGCTGGTGTGCATTTATTCTTGATGACACAATCGCAACAGGAACTGGTCCAATATGAATGGAGGACTTTCCCGCCTTCCTGATTGGTAAAGCGGTAAGTGAGTTCTTGTCCGGCGGGGCAGATATAGACATTCCGGTCATGATCATAGGCAAAGTCGGCCCGATCAAAGCGTCCCTTGGCACTCGCCCCAGATGTCATGGGCTTGGCAACCGTAGCAGCAATCCCCGCTGCCTCACAGGCAACAATTTCCTCACCCTTGAAGTAGCCCTTATCTGCGATAACTTCGAGTTTGTCTGTCGACATTGCATTTCGGGCCGCCACAGCCATCATCGACAGGGCGTCACGGTCATAACCTTGATTGGTAACTTCATGGGCAACGATGAGATGATGCTTGGCCTCAACTGCGGTCTGAACATTATAGCCCACAACGCGTGGCATCCGGGCGGTCGTCGCCATGGCTCTGGCGTCAGGATCACTGAGGGAGATCTGTGTTTCGCCCGTGGTGTTCATGCGTTGTTCAACAGCGCGCAGCCTATCTGCTTCTTTCTTTAAGTGGTTAAGCTTGCGAACGGTACGGGTCATCCGTGATGTGGGAATGGTCCAACCGGTCTTATCAAGAGCTTCGTCTGCTCTCTTGACCTCAGCCAGATATCGTTCAATCGCAGCATCAATCTCGCCAAGTTTGCGGCGTAGCTTCTCTCGGGTGAAGCTCTTTGCCTTGGCGTTCACCGCCTTGAACCGACTTCCATCAATGGCGACCAAATTACCATCAAGCAAGTCAAGGCCACGACACAGGGCGACAAACTGTTTACAGGCTTTGCGGATGGCCGGGCCATTGTCTTTCCTAAAATCAGCAATCGTTTTGAAGTCCGGCTTCAGGCGACACGTCAACCAGAGAAGCTCAAGATTACGACCACATTCACGCTCAAGACGTCGCGACGACTGAATCTGATTGAGATAACCGTATATGTAAATGCGCAACATCAAACCGGGATGATAGCCAGGACGACCTGTATTCTTGGGAATGGTATTGAACCCCAAAGCGGACAAATCCAGCATATCGACAAACGCATCAATGGCCCGAGTTGGGTTATGCTCTTCGATGAAATCATCAAGACAGTCCGGCAACAACGCGACCTCAGAACGCCCAATACCTTCGATAAATCGTGACATGCCAAATCTCCGATTCAACCTCAGATGAGTATACCATCAATCGCTCATAAATGGGGTTTTCACACAGCCTCCGGACGAAGGGGACATTCGCGATGGTGCTAAGTTTTTCAAGCCTGTTGATGATGGCTTAAAGAGCCGGACCCAAAATCGCTCTTTTCCTAATGTGTGAAATCTTTGTTGCCATCTGGAATAGCAGCCATTCAAACAGCTCTCGACTTGAATGACCAGGGACAAATCCCCTGAGGCGCATACTGGACGCACATATAAAAGCTTGAAGCTAACCGAAATTTGGTTTTGCCATATATTGATTGTCAGATACTTTTGAAACAACCAAAAATTGATTCACAATTCCGAATTTAAAGAGCAATTGGATGTATCCAAGCAGAGGCACTGCTGGCGGCGCTTCCCCAAAACCTAAGTCGCCGCTACCAGGATTGGGTGGAAAGCCCTATGGAACCACTGGCAATGACTGTATACGTCGGCCCTTCGGCAAAAGAGGACAGTAGATATGGCATATTATTTAGCTCGGGTTCTTCAAAATTGGTCGACACCGGGATTTACTTGGGACGAGCCTATTGAGTGGCCAATAGAACCAATCGGCGACCCCATTGGCATGAGCCTTGGCTTTTGGATGCCAAGTTCAATCATACCGACCAAAGGCAGCAGGACCAAGAAAAAGCGAATCCCAGATGTTTTTGTACTCGGCGGCTTTTTTGCTGTGAGTCAGCGTTTCAAGGATTTGGTGGAAGAATTTGAACCTGACATCCATCAATTTTTTCCCATTACACTCAGTGATTTTGACGGCAGCAAGGTGGAGCCAGACTATTATATCTTCAATTGCATGGTGGCAATCGACACAATTCTGGTCAAGGAAAGCGGTTTGAAATGGACTTTTCATGACCATTGGCAACAACCGCATTTAGACATCCCTGCACGAGATCCGTTCTATCGATGGAAACTAAGTAAGCCACAAATCGCCGGTCGGCACATCTGGACCGATTTTTACACCCGTCCTCCAAGCAGAGGCTTTTACGTTTCCGACGAATTGTTCAAAAAAATTCAGAAAAACAAAATTCGTTTCTTCAAGGAACGTTATTGCGAGGAATTGGATATTCCGTGGACGGAAGAAGATAATATTCAAACGCGCCTCGATTGGGAAGCAAAACACGGGTTGATAGAGAGAAGTAGGCCGTGGCTGCGCAGGAAAATGGAAGAATATCGGAAGAAGATGAACGTTTGATGGTTGCGACAAAGTACACGGAATCTGTCATTTAGCTGCGAAAGCTCCACCATTTTCGATGTCTACCTTGGGCTCGAAGCAGCCTGATGTAGTGCATCAGCATGCGAAAACGCTCGTCCTGCTCCGTGGTTTGCATTTGCGGCCCAAAGCCGCCTCTCGACACACCATCGCGATGCTGCAACACCCGCATTGCGGGCGTTCGTAGTTGGCGTAACTCCAATGTCCCGGCGATGGTGCCGTTTGGACCCCATTACCTACAACGATAATACTTCGATGATAGCGCGCGACTGGCGGCATTCAGCCAGACCAGGCCGCGTAGCGAAATAGATCGGCACTGTGTTGCCAGATGGACAGACCTCTTGTTCAGAGAGGTTGCCGTGTCGGGTTTTCTCGGCCAGAAGCAATGCATCCAGCTCATTGGTCAAGATCAGTTCAACATCGTCGGTCACTCGTGTCTCCCGAACGTAAGACGCCAGCTCGGTCGAATGTCGAGGCCAGTTTTTTGGCAGCTGCTTGGCGACGAGCGGGTCTATGCCGATGCTCAGCTTGCGACCATTAAGGGCTGGAGCAACAGCTTCTGTGGCATCCGTAAGAGTGTCGAACGCACGCGAAATATCCGGGAGATAAGCAGCACCTTCCCGCGTCAACAACAAACCATGAGGGAGACGCCGAAAGAGCGAAATGCCGAGAGACATTTCCAGCCGCTTCACCTGCTGGCTGACGGCACCAGCTGTTACACCAAGCTCCGCGGCAGCGACCTTGAAGCTCAGATGCCGCGCCGCGGCCTCAAACGCTTTGAGCCCGTTCAGGGATGGAAATCGATAGGTCATGAGGTCTCCTCGGGGAGGTTTTAGCACGAACGACCTCTGAAACAGAATGAGAATATCTAAGTCTCGCACTCAATATTTGTCGTTTGAGAAACGCGAGACGATACGTTTCAATCTTGCCAAATGACAGGATGAGGACATCCATGACGATCAGATTCAATCCTCTAACGGGATGGCTACAACTTGGCCACCCCTTCCATCACGGTGTGATCCCCGATGATCGCTTTCGCAAACCAAGATTCTGAGGCTACACGGATATGAACAAACACGGCGGCTTCAAAGCCATTCGCAGCTTGGACTATGTGATCCTTCTTTGTGATGACCTTGAGAAGATGAAAACCTTCTACGAGCGCTTGTTCGAGTTCCAAATCGAAGAAAACGTTCCAGAACGGATGATTTTCTTTCGAGTTGGCACGTTATTTCTCGGCCTACGAAAACGAGGCCGCGCCTATGATGGACCGAGTGTGCCCTCACCATCAGCATCAATTCAGATCAGCTTTCGTGTGCCATCCGCTGATGTTGATCTCGCCTATGACAAGCTGAACGAACATGGTTTGGACACCATCGAACCGCCGACGAACCAGGATTGGGCCCACAGGACATTGTTCTTCAGAGATCCAGAGAACAACATCATCGAAATCTTTGCAGACATTCATCCGCGTGAAACGCTAGCTGAACCATCAGGGGTTCATCAAGTTGTCGTTTGACGGCCCAAATGGGAACAGATCAACTCAAGGAACTCAAACGACTCCAGAAGGAGAATGAGCTCTTGAGAAAGGCCGGTTGGACGATCAGAAACAGATGTCCGTTTTTTCCACTTGGCCACTGTCTTCTGGTTGATCCCGTAGCGCTTCGCAAGAACTCTCAGGCTTTCTTGACTATTTTGTATTGCTCGACGCACTGCCTCTGTCGTCGTGGCCCTTCCGTGTAAAATCTGTCCCATAGTGCCAGCTTCCATGTCAGGGAAAGAATGCACCATCAAAATCTGGGATCAAACACCCCTAACAAAGCCAATTTTCATTTGTGTCCTAATAAAAGTAGGGCAGGTTCTTTGTGCGGGCGGCTTCGACCCAGTTTGGCACGAAGGGGACAATCTTGTCCTGTGAGGGCACCATGATCTCGATGAAATTTGCGCCGGGATTTGCTATGGCCTTCGACAACACCTCCTCGATCTGAGATTCATGGGTAATTCGAGCGGTTTCAAAGCCGAAGGCTTCCGCCACCTTGAGATAATCCACCCGACCGAAATCGGTCGCCCATGGTTCATCCACATCATCAAGCAGGATCGCTTCACCACGGATCCAGCCAAATGTGTCGTTGCGATTCAGAATGATCGTGACATTCTTGTTGCTTCTCTTGATGGTTTCCAGATCGCCAATGACAAAGCCGAAGGATCCATCGCCGGTGAAGGCGATGATGGGGGCTTCCTTTGCATAGGAGGCCCCGAGACAGGCGGGTACCGAGTAGCCCAATGCTCCCATGGAATAGTTGGTGATATACCGACGTCCGGGCTTTCTTAAGGTCAGCAGGGCAGAGGGATAAATCGCGCCTACCCCCGGCTCGGATGTGACGATTGCTTCGTCCGGCAACAACTTGTCTAGTATTTGCGATAACCGAACGGGCGACAGGGTGCCTTCGGGCATCGGAATATTGGCATTAAAGACATTGTCCAGGGCCGTTTGCTTGATCGGGTTCAGATCGATTGTGGGGCGCTCCAGATCAGGATAGTTCGCCCGGATCATTTCCACCATATATTGAAGACTGGCTCGGGCATCTCCGACCATGCCGATTTTGAGCGGATAATTGTTGCCGATATGGGCCTCGGCCATGTCCAGATGCAGAAAGACCTTTTTATAAGGGTCGCCATAAAGCTTCCAGTGATCGGTTGCGGCACTGTCGGTGTTCGAGCCGACAAAAAAGATCAGGTCCGCATCATGCACATACTGGTTGGAATATTCCATGCCGCCCCGGCCGCCAATAACCCGTAGGGCGAGCGGGTGATCCTCAGCAATCGTGCCCTTGCCCGGCGTAGTCGTGCCGACCGGAATCTGCAGCAATTCGGCAAGTTCCAGAATGACGTCGGATGCATTTGAAATCAGGGCACCCTGACCGCAGACGATTGCGGGTTTTTTTGCCGCCAGGAGCGCGTCAATGGCACGCCTGATTTTGGCGTGGTCAGCAACGGGGCGGTGGGCAGGATAGTGGCTATAATCTTCTTCCGCGTAAAGATCGCCGATTTCGGCTTCCTCTGCAAAGATATTGATGGGCACGCGGATATGTACCGGTGCTGGTCGGCCGGAAGTGGCGACACGGAAGGCGCGTCGTAGCAGAAAGGGAATGTCGCTGGCATTGGTGAGGACAAAGGATTCCTTGCAGATGCTGTCATAAAGCGCCGTCTGGTTCACCCCGGTCAGACCATGTTTCTTGTCCTGGTTGATGGGGATGTCGGAGCTGAAAAAGATCACGGGGACGGAGCTTAAAAAGGCTTCGGTGATGCCGGGCGTGCAATGGGTCACGCCCGGGCTGGGGGCTTCCAGCACGCAAGGACGTCCAGTGATTTTGGCGTAGGCTTCCGCCGCAAAAGCCGCCGTGCGCTCATCGCGGGTGAGAACAAATTCAATGTTGCTATGCTCGCGCCATTCCTTGTACCAGCCGATTGTTGTCTCTCCGGGTAGACCGAAGACATGGCTCACACCATGCAATTCCAGCATTTTAAGGATGATTTGCGCCCCGTTCATTCTTTTGGTTTCCGGCTTGTTCATTGCCCGTTCCTCTTTCAAACAGTCTTGCAGGCAGGGCTGCATTTTTCAGATTCTTTTTGTCATTTTTGCAAGGGTGCGGCGGTGGCATATTTTTCCAGCATGTCGGGATTGACCTCCACGCCCAACCCCGGTCCCTTGGGCACATGCACCCGTCCGTTTTTCACAGGAAAGGGGTCTTTAAGAATGTCCTCTTGGACGTAATAAGTCGCCATGTAAAATTCGCATTCCAGGACCAGATCGGGAACCGCAGCCATCAAATGGGCTCCGGCTGCATGGGCAAGACCTGTTTCGAACATGCAGCCGCCATAGATTTCAATCCCGGCGGCGCGGGCAATTGCCGCCACTTCCAGCGCCCGCCGGATGCCTCCGGATTTCATGATCTTGAGCGAAAAGATGTCGGCAATGCGGTTCTTTGCACCATAGAGCGCGCCCTTTGGATCAAAGACGCTTTCATCGGCCATGATAGGCGTTTCAATGGTGTGGGCGATATGGGCCAGAGCCTCACGCTCATGCATTTTGACCGGTTGCTCAACGAAGGTCGGGCGGAAGGCTTCCAGATCCCGAATGCAGCGCACTGCGTCATAGGCCAGTAGGCCCTGATTATAGTCGATCCTCATGTCAAGGGCGCCGCCATAAAGAGAGCGCAAGGTCTCGCAGCGAAGCAGATCGAACTGGTGACTGTTGAAGCCGGTTTTCAATTTGAAAATTCGCACGCCGTCTTCCCACAGGGCGGCAATGTCCTCAAGATCTGCATCAAAATCGGGATTGGCAATCGAGAAACTCATGCCCATGTCATCACGCATCCGGCCCCCAACCAGTTCACAGACCGACAGGCCGGTAATCTTTCCAGTGATGTCGAGCAAGGCCATTTCGAGAGCTGCCTTGGCTTCTGGATGCCCCACGACAATCTTGTCAGCCATATTGAGATGCTTTTCTACCTGAACGGGATCCTGACCTGTCAGATAGGGGCGCAAGTGAACATGCAGGGCTGCCGCATTGCCTTCGACGGTTCCGGTGAAAACCGGCCATGGAGATGCTTCTCCCCATCCCGTTATTCCGGTATCGGTGATGATTTCCAGAATGACCGAATTGATGCCCGCCACATCGCCGCTGCCATGAGAATGGACCGCTTTGGCCGGAATGGAAATGGTATGAACGCGTATTTGTTCTATTTTGTGGTCGCTCATGTCTGTTCTCTGCTTGTTGATCAAAATTCAGGGGCGGACAATCAGAACGCTGCAGGAAGCATGCCTTGCCACCCTGGCCGCATTCGGTCCGATGAGAATATCTGCAATTCTTGGCCGGCTCGCTCCCAGCACCACGAAATCCGCCGGTAGTCTGTCCGAATATTCAATGAGTTTTTCATAGACGACACCGCGCAAGACATGGGTTGAATGGGTGATTTGCTGCCAGTCGAAAGCGGCCGCGAATTCCTTCAGTTCCTGCGTGGCTTCAATCTGCACTTTTGCGCGCATGTCATGAGGAATATATTCCTGAGCATAACTATGCTGTTCGTCGGGAATGACGAAGACGAGATCAATGCCTGCCTTGTGGGTCTGGGCCAGTTTGATGGCTTCCAGAACAACATGCTGATCTGACTCCTTGTGTACCAAATCGACGGCAGCTACGATTTTTGCATTGGTCATGATGTCTAACTTTGCCTCCTCCAGAAGGAGCGTAAACGGGTTGGTCGATTATCTACCAACCGAACTGCGCATATTGTCGGGAAGATAGGTCGCCAGTTCCGGGAAGGCGATCATGACGAAAACCATAACCACCATAATCAGGAACAAGGGCAGAGCCGTTTTGGCGACATAGCCCATTTCATGCTTGGTAATGCCTTGCATGACAAACAGGTTGAAGCCGATGGGCGGGGTGATCTGCGCCATTTCGACGACCACGACAATGAAGATGCCGAACCAGATAAGATCGATACCGGCGCTCATGACCATCGGTTGCACAATCGCCATGGTCAGCACCACCGAGGAAATGCCATCAAGAAACATGCCCAGAAGGATGTAGAACAACATCAGGGCGATGAGCAGTTCGAACCGGGACAATTGGAGCGTCTCGATATACTCCGCCAGAGCCCGAGGCAAACCGGTGAAGCCCATCGCCAGGGTCAGTGCGGTTGCGCCCATCAGAATGAAGGCGATCATTGCCGAGGTGCGGGTCGCGCCCAACAGGCTCTCAACGAAAGCTTTTTTGGTCAGGGATCCCTGAAAACCGGCAAGGATGAACGATCCGATAACGCCGATGGCGGCCGCTTCGGTTGCGGTGGCAAAGCCGCCATACATCGATCCGATGACTACGAGAATGAGAAGAATGATCGGCACCAGAAAGCGGCTTTCATTCAGCTTTTCCCTCAGGGTCATGCGATCGGCGATTTTCGGCACTTCGTGGGGGCGAATAAACGACCATCCGGCCACATAGGCCATGAACAGGCTTGCGAGCACGATACCGGGGATGATGCCCGCCATGAACAGCTTGGAGATGGATTGCTCGACCGCGACCCCATAGACAATGAGTGTGAGGGATGGCGGGATCATCAGGCCCAGCGTCGCTGCCCCGGTCAGCGTACCGATGATCATATATTCAGGATAACCACGCTTGCGCAGCTCCGGGATGGACATTTTGCCAACGGTTGAAAGGGTCGCCGCAGAGGAACCGGACACGGCGGCAAATACCGTACAGCCGACAATGTTGACATGCACAAGGCCGCCGGGCAATCGCTGCATCCAGGGGCTGAGGCCGCGGAACATGTCTTGCGACAATCGGCTTCTGAACAGAATTTCCCCCATCCAGATGAAGAGCGGAAGGGCGGTCAATGTCCAGCTTGAAGAGCTGGTCCAGATGCGGGTCAGCATCGCGTCCCCTGCGGGGCGCGTGGTGAACATTTCAAGGCCCAGATAGGCAACGCCAAACAGGGCAAGTGCAACCCAGACGCCTGTTCCCAGAAACAGGAAGAGAGCAAACAGAAAGATTGCGACGAGATAAAACTGGTCCATTGGATCACTCCGCTTGCGCATCGACCACAATGGATCGAATATTGTCTTTGCCGGTGAATAGGGTGCAGATCAGATTGTCGAGGGCGCAGATCGCCAACAGCGTGGTGCCAATGACCATCGCGGTTTGCGGGATCCAGATGGGCCATGCATCCTGCCCCTGACTGATGTCATTGAAGCGGTAGCTTTCATAGGTCAGCTTGAAGGCATAGCGTGCGAATAGCCCCGTCAGAATGCTGGCAATCGACCAGCACCAGATTGCGCCGATGACCTGATAGCGCCCCAGATGCCCGAGCAGCAAGTTGACGCGGATATGACTGCCGCTGTTGAGCGCATAGGGGAGCGCAAGAAAAGATGCCGCAGCCATGCAGTAGCCGGTAAAGTCCGGCGCCCCGGTGACGATTTCTCCAACCCAGCGAGAGACCATCTGAAGGGTGACAAAGCCAAGGATCATGATTAGAAAGACGGCTGCCAGATAGCCTGCCCCTCTGTAGGCTGCGTCGAGGACGCAGCGCAGCAATTTCAGAAACGCCACGATAGGCCTCCTTTTTTCAATGCCCCGGCAACCGATATTGCCGAGGCACGAGAGATTGGAAGACCTATTTCGCTGCTTTGTAGGCTTCCACGAGTGCTTTTCCTTCTTCGCCAGCCGTTTCCACCCATTCAGCCGTCATGGTTTCGCCGATCTTGCGCAGTTCTTCTGCCAGAACCTTGCCTGCGGGACCCGTGGTCATTCCGTGTTTTGCCAATTCACTGACGGTAAATTCGTTATATTGGATCGAACGCCAGTCGCCTGCATATTCAGCCAGAGACGCGCAGCCATTGATCACATCCTTGGTTTTATCATCAAGGCCGTTCCAGGCGTCCATATTTACGAGCATATAGTTGCGTGGCATCCAGGCATCGACGGCATAATAATGAGAGAGGCTCTCCCAAACCTTGCGGTCATAACCGGTGGCGCCGGACGATACCATGCCCTGAGCCACACCCGTGGCAAAGGCCTGACTGATTTCAGCCGCCTCGATCTGGATCGGCAGCATGCCGGCAAGCTCGGCCATGCGACCGCTGGCGGTATTGTAGGCGCGGAATTTCAGGCCTTTGACATCAGCCAGTGAGTTGACTTCACGGTCAAAATAGAGGCCCTGCGCGGGCCATGGAACCGCATAGAGAAGATGGAGATTCTGGCTTGCGAGCAATTTGGAAAGCGGTTCCTTGGCAACTTTCCAAAGTTTCTCGGACTCCTCGAAAGAGGTCGCAAGGAAGGGCACCGAGTCAAATCCGAAGAGCGGATTTTCATTCTGGTTTCCCGAGAGCAGGCGCTCGCCGATATTGACCTGTCCGGTCTGGATGGCGCGCTTGATTTCCGCTCCCGAATAAAGGGATCCGCCGGGATGGGTTTTGATTTCGAGCGCCCCGCCGGTGCCAAGGGTGACACATTTGGCGAATTCCGCTCCGGTTTCGGAATGGAAGTTGGTTGCAGAATATGCCATAGGCAAATCCCACGTTTCTGCGGATGCAGGAAGGGTTGCTGCTGCGGTGATTGCAATTCCGACAGCAAGCTGACAGACAGTCTTTGACATTCTAGGCTCCTGTTTTTCCTCTGTTGGGTTGCCCTGTTTGCAAGGCCTTATAGTTTTTGTTGGTCAAATCAGAATCGCCCCGGATCATAGGGGGTTAGATCTGTTGCCTGATTTTGACCCGTGATGAGTCCGGCCAGTATCCGGCCTGTCTTGGGTCCTGCAGTCAGGCCGATATGGTGATGACCAAATCCGGTGAAGATCCCGGATTTGCGGATTTCACCGATGAGCGGCAGACTGTCGGACGGGGCAGGCCTGTGACCCAGCCACGTGCTTTCCTCCTTGAAGGACAGTTTCGGGAAGGTTTCCCTGACTTTCTTGCGCATCAGCTTGAGCGGTGCTTCAGACGCACCTGCCTGCAAGCCGCCAAATTCCAGAACACCCGCGCAACGCAGCCCCTTTGCCATGGGCATCGCCACAAATTTTCCGCTTGTCAGCATAAGCGGGGAGCTTGGACCATTTTCCGGTGCGCTATATTCCACATGGTAGCCACGCTCTGTTTCAAGAGGCACGGACAAGCCAAGTTTTTGCGAAAGGGAACGAGACCAGGCCCCGGTTGCCAGCACCGCATGGGTGCATTCAATCGTACCCTCGTCGGTGACAATTGAATGCACCCTGCCATCCCGAAGGACGAAATCTTCCATATTGGCCTTGAGGATCCGCCCGCCGAGCCGTTCTACTTCCTGCGCGAGATCCGCGATATAGGCACCGGGATCGCGGATATAGCCGTGATCCGGCAGCATGGCGAGGCACTTGAAATCCCGTGATAGATTGGGCTCGAATTCATGGGCCTCATCTCCTTGGAGAATCTGGGGATCGAAGCCGGCTTGCTTGCGCAAGGACCAAATGAAACGGTCTGCCTCATAGTCTTCGCGCGTGGGATAGACAAAACTGTAATGGGTGTCCTTCACCCAAGCTTCTGCCGCAGTTCCCTGTGCGAGGGCCTTGTGTTGCTCTACTGTATCAGAGGTAAGGGGGGCGAGGCCTGCGGCAATGCGACGGGTATCTTTCTCGTTGGCATGGGATAGGTATTTTAACAGCCAAGGGGTTAGTTTGGGCAGATAAGACCAACGCAGGAACAGCGGGAAATTGGGATCAAGCAGCATTTTGGGAGACTTGCTGACCAAACCCGGACCGGTGACCGGAGTGACGGAAACCGCGGCCAGAATGCATGCATTGCCAAAGGAGGCCGATTTGTCACTGCCAGGTCTATTGCGGTCAATCAGGGTGACGGCAATACCCTGCCTCAATAGCCAGACTGCCGTGGAGACGCCGATGATGCCTGCTCCGATGATGGCCACATGCTTCTTTTCTTTCTTGTCCATGGCTTTAAAAATCATCCGCTGTGGGTGTCAATGTATCTGTATACCAAACTGTATACAGATATGTCTTGAGTTGTGAAGACAAAACTTTATTTTTTTTTGGTTTTTGTATAAGAGTCATTCAACTCGTCGTTCGAAATGTGGAAATTGCAAAGATTGAGAGCAGAATGACTCAAGCTGAGAGCAGCTTCGAATTCGCCTATTCGACCCTGCGTAAGAAGGCCATCGATTTTGAGTTCAAGCCTGGCGAGCGCCTGAATGAGTCCGCTCTGACCCGGCAATTGGCCATCAGCAGGACCCCTTTGCGGGAGGCCCTTAACCGACTTGTGGCAGAGGGCTTTCTTACCTTTGAATTGGGAAAAGGGTTTTTCTGTCGTCCTCTGAGCCCGCAAAAGATTCAGGATCTTTATCAAATTCGCTCAGCCCTTGAAACCGAGGCGCTGGTGCGTACGATCGACTGTGCAAGCGATGATGCGGTTAAAGAGGTGCTGCTTTACCTAGATCAGGCTGAACAGGTCTATGTGCAATGCTCCGACCTCAATGAGCTTCTGCGAATGGACGAAGAATTCCACATGAAGCTTGCCGCCTTGTCCAACAACGAAGAACTTGTCCATTTGCTCGACAATATCAACGAGCGCATTCGTTATGTCCGGATCATCAATTTGCGTTTGTTGCGTGATCACAGGGATAGCCCGGATTACGAGAAATCGTCCCTGTTTTCTCACCGGGCCGTTCTGGAGGCAATTCGTGATCGGGACGAGAAAAAGGCTGTGGCGAAATTGCGATCCCACATCGAGCAGCGCAGCGAACAGACCATTGAGCTTGTGCGTGTCGCTTTTTCCCAGCTTTACGTCCCGGGTGTCTGATACCAACGGTCCTTATTCATGCTCCATCTGGCCGGGGCGAATGCGGTTCGTGACAAGGTAATTCGGCGATATCGTCTAGTTGACCATGAGGAGAGAGCGAGGTTGCTCTCAAGGCGTACCTATTAAAGCCCCGTTCAATATGACGCCCTTTTCCTCATAATCGGATTTCATCGTGGCTTCATCTCCCAGCCACGCCCGGCATCGGGTCATCCAGCTCGTGCGAGAACCGGTGCGGAGCCAGCGCTTGTTGAAACCAATGAAGGCAATTGTAGATCGAATAGACCGGCAAGCCCGTCAACTTGCGGATGTCGGCCGCGTAAGGCGTCATATTGGTGCATTCAAGGACGATAGCACCAACGTCCGGATTGTCCTTTACCAGGGTGCGCGCTGCGTCCAGTAAATCGAGACGGCAGGCGGCGAAATCAATCTCCGGCGCATCGCCCAGAATGTCGCGGGTGAAGGCACGACCACCATCAGTGCCAACGATTGGGGTATCCAACGGCACATTGGCAGCCTGTAGATGGGCCTCTGTCAGGGTAGCCTTGGAAATTGTCAGAATGCCGGGGCGCTTGCCAGAAGGCAGGGTCATTTGCACCAGCGGTGTCTGCATCAGGGCGGAGGTCACGACGGGCACCCTTATTGCGTCGGCGAGCTGATGTTGCACGATGGCGAGAAAGCCGCAATTGGTGGTAATCCCGTCGCAGCCACTGGCCACGAGATCCCTGGCCGCTTCAATGAATAGATCGACCAAAAGGCGCGCATCGCTTCGCACCACAAGGTCCGGCGTCGCCTTTCGAACGACACGATACTGAACCGGAAAGGGCCAGGTCGTTGCATTGCCTATATCCCCCGGAATTCGAGGGAAACGGGTCTCCAGCATGAGTATTCCAAGATTTGCACCGAAAACCGTTTTTCCGCCGTGATGAGTGAGCATTGCATTGGTCCGTTTGGAGAGAAAGATAGTTGCTGATACAGCATTGTATTCAGAATTGTATACAGATCAATGCAAAATGATAATCACCCGCGAAATTTGATCCTCCTCCTTTGAATTGGCCCACCGTTATAGTTAGGAAAACGGAGGTTTCGATATGGCGAACAAACGGCCAAGCCTGAGGAAATTGTCACGAAGTTACAGCAGGTTGAGATTTTGACGGGACAAGGAATGCCCCGTCTTGATGCCATCCGGCAAATCGGCATGACCGAGCAAACTTATTACCACCCCCTCTCAGCGTTTGTACGCAAACGCTTATGAACCAGCTCCGTATCGCTTCCAATGTGGTCAAGACGAGAATGGAATAAACGGTGTGTTGCGCGTTACGTGTCGCTACGCCAATTGCGTCGCGCTCGCCAGAAGGTGGTGGAATCCGCATAGCCCAGAGTTTCAGCGATGCGGTTTTTCTTGATTTTTGCCTGTAACAGGTTGGTCGTCACAGAATTGCGGTGACTCTCGATCAGAAGCCGCAGGGAGGTGCCTTCCTCAGCCAAGCGTCGTTGCAGGGTGCGCGGTGAGATTTTGAGTTCCCTTGCGATTTCGGGCAGTGTGATCCTCTTGTGCGTGAGGTGAATTTCAATATAGGAACTGACCTTGCTGGTGAAAGACAGATTGCCATCGACTTCACCGATGATGTCGGAGAGGTGCCGCTCGATGATGGTCGTCAACGCAGGGTCCTCGACCCGGTAACGCTTGTCTGCCTCCTCTCGATCAAAGATGATCCTGTTGCTTGATTGACCGAAGACAAGTGGGGCCTGAAACAGCTTTTCCAGCTCCTTGGCGCCGCTCGGTTCTCCATGTTCGAAATGAAGCTCCAGCGGTGTCCAGTCGGGGTCGAAGAAGGAGCGAACCATCTGCAGCGTCGTTGATATGGTAAACTCGCTATCCTGCCTACGGGGCCAGATGCTCTTATCTGTGATGCGGTAACTCCAGACGAGTTCGTCGCCATCCTCGATCAGGCCGCTGGACGTGGCACCCTGAAGCGACTGGACGTTTGACGTGACCCTCTCAAACGCGCGGCGTATGGTCGATGACATGGAGAAGAGAAGTCCGGCCGGACCCAGATCACCCGGTTTTGTGGCAAGGCCCAGCATGGCGCCGAGGTGAGGCTCCTTGATCAAGGTCGCCGCATCCTCGAACAGGGCGACATAGCGCGACATGGACACCTGTGCGTATGGGTCTTCGAGTTGCGAACGCAAGATCCCGTGCAGAGCAAGCAGGATGTCGCCTTTGCCCCATGTTGTGTCAATCTGCTGCACCAGCGGCAAAAGCACAGATGCGCGTACGGAGGGTAGTCCAGGCATGATGCGTCTCGACTGATGGGCTTATGCGGTCTCTTTCACGGCTTTCGGGAGCCATTGGCGCATTTTATCGGATTTCTGGCACATTAAAAGTCGTTTGCTTTAATTCCGGCGCTAGTGGTCCTCGGTCGTCTGATGGGAGTCTCGCCAGTTGAGATAGGTGGCGCGGATCTGACGGGCGATGACGAACACGATGATGGCAAAGATGATCGCAGCGATTGGACGGTTGACAAAATCCAGCGGCCCGTCAATGCGCGGCATGGCGCTGCGCAGCTTCACCTCCATGATATTGCCCAGTACCATGCCCAGAATGATCGGTACGATCGGCTGGTCGAGACGACGCAGAATGACACCCAGAACACCGAACGCCGCTGCGATAATACAGTCGTTGATGGAGTTGCGAAGGGTATAGACGCCGACAAACCCGAGCAAGAAGATGAAGACCCCAAGAAGACGCGTCGGGATCTGCAGAACCTTCAAAAGCAGGTTCGTTGTGCTCAACAGGAACAGGAAGACAATGATATTGATGGCGAACAGCGCGATATAGAGCGCCATCACGAAATCCATGTGACTCTGGAACAATTGCGGGCCGGGAACGACATTGTGAACATAGAAGACGGACAGCATCATGGCCGTCAGCGCCTCCCCCGGAATGCCAAGGGCAAGAAGGGGAATGGTCGCGGCAACGGGAACAGCGTTGTTGGCGGATTCCGATGCGATCAACCCTTCGGGCGATCCCTTGCCAAACGCTTCAGGCGTTTTGGAAGTCCGGCGGGCATAGGTGTAGGACAGGAATTGTGCAGTAAATTCTCCGACACCGGGCATGATACCCATGACCGTGCCGCACCCGGCGGCAATGGAGGCAACCCGCTTGTGTCGCAGTATCTCTCCCAAACCGCCAAAGAGCGACCCCTTGATCGGCTCGGGTCTGAAGTCCTCGTCGTCATCGACCAGCAAAACAAAGGCCTGGCTGAGAGCGAAGAGCCCCGTCGTTACCACAATCAGATCAACACCCGAGACCAGCCATGATTGTCCGAAAGTGAAGCGCATGGTGTAGCTCGTCGTATCAAGACCGATGGTGCTGAGAAAAATTCCGAAGGCGGTGAGCATGCCTGCGGCGAGCATCTGGTTCTGATGGGCAAAGACCACCATGATGACGCCGAGCAGAGCGGCAAGAAAGATCTCCCGACTGCCAAATTGCGGCGCGATCCAGGCGAGCATGGGCGCCATGAGCACAAAGCAGGCAATCGAGAAAAGACCACCGAAAAGGGAGGCGCTATAGGCCAGCTTCAAGGCGCGTCCCGCCTCACCCTTCTGGGTCAGGGGATAGCCATCATAGGTGGTCAGAGCATTGACAGGTGTTCCGGGCGTGTTGATCAAGATTGCCGGCAGCGCACCGCCATACATGGAGGAGCCGTAGATCCCAAGAAGCATGGTCAGGCCGACCAGAGGTGGCAGGGCGAAACTGACGGGCAACAGAATGGCAATCGCGATGGGCGGCCCGACCCCCGGAATGGCACCGATGATGACGCCACCCATCGATCCGATGACAACGGCTGCCAAGACCTGCCAATTCAGCAGTAAATCCAATCCACCGAGAAACGCTTCCATCGGGATCATATCCTTGTTGGGGGAACACAGACTGCATCACAGATAGGTGAGCATGAAGGGGCGCACCTGAGATGGCAGATAATTGTACAGTTCGCCGCCCGGAATCTGGGCACCGATAAGGGATTTGAAGAGAACAACCGTCAACAGGCCTGCCACCGCCGCGGCCAGAATGCCTTCGCGCTTGTAGCCGATCCGCCAGGCAAGAAACGCTCCGAAAGCGACGGACGTGGGCAGATAGCCAAGCTTTGGAACCAGAAAGACATAGGCGATGAACCAGCCTGCATATTCAAGGCTGCGAAGCCAGACCATCACTTCTTTCCATCGACCCGTTTTTTCCTCTGAGATGAAGGCGCTGATGACGTTGAGGCTTGAGAAAAAAAGCATCGAACCGATGGCAATCATCGGCCAGAATCCCGGCTGAGCTGGCAACGGCTTGCCTTCGATCCACGTTATCTGGCTGCCCAGGCTGGCGAATAGCGCAACCGAAATTGCCAAGATCAGAATGGAAAAAGCAAAATCGCCGGACCGGTGATCGCGCACAAAGAGTGGGCTGATCGAACGGAACTGCTCAATGACAGGACCATGATAGCGCATCAAGACCGGCTTTATGACTCGCAGATGCGGAGCAGCATATCGCTTGTATCGATTATAGATCCGTGCAGTTCTCACCCTGGCAACACGAGAGCTCCGCGCCAGAGGGCGGTTGCGGACGGCGGCTGTCGACTGTCCCATTTTCCCAATCCTTTATAGATGAATGAATTCATGCAATGTCCAAGGAGGCTAATGCAAGTCTCGTGCCATCAACCTCCTTGGAGCCAATTGTTGACTATTTGGCAATCAGTTTCTGGATAACCGCCACGGTCTTGCGATCTTCGGCAATCTGTTTCGTGGTTGCCTCTGCATCCTTCCAATAGACCTTTGCGCCGGTTTCTTCGGCAATTTTCTGGGCCGGTGCAGACATCACGACCTCTTTTGCAACGGCAATGATCTTGTCTTTGACGTCCTGAGGCGTGCCGGTTTTCACGAACAGGCCGTTCCATGTCCCGATATTGAGCCCCGGTTCGATTTCTCCCATCGTGGGCACATCGGGCAGCATGCTGATCCTTTCATGACCAATGGAGAAAAGCACGGTCAGATCATCAAGGCACGGGCGAACCTGTTGAACGGTCGTGGTGATCACGTCGACGTCGCCTGATGCGAGAGTGTTGCAATCAAGGGCATCGAACGGGGCGTCAGATTTGTATTTGAAGCCCTTTTGGGCGGCCAACGCCAGCACCGCATCGGTCGGGATCGCCCCGTTGCCGAAATGGCCCAGCGTCACCGGATTGTCCTTGGCGTAGGCTGCGAGTTCTTCAAAATTGCTGAAGGGGGCATCTCCCTTGGCTACGACAATGAAAGGATAGGTCAGGAAATGACCCAAGGGCTCAAATGGGAACGGGTTGAGCGGCGGAATGCCGACCTCAGGACCAATGACCGGCACATCGGCGACAAAGGAGCCAACCACATAGCCGTCTGCCGGAGCAAAAGATGCTTCAACCGCGCCGGGGAACGGCCCACCACCACCACCCGGCTTGTTCACAACAGCCGTGGACATGCCATATTTTTCCTGAAAGCCCTCCGCAATCTGCCGTGTCAAGATATCTTCCAGATCACCGGGAGGAAACGGCACGATGAATTGAACTGGCTTTTCCGGATACTCGGCAAGGGCCGAGGTCACCGTTGCGGCATTCATCGTCAGCAATGCAATCGATAGTGCTTTAATCAGTTTCATAATCAATCCTTTCTGTGCAATCCAAGTCTTCCGGCTATTTGCCTGTTTTGCCTGTCTTGCGTGCCTCTATTCGATGTCTTTTGTTCTTGTCTTTTCGAAATTATTTGCCTTGGTCGAAGGCTTGCCCGTCTTCTTGCCCTATGGGCCGTTATGCCCATTCACAGACGGTCAAACCGATAGGGTGACGGATCAACGATCGGCTCGGCGCCCGTTGCAAGATCCGCAGCCAATTGCCCGGCGGCCGGACCGGTTCCGAAGCCATGACCGGAAAGCCCGGTTGCGAGGGTAAGGCCGGGGATCTTGTCGATGGGGCCAAAGACCGGATTATTGTCAGGCGTGATGTCGATCATGCCAGCCCAGCTTTCCTCGATGGTGGCATTTGCAAATGCTGGCCAGGCCTTGATGATATTGTCGAGCGCCTCACTGTTGATCGACTCATTGGCGGGCGGGTCCATGGTACGGATCTTCTCAAAGGGGGAAATATCCGTTGCCTTCCAGCGCCTTGCCAGCTTCAGGTCATCAATGAACGGCTTGCCGATCAGCAGGCGGATCATGCCCGCTGCGTGTTTGAGTGTTTTCAGATAACGCAGTCCGATCAACAGGTGGTCGAGCGTGATTGGCGAACCGAGTGCGGCCCGATGGGTGATCACATAGCCGCCGTCCTGATGCTTTCGGAACGAAAAATTGGGACCGGCCACGGCGAGCTCACTGGGACCTTGTGGCCCTTCGATGGGAGCGGTGCGAAAGACGTAGCAAATCATCGGCAGGGTCGGATAGGAAATGCCTCGATTGCCCAGAAAACGGCGGGACCACAAGGCGCTGGCCAGAATGACATGCTCTGCGGCGACTTCGCCCTTTTCGGTGATAACGCCACTGACGCGGCCGCCGGTCATTGCCAGATCGCGCACCGCGCAATTCTCGACGATGATGGCCCCCTTGTCGATTGCGGCATTGGCCAGTGCACTGGTTGCAAGCGTCGGCTCGGCGTAGCCATCCGTCGGCGTATAGAGCCCGCCTTTCCATTTACGCTCGCAGCCGGGGGCCAATCTGTCGATTTCGTCAGGGGTTATGAGCCGACTTTGAGGAGATATCGCTGAAGCCGCCTCAAACCAGCTGGAATACATCTCCATATCCTTGTCGGCGTCGGAGACGAACATGATGCCGTTCTGACGATAGCCGACATCAACGCCGGTGCGTTGTGCCATCTGGCTCCAGAGCTGATCGGCAGCCAGCGCCAGCGGAATATCGGACGGGTCTCTGAGGGTTTTGCGGATCCAGCCCAGATTTCGCGACGACTGCTCGGCTCCAACCTGTCCCTTCTCCAGTACGACCACGGAAATGCCTCGCTCGGCCAGCGTGAGCGCTGCGGAAATTCCGACAATGCCGCCGCCGATGATTGCCACAGAGGCTTTGGCAGGCAGGTCGGGGGAGCTTTTGACAGGGGCAAGTTTCAGCGCCATTTTCTTTTCCTTCGTGTCGGATCAGAGCGACAGGGTTACATAATCGACTTCGGCTTCGTGGGCACCTCGAAAGGCCGTCACTTCAAGCTCGACCTTGTAGGCGCTCGATCCCAGAGGTGGGCAGGTGACGGTGGTCGTTGGATCAACGCCGCGGAATTTTTCGCCAAAGATCCCCATCACCGTGGGGGTGTCGGACGGGGTCTGGATGAACACGCGCGTCTGGATCACATCCTGTAGTCCGGAGCCCACCCCTTTGAGGGCCCGCTCGACATTGTCGAAAACCTGACGGGTCTGTTCGACAATGTCCTGAGGGATTTCCTTGCTGATCGGGTTCCGCCCGGCGGTGTTGGAGACGAAGATCCAATTGTCCACCGTGACGATGCGCGAATAGCTGCTTTCCTCTTCGAGCTTGGTGCCGGTCTTCACTTTTGTAATCTTGGTCATATCTGTTTTCCGAAGTGTGATGCGCTATGATCGTCGGTTGCCTGCGGGAGATCGAGTCACGCATTCGTGGCCCGATCTCGGGTGCATCAGCGCAGAACGGGCTCATCCCAGAGATTGAGTTTGGTGCCGATGTCCTTTTCCAGAGCGTTGCGGTAGATCACTGTTCCCCAGGCAACATCCTCAACGGGCATGCCACCGACGGAGAGGATGATGATCTCTTCGTCATTCTGACGGCCCGGAGCCGCACCGGCGCAAATGTCACCCAGATCTTCCAGAGCGTCGCGGCTCATCTTGCCTTCATGGATCATGTCTAGGAACCGAACCCCGATGACAGGTACATGGACGTGGGCAGGCTTGGGCAGTTCTTCGAACCAGGCATCATAGAGGCCGATATTGTCCATGACCTTGCGAACACTGTCATCTTCCATTGCCGCGTCGATTTCGCAGGCCGCCGGCATCGACAGAAACGCACCGGGCTTCAGCCAATCTCGCTTGACGATGGGGTATTTGGAGACATCGCCCGTCTCGCAGGATGCGCAATAGGTCACGATATCCGAGCCGCGCACCAGCGTTTCCAGATCATCGACAATCTCGATGGTGGTGATTTGCGGATAGTTTTCCTTGGTCCAGGCAACGAACCCATCAATCGAGCCCTGACTGCGACCCAGTAACTTCAGCGTATCGAGTTTGGGGCATGTTGCCATGAAGGCGGCAAGAGAGGTCTTGCCCATCACGCCCGGACCTTGAACGCCAACAACCTTGGCATCCTTGCGCGCCAGATGGCGAGCACCAACACCGGGCACGGCGCCGGTGCGGTAGGCCGACAGAAGGTTGGCTGACATATAGGCCAGCGGGGCGCTGGTATCGGCATCGTTGAGAGTGAACATCAGGATCGAGCGCGGCAGGCCCTTGTCGCGGTTGGCGATGTTGGAGCCGTACCACTTCACGCCAGCGGTGCGATATTGGCCGCCGAGATAGGCGGGCATTGCCATGAAGCGTCGATCCGCAGTGGGCTTTGGCATGGTTTCAAAGGGTGAGTCTTCGGGAAACATGATCATTGCGCCATGACTGTCATTGTTGGCGCCCGCCATGCGATAGTCACCGGAATGCAACAGCTTGAACATGTCTTCCATGGTGTCGACGCAACCCGCCATATCCGTGACGCCAGCCTTGATCATGTCCTGTTCATTGAGATAGATAAAATCGATTTTGGGAAGCTCGCTCATCAGTTCGACCCTGTTCGTTTGAAGACTATTGGGCCTATTAGCGAGCATTGTGCAAATTGTGCCAATCGATAGATACGCCAAAAATTCGATATATTACGCCAAACAAGGTCAATGACCTGCAAATTAGGCGCACTGCTCAATATTGCTTCGTCATGTGCTCTTTTATTGAGCGAAAAAAGTCACCCGTTTTTGCCGTCAACGGGCAATTTCCGCACCTCGACTGTATAAAAAGACATGATTTCTGCTGTGTTCAAGCGAAAAGAGGGACGGAAAATGCACAAATGGGCGGCGCAATCGCGACTTCCATAATGTTCTTCGCCGGATCAAGGTCGGAGACCAAGACCACCGACATCGGATCGTACAGCCCCCGAACCGGTCTTGTTTGCCATGTCGACAATTGACACAGGTAGGCAGTTCCGCTCAGCACGTGACTTTGCCGCCTGGACTAGGTCTCACTCCATTGCACAAGTCGAGTGGGGGCAAAGAGATGCTGGGACGCATGAGGCTCAATACACGCTTGAGATGGGCAAATAGCATCTCGATCTTCTTTCGCAGTTTGCACAAGAGGGCATATGCCACAGCCATTGTGTCCAATATCTCGCCCCTTCAACTCGTTTTCTCCGGATCTCCAGCGCAAATGGTGAACCGAACCTCTTCCATCAAAACCGAATAGTTTCGTAGCTCACTTCACCCGCCCTGCGACCAGCGCCGGGACACGGTCGCGAATGTGTTTCTGGAACGCTGTCACATGAGGCGAGGTTGCGAGATTGGGTTTCCAGACCCAATGATATTCGAAATGCGCGCCTTCATCATTTTGCTTCAACAATCGTTGTGCCTGTTTTTTGGAGCCTGAAATTTTGGCGCTTGGCAAAATACCAGCGCCGATGCCAATGCTTGCCCATTGCTCGATGATTGGATAACTGAGCGCCGCGCCGGGATAAGTCGTAAAGCTCACAGCATTCTGGGCAAACAAGATTTCTAGCGATCGGTTGAGGCCACACCCTCCCCCCGTCATGATGATCGGCGTGTCAGGCAAATCATTGATACCAATGTCCCCCACGTTTCCGGGCTTTAGACCATCGCTCGGAATGTAAAACAGTTGGTCTTCGTAAAACCGCAGATTTTCCCACTCCTGCACGACCATATCCCTTGGAACAACAGCGATATCGACTGAGCCATTGTCCAAGCGATCGGACAAATCATCCAGAAGGCATTCCTTGAAATAGATGATCACCTCTGGGTTTTCCGATCGATAGGGCGATAGAACTTCGTTTAGCAACACCATATCGACGAGCGGAGAAAGCCCGATCCTCAGGACCTTGTGATCGGGATTCAGATAGGCTTCGGTTGCTTTTTTCAATTCCGACTGTGCTCGAAGGATCTCCTCGATATAGGGCAACAGATATTCCCCGAAGAGGGTGACCTCGACCGCACGCGTTGTGCGCGTGAAGATCTTTGCGCCAAGCTCCTCTTCCAATTGGGAAACCGCATTGGACAGGGTTGGTTGCGTTGCGCTGCAAATCTCGGCCGCCGCACTGAATGAACCAGACCGCGCAATCTCTAGGGCAAATTCAAGTTGGCGAAGCTTCACTATTTATAGCCTTTTTCTATTAGTGAAATTTTATTTTCGAATTTCATTAATAATATAAGCTGTTCTAGTGTTTGTGGCAAGGAAGGAGCCCTAAGATGTTCTCAACTACAGCCGCCACAATATCAGCGCTCATCATAGGGCTGATAATCGGAGTATCAGCCCTCAGTCTTGTTGCAAACGAGCTTGGAAAACGAGCAGGGTTATCCGTTGTTTCCCGCTTTGCTTTAGCCGGGGGCTTGGGTATGGGCGTGCTGGCTGTCGGCATCAAGGTCGTGATCATCGCTACGCTTACATACACGGGTATGCAAGAGATGGCGGAGGCTGGCCCTGCTGTGCGCATTGCTGCCAAGAACAGGTTGCCCGAAGCAGGTCCCCAACCTGAAGAGACCCGTGTTGACACGCCATTGATGCGCTCGCGTACCTGGCGCGCTTTGCCGGTAAAAGCACGCGATCCTGGTGAAAACCCCTCCACGCCCGAAAAAATCGCCCTTGGGCGCGCGCTGTTCTTCGACATCAACCTTTCAATCAATCGCACACTATCCTGCGCGTCCTGTCACGCCCTCAAAGAGGGAGGCGACGATAATGCACGTTTTTCAACTGGTTTTAGGGGACAGCAAGGAGACAGGAATGCCCCCACGGTCTTAAATGCCGCGTTCCTCACGCGGTTCTTCTGGGATGGTCGCGCGCCTTCGCTGGAACGGCAAGCCGAGGGTCCCTTTATCAATCCGGTCGAAATGGCAATGCCATCGCTGGACGCAGTTGTCGAACGGGTGAAAGAAAATCCCGGCTATCGCAAGGCCTTTGGTAAGGTATTCTCCGGCGGCGCACCAATTAATATCGCCAACATTACGCGCGCAATTGGCGCCTATGAGCGGACACTTATCACCCCCGACACCCCTTATGATCGCTTCGTACGCGGGGATGATACGGCCATGTCCGCCACCGCAATTCGTGGTATGGCACTTTTCGACAAAGTTGGCTGCCGATCGTGTCATGTTGATCCGGTTTTCTCCGCCGCAGGCACAGTGAAGACGTCGGGAACCTACCGCATTTTTCCCGTCCATCAGGCAGATAATCCGTTCCTAGAAAAGTATGACCTTCTTATCGATGGTGCCCCTGCCGTGTTTCGGGTGCCTTCCCTGCGTAATGTTGAACTAACCGCTCCCTATTTCCACAATGGATCGGTATCTGACCTGGAGGAGGCAATCAGGATCATGGCGGTGTCTCAGCTGCGACGCGACCTGAGTGATGATCCGTTGGCCGATATTCATATCACCTCTACCCTGATGGAGGATGGTCGAAGCTTACGCATGTTCCGGAATCGTGCCCTTAGCAATGCGGAAATCTCGGACATTGCAGCATTCCTTCGATCGCTGACCGCATCCACACTGCCAGACTGAATACTGCCAGACAGAATAAAGTCGGCGTCGGATGAAACCGGATTCGCCGCCAGAAGCACGCGCTTTGTCTGCCCGATGGTGTGTTGGCAAGACACTTAAACAGATCTGCCGTGACTTGCGCATTTCCCGGAACACGGTGTGCAAGGTCATTCGGTCTGGGGCACGAGTGGCATTGCCAGCCCCGACCCAAGATCGGCCCTTGGCAACGGGATGCAATCGCGGTTTTCAATTCTCCCCGTTCTTTGCAAAATCCCGGGCTGCCATAACAAAATCGGAGAATATGCGCTGATCCAGGCCCGTTAGTTGATATTCTGGATGCCACTGCAGCCCAAGGGACCAACCCGGCCCCTCGATCGCTTCTACCTGGCCGTCCGGAGACCTCGCGGAGACCGTGAAGTCACCGGTGTCCGTGATGACCTGAAGGTGGAGACTGTTGACCTCACAGCAGCCGGAAGACCCGTTCAGGGCAGACAGCCGCGTGCCGGGCTGGATCTGCACCTTGTGGGCCACATTGGCTGCGGTCTGCCCGGGCATGTGATCCACGCCGGACGTGCCCGAGGCTGGGCGCGTCTCTACAAGTTCGGCTCCCAGTATCTGACCGAGCATCTGCATTCCATTGCAGATTCCCAAAATCGGTATCCCGGAGGCCAAAGCGGCTCGAAGGAGGCTGGTCTCAAACTCCGTCCTGCCCTTCTTGACAGAAACGCCTGGATCCCCGCCGGAAACCAATAGACCGTCGCAGAGATGCAAGAGGGTCTCTGCTTCAGATCCTTGCCATGGCAGCATGATTGGCAAACCACCAGCGGAGGTCACAGCCTCGACATAGTTACAGCGAAGCACAAAGTGCTGCTCGCCGAGGGATGCAGTGCCATCCACCGTAATTCCGATGACGGGCCTCATGCGAGCCATGTTTCTGCAATCGCGACATAAATATCAGCAGCCTTCACAATGGATTCGGCTTTGACTGTCTCGTTAACCTGACCACTCATACCCAGCTCCCCTGGCCCCAAAATACAGAATGGCACATCCAGACCATCCAGCAATATCGCCCCGTCCGAATAATATGACACACCCTTGATGGCCGGGCGCTTGTTGGTTTGTTGCTCCACCGCACCTGAGCAGCAGGCCACGAACATGCTGTCCGGCTGCTCTTCCACCGCAGGCTTGAAGTCGAGAATAGTGACGCTGACCTGCTCTGGCAGGACTTGTGCGATTTGCCCGATGGCACATTCAGGGTCAATTCCCGGCCCGAAACGAACATCGATCTCGGCGCGGCAGCTATCCGGCGTGACATTGACCGCGCTGCCACCAACAATGCGGCCGACATTTATGCTGGCGGGTGTCAGCAGTGGATGCTCAGGCAAATCCAATCGAAGATGCGATAATTTCACGAGGGCCTCCACCATGATTGCAATGGCATTTACCCCAGCCTTGCCAGAAACATGACCCATTTCGCCTTGCGCGTTCAATTCCAGCCACAAAATAGCTTTTTCAGCCACGATCAAATCAAGTGTCGAAGGCTCGCCGCACAGAAATGCGCCAATTTCGCTTTGAAAACCCTGTTTGACGAGATGGCGCGCACCCAGGCAGTCTGCGCTTTCTCCGGCCGTGAAAGCAAGAATGACATCCCCTGCCAACAAAGTTGACCGTCGGTTTAACCGGTCTGCCGCTGCAATGAAGGCAGCAACCGCGGACTTCATGTCCGATGATCCACGACCGCGCAGTTGGCCCTTGGCAATATCCCCGGCAAACGGATCGAATTCCCACTCCTGTTCCCCTATCGGAACGGTGTCAAGATGGGCTGAAAAGACCAAGGGCGGCTTATCGCCTCTTCCTTTGATACGCGAAAGAACATTTGCGCGTCCGGGCTGAAACTCGTCAAGGTCTGCCTCCAAGCCGAGGGAATGAAGCGTTTGAGCGACCGCGCGCGCCACCTCCACCTCTCCACCAGGAGGATCACAACTGGGAATCTGTACGAGTTCGGCTGAAAGTGCGACGGGATCAAATCCGGTGTCTGTATTTCTGGTCATGATTGAAGCTAGCCTTTATACCCGTTGTCGATCAGATTGTTGTCTTCAATTGCAAAGCACGCAGCCCAGCGATTACGGCCAGGATCCGAGACGACCGGTTTCTTCTGCCGGCATACATCTTTGGCTAGCGCACATCTTGGATGGAAATGGCATCCCGAAGGCGGGTTGGCAGGGCTCGGGACTTCTCCGGTCAACGCGGGTCTGGGCTTGCGCAGCGCCGGGTTGGAAACCGGTACGGCATCAAGCAGCATTTGGGTATAGGGGTGCCGGGGGGCAGCAAAAACAGCATCTGTCGGCCCCTCTTCCACAATCGCACCCAGATACATGACGGCGACCTGATCACTGATATGATGAACGACCGAGAGATCGTGCGAGATAAACAGATAAGCCAGCCCCATCTCGTCCTGAAGATCCTGCAAAAGATTGAGGATCTGTGCCTGCACGGAAAGGTCCAACGCCGAGACCGCCTCGTCAAGCACTATGACATCGGGATCGAGCGACAGGGCCCGGGCAATACCAACGCGCTGGCGTTGTCCGCCCGAAAGCTGATGCGGGTAGCGGTGGGCGAAGTCGGCACGCAGCCCGACTTTTTCAAGCAACGCAACAACACGATCTTCGCGGTCATGCGATGTGCCAATGCGGTAATTCTCCATGGGATCACGCAAAATGGTTCCGATGGTCAGGCGCGGGTTGAGCGATGTGTATGGATCCTGAAACACAATCTGTATCCTGCGGCGCAATGCATGCATCTGGCGTTCAGGCAGGTGGGAAATATCCTGTCCATTCAGGAGCACTTCACCTTCGGACAGATCAAGCAGACGGGTAACAAGACGCGCAGTAGTGGACTTGCCGCACCCACTTTCTCCAACCAGTGCCAGCGTCTTGCCTGGCATCAGGTCGAAGGAAACTCCATCCACTGCCGTCAGCGTTTTGGACCTGCCAAAATGCGACGGATTGAGGTCGAAGTGTTTTGTCACTCCACGCACGCTGAGAACGGGACGGGTGGAAGCGGGGGACACCATGGAGTCTTCACATATCGACATGGCAGGCAACCTTGTGATGAGGGGTGAGAGACCGCAATTCCGGAGCCGATTGAAGGCATTCTGGTTGTGCGAAGGAACAACGTGATGCAAAGGGGCATCCTGCGCCGATTTGGCCCGGTGCAGGCACGACACCGGGAATTTCATTGAGGCGATCTGACCTGCCGGATGCAGAATCAGGCAAAGCCCCCATCAGCCCCTGACTATAGGGATGCCTTGGTGCGTCGAACAGATCCTGGACCCGCGCCATTTCAACAAGCCTGCCAGCATACATGACGGCAACCCTGTCAGCGACCTCGGCAACCACGCCAAAATCATGAGTGATGAGCACAATGCCCAGTCCCAGCTTGTCGCGCAATTCGGCCAGCAAACCAAGGACTTGTGTCTGAACAGTGGTATCAAGAGCCGTTGTCGGCTCATCGGCGAGAAGCACCGATGGTCCCATTGCCAGCGACGAGGCAATCATCACCCGCTGGCGCATCCCGCCTGAAAGCTCGAAGGGATATTGACGCATGACGCGGCGCGGATCGGGGATCTGCACGCGAGCAAGCATTTGCTCTGCTTGTTCATAGGCCTCAGAACGCGAAACGTTGCTATGGTGCCTCAAGCCTTGCACAATCTGGGCACCTACCCGTTTGAGCGGGTTAAGCGACGTCATTGGGTCCTGAAAGATCATGGCAATCTCGGCCCCGCGGACCTTGCGCATCTCGCGTTCCGAGAGCGACATCAGGGCCCGGCCATTCAGAGACAGGGTCTGAGCCTGAATGCGTGTCTCAATCGGGTCGAGCAGACGCATAACGGCCTGCGCAGTCACCGACTTGCCACATCCGGATTCGCCGACGATGCACAATGTTTCCGAGCGGTTCAAAGAAAAACTCATGTCGCTGACAATCTGGGGCTCATCCCCGGATCCCCGCAAGGATACAGACAGCTTCTCGACCGTCAAAAGGCAGGGCTGTTCGGAAGCAAGGTGAGGGGTTTGTTTTTGTGCACTCATCGCTCAGCCACTTTTTTCAAACGGGGGTCAAGCTGGTCACGCAACATGTCACCCAGCACATTCATTGCCAGCACGATGATGGTGAGACACAGGCCCGGAAACAGAATGACCCATGGTGCCAGCGGGAAAATGGTGCGCCCTTCTGCAATGATATTGCCCCAACTGGGGATATCTGGCGGCGTACCTGCGCCGAGAAAACTCAGGATCGCTTCTGTAATGATTGCAGACGCAAAGACCAGCGTGCCCTGTACAAGAAGGGGGGCAATTGTGTTTGGCAAGATGTGACGGACAAGCAATTTTGGCGTTCGTGTTCCGGTCGCTATTGCAGCTTCGACATAGGTCTGGCCACGTTGGCTGAGGACAACAGACCTGACCAGACGAATCATGCCGGGCGCTTCGGAGACGGAAATCGCGAAGATGACGTTCCCCACTCCAGAGCCAAACAGCGCCATCAGAGCAATCGCCAGCAGGATGCTGGGAATAGCCGTGAGCGCATCGGTGCCCCGCATCAATATATTGTCGAGTCCGGTGACCATGCCAGCCACAAGGCCGATTGAAAGCCCCACCAGAACCGTCAATATGGCAACACAGGTCCCCACGAGCAGAGAAATCCTCGCCCCGTGAATCGTCCGGTCCAACACGTCGCGGCCCAGCCGGTCCGTTCCAAACGGGTTTTCCAAACCCGGTGGCGCAAGCCGCTGCATTGGATCGATGGCCATTGGATCATGGCTGATCAGAGGCGCGAATAACGCCATCAATACAAAGCCCGCAAGGATCAGGATACACACCCCCAAAACCGGACTGATCCGAAGCAAGGAAAGGGCCAAGGGGCGAACCCGGTTTGCCAGTGGCGAAATCGTCTTGACTGAATGCGACATCAATAGCGGATCCTGGGATCAATGACCGTATAAAACAGGTCAATGCAGAGGTTGATTAGGATATAAACTGTTGCGAATACCACGATAACTCCTTGAATTACCGGGAAATCACGTTGGGAAATGGCTCCGACGACCAGTCGGCCAAGGCCGGGAATGTTGAACACTGTCTCGGTCACGACGACCCCGCCAATCAGCAACACAAAGGAACTGCCGATGACGGTGACAATAGGGACTGCAGCATTGCGCAACGCATGAGAAAACAGGATCACGCCGGTTGGAAGGCCCTTGGCTCGGGCGGCCTTGATATAGTCCTGGGCCAGAACTTCCACCAGCGCCGCACGCGTGATACGCGCAATCAGCGCCGAGAATACCAGTCCCAGCGACAAACAGGGCAGCACAATATGTTGCAACCAGGGCCCAATTCCCTCACCTATCGGGCGATAGCCCTGAATGGGAAACAAGTCGGCACGCACGGACAAGAGATAAATCATGCAATAGGCAACAACAAAGACCGGAATGGAAAAGCCGACGGAAGAGAAGGCCATAACGGACAGATCAGGCCAACGCCCCTTGTATAATGCCCCCACGATCCCGCTTGGCAGTGCGATTGTGATGGCGACCAGCAATGTGCCCAGAGCAAGCGAAATTGAAGGTTCAAGCCGCTGACTCATCAGTTCCAAAACCGGCTTGTCATAATAGACCGAGAGACCGAAATCACCGTTCAATATCGCCCGGATCCATTCAAAATACTGGGTTAGCAAAGGCTCGTCGAACCCCATTTCCAAGCGGATCCTTTCGACCTGTTCAGGCGATGCCATGCGCCCGGCGATCAAACTCGCAGGGTCACCCGGCGCAAGATGGATCAGCAGAAAAACCATAATGCTGACCAAGGCAAGTACAGGCAGCGCTGAAAGAAGCCGTTTGGCGATATATCCGAGCATGGCTTGTTCGTGACTCCGTTTCGTCCTTTGGTTGCTGGCACGATTGCAAATTCGACAATGAATGTCACGCAATTTTTTTTGCGTACTGTGAAATTTACAAAAATATTCTTGCATTTTTGATTGCGCAAGCCTTAGGATGCATCCAGCAAATTACGGAGAATGGCCATGATTGCAGACAGCAACTCGCCCTACGACATCCAGGCATTGGGTGCTGAACTCATGCAGCGCGGACGCGCTGCAGGGCTTGGCAAACGCAGCCTGAAAGTGCTGACACAATTGGTCGACAATCCGGGCTGGGCAGCAATGTCAAGCATTACACAGATTGCCGAGGCGACGGCTGTCAGCCCGTCTACAGTCACGCGCGTCGCTACGAAGCTAGGCTATTCCGGGTTCAACCAGTTACAGGACTTGTTTCGCCAGACCATGTCAAAGCCAAGCGGCTTTTACACCAGTTCGGCCCGTGCCTTGTTGCCCAAAGACGACGAGAATTCTGACGGGCGAGCTGCATTTGATGCAGCGGTGCAAGGTGAAATCGGCAATATCGTCGCCTTCTATGATGCAATCAATCCCGACAAGCTTCGCGCTTCTGCGGCGCTTCTGGCCAAATCCCGACGTGTGCGTGTACTCGGGCTCCGCCAGTGTTTTTCTCTGGCCCATTTTGCCGCTTACACCATGCATTTGTTGCGGGATGGCGTTGCGACACTGGGCAATGCCGGACATACATTGTTTGAGGATGTGAGTGATCTGGGCCCGGAGGACGTTGCTGTACTGATCAGCTTCAAGCCCTACACACGTGAAGTGGTCGAGGCTAGTCGGGCGCTACGCGCGAACGGCGTTTCGGTGATTTTGCTAACCGACTCGCTCGAAGCGCCCTTCCCTGCCGACCATGTCTTTTCCGTTGCCACACAGGGTCCGTTTTTCTTCAACGCCATGGCCGCTGCCATGGTTTTTCTCGAAACCCTTTTGATAGTGACCGCTGAAACGATTGGCGAAGACGCTGTAAAGCGCCTTCACCGTATGGAGGATCTTTTCGAGACCATGAATGTCGAAGCCTAAAACATATAAAAAACCGCTCGACGCCCATCCTTAGGAGAACTTGATGAACTATCTACGAAATGGCACTAAGATTGCGGTGCTCGCACTCGGGCTCTTGTTGCCCCACAGCGCATTGGCCACCGAAACAATACGCTTCGCATCGGTGGAGGATCTCAAGATCCTCGATCCTATTTTCACCACCTCGGCAACCACCATTGCGCATGGCTATCTTGTCTATGACACGCTTTTCGCAATGGACTCAAACTTCAAGCCACAGCCCCAGATGGTCGGAGACTGGTCTGTCAGTGACGACGGGCTAACATACACTTTCATATTGCGTCCCGGGCTGACATGGCACGACGGATCCCCGGTTGAAGCGAATGATATCATAGCCTCGCTCCAACGGTGGGGGAAGATCTCCGGCGAGGCCAGCGCGATGATGAAACGGGTGACCAAGATTGAAGCCAAAGCGGCGGACACGATTGTCATGACATTTTCCGAGCCTTTTGGTCCGGTGCTTCTGACCCTTGCCAACCCGGTCATCCCGGGCTTCATGATGCGCGAAGAAGAAGCATCTGTTGCGGAAGACGAACAGGTGCGTACAATCATTGGCTCCGGCCCATTCCGATTCAAGGAAGGGGAGTGGAAACCGGGTGCAAAGGTCGTTTACGAACGCTTTGACGCCTATGTGCCGCGCCCCGAGCCTGCAGATGGATATGCGGGTGGCAAAATGGTCAATGTTGACCGTGTCGAATGGAATATTATTCCGGATCGCAGTACCGCCGTGCAGGCCTTGGCCGCGGGTGAAGTGGATGCAATGGAATCTGTACCACCCGATCTTCTACCGCTCCTGAAAGCTTCGGGCGAGGTTACAGTAAAAGTCACCAACCCGTTGGGTGTTATGGGGCATCTTCGGATCAACACCCTGTCAGCGCCCTTCGACTCACCCAAAGGCCGTCAGGCTCTGCTGCATTTGATCAATCAGGACGCCTTCAACACCGCAGCCGTCGGGAATGTACCGGACCTCAAGAAGACCTGTTATGCCATTTTCGGTTGCGGTTCCGCCTTTGAGACCGATGCCGGTTCTGCACCGTTCCAGAAAGTGGACGTCGCCGCCGCTCAAGCGGAGATGAAGGCAGCAGGGTATGACGGGCGCCCCATCGTCATTCTCGATCCAACGGACTGGGGAGAAGGGCACGACTATGCGCTGATCATCGCACAATCCCTGAAAGAGGCTGGTTTTCAGGTTGATCTGCAGGCAATGGATTGGAGCACCCTTGCAGAACGCCGGAACAGCAAAGCAGGACCAAGCGACCCGTCTCACTGGGACATTTTCCCAACCAACTGGCCGACCATCACCATGTCCAATCCGATTTCAAATATCCCGCTGGTATCGGGATGCACCGGAGACGACGCAACCTGGTATGGCTGGCCTTGCGATGCGAAGATCGAAGCATTGCGTGCAGACTTTATCAAGGCAGGCACCGAGGAAGAACAAAAACGCATCACGACGGCCCTGCAGAAGCGATATTACGAATATGTTCCATACATCAACACGGGACAATATCTGACATTCAATGCCTGGCGCAACGAACTCAAAGGCGTCATTCCGTTCATGCAGATGGTCTTCTGGAACATTGACAAACCCTGATCTACCAAATGTTGGCCCGGGGCATGACAGAGTGCAAGCTCGCCCCGAGCCAACTGGTCATTGCACTCAGTGGGAAAGCAAAAGCAACGTGAAGAAGTATCGGATTGCTGTTGGCGGCTTCAGTTTCGAGGCCAATACATTCTCCTCTGTCGTCGTTTATGAGGAAACCTTTCGTCGCGTCTGGGAATGTCTGGGAGACGACATGCTGACGCGGGCACCGCAGGGCGGCGTTGAAACAGGGGGGGCCATATCGGTTTTGCAAACCTGCGACGATGTCGAAATCCTTCCCTTGATTGACGTCGCCGCTGGTGCCGGAGGCCGGATCGCTCAATCGACATATCTGCATTACCAGCGCATTCTGCTTGAACGACTGGACATGGCCGGGCCTGTAGATGCGGTATTTCTTGCACTCCACGGAGCGGCCATTGCTCAGGAAGAAGCCGATGTGGACGGAGCCCTGATCATGGCGGTACGTCAGCGGATCGGACCTGAAACACCACTCGTCGTGACGCTTGATCTCCATGGCACGATCAAACCGCGCATGATGACAGGCGCCGACGTGATAATCGGATATGAGCATTATCCGCACGAAGATGTCTTCGAGACCGGCCAACGCGCCGCCCGGTTGCTGATCCGGCAACTGCGTGGTGAAATCAAGCCCTGCATGGCGGCGCTAAAATTGCCAATGCTGGTGGCCTGTCAAAATCAGGGCACCCGGATCGGAGGCCCTATGACGGAGCTTTATGCTTTGGCGCGGGACCTCGAAGCACAGGAAAACATGCTGTCAGCCAGCTATTTCACGGTACAGCATGGTATTGACCATCCAAGCACCTGTCTTTCCGTTGTCGCCATTTCCGATGATGACCCGGCTTTGGCCGATCATGCGGCTCACACGATGGCCGATTTTCTATGGCAGAACCGGCACCGTTTTCTGGTCGATACGGTTGAACCGGAACAAGCCATTGCCCTGGGACTGGAAACCGGGGCCGCGCCTGTCGTGCTGTCTGAAGCATCCGATACTGTCGGAGGGGGTGCCTTTGGCGACAGTGCCACGATGCTTGAAGCCTTGCTGAACCATGCGCCCGATGCCACCGGGTGCTTGTTAATTACCGACCCGCAAACGGTGGAGGAGGCCGACCGCATTGGTGTTGGCAACAGCTTTGAGGCACAGATTGGCAACAAGCTCTCACCCGGATACGGTTCTCCCGTCAAGGCCAAGGCCGAGGTGATTGCATTGACGGACGGCACGTTTAGCTACGAAAGCGGCTGGCTGAGCGACATGCCCTCCAGCATGGGCCGCACGGCTCACCTGAAGGTGGGAAATCTGGATGTCGTCTTATGCAGCGAGCCGACATATGAAAATGCAGCCGAACAATTTCAATCTCTGGGTATCGATCCTTGGCAACGTAAATTTGTTGTCGTAAGAAACCCGATGAACTTTCAGAAATATTATGCGACCGCCCCTTTGCGCCTGCATCTTGACACTGCAGGGCCGACCACATGCGCAATCAATGAAACCGACTGGACGCGCTTGCGTCGTCCAATATTTCCCCTCGACGATGGCTTTACGCCCGAATTCACCAACCTGAGATCTTGATTGTGCGTATTCTTGCCTGCCAGACCACCATACCGCGGATCCGCACTCCAGAGGAGCGCGATCAGCATGTTGCCCGCGTCCTGAACAAGGCGAAAGCCCGCCTGCGAGAGGACGATTGTGACCTTGTCCTGTTCCCCGAACTCTTCACTATAGACTATTCCAGGGACACCTTTGCCGCTCTGGATCGGTTGGGTGAAGATTTGAACGGCCCAACGGTAACCGCCTGCGCAATGCTGGCGCAGGAGGCAGGGCGTCATGTGGGTCTGAGCCTTCCACGGCGAATAGACAACAAGTTCTACATTTCCTTCGTTGTCCTGGCACCTGACGGATCGATTGCCGGTACATATGAGAAGTTGCATATTGCTGAATTTGGAGCTTCACAGGAAAGAGACTATTTCGAGCGCGGCAATTCCTTGCTGGTATTTGAATGCGGAGGAATGCGGTGTTCAAGCATCATCTGTTATGACTTTCGCTTCCCGGAACTCATACGGCATTTGTGCTTGAAGCATCGGGTCGATGTCATCTTGCATCCCGTAGCCTTTGGACGCGACACAACCTTTGCCAGTTGGGAACCTTTCGTAATCTGCCGTGCTCTTGAAAATCAGGTATTTTTTCTCAGCCTGAACCGCGCCGGACAGAATTACGGACACTCCTTGCTATGCCCTCCATGGATTGACGAAGACAACCTTTTGGTCCGTTTCCCCGCTGAGGAGCATTACCAGCTTCTCGAGCTGAAACAGCAACGTATCACGGACTGTCGAAAGGAGTTTCCTTTTCGCGAGGATTTTCTGGGAGAGTACCAAAATTTGAAAAAAGTGGGAGAAGGTGACCCGGGTTAGCCGTGACGGGTGGCAATGTTTGGGCAGCATCTGATCTTCAAGATGCCCCCTTCAAAAGCAGGACAGATCAACCTCCGGTCGATCTGTCCTGCTTTGTTAGATGCTGTAACAGAGATATTTCTGTTCCAGAAAGTCCTCAATGCCGTATTTGGAGCCCTCGCGGCCGAGGCCGGAAGACTTGACGCCTCCGAATGGCGCCTCGGCGGTGGAGACGAGGCCGGTATTGATGCCCACCATGCCACTTTCCAATTCTTCGGCGACCCGCCAGACGGTTGAAATGTCCCGAGCATAGAAATAGGCGGCCAATCCGAATTCGGTGTTGTTGGCAAGCTCTATCGCTTCATCCACGGTCTCGAACGTGATCACCGGGGCAACCGGGCCGAATGTTTCTTCGGACAAGACCTTCATGCCAGCGCTAACCCCGGACAACAGGGTCGGCTCGAAAAAGGTACCGCCAAGCTCGGATCGCCTGCCACCGGTATAGATCGTGGCTCCTTTCGATACCGCGTCAGAGATATGGTCTTCAACCTTTTCAAGCCCGGCCTCGTCGATCAGGGGGCCGATGGTGACGCCGTCTTGCATGCCGTTGCCGACCTTGAGCTTGCTGATGGCATCAGCCAGTTTCTTGGTAAAGGCCTCGGTCACGCCACTCTGGACATAGATGCGGTTGGCGCAGACACAGGTCTGCCCGGAATTGCGATATTTGGCGATCATAGCCCCCTCGACCGCAGCGTCGAGATCGGCATCATTGAACACCAGAAATGGCGCATTGCCACCCAGTTCCAACGACAGCTTCTTGATGTCGTGCGCGCATTGCTGCATCAGGATGCGGCCGACCTGCGTCGAGCCTGTGAAGGTGAGCTTGCGGACCTTGGGGTTGGTGCAGAGCTCTAGCCCCACGCCCTTGGAATCCGAACTGGTGACAATCGACAAGACACCCTTGGGGACCCCTGCCCGTTCGGCCAGAACCGCCATGGCAAGCGCCGACAAGGGGGTTTTTTCAGCCGGACGACCAACGAAGGTGCATCCCGATGCCAGAGCGGGGGCCACCTTGCGGGCGATCATCGCATTTGGAAAATTCCAAGGGGTGATTGAGCCGACAACCCCTATGGGCTGTTTGATTACGACGATGCGCTTGTCTTCCTGATGGCCCGGAATAACATCGCCATAGACCCGGCGTCCTTCCTCTGCGAACCACTGAATGAAGGATGCCCCATAGGCGATTTCGCCCTTGGCCTCGGCGAGAGGTTTGCCCATTTCAGCGGTCAGGATTTTGGCCAGATCGTCCTGATTTTCCAACAGCAGGTCGTTCCAGCGCAACAGAATTGCGCAGCGTTCCTTGGCAGTCTTGGATCGCCACGCCTTCTGTGCCACATAGGCCGCGTCGATGGCACTGGTGACATCATCGGCGGACAAATCCGTCACATCAGCGATTTTTTCCCCGGTTGCCGGGTTCGTTACGCTGAAGGTTTTGCCGTTTGAGACCCACTCCCCTCCAAGAAAGGCGCGGTGTTCCAAAAGGCTTTGATCGGAAAGCTCCAACATGGCATCCCATCCTTTCTGTTTCTGATGTCATTTAATAGGCAGCCCGATAAATGGCAAGCGCATCTGCTTCTTCCATCGGGCGGGGGTTGTTGACGAGGAGACGCGTCTGGTTCATCGCATCAGAGGCAAGCTTTGACAGCATGTCTTCGGGCACATTCATGGCCCTCAGATTCAGCGGCAATCCGCACTCGGCAGTCAGCTCCGCCAAGCGATCACAGAAGGCAGCAGCGCGTTCCTGTCCTTCGAACCGGGACAATTCAGGAAAGGCAAAAGGTGCTAGCTCCGCATAGGGTTCATGGGAAGTGACGATGTTGAAGCGCAACACATGCGGCAGGACAAGGGCGTTGGACAGTCCATGGGGGATATGGAAATGCCCGCCAAGCGGATAGGCCAGCGCATGGACAGCAGCCACCGGCGAGTTAGCAAAGGCCTGCCCTGCCAGCATGGAGCCGAGCAGCATGTTTGCGCGCGCCGTCTCGTCGCTTCCGGTCTGAACGGCCTTCAGCACTGATGGCCCCATCAAAGAGAGTGCTTGCGTTGCCAATATCCGCGAGACCGGATTGTTGTTGGCGTTGGCCGAGGCATAGGCTTCAATCGCATGCACCATGGCATCGATGCCAGTGGCAGCCGTAATATGCGGCGGCAGACCATAGGTCAGCTCAGGATCCAGCAAAGCGATATCGGGCAAAATCACCGGCGAGAGGACAGCCATTTTCTCATTGGTGCCGGTGGTGACAACGGAAATTGGGGTCACTTCGGAGCCTGTTCCGGCAGTTGTCGGCACAAGAATGAGCGGCAGCCGCAGTCCCTTGACATTGCCAATGCCATAGACATCCTTGAGCTCCTCGCCACTCCTTGCCAACAAGGCGACCAGTTTGGCCACATCGAGCGATGATCCGCCGCCAAATCCGAGGATACCATCGACATTGCTGTCTTTTGCCCGATTGGCAGCCGCGAGAACAACCGCTTCGGGCGGATCAGCTTCCACGTCCGAGAAGAGTTCGACCGCGACACCGGCCCCCCTCAAGGGTTTTTTAAGGCGCGGTCCACCAGACCAGTCGCAATCATGCCCGGATCGGTAACCACCATGATCCGGTCCCCGATCTCCGCTTTGACAATCTCTCCCACTTGGGCAAACAGCCCAACGCCGAACCGGATCGATCGCAACGTATTGAAAGTAAATGGTTTCATATTCTTCTCCTCCCAGAATTTTCCACACTCAAGAACCGAAGCTGAAGGCGGTCAGCACTGCCAGACCAAATGTAATGGCCCCGGCAATGATCAAGGCGCGCAGCCTTTCTGCCTCCCTGTCTGACTGATCTCGTCTCAGACGTTCAATCGGCTCATAAGCGGCGATGGTCACCTTCATTGGGCTTGCCATCTCTAACTTGTAGGCAAGGAACCATACAAGTCCTACACCACAGATCCAGCTTCCCAGCGTCCATGCCCATAGAGATGGCATGCCCAACAGCCAGACCGGTTGATCTTGCGCACTTGCAACAAATGCCTTGTTGCCGAAAATAAGCCCCGGGCCGACACTCAGAAAGAACCAGATCAGCGTCAGGGACCATGCCGCTGACTTGAGGTTGCGATTGCTTCCCCCATTCCCGCCCAGGCCTGCCAGCATTGCGCGCACATCTCGCGCTTCCCGCCCCAGCGTTTCCCGATTGGTAATCGCGGAAATGATCAAGACGGCAGTGACGTTGAGCGCCATGCCCCACATGGCCGAGTGAATGGTCCAGGGCCAGCGCCCCCACGGCAGTTCCAATCCAAAGAATGATAAAATCTGATAGCCGAACGGTTCCGTCATAATGACGCCAAAGGCCCCGAAGGCCGCGCCAACAACCGCCGCCTGTCTGGTTATCCAACCGAACCGGACCACCCCCAGAAGCGGCGTGCAAAGCTGGAAGGACAGCGGCAGGGCCAAGGAGGCCAGTGCCGACAGGGTTACCGGGGCAATATTCTGCAAAATCATCGCCAGAACCGCCAGAATGGCGATCGCGATCCGCGTCAGCATTACGGTTTCGCGCTTGGTCAGCCTTGAATGGAAATAGGGTTTGTAGACATGTCGGATCACGCCCTCGGCGGCCACGAACAGCGACAGACCCGCAAGCAGCTGGACACCGGCAAGCAGCCCCAGAAAGATCGTGGCAGCGAACCATGGTGACTGGGCCATGATGTGAAGCAACACAGGCAGAAGCTGAAGCTTCGTATCAACCCAGACCGGAAGCGCCGATCAGACCGATTGCAAAGACCACTAATAGGCCGATGAAACCGGCGGTCACCCAAGTCTGGCCCACCGCAAGGCCGTTGGCGTTGCGGGTTGACAAGATCAGCTTGAAGGCCAGAGGGCTGGCCTGAAAGCCCATCAATGCGAAAGCAAGCGAGAGATTGGCAAGGCTGGTCTGCGAGCCGGAGACCGCGCCGCCACGCCCCAGTCCGGCGGTGAAGTCGATGACCTTGCCGACTTCGAAAAAGTGCCCATTGCCCTGGATCATTGAAAAGGCATGCAGCTTGGTATTCAGCGCCTCAAAGCCGCCGACATAGACAAGGCAAAAGCCAGCCAGCAGAATGACTGCGGTCGATGCCAGAACGGTCTGGAGCACGCCCAAATAACCGATGGATCGCATCCCGCCAATGCCTATCCCGGCAAAGAGAATGGCGGCGAAAAACACCGACGCCCCAAGTTGCGACACAGCCCCATCGCTCAGAGCTTCGGCAAGATGGGCCAGAAAGCGCACCTGCAGTCCGCAGGATCCCAACGCGAAGAGCAGCGCGACCGCGACGGAAAAACAGACCAGCAACGGACTTTGATAATAGAGCCGGAAGATGTCGGCCTGCGAGGAAACGCGCATGCGCTCGGCAATGAACCAGCTGCGCTTGAAAAATATGACGCCGGGCAACGGCAGAATGACACCTGCCAGCAGCAATGCAGGCAAGGAAAATCCGCTTTGCGCAATCTGCTGACTGCCCGCAAAAAGAAGCCAGATGAACAGGCTTGCGCCCGCCAGTATCAAGGCTCCAACCCAAGCGGGCAAGGCATGCCCGGCGGAGAAGAAGCCATCCTCCCTGCTGCCCGCATTGACCGCGATCCGCGCCCAATACAGAACAAGCAGACCATAGGCCAGAACCAGCAGAGGCAGCCAGATCATGTGGGTTGCAACGCTCATTTCCCGGTCTTCCCCATCTGATCATGTTTAATGTGAAAATGGGAAAATGCGCCTCTTAACCCGTAGCGGGTGGCCAGATAGACCGGCAAACCAACGGTGAGGACGGCAAAGAGAGCAAGGCCGGACCAATAGTCGGACATGGACAGCGCCCCCTGCAGCCAAGCTGCAATGAAAACCAGGATCGCAATGCCGAACAAACCCATTCCCAGTGCGCTTTCCCCTGCTGAAAAGCCGGTTCCGGCGATGGCATTGATCACCATATGTGCAACAAACCCGGTTACAATCACGCAGATCCCCACCAGAGAAAGCATGAAACTGTCATCCGCAAAGCCTTCCAGCAGAAAGGCAGCCCCACAAAGGCCGAGCACGGCCCAGTTGGCGTGGACCAACAAATCGCGTTCCGTTATGGATAGCTTCAACATTCAGTTCACTCCCTACCCTCTCCGGGTTTGAATGACACCCGGAGAGGAATTGGAACCCCATTGCTTCAAAGCGTGATGATGCACGCGCTTCCAGACGCCTAATTCACTGGCTTGGAATCGCTGGTTGACGTGCCCTTGGCTCCTTTGGGGCTCTTGGCTGCCTTCTCCTCGGTGCCCGACGGGCCATTTGGCTCCGTATAGACAATCTTTGAGAGGTCCTGCAGCGTATGAGTGCGATGCACATTGTCCGAATTCAGGCCTATTTCTCCCAGAAGCTGGTCGACAAAGGGGGCTTGGGACCGGTAGCGCAGAGCGGAAGAAACCACCTGATCGGCCAGGTTGCCTTCGCGCGGGGAACCACCTTCGCCATCTGATGCGCCATTGCCTCCCGCGCCAGCACCACCTGTGCCACCTGCGCCCGAGAAGCCCGGCATGCCGTCGACATGGAGGATCTTTATGCCTTCGATCTTCTCCATAGGCTTGACGCTTTCGCGGATAATGTCTGGCAGTTTCTCGACCAGAGCCTTGTGCAGACCACTGCGGCGGGATGCATCGGAGCGCATATTCTCCGCTTCATTGAGGGCGAGCTTGCCTTCGGCTTCCACCTTGTAGCGCTCGGCCATTGCTGCCACCGCAATATTGTCGGCCTTGGCGCGATCTTCGGCGGCGGCCTTCTCGGCCTCTGCCAGCACCCGGATGCGGGCGCCTTCGGCTTCTGCAATCTTTTGGGATTCCAGCAGCGCGATGGTTTTTTGCCGGTTGGCGATTTCAGTATCGCGGATGGTCTGAACCCGCTCGGCAGCCGCGACCATTTTTGCCCTTGCCTCTTCGGCCTCGGCCTCGGCCATGGAACGTTCCTTGGACTTTGCTGAAATCGCGATTTCGCGTGCCTGTTCCTCAAGTGCAAGAGCTTCCTTGCGTTTGATTTCGACCGTCTCGATCTGTTGTTCCATCGCGATCCGGGCACGCTCGACAACTTCGCGTTCGCGCAGCTGGGCTTCCTCGATTTCGCGCTGGCGGGTGGCATTCTCGTTGGAAATCTCTGCCTTGCGCTGGGCGCGCTGAACGGACACTTCCGCCTCATGAGCCAGCCGTGCATATTCGGTATCACGCTGAATTTCCAACGACCGTTTTTCCGCTTCGAGGTTTTTGGAGCGGATGGCGATCATCGCGTCTTTTTCGATGTCGTTGCGCTTTTTCTTCCGGGTTTCGATCTGTTCGGTCAGGATCGTCAACCCTTGCGCGTCAAAGGTGTTGGACGGATCAAACAATGAGATATCCGTTTGATCAAGGGACGTGAGGGAGACCGATTCCAGTTCCAGACCGTCCACTTCCAGACTTTCAGCCACTTCCATGCGCACTTCTTTGACAAAAGCCTGACGATTTTCATGAATTTCTTCAAGGCTCATGGTTGCTGCAGCACCACCCATGGCATCGACAAAGCGACCCTGAACGAGATCCTTGAGCTGTTCGGCATTCATGGTTCGGTTGCCCAGAGAGCGGGCAGCGGTTGCAACGGCTGCTTCCTCGGGTGCCACACGCACATAGAATTCCACCGTCAGTTCGACCCGCATGCGGTCCTTGGTGATGAGTGATTTTTCTCTGGCCCGCGTGATTTCGAGCCGCAACATGTTCATGTTGACTTCGGTGATGTCATGCAGGATCGGGAGTACGAACGCGCCCCCACCCATTACGACCTTTTCACCACCAAAGCCTGTGCGGACGAAGGAAATATCCTTCGTTGATCGGCGATAGAGCCAATGCAAGAGATAGGCGCAGACCGCGATGACGATCGCCGCCAGAATGATAATTGCGATGAAGTCTGCACCCTTCATTTGGCTTCCCCTTCATTTTGAAAAACAGATTTATGGATGAGCTTTGGCAGTGATGTCTCACGCATCTTCTTTCTCCTTGCTGTCGATCAAGGCAGATGCCAGAACGGCCATGCCAAAAGCCATGCGGTTCAGGAAATCGGCGATGTTGTAGGTTACGGAAAGGGCCCCTGTATCAGTGTAGCCACTGAAGGAAGTCAGGAAGTTGCCCAGCGGATAGACGGCCCAGCCGACTGTCACAATCAGCCGAAGCCAGAAATAGCCCCGTCTTACCGGTTCGCTGAGCGATCCCCGGATAACCTCGTCCATGCGGCCGAAGAACAACTCTCCGAGAATGTAAAGCCACAGGATAAGCCCGATGAGAAAGGCCAGCGTCTCGTTCATCAGGCTTGCCTCGCCAAGATAGCGAACGAACACCATGAGGTTGGAGACAATGGCCAAGCGCCAGAACAGACCAGCTCCCAGACCACCACATCGGGCCGCAAAGAAATAGAGCGCCAGAATTTGCAGCGGCATGGACACCCCCCAGCCGACATAATGATAGCCGACGGGCACATGTTGAACTGCCAACCAGGCGCCCCGTGCCTCATAGACGGCACCAACCCCGACCAGAGCCGCGATGCCGCACAGCGTCACGGGCAATTTCCAGCTGCGCTCTGCCCATCCAGACCCGATGAAAAGCAGCACGCTTGTTGCGACCAGACCCAAAAGCGCAGTCGAATAACTGGCCGCTGTGATATCAGCCGTTTCGAAAACCGCCATGTTATGTCCTCCCTGGACGATTAAACAGATACCTCATAACCACCTTCCTAGATTTGCGTTCTGATATGCGGCGAACGGGCATAGAGCGCGACCATCGGCAAAATGAGCAGACCGAAAATGAATTGCTGCCATTCGAATTCGAGACCGATGCCGATGAGGAAAGATGAAAGAACTTGCAAGACGAGAACCCCGATGACGGTAAAGCCATAACTGCCCTGACCGCCCAGAAGGGACGTTCCCCCGACGACGACCGCGGCCAATGTCAGGAATAGATATTGATCGCCCACACCGATGAAACCACCACCGGACCAGCCCAGCAGCAGGGCCCCGGCCATGGCGGCAAAGAAACCGGAAATGGCATACATTGTGACCCAATAGCCAAGCTCTGAAATCATGACGCGGCTGGCAGACGTGCGGTTCACACCCAGCGCATACAGATAACGGCCATAGACGGTGTATTTCATGCCCACGGTCAGCAGGATCAGAACCAGCCCCCAGATCGCGATCACGGGCGGGAACGGCAGACCGAAGGTCGAGCCGTTCATCGCGGCAAGGTTGGACAGCCAGTCAGGCACCTGACCAAACACGTTGCCCGAATAGGCCGAGCCAATCGAGGTGAGGATCTGAATGCCGCCGGAGATGGCGAAGCCGGTTCCAAGGGTGACGATCAGCGCCTGTCCCTGCAAACGGTAGCTAAGTAGCCCGTTGATGACGCCAAGAATCGCACCCGTCAGCAGAACGATGATCACCGCCAGCCAGGATGGGACGCCAAGGCTGATGAGATACAACAGGCCCACATTGGCCGCGCCAATGATGAAGGGGATCGAGAGGTCAAGCCCGCCCAGCAAGGCCACCAGTGTCTGCCCGACCGATGCAATGCCAAGGAAGGAGGCAAAGAGCAGCATGGCCTTGATATTGGCACCGGACGCGAAGCCATCGATATTCATCGACCCGATGGAAAACAGGCCGCACAGGACCATGATGCCAATGAAGGCGGACCGGTTCTGCTCGAAATAGCGCCCGAGCGTGCGGGTCAACACGATGATGGTCAGGATGATGAGGAAGGAAACAATGTTCCAGATGTTGAAGAAGCTCTCGACCGTCAACGACAGGATCAGAAACAGCGCGATCAGGAACAGCAATCCGTAGAGTGGCGCCCTGAATTGCAGCCAGACCTTACGGCCTTCGCTGATGGTGCCTTCTTCAGCCTGATTTTCGCTCTTGGCGAAGTGACTGGCAAACTGGCCAAGGACAAAGCGCCAGCCCCACATGAAGGCCACCATGGTGGTGATGGCAGACAGGATGATCAATTGGACGGACAAGCCCTGCTTGAAACCAAACACCACGCCGATCACGGTAAGAATGCTGGCGATGGCCAGCCCGATGATGATCACGGGCAAGCTGAGACGCGGCTGGGGTGACATGGAAGTCATTTGCTATCCTCCATTTGCGAGCCGGGTGTTTGCGCGCTAGGCATCTGTGTATTGGGCATCTGCGCGTTGGGAACGGGCGCTTTGACGGGCGTCTTGGCCGTGTCCTGCATGAGGAATGCGATATAGAGCACAAGCGAGGCGACGACCGTTGCGACGACCGGCGCGACCGTCTTCCGGTCGGACTGGCTCACGGCAATCCTTACAAAGACCGCGATGAATATGAGGAGCAGAACGGACAGCACCAGCGGCATCGCCATGGCGCGCAAAGCTTCGTCCTTTGCGGTCGGCGTTGCGACTTCCAGTGGCGCCACGTAGAACGCCTTGGCATCGATAGGAGCCAGAGGCGCGATGGTGGTTACCACGCTCTCTTCTGGTTTCGTGTTCCTCGCTCTTGGGTCGATATCGTTGGTCGAATGCAGAATGATGCCCATCGCCAAAACGCCAAGGGCTACAAAATACAGAACCGGCGAGAAATTGCGGATGTGACGGGTGATGAAGGGGATGATCAGCGTCAGCAGAAGGGAGATGACCAGAATGGAGCCATAGGCAAGGTTGGTCACAAAGCTCTGCACCGCGCCGAAATTGAAAGTCGCCAGTACAAAGGTGATAAGATAGAGGTTCACGGCCCCAAGGAATGACCCGAAGACACCGGCACGGCCACCGGCCAGAGACGCGCCGCCCAACACCAAAGCGGTGACCGAGATCAACGTGTAGGTGGTGCCCTGCGAAGGGTCGCCCGACGCAATCAGACCGGTGAAGGCAATGGCGGTCAGCCCTGCAAAGCAGCCGGAAATGAGATGGGCCCCAATGCGGACGATATAGATCGGCACACCGGCCGTATAGGCCGCCCGCTCATCGGACCCCATCAGGCGCAGATGGGTATAGAAGGCGGTGCGCGTGAACAGCAGCCAGGCTAAGGTTGCCACAATCAGGATGACGAAGACCGGCGAGAAGATGGATGTCCCGAGGCCCCATTCGGCCATGAATTCAGGTGCCATCCCCCCCGGTCGCGGCAGGATGACCAGATTGATCCCGGACAAGGCCAGATAGCCAGAAAGAGACACGATGATCGGCTGCACCCGCACATAGAGCACCACCAGTGCGAACAAAAACTGGTAGGCCGCGCCGACAAACAGGGCATAGAGAAAGACAGAGATCGGATTTTGCAACAGCCCGGCTGCATAAAGCTGGATCAAAGTCACGTTGATGAAGCTGATCAGCGGCCCGATTGACAGATCCACGGTGCCGCGACCGGAAATGACCGAGGCCATCAGCGCATAAGTGGCCAGAACCAATGGTGTCGCTACGACAATGGCACTGCCAATGCCCGATACGGTCATCAGGCTGGGCGAACGCAGCGACGCCAGACCGAGCAACAGGAAGAACAAGGTGATCGGCACCAAGAGGAACGGATTTGCCCGCCCGCCTTGTGCTTGTCCTTGATTGTCGCCGGTCCCCTCGCCCACAGCGTCGATCTTGTTGATGCTTGCGTCGGTCATGCGGCACCCCCTTTGGAACCAATGGAGCGCGGCTGCCCGGTTTCGGCATCGAATTCGACGATGCGAATGGAGCGCACAGCAGGGCGCTCGGGTGTGGATGTGGGTGTTTTCGGCGCCTTGGTCTTGACCGCTACGCTGTCTTCACGTGCCATCAGCACCTCGTCGGTTCGTTCAGCTTGCATGCTGGCAACCGACTGGGTGACGACTGGCTCAGTCACCTCGGGTTCGGATGCCCTCGCCGTCCCCTCAGGCTTCAGGCCCCATGGCGCTTGAAGCCCGCGTCCGTCCGTTTGTCCAAACATGGCTTCGAGGATTTGTTTGGAATCAAACTGACGGCCATCGAAGGCATCGAAGGGCGTCCCGTTGCGAAACACGATGATGCGTGTCGCAAAGCCGATGAATTCCTCCAGCTCGGAGGACATATAAACGACCGACTTGTCCTCCTTGGCGAAGGTTCTGAGATGCTTGTAAAGCTCGTTCTTGGCACCAACGTCAATGCCGCGCGCCGGATCATTCAACACGATCACATCAGGCCGCATGGCAAAGCCGCGTCCGATCAGCACCTTTTGCTGGTTGCCGCCCGACAGGGAGGTGATCATGTTTTCCTTGACCCCGAATTTGATCATCAGATTGTCGGCTTCGCGCTTGAAAATGGTGACAAGGGTGGCGAAGTCCACAAGACCAAGAAGACCCGCACGCTTCTTTTCCCGATAGAGCGGCATGACCATATTCTCGAAAATGGACAGGGAGGCAAAAATGCCCTCGCGCTTTCTGTCGCCCGACACATAGGCGATTTTGCCTTTCACAGCATCGGCCAGCGAGCGCACCACTGAAAACTGACCCTGTCGGTCTGACACCCAGATAAAGCCGGTCTTTACCGGCTCGACCCCTGCCAAGGCGCGCACAAAAGCGTCCTGACCTTGACCATCAAGCCCTGCAATGCCGACGATTTCGCCGCGTCTTAATTCAAAATCAAAGGGGGCGACACCCTCGCTCAACGCAATAGCCTCGGCTTTCATGGCGAGGTCATGGCCCTGCGGTTGCGGTGCTTCGAGATCCACCGCTCGCCCGGCGGTTTCGTCTCCGGTCATCAGCGCCAGCAGGTTCTTCTCGGTGATTTGCTCTTTTTCCAACACGCCGACGTCGCAGCCATCGCGCAGAACCGTTGCCCGGTCCGATATGCGGATCAACTCGGCGATGCGGTGCGTCACGATCAGGATCGTCGTGCCGCCATCACGCAATTCGCGCATTTTGGCAAAGAGGCGTTCGGTGCTGTCCAGATCGAGTGCTGCGGAACTCTCGTCCAAAATCAAGATTTTGGGGTCGCTGACCAAGGCGCGAGCAATGGTGATCCATTGCTTGAGACCAAGGGGAAGCGTGCCGACAAGAGCGAAGGGATCGACGGGTTCACCCGCAAGATCCTGCATCAATGCGGCAGCGCGGGCCACCTTGTGCTCTTGCGCCATGCTCTTTGAGAAGAGCGCGTCGGATCCCATGAATATATTGTCCACGACCGTGCATTCATCGGCCACCAGTACTTCCTGATAGACCGTGGAAATGCCCAGTGCCTTGCTTTCTGCCGGGGTGGAAGGTGCTTCACCCAGAATGGAAACCGAGCCGCTATCGACGGGCAGAACGCCGGAGACGACTTTTGCCATGGTGCTCTTGCCGCACCCGTTGCCGCCCACAATCGCATGCACCTCGCCTGCACGGGCGGAGAAACTCACCCCATCGAGCGCACGGGTTGGCCCGAAAAATTTCTTCACATTGCGCACAGAGATCGTCTCGCGAGCCTGGCTTTGTGATGGTTGGGCAGATGACATGGTTGTGTTTCTCAATTCGCTTGGAATTCAAGGGTTCGAAAGAGTAAGGGGTGCCGCCGCCCTTGCTGATGCAAGGGCAGTGAGAAGGGCGACGGCGCTGTTTGGTAGTGTCAGATCAAGATCTGTTCGGAACAGGACTTGACCGGATCAAGGCTTGTATTTGGTCGGATCTGCCGGATTGACGAAGAACTGATTGAGATATTCCGTTGAGCCCCAAGCATCCGCACCGACATTCAGCCAGTTCTGGGCATTCTCATCGCAATTCTCAGGCAGCATTTTCATCACATCATCATGAGTGATCACCACCGGATCCACCAGAACGGACTGCACTTTGGGGCCTTGACCTTGCAGGGTCCGCATCATGATGCGCCAGATGAGATTCACATCGTCTGCTGGTGGCCAAGTTTGGACTGCTGCACTGATCATGTCCGGATTTTTGCGCCAGGTGCACAATGCTCCGCGCTCACCGCCAACGGCGATCTTGACGCCTTGTCGACCCGACTGCTTGATCGCGCGGATGACGCCCATTTCAGCGGCGGACTGCACGACAATACCGTCAAGCTTGCCCGGATGGGTGGCCAGCCATTTCTGGACTTCGCCCTGAGCGACCTGATCGGTCCACATGCCTGCGATGGAGCCGACAATCTTGATATCAGGGGCGGTTGCCAGACCGGCCTTGACGCCGCGATCCTGACTGTCAGAGCCGGACGTGCCCGGAATGCCTTCGACGACGAGGACGTTGCCTTTTCCGCCCAGCTCTTCGGCCATGCGCTTGCCGATTTCAAAGCCGGCAACTTGATAGTTCACCGACGAATTGATTGCGGTCGGTGCCGTCAGATAGCCGGTCATGGAGAAGACAGGCACACCCTTGTCATAGGCATATTTGATGGTCTGGTTGAGGGCTGTCGGGTTTGAACAACAAACAAAGATGGCATCAACGCCCTGATCCACGAGCTGGCGCATCTGCTGGATCTGGGTTGAATCGTTCAGGTTGGACTGGGTGACGACCACTTCGCTGATCAGACCCAGATCCTTCCATTTGGGAATGATCTCATTCTGCAAAGCTTCCATTGCGTTGGCACGCCAGGTGTTGCCTGCATAGGAAGACGCATAGCCGATTTTCCACGGCGGCGGATTTTTCGCCTTGAAGTCCCGCAGCGGGCTTGGACCGACGGGCTGCATCGGGTCCAGCATATCCTTGTTATACAGTCGCTTGGCAACATCGGGATTGATCTCATCGACCCCTTCTGCCTGTGCGGCCATGGCGCCAAAAGCAACAAGGCCCAAAGCCACAACGGCTTTCCTAAACAGTCTCATTTACGTCTCCTCCTAAATTCACCCCTTGCGGCAAATGCCTTTGTCAGGGTTGTTCCAAACGGAGAAATCCCCGCTTAAAATGAGCATGTGCGTTCCTCATCGCTCATGCCCGTTTGCCGAGCCTTGCCTTATTGCTCAGTCGTAAAAGTCATTCGGTGCCTTTAAAAAACTCTGCCAGGTGTCCGGGTCATGGCCGGTCACGACCATTGCGTTGGTGTCGCTTGCGATGCGCCGCAATTTGTCGACCGAATTGACCGCATCGCTTGACGAGTGGACCAGTCCGGGTAAGGCCTTGTTCTCCCAATGATCGATCGTATAGGCCGCATCGATGGTCAAAAGCACCGGTCCGGTCCGTGGCAGCGTGACCAGGAATGATTGGTGGCCGGGGGCATGACCCGGCGTGAAGATGATGCGTACGGTGCCATCGCCGAACAGGTCGAAATTGTCGGTATATTCGCCGCCAAGAAACTTCCAGTTCAGACCGGGACGGTCGAAATCCGCACGGATATAGGCACCTTGCGAAAACCACTGCGGCTTGAAGGCATATTCATATTCGACGCGCTGGCATATGATCTGGGCGTTAGGGAAATGCCCAATCGCGCCGGTATGATCCAGATGCAGGTGGGATTGCAGCACATAGCGGATCGAGGCAGGGTCCACGCCCGCAGCGCGCAATTGGTCCACGCAGTTTTCCGAGCGGTCCATCACTGGATCATAGGCATCCACCACAGAGCCCCAATGGCCGCGCTTGTCAATGGCAGCTTCCACCGCATTGCCGCCATCAATGACGATATTGCCAGCCGGATGCTTGATCAAAAACCACGGCACGGGAATCTCAAAATCCTCCTCGCCCTGATTCATCTTGATATATTTCAGTTTCGTGCGCAGCGTTCCGGTCTGGAACATATGAAGTTCGATGCCGGAGGATTCTCCGCGTCTGCGGGACGAAGCCGTGGATTGCGAAACCGGTCGCGCCGCTAAACTGTCGGTGCCGATTGTCTGGCCGATGGCGCTGGCATCGGTCGCAATCTTCTGGCCCTTTTCATCAAATTCAATGATCTTCATATGCCTGTTCCCGAATAAGATTGTTCATTCCATTCCCGACCTTGCCGTCAGGTCCGGTTCTCGATCACGCGCAGCGCTTCTTTGAGATAAACCGCAAAGAGCGGGTAATTTTCCGACATCGGGAAATGTCCGATGTCCTCCATTTCGATATAGATGCCGCCCGGTATCTGGCGCGCCGTATTCTCGGTCGCTTCAGGTGGGGTGAGATAGTCATAGGTGCCTGTCATCATCACGACGGGGCAGCGGGCGGTATCGATTTCACCCAAACGGCCGCGCAGATCATGGTCGATCGAATAGAAATAGAGATCGCCCTGAAACACTTCCGAGCCCTGGGTGTAGTAATGCCAGGTTGCCCAGCGATCCTGCTCCGGACTTTGCGGTGCCATCAGATCCCACACACCGGATGCACAGACCTGAGCGGCATTGACATGCGGGTGACGCCACCATTCCAGAAAGAAACCCGGCGCGTGTTCGGCAGCTTCAACCGGGATGACGGCGCGAAAGCGATCGGGGTGGTGAAGGGCCAGCTGCAACGCGACATTGCCACCGAAGGACGACCCCATGAAGATCGGGTCTTCCAACTCCAGCGCATCGCAAAAGGCGAGGATGAATTTCATAAAATGGTCGGCTGTGAGCTTGTATTCCTCTTTCCACCACTCCTTGTTGGTCGGTGGATCCGACTTGCCATGCCGGGCCAGATCATAGGCAATGACGTCATACTGGGCCGTGATGTCCGGGTCTTCGAGCAGGTCACGCCATTGATGGTTGTGGCAGCCAGCCGTGTGCTGACATACAAGTGGCTGCCCCTGCCCGTTGCGCAGATAGAAGACCTTGTATTCGCATCCATCCACATCGATGGTTACATACCGACCCACGACCGGAGAGTGCTTGACCATCAGGTTCCCCCTAAAGAAATTGTATCGTGACCCGTCGCGGTGGCACCGCAAACGGTTTGGCTCAAACCGGCACGCCGACTTTGCGCAACAGCTCAAATTGAATGGTGAAATTGCGGAGATTTTGCATTAGGACAAGCAAGTTGCCTTCCAGCTTGAGATCGCGCCGGAAGCTCGCAGACCAAATACCGTGATACATCGGATTGGGTATGGGCTGAGCGAATTCCCGCCATGTGTCAGGGCTGGCTCGCAATGCAAAATCGTAGGAATCAAGAGGGCCGGGCTTGATATTGATTTCATGCACCTTGCCATCCAGCATACGGACGATCGCCTTGGCGGCGCCCATGTCCAGCAGGTAGGTACAGGTAAAGTAACGGGCCATTGCACCAATGGCGGCGTCATTGTCTGAGGCTTGACTGAATCTGGTTGCCCAGTCTCTAACGCTCAAGGCCATGCGCTCCTCCCAAACCACACGGTGATGATGTGACGAAATGTCAAAATCTTTTTTCTTGAAAGAGGTTCCTAAATATGTTCTTTGTTCAGTATATGGAACGTCTTTCGTTATCCGAAACAATATCCGGGTAACTGGAAACCTGTCAAGGTGGAAAAACCGCAGCGAAATAAAAACGTCGAGGAATTATGGACAACCCAACACCAAAGCTAGTACCAGCGGTTGAAAGAGCGTCGCGCATTCTGGATTTTGTTGCTCGCAGTCGGACACATCCGACCGTGTCAAAGCTGGCGCAGGAGTTGGATCTTGCAAAAAGCTCGGTTCATACGCTTTGTCAAACACTTGTGGAGCTTAACCTGCTCATCAAACGGTCTGATCAATCCTATCAACTGGGCCCCCATGTGATGCGGTGGTCTAACGCCTTCAACCGGCAATCAGACGTTGCAACAGAGTTCGCGTCCATTTGGGACACGGAAACAGAGATGCCCGGTGCGACCATCACATTGACGGTCAGAGACGGATCTGAAGTTGTCTATATTGCCGCGCGCAATTCGGAATTCAGTCACTCGCTTATCGAGTTTCGTGCCGGTATGCGGTTGCCAGCGGCCTTCACGGCAACAGGAAAAGCCTTCCTCAGCTCCATGAGCGATTTCGAGGTCAAGCGCCTGTATGCGGACGGACTGCCAGAACCACGAACCCCTTTCAGCGAACAATCTGTTGATGCGCTGCTGGAGGATTTAGCAGTTATCCGCAAACGTGGATATTCCATCGATAATCAGGAAGTGGCCGAAGGCATCATTTGTTTCGGGGCACCGGTTCTGGACTCTCAGAATACGCCGATTGCTGGCATCGCCGTCAGTCTGCTGATTGAAGATGCCGACGAGACGGACCGCGAAAATCTCATTGCCAATGTCAAACGCATCGCGAAACGGTTGTCTGTGCGCATGGGGGCCGATCTCGAATAAACGGATGACGCAAGACAGCGACAGGCTCGAGATCAGCCCAAATGGTGGACACTAGAGTTTGGTCTCTTGCAGCAGCCTTCCACTGAGTTCGCCAGCAGAGACAGCATCCTGAACCAGTTCCATGATCAGTGTTTTTATCGCCAAGGTGGCGTTTGACAGCTCTATGTCTTTACGGAACACGATGCTCATGATGCGTTCGGGAGTGGGGTTGACGATCTTGCGCGCAGACAGAATGCCTGCCTCAATGTCGTGTGCAAAAATGGAATATGGAACGACGGTGTAGATCTCTCCGCATAGAACGATCTCGTGGTAAATGGCTGCAGAATCCTGTTCAACCTCGATATTGATGGCGTAGCCATGCTTTATCGCTGTGGTTTGCAGCTCAATTCTAAGCTGGTCATTTTTCCCTCCCATGACCAACGGGAAGCGGTGTAAATCCTTGAGTTCTATGCAGTCCGTACAATCTGGTTCATGATCCCGGGATTGTTTGGGGCCAACGAGATACAAGTCCTGCGCAATAAGCGGGAATGTGGTGACATCCTCAAACGTGGACGCGTTTGGCAAAAGTCCAAAATCGACTTCCCGTGTCTGAATCAAGTGACGAGACTCCCTGACCGAGGGGTCGAGCAGGCGCAAATGTATTTTCGGAAACCGTTCGTGGCACCGCCAAAAGAGTTTGCCTGCCAGTGGTGGGACCAGCGACTTTGACAAAGCCACGACAACCTGACCCGATGGCTCTGAGCTGACCTGTATGACCTCTTCACGCGCCTGTTCCACATGGCGCAAAATCGCGTCTGCGTGTCTTTTCAGTTTGTTTCCCGCTTCGGTAAGCCTGATACCGCGCACAGACCGCTCGAACAGGGTCGTTTCCAAATTTTCCTCAAGTTGGCGCATGTGAACGCTCAAGGCTGGCTGCGCTATGGAAGCAGCGCGGGCTGCTGCGGAAATTGACCCGTGTTGAGCGATCAGGAGAAAAAAGCGTAATTGTTCAAGGCGCATGGAATCCAAGGGGTATAGTAAAATAATATGGAAGACATATTGAACAAATATTTTCCTTAGAGCAAGCCTGTGGTTATGTTTCGAAAAAAAATTCACAAACGCCAAAACCAACAGGAGAACAATATGTTCAAGATGACAAAAGCTGTCGCGGCTTCTGCTGCGCTGCTGTTTGCTGGTGCACTCTCCGCAACATCAGCTTTTTCGGCCGATTACCCTGACAAACCGGTTGATGTGATCGTCGCCTTCGGGCCAGGTGGTGGTACCGATGTTGCCGCGCGCACCATCGAACCATTCATCGAGAAATATCTTGATACCGATCTGGTGGTGATCAACAAGCCAGGTGCTGGTGGCGAAATCGGTTTCTCGCTGCTCGCCTCGGCCAAAACCGATGGCTACACAATCGGCTTCATCAATCTGCCGGCAATGTTCGCCTATTCCTATGAACGCGAGACATCTTATTCTCCCAAAAGCTTCAAAGGCGTGGCAAACCTCGTCTATGACCCAGGCATCATCGCAGTCCCCGCAGACAGCAAATTCAAGGACCTCAAAGAGCTGATCCAGTTCGGTCTAGACAATCCTAAAGCGCTTCCAATCGGCACCTCCGGCTCGGTTGGCTCCAGTGAACATATTGCTATTCTTCAGATGCAGGCCAAAACCGGTGCGACCTTCAACCATGTTCCTTTTGGTAGCACCGCGCCTTTGCGGACGGCTTTGTTGGGTGGGCACATTCCCGCAGCCGCTTTCAATCTCAGTGAAGCTGTTGACTATATGCAGGAAGGCAAAATGCGCATTCTTGGCGTGATGTCCGAAGAGCGCTCTCCAATGGCGCCAGACGTGCCAACCTTTAAAGAGCAGGGCGTTGATGTGATCAATGGCTCTTCGCGTGGCCTTGCTGTTCCAGCTGGCACCCCGGATGACATTGTCGAGAAACTGAGCGCTGCAGTCGAGAAAGCCATCAATGACCCCGAATATGCTGCAAAAGCAAAATCAGCGGGTGTTCCGGTTTTGTATCTCGATGACAAAAAATATGACAAGTTCCTTACCGAAACCAGCAAGAATCTTGATATTACCTGGGAAAAAACTCCTTGGACTAACTAATCTCAATGGTGCAGCCGGCAGCAACAAAAGCTGCCGGTTTGTCTTTAGGATCAGGTAAATGAACTATAAAACTTCTGAAATCAGCCTCTCCATCGTGCTGCTGATCGGTGCTGCGATCTTTTGGTTATCGATCAAGGACATTCCGGCAGGCGCGCAAATGTTCCCGAATTTCATCTTGGGTGGCATCGCGGTCTGTTCGATCCTGATGATCATCAGAAGCATAACGGGCGCCTCTGTTCGCACTTTGGGTGAAGATATGAATGGATGGACATTCTCCATCAATGTCAAACGCATGTTTGGCGGCCTGATGATCTTTATCGCCTTTCTGCTCATCGTCAATTATGTCGGCTATTTTACGGCCTCGGCCCTGCTCATTGTCTCTATGGCCCGCTTTGCCGGATACAAAAACTGGCCAGCGCTCATCGGTGCGACCGCAGGCTTCTGCCTGTTTGTCTATCTCGTATTCGTTTTGCTTTTCGACCGTCCGCTGCCGCATGAATTCATCGTCAGCCTTTTCAGTGTAGCAAATTAGGAAGACAGACATGAGTGAAACAATTGCAGCTATCTTTCATGCCTTTCCGTTTGTTATGGAATGGCAGAATATTCTAGGCATGCTGGTTGGCGTATTCGCTGGCATGGTGGTGGGGTCTCTGCCCGGTTTGACAGCCACCATGGCAATCGCGGTGCTTATTCCGCTTACCTTTTCCATGCAGCCATTGGTGGCGTTGGGCATGATGGCTGGTATCTATAATGGTGCCATGTATGGCGGTGCCATCCCGGCAATTCTGCTCAATATCCCCGGCACGCCTCCCTCTGTCGTAACCACCTTTGACGGCAACCCGCTTGCGCAACAAGGGCGCGCCGCTTACGCGATGAAAATCGCCTGCTGGTCTTCCGCTATTGGCGGCGCAGCCAGCGCGATTTCCCTGATGCTGTTCGCTCCGCCGCTTGTCAAAGTCACCCTGATGTTTGGCCCTGCCGAATATTTCTGGGTTGGCGTCTTCGGCCTCTCGGCTATTTCCGTTCTTCTGGGCAAGGATCCGGTCAAAGGCATTCTTGCCGGATTGATGGGTCTCATGTTTGGCGCCATTGGCTCTGATGTTGTGACCGGGGCTGACCGCTTTGTCTTTGACCAACGCGAATTGCTCGATGGCATCAACATCCTGATCATTCTGACTGGTCTTTATGCCATTCCTCCCGCGATCAGAATGGTTGAGAAAAAAATCGAAACCGCTTCACAGAGGATCAAGATTGAATCCGGTCCCGATGACAGTTTCTGGAAGAATGCCAGACAGTTCATTCCGACCTGGATCCGCAGCTCCCTGATCGGCATCGGTGTTGGCATTCTGCCGGCAACGGGTGGATCCATGGCTGCCTTTATCGCCTACAATGAAACCAAGCGGGCTTCCAATGACCCGGACAGCTTCGGCAAAGGCAACACCAAAGGTGTCGCGGCGGCAGAATGTGGCAACAACGCAGACAATGCAGCGGCCATGATTCCCGCTCTGGTTCTGGGTGTTCCGGGAAGTGGCGTTGCCGCTGTCATCCTTGCAGGTTTGCTTGTTCATGGCCTGCAGCCCGGCCCGATGCTGTTCCGCAACACACCTGACATCGTATACGGCTTCATGTGGCAAATGCTCCTTACCTCTCTGGTGCTTTTCGCCTTTGGTGGCACGATCTCGATCAAGCTGTTTGCCTATGTCATGCGGTTACCACAGACGGTTCTGGCACCAATGATCCTCTCCCTGACCTTCGTTGGCATTTACGCCTTGTCGAACAATATGTTCAACTGCTGGCTGATGCTCGGCTTCGGTGTCATCGGTTATGTCCTGTCTCGCGTGCATGTGCCGCTGGCGCCGATCGTTCTGGGGCTGGTTCTGGGTGATATGGTCGAGAAGAACCTGCGCCTGACTTTGCTCATCAACCAAGGTGATGCCACTTCACTTGTCGCGTCGCCCCTGTCCTGGCTGTTGGTTGGACTAAGCCTCTTGGTCCTTGCCTATCCTCTTTATGGATATTTCCGCAACAGCAAGGCAAAACAAGCCACAACTGGGGTCTAGCAAAATGACGGATGGAACCTTCAAACTGCACGAACGCCTGATCAAGGCCACGCGCCCTCTGCTAAAAACGGAGCTTAGCGATATCCTGATGATGGAAGAGCGCAGGATTCCATGGCTTTTGCTCGTACCGAGAAAGGCTGGAGTTGAAGAGTTCCATCATCTTTGCCCTGAGGATCGAAAGATTTTCATCGAAGAGATTGCATCGATCACCAAAGGGCTTGAGCAAGAGTTCAACCCTGTCAGGATCAATGTCGGCGACCTTGGTAACATCGTGGGCCAAATGCATGTTCACCTGGTTGCCCGACAAACTGATGACCCCTTCTGGCCCAAGGTGGTCTGGAGTCGCGAACGCGAGCCATTTTTGAGTGACGAGGACGCCGAGACCATGCGTGCGCGCTTGATGCGCGCGTGCTCGGCCCTCAAACCACCAAGCTAACGGTCGGCCCTCAGGCCAACTTCCAATTCTCAATTCTCAATTCCAAGAATAACCAACTGCCCTTCACAACGGCAGAACAGGAGGCTATTGCCTAATGGTATATTCAGCACGCATTCAAAAGGTGTTCGGTCACCGTGCAACGAACGCGCCTCTTTTCTCTTTCTGGACGCACTTCTCCGATTGCGACATGGATCCGGAGGCTCTTGCTGAACGGTCTGTAGAAAACCAGAAGAAATTCGATCTCGACTTTGTAAAAGCCGCTCCGAACGGAATGTATACGATCGAAGATTATGGCGTTGATGTCGACTTCTCGGAAGTGCCGACAGGCGGCATAGCCAAACTGGTCGATACTCCGTTTAAAACGGTGTCCGACTGGCAACAATTGAAAGAAATCGAGCCCGATCAGGGTGCTCTGGCCAGAGAACTCCATTCTATCAAGGTTATGCGGCAAGCCATGCCGGATGTGCCCATTTTCTTTTCCACCTTCAGTCCCATGACAACTGCGGCCAAATTGAGCGACGGCAGAATTCGCGAACAGCTCAAAGATCGTGAAAATGCGCCTCTTATTCATAAGGCACTCGGCCGTCTTGCGGCCACAACGAGGAAAACCATTGCAGCCGCGATCGAATGTGGCGCAACCGGGGCCTTCTTTGCGCATCAGGATACATCGCGCGATCTGTTTACCTATGACGATTTCAGCGAGTTCGTCGCGCCTTACGATTATGAAGCCCTGCTGGGGGCTGCACGCGCGCCTTTCAACATTCTGCATATCCATGGCTCGTCTATCCGCTTTAACGAGCTGCTTGACTATCCGGTGCAGGGGTTCAACTGGCATGCCTGGGAGACGCTGCCCAGCACCAGCGCCGGGCTCATGACCTCTGGTCGCTGTGTTTTGAGCGGCATTGATCGCCGTTCGATTACCGACAACGATCTCGATGCTCTTAAGAGTCAGGTCAAGGCTTCGATTGAGTCAGCTGAAGGGCTTGGCGACCTGATCCTCACACCGAGTTGCATCGTGCGTGCCGGATTCAGCGAAGAAACCGTGCGGCAATTGAGCGATTATGTTCACTCATTTTCATTTGATCACTAGATTCATCTCATCATTTTAAAGGAAGCATCATGAAAGCAATCGCTAGCAAAAAGGCTCCCGGTGCGATTGGGCCATATTCTCAGGCAATTGCGACCTCAGAGCTGCTGTTCGTGTCCGGGCAGTTACCGATTGATCCCGATAGCGGCAAAATCGAAGCCACGGATGTGGTTGGGCAACTTCATCAAAGCATGAAAAATATCGCTGCCATCGCTGAGGCAGCCGGTACATCTCTGCAAAACACCGTCAAGACAACAATTCTCATGCAAGATCTGAGTGCTTTTGCCGACGTCAACGAGGCTTACAGCACTTACGTTGAAGAACCATATCCGGCGCGAGCCTGCTATGAGGTGGCAGCCCTTCCCAAAGGCGCCTTGATCGAAATCGAAGCAATCATATCACTTGAAGGAGTCAAATGATGCAACAGGTTCTTCAAGTGATTGAAACCACACCAGAAAGCTCTCTTTGTCGACAAGATACACATCAGGCATGGGCTGCGGCGGCTCTGGACAAGCTGGAACGCGAGAAATGTCGCGCCGTTGATACCCATCTGATCAAGATGGATCTGCCGGGCTTTGAAGACACGCCCATCTATTTCAAGGATGAGAGCACACATCCAACAGGCAGTCTCAAGCATCGATTGGCTCAATCCCTGTTCGCAAACGCGATTTGCCATGGCTATATTGGCCCGAAAACAACGATAATCGAGGCGTCTTCAGGCTCTACAGCGATCAGTGAAGCCTATTTTGCCCAGTTGCTCGGCTTGCCCTTCATTGCTGTGATGCAGAAGGATACCTCTCAGTCAAAGATTGATGCCATCAAGCGTTATGGCGGGTCCTGTCATCTGGTGGACCATAGTGATCAGGTCTATTCGGCCTCAGAAAAACTGGCTGAGGAGACCAATGGTCACTATATGGACCAGTTCAGCAATGCCGCCTTGGCAACTGACTGGCGCAGTGACAAATGCATCGCCGGATCTATTCTGCACCAGATGGAGCACGAGCCAAATCCGATACCGGCATGGATTGTCATGGCAGCTGGTACCGGCGGGAATTCTGCCACCATCGGACGCCATTTGCGGTTCCGTAAACTGCCGACGAAACTCTGCGTGCCAGACGTTGAAAATTCGGTTTTCATGGATGCCTGGTCGTTGCGAGACAACAGCCTGACATGTACCACCGGCTCACGGATTGAAGGCATTGGTCGTCCGCGCGTAGAGCCTGCATTCAAGCCAAACGTAGTCGATGCAATGATCAGAGTTCCTGATCAGGTATCCGTAGCAGCAATGCTCAAACTGTCTGAACTGCTGGGGCGCCCTGTCGGCCCATCAAGCGGAACAAACTTTTATGCGGCCCTGATCATCGCCAAAGAAATGCAGGAAAATGGCGAGAAAGGATCGATTGTTTCAGTCATTTGTGACGGAGGCCTTCGCTACATGGAGACTTATCACAATCCTGATTGGCGCTTGCAGAAGAATCTCGAATGCACTGGGGTTGCCAGTGAAATTGACGCGTTGCTCGTAAGAGCCTGACGGAAAATTGGTTAAGTGATATCAGCGCTTTGCGCTGCTCAGCCTTTTGTAGAGAGAAGACCCGCGTCCGGCGGCGCGCTGGACACGGGTCAACTTGCTGATCCGCCCGTCGTCCCCATAGCATGCGTGTGGATGTCGGGAAAAACAACCTCCTCATTGATTGGTGACCATTTGAAACCAGGCATCGAGGATCCTGTTTTTCTTGAGCGGATCAAGAAAGACCAGCAGTTCCGGTCCAATCTTGACCTGCTGGGTCTGCGGGATCTTGTCATCCTCAAAAAACTGCCAGAAGACTTTGCTGGGAAATCGTTTTTGTGCGACCTGTTGTTGCAGTGCGGACAGGACGTTCAGCAACAGCGGATTGTCGGTCTTTGATGGTGCAACGATCACCCATGGCAGTGAGATGATGTAATCTTTGGGCAATATGACGAGCATATTCTCCTGATTTGCAAATGAGACTTCGGACAGCGGCACATTGTAGGCCAGATCGATCTCGCCCTCTCCGAACGCCTGAACAAGTTCGGAATTGGAGCCATAAATACGCGTATTCAACCGCCCGAATGCTTGCGCCAGCTGCCAGAAAATCGGCGATCTGAGTTGATCCTGTGCAGCGTAAGCGTAGCTTTGTCTGTCCAGACCGATATTCACAAGCCCAACGCGCCCATCAAGCATTGTCGCGTTCTTTTCAAGGAACCGAACCAGTTCAATCCGGTCTTGCGGCTCGTCCGATGCAGCGACCAAGCCCTTGCGGATCACAATGACGGCAGGATCAAAGAACAGCGAGATCACTTCACCGCGCCAGTGCGCACCCGGATCAGCATTAAGCCCGGTTGGCAATTCCCTCAAATGCCCCTCATTGGCAAGAAAAACACCTGAATCGGGCGTCGGCAGCATTGCCAAATCGATCCTGTCTGCTGCACTTCCCATGCTGGAAAAATTCGAAATGATCTCCCCTGCGCGCATTTGCTGATAAAGCAATCCATTCATTTCTGGGCGGGACTGCATGGCCAGGATGACCGGTTTCATCCGTGCCTGAGATAAGGTGCCAGCCAAGCGCACTTCGCCGATCAGCTGCTGCGCATTGCAGGGGAGTGAAATTGCGAGGAAAGCGAGAATAAAGACGGTCAGTCTGCGTTTCATTTTCTGCCCTGCTCAAATTTGTTGTCTTTCGAACTGGCAGAAAACTGCAAGTCGATCACCAGACCGCCCTTTTCCCGCTTCCGAAACCAAACACGGCCACCATTGGCCGTGACGATCTGCTTGACGATTGCCAGTCCCAAGCCTGTCCCCGATTGCTTGTCGGGATCTTTCACAAAGCGCTCGAACACCGTCTCCCTGATCACGTCCGGGATGCCCGGACCACGATCCTTCACCGCCAGTCGGACATGGGAGCCGTCCTGCCACACGCAAAGATCAATCGGCCCTGCACCATGCAGGATGGCATTGACCAGAAGATTCTTGATGAGTTCGCCCATTGCCGCTTCGTTGCCTTCGATAAGGCAGGCAGGATCATCGTCTTGCGGATAGACGATGTCCGGAAGTTCGACCTGAAATCGCATTTCCGCAATGGTTGTCTCAACCACTTTAGAGGTCAAGCGCGTCAGATTGATCTGTTTGAACCGCTCCGTTTCCAAAGAATGGAGCAATTGAGCCTCTGTCATCAACTGACTGGCCAACTGCGTTGCGGAGATGGCATTCTTGTTGATACGACCGATATAGTTCTGCAGGGGCGGTGGCAGATCCTGATCCATTGCCAACTCTGAAAGCGCTCTGACCGCAGCAAGGGGCGTTCTTAATTGATGGGCCGCATCAGCGGTGACCTGGCGCAGCCCTTCCAGCGTTGCTTCCAGTCGCGCCATGAACTGATTGATTGATCCGACCAGCGTTTCAACCTCAAGGGGAACGTCAACATCGATCGCCGACATATCGGTCGGATTGCGTTGGCGAATGGATGTTTCAATTGCACGCAGAGGCGAAAAGGAGCTGCGAATGGCCAGACTGATCAGCACCAGCCCCAGAATGGTTGCAAGAATGGCAGGAAGCAGGGCAAAGGATGCCAAGTGCGTCGCCAGTTGACTGCGCGCTTCACGGGTCTCGCCGACAAACACATTGAACCATCCACCTCCCCGCCTGCCTTGAAAGAAATGGGCAATTTGAACAACGCGAATATTCTCGCCTCGATATTCACTGTCAAAAAAGCGGCTTTCATTGAAGGTCAAAGGCGGCTGGTCAATCCCCAGAACCGGTGTCCCCGTCACTGTGCTTCCGTCGGGAGCAACAACGCGATAGAAAATCCGGTTTTTCCCCGATGTTCCCAAAATCGCAAAAGCAGCATAGGGCAGATCGACCGTCACACCGGATTCGCCAAAGCTGATGGTCTCGGCAATGGTCATGGCCGCCGCGCCCAGTACCTTGTCGTGCGCCTCATCGGAGGCCGTGTTCGAGAGCTTTAGAACGATGAAACCCGAAATTACGCCGACGGCGATCAAGACGAGCATCGCGCTTTTGAGCAGGCGTTTTTGGATCGAGTATCGCACTGAAATCACGTCATGTCCGAGGTCTGCAACTGATATCCGACGCCCCGTTGGGTAACGATTTTCACGCTCGATTTTTCAAGCTTTTTTCTCAGGCGCGAAACGAGGAGTTCAACGGCATTGGGAGAACCAGTTTCATCATATCCGAACAGTTTGGCAACCAGTTGTTCCTTGGAAATGGTCTGGTCGGGCTTTTGCATCAGATATTCCAATAGCTGCACCTCGCGCGCGCCCAGATCCAGCGGCTTGCCATCGCATGAAATAGAGCGTGCCGATTGGTCCAGTATCAAATCGCCAACCGCCAGAGCCGGGCTGGCGCGGCCTTCATTGCGTCGGGCAATGGCCCGCAGTCTGGCTTCCAGCTCCTCCAATGCAAATGGCTTGACCATATAATCATCTGCCCCCAGATCGAGCATGTTGACCTTGTCGCCGATATGATCTCTCGCCGTCAAAACGACGATGGGCGTATCGATATTTTCGGCGCGCAGGGACGCGAGAATTTCGAATCCATTGGCCCCGGGCAAGTTGACATCCAGAATGACCGCGTCATAGTCCCCGAACTTGATCATGTCGACGGCTTCGTCGCCGCGCGCACAGTGTTCCGGCCGATTTCCGCGGGTTTTGAGCCTTTCACAAATGGCGAAAGCCACATCCTCGGCATCCTCGACGACCAGGATTTTCATCATATTCTCCTTCTGACAGGACTTTGACAGCTACTCTGATGCATAGTGATTTCCAGAAGGCCATGCAATTGGCAATCTTGGAGGAGATTGGGAGTGGACGTTCTGCGCAAAATCTGGTGCGGTCTGGGGTTGGTTGTCTGTGCTATGCTTGGCGGGGTTGGCCCTGCGGCTGCGCAAGAGCCATGCAGCATCAAGGCAGATTTAGCCTCTAAATTCACGGATGCCAACTGTGACCTATTGGCTGACATGCCAACAGATCCCAACGCTCTCAAGGACCCCAAGACCCTCGTGTGGGCCTATACCCCGATTGAAGATGCGGCCATCTATGCGGACTTGTTCAAGCCCTTTACCCGTCATCTTGCCAAATGTGTCGGTCGCCAGATCGTCTATTATCCGGTGCAATCGGAGATCGCTCAGGTCCGGGCCTTTGCCAATGGTCGTTTGCACTTTGCAGGCTTTGCCACCGGCGCCACTGTGGCGGCGGTGAAAACGGCAGGGGCCCATCCTTTCGCTGCCAAAGGGACAGCGGAAGGCATGCGAGGCTATCACCTGATTGCCATCGTCAGGGCGGACAGCCCGTTCTATTCCCTCAAGGATCTGGCCGGCATGCGCATTGCCCATACAACGGAGCGATCCAATTCGGGCAATCATGCCCCCAAATTCTATTTCGGGCAGCATGGGCTGGAGCCGGGCAAGGACTATAGCCCGATCATGTCGGGAGGCCATGCGCAATCGATCCTTGGTGTCCTTGGTGGGGACTATGAAATGGCCGCCGTTGCATCCGATGTCTTTGCCCGGATGGCAGACCGGGGGCGGATCAACAAAGACGATTTTCGGATTCTCTTCAAAAGCCCCCTCTTCCCAACATCCTCCTTCGCCTTGGCCTATGACCTCAAGCCAAGCCTGGCTGAAAAATTGAAGAGCTGTTTCTTCAACTTCACTTTCCCGAAGCAAATGTCGAAGGAATTCCACGGGGATAATAGGTTCATACCGGTTCACTACAAGTCAGATTGGGAAGCCGTTCGTACCATTATCACGATGACCAGGCTCAAACCGGACTAGCCCCCTTTTTTCGTCCCGACACCTGAATTCAACAGCGCTTTACCAGCGCTGAACGCTACCGCTCACTCTTTTTGAGGAAAATACCGTGTCTGCAATCCATGCGAATAGTGCAAAATCTGGGAGGTTTGCGCGAAAAGCCAAGCGCCTTTGGTACAATTCACGCAACTGGGCGGGTGATCCGACGGCGACGCTCGGACTGCTCCTCACCATCGTTGCGGCCTATTTCATTCTGGCTCCTGTCCTGCTGATGCTGTGGGATTCCGTCACCGTCGACTTTGCCGATCAGGTGCGCACCGGTCTGCCCGAAGGCGCGTTCACGACCTACTATATCGAACGCGCCCTTTTCTCCCGGATCTCCAAATATATTTTCTGGATTCCGCTTGGCAACACGGCCCTGATTTCCCTCATCGTGATTTGTTCAACCCTGCTGATTGGTGGCTTGCTGGGCTGGCTGGTCAGTCGCACCGATTTGCTGGGGCGGCGCTGGTTTTCAACCGCGCTTATCGTGCCCTATATGGTTCCGTCCTGGACCTTCGCCCTTGCGTGGATGACGATCTTCAAGAACCGGACCATGGGAGGCCTGCCGGGTTGGTTTGAAAGCCTTGGCTTCACGCCGCCCAACTGGCTGGCCTACGGCTTCCTTCCCATTGCGGTCATTCTGTCGCTTCACTATGTGCCCTTTGTCATTCTGCTGGTGGGCAATGCGCTGCGCCAGTTTGACAGCCAGATGGAAGAGGCCGCGCGCACTCTTGGTGCCAGCCCGCTGGTTGTTGCCCGGAAGATCATTTTCCCCTTGTTGCGGCCATCGATCATTTCAGCATCCACGCTGGTCTTTGCCAAATGTCTGGGGGATGTGGGTGTCACCTACATTATCGGTGCGCCTGTCAAGCTCGATTTGCTGGCCACCTCCCTGCTTCGGACCATCTCAACCGGCCAGAGTGGCATGTCGGCCATCATTGCGGGCGCCATCGTCATTCTCGGGGCAACATCGGTGTTGATCGACATGAAGCTGCTCAAGGCGGCCCAACGCTTTGTCACGATTGGCTCGAAGGGATCGCTGCATCGAACCACAGAACTGGGCAAATGGAAGTGGCCAGCCTTTGGCTTTGCAAGCGGCTTTGTGTTCGTCGGTGCCGTGGTGCCGATGGCGGCTTTGTTCCTGACAACGGTCATGCGCATGCCGGGGATTTTCACCCGGGAGAATTTCACACTTGATTTCTGGATTGGCAGAGACCTGCTGACCACTGCCCTGCCGCAAGGCATCCTGATCACACCGGACTTCTGGATGGCGGCATGGAACACGGTGTGGATGGTCGGTCTGGCGTCGATCGGGGCCGGTTTGCTCGGTCTGTTGGTGGGCTACATCGTCGCCCGCTCGCCCTTGCGCATTCTGGGTGCCTTTCTCAAGCAGGTCACCTTCCTTCCCTATCTGGTGCCCGGCATCGCCTTTGCTGCGGCTTATCTGTCCATGTTTGCAGTCCCGCGCGGACCGATCCCGTCCTTCTATGGCACCGGTTACATTCTCGTGGTTGCCCTTCTGGCAAGCCAGATGCCGTTTGCCTCGCGCTCCGGCATCGCCGCAATGATGCAGATGGGCAAGGACCCGGAAGAAGCCGCCCGGATCACCGGAGCCGGCTGGTGGCGTCGTGCAATCTCCATCGTGTTGCCAATTCATCGCGGCGCTCTGGTTTCCGGGATCCTGTTGCCCTTCATCTCGGGCATCAAGGGCCTCAGTCTGGTGATCCTCTTGGCTGTTCCCGGCACTGACCTTCTCACAACCTATGCCGTGCGCCTTGTCGACTTCGGCTACACCCAAGCTGCCAATGCCGTCTCGATCATGATCTGCATCGTTGCCTTTGCCGGCACATGGATCGGCCAGAAGGTCGGCAAGAGCAATCTCGCAAGCGGCATTGGAGGATAATCAAATGACCAACATCAACATTCAAAATGCCAACAAAGCCTACAGCAAGGGTGGCCCTCTGGCCGTGGCAGATCTGAGCCTTGATATTCCCAGTTCCGAATTTCTTTGCCTTCTGGGTCCTTCTGGCTGTGGCAAGTCGACAACTCTGCGCATGATCGCCGGTCTTGAAAATCTGACATCCGGTCAGATCCAGATCGGAGACCGGGTTGTTGATGCGACCGAGGATGGCATTTTTGTCCCTGCCGAAAAGCGCAATCTGGGCATGGTTTTCCAGAATTATGCCCTCTGGCCACACATGTCCATTCAGGAGAATATCGAGTTCGGTCTGAAGATCAAAAAAGTCGCGGCGGCCGAGCGCCGGGTGATTGTCGAGAAGGTTCTCAAAACACTCGGTATCTATCAGTTCAAAGACCGCTACCCTTCGGAAGTTTCGGGTGGTCAGCAGCAGCGCGTCGCCCTTGCCAGAATGATCGCAATCAGCCCGGATGTGATCCTGCTGGATGAACCCCTGTCGAACCTTGATGCCAAATTGCGGCTTGATATGCGCGCCGAGTTGAAACGCATCCACACAGAACTGGGCTCAACATTCATCTTCGTTACCCATGACCAATGGGAAGCCATGACGTTGGCAACCACCATTGCCGTGATGAATGAGGGGCGATTGCAGCAAGTGGGACCACCGACGGACATTTATGATCGTCCTGCCAACCGGTTCGTTGCCGAGTTTGTTGGCACCCTGCCAATCAACATTCTCGAACGCTCTGATCTCGACAGCAACAAGGTGCTCGATGACTGGATCAAGACCATTTGGGCGGGTGCGTCGCATGATGGAGCCAAAGTCGGCTCTGTTGGCATTCGGCCTGAAACCATCGAGCTGTTCGCCCAAGGCCTCGCAGTCCCGGACACTCTTGAGGGCTGCCCAGCCAAGGTCATGGATCTGGTCCCTACCGGGGGCAACTGGATTGTCGAGTTGAACATCGAAGGCACGCGCCTGTTCGCCTTGAAGCGCCAGGTCGATGACTTGGCCGTCGGTGCTTGCATAAAGATGGCGATCAGTCTGCGCGATCTGCACATTTTCGATACCTGCGGTGATCGGATCACCGCTTAAGACCCCATCCATACATGTCAAAACTAGGAGGAAAGACATGACTGTTCGCAAGAGAAAAACACGCAAGGCGGGATTGGCTCTCGCGCTTTTGTGCGGGACCGTGGCCAGTTTTCCAGCCATGGCGGCTGAGCTGGGCATCTCGGATGAGAATTTCTCGCTGGAGGCATTGATTGAGGCCGCTCGCAAGGAACCACCCATCGTGGTCGTTGATGCAACGGGCAAAATCAAAACCATGGCAAAGAACTTCTCGGAGCTTTACGGCCTTGAAGCCACCGGAGTTAAGCTTGGTGGGCAGGAGCAGGAACTCATCCTGCAACGCGAGTTCGCCGCGAAAAATGTCACGCATGATGTATTCAACATGAGCAACCTGCCATCGGTGACCTCTCAGCTGTTGGTCAATGGTGCAGGGGTAAGCTGGATGCCACCCGATCAACTTGAAACCACGCCTGAAAACTATCAGAAACCGGCCATTACCAGCCTCAACCCATGGGTTTGGGCCTACAATACCGAGAAATATGGCGATAGTTGCCCGATCAAGAATATCTGGCAATTGACCGATCCAGAATGGAAAGGCCGTGTCAGTATCCCCGATCCGCTGCTTCGCAACGAGACCATGTTCTGGTTCAACCAGATCGAAACCAATCATGATGACATGATGGCCGAAGCCTATCGGGCGCACTTCAACGAAGACCTGCCCAAGGACGCAGAAAGTGCCACCAGTGAGTGGGTCAAACGCTTTGCGGCCAATCAGCCAAATGTGACACGCAAGGACAGCGAAGTGGGGCCGGTCGTCGGATCACCCGGCCTCAAAGACCCACATTTCGGTTTCCTCAGCGCCGCAATTTTCCGCAAGAAGTACGGCTACCAGATGGCCATCTGTGATGGCATGAAACCATGGGCAGGACAGTTGACACCGCGTGTGGCGGTCATAGCCACAGGCACGGACAGTCCAAATGCTGCCAAGCTGTTTGTGCATTATATGATGCGCGGCGAGGGCATGGGACCACAGTTGATTGACGGCAAGATGGCCACCAACATCAACACCAAGATGCCTGCAGAAGAAGGCTCTGGTGTCGCGAAGTTTGTAGACCAACTGCATGTGACCAATTCTGAGACGACAGATCAGGATTTTGCCAGATTACAATATTGGCAGGATCTCTGGACAATCCATTCTCGCTAAAAGCATTGCGGCCCGGGTCCAGAACCGGGCCGTTATATTATCAAGCCATCGGTGAGCCTGCGTCCCCTAGAACAGCTTGTCCAACGGTAGTGCGGCTGTGCTTTTGACCGGCTTTGTGACAACATAGGTGAAGTAACGGCGCAAGCCGATGTTGGCCTCCAGCATGTGATCAATCAGCCGCTGATAGTGATCCACATCCTTGGTGACGATTTTCAGAATGTAATCAAGACCACCGCCAACAGCCCAGCATTCGAGGATTTCGGGATAGGACTGAACGGCCACCTCGAAACGGTCGAAATCCTCTGCTCGATGACTATCCAATTCGACCTCGACCAGAATGATCGAAAGCGCTCCGAATGCCTTCAGCGACAAGCGTGCTTCATAGCTTTCAATGATGCCAGCCTGTTCGAGACGCTTTAACCGCTCCCAACAGGGGGTCGGAGACAGATTGACCCGTTGGGCCAATGCAGCCTTGGTGATGCGCCCTTCGGTTTGCAGGATCGCGAGAATGGCGATATCACGATCATCTAGTTTCAATCCCAATACGGGCATCATCCTGCTCTCCACACTTTGTTTGTCTGTCATGCCTAGCATGACAGGGCGGAAATAAAAATGGCGGGCACCTGCGACCCGCCATTGATCTTTATTGATCCGACCTAGAGCTTGGCGGCGACGCTCTCAATGGCATCCTTGGCTGCCGCGACAATGGTGTCGGATTCTTCGCGTGTGAGGCAAAGTGGCGGAGCAAAGCCGAGGATATCGCCCTGAGGCATGGCGCGGCCAATAACTTTGGACCGCTCCAGCAGCGCACCGGCCACCTGATAGCCAACTTTGTCTGCCGGATCAAAGAAGGTGCGGCTGTCTTTGTCCTTGACGAATTCGACGGCAGCCATGATGCCTTCGCCGCGAATGTCACCAACGATGGAAATGTCGCTGAGGGCGTCTTTCAGGCTCTGGTTGAAATAGGCGCCGGTTTCCTTGGCATTGGAGACGATGTTCATTTCGTCAATGAGCTTGAGGTTCGCGACCCCAGCTGCCGCGCTGATCGGATGGGCGGAATAGGTCCAGCCATGACCGATAGCGCCGAGCTTGTCGGTGCCTGCTTCGAGCACTTTCCAGACTTTGTCCGAGACAATGGAGCCGGACAGCGGCGCATAGGCGGAGGTCAGGCCTTTGGCGATGGTGATGATGTCGGGTTTGATGCCGTAATGCTCGGAGCCGAACATCGACCCAAGGCGACCAAAGCCGGTGACCACTTCGTCAGCGATGAGCAGGATGTCATATTTGTTGAGGACCGCTTGAATGGCGTCCCAATAGCCAGCCGGAGGAGGCACGATACCGCCGGTCCCCAGCACAGGCTCACCGATGAAAGCGGCGACGGTGTCCGGGCCTTCCTTCTGGATCAGGGCGTCGAGATTGTCGGCACATTGCTTGACGAAGTCGGCTTCGGACATATTGAGATCGTCACGGCGGAAGTAATAGGGCGCATCGGTGTGTACGACATGATCCAGCGGCAAATCGAACTTGTTGTGGAACAGCTCAAGACCGGTGAGAGACCCGGTCATCAGGCCCGAGCCGTGATAACCGCGCCAGCGGGAAATGATTTTTTTCTTTTTCGGACGATCAAGCACATTGTTGTAGTACCAGACGAGCTTGATGTTGGTCTCGTTGGCATCCGAACCGGACAGGCCGAAATAGACCTTGGACATATGGTCGGGCGCGCGATCAAGGATCATCTTGGCCAACGTGATGGATGCCTCGGTGCCGTGGCCGACATAGGCGTGATAATAGGCCAGTTCCTTGGCCTGCTCTGCAATGGCATCGGCGACTTCGGTGCGACCGTAGCCGATATTGACGCAATAAAGGCCAGCGAAGGCATCGAGCAACTTGTTGCCTTCACGATCCTCGATATAGACCCCTTTGCCACCGGTCACGATGCGATTGCTGAGCTCGCCTCTTGCGAACTGGCCGAGTGGCGTGGACGGATGGAAGAAATTTTCCCGGTCCCATTCGGCCAACTGATCATTCTTGAGCATTGTTTTCTCCTAACTTCCGCACCGATGACGGTGCCTTTATCAAGGGGCGCGGTGTCGCCATCAGCGGCATCACGTCATTCGAATTCGGGCCGGCAACTATCGCCGGTATTTCTCGTGTCGATGCTTCCAAGCGGCTTACCTATCTGTGCTTCTGCCGTTTTCAAACACCCATAACAGCGTCAACATGATCGATCGGATTTCGATCCAGATTTCCCTTCAGTGGTGGGTTGCCCGAGCGCATCCCAGTCATCCCAGCCCGGATAATCGAGCGGCAAGTCCTGTTCTATCCCGGCCAATCGTTCAAGCCAGCTATTCTCCAGCCATTCGAACTGCTTCTTGAACTGTTCCTCGCTGACATAGGAATAGCCGTGCCCGGCCACTCCATACGAGGCGTACGGCGGCAGAACATCAAAGCCCATATAGTGAAGAGAGAATTGCATCGACCACAATATTTGGCTCAGCTCGCCACCACGACCACCGGGTACGAAAGCCTCAGCAGGAGCGCCAGATGTGATAGAGCATATGGCGCGTTTGCCGCGAAAATAGCCTCGGTCATAGCGCATTTTGCTAGTGTAGAGCCCGCCACTCAGAAACACGCGATCACACCATCCCTTGAGAATGGCCGGGACCGAGTGCCACCAAATCGGAAATTGGAAGACCACGAGATCGGCCCGCTCCAGATGGTCTATCTGTTGACGGACATCGGCGCTGACACTGTTTGATTTCCAGGCGTGACGTTGCTCGGCGAGCGGGGCAAAGATTCTTTGATCCACCCGCTCGATATAGTGCCCAGATCTTTCTACCGGATCGAAGCCGATCCCGTAGAGATCGACAACCTCCACAGCATGGCCAGCATCCTGAAAAAAACGGCGTCCCATATCGACCAACTGCGCATTGAAAGAAGTCGGTTCAGGATGGGCGAGTATGAATAGTACGTTCATGTCTGGTTCCTCAGGCAAAGTCGCGGCAGACATATTTGATTTCAGTGAATTCCTCGAGGCCCTGCCGCGCCCCTTCGCGCCCAAGACCGGATTGTTTCATGCCACCGAAGGGGATCGGCGCGCCGGTCACCTTGGTCCGGTTGACGGCCACCATGCCATATTGCAAGGCTCTGGAGGCGGCATAGATGCGTTTGACATCGCTGGTGTGCAAATAGGCAACCAGACCATATTCGCTGTCATTGGCCAGTGCGATGACATCTTCTTCAGTGTCGAACGGAATCAGGCCTGCAACCGGTCCGAAGGTTTCCTCCGAACAGATCAGGGCATCTCTTGGCACGTCGCCCAAGACCGTTGGCTCGAAAAAGAGTGGCCCCATTGCATGGACCTTCCCACCGCAAAGCAGTCGAGCCCCCTTGGCGAGCGCATCCTCGACATGCTCTTTCTGTTTGCTGATGGCATTCTCGTTCATCAAAGGCCCGATGTCGGGATCATCCAGTCCCCGACCGATGCTTAGCGCCTTTGTTGCAGCAACGAATTTGGCGGCGAAGGCGTCATAGATCGACCGTTCGATATAGAACCGGTTGGCCCCAAGGCAATCCTGTCCCGAGGTGGCAAATTTGGCCGAGATGGCGCAATCGACGGCGCGGTCAAGATCGGCATCGGCAAAGACGATGAAGGGTGCATGCCCGCCAAGCTCCAATACCAGATGCTTGATGGTCTGGGCGGATTGCCCATAGAGCAACCGACCGACTTCGGTTGACCCGGTGAAGGATAGCGCCCGCACACGGGCATCCTTTGTCCATGGCCCGACCACCTCTGCGGCATTGCCTGTCACGATGTTGAATATCCCGGCGGGGAAGCCCGCCTGTTCTGCCAGCTCGGCCAGTGCTGTGGCCGAGTAAGGGGTCTCCTTGGATGGATGCACGACACAGGTGCAGCCAACAGCAAGGGCGGCGGCGGCTTTGCGCGTGATCATCGCACAGGGAAAATTCCATGGCGTGATCAAGGCAACCACACCAATGGGCTCGCGCCAGACCTCCACTTCCCCATCGGGCAGGTGCGAGGTGATCCCCTCAATATTCGGGCGCTTGGCTTCTTCGGCATAAAACTCGACAAAACTGGCCGCATAATCGATCTCGCCACGCGCCTCTGAAATCGGTTTGCCCTGTTCCAGCGTCATCAAGAGCGCGAGGTCATCCTTGTTTTCGAGGATCAGGTCAAACCACTTGCGCAAGATTGCCGCCCGCTCCTGCGGCAGCTTTGCCATCCAGGATGTGAGGGCATTTTGTGCAGCATCCACCGCCTTGCGACTGTGGTCTGCGGTCAAGGCAGGGATGGTCCCCAACAATGTACCATCGGCTGGATCACAAACCGGCAGTGAGTTTTTCCCCGTTTGCGACACCCACTCGCCATTGATGTAGGAAAATTCCTTGAAGAGGCGCAAATTGGCCAAGTCGCCAAGGGCCTCCGACCTGTTTCTTGTATGTGCGATAAGCATCGTGATCTCTCCTCATTCGGTCCCATAGTGGGGGATCTGGGACCGAATGTGCCTCCATATTCTCACCGATTTTCAGAGCAACTTTCGGCTTGGCAAGGCTTCGGCAGACGATTCCTCTTCTACCCCGTCCGATCCTGACGCACAGATGCTCCATTGGCTTCTTCCAGATCAGCGGCAACATCACGCAAGAAGGACAGACATCTTGAAATTTCAGATAGTTCTATGAATTCGTCGGGCTTGTGTGCCTGATCGATAGACCCCGGTCCAAAGACCACGGAGGATATGCCGGCCCGCTCGAAATGCCCAGCATCCGTGCCGAATGACACCACCTGGCTCATGTTGATCCCCGTCACCCGGCGCAGAAACTGGACGGCAGCAGAGGATTCATCTGCCCAGAGCGGCGGCACATCGGCCTCGATTATGGTCTTGATGGATGCGTCGGCATATGTCTCGCGCATTGCTGGCAACAGCTCGGTGTCACAGAAATATTGCAGCTCCGCCAGCAACACCCGGCCATCGTCGGACGGTATGGGGCGAAGCTCCCAGTCGATCGCGCAGTGATTGGCTGTGATGTTTCGGGCAACCCCACCCTCAATCTTGCCGACATTGAAGGATGTATAGGGAGGCTCGAACGGGGTTTGCAGATCGGGATTGATGGAACAGCGATCCGCCAGCTCGATGATCTTGTTCATGTAACGCGCTGCCACCTCGATGGCGCTGACCCCTTTGCGCGGGTCCGATGCATGGGCTGCCAGCCCGGTAAATTCGGTGCGCAATTCATATCCGGCCTTGTGTCCATTCACCAACTGCATTTGCGTTGGTTCCCCAACGATGGCGACCGCGGGTTTGGGTCCTCTTTCGATGATATCGCGAGCCAGAATTGGCGCACCAAATCCGCCAATTTCCTCATCATAGCAAAAAGATAGCAGAATGGGTCGGGACAGGTTGGCCTGTTTAAAATGTGGCACCATGGCCAATATGCAGGCCAGAAAGCCCTTCATATCGACCGCGCCACGCCCATAGAGGCGTTCGTCTCGCTCGATCAGGATATAGGGATCACTGGACCAGTCCTGACCTTCTGTTGGCACAACGTCGGTGTGCCCATTCAACAGAATACCCCCTTCAACGTCGGGCCCGATGACGGCAAACAGGTTGGCCTTCTCGCCGGTCTCATCATAAGACAGCATGGCGTTGATCCCTTGGGCGGCCAACAGGTCTTTGATATATCCGATCAAATCAAGATTTGACGTTCCGGAGATACTCTTGAAGGTCACCAGATCCGCCAATATTTCTTTTGTTCTTTCCAGGACTTGATGCACATCTGCCTCCAGACAAAAAGGAGATGGGACCGATTGGCTGGCGACATAGAGCGCCATGCACCCAATCGGTCCGACACGCTTTGATCAGTCGATGACGACCAGCTCACGGGGGACATTGGCCAGACATTCCGGACCGGTCTCGCCAATGGCAATGCTCTCTGTGATCTCAAGACCCCAGCCATCCTGCCAGAGACCTGTCATGAAGTGGAAGGTCATGCCCTCTTCCAGAACGGTCCGGTCGCCAGATCGCAGGCTCATGGTGTGCTCGCCCCAGTCAGGTGGATAGGAAAGGCCGATTGGATAGCCGGTGCGGTTGTCCTTGACGATTCCATATTTTTTCAGAACGGCGAAAAAGGCATTGGAGATGTCTTCGCAGACATTGCCCACCTTGGCCATTTCAAGCCCGGCATCCATGCCTTCGAGCACGGCCTTTTCCGCATCAAGGAACTGCTGGGTCGGCTTGCCCATGAAGAGCGTGCGCGAAAGCGGGCAGTGATAGCGGTGATAGCAGCCGGCAATCTCGAAGAAGGTGCCTTCGCCCCGCTTGAAGGGTCTTTCATCCCATGTCAGATGCGGTGCTGATGCATCGGCTCCCGAGGGAAGCAATGGCACGATCGCCGCATAGTCGCCACCAATCCCGTCGACCCCACGCAGCGAGGCATCATAAATTTCGGCGACCAGCTCATGTTTGGGCAGATCCGGGCGAGCATGTTCGCGAATGCGGGCATGCATCTGTTCAACGATCCGGCCTGCGGTGCGCATCATATCCAGCTCTGGGCCAGATTTGGCGGCGCGTTGCCAGTGCACCAGCACGTTGCAATCCTTGAATTTCGCGTTCGGCATATGCTTGATCAGCGATAGATAGGCCGCGGCGGTGAAATAGTAATTGTCCATCTCAAGGCCAATGGTTGCCGAGCCGAACCCCTTGTCGATCAGAATGGAAGAGAGAAGATCCATCGGATGACGGTCCGTGGTCTGCACATAATGGTCCGGATAGAACAGGATATTGTCGTGATCCAGATAGCAGGTCAGTTTGGCGCCGTTGGCATCCTGAGTTCGACCATACCAGATCGGTTGACCTTCCATCGTGACGATGACGCATTGATGCACATAAAAGGACCAACCATCATAGCCCGTAAGCCACGCCATATTGGCAGGCTCGGTACAGATCATGACATCAACGCCCTCGGCTTCCATCGCTTTTCGCGTTTTTGCCAGCCGCCTGTTATATTCTTCCTGACTGAAAAACAGTCTGGGCTTTACCTGGTCCATATTCATGCTCAGTTCCTTCTGGTCTTGCCAATACGTTGTCTTCTGTTTCTAGAAAGGAGCCCCGATCCGCTGCTCTACAGCGCGCTGATGGGCCAGTGTGGCAATGGCCGTGTCCTGCACGCCCATCCCTGTCAAATCACAAAAGGTGATGTCCTGATCGCTCTGGCGCCCCGCTCTGGTGCCAGCCAAAATGTCTGAAAGCTCGACAAGATCATCCGGGTTTGCCACCAGTCCACACGCGAGTGCCGTGCGCAATTCGCCCAGTGTGCGGGTTTGGGTCAAGCGATCCGCAACATAGAGATCGGCTTTTGTAAAACAGGCTGCATCAATTTCGTTCTTGTAGTCGGCATCCGACCCCATGGCGGTGATATGCTGGCCTTGCTCTAGCCAGTCAGCCATGATGACGGGCTGTTGTGCGGGCGTTGTCGTGATCAGAATATCGGCCCCCCTGGCCGCCTCGGCCCCGTCCGCACAGGCGACTGCATCAAGTCCAAGCCGTTCGCCCATCTGCGATGCCATCGCCTCAGCCTTGTCAAAGGATCGTCCCCAGATGCGCACCGTTTCAATCGGCCGAACAAGGCACAAGGCTTCAAGCTGCAATCGCGCTTGCAGACCAGTGCCATAGATGGCGGCAACACGTGCATCGGGTCGCGACAACGCCTTGGCAGCAACGGCGCCCGCACAGGCGGTTCGGATATCGGTGAGATAACCATTGTCCAGCAACACCGCCTCAACAATGCCCGTTTGCGCGGAAAACAACACCATCAGCCCATTAAGGCTCGGCAAGCCCAGCTTGGGATTGTCGAAAAAACCCGGGCTGATTTTGACCGCAAAGCCAGCCAATCCCGGTACAAAAGCGGTTTTGACATCCACCTCACCATTATGATGGGGGATTTCCATCGACAGGATTGGTGGCATGACGACCTGCTGGGTAGACAGGCTCTCGATCGCGGTCCTGACACAGGCAATGGCCTCCAGATCAAGCGGAACGAGCTTGCGCAAATTGTCTTCGTTCAAGATAAGGATCGACATTGGGCTCTCCCTAAAGCTCGACGGGCTGGTTGGATATCAGTCTGTGATGTTGGGTGATATCGATGTTGCGCCCGGACAGGATCGCCACACACCGGCCCGGAGCCTTGATCTTTCCAGCAAGCAAAGCGGCGATGCCAACGGCGCCGGCGCCTTCAACCACTTCTTCCTCGCACCAATAGGCATGGTGCACGCCTTTGGCGATTTCGTCTTCATTGAGCAGAACAACCTCGTCCACCAAAGCGCGTGTCATGGCGAAGGTGTAGGCGTTATTCAATCCGATTCCACCGCCAAGTGAATCGGCCAGGGTTGGCAGTTCTTCCACTTCAACCGGTTTGCCCGCTACAAGACTGGCATGCATCGCCGCGCCCCGCTGCATGGAGATACCGACAATGCGCGTGTTGGGAGACACCGCCTTGATGGCGGCTGCCACACCGGAGATCAGCCCGCCGCCCGACAGTTGCACCAATATGGTGTCGATGTCGGCCAGTTGTTCAACGATTTCGACCCCCAATGTGCCCTGCCCTACAATGACATCGGCATGGTCAAAAGGCGGGATCGTCACCATTCCGTTTTCGGTGATCATGCGGTCCACCGCCTTTTGTGCCTCATCTTGCGAGCGACCATGGATGACCACCTCCGCGCCATAGGCTGCGATACCGTCGCGCTTGTTCTGCGGCACCAGCTCGGACATGGCGACCACACAGCGTGTTCCGGCTTGTCGCGCAGCCAGAGCCAAGGCCCGCCCATGATTGCCGGTCGATACCGCTGCAATGCCTTTGGCCTTCTGAGCTTCGTCAAGCGAAAGCACCGCATTGGTTGCGCCGCGAAACTTGAAGCTTCCGGTATGCTGGCGATGCTCGAACTTGAGATATATCTCGCCCCCGCCCAGCTGGGACAGGGATGGGGATGCAACAAGCGGCGTGTTGACGATATGAGGCGCGATGCGTCGCTTTGCCCGCAAGATGTCCGCTAGCGAAACCCGTTCAGCCTCAGCAATTTCAACATTGACCGGACCCATGGCCGTGACCTCGTCTGTTACCATTTCAGTGGCGCGCCGCCCCATCGAGGGTTCGGAACAAATGACATGGATTGCGCTTTGGCTGCGGCAATCCCAGATGCCGCAAAATATGCCAAATGGCGGCCTGATTTGAGGTGATGACCGGTTTGCCAAGGCGGGCTTCTAACGCGGGAACCACCTCTACAGCCCTTAACGCCGTGCAGGAAATGAACAAGGCCTCTGCATCAGGGTGATCAGCGGCCACAGCTGCCTTGATCAGGCTCTTGTCATCCAACGCTGCCATGATGCGGTCATCCTCGACCCCCAGACAGCAATGGGAGACCACGGAAAGGCCGGATGAATCCAAATAGGGGTCGAGCAAGGCGCTTGTTTCGGCAAGATAGGGCGTCAGGACGGCCAGCTTGGAGACTGCGAGATGACGACAGGCGGCAACGGCAGCCAGAGTCGGCGTTACGACCGTCGATGTCGCCTTGGCCGCGCGGATATGCTCTGCGACCACATCATCGCCAATGACGAAGGAGGCCGAGGTGCAGCCATAGTAAACCACATCAAGATCCGCTTCGGGCAGGATTTGGCCAGCCTTTTCCCCGATCAGCGGCGTCATTTTGCGCAGATTTTCCGGCGTTGTCGGATTGGCATAGGGGATCCTGTTGGCATAGACACCAACAAGGTCGTGCGGCATATGTCTGGCAAATTCCAACTCGGTGGTGTGGTCCGTTTCCAATAGGATCAGTCCGATCCGGGCAGGGACGGTTCTATTGCGCAGCGACAAGGTCAAATTGAGTTGCTTCACCATGGCCGAGGGGTCTTTTCATGTCTTTGAAATTGTTAAAGATTGCGATCAACGAACGATCATGACCGGGCAGTGTGCAAGGCTCGTCACCTTGTGCGACACACTCCCCAGCAAAAGCGCTTCGAGATCACCCAGTCCGCGTCCACCCATGACGATCAGGTCCGCGTGGTTTTCCGAGGCAAAACGCATGATCGTGCGTGCGGTGGGGCCCTGTTTGACATGGGCGGTCACATTCCGCCCGCCCATTTCGTAAACCCGGGCCTTGGCCTCCTGCACCACCTCTCGTGCATTCTGGGAAAGCGCCTTGTCGATCACTTCCGGAGCGCTGGGCCGCACCATTGAAAGCGAGGCTTCCTGTGCGCCCTGATGTCGGTAGACGCACAGGATTTTCAGGACACAGTCCAGACCGCAGAGTTTTTGCAACTCAACAGCCTTTTCCAAGGCGTGCAATGAACATGGTGAGCCGTCTATGGGCACGATGATTTTTTCAAACATTCGCCTACCTCTCCCTGTCAGCGAAACGCGAAATCACGCAAGAACAGGGCAATCTGCGGAAACATGATGAGCAGCGCGGACACCCCGATCAGCATGAAGATGAAGGGCGGAGTGCCTTTGATAACGTCGAAATAAGGCCTTCTGAATACCGCCATTGCCGTGAATATATCGCACCCGAAGGGTGGTGTTGCCGATCCGATCGCCACTTGCAGGGTGATGATTGTCCCCACCAGCACAGGATCAAGACCCACCGCCTTGATCACGGGCGTGAAGATCGGCACCAGAATCAGTATAACCACGATTGGATCAACGAACATGCAGCCAATGAAAAATGCCACCGAGATCACGATCAAGACGCCAATCGGCCCCATCTCGGAAATCCCGATTGCAGCCAGAATATGTTGCGGAATTTGGGCAAAGGAAATGACCCAGGAAAAGGACGCGCCCGCCGCCACCAGAATGAAAACAACGGCCGTGATCAGCCCCGTAGACTTGGCAATTTCGTAAAGATCGGCAAAGTTGAGGGAACGGAAAATGATCATTTCCAGAATGACCGCGTAAAAGACGCAAACCGCGGCAGCCTCGGTGGGCGAGAAGACACCTCCATAGATGCCCCCAACAATGATCACCGGAAAGCCCATTGGCCAGATCGCCCCGAACACCGCCTCAAAACGCTCTCTCCAGCTCGCCTTGAGTTCGGTCGGAACATCATTCACATAGGCATAGATGATGCTGTAGGTTGAAAAAAGCACAAGGATCAAGAGCCCCGGACCAATCCCGGCAATAAACAATTCGGCAATCGAGGTGTTGGACACGACGCCGTAAATGATCATGCCAATGGATGGGGGAATCAGAAAGGCGATGTCACTGGAATTGACGATCAGCGCCAGAATGAAGGAGTCCTTGTAGCCTGCCTTGAGCATACGTGGGCGCAGGGGGGAGCCGACGGCAACCACGGTGGCCTGTGTCGAGCCAGAGACAGCGCCGAACAGGGTGCAGGCCGTCGCGGTCGTTACGGCCAGTCCGCCTTTGATATGGCCAACAAATTTCATCACCATATCGATAAGGCGGTCTGCAGATTGCCCGCGTGTCATGATGTCTGCGGCAAGGATGAACATGGGCACGGCAATCAATGAGGCCGGACGGATGCCAGCCATGAATTGCTGAACCATGAAGTCCATTTTGTCAAAGCCGCCAAACATCGAATAAAACCCGATGGAAGCCCCCGCAATCAACGGAATCATCATCGGGAATCCGACGAGCAGGAGCGCGAGCATCACAAAAAACATCGTTAAAGCCATGGTCAGCTCCTAAACTTCAAATTCGTCATCGGAATAGCCTTCAAGCACCTGGCTTGAAAGATAAATATCCTTCGATGTGATGTTGCGAATGGCGGTCAGAATATATTGCAGACCGGTGAGAAAAAGTCCCACGGGCACCCAGAGATAGATCCAGTAGACAGGGATCTGCAGGGCGGGCAAAAGGCGTCCGGATTTGGCAACCGTCTGGATGTAGGAAAAGGAAAAATAGGCCAGTGCGATCATGATTGTCGCTGTCGAGAGTGCGATGATGATCATCAGCACCTTGCGCATGGGTCCGGTTAACTTGTCGAAAATCGCCGACATCCTGATATGTCGTCCCTGACGGGCTGCATAGGATATGCCGGAAAATGTAATCAGGACGATGAGGAAGCGATTGAGTTCCTCGGAAAAGAAGATGCTATTTTGAAAAACGAACCGACCAATGACATTGGCCACCGTGTTCGTCGCCATGAGGATCACGCCAAGCGCGAGCATCACCGACTCGATTCTGGCAATCGAAAGGTCGATCAGCCCGAGAAATCCGGGCAAAGTTGTCTCTGTTTGATTGTCCATAGACATGGCAAACTCCCGACGAAGACAGAAGCCAAGAAAAAGAACGGGGGCCAAGTGAAAAGAACAGACGTTGATCCCGCTCTTTTCATGCTTGATCTGCATATCACTGCGAAAGGCGGCGGGGTTTGAACAGCAAGCCCTTTTTCCCGCCTTTTGTCGGCAATCATTTCCACTGGCAGCGCGCATTCATGGGCATGCTGCCAGCGGTATGAACGCCTTCGCAGGATTACATCCCGTTGACGGCTTTCAGATCAGCTTTCATCTGGTCCAGAATAGCCTTGCCGCTGTCACCGGTCATTTCGATGAACTTGGCCTCAACCTTCTCTGCTGCCGTTTTGAAAGGTGCCCGCTCTTCTTCGCTCAGCACATTCACGACAATCGAAGGCTTGGCGGCCTTGATTTTATCAAGCGCCTCTTTTTCAAGGCCCTTCTGGTAGTCGAGAATATATTCGAATGCGGTCGTCGCGGCATTCTGAACGAGTTTTTTGTCTTCCTCGCTCAGGCCGTCATAAAAGGCCTTGTTGGCCATCACTGCGGTCGTAAAGTTGCTGTGGCCAGCATAGGTGATGACATCGGTCACTTCGTAAAGCTTGGTGGATTCGATGAAACTTGTCGGATTTTCCTGACCTTGAATGATGTTGGTCTGAAGACCACCATAAACCTCACCCCAAGGCAATGGCGTCGGCGTGGCACCGAAGGCCTTGTAGGCTTCCACCAGCAGCGGGTTGGTCATGACGCGGAACTTGACCTCGTTAAGGTCCTCACGGCTCTTGACCGGCTTTTTGGTCGTCATCGCGACCTCGCCTTCGGGGAACATTTTCAAGAGTTCAAGCCCTTGCGCGGCATAAAGCTCTGCGAAATCCTCATTGATGGCTTTGGAGGTGCGGAAGAACTCGTTGAGTTTCTCGGTATCTGTTGGCAACAGATATGGCACGAAGAAAACCTGTGCCTCTGGGATCAACGCACCGGTGAAGCCCGGAGACTGATCAACGAACTGCAAAATGCCCGCCTGGGTCTGTTCCATCGTGTCAGCTGACTCGCCCAGTGTTCCATAGGGGAAAATCTGGACTTCGTGATCGGAGTTCTTTTCGATCTCTTCCTTGAATTTCGTGGCATAAACGCCCTGAACTTCACTGATCGCTTCTTCAATGGCATATTTCCAGGTGTCTGCATGCGCCACGCCGGGCATCATGGAAACACCCGCCAGCAGTGCAGCAGCACATGTCGCAGAGCCAAGACCGTTCAAAAATCGCGTTTTCATCGCTTCCCTCATTGTGAAATGTGATTGCATCATTGTTTTCTTTTTTATGCACAATCAAACAGAGACAATTTCAGGTCAAACGAAACATTAAATCATGACAATTTTACTTGAGCGCAAAGGGAACAGTTGATCGAACCATATGCAACTGGCCAGAAGTGCGGCGCAGATCAGATCAAAACATAGGCAAAGGCTTTTCTTCGCCAGAGGCCAACAGCGTCGAAACCACCTTCAGGGCATGTGTCAGAAGACTTTCATCACAAGGCCCCAAAGCGATGCGCACAGCGTTGAGTTTCTCCGGATCGCCCTCGTTGGAATGCTCGGCCATGATGAAAGGCAGACTGCCGGCAAGCGCGACATTCTTCTTTCGTGCCCTGTCCAAAAATTCCTGCTCGTTCCATATTTTAGGTAGGGGCAGCCAGATGTGGGGCGCATATTTGTGCGATAGAAAAAGATGCCCGGCAAGCAGCTTGTCGGCCAGTTTCTGGCGCCTATGCAACGCCCGCGCCTGCCAGTTTATCAACTGATCCGCAGTGCCGTTTTCAAACCAGTGCGTCAGCAAGTCGACCATCAAAGGGTTGGCCATCCAGTTTGTCACCAGATGTCGGTTTTTCGTCGAGACATACATTGAGGGTGGCGTGATGAGCAGGCCGATGCGCATCCCCGGCATGATCGTCTTGGAAAAAGAGGTAATGTAGAACACCCGTTCCGGATCAAGCTGATGCATTGTCACCGGAGCGCCCTTGATCAGCGTCCCCAGAACATCATTCTCGATTATAAAGACATCGTGTCGCCGGGCGATGTCGATAATTTCCTGTCGTCTTGTGCTGCCCATGACATAAGCGCGCGGATTGGCGACCGTGGGGGATACAATGAGTGCCCGAAGGGAGGCATTCTGACAGGCTGCCTCGAATTCCTCAGGCAGAAGGCCCTCTTCATCCATACCGACCGTTTGCAATCGTATACCCAGATATTCGCATAGCGGCCGGATGCTGTGAAAGCTGACATCCTCTGCACAGATGGTTGAGCCGGGTGGTGCAGCGCTCATGATGGATGCGGTCAGGGCCGGGATCGCACCATTGGTGAAAATGGCGGAGTAGGGATCGGCATGAATATGGTGGGATTTCAGCCAGCGGCAAGCAATCGTCAGATGATCCCGAAAAGCCTCATCAGGCCGAAAGGAATGGACCAAATCCCTTGTAAAGCCCTTTGATAATTCGCCCAGCCCCTTCTGCATCGCGTCATAGTGCAAGGTCGAGGTAACAGGCTTGAGCATCGACAAATCGATCAAGCCCTCTTGCCGGTTGGGCAGGAAGGGCATGGACGCATCTGATCCCTCCCGATACCGAACAAATGTCCCGCGCCCGACCTCCCCCACCAGATAGCCCAGCTTGCACAATGCATCATAGGTGCGTGACACGGTCTGAACCGAAATCTTCAGTTGGTAGGCAAATTCTCGATGGGTCGGCATGCGTTCGCCAGCACGCAAGTCACCTGCGTCAATGGCATCGATGATCAGGCACTGTAGTGTTTTATAGACTGGCCGCTGCAAGTGAGCGGGGTCTGGCATCCAATTTGTCATGACTATTTTTAATATCAATATCATAACAATTGATCAAGCAAAGCCTTACTGATCCCGACAGCAGACCGTCTCCCGATGCAGGTCAATCCACTGTTATTCCAATCAGATCATCCCCTGCCAAGGGAAATCAATCGCCAATGGACAAGAAGCAAGACTCCGATTGCGAGACAAATGATAGTCTTTCTCGTCTGGAGCAGCCAGATAGGCGGTCGTCTCGATGGACGGCCGCCCTTGCATTCGTATCAATGCTCGTCGTCACCGATCCTACTTATGCTTGTGCTCGGCATGCGGATCGGACGCGTTCATGTCAGACATGTCATGGCCTGAATGGTCCATGGACATTGTTTCTTTTTCGCCGTTGCGGGCTTGGACCTTGAACACGACATCCATCGCACCCGCTTTTTCAAACATCAGCGTTGCCGGGATTTTTTCACCCACTTCAAACGGATCGCCGCCAAGGCCCATGAACATCACATGCAGGCTACCGGGCTTGAAGGTGACGGTTTCGCCTGCCTTCAGCTCGATTTTGTGCATATGCGGCATGGAGGCCACGCCATCCTTGATGACGGTCTTGTGCAGCATAACCTGAGGGAAGTCTGCCTTGACCGCGATCAGGGCGTCATCCTCTTTGCCATTGTTGGTGATGGTCATGTAACCGCCGCCAGACTTCACCATTTTCGGTGTCTCAATGGCATATGGATGGTGAACGGAAATGGCGCCCAGCTTATAGTCATGTGCGAAAGCGGAGGTTGCCGAAGCGACAAGGCAGGCGGCCATAGCCGCAAATTTCAAGGTGGTTTTCATCGTAGGTCTCCAAGCTTCCTGCGTTTGCAACACGGCAATGACGCGAAAGCCTCACATATAGGCCCAAATCCAGTATCCATCAGTTTACAAGGCATGACGGTCAATCACTGGCGAAGGCGCATCTGTCTCTGGCCCAATCGAACGTTAAAGGGCGCTCGGATAAGGCGGTTTAATTCATTGATGAGTAGGGCTATGCGAGAGGAGGTGCACGGGCAAGGCGCGTTGCAACATGGCTGGAGGCATGGCCGAATTCAAGCAGGCCAGCAACCGCCATTTCGACAAGATGCGTTGGTGCATTGCAGTCGACGAAGGCCGCCGCCAATCCGTGACATATGCTGCAATGCTGGGACTTTTCGCTCGACTTGACCGGATTGCCATGCTCATCGATGGTGATGGTTTCAAGGCTGTTTCCGGTACAGATGACGATTGTCTGGGGGGAGACAAGTCCCAGTCCCACAAGGCCAGCCGAGACCTGGGGAACCAGAAACCCCATGAACAGGCTGATAAGCAGGATGAGACGTGGGGCAAGTCTTGTCATGAGTTTGTTCTAGCTGTAACCAAAACAGGGCGCAACAAATTTAAGTGTAAATACTTGGACAAACTGCACAGTGACACGTCCCGCAACTGTGTGATTTCAAGTATCTCAGCGCAGCGTCAAATCGGCCAATCGGTGAAGCGACGCTTCTGGGAAGCGAACGGGGAGTACAAACAAAAACTGCTGGGCATGGCCCGCATGAGGCGCGAGCTGTCCGTCGTTAAATGATCTGGGAATGATTAGGGAAAGAGACCAAACCGGGGGCTGTCTTCATGACCTGATTTCAGCACGGGTGACAATCAATGGGAGTTGGGAATCTCCACCGATGACGCGGAATGTGTCCTTGATCCTCCCTCGCCATTCGGCATGCATCAGGGGATAAGTGTCATTGGAACTAGTTTGAACTAGCCACAACGCTCTGCATTAATACGCACTTTTCCCTATCAATATAACAAAAATTACAAAATCATCTATTTATATGGTTGATTGTTTCCATCCACCCCAATTACTACACTGCAATGAGGCGAGACGCGTTCTTCGCCTACTCACCATGCCATTGAAGGTCCGTGAAATGAAGCGGGAGCCTTGCTGACACATCCCGCCATCGGAGGAAAAGAATTATGAAATTCGTGAAAGCGTTGACTTGTGCGGCTATCGCAGCCCTGATCGCCAGTCCGGCTCTGGCCGACTATAAAAAAGAATATAAGGTATCGACGGTTCTGCCGGCTCCTTTCCCATGGGGCATTGCGGCTGAAAAATGGGTTGAACTGGTCAAAGAGCGCACGGATGGCCGCATCAATCTGAAAATCTATTCCGGCACCCAGCTGGTTTCGGGCGACCAGACCAAGGAATTCACGGCTCTGCGTCAGGGCATCATCGATATGGCCATTGGCTCGACCATCAACTGGTCGCCACAGGTCAAGGAACTCAATCTGTTCTCCCTGCCCTTCCTGATGCCGGATTATAAGGCGGTTGACGCCCTGACCGGGGGCCCTGTCGGGGAGGCCCTGTTCAAGGCGGTCGAGAAAAAAGGCGCCGTGCCTCTGGCATGGGCGGAAAATGGCTTCCGCCAGCTTACCAACTCCCAACGCGAAGTGCACACGCCAGCCGATCTGAAAGGCTTGAAAATCCGTGTGGTCGGATCGCCGCTCTATCAGGACATCTTCACTGCGCTGGGTGCCAACCCCACCCAGATGAGCTGGGCCGATGCCAAGCCTGCGCTGACCACCAAGGCAGTGGACGGGCAGGAAAATCCGATTACCGTATACAAGATCGCCAAGATCCATACGGTCAGCCAGATGTATATGACCCGCTGGTCCTATGTGAATGATCCGCTGTTGTTTGCGGTCAACAAACGCGTCTGGAAAAGCTTCTCTGAAGAAGACCAGAAGATCCTGAAACAGGCGGCAATTGATGCAGGCAAAGTTGGGATCGAGGCCTCTCGCGGCGGTGATGAAGCCGCAGCGAAAGAGATTGTCGGCTACGGGGTGACCATCACCGACTTGACGGACGATGAGCGCAAGCAATTTGTCGATGCAACGCGTGGCGTCTATGACGAATGGAAGCAGAAAATCGGTCCGGATCTTGTGAATATGGCCGAAGAGGCCATCGCCAACCGATAAGCCCCAAACGGGAAAAGACAGTGACCGAATGTAAAGAAAAAGGCAGCGCAGCGTCTCCGAGGGTGTCGGGTACGCTGCGCATTGACCAAGCTTTGGCGGCGGGCGCCATGGCAATCATCTGCTTGATCAGTATGGCGAACGTGATTGTTCGCTATGTCACGGATATCAGCTTTGCTTTCACCGAAGAATTTTCGGTGTTCCTGCTTGTCTTCATGACTCTGATCGGAACGGCTCTAGCCTTTGCCACCAAGGGGCACTTGCGGATCACGTTCTTCGTGGATCGCTTGCCAAGATCGCTGCGTCGTGGAGCCGAAGCCGTATCGCTGCTGGCGACCGTCACTGTCTTTTCGCTCGTGTGCTATTATGGTGCACTATTTGCCTATGACCAGTGGGAGTTTGAAGAGACCTCCGCAGGTCTTGGCTATCCCAGCTGGATCTATTCGATCTGGTTGCCGATCCTTGGCGCGGCGATCCTCTATCGCGCTATTGAAAGCACATTGAAAGACTGGCGGGCAAAAAATGGCGAGGTGAATGATGTTTGATCCTAACGTCATCATGCTTGTCAGCCTCGCATTCTTATTGGTTGCCGGGGTTCCGATTGCCGTTTCCCTGTGCCTGTCGGCGGTGCTCGGCATCCTGACCGGTCTGGACATCTATGCATTGGCGACGGTGGGCACCAACACCTATAATGGCATTGCCAAATATCCGCTGATTGCCATTCCTCTGTTCATTTTGACCGGGATGATCTTTGAGCGCTCCGGGGTTGCTGCAAAGTTGGTGACATTTGCCACCGCTGTTGTCGGCCCACGGCGGGGTGGACTGGCCGTGGTTGCGGTTATGGTTTGCCTGCTGATGGGCGGCATGTCCGGCTCTGGTCCGGCGGATGCAGCGGCGGTTGCCACTGTGATGATCCCCTCGATGATGAAGGCGGGCTATCCCAGGAGCTTTTCGGCCAGCGTGATCGCCTCGTCCGCCTCAACTGCCATTCTCATTCCACCCTCCATTGCGCTGATCATCTATTCGATCATGGTGCCGGGCATGGACTTGCGCGCCTTGTTCGCAGCAGGGCTTATTCCGGGTTTGATGGCTGGCCTTGCCATCATCATTCCAACCATTCTTCTAAGCCGCAAGCACGGCTTCGGAGCGTTGGAAGATGACGAGCGCCCGCCATTCTGGGAAAGCCTTTTTGGTGCTGTTCCGGGACTTCTGGCGCCGGTGATCATATTGGGCGGCTTGCGCAGCGGTCTGTTCACCCCAACCGAGGCGGCAGTGGTTGCGGTCTTCTATGGCCTGATCATGGGCACGCTGATCTATCGCAACATGACCTTGCGCGATGTCTATCAGTGTCTGGCCGATTCAGCAGAGACGTCTGCCACCGTGATGATCATCATTTCACTGGCGGGCATTTTCGCCTGGGCGGGCAGTACACTGGGTGCCTTTGACGAAGCGGCGGCCATTCTCTTCACTGTCTCGGACAATGGTTATGTTGTTCTGGCTATGGTGATGGTGCTGCTGCTGTTTGCCGGAATGGTGCTCGATGGGGTGTCGATCTATCTCATCACCCTGCCTTTGCTGATGCCGGTGATGGAGCGGTTTGACTGGAACCCCACATGGTTCGGCATCTTGATGGCGATGAATATCGCGATTGGCCAGTTCACACCGCCCGTTGCGGTCAATCTGATGGTGACAACCAAAATCGCCAATGTGGGGATCGAGTCCACCGTCAAATGGGCCGCTTGGTTCATGCTGTCAATGGCGATTGCCATGGGGCTGGTCATAGCCATTCCGGGCCTTGCTCTCTGGCTGCCCGAAAGCCTTGGGTATGTAACCCATTAGAAAAAGGTCAGCCCTGCCAATAAACAAAAAGGCCCTGCCATTGCGGGGCCTTTTTTGTCATTTGTCCTCGGGATGACCGGTTAAATAACTGGAAGGCTTGACTTCCTTCCATTCGTACAATAATTACAATTTTGAAAATTTTGTACGGATTTCAAATGTCATGATCCCTTTATCCAACCTCGCCCCCCTTTGCCGCTCTCTCTGCCGCCTGTTGCCCGGACAGGTGGAGGTGGTTCTGCATGACTTGCAAACCAGCCGCATTGCTCTGATTGAGAATAGCTTTTCCCCGCGTGAGGCCGGAGATGACAGCCTCAGCGATGTTGGTGACTTCCAATCCGAATTGCGCGCTGATGACACGATCGGGCCTTATATGAAATCCAACAGTGACGGGACCCGGCTGCGCTCTGTCTCGGCCTTGCTGCGCGATGAGGCTGGCAGTCCTGTGGCACTCCTCTGTATCAACCTGCGCGTGGATGCGCTGGAAATGGCTCGCGATGTGCTGGCGGCCTTCACCCAAATGGATCTGGCCCCCAGCTCGGCTTTGCTGCGCAATGACTGGCGTGAAGTGACCAATGCCATCATTGCGGCAACGCTGAAGGAGTTGAAACTGTCTTTCAACCAGCTCAGGAAGCGCGATCGCGACTTGATCGTCGAACGCCTGATCAGCGCGGACATTTTCACGGCGCGCGGCGCTGTCGATTATGTCGCCGAGGCCTTGGGCATTTCACGCACCACCCTATACAGCCATATCAAACAATTGAAACCTGACTCTTCTGAGACAGCCAGACAATAGGAGCCTATCATGACCCCTCCCCGTTCGATGCGCGATTTCGGTCTGGAAGTCTTTTTCTCTGAATGGGAATTCAAGGCCAAGCATCACATGACAGCGTCCGACATGGAAAGCCTGTCGGTAGACGATCTATTGGCAATGGCCAGCCCTGAAGATGCCGAGGCCTTTCGCTCGCTTTGTCTGGGATATACCCAGACATGGGGGTTGCCTGCCCTGCGGCGGGAAATCGCCAGCACCTATGAACAGATGGAGGAAAGCAATATCCTGTGTCTGGCAGGGGCGGGCGAAGGCCTCTATATGGTCGCCAAGATTTTGCTTGGCAAAGATGATCATGCCATCGTGCCCACCCCCAATTACCAAAGCGCGGAGACTGTGCCGTTGTCGCTTTGCGAGGTCACGGGCCTGCCTTTGACAAAGGGATCGATGAAGGGGGGATGGGGCCTTGATCTTGATGCCTTAAAGGCGGCAATCCGCCCCAACACCAAGCTTTTGTCGCTTAATTTTCCGCACAATCCAACCGGGCAGATCATCCCGCTTGCGGATCTTGAGGCGATCATCGAAATCTGTCGGGCGCATGATATCTGGATATTGAGCGACGAAGTCTATCGCGGCGTGGAGCTTGACCCTTCCGACCGACTGCCGCAGATTTGTGATCTTTACGAGAAGGGTATTTCGCTCAATGTGATGTCCAAGGCCTACGGCCTGCCGGGCTTGCGGATTGGCTGGATTGCCGCTCAGGACAAGGCCTTGCTGGAGAAGGTCGAGCGCTACAAGCATTATCTCTCGATCTGCAATTCTGCCCCATCCGAACAATTGGCGCTGATCGCACTCAAGGCCAGAGACCGGATTCTGGCGCGCAATCGCGGGCTGGTGGAGCGCAATATCACTGCGCTGGAGCAGCTCTTTTCTGACTATCCGGGCATCATCGACTGGAGCCGACCGGTAGGGGGCTGTGTCGCCTTTGCGCACTTTATCGGGCCGGGAGGCGTGGAAGCCTTTTGCCGACGCCTGCTCGAAGAGCAAGGGGTGTTGCTGCTGCCCAGCTCGATCTATGTGTCTGATCTGGGCGAGACACCGCAAGACCATTTCCGCATCGGCTTTGGTCGCGATCAGGTCGTCATCGATGGTCTTGCAGCGATGCGGCGGTTCTTTGAGCGCCATTATGCGGATTTTCGCGCCTAGAGTGGAGCGCGCGGTTACTGACCGGAGATCGGATCTTCCAGAGTGAGGACTTCGATGCGGGCGCTGTTTGGGTCGTTGCAGAAATCATCCTGCCCGTCGGACCAGATGCGGATTTTCTTCGAGCCGAAGAAATCGATCTCCGTGCAGCCCTGATTGGACAGGGTCTGATGTTTGGCATTGCTGTTGGAGACCACCAGATTGACCGAGGCTTCGGCCTGCATGATGGTGACGGCACCGGATATGACGACACAGAGGGCGGGCATCGCTGCGCCCTCTTCGGGAGGAAGGACCCAGACCGTGCTGCCCGGTGTATACATCACGTCCATTTCGTAATAGTCGTTATAGCGTTTTACCCAGCCCTTCTCTTTGAGCCGATCCTTGACCAACGAGCCGTCATTGCCAAAATCGGAACAGATCTGCACTGCCTGGGTGACATAGGCCTGCGATTGCTCGGCTGTTGCAGGTATGCTGGAGCCGATACAGAAGGTCGCCATCAGGATGGCCATGGTCTGCAGTCTGGGCATGCTTTTCTCCCCCTATGTAGAACTGTTCGGAAAGCCGATCTCTTCCAAAGGCTATGTCCTGCGGGGAAAGCCGTAAATAAGTAAAGTTTCTTATTTTCAATATTGACGAAATAACAAGAAAGCCGGGCCCCTCACCTTAGTGAAAGACCCGGCCTGAGGCTCAACCATCATCAGATTTCGGCAATGGCCTCCAGGGACTCCGGTAGGATCTGACCGCCATCGACGACAATCTGCTGGCCAGTGATATAGGCTGCTTCCTTGGAGGCAAAGAACAGGGCCGCATTGGCAATATCTTCGACAATACCAAGGCGCTTCAAGGGTATGGAGGCGGCCATGGTATCGAGATACTCTTGCCCCAGATCCTGTAGGCCTTCGGTATAGATGTTGCCCGGCATCACCGCATTGATGGTGGTGTTGTAGCGCGACAGCTCCATCGCGGCGGTTTTGAGAAAGCCGAGCTGGCCCGCCTTTGACGCGCCATAATGGGACCAGCCGGGAAAGCCGGTGATCGGACCGGTGATTGACGAGGTGATGACCACACGCCCTTCGCCCGCAGCCTCGAAGGCCGGAATGGCAGCCTTGACGCAGAGAAAGCTGCTTTTGAGATTGACCGCCATGACCTGATCCCAGTCATCGGGGGACATGTCGACCATTTTCACCTGCGGGAAAATGCCCGCATTGGCACATATGATGTCGAGGCTGCCAAAGGCTTTGATCGTATCGGCCACCATGGCGCTGACCTGATCCCAGTCCGAGACATCGCAGCTCATGGCTTGTGCTGTGCCGCCTGCGGCAACAATTTCCGCAGCGGTGGCTTCTGCCTCTTCAAGACCACGGGCAACAACCATGACCTTGGCACCCTGGGCTGCAAAGACCTTGGCAATGCCCTTGCCGATGCCCTTGGAGCCACCGGTAACAATACAGGATTTTCCTTCGATGGAGGTCAGCATGGAGTGGTTCCTTCTCTCAAATTTGATTGCTTTTGCTTTTTGTGTTTTTGGCGATTGCTGTTGAGGGCGTCAGGCGTGGGTGGCAATGATCAGCTTTGACCAGAGCGGCCTTCGCGCAGACGCTGGATGAAGGGTGGGATCGAGGGGGCAATCAGGGCAACGGCCAAGATCACCGCCGACGCGAGCACCGTGAGGACGCCGACGGTTGGCACCAGTGGCGAATAGCCGGACACCATTTTGGCATAGAGCCATTCTGGCAAGGTGGAATCCGCCCCTGTGGTGAAGAGCGAGAGCGGGAAGTTGCCCCAGCTCAACAGGAAGGCAAACAGGCCAGCGGAAATGACACCCGGCATCAAGAGCGGCACGGTAATGTCGCGCAGAATTTGATAGGTCGAGCAACCCATATCGCGGGCGGCTTCTTCCAGAGTTGGATCAAAGCTGTAGGCGCGAATGGAGATGATCAAGGTGGCGATGGGAGAAATCCAGACCAGATGGGCCACCACCGCCGTATGCCATGAAGGTGTGACGCCGATGGCGTTGAACCACATCAGCAATGACAGGCCCAGCACGGTTTGGGGAAAGAAGATCGGCAGCAGGATCAGCTTTTGATAAAGCTTGCGAAAGCGCCAGTGATAGCGGGCAAAGGCCAGCGCGCCAAAGAAACCAACCAGCATGGAAATGATGGTAACAATGACCGCTACCTTCAGCGAGATGAACAAAAGCTCGGTGACCGTGTCGCTTTCCAGCGCCGCGCCATACCATTTGGTATCATAGCGACGGATGGGAAAGCTGAGATAGCGCCCCTTGGAAATGGAGGCAAAGAAGACCGCCACCAGAGGCAGATAGAGCATCAGCAAGGCCCCGATGCCATACCCCGTCAGCAGCCAACGGATGCGCTGCTTGTCGAAGATCGGCTTTTTGTAAACAACATCCAGGCTCATTTCGCTCTCCCCATGATGGCATCGAGATCGACTTTATTGACGGCCCAGATGGCCATGCCGCCAATCAGGGTGATGAGCACCATCGACAAGGCCGAGCCAAGCGGCCAGTTCTGTCCATAGGTGAAGGCGGTTTCGATTTCGTCGGCAATGACGATCACCGCCTGCCCGCCAAGCAGCTTGGATTCCGCCAAGGCTCCTGCCGCAAGGACAAAGGTGAGAAGACTGCCAACGACAATGCCCGGTGCGGCGAGAGGAAGATCGATGTCAAAGAAGATCCGTAACTTGCCGGCCCCCAGATCTTCTGCCGCCTGTCGGGCATCGTCGGGCACCATGGAAATGCCTTGAGCCAGCGGGAAAAGCATGAAGGGAAAATAGACATAGACGAGGCCGAAGATGATGATCGGAACATTATAGAGCAGTCCATCAAAGCCGGTGCCGAACCAGTGCCGGACATAGCCTTCAATCAGGCCGCCCTTCATCAGGGTCAGAACCCAGCCGAACATGCGGATATTTTCCGAGACGAACAGGGTCATGACCACGCCGATCGTAAGCACGAGGGTGAATCTCTTGAAGATCTTGGCCATGGCAAAGGCCAGGGGCCAGCAAATGACCAACAGGGTCAGTGTAGCGGCCAGCGCCATACCGAGCGACCATGCGAGCGAGCGCCAGTAGCCGTCGTGAAAAATCTCCGCATAGGCCGAAAAATCCGGCATATTGAGCAGGGAAAAGACCTTTTGCGGCATGATCGAAAACGCCGCAACCACGAGCAACGGGGCGAGAAAGGACAGGCAGAGCAGCACGACAAGCGGCGCTGCTGTCAGCATGCCCAACCGACGATCAATGCGTTCCATCAGGCAGTCTCCCGGATCACATGGCAGCTGGCTGCCGACCAGCCCAATTTGACGGTTTCATTCATCGCACCGGCATATTGATTGTCGCGCAACGTTTCGACGATCAGTTTTTTGCCCTTTTGGGTCAGAACTTCATACTGAATGCGCGAACCGAGATTGAAGTCGGCCTTCACCACCCCTTGCAAGGTGATGTCGTCCGTTTCTTCATCTGCGAGGAACTTCACATTTTCCGGCCGCACCATCAGGGTGCCACTCATATCCGTGTCGAGGCCAAGGCTTGATGCACCTTCCTTTGTGATTTCAAGCGGTTCTTCCCCTTCGGTCATGTCGAAGAGATTCACGTCACCCATGAATTCGGCAACAAAGGTACTGACCGGGTGGGTGTAGATTTCATCGGCGGGGGCAATCTGCTCAAATGAACCAGCGCGCATGATGGCGATGCGGTCGCTCATCCCCATCGCTTCTTCCAAGGAGTGGGTGATATAGATGAAGGTCTTGCCGGTGCGGGCGTGGAGGTCTTTCAGTTCCTTTTCCAGCGTCTTGCGCAGGCGATAGTCAAGCGCTGAGAGGGGCTCGTCAAAGAACAGGATTTCGGGATCAAAGGCCAAGGCGCGCGCAAGCGCCACGCGTTGCCGTTCACCGCCAGAGCATTGATGTACGCCCTTGCCATAATAATCCTGTGGCAGTTGTAGCAGATCGAGCAACTCAAGCGCCCGGGCCTTGCGGGTCTCGGCGTCAAGCTTTTTGATCTTCATCGGGAATTCGATATTTTGCCCGACGGTCATATGGGGGAACAAGGCCAGCGACTGGAACACCATGCAGGTGGGGCGCTTGTTGGCGGGCATGGTTTCCATGCGCGTGTTGCGCAGAAAAATTGCCCCATTGGTTGGCTCGTCCATGCCGACAAGCAGTCGGATGAGCGTGGTCTTGCCGCTGCCCGATGGGCCGACAATTGCCAGAAACTCGCCCTCTTCGACCTTCAGGTCGACATTATTCAAGGCGGTAAAATCGCCAAAGACCTTCAACAAGCCAGCGATATTCAGGATTGGGAGTTTTGCCATGGACGTGGTTACACTCATCATTCTGGGTTCAATCTCGTTTGCGGGGGAAGACGTCGCGGCTACCGCGGCGTCTTGTTTGTCTTGGGAGGAGGATGTCTGGCTGCTGCCGTCAGGATCGCTTGGCAGCGTTGTAAATCTTGTTCAGCTCATCATAGGAAGCGACCACGTCATATTCGACGGAGCGTTCCATTTCCTCAGCCAGGGTGTCCCACTGGATGGCATCGAGTTCTTCTTCGTTCCATTTCTCGAACACTTTCGGGTCGCCCATCTGGGAAACCGGATTGTAGGTGCCCTCGGCAAAGCCAACGGCCTTGCAGATTTCGGGTTTCTGAACGAATTCAAGGAAATCTTCGGCAAGGCTGGACGGATTTGGATTGTTGACCAGAGAGGTCAGTTCGATCCAGACCACGCCGCCCTTGCCGTTGATCGGGCCGGATTTGGGCGTTATGCCGCGAATGTTGGTCAGTCCGTCAAGGCGGGCCGGGCTGGCGGTATAAGTGCCACCGGTGAAATAGGCATCGATCTCGCCATTGACCAAGGCGGTGTTCATGGCCACCAAATCATCGCTGAGCAGCTTGGCTCCACCAAAGATTGCTTCTGCGGTACCCTTGAAGGTTTCCAGACCTGCAGCATCCATTGGATCATAGGGGTTTTGATCCCCGGTCAGGCACATATGCATGATGTTCCAGTTGTCATAGGTCAGAACGCCGTAGCGGCCCTTCATGGCCGGATCGAGGAACAATTTCCAACCCTGATCCTCGGCCATTTCCTTGCTGATCTTGTCGGTATTGACCACAAAAGAAAAAGGCCCATAGCGCTGAGGCATGCCGATCAGTTCGCCATCGCCGCCAAAAGCAAGGGGATAAGGGCCGGTAAATTCTGGGGCCATCTTTTCGAAATAGGGCAGGAAGCGCTCTTTGCTGAGTGGCTTGATCAGGCCGGATGGATAGAGCTGTGACTTGGCCCATGGCTGGTTGACGTTGATCAGATCCCAGACCTTCACTTCACCGGCGCGCAGCTTGTTGATCATGTCCGGGTCGGACGTGCCACTTTCAGCGCGGACGGTTGCGTTTGGATTGAGCTTGCGGAAAGGGCTCAATACATCATCCGTGTTGTAGCCTTCCCAACACAGGATGTTCAGTCGATCATCAACCGCAGCCTGCGCGCGGCCAAGGGGACCAAGGGCTGCAACGCCTGCAGACAAGGCCAGTCCCTTTGCGAAATCGCGTCTCGTAAGTTTCATGTCTCACCTCTCGTCTCGCTCACCAAACCCCGACCAGAATTCCCTTTTGCACGGCAGGAGAAGGGCAGCGTGGGATTGCACTTTTGTTGTAGATTGCAGGGTCATTTTGAATGATATCCAACAAAAATCAATATTTTTTTGTTGTAAGACCAACTTTTTTTGCCTATTTTGAGGGAAAGTCCAACATTTTCATCAAGGAGGTGCTCCGATGGGCGGTCTGTATAATGATCAGATGGTCAACGAATTACACAAAGGTGCGCAAAGCCTCGCGCCCTTGTGGGGTTTGTCGGAGAAAACAGAAGTGAAGCTGCTGACAGTGTCGGAAAATGCCACTTTCAAGGCGGTCGACCCGGTTGGAGGTCGCACGGTCATTCTTCGCGTTCATCGCCCGGGTTATCACACCCGCGCAGAGATCGAATCCGAGCTGTCATGGATCAAGGCCCTGCGCCAGTCTGGTGTGGTGGAGACACCAGAGCCTCTGCCGATGGTCGACGGGGAGCTGATTGCCAGCTTCCAGACCGAGCACGAAACACGTGACGTGGTCGCCTTTGCCTTTTGCCCGGGATCTGAACCGCAAACGGGCTCATCGCTTGTTGCAGGTTTTCGCGATCTGGGGGCAATCAGCGCCCGCCTTCATAGCCATGTCAAGCAGTGGGATCGACCGGTCAGTTTTGTCCGTAAAACATGGAATTTTGACAGCACCCTTGGCGATGTCGCTCTGTGGGGCGACTGGCGCGATGCGATGGGGCTGACCGAGGACGGCAAGGCGCTTCTGATCAAGGCCTGCAACAAAATCGAGGCGAAACTCGATGACTATGGCATTGAAGATGACCGCTTTGGGTTGGTGCATGCGGATTTGCGGCTGGCCAATTTGCTGGTCGATGGCGACAAGATGGCCGTGATCGACTTTGATGATTGTGGCCTGAGCTGGTTTATGTATGACTTCGCTGCGGCCATCAGTTTCATTGAGGAAGACCCGATTGTACCGGAATTGCAAAGGGCCTGGATCGACGGTTACCGCTCGGTTGCGCTGCTCAGTGAAGCGGATGAGGCGATGTTCCCGACCTTCATCACCATGCGCCGTATTCTCCTGACCGCCTGGTTGGCGAGCCATTCCGAAACCCCCACAGCGCAGGAACTGGGAGCGAGCTATACCGAAGGCACCTTGCGGATCGCGGCAGACTATCTTGCCAATGATGCCTGATTGAGCGCAGCATCAATCCTTTCCTACTCTGAATTGCAATTCCAACAGGAAGACATGCCAAGCGCCCCCAAAAGGATGTGCGGAGGCCCAAGCAAAGTCTCAAGTGAAGCAAATGTCGATAGAAAAACGCCAGATCCTGGACATGAACGCCTTCCATGCCAAAAAAGGAGATCCGTTGACCGGCTCCCTTCTAGGGCGACGAACCCAAAATGCCGGGGCCTCTTCTGTTCTGTTTTACAACAAGCCACTGGATCTGGTCTCAGCCAAGGGTTGCTGGATGACTGATCGGGACGGGGTGTCCTATCTCGATTTCTACAATAATGTGCCTTCGGTTGGTCATTGCCACCCCCATGTGGTGGAGGCGGTTACAGCACAGTTGGCGGCGCTCAATGTCAATTCGCGCTATTTGTGCGAGACGACAGAAGCCTATCTGGAAAAGCTGAAAGCAACCTACCCGCCGCATCTGTCCAATGTGGTGCTGACCTGTAGCGGCAGCGAGGCCAATGATCTGGCTTTGCGCATCGCGCGGGCCAACACAAGAGCGACCGGGGTGATTGTCACGGCAACGGCCTATCATGGCAATACCTGCGCTGTGACCGACATTTCGCCTGCAGCCTTCATCCATGGGTCCTGCCCTGACCATGTGGCAATCGTTCCAGAGCCAAGCGCTGCGTCCTATGGGGACGATATTGCCTCGGGCTTTGCTGCGGCAGTGAAGCAGGCAATGGAGCAGTTGATCGACAAGGGGCATGGTATTGCGGCGCTGATTTGCGACAGTATTTTCTCAAGCGACGGGGTTTTTGATGGCCCGAAGGGCTTTTTGAAACCTGCGGTGGATGTGGTCAAGGCAGCTGGTGGGCTGTTCATTGCCGACGAGGTGCAGCCCGGTTTTGGCCGAACGGGGGAAGCCTTCTGGGGCTTTGCCCGTCATGATGTGGCTCCGGATCTGGTCAGCATGGGCAAGCCGATGGGCAATGGCTATCCGATTGCCGGTATTGCGGTGCGGCCTGACTTGCTGGAGGTTTTTTGCGGCGAGGTGGGTTATTTCAACACCTTTGGCGGCACCCCGGCCGCTGCGGCGGCTGGCATGGCGGTGCTAGACGTGATCGAGGAAGAAGGCCTGCAGGACAATGCCCTTCAGATCGGTACCTATCTAAAGCAGCGTCTGGGCGAGATGGCAGAGCGTGACGGCAGGATTGGGGCCGTACGCGGAGCGGGCCTGTTTATCGGCATCGATATTTGCGACAGGCTCAGTGGAGTTGCAGCACCACATTTGGCGAGCCAATTGATCAATGCCTTGCGCGACGAACGGGTGTTGATCGGTGCTGCAGGGCCGTTTGGCCATACATTGAAAGTGCGCCCACCGCTCTGTCTGTCTACGGGTGAAACGGATTATTTCCTTGAAGCCTTGCGGCGCGCGCTGGCAAGTCTGCCGGGATAGCCAATGGCAAAAGCGCAGCGCTCTCCTTTGCTTGAAGGCACGGATCTGGGTGCCAAAGACCCGTTGCGCGGGATGGAACCGGTCCGCCTATTTGCGGGCGAGGGCCATCCTCACATTGGCCTCCTTCAACGCTTCGGCGATAGCATTTGGCGGCTCCTGATCGCTGACCAGCAGATCAATTGCCTTCCAGTTGGCATATTGCGTGGCGAAGGTTTCTCCATATTTGGAATGGTCGGCCACCACCATGGTGCGGGTCGAGCGCTGGATCATCTGGGCATAGACTTCGCCCGCCTCGATCAATGCATCGGTGCCGCCCTCCTCGTTGAGACCACTGGCCCCAAGGATTGCCCAATCGGCACGATAATTCTGCAAATAGCGGATGGTCTGGCCACCATGCATCGCGCCTTCACGGGCAAAATAGCGCCCCGGTGCCATGAAAACACGGATGGTCGGATTCATCGACAAGGCCGTTGCCACGCCAAAAGAGTGCGTCAACACGGTGACGTTGTTCATCTCATAGGCCATGCGGCGGGCCACATGCACCGTGGTGGCGCCAGACCCGATCATGAAATGCTTCGAGCCGGCCAGTTCCTGCACCGCCGTGCGGGCGATCTTCTGGCGCTCGTCCACCAGCATATTGTGACGCTCGTTGAGACCCGGTTCCTGCATATTCTGCCGCGCCACTGCACCGCCATAGGTGCGCCCGATCAGCCCCTTCTTGGTGAGCTCATCCAGATCGCGACGGACCGTCTCGGTGGAGACATTGAGTTTTTCGGCAAGGTCACTGACGCGAAGGCTTGGCTGAAACGCCAGCTCCTCCACGATGCGCCGTTGGCGTGTCTGTTTCTTGTTCGATGTCATGGCCGGAAATTAGCCCAGTTGCAGGGGGGCTGCAAGAAAGAACACCCAGAAAAAACCAAGGATGCAGGAGATTTGCCATGAGCTGGAATTGGAAAACAGCCTATCGGTCTTTCTATTATCAAACGGCTGAAGAACCAGACGATATCAAGCTTGATCCGGCACGAACGGCGCTGCTGGTCATTGACATTCAAAACACCTATCTGGAACCGAAAGACGATGAGGAAGAGCAGGCCCGATGGCAGCCCTTTTTTGATCGAATGAACAGCCAAGTCATCCCCAAGGTGGCCGAGATGATCGCCTTTTCACGACAAAAGGGGATCGAAGTGATCTTTGCCCGCATTGCCTGCCAGACGCTGGATGGCCGGGACCGGTCTTTGTCACAAAAGAAGCCCGGCTTCAATTATCTGCTGCTTCCCAAGGACAGGCAAGACAGCCAGATCGTGCCGGAGCTGACCCCAAAAGGGGATGAAATCACCGTATTGAAGACAACGGATTCCGCCCTGACGGGCACGAATCTACGGCTCACCTTGCATAATCTGGGCATAGACACCCTGATCGTGACGGGCATCTTCACCGATCAATGCGTCGCCTCAACGGTCCGCAGTCTCGCCGATGAAAGCTTTAATGTGCTGGTGGTTGATGATTGCTGTGCGGCAGCCACCGACGCACTGCATGAGGCGGAACTGGAGATCCTCAACATGATTTATTGCCATGTTGTCCGCTCGCAGGACATTCCGGCCATGGTGTCTGAGGTCTGAAGCGGGCATGTCAGGCGGGGATTGCCGCCAGCAATGTTTCAAGGGTCGGGATCGCTTGCGTTGCAGTCATGCCTTTCATTGAGGCGACCGCCGTGACATGGGCGAGCTGCAACGTTCGCGCGGGATCAAAGCCCTGATGGATGCCATAGAGCAGTCCGGCACAAAAGGCATCCCCTGCTCCGACAGGACTAAGAATGTCTTCTGCCGGCAAGGGAGCGGGCCGCAGGAAGATCGGTTCCGTTCCCTTGCCGATCCAGATTGCCTTTTTCGGGCAATGGATGATGATTGCCTTATGAATACCGCTGGCCATAACCTGTCTGGCAGCGGCCAGCAATTTGACGTCTGAGGGCACTTCACCTGCCTCGATTGGCTGGTCGCCTGCGCGGCAGGCTTCAACCTCATTCATGATGAGATAATCGATGTGCGGCGCAGCCAGCCGAACCATTGCTGAAAAATCCGCCCGGCTGGCTGAGACAAGATCAACCGCCGTGATCATGCCTGCGGCGCGGGCACGTGCCAGAATATGCGCCGCCCCTGTGGTGTCGCCTTCCATTTTGTCGAGCTGCTCGAGCAGCATCAAATAGCCCAGATAGAAGATCCTGGCATCAGAGCCAGCAAAGAAACCGGTCGGGAAATCCGCTTCCGACAAGCTGTCATTGGCCCCGCCCTGATAAAAGAAGGTGCGACTGTCTCCGGGGACCGACATGACATGGGTGTGAGCGGTGGGGCTTTCTTGACGACGCAGAAGCTTGGTGGTTGGCAATGCCAGAGCCTCACAGGCCTTAACGACAAAATCCCCCAGATCATCCGCCCCGATGGCCCCGAAAGGCAAAAGCGGGAAACCAACCTGCATCCGGGCGAGTGCGGAAATGACATTTGCTGCCCCGCCACCGATGCCTCGATCTTCACGGATGATATTTGCCAATTCGCTCTTGTTCGGCCACTGGTCGATTACATGCACGATGTCGACGATCCAGTTGCCAGCGCAAATGATCCCTTGCCGCTGTGTCTGTCGTTCCATCGCTTGCCTCCCTTTTGTCAAGCCTGTGGGCCTGAACTCTTCTAATCGGTCTGTTCGCGGGTCCGTTTCTTGGCGATTTCGCGCTCCAGCGGCCTTGTATCCCTGAGGATGGCGTGGGCTTCAGGATCCTGCTGTGACAGGGCCACCGAAATGGCCTCAATGATTGCCAGTTGCGAGATACGGGTGCCAAGGATATCAAGAGCTGGCGGCATCCTGCGCACCGCAGAAACCAGTATCAGGTCGGCGACCTTGGTGGCCGGAGATGCCGGATCGCTCGTGATCAGGATGCGATCCAGCCCCTTCTCGCCAGCTGTCTCAAAGGCATCAATCAAATCCCGGGTCCGACCCGAGCAGGAAATCCCCAGAAAGACCGTTCCCGGTTTGCTCTGGGCGGTGACCACCGCGAGAATATGCGGGTCGCTATGGGCCATGGCAGGCAGCCCGAGGGACAACAACCTGCGGCAGGCGTCAATGGCAATCGGGGCGGAACTGCCAAAGCCGACAATCTGGATCTGAGCGGCATTGAGCAGTCGCTCGGTCGCCTGTTCCAGAGCATCAAGCGAGAGCACCGTTGGCGTGCGCATCAATTGCTCGATATTGGCTTCGATGACCTTTTGCAAGATGCCCCCGTAGCTATGGTCATGGGCTTCCTCGCTGGCCCCGGCCATTTGAGAGCCAAGAGCAAGCCCCCGCCCTTCAGCGAGCGCCAGACGCAGATCCTTGTAACCGGTGAGACCAAGCAGCTTGCAGAAGCGGAAGATGGTCGTCTCGCTAACCTCTGTGCGGATCGCAAGGTCGGAAATGGTCAGACGGCGACACTCATCCTGATGGTCCAGCACCCATTTGGCCAGCGGGGCCATGGTCTTGTCATCGGATCGGGCAACCGAGGTCAACACCTGAAAGATGTCGAGCATCGGCTCGGCCTGTCGATCACCCGCCATCGCAGAAGCCTGCCTTGAGGACCGGATCCGTCAGCTCGCTATCCTCATCAAGGCTGAGTTTGGGCTTGATGCCCGCCTTCAACAGACCATCATAATAAAACTTGGTGGCCTCTTGCGAACTGAGACCCTCTTCCAGCATCAACCGCATGGTGCGGACGATCTCTACCGAGCTTTCGGCAAAGAAGATCCGACGGCCAAACAGGGCGACGCGGGCACCATATGCCTCTGCTTGCTTGATCATTTCAAGGGTATCGCGCGTGGTGGAGAATGCACCACCAAGAATGCCAACGATCAGTTTGCCCGGATCGTAAGAGGCAAGCTCTTCCATCGCACGGGGGCCGTTATAGGCCATTTTCAGGAAGATCGGGCGATCAAGGCTCGATATACCGGCCAGCGTGCGCACAATGGCGTCATTGTTGTAACTGGCAAAATCACTGCCCGGGGTCGCAACATCGAAATGGGGGTTGAAGACTTCCAGGAAGTGCCGCACGCCAGCGCTGGATGCTTCATCGCGGAAGCGGGCATAGGCATCCAGCGTATGATGGTCTTTCTCAAGGTCATTATAAAAGGTGATGGCATAAAGCCCCAGATCGGCGACTGGCTTGACCCGGTCAAGACGGGCGGAACGAAAGGGTTTGCAAGCAAAGCGCTTATAGTCAGCGCCGCGCATCAACCAGATATCGCTGCCATCATTGAGGCGCACGGCGGGGGTGATATCACTGCCGGCAAAATGCCCTTCGCGGGTCAGATATTCGCAGGAAGACTGGGAGGTGAGCATGATGTCGACGAGATCGGAGCGGCATATTTCAATCATGTCGTCGCGATAGACCTGCATCGGCCTCATCATGCCCGTCGGCTTGCCATCTTTGTCCAGACGCGGTCCGTTGGCAGCAATTCCGCCCGCCATGTCGGCATCCTTGGCATCGGCAATGATGAAGTCCGAAGGGCGATACAGCCCCTTTTCGATCCGCGCCAGTTTCTCATCAAGGCGTTTCATCTTGGCCATGGCCCAATCCTCCTTTGATCGGGCATCCTTGTCACGCTCCGGCCATGCGCCAGATGTGCCTCCTACCCGTCATTCTTCAACTGCGAACAGGATAGCAATGGAATTAAAAAAGTAAATTCCCAATTTATTCATTCTTGGAAAATTACTTTTTTACCTACCTAAGAAGAAAGGCTGCCGCACCCATGGACTCCTTCCCATCAGCGCGGCAGCCGATCCTTTAGCAATCAGGTGTCGGCATGCTTCCATTCATGACGCAGGCCCATATAGAGACTGACGCACATGACCAGCAGGACAATGATGAAAGGCAGACCGGCGGTGATGGAGGCCGCCTGCAAGGCACCAAGCGCATCGGACCCGCCACCATAGAGGAGCGCAGCTGCAATGCAGCCTTCGATCAACGCCCAGAATACACGCTGTGGCACCGGAGCATCGATCTTGCCACCTGCCGTGATGCTGTCGATCACCAGCGAGCCGGAATCTGACGAGGTGACGAAGAAGACCAATACCAGCACAATGGCCAGGAAGGAGATCATCGAAGTCAGAGGCAGATTCTCAAACATATGGAACATGGCCAGCGAAACATCGCCTAGGCCGTTGGCCAATTCACCAACATTATTCTGGATCTGATCAAGCGCGCTGCCACCAAAGACCGACATCCAAACGAGGGTGACCAGGGTTGGGACCAGCAAAACTGCTGTCAGGAACTGACGGATCGTGCGGCCTTTGGAAATGCGTGCAATGAACATCCCGACGAAGGGTGACCAGGAAATCCACCAAGCCCAATAGAAGACCGTCCAGCCATGATAGAATTTATCATCGGTGCGGCCAAACCAGTTGCTCAGCGGGATCAGATTTTCCAGATAGGAGGAGCCGGTGGTCAACATGTTGGTCAGAATGACAATGGTCGGACCGAAGATGAAGACGAAAACCAGCAGCAACAAGGCCATGCCCATATTGATGTTGCTGAGGATTTTGACGCCTTTGTCCAGCCCCAAAGTCACGGAACAAAGGGCAACCAGGGTCACACCAGTGACGATGACGATCTGGGTGACAATGGTGTTTGGAATGTCAAACAGGAAATGCAGGCCACTTGCTGCCTGTTGCGCGCCGAGACCAAGAGAGGTCGCCAGACCGAACAGGGTGGCAACAACCGCCAGTGTGTCAACGAAATGGCCGGGCCAACCCCAGGCCCGATCGCCGATCAGTGGGTAGAAGGCAGACCGTATGGTCAGTGGCAAATCCTTGTTATAGGTGAAGAAGGCAAGCGACAGGCCAACCACCGCATAGATGGCCCATGGATGAAGGCCCCAGTGGAACATGGTCGCGCCCATGGCCATACGCGCCGCTTCGGGCGTTTTGGCCGCTGCATTGAGTGGCGTGCCCCACCAATCGGTGTAATAGGCGGCAGGCTCGGCAACACTCCAGAACATCAGCCCGATGCCCATGCCTGCTGCAAACAGCATGGCAAACCAGCTCATGATCGAGAATTCAGGCTTGGCGTCCTTGCCGCCAATGCGGATTTGGCTCAGCGGAGAGACAATCAGAAACAGACTGAACAGCACAAACACATTGCCGGCCAACATGAAGAGCCAGTCGAAATTATTGATCGACCATCCCTTGGCGCCATCGAAAATCTGTTTTGCTTCTGTGGGCGCTGCCAACGTGCCAACAACAAAAGCGAGAATAAGGAGAGCGGAAATCAGGAAGACCGGATTGTGAATATCCATGCCAAAGGCATTGATATTGTCCTGTCCGACTTCATACTCGGTTTCGTATAATTCTGATGACTCAGACATTTCTTACCTATTTATTTCGTTCCGACATTGCCACAGATAGAAGCGTGCGCTCGCCGTGGGCGCGTGTCTGTGAGCGCGAAGGGGCGGTCCTTGAAACCAGCTTGCCGCTTACAGAAAGGGCATAAAAACTGGGCTCCACCCGGCCACCCGGACTAGTCAAAATACAGACCAAGAGATGCTGCAGGGCGCAGGTCCCGGCTATTTTTATCGCAGCATTCTAGTGAAGATTGCAGATTCCGACTTTAGTTCTACGCACCCGAAGACTTATTACACTAACAATTACGAGTCAAATGATCGAAGGACTTATATGGACAAGTCTGTCCGCATAGGCAAAGACCGGGTTAGGATGCTTTGAAGTCCGAACAAGAAAACGGGAAACTTGGTGTCGAAAAACCATTAGTCTGACGCTGCAAGCCTCAAAGCGCCAAGGGCAATAACCGGGCAGATTTGATAAGAATACTCCAAAACTCCCCCTCCCCGCTCGTCTGGTGATGAGAATGGCAACAAATCGCGTGTTTGGATTCATGTTTTCGCCAACGTCATCTAAAAGTTTACCCTTTGTTAACCATGCTCCTTAACCATACGAGGAGAGCAAGCAACCTGATCCCGTCACTGGTTGGAAGCCTTTCTGTCCGTCCTTCATATTGGGATTGATGACAGGGGCCAGGATCGGGGCCTCAGGTTGAAACCGCCAAACCATGTCTATCCAGCTTTTGTTGGGAAATGCTTCAGGATGACATCGGCGCAGTGCTCGTTAGTGGGTTGGGATATTGGGGAACAATTATGGGACATTCATACAAGGTGAGGCCGCATTTGCTTGACGAAGCGGCCATCCATAAGGCGATTGACGAAACAGGCTTTGAATATTTCGAGCAAGGCCAGATTGTTGACAGGTTGGTAGAAAGCTACACGGTCGATCTCGACTTGCTGGCGCTCACCATGCTGTCATTGAGTGCCAGCGAACAAAGCCCGGAGTCTCTTGCTCGCGCGGCCTGATCACCTTAATCGCTATAACAAACCAACAAGCAAACCCGGCAAACAAAGATTGCCGGGTTTGTTTTGCTGGTTGGTCCCTTTACGGGTTGATCCCGTCACAAGGTCTAAACGAATTTCAGGCAAGCTTGATCCCGGGCTCTTGACTCTTGCTGATTTGAAACAGTTTTCCGCCCATGCCGGAAAATTTGCAAAATAAAATTATGCTGCCCCCTCCCATTCGGTCAACGAACAACTTATCTCGGAAATAGACCAATCGGTCGCACCGACTTTCTTGGCGGGTGTCCGCATCCCTTTGCCTGATCCCCTCTTTGTTTGCATGGAGTTTTTATATGTCTGATCTCAAATCTTTGGCCGATTTTCCCATCACCAAGCGTTGGCCTGCCAGCAATCCTGACGTTATTCAGCTTTATTCCTTCCCGACACCCAATGGCGTGAAGGTGTCCATCGCGCTGGAGGAAATGGGCCTGCCCTATGAAGCGCACAAAGTGGCTCTCTCGGACGCGGATGTAAAAAGCGATGCTTTTCTGTCGCTCAATCCAAACAATAAAATCCCCGCCATCATAGATCCGAACGGCCCGGACGGTGAGCCGGTTGGCCTGTTTGAAAGCGGTGCAATCCTGATCTATCTCGCCGAGAAAAGCGGCAAGCTTTATGGCAGCAACGAGCGCAATCGTCTGGAAGTGCTGAAATGGCTGATGTTCCAGATGGGCGGCATTGGCCCGATGCTTGGCCAGTTGGGATTCTTCTACAAATTTGCCGGCAAGGATATTGAAGATCCACGCCCTCGTGAGCGCTATATCAACGAAGCCAAGCGTCTGCTGGCGGTTCTCGACAAGGAGCTGGAAGATAAGGACTGGATTGCCGGATCCTATTCCATCGCCGATATCGCAATCGCCCCATGGCTGGCAACGATCATCAAATTCTATGAAGCCACCGACGTGACCGGCTTTTATGACTTCAAGAATGTGGTCGATTATGTGGAACGCTTCGAAGCGCGGCCTGCGGTCAAGAAAGGCTGGACCATTCCCCCGCGTGATTGATGCATGTGCTGACATCCATAGCAAAAGCCGCCCCAAGGGGCGGCTTTCTTTTTGTGGGGACCTTGACGTTGTATCAGGCGTGAAGGCGTTTTTCAGCTGCCAGTGCTTTGGCTGATTGCTGTAACAAAGACGCCAGATGCGGAGCAAAGGAGCGCCAGACATCGATACGAAACCGATCCTCAGCTTCGCACCAGAGGATCACCGACACATCAAAGCACAGGGTCCGGCAAGCCTTGCCGGCGGTGAAATGATTGAGGTTGCGCGGGCAACCAACAGACAGCAGTTCCCTGGAATCCGCCCCGGAAATGACCAGCGAGAATTCGCGCGATGAAATATCGACAAGCGCATGGGGGACGGTGGCCGTTAAGGCGCGGTCCTTTAGCGAAAGCGCAGGGTCGTTTGCAAGCGACACCATCCATTCATCGGGACCAAGGCAGGCGACAGAGCCACCTTCCATCTGTGCCTGCTGGCCGATCTGGTCTGGCAACAGGGCACCAATCTGCTTGCCGAACGCTTCGCGGTCGGACGGGGCGACCCGCAAAGACAGACGGGTCTTGTCTTCGGGCATCAGAGTGATGGCAAGGCCGTCCTGTTCGATCAATTGGACCATCTGAATCGGGTCTGGCTGCAACGAGCTGGGGAGAATAGTCATCAGCACCTCTGGTCACATTTTCTGGCGGCTGCCATCGGGGTCATAGAAAAGGGTGTCATGGACAGTGGCGGTGATCACCCGGTCGGGCATCGGGATATGGACTTGCTGACCGATCTTTTTCCGCCCGTCCGCTAACAGAGCAAGCGCAATCGGACGACCAACGGTGCCACTGTGATAGGATGAGGTGACATGGCCCACCATGGTCATCGGGACCGGCTCGGATGGGTCCAGCACGATCTGTGCCCCTTCTTCGAGCCTGGTTTGAGCGTCGTCGGTCAACAGCCCGACCAGTTGTTTGCGACCTTCCGCGACAAGATCAGGGCGCGCCAAACCGCGCATGCCGACAAAGTCCGGCTTTTTCTTGGCGACCGCCCAGTCCATGCCAAGATCATAAGGCGTGACAGTGCCGTCGGTATCCTGCCCCACGATAATGAAGCCTTTTTCGGCGCGCAGCACATGCATGGTTTCTGTGCCATAGACACAGAGATCAAACGCCTTGCCCGCTTCATAGAGGGCCTGCCACAGGGCAAGGCCATACCGGGCGGGAACATTGACCTCAAAGCCCAATTCGCCAGTGAAGCTGAGGCGGAAGAGACGCGCCGGGAAGCCCGCGACCATGCATTCGCCCACAGACATATGCGGGAAGGCCTCGTTGGAAATATCCAACCCTTCGACAAAGGGAGCGAGTAGCTTGCGCGCATTGGGACCATTGAGCGCAATGGTTGCCCATTGCTCGGTGGTTGAGGTCAGCCAGACCTTGAGGTCATCCCATTCGGTCTGGAGATAATCTTCCATCATATTGAGCACGCGGGCGGCCCCACCGGTTGTGGTGGTGACATGGAAGCGGTCTTCTGCCAGCCGACCAATGACACCGTCATCACGCACAAAACCATCATCGCCAAGCAACAGGCCATAGCGACAGCGACCCGGAGCCAGCTTGGTCCATGGGTTGGTATAGAGCCGGTTCATGAATTCCACCGCATCAGGCCCGACGACTTCGATCTTGCCAAGGGTCGAGGCATCGAACATGCCAACAGAGGCGCGCGTTGCCTTGCATTCCCGTGCCACGGCTTCATCCATGCTTTCGCCCGCTTTGGGGAAATACCAGGCCCGTCGCCACTGGCTGACAGGCTCGAATTTGGCCCCGTTGCTCTCCGCCCAGCCGTCAATGGGTGTGCGGCGGGTCACCTCGAAATGCGTGCCTTTATGATGGCCCGCATAGGTGCCAAATGTGGTTGGCGTATAAGGCGGGCGGAAGGTGGTGAGGCCGATTTGCGGCTGGGTCTTGCCTTGGGCGTCGGCGATGATCGACAGGCCATTGAGATTATAGAGCTTGCCCTGATCGGTCGCCATGCCTGCGGTGGTGTAGCGCTTGACATGTTCGACAGATTTCATGCCCTCACGCACCGCAAGGCGCAAATCCTTGGCTGTGACGTCGCTCTGGAAGTCGACGAAGGCCCGCTGCTTGACGCTGTCGAGATCGTTGGGCAATTCGCGATGGGAGATGCCGCTGCCGGTGCGGTCGCCGTCGAGTGTCAGGCTTTCGCCTTCGGCCGTTTTGCCAAAGGCCTCGCCTGCACGCTTTCCTGCAGCCACTCCATCCTCAAAAGCAGCTTTAAGGCCCCAATGACCACCACAGGCCCCGGCAATCTGGCAATTCTGTGTGGTCTGATCAGGCAAGTAGACCGCGCGTGCCTCATCCCAACGGATGGAACCGCCCGTATGGGAGAAGAGCTGCAAGGACGGCGTCCAGCCACCGCACATCAAAACCGCGTCACAGGCGATGCGTTCAGCCGCCCCCACCTTGTCACCACGAAGTGGATTGAAGGCCACCGCAGTCACCTGGTTTTTGCCATCAACTGCGGTGACCACATGGGCCTTGCAAAGACGGATGTTGCGCCTCTCCGCTTCTTCTTCCAGCGCGGCAGGGATATCCGACCGCGTGTCGATGATCGCCGGAATGGCGGCACCAGCGTCAGCCAGATCAAAGGCTGTATGATAGGCGCTGTCATGGCTGGTCATGATGACCGGTTTTTGTCCCACCAGAACGCCAAAGCGGTTGAGATAGGTCTGGGCAGCCCCGGCCAGCATGACGCCGGGGCGGTCGTTGCCGTGGAAGACCAAAGGCTTCTCAATGGCCCCTTGGGCCAGAATGATCTGGCCTGCCCGCACCCGCCACATGCATTCGCGTGGCAGATCCGGGTCGGGATCCTTGAGATGGTCGGACAGACGCTGACAAAGACCCATCATATTGTCGTTGAAATAGCCAATGGCCGTGGTGCGGCTCATGAGCTTGACGCCCAGGGCAGCGAGGTCCTCCAACTCATTGGCCAGCCAGTCCCACGCGGGTTGGTCATTGATCATGGCGTGGGGCTCGCTCAGAAGCGTGCCACCAAGTTCGGCATGTTCATCAACCAGCATGACCGACAGCCCGGATTTGGCCGCCGTGCGGGCAGCAGCCAAACCGGCGGGACCTCCCCCAACCACCAACACATCCGTATGCCAATAGCGGGCGGCATAATGATCGGGGTCTTTTTCCTTTGGTGCGACGCCGATGCCCGCTGCATTGCGGATGATCGGCTCATAGACCCGCTCCCAAAGGATTTTCGGCTTCATGAAGGTCTTGTAGTAGAAACCCGCCGCCAGAAAGCGGGACAGCTTGTCATTCATCACGCCAACATCAAAGGCGAGGCTGGGCCAGCAATTCTGGCTGCCGACCGTCAATCCATCCCAGATTTCCAGCATGGTGGCGCGGCTGTTCGGCTCAGTTCTCCCCGACCCACGGCTGCTCGACATCAGCGCATTGGGTTCTTCGGAGCCAGCGGTGATCACACCACGCGGGCGGTGATATTTGAAGGAGCGTGCCATTAGATGGACGCCATTTGCCAACAAGGCGGAGGCCACACTGTCCCCTGCCCGGCCACGATAGGATTTGCCATCAAAGGTGAAAACAATCGGCTTGTCCGGATCGATCCGGCCATAGCCGGGAATGCGACGGGCGCTCATTGGTCCATCTCCTTCAATTTGTCGAGATCCGGACGCGGCTCGCCCGCCTTGTAGGTGGTCAGGAACTGATCGGTGACCGTATGGCGCACCGCATTGAAGAAACGACCGCAACCATGAATATGACGCCAGCGTTCAAAGGTCAGGCCACGGACATTATCGCGGATAAAGAGAAAGTCTCGCCATTCTTCGTCGCTCACTTGGGCCGGATTTTCAGGCCGGGCGACATGGGCTTCGCCAGCATGGGCGAATTCGGCTTCCGGCAGGGTTTCGTTGCAATAGGGGCAATGAATATGCAGCATTTAAAACTCCTCAAGTCGCCTTAGTGGGCCACGGCAGCAGCGGCGGCTTCATCGATCAGGTGACCGTTGGTGAAGCGCTCCAGCGTGAAGGGGGCGTTGATCGGGTGCGGCTCGTCGTTGGCTATCGTATGGGCAAAGACATGCGCCGAGCCGGGCGTGGCCTTGAATCCACCCGTCCCCCAACCGCAATTGACATAGAGTCCCTTGACCGGGGTCTTGCCGATGATCGGCGAGCGGTCCGGCGTCACATCGACGGTGCCCGCCCAAGTGCGCATCACCCGCATGCGGTTGAAAATCGGGAAGATTTCGCAGATTGCCGCTATGGTATGCTCGATCAATGGCAGGCCGCCGCGCTGGCTGTAGCTGGTATATTGGTCGGTGCCCGAGCCGATCACCAGTTCGCCCTTGTCGGACTGGCTGATATAGGCATGCACACTGTTGGACATGACCACACAAGGAAAGATCGGCTTCACGGGTTCGGAGACCAAAGCCTGCAGGGGGAAGCTTTCAAGCGGCAGACGGACGCCGGCGCTTTCCATCAAGGGAGTGGTGGTGCCGGCAACCGAGACGCCAACCTTGCCAGCCCGGATGAAGCCTTTGGGCGTCTCCACCCCTTCAACCGCGCCGTTGGCTGCACGGCGAATGGCGGTGACGGGACAATTCTGGATGATATCGACGCCAAGTTTGGCTGCCGCACGGGCATAGCCCCAGGCCACAGCATCGTGACGGGCGGTGCCTGCCCGGGCCTGAAAGGCAGCGCCCAGCACCGGATGGCGGGCATCGGGATCGAGATTGAGCGGCGGGCAGATCTGTTTGGCTTCTTGAGCGCTGATCCAGCGATTGTCGACGCCATTGAGGCGATTGGCATGGATATGACGCTGGAAGCTTTGGATGTCGTGTTGGTTATGGGCCAGCATCATCACGCCGCGCCGCGAGAACATGACGTTGTAATTCAACTCTTCGCTCAAATCTTCCCACAGATCGACCGCATGGTCATAGAGCTTGGCGCTTTCATCATAGAGATAGTTGGATCGAATGATGGTGGTGTTGCGCCCGGTATTGCCACCTCCAAGCCAACCCTTGTCAATCACCGCGATGTTGGTGATGCCATGCTCCTTGGCGAGATAATAGGCAGCGCCCAATCCGTGGCCACCAGCGCCGACAATCACCACGTCATAGCTGGATTTCGGCTCTTTATCCGGCCATTGCTCGGGCCAATATTTGTGGCCATTCAAGGCATTTTTGAAAACCGACCAAGCGGAATATCGGGTCATGGTGCGGCGGCTCCCTATGGTTGGGTTCGGTAGGGTGGCATTGGCTAAGGCCAATGGAATGACGGTAAGACCGGGAGCCATTTCTTTGATTGGACAATCACGTCAAAGTGATTGTATATTTACGACACCCAACATGAAAAAAGCGCCCATGCCCGCTGCCGACCCCCGCCCTGTGCTTCCCCGCTTACGCATTGGGTTGATTGTTGCCCCACGCTTCACTTTGTCGGCTTTTGCCAATTTCGTCGATGTACTGCGGTTGGCTGCCGATGAGGGCGACCGGTCCCGACCGATCCGCTGTGAATGGCGCATCCTGTCACCTGACCGTCGCCCGCTCCTCTCAAGCGCCGGGATTGAGGTTCAGCCTGATGGACCTTTGCGGCAGCCCGAAGCTTATGACTATATCGCGGTGGTGGGTGGTCTGTTGGGGGCGGGTGCGGAATTGGGGCCGGACTATATGACCTTTTTGCGCGAGGCAAGGGACAAGGGCGTGCCGCTGGTCGGCATTTGCACCGGGGCTTTTATTTTGCATAAGGCGGGGTTGATGGAGGGCTATCGCTGCTGCGTCAGCTGGTTCCACCACGAGGATTTTCTTGATCAATTTGGCGGCTTGAAACCGGTCTCGGACCAGATTTTCGTGGTCGACCGGGATCGACTGACCTGTTCGGGTGGGGTCAGTTCGGCCCATTTGGCGGCCTTTCTGGTTGATCGCCATGTTGGCAAGGCCGAGGCGCAAAAGAGCCTGCATATCATGATCATCGATGAGGCCCAGACGGAGGAAAAGCCCCAGCCCGGCTTGCCATTGGAGCTTGCCACCAGTGATCCGATGGTCCGGCGAGCCCTCTTGCTAATCCGCCAGCGGCTGACGTCACCGATGCGGATGGATGACCTTGCCCGAATGGTAAAGGTGAGCCGCCGGACGCTGGAACGGCGCTTCAATGAGGCGCTCGGTCTCAGTCCGGCGGAAGCTGCGCTCAAGGTGCGCCTGTCCCACAGTCGGATGCTGTTAAGACGCAAGGAGGCCAGCATCACCGAAATCGCGACGGAAACCGGTTTTTGCGATGCGTCCCACTTCACGCGTAGTTTTGTCAAGGAAACCGGCATGACACCAAGCCACTATCGCGATCACGCTTAGCAAGGGAGCCGGAGCCCGCATTCGATGAATATAAGGCGGATGTGCTTGTGCTCTATCGGCTTTCTGACAGTCGCCTTGCCAATGTCAGAGACGAGCACGGCGCATTTCTCCTTTCTCAGCGCTCATCGTGTGGGGCATTGTTGAGGGCTACCGATTGGAGTTCGTCTGCGGAAGCTGGGGGTGGATCTGGTTCTCGCCACGACCCACACCAACGCTCATCTGGAACAGGTATTGATTGCCGCGAGAGCGGGCAAGTCCTTCATGATGGGCTTTACCAGACGCTATGAGCGCCCCTGGATCAAAGCGGTCAACATTGCCAAAAGCGGAGGGATCGGCGCAGCCAAAATTGTAGGAGGATTGGTTTGAACCATTCTGTATCTTGAAATGGGATGGGGAGCGCGGGGGCAATCCCATCTTTGGGAGGGGCACCTCTCCCTCACGAGCAAACAATCATGGACGCAAAGCGTACCGTGCTGCTTGCCATGGGTGAGACGGAGCGCTCAGCGCTTGAGTATCTCTTCGCACGGTTGCACCCGGAACAGTGGTCCGTCTCGATGCTGGCCAATCATCCTGATTTTACAGTTCTGATAGATGAGCCAGCATGGCTGTTCAAAGTGTCATGAGAGAGAACCTGTTTTCCTGCCTGAAAGGTCCCAGCAGAAACAAAAAGAGCCGGAACCAACTTCAATGGTTCCGGCCCTCAATATTGACGTTGGCTCTACTCGCAATCAGCGCGGAGACGTCCAGCCTTTGTAATCCTTCAGATTGTCTGCCGTGATCAGAATAGGATCAATCAGGACGGTCGCTTTTTCAGGCTTCTTGCCGTTGAAGAAATCATAGCCCATTTTCAATGCTTCACCAGCCATGACATATGGATCTTGCGAAGCGGAGGCTTTGATCATGGAGTCAGGATCAGCCAAGGCTTTTTCAGTATCAGGCGCACCATCAACACCAGTGATGATGATGTTGGTCCGCTTCAACTGCTTGGCAGCAAGTTGGGCACCAAGAGCCATTGGATCATTCGCACCAAAGACAGCATCAAGATCGGAGAAGCGGGTCAGAAGCCCCTGCATCACATTCATGCCACCTTCTCGCGCGGCCAGACCATTTTGGTCGTTGGAGACGACCTTGATGTCCGGATTCGCGTCAAACACACCCATGCAACCGTTGAAGCGGTCATTGAGCGAGGAGGAAGATGGTCCCTTGATGATTGCCACATTGCCTTTGCCATCAAGCGCATCGACAATATATTGGCAGGCTTTGCGTCCGGCAGCCACATTGTCGGTCATCACGGTGACATCAGCGCCCGGTGCGGACACATCAAAAGCGGCAATCGTAACGCCTGCTTTTTTGGCGCGCATCACAGCTGGTGCGATGGCAGTATCATCCACTGCGTTGAGCATGATGATATCCACGCCTTTGGCGATGAAGCTGTCGATCTGACTGACCTGCTTGTTCAGGTCATAGTCCGCAGAAACAGACGTGATTTCAACATCAGGGTTGATTTCACGTGCCCGGTCCTCGATGCCTTTGATCGTGGCAACAAAGAATGGATTGCCGAGCAGCCCGACAGAAATGCCGATGCTTTTGAGCTCCTTGTCGGCGGCCTGTGCGCCCGATGCCAGTACCGACAGTGCGGTTGCTGCGCCCAGTACCAGTTTTAAAACTTTGCCCATTTCAATTCCTCCCTAGAATAATGGATTGAAAGTTAGGAGAAGGGTCGGTCGATCAAGCAGACATGCTTTTCCCGCGGAAACGATCCAGCGTGACCGCCGCGATGATGACGAGACCCTTGATGATGAACTGCCAGATGTCAGACGTACCAGTGAGAATCAGGCCGTTCGAAAGGACAGCTATGATCAACGCGCCGATCAAAGTGCCCGTAATGGAACCGACACCACCAACAAAGCTGGTGCCGCCGAGAATAACCGCCGCAATGGCATCAAGTTCGTAGGCCTGACCGAGCTGCAGACCATTCGCCGCATAAAGGCGCGCGGCGGACATCACTCCCCCAAGGCCAGACATCATGCCCGACATGGCATAGACAAACAGCAACACCAGCGGCACCTTGATGCCGGTCAGTCTCGCCGCTTCCTCATTGCCACCAACCGCATAAATCCAGGTTCCCAGAATGGTCCGGCGCAGGATGAACCAAGACAGAATGATCACAGAAATGGCAATGATCGCAAGGATCGGCACGCCCAGAATGGAGCCATTGCCAATCACGGCAAAAGGCAGATCGGCATTGAAAACCGTGGTGTCTGCCCCCAATAGCCGGGCAATCCCCCGCACAGCGGTGAGCGATCCCAGTGTCACGATAAAGGGCGGTAATTTGAGAATGGCCACAAAGCCGCCATTGACGAGCCCAAACACTAGGCCCAGAGCAATACCTGCGGGAACTCCAACCCATCCCAAGCCCGGCACGAGCGACATGATCACGGCCGCCATTGCCGATGCCGCCAGAATGGACCCCACAGAAAGATCGATGCCACCGGTCAGGATCACAAAGGTCATGCCTGCGGCCAAAACGATATTGATTGAAGCCTGTTGCAACACAATGGACAGATTACCCGCCGCCAGAAACTTGCCAGTCAGGGCGTGAAAGGCGATCGCCAACAGGATCAATACAGGTAACATGCCCAAGGCCCGAACAATGCCTTTGAATTGAGCGGACGACTTATTGGATTTTGCGGTCGGAGCAGAGCTCATCTTGATCGATCCTTTTGGCGCATTACTATTTATTGTGCGGCGTGACTATCAGCGAAGGTGCCCGTTGAAAGCCTCATAATCGCTTCTTGCTCAATGGGTTGGGATTGGCTGGCTTTCACCTCGCCTGCGATTTCGCCTTCCCGCAACACCAGAACACGATCAGCCACGCCAACAATTTCAGGGAGCTCACTGGAAATCATAACGATTGCCATTCCCTGCCGGGCCAACTCATCAATCAGACGATAAATCTCTGACTTGGCCCCGACATCGACCCCGCGTGTCGGCTCATCAAGCAGAATGACCTTGGGCTTTGCTTCAAGAAGGCGGGCAAGGAGCACCTTCTGCTGGTTCCCGCCGGAGAGTGATCCGACCAGAACCGACGCGGAAGGTGCTTTGATGGACAAATCCTCGAAGGCCTTTCTGGACCTTTGAGTTGCTTTGGAGAAGTTTTTGAGGACATTCAAAATCGCATCCTCACCCATCACACACATGTTGATATTGTCCGAGATGGACATCTCAAGAAACAAGCCCAACTGCTTTCGGTCTTCTGTCAGATATGCGATGCCCTTGGACAAGGCATCACCGGGGCTTTGCGGATTGATCTCCTCACCATCGAGATAAATTCGCCCCGTTTCCTTGCGATCAGCACCGTAAATCAAACGAGCAAGTTCTGTTCGGCCAGACCCGACCAGCCCGGAGATACCGAGCACCTCACCGCACCGGACCTCAAAGGAGCAATTGCGAACCTTGCGATTGTCGCCCAGATCTTCGACGCGCATAACAATGTCTGACACATTTTCAGCCCGGTGTTCTTTTTTGTAGAATGAAGACAGTTCCCGACCAACCATCATGGAAATCAAGCGTTCAGCGCTTAAGTCTTGCCGATCCAGCGTCCCGATATATTTTCCATCGCGCAGCACCGAGCAGCGATCTGCAAGCTTGTAAACCTCTTCCATCCGGTGACTGATATAGATGATCGCGATATTGTCCCGTTTAAGCGCCTCGATGACGTCAAACAACCGCTCGGTCTCGCGGCTGGAGAGAGCCGTTGTCGGCTCATCCATGACAATGATGCGCGCGTCTGATGACATGGCACGCGCAATTTCCACCAATTGACGCTCTCCAAGCGAGAGATCACTAACTTTCGTGGAAGGGAGGAACGAAACACCCAGCCGATCCAATATGGGTTGTGTTTCGTTACGCATGGCCACACGATTCACAAGCCCAAAGCTGGATGGTTCGTTGCCGAGATATATATTTTCAGCGACGGAGAGATTGGGTGCGAGAGATAATTCCTGATAAATGACGGCAATGCCATAGGCCTTGGCGATCTTTGGATTACCGGTAGGCATGACATTTCCAGAAATCAGGATCTCTCCCCCTTTATCGGACTTATAAGCGCCCGACAGGATTTTCATAAGGGTGGATTTACCAGCTCCGTTCTCACCCATCAGAGCGTGAACTTCACCACCAAACGCGGTCAAAGAAACGTCGGATAAGGCGCGAATGACCCCGAAGGTTTTTGAAATATCGCGCATTTCCAGAACTGGATTGGGATCCCCTGCCATAACTGCCGCCCCCTCCAAATAGGCGTAACGCACCAGCGCAGAATGACTTTTCCTCCTCTGGCTCCGGGTGAGCCAGGATGCGAGGATTGTCTTATAGCTCCCTCACAACCGCAACCGCACGGGCTGGAAAACAACACAATAGTCTATGAAAAAGACACGTTACTCTATGTCAGTAGAAGAATGAAAAATATTGTTCACACAAATACTAAGCTCGAGAATTTTCGAAATTTAGTATATCTAAATTATTGAAATAAAAGATGGAAAATGAACTCATTTATTTTGAGATCGCTGCATTCTATTCATCCCAAATATGAGCATCTTGATGCACCAACAGGCCGGGATCCGGCAACTCTTTTGTGCCTGATCAGTTTACGCGCCAACCGGTACCACAAGCCAAGGACAAGACCATCAGCATAAATTCAGACCAGCAAGGTCGAGCCAATCCAGAGACACCGCTGGAAATCAAGAAGACGGGCGGGTCGCCGCAACAAGAAAGCCAACAAGCCATAGGGTAAGTTTGGCACCAAAGCCCGAAGCCAAAACGAAGACTGCGACAATTTTGACAATGTGGAACTATTGGTCCGGTTCGAACCCGAACTTAGAATTGAAAGAATGCGTTATTCGCGGGCACAAAGAAATAAATTAAAAAAAGAGCGCCCTCATATGGACTTTCATGATTTCTTAAAAGCAGTAAACCTAAATCATGAACGTGATAATTTAAATCCTGTAAAGTTTCTTGGCCTGAATTACACCAATACCCAGGATTTAAGACATTTTCTCACACTCGAAACAGTTGTGTTGTCTTGAGAATGATTTATCCATCTATTTACAATGTTTAATCTGACCTCCATCGAATTAAATATTCATTAAATAAAGTATGTTATCGTACTATTGCGTACAATTCAAAAAGCGCTTCTTTTGCATAGGTTAGTTCGCCGCACCGCGAGGGCAAGAATAGAAGAAATCCATGATGGAAAAGTCTCAAATCCACCCTGAATATGCAATCTCCACCTATATTCCGGTTGCTATGATCAGCATTGCGGGATTTTTGGCCGTTGGGTTTCTGACCTTGTTCAGCTTTGCCGAAGATGCCCCCGTTATCGTCATTTCATCTCCCTGGGATAGCGAACAGAAGGCGATTACCAGAGCCCTGACACCTGAATCACAGCTTATTCGATCCGACTTTGACGGAACATTCGTGATGGTTTTGCCTGAGAAACAGGATTACCCGGCAAAAGTGCGGGCGCTTGGTGCGTGGGCGGTCATCAGTTCCTTTGGTATTGGAGGCTGCAATCCAAGACCATCAACGACTTACGGCAGCAACATCTAATAACAAGCACCTAACCAGCTAATCCTGACCAAGCCTATCCGGAGGCCAGACATGAATGCAACTTCCCCAACTATCGCCGTTGAAGCGGCTCCTGAACTTGTAAAACTTCGCCACATAGCAAGCAAGGCGTTCATTGCAAGCCTATGGGTCATGGTATTGGTCATTGGGAGCGTCGCATCTGTTTCGTCGGCACCGGTGATGACGACATCTTTGATGGCGGCAGCGCTTGCTGGTGTCTCGACAATCATGTTTCTTAAAGATCCGATTGGGCCGGCGACCAGATTTGCCATTGGCGCAGCCCTGACCAGTGACTGGGCGCTGCTGATTTTCTGTGCAAGCGGACTGCCGGATGGAATGGTGCTTGATGCCCACATGCTGTTCTTCGTATTGAATGCAGTGTTGGTCATATATTTCTGCTGGCAAACCATCGCCATAGTCAATGTATTGGCGACCGTGCACCATCTGGTTTTTTCGTTGCTGTTGCCACTCTATGTCTGGCCAACGGCTGAATATGTTCTGCATCACTTCCTGATCCATGCCACCTATGTTGTGCTGGTGGGCGGCCCGATGCTCTGGCTAGCCTATCGGATCAATCGTCAGTTCACAGAAAATCATCAGGCGATGAAGGATCTGAATATTGCTCAGGGTGAGGCGAGTAAATTGGTAGAAGAAACCAAAATCCGCGCCCAACAAGAAGAAACCAAACGCACTGCCATGTTTGAGTTGGCTGAGAAGCTTGATGCGAGCGTGGCTGAAGTGGTCGGGTCTCTGTCCTCCGCATCGTCCAATCTGCGGGCATCTGCACAGGAAATGGCTGCTGGCGCGACACAAACCAACCAACAAAGCCAGACCATGTCTCATTCGGCCAATGAGACATCAAACAACCTCGAAACATTGGCATCGGCTTCCGAAGAGCTATCCGCGTCGATCTCCGAGATCAGCGGGCAGATCACCCAATCGACCGACATTGCCAATGGGGCAGCAAGAGAAGCGGAAGAAACCAACCAGAAAATTCAGGGTCTGGCCAAGGCCTCGTACAAAGTTGGCGAAGTTGTCCAGATGATCACTGCCATTGCAGAACAAACCAATCTTCTGGCCCTCAATGCCACGATTGAAGCCGCCAGAGCCGGGGATGCCGGTAAGGGCTTTGCCATTGTGGCCGCGGAAGTCAAGGAACTGGCAAATCAGACCTCGAGCGCGACGGAGAGCATCGGAAACCAGATTTCTCAAATTCAGAATGCCACACAAGAAGCCGTTGATGCCATTGATAGCATCAGCAAAACCATCGACAAGGTGAAGGAAATCTCGGTTTCCATCGCTGGTGCCATTGAAGAACAAGACAGCGCCACCCGCGAAATCGCTCGCAATGTCGAACAAGCTGCGAACGGGGTAAAAGACGTTGCCAACAACATCTCCGATGTCGCTGGTGCTTCTGAAAGCAATCTTAAAACGGTTGGAGACTTTGTCGATACCGCCGAGCAGCTTTCCATGCAATCTCAAGCTTTGCGAACAGAGGTCGATGACTATCTGAACAAAACGAAAGCGATCTGATAGTTCGTACCAGCGATCATATGGCAAATGTTTTTTCTTGTTGTAGAAAGAATATTTGCCATTTTTTTAGTTCTTTCAGTGAGTTCCATCGCAAGGCAGCGCGAGAAAGCCGTAGGTGTGGATGGTGAAACCGAGAAGGCCGAGTACCCTCAAAACCGTCTTGCGCATTGACAGTCTTTCCTTCAATTTCGTGGTTTTCATAACGATTGTTTCGGATTGGGCGTCGGCGGTGTCTCGCGATGGTGCGTCTGGTTTAGTCATTGCATTCTTTCTGCAATATTAGGGCGAAGTCCGCGCGACTCCGCCCTCTTTGCTTTATTTCTATTCGGCGCGCCACAATTGCACATCACCATTGGCCGGCTCATTGACTGTAGCAGAACCGGTGTTGCTCATACCCGGATGCTCGATGTGGACACAGTCGCCATCAGGCTGGATATTGAGTGGAAATGTCTGAGTGTAATTTTCTGGCGAGGGCCCCATAATTCGGATTTTCGAAGCCCATGTTTTACGGCCATTCGTGCCGTTCATCATATTGGACGTGTAGGTGTAAGCGACCGTCTGGTTTGGACCGATTTTTGTCAAATCGGATTGGCCCTTGTTGTCGATTACGTCGATGAGCCACTTCCTATCCGTCGCGTTGTAGAAGTGACGCGTGCAGTCGGCGAACGCCGGCTCAATGGCCATAAGACCGATGGTCGACAGAGCACAGAATCCAAGCACGCCTTTGCGCACGCCCGACATGGATGAGTTTTTGGTTTTGGTCATAAAGTTTTTCCTCGTTATAAAAATTTTTATTGAGAATTTTGACACTTCGATCGCATGCCGCCCCGCTGGGCCGTGCGGCTTCCCTTCAGCTGGCCCGTACGCAATCGCTGGTTACGGCGATAAGCCCTGACCTTAATGCACGTCTTTTGGCTCGATCCGGCAATCTGAAGTTTACTGCGCCTTGCTTTTATCGCAGTTGTAATGACGCGGCAGAATCGTAATGTCTTGGTCGGTGGGGATGCCGAGACAGTAAGGTGCCCAGCCTCCGCTACGACCAAAATTGCAATTGGCCAGATTGTTGTCGCGGCTCGTGGCCGAGAAAACCTCATTACTATTCTGATAGATTTTTACGACCTCCGTGCCGTACGACGCCACAAAAGTAAAAGTGGCGGCAGTACCGGGTTGCAGATTGCCGCTTTGAACCTGGGTGAATGCGTCATTGGCATCAACGCTGAACACCTTAAACGAATAAGCGGTGTTCATCTTGTTGGTGATGGTGCCGGTACAATCCGCTTTGGCGGCTATGCCAGAGGCCACATAGAGCCCGGCCACCAGAGCCAATGAGGCGGCACATGTGGTGATTTTTGAATATTTTACATGTTTAGGGAACATATGATTTCCTACGATTAAATGGCAAATTGTCGGCATTTTGATTAAAAGAATAGTTATTTAAAAAGAGCGACTTAGGGCATTCTTGGCCGCGACAGATGGCGATATTTGAATCAGACGCATAAAGGAAAAAACACGATATGCAGCCATCCCGCTCACACGTCTTCTCATGTGCTTTTCCATTGATTTCTCGCTATCTGCAACTGCAAACGGGACCGGGTCAGCGAGGATCAAGGAGGGGTTCCACTGCGGCGTCCTATTTGCAGGCGTCCGCTTTAGCTTGGCACATGTGGAAGCAGTTGTTTACGCAGGTGTCGTCGTCAGCAGTAATGCATATGGCTTTCTAACACCGCGATTCCGTCAGGAAATTCGCCCTGCGGATTAGTTTTCGCAACGGCTTTGACACGTGGCCATTTTGCTGCCGTGTTTGTCGTTGCAACCGGCGATCGCTTCAGTCGACGTACACTTGCCACTATTACCGCTGCCAGCAACGCAACCGCCTTTGACGCAGGAATTATATTCCTTCGCACATTTGCTTTTGCACTGGGCAATGGCTTTTCTGGGATCTGCTTTCTGAGCCAGTTGTAGCGGTGACGATGATTTCAAACCGCTAGCCTGTGCCACGCCAGACGGCGTTACCAGTATGACGGCAAAGAGGCTGGCGGCTACGACAATGCCGGTGGCAAAAATTGAATGAAACAATTTCATAGTATTTCCTTTTGATGATGCGCAAAAATTCGGGCCAGCAGGGGTGCGACACGAAGAAAAAAGGCACGGGGTGCGTTCGAAGGACAGAAAATCCATCCCCCACACCCCAAAGCATCCATCCTTAAAGGAAAACATCAGTGCGCCAACGACTATACATACAAATACTGATAGCGCAATACATATCATTATTAAATAAATTACTCAAAACCAGTATTATTAAAAGAATATCCGCAAAATAACCGGCAAATCTAGCGGACCGCTTTGAACTTAATCCAAGAGTTTCATCAACGCATTTTTATGCAACGCGAAGACATTGAAGCTCCCCAAAGGGGCAGACGGCTACTTATTGGCAGATGTAGAAAGTGTACCCTATCGGTCAGAAAGGCTGAGACAATTTCGGATCACTCAGGCCATAGTAATACTGGCATCAATATCTTCACATATTGAGCATCCTCGATGCCATGACCATGGTCCAGTCCATCGAGGTTTCGCCGGAAATTGTGCGCCTTAACATCTGGGTCATGGCAATAGTCGCCTTGTTGCTCGTCCTGTTTGCGCGGTTGGAAGGTGGGTGAATGGCGGCAATAAGGTGGCCAATGCGGCAAGTTGACCATCGCCACAGCTTTGCCCGATAGGATCTTCTCATCCTATGAAGAAATCCTCGCGATATGCTGCGATGCCTGGAACAAGCGCGTCGATCACAGATCGTCAAAGGCCCCTGCCAGATAAGGCTCGAACTTTTTCCAGCTTTGTGAGCTGCCCTGATAGACTTGCTGGCGCACCTGTTCAACAGAAGCGGTTTTCACAGCCCGCGTGTTGCGATGCGGCGACAAGCAGGCATCCTGCCAACCAAGCTCGAGATAATCGATGAGATTGCGGGTCTCGGTTTCCTGCTCAACGGTCAGACGCTCGTAATCGAGATCATAAATTCGGCCGGGAAACAGCTCGTGCCAGAAGGCCATCAGATCACGATAGAGCTTGTAATAGTCGGCAACCGATTTCAGGTCATGGCTATAGCCCAAAAATGGCCCCTGAAAATTGATCTTAAAGTTCGACCAGCAGGTGGCGGCCGGGTCGCGCATGGTGTGAATAATCTTTGCCTCAGGCAAGGCGCTGCAGATCAAACCCAGCTGGAGGAAATTCTGTGGCAGTTTGTCAGCCACGAACGGTTTGCTGGCGGAGACCTTGGCAAGATCGGTCAAATAGGCCGTGCGGAAGCGCTCCAGCGCCAATCTGTCGGGGCGCTGCTGACCAAGGCTCAGTTTACGGCCATGGCGGCCCAGCAGGCGTAATTCGCCACCCCCATGGACATCGGAATGGCTCGAAATGATCTGCTCGACCAGTGACGTGCCAGAGCGTGGCATGCCGAGAATGAAAATCGGCGTTACCTTGGCCTTCTTTTTCGAAGCTTTGAGGGCGACATCCTTGATGATAGGCGCTACCTGCTTGATGACGGCAAAAAGCGTCCGATCCTTTTCAAAGCTGTAACCAAGGGATTTTTGACGCAAACGCCCAGCAGCCTTGTAATGATCAAGTGCCTCTTTCAACTGCCCTATATCTTCTTTCATCTTCGCCATGGTGTGGTGAAGATGACAGGTTTGTGTGGCGTCCAGACCACCCTTTTTCAACAGGGCAGCAACCTGAGCGATTTGCGCATCAATTTCGTCATACTGGATCATCTGACTCAAATATTGATGGGCCAAAGCGTCTCGCGGCTCGATGGCGATCGCTGTGCGATAGGCCTCAATCGCTTCTTCGCGCCGTCCACCCTGTTTCTGCAATATGGTGCCCAGATTGGTAAAAGCCTGATGGAAACTGGCCTTCAAGGCGATGGCGGCCCGCAAGCATTTTTCTGCTTCGATCAATTTGCCCTCTTCTTCATACAGGATGGACAGGGCGAAATGGTCGTCAGGGTCATCGGGGTCAATGAGAATGGCTTTGGTATAGGCATCTTCAGCCTGTTTCACCTGTCCCAGCCGCATTGCAGCTTTGGCAGACAGACGCCACAACTGGGCAGATTGCGGAAATTGCTTTGTCAGCAACTCCAGCTGCTGAATGGCTGCGAGATAGTTTTGCGCGTCAATTACACTTTTCATCTGCTGGATAAGTGCCGGGGATGGCCGATTGGGGCTGGAGCGGAAGATGGTTCTGACTTTATCAACGCCTTCCAAGGCTTGCTTATTGTCGGGGTGCTTTGAAAGTATCTTTCCGTACTGCTCAAGCGAAGCCAGCGCATCACCCTTCTTCAAAAAGGCACTCGCTTTCTTCAAGTTGAGATCGATAACAGTTTTTTTCATTCCAGTGTGAGCATCCACGAAGAGTCAGTTATAAGTCTCGACCCAACAACAATATCTGCGGTGGGATCCATTTAAGTATTTGACAAAACATATTTTTAATATCATTCCAGCCAATCTGGCTTCAAAATCAACACAGAAAAGCTCTTTCCCAATTGATGTCGCAACAATTGACTTTGCATTTCATGTTGGAACCACGGCGGCCTTGTTTCACCGAGCCCAGTTAAACTCAGGATTGAAGTCGTACGCTTTGCCTTAGTTAGGGCGCACTTGAGGTGCCAACAAGATCCTTAAATGCGCATATACTGCGCATGTATGTTACCTGTGGTAACATTGACAGTGCTTCGGCATAACATATGTGTGATTGGCAAGGCCGAGGCACAGGGAAAGGGCGTGAATGGAAAATTGGGTTGAAATCCAGACAGCCTATCAAGTGGCTAAATTGGGTACTGTCAGTGCCGCCGCACAGGCTTTGGGGGTGCACAGGGTAACTGTCAATCGCCATGTCGAGACGCTTGAGGCCAAACTTGGCACCAAACTTTTCCTGCGTCATGGACGCGGATATGTCCTCACAGAACAGGGGCAAGACTTTCTCTCTGTTGTCACCCGCGCTGACAACCTGCTAAACGATTTCGCCGGGCGCGCGCGCATGCAGAATGCCGAATTGTCAGGAGAACTGATCCTGACGACGACGCCCGCCCTGTCTCACATGCTGATGCGCCCTATTGTATCCTTTCGCAAGCAACATCCCGGCGTAAGGGTCACCGTCCTTAATCAGTATGATTTGCTCAAGCTGGAATATGGCGAGGCGCATATTGCCTTGCATGTGGATATGGTCAAGCCAGGCAATCCAGACTATGTCGTCAGTCTGTTCAAAAATGCCAAGCTTGGCCTGCATGCCCATGAAAGCTATATCCAGCGCATGGGCATGCCCGAGACTGTTGAGGACTTCAAACACCACGATTTCATCCGCAATCTTGAACGCTTTGCAGACAATGACTTTCATCGTTGGCTGGATGACAATGTCCCTGCGGACCGCTTTGTGGTGCATTGCGAGCATCCACGGATTGCACTCGAAGCCGTGACGGCAGGCGTCGGGATCGGCTTTCTGCCCAACTATCAAGCCAAGCATAACGCCCAAATGCAGCGCATCAAAGCAGTTCAGCGCAACTGGGATCTGCCGGTCTGGCTGGTCACCCATGTCGATTTGCATCGCACCGAAAAAGTGCAGTCCATGCTCCGTTTCATGCGCGAAGAATATGACAGTTTCCTGGGCTTTGGGTCTCCAGACCCTTCCGACAGAATAGAAGATCGGTAGTCGCCTCGCACCGATCGTTCCAACTTGTTTTGAAGCAGGTGTGATAGTGCCTCTTGAAATCCCTTTCTATACTGCGGAGCTACTGCTCTGTGAATAAGACGTCAATTGACGCGTTTCGTTCTTTAATTCGCCATGCAGGATGTCTTTTTTCAATGAAGAATCTTCGCCCGTTGGGTGATGACTGGTCTGAAACCACCCCCGAATGAAATGACTCTCTTATCAAACCAGAATCACGCTTTATCACCACGCGCGTCTGGAGAATGCATTGAGGCATTATCTCAGGATTGTCCGAACCTAAGTCTGGATACACACCGCCTGTCAGCAAGCGAGATGCCGTGGGGCATGCCTGTAAAGAGCATGGGGTGAGTCATCCACTGCCGGCAGGCGTTTGCTAGCAAACGCTGAGAGCCGAACGTGTCGCCTTACCCTTCGAATGCAAGCATAATGAAGGCCACAAACAGCAAAATATGGACGACACCTTGCAACAGATGCGTTTTGCCACTTGAGAAAGTGATGGTTGAGACAGCAAGGATTGTGCCGAGCAAAAGCATATCCGGATCATTCAACCCCAATGTCAAATTAAGACCAACGATGTTTGAGAAGATAAGCATGATCGGCACGGAAAGCCCAATCGTCGCCAAAACGGATCCCAGAAAAATATTCACCGACAACTGGAGCCTGTTTTGAATTGCCGCTTTGACGCCGCCGATGGCCTCCGGTGCAGCAACCAAAACCGCCATGACAACACCCCCAACAATATGCGGGGCATGAAGTGTTTCAACAATATAGTCGATGGGCACAGCCAATTGCTCGACCAAATAGACCACGGGTAGCATATAGCAGACCAATAAGAAGATATGTGGCAATAGCCTTGGCTTCTCACCCGCTTTAACGATCTCATCATTATTAATAGGCGGCGCGAAATAGGACCGATGTCGCCCCGTCTGGATCAGAAGAAATGTCGCAAACAATGCAGCGGACATTCCGCCGACCAAAATCTGTTGCCCGGTTGAAAGGGTGGGGCCATCGGTTGTGTGTGTAAGGTTGGGCAAGATCAGGGTGAATACCGCCAACGGCACAATCACCCCGAGATAGGCGTTGGCTCCTTGAAGATTGAAAGTTTGTTCGCGGTGAAAAATTGCCCCCACCAACAGCGATAGCCCAACCATTGCGCCCAGAACAATCATAACAACCGAATACAGCGTATCGCGCACCAATGTCGGGTTGTTCTCTCCATGCAGCATGACCGCTGAGATGCTCATCACTTCAATTGCGGTAATCGAGAGAGTGAGGACAAGTGTGCCATATGGTTCTCCAAGACGCTCAGAGATATGTTCTGCATGGCGTACAACGCTGACTGCACAGCCGAGTACCACCAGGAACAGAAACAGAAAGAGCCCAACAAGCCAAACCGGATTGTCCATTCCACGAAACAAACTATCTGACCAAGCCCAGAAAATGGCAGAGCTTCCCCATCCGGCGACTAGAAACCATTCCTTTTTAAGAGTGTGCAAACTGACAAAACTCGAAGCAGGACTTTGAAGTGTCGGCATGGAAGGATCCTTCAGCGGGGGGGATTGCGGGGGACATTCACATTCTGAGGATATCCCTTGCGCCAAGTTTGTAAAGTGGTGGTCAGTGGTGCCAAAGAGACTGGTTACGTCTCATTCCTGCATCACGATACAGCGGCGGTTTTCAAAGCACGTCGGATTGTTTCTTGCAACTGGAGCTTCTCGACATCAACAAGACACGGCGCACCTATTGCCAGCGAGTGCCACGCTGCTGCAAATTCCGGTCCACATCCCTCATCATGTGCCCCTTGTTACACGATTTGTTATACAAAACGGCAATCAACACAAGGATGACCACATAGCAACAATGCTAGTGATTTGATTTGTCGCTTCTTTGGGGAAAATCATCAGGGTGAAATGGTACAGTCGGGTGGATTCGAACCACCGACCTTCGGAGCCACAATCCGACGCTCTAACCTACTGAGCTACGACTGCACAACACCTGAATGTGGAGGGTTTATTAGGCGGGCTGGGAGGCAAATGCAAGGGTTGATTTCACCTCTGCCCACAGCTTGTCAAAAAAATGTCACTGTAGGAGGGCTTTTCCAAAGCTTAACCCACCCCACAAAAGCAAAAGGACCCGCCAAACAATGGCAAGCCCTTTTGCGGATAATGTCTTGGAGGTGTGTTGCAACAGCATATTGAAGAAAACACACAAACAGCCAGGCGCGCCCGTCAAATGCTCACCACAGTTTTGTCTCAGGTGCAGCCTTGTTGATCTGAATTGTGAGAAGCCTCTCCCCTCACCCTCCAACAACGGGATCAGCCAGCGATTTTCAGGCTTTCCATGGCCTTGCCAGCGACCGCTTTCATTGGAGCGGTTGTCTCTTCGAGGCTCTTGGTCAGGCTGTCCTGAATTTCCTTGCCCTGCGCGGAGACGGTTTCGAACTGTTTCGCTGCAAATGAGGTTTGCAATTCGATGGCTTCACTGATGCTTTTCGCAGCAACCAAGCCATTGAGCAAGGAAAAGCCCGCTTCAATATTTGCGTTGGCCGCATCCACCATCTTGCCTTGAAGATCCTTTGAGCTTTCGGTCGCCAGTTCAATGCTCTTTTCAATCGCACTGCTCTGCTCTTGGAGGCTGGATTTTGTCTGCTCATAGAAGTCACGAGCCTTGGCGATGGATTTTTCAGCCATATCCACCATGTCCTGAGACGGAAGGGAAGATGGCATGTCATAGCTTGGCATTGCAAACAGGGCGGCAGCAACGGCTGGTGCTTCGCTCGCAGCTTTCTTGGCTTTCGGGCTGGTCTTTGGCTCTTGCGCTTTTGCCTCTGCTGACGGAGCCACTGCGGCTTCTTTCTTTGCAGGAGCAGCATCAGCCTTGATGTCTTTTGCGGGGGTAGCGGTCGCAGCAGCCTTGGCGGGGGCCTTTTTGCGCACAGGCGCTTTCTTGGCAGCAGTGGTCATGGATCTTCTCCGTATAAACAAGCTCAGCGCGGCGATTTCGTGATTATGGAAACCGAGGAAGCGCGCGCTCTTGATGGATCACAGAAGCCTGGATACGCAACGGGAGGCTTCGCATGGAATTGATTGATCTCTTGGGTCTTTGTCTTTTTGGTCTTTGATTGCACGGGAGGCGCATATTGATGCGTCTCGGGCTTGACCCTTTATTGGACTTGGGACTTTACCGGAAAATCAACCTCAGGGCAGTGCGCCTAGTGGTTGGCTCCTGCCACACTTCGTTCCCAAACAGCCCCACGGGGAGCGACCCTCACCCGTTTCATAAGGAATGGCACTTCATCCATACCTCGCAGAAGAAGGTGGTATTGTGCGGTACTCATTAATACTATTCCGCACAATACCTGGTCGCTCAATTCCGATCAGGCTGTCGCCGGGATCAGTCTTTCTTGGTCGCGTCAACGGCGGTTTTGGTCGCCGCTTCGCCAAGCTCGCGTGCCACTTCACCGAAGCGCTGCATCTGGGACTGCACATATTTTGTCTGCAGTTCCATAACTTCCTGAATGTCTTTTGCTTTGACCAGATTGGTGGCCAGATCGAAGGAAGCATTCATGCTCTCTTCGGTCGCAGACAGAGCTTTCTTGTTGAGGTCAACTGCACCATTGCGCATGGTTTCGGCAGAGGTTTCAACTTTGGAAACGGCTTCGCTGGCAGCTGAGGCAAATTCGTCATAAGCCTTGCGAGCCTGTTCGACACCTTTTTCAGCCATTTCGCGAACTTGTTCCGGAACTTCAAAATTTTCTGGGGTCTTCATCATAATTCTATCTCCTGATCTGATTGAGTGACCTGTCATCTGATTGTGCATCGCAACATATCAGAAAAAATGGTGCACTGCAACAAATTTATTTAATTGGATGTTTGTCGCACATTTCTGAGACTTGTGGCTGTCTCATCGCTGGCAACATTGGCGCGCTAGCGAACATTCTCTTCGCAGACTTTTATTGCGTTGCGATGAATTTTGCCGAAGTTTGTTCGCACATGCAATGAAAGTTCGGGATACCATCCCCAATAACGTGCATATTCTTTCGGATGAACCTATACTGGAATCAATCCGAACCCAGGCCGACAACGGGGAGATTAACCATCAAAGCCAGTTTCGGCCCCGTTTGGGCGGGATTTGTTGGACCTGGACCAAAAGAGACTGTATTTACATATTATTAATCTATTGCCACTGTTCCCGTTGCCTGTCTTCCATTTGGCCAGAGCAGAAGGACGGGGGACATTGACACCGACACTGAGTGAAGACAAAGACCAACTCATATGAATTTTTCTCGCCCGGCCAGTTTGGCCATGCCCTATCTGACGCTGACCGCGCATCCGACCATTGGAGCGGTCCTGCTCGATTCGCGCCCGGCTTGGGTGTGGAACGGCGAGGGTAACCGAATCTTGTGGGCGAATGCGGCGGGTTTGGCTTTCTTCGGCGAGACCAGCATGGATGCCATGCTGGATCGCAGTTTCGGTGACGTTCATCCCGCACGGCGCCATTTGGCACGTCTGGCACGCAATGCTCGCTCCAATGCACCAATGCTGGACCGGCTGCGCTTTTTCCTGGGCACTGAGGCGGTCACATGCAATTGCCTTTGCAAGCGGCTTGAGGTCGAGGGCGAGACGGTCTTGTTGGTGATTGCCACGGATCATCCGGCCTTTGGCAAGGACGAGGCAGAGCGCAGTCAGGCCCTGCTTGATGCTCTGGCTGCAGAGCGGGATATTGCTGCTGTTTGTCTTGATGACACACTGGCCCCGATTGCCAAGTCGCACAACACATCAAAAGCGACCTCGGAAACACATTCTGAAGCGAACTTCGGGACGCTTGATGCGCTTCTGGCTGATCCGGATGGTCTCAAAGATCTGGCCACTGGCGCCGACACACCCCTGCGCCTTGTCTCAAAGGCATTGGACACAGAAGAAACCGGCCCTGTTGTGGCCCTTGTTCGCATCGGCGAAGGAGAGCATACCCGCTATCTGCTGGTCCATTATCCGAGCCAGAGCGAGGCGGACCGACTGGCGGAAAATCGAGCGCTGTTCATGGCAGAGCTTGGCGACAGCTCACAGACAGAAGAAGACGAGGCTGCGATTGAACAGGGTGCCGATATTTTTGCCTCAACATTCGGCATGCGCGATGTCGCACAGAGCATGGACCATCTGAAGGCGGAACTGGAAAAGGCAGACAAGGCGCGGGACAGCGACTTGCCCCCTTTTCATTCCGATGGCGCGTCCGACATTCCGGCAGCACCCGACCATGAGGTGAAAAAGTCCAATATCTACACCCTTCACCACAACAAGGATCGTGCGGATACAACCAAGCGGGCAAAGACGCCTATGACCAATGCAGGCTCGGCAAATCTGGCCGACGCACTGGATAAAGGCGGAATTTATCATTTCGTCTGGGAAAGCGACGAAGTCGGTCGCTTTAGCTATGTTTCGAAGGATCTGGCCAAGGCGGTTGGGCCGGACCATGCGGCAATCATCGGCAAAACCTGGTCGGAGCTGGCCGACACGCTGCAAATGGATCCCGACGGCAAGGTTGCTCGTGCATTTGAAAGCCGGGATACCTGGGTGGGACTGATGGTCCAATGGCCGGTCGCCGGGTCATCCCTCGCAGTCGAAGTGGAACTGACGGGATTGCCGATCTTTGGGCGCTATCATGGCTTCAAGGGCTTCCGGGGCTTTGGTATGTGCAACACGCGCCATAAGCAAGCCTCAGAAGGCAACAACGATGTGACGCAAAGCGTTACAAACCGCCCTCATTCGGACACAGCTCTGCCACAGTTTCACGACAATAAGGAAATAATGTCTGAGGAATTGCTGCGCGCGGTCAATGATGCCGTCGCCGCAGCGGAATCCCTGATTTCGCCTGATGTGGACCTCGACAGAAAAGCGCAGTCGCCACATTCGGATTCGAATGGAGACCGCACCATGTCTGATGACCAGTTTGAGATTGGAGGCAACGAGTCCAGCCAAACCCTCACGGGCCTTGGCACGGCGCAGTTTTGTGCTTCTTCTGCTGGCGACGATACGGACAAGAGCGGGTCATCCTCCAGTTCCAACACACAAAACGGCAATGGTGAAGACCCTTACCATCGGGTGCGTGACTTGCTGACCGAGTCGGCCCATGGTGTGAAATCCTTTGATCCCAAATCGACCACGACTTCTCCGGGCAGCACCGAAGACAGTCAGGAGCTGAGCGAAGGCGAAATGGATGCCTTCGACGAAATTGCGGCGGCACTGGGTGGGTCGGACTTTGACCGCAATCTCCCCGAAGAGGAGATCGACGAGGATTACGAAGATTTCGACGATCCGGTCGCCTTGGTGGAAGATGATGACGATGGTGATGGCGAATTGTCGCCAGTGTCTCAGACCGTCTCCAAAGATGCGGAAGAACCACACAATCAGGATATTGATCAGGCACGTCTACATCAGGCGCTCCAGACCCGTTCACAAGGGGACGCGACATTGAAATCCGCAACGAGTTCCGCGTTTCGCGAGATTTTTGAAATGGATCCTGCCTTCCGTCATATGCGGAAGAGATTGGCGCAGTCCTCCAACAAAGCACAAGCTGAGGCCGGCGAGCAGAGCGAACAGGCCCGCGAGCATCAAAGACTGCTCGAAGCCGTGCAGGCCTTGGCAGATGGCGACGATCTGCATGCCGATAAACCGGACGAAGAATCCTCTGAGGTGATCGACGCGGTGATGACGGAAGACCTGTCACAGGACTCTGTTTCCGAAAAACCGGATCAGAATGAGAATGACGGAACAGATGCCGTTGATGGTGACCTGCCGGTCGAAACCTCCGAAGGGATCGAAGCGGCCGACGGGAATGTGTCAGGCTTGGACGATCTGCCAGACTCAGAGCTACCAGACACGGAACTGGCGGCACTCGATTTGCCGGAAGCCACACCTGAAGAGCAGGAAATGGAGCTTTCCGAGCTTGCCTTGCTGGACGGGGTAGCGGAAGACGCGTCCGGGGAAGAGGCACTGAAAGACGCCGTTGCGAGTTCGGCCTCGCCTGCTCTCACGGTTGCTACGGCAGCGGGCGTTGCAGCAATTTCGGAGACACAATTGTGGGATAGAACCGATGGGTCTTCGCCACTGATCACCCTGCTCAACAAGCTCCCCGTTGCGATGATCGTGTCTGCTGAAAACCACATATTGTTTGCTTCGCGCAAGGCGCTGGCTCTGCTCGGATTTGACAACGACGAGGCGCTGGAAAATGCAGGCGGCATGGAAGGACTCTTTTCGGGTCGCCCGGGGGATTGGCTGACCAAGACCAATGGTCGCACCACCCTGCGTGGTGCCAGCAAACAGCCTTTGTCCGTTTTGGCGACCATTTCATCGATCAATTGGGGTGCCAAGCCCGCCGCGCTTCTTTGCTTTGAAGAAACACCGGACCAGCCACAGGCAATGGGGATTTCGGAAGAAGACGAGAAGATCGCCGAGCTGGAAGCCATTCTCGACACCGCCACCGATGGCGTCATGGTGCTGGATGGACAGGGCCATGTCTTGCGGATGAATCACAGTGCCGAGGCCCTGTTCGAAGTGGATCGCCATGATGTGGCAGGCAGCAGCTTCCTTGACCTGCTGGCAGAAGAAAGCCACAAAACGGCGCTTGATTATCTCGGCAATCTGCGCAGCAATGGCCTTGCAAGCGTATTGAATGATGGCCGTGACGTGATTGGCGTGGTGGCGTCCGGGGGGCTCATCCCGCTGCATATGACCATGGGACGGGTGAATATTCCCGGAACGGAGCGCTTCTGCGCGGTGCTGCGCGATAATTCCCAACACAAGCGCTCGGAAGAGGAACTGCTGACGGGGAAAATCCTCGCGGAGAATGCCAACCAGCAGAAATCGGCCTTTCTGGCCAAGGTCAGCCACGAAATCCGCACACCGCTCAACGCCATCATTGGCTTTGCCGAGGTGATGATCGAAGAGCGGTTTGGCCCCGTGGGGAGCGAGCGCTACAAGGATTATCTCAAGGATATCAAAACATCCGGCAACCATATCATGAGCCTGATCAATGACCTTCTGGACCTGTCCAAGGTTGAAGCGGGCAAGATGGATATGCAGTTTGAGTCAACCCACCTCAATCGGCTTGTGTCCGAAACGGTCAGCCTGATGCAACAGCAAGCCAACGGTCAGCACATCATCATTCGAACCTCGCTGGCCTCCCAACTGCCCGAGATTGCTGCGGACCGGCGGTCTCTGCGCCAGATCGTGCTCAACCTCTTGTCGAATGCGGTGAAATTCACTCCTGCGGGAGGGCAGGTCATCCTGTCTACCGTGCATGAAGACAATGGCGACGTGGCACTGCGCATCCGCGACACCGGCATCGGCATGAGCGAGTCGGATCTGGAGACTGCGTTGGAACCGTTTCGGCAGGTCTCTGCCGTGCGGGATTCAAGCCAGGGGACGGGCCTTGGTCTTCCCTTGACCAAGGCATTGGTGGAGGCCAATCGTGCGTGTCTGAGCCTCAAAAGCAAGCCTAATGAAGGCACTTTGGTCGAAGTCACTTTCCCGGCTGAGCGCGTGGTGGAGCCGCAGGACTAAGGCTCCCTCCCCTCCCAATATTAGAACAAAATGACTCTGCCTAGGCCCATGCCTTGAGCAGTCTTTTGCATGCTTCGGTCACATCGGCTCTGTTACGGGGAGATGTGGCACACAAGCGTATGCCATCCGATTGCATGCGACCTGCGCAGAAGGTCGAGGCCGGAACAATCTCGACCCCGGCAGCCCGGGCTTTGGCTGTAGCCTGATCTCCGCTCAGTCCGGCAAAGGGACTATCCTTGCCTGCTCCGATCCAGAGATGGGGGGCTGCGGGTTTGCGACCCAAGGGCGGCAGGCCAAGCTTGCGCCTTACAAGGCTTTGCCGTGCCTTGGCTTCCTGCCGCTGCCAGTCCATATGGCGGTCGATTTCGCCGCTTTCGATCCACTGGCAGCAGAGTTCCAGCATGATCGGGGCCGACATCCAACTGGTGACATGGACCAGCTCGTCAATGGCGAAATTCTGCTCAGGCACGCGGGCCTCATTGCCATCAAGCATCGGAATGACAAAGCCAAAACGTGGCCCTGGAGCGACCAGCTTTGACAGACCACCAACCAGAATGGCGCGTCCAGCCAGATGCAGGCTCAACGGCGGCTCCTTGGTAAAACCGCCATAGACATCTTCCTCAATCACCAGCAGGTCGAGTTTTTCCGCCAAGGCCACAATGGCTGCACGGCGCTCAGCATCCATGGTCGCACCCGTGGGATTTTGCAAGATCGGACTGATGACAAGGGTTCGTGATCCACTTGCCCGTGCCGCCCGGTCAAGGTCTGCGGGCAGAATGCCCTTTTCATCCATTGCCACCGATACCAGACGCAAACCCATTTGGCGGGCTGCGATCTTCATGCCGGGGAAGGTCAATTCCTCGACAAGAACCGGAAGATCCGGCTTGGCAATCCATTGCAGAGCAGCAAAGAGCGCGGCTTGCGCCCCGGCACAGGGGAACATGTCTCTCTGGCGGGGGTGAAAGCCCCGCGGTTGGTAGAAGTGAGCGATGGCGCTGCGGCATCTTTGCATCAACTCAGGGGTCGGATATTCCATGATGTCGGAGAGATTGTCCCGCGCCAGCAGGGTGGCGAAGCTCTGGCGCAAGTCTTCGTCGGAAAAGGCCCGTGCCGGGACGATGGTCGACAAGTCGATCATGTCGCGATTGCCGCCTTTGTTGATGGCATAGAGCTGGACGGCGTCATTGCCCGGCAGGATATAGGTGCCACGCCCGACCTCCCCGGTGATCAATCTTAGGCGGGTTGCTTCACGGAAGGCTTCGGTGACGGTTGAAAGATTGACCTGCAAGGACCAGGCAAGGTCGCGCTGGGTCGGCAGACGGGTGCCCGGCGGCAAGGCTCCGCTCTGGATGTCGCGCTGCATGGCAGCGACGATGGCGCGATATTTCGGTCCGGCGAACTCACCCAGATCCGGGCACCAATTGGCCTGTTTGTCCTTCATACCTGACCCTGTCTCATGCTTGCATTGCCTTGGCTTGCAATGCTTTGGTTTGTCTTCCGACTGCCGTTGAAAGGCCTCAGATTTGTATGGCATACAATAATCTTTGCATCCCATACAATATATCAGTTGTCCCATACAATATCCTTTGTCATGCTTTTTGCAAGAGGGATGGACCATGGGGGCGATGAAAAAATCGCCAACGGGCTCCGCCCAGTCAAAGAACCCAAAAGGACCATCATCATGCTGAGCTGCCGGGATTTTGAGCGCGCCGAAGAACTGGTTTACCGCGCCATGAAGCCAACCCCTTGTTACAATTGGCCCCTACTTGGCGAGGCGTTTGGGGCCGACGTCTGGATGAAGCATGAGAACCACACCCCGACCGGTGCCTTCAAGGTGCGTGGCGGGCTGGTTTATGCCAACCGCTACAAGGCCCGCTTCCCTGAAGCTGAAGGGCTGATTTCCGCCACCCGTGGCAATCACGGCCAGAGCCTTGCCTTTGCCGCACGCGTTGAAGGACTGCACGCGACCATCGTGGTGCCGCACGGCAATTCGGCGGAAAAGAATGCGGCGATGAAGAGCTTTGGCGCAACGCTGATAGAGGAAGGGGATGATTTCGATCTTGCCTGCGGCTTTGCATGTCAGGAAGCCGAGCGGGCCGGGCTGCATATGGTGCCCTCTTTCCACGAGGATCTGGTGGCGGGTGTTGGCACCTATGCCTATGAAATGATGCGGCAAAATGCTGATTTTGATACGATCTATGTGCCGATTGGCAAAGGGTCGGGCATTTGCGGCATGATCGAGGCGCGCAATGCGCTTAATCTGAAAACCAAGATTGTCGGTGTGGTGTCGGATCGTGCCGATGGCTATGCACGGTCCTTTGAGAGCGGCAGGCTGACCGAAGCAGACCGCAGCGATACCTTTGCGGACGGTATGGCGGTGCGCTGCCCGGATAAAGACGCGCTTGAGATCGTCATGAAGGGGGCAGAGCGGATTGTCCGGGTCGATGATGACAGCGTCGCCGATGCGATCCGGTTGATCTTCCGTGCCACCCACAATCTGGCAGAAGGGGCCGGGGCGGCGTCTCTGGCAGCTCTGATGGTGGAGAAAGACAAGATGGCAGGCAAGAAGGTCGGAGTTGTTCTGTCTGGGCAGAATATCGATTCTGACTGGATGGCCGAGGTGCTGTCCGGCCATACACCAACTGTTTGACGTTTTGGCCGTTTGGGGCCAATATTATGAGAAAGTTTGCTGACCGGGCACGCAAACCAGCTTTTGATCGGGATGAATGCAGAGCCCTGCGTTCCCTATGATCCGACGGGCCCGGAGAGCGCCGTGGGGAACACCTTTCGTCCATCTTTGGGCGAAAGGTGTTTTCTATTCTAATCACCCTCTTAAATGCAGCGACCGCCATCCACCTCCAGCGCAACGCCGGTGATGAAATTGGCTTCGTCCGACGCCAGATAGAGCGCAGCATTGGCCATGTCTTCAGGCGTTGACAGGCGGCCAATGGGGATCGAGCTTTTGAACAGATCGCGCTTCTGCGGTGTGTCTTCGCCCATGAAAAGATGCAACATGCCCGTCTCGCCTGCCACCGGGCAGAGGGCATTGACGCGAATCTTGTCTGGTGCCAGCTCGACGGCGAGGCTTTTGGTCAGCGAAATGGCCGCCCCTTTCGAACTGTTATAGACCACCAGACCGGGACGAGGCCGCAGACCGGCGGTGGAGGCGGTGTTGACGATCACCCCACCCCCTTTTTGCCGCATGATTGGCACCACACGCCGGGTGGCGAGGAAGATCGCCTTCACATTGACATCATAGATGCGATCAAACATGGCCTCATCGACATCCATGAAGGGCATGTTGCGGTGAGTAAAACCTGCATTGTTGATCAGGATATCAGGGCCGCCAAGATCTTCAGCGGCGCTGACCATATGATCGACCGCCTCCTTTTGTGCCACATCGACCACCACAGCAATGCCACCAATGTCAGACGCCACATCGCGGGCTGCATCCTCATTCAAGTCAGCGACAATGACTTTGGCCCCTTCGGCAGCAAAGCGCCGGGCGATGCCTTCACCAAAACCGGACGCCGCGCCCGTGACGATGGCAACCTTGCCTGCTAATCGATTTGAGGCATTTCCAGCTGTCATATTTCCCCCTCCCCTTGTCCGGCCTTTAGCCGTGTTTGATGATGATTGTCTTGAGCGCTGACATGTCCAAAAGGCTGGCCATGCCTTTCTCGCGGCCATGGCCGGATTTCTTGAAGCCGCCAAAGGGTAGCTCAACCCCACCGCCTGCCCCATAGCCATTGATGAAGATCTGTCCGGCGCGCACCGCCCGGGCCATCCGCATGGACCGGGCAGCATCTCGCGTCCAGACACCGGCGACCAGCCCGAAGGGGGTGCCATTGGCAAGGTCAATGGCTTGCTGCTCATCCTTGAACGGAATCATCGAAAGAACCGGGCCGAAAATCTCATCCTGTGCCACAGGATGGCTGTTTGGCACTGGGCCAAACAGGGTTGGCACCGCATAAAAGCCGCCGTCTGGCGCGTCGGCAGCGACCGAGCCCTTGGCCAGCACCGGGATATCCCTGTCAGCGGCGAGCTGCATGAAGCTTTCGATCCGTTCGGCTTGCCCCCCTGATATGAGCGGGCCAAGGTCAGCATCCCGGTCGTGACGATCGGCTACCAGAGCGTTGAAGCGGGTGATCAGTTGCTCCTCGACCGCATCCCACAGGCTTTGATGGACCAGGAGGCGCGATCCGGCCGAGCATGTCTGTCCGGCATTCTGGATGATTGCATTGATAACCACCGGCATCACCTCTGCCAAATCGGCATCTTCAAACAGGATTTGCGGGCTTTTGCCGCCCAGTTCGAGGGTGGTGCCGACATGATTGTCAGCGGCGGCTTTCTGGACCAGAGTGCCAACCATGGGGGAGCCGGTGAATGTCAGGAAATCAATATCCGGATGACCAGCCAGGGCACTGCCTGCCTCTTCACCATGGCCGGTGACCACATTCAGCACACCGGGCGGGATGCCAGCTTCGTCGGCCAGTTCGGCCATACGCAGGATTGACAGGCACGCTTCTTCGGCGGGTTTGATGACCAGACAATTGCCCATGGCCAAAGCCGCCCCGATGACACGGGCACCGATCTGAGCGGGATAGTTCCATGGAACGATGGAGCCAACCACACCATGGGGCTCGCGCAGGGTGAGTGCGGTGAAACCATCCAGCATCGGGATGGTATCGCCCATGATCTTGTCCGCCGCGCCACCGTAAAACTCGAAATAGCGGGCCGCCATGGTGATGTCGTTATCAGCTTGGCGGAGCGGCTTGCCGGTATCCCGGCTTTCAAGGGCGGCGAGTTCCTCGTGATGCGCATCCACCAGAGCGGCGAGGCGGGAGAGGCAGCGTCCGCGCTGCGTTGCGGTCATTCCGCCCCATATACGCCCCTCAAAGGCCTTGCGGGCAGCGGCAACGGCGGCATCTATGTCCGGTTTGGTGGAGCGGGCGATCTGGCAGAAGGTTTGGCCATCGGATGGACAGATAAGGTCCAGCGTCTTGCCACCGATAGCAGGGGCAGCCTCCCCGTCAATCAGGTTGGACCAGACCTTGCCCTGGGCAATGGTGCAGGCCCTTTGTGCGCGTGTCTCTGTCATTTCCCCTCCTTGCATGTCAGACAGTTTGGGCCAAGTGTGCGCCGAGACAGGGCCAAGGGCAAGAGAGACTTTTCAAAGCTTTCTCTGGTCTTATCAGAAAAATAATTCCGGCTCTGCGAGCATCAAATGCTGAATCAGTAGGATGGTCTTGGCATCGCGCAAGTGACCAAGCAAGGCGGCTTCGCCAAGCTCGTCAAGGGCGATTTCCTCGACAATGATATCCTCGCCTTCATGGTCGAGGCCACCCCCATCATGCAAGCGATCATCAAGCGTATAACTGGCAAGAAAGGCATCAATGGTCTCGGTCAAGGTGCCCGGTGACGCATAATATCGGGTAACATGGTCCAGATCCCGGATGGCAAAGCCCAATTCCTCTTCAGCCTCGCGCAGAGCGGCCTGTTGCGGGTTTTCACCGGGATCGATCAGACCGGCGGCGACCTCCAGCAGCATCGGGTCTTTTTCGCCATTGGCCAAGGCACCGAGCCGCAATTGACGCACCAGCAAGGCCACCCGGCGAGCGCGATCAACCGGCAAGACCGCAATGGCGCTGCCGTGATCATGAATTTCGCGCGTCACATGATGAACGGTGCCCGTTTTATCGGTATAGCGCACCTTGCATTTGGAAAGGGTGACAAACCCTTGATACTGAATTTCACTGTCAGTGATAGCAGGATCGGAGTGATCCTTGCGTGGCAGGAACCGGTCGGACATGACTGTCTGTCTTTCTGTTGCATCATTTGCCAGCCAGCCGCAACTTCGGATCATGCCATGATCCGGTCAGCGCGGCCCGAACAACAGGGTTCGAGCCTCAAAGCCGGAGGCAAAAGAGCGGCCAAGCAGGTTGGCGACTTGTTGCACCGGACTTACCTGATCTTGCGGCCCGTTAAAAGCCTCTCCTTGATCCGAACGGTCATTATAGGCGGGGCCAACAACCAAATGCCCCCCCAATGCGAGCGCTGCGGTCTGCGCGGTCAGTTCCGATGGTCCAAAGGCAGCGGCCGACCAGACAACCTTACCGGTCAGGTTGAGCTTGTCGAGCATGGTCAGAAAAGGGCGCAGATCATTTGCGTTGCTGGATGGTTGTTCGCCATCCTTTCCAAGGATGAACACCAAAGCCCGGCAAGTGTCCGGAATGACACCATATTGTCGGAAGGCATAGAACCATTCAATGTCGCTGGGCTGATTGAGAGCGAATTGCACGCCTGTTCCATGGTCATTGCAGAGGTCGAGCAGGGCGCGGGCGCGCTCTTCATCCGCCTCATCCCCATCTCGCGGCAGAATCTGGTCGAGCCGAAACTGGAGCGCATCAAGATTGCTCGCCTCCAACAATTGCTCGACAGCGGCGTGATCAATGCCTGTTACGGGATTGATATCAAGCTCCAACTGCAAAGCGGCGCCACCATCCATGCTTTTTTTGAGGGAGGAGACCACCGGCAGTACAGTATTCATATCACTGGTTGTCAGTCCCTTACTGTCCCGCACCGAGAAAGAAAAGAGCGATGCACCGGCCTCCTTGGCCAGACAGGCACTGGCAACAAGTTCGTCGGGATTGATGGGAAGGGAGAGGCAATCCCGCTTGGATCGATAGATCCCGTTGACTGCATAGGTCAGAGCAATGGGCTTGGGCATACCAAAAAACATATTGTTTCAACGCCATAGGCAGTGGTAACTGGAATTATTTCAACGTGTGAATTCAATCCTATTCATTTTGTGCTGAAATGAAACGCGAATCTTTCCGCGCAGCAACATATCGTTGCAATGCTGTTGATTTTTCCCCATTTTATGCGTTCTTGCACCACACTTTGCCAAATGCAGCCAACTTTTGTATGAAGGAGCCAAGAGACGCAGGCGCGTCTCTTGGCCAAAGCGCCAGATGGATCGGACAAAAAGTACTGACATGAAACTCGATGATTTGCGACAATTGCTCTGGGACGCCTTTCCCGGCCTTTCCCCTCAAATGAAGGTCGCAGCCTCCTATGTGCTCGACAATCCAGCGGATGTCGCTTTCAAGTCAGTGCGCCAATTGGCCAAGGCAGCTGATGTTCACCCCTCAACCATCGTAAGGTTGGCACAGGTAGCAGGTTTCTCGACCTTTGATCCCTTCCGCTCGGTCTTTCAGGAAGGCGTTCAGGTTCAGGAGGTTCGGCTCGATGAACGAGCCGCCGCCCTCCAGAAGGGTGGAAAGTGGGGCGAAGGCTCGGATGCTTTTGTTGAAATTGGGCAGGCAACACTCAACAACCTGACCAGCCTGTTCCAACCCAACACTCTGAAGTCCGTTCAGCGCATCGCCAACGCCATTCTGGAAGCGGACCGGGTTTATGTATCAGGCTATCGCTCCTCGTTTGCCTTTGCCCATTATCTTGCCTATGCGGGCAAAATCGCCCTGCCCTCGATCCAATTGCTCGAAAGCCCGGACGGCTCCCATTTTGACATGTTGGGACAGGCGGGGCCGAAGGATCTGATCATCCTGTTCACCTTTGCACCTTATGCGTCGGAAGGGGGGCGTCTGCTGACAGTGGCCCAAAAGCGCGGCTGCAAAATTGTCGCCATCACCGACACCATGTCGTCTCCAGCGGTCCCCTTTGCAGATATGGGGCTGTTTGTTCCGATGACCGGACCGCAGCTGTTGCCTTCTCTGGTGCCAGCGGCATCGGCCTGTGAACTTATCCTTGCGGAGTGCACGCGTCTGGGTGGTGAGAGCGTGGTCGATAACCTCAGAAGCTTTCGTGATCAGGTTCATGCGGTGGATGGTTATCTCAATCCGGTCAATCCCGCCTATGATCTGGAGGACGAGGAAGACGACGAGCGCTTCCCTGATTGAACCATCAGATACGTCCCAGCCCGAACCATTCATTTCACCCGTCAATTCAGACCGATGTGATTCGGTTTGCGCTGCTGAGTTAAACGATTTTCCAACTGCTTGTTTTTGCTTTTAAAGTTTTTAAACGCTCTAAATGTTTCAAGCGCTTAGGAAAATATGACTTTACCCACAGGACGCTAATTCAATCATTTGGTGTGGATATTTTTTAATGCTCGGCAAAATACAGGCAGATAAGGTGCGGCCCGGGCAACCTTGAGTCATTCATGTTGGGCAATCAAATTCTTGCATACGGCTTTCAAATTCCCTTAAACTTCAAGTATATGCGTTCATTCGAATGTATTGATATCGGGATAATTGGGAGCGTTTTTCAATTCCGTTATGCCTTGATTTCATTTACCTAATTCGATTATGTTTGGGTATATGAATGTTTGCCCCCACCCACAACCAACGCGTTATTTTTCTGTAATATGGACAGATAAGACAAAATTTTTCTCCCCTGCGCAATCGCATTGCAGCTGGCAAAATAGATGTTTAGATTCTAGTTATAAGACATTCATTAAAACACTACGCCGACGTTATGAGGTTTGTGATGGGCCGACCAAAAGAATTCGACTATGAGCAAGTTCTGGATGCAGCCACGGATACGTTCTGGGCTGACGGCGTTGCCAGAACATCCATCAGTTCGCTGGTGGACGCGATGAGGATCCAAAGATCGAGCTTCTACAACAGTTTTGCTTCCAAAGAGCGCATTTTGAGCCTTGTTTTGGACAGATATATCAAAGCCAGCCCGCTTAATGTTCTGATCAATGCGCGCACTGAAATGGAAGCCAAGGAGCCTGCGCATGCGGCTCTCGATCTCATTCTGGATTTCAGCCACTTCCTGTCTGAGAAGGGTGCCGGACGGGGCTGTTTGTTCCTGAATGGCTTGAGCGAGCTGACGATCAGGGATGGCGAATGCTACGAAATCTATCAGGATTACTACGTGCAATTGACAGGAGGATTGTCCATCCTGCTTGAAAGGCTCGAGAGGGAGAAGTCGACGGATCAAAGTCAGTCCAAGCTGAGTTTGGACCATATGATGGGAATCCTGCTTGGCATGGGCCATTTTTCGAAGCTTGATTGCTCCGAGAAGCGCCTTACAACCATAGGCTTGGATTTGCTGACAGGTCTTTCCCCTGATTTCTCGGATGCCCTGGCCACCCAAAACGAAACGCGTCAGGAGACATCCACGGGACTGATGCAAGCTTGATTGTCAGGATCTGAGGGCTCGGCCCGCTCTTTCCTGATCACACCAACAGATTTTCTTGATGCACGAACCCACGGTTCGTGCATTTTTTATTGGTTGGTCCTGCGCCCCATCCTCGCCCTGCCTTCGCCGGTTTCCCACGCCCGCAACTGGATAGATATTCACATTTTGTTCCCTTTTTTCCCGCAAGGCTTTAAAAAGACAGCCTGATGCTTGAAATTGTGTCTTTGCTTGGCCAGTGTCGGGCTTGCGATTCCAAGAAGGAAGCGCGCGTGATTCCGGTTCGAGGATAAGACTGCCGTGGAATGGTCCGATCAACAGGCCGCCGCCTTGGATGCGGTCAATCAATGGATGAAGAAGGGCGATACGCCGATCTTCCGGTTGTTCGGCTATGCGGGCACGGGCAAAACGACCCTTGCCAAGCATCTGGCCGAAGGAGTCGATGGGGAGGTCCTGTTCGGTGCCTTTACAGGCAAGGCGGCACAGGTTCTGCGTCAGAAGGGGTGCCCTGGTGCCAGTACGATCCACGCCATGATCTATCGCCCCGACACGCGCGAAGATGAAGAGGACAGCGATAGTGACGTCCCCGCCTTTGTCATCAACCGCGACAGTCCGGCACATGATGCAGATCTGATCATCATTGATGAATGTTCGATGGTCGACGAAATGCTCGGATCTGACCTTCTGTCCTTTGGCAAGCCGGTGCTTGTTCTGGGAGACCCGGCGCAGCTGCCGCCCGTTTCAGGCGGTGGATATTTCACCGATGATGAGCCGAACATGATGCTGACGGAAATCCACAGACAGGCCCGGGACAATCCGATCATCCGTCTGGCACAGGATGTGCGTGAGGGCGGCACGCTGGATTATGGCGACTATGACACTGTGAAAGTGATCCATCGTCGTGATCTGGAGACTGACAAGGTATTGGAGGCCGATCAGGTGTTGGTTGGTCGCAATGTCACCCGACAGCGTTACAACAATCGCCTGCGGGAGCTGAAGTCGTTTGACAGCCCCTATCCTCAGGTCGGGGACAAGCTGGTCTGCCTGCGCAACAATCATCAGAAGGGTCTGTTGAATGGCGGTATCTGGATGGTCGACAAGATCACCAGTCGCACTGGCAAAGATCTCAAAATGCGGGTCAGTCCGGAAATTGGTCATGAATTGTCGGGACGGGTGGCACTCAAAGTACCCAAGGCCCTGTTTGATGAGCATGAGGGGGAAATCCCCTGGACGGTGCGCAAACAGGGGGACTCGTTCGACTATGGCTATGCTCTGACCGTGCACAAGGCACAGGGGTCACAATGGAACGATGTGATGCTGTTTGATGAGAGCTGGGCGTTCCGCGATCACCGTCACAGATGGCTCTATACGGGCATTACGCGCGCGGCTGAAGTGCTGACGATCGTGCGATAGGCGGCGGTGGTAAAACGAGAATCTGGAAAAGCTGTCTTGCTCAACCAAAAGCGGTCGGCATGGCGACCCCCTGTTGTCCCTGTTCAGGCATGCCGTCTCCGCCGCGACGGGTGACAGCCTCTCGCGGGGCCGGACCATAATAGCTGTCCGTGCGCACGAAGGGGCGTTCCATCGAGGTTGCCGCAACCATCCGCAGATAAACATCCTTGGCTGAGAAGGGTTTGCGCAGAAATTCATGCACACCCAGTTGCTTGGCTTCCATGATGCGGTGCTTTTCGGCATAGGAAGAGATCATGATGATCGGCACGGTGCCCATGGGATGGTTTGGATTGCGCACCAGACGGACCAGTTCCGGTCCGTCAAGGATCGGCAGGACCCAGTCGATGATCACCACATCTGGCGACAGCTGCTCAAGCTTCTCCAGTCCGACGCCCCCATCTTCGGCCTCGAATATCTCGCGCACGCCGAGACCTTGCAAAATGGTTCGTATGATCGTGCGCATATAGGCGCTATCCTCGATCACCAATACCCTCAATGCTGACAGGACTGTCACAGACATGAAAAACTCCGAACCTCAAGATCGTCCGCCGTCAAACGGACGGACGGACGTCAGGTAGGGACCAGAGTAACGCAAAAGCCTTTATGAATCTTTACCCGGCACCATGACCGGGTTGCAATCCGGCCCCACCCTATTCGGCGGGCTGCAAAGAAGGCTTGGCAGAATTGACCTTTTCCTTTGCCACCTTGCGCTTTGCCAGCGCGCGCATCACCTTGAGCAGCGCAATGGTGGCACCGCCCAAAACCAGAAAGCGCGCATCCTTCCAGGCATATTTCGGATAGAAAATGATGGCCGGCTCTATTGGCAGGGAAGGTCGGCGCAGGCGACGGTTGCGATAGCGCCCCAATCCCATTTCATAAACGCCGCCCCCTTCGACCCGATAGCCCAGCATCAGCAACAATGACCAGGAATAATTGGTCACGGCACCGGCCGGATTGCGCAAGCCTTGCATCATGATTGACCAAATCCGTTTGAACGAATAGAGCCGTCGCAGGATCGAAGGCATCATGCGATCGAAATCGTCTTGAGGCAGATTCTCGTGATTGAAAACCACATGACCCAGATCGTAGCTATTGAGATCGGGATCCATGTAGGTTCCCGCCTCGGCCAGCCTTTTGTGGTCAACGGACCCGGGCAGTGGTGTAAGAACCGACAAGGTGAAGATTTCACCCGCATATTCTTCAACCAGGGTGTCGATATTTCGCTTGATCTTTTGGGCATCATCCCCGGGAAACCCAATTATGAAGCCGGATAGGGTGACGCATCCCGCCTGATACCAGGCATCAAACATGTCACGCACATTGGCGGCCCGATTGTGCTTCTTTCCTGCCGCCTTGATGGTGTCGGGATCGATGGATTCAAGACCGAGAAAGACATCCGTGACGCCCGCCGCCCGTGCTTTTTCGATGAAACCGGGAATCTTGTAGGCAACCGTATCGGCTTCGATGATCATCTGATATTTGAGGCCATGCTTGCGCTTGCTCTCAGCCAGAGCATCAAAGACCTGCGCCCATTCCTTGTTGCGGGCAATATTGTCATCGGAGAGGAAGAAGTTGTTGACCCCTTTCTCGCAATAGTCCCGAACATAGTCCGCAATGTCCTGCGGATCGCGCATTTGCATCTTCACCCCTTGGGTGTTGGGGATGCAGCAGAAGGTGCATTTGAAGGGGCAGCCACGGCTGGTCTCGATGGGCAACATGCCCGAACTGCTCCGTTTGATCATTTCAACCGAATAGTCCGGCATCGGGGCAGATTTCAGATCCGGCAGGTCATTGAGATAATCATAGACATCCTTGTGAATGCCGGAATAGAGATCTCGCACCAGATCATCCATATGGCCTTCGGCCTGACCGACAAACAGGGTCACGCCCATGTCGATCGCGTCCTGCAGTCCGTAGGGTTTATCCTTAAACAAGGCCATCACGCCATTGACATGAACCCCGCCAACCACCACGCGAATCCCTTCCTTGCGGAACATATGCGCCAGATCCATCGCGCGGGGATAGAAGGCACTCAACACGCCTGTCAGAAAGACAGCTCCATTACCCGCCTCTTTGATGCGCTTGATGATCCCTTCCACAGGCACTGGCCCAAAGATCTCATAATGATCTTCACTGGTTATCGTGACATCGGGCCCGAGCAACTGGCGATCATCACAATCTTTCAGCAAAGCTTTCACAGCCGCCTGAGCCTGCGTGACCATGGTCGGATGCTTCCATTGCTGAACGTAACCATCTCGGTCATATCGGGAAGGTGTGATGAGGGCGACATGAAAATTCATAGCAATTGTCCTTGTGATGAAGGGCAAAAAGGGTGAAATGTTCTATGTTGTACCTTGGACGGAAAGTAAATCAAAAATTCTACCTCAAAACAAGAAAAGTTCCAGAAAGTCGGCAAAATTTAAACTATACAATACTGGACATAATAGAGGATTGTTTCTTGATAAGCAAGTTACCGCCCTCCCCGCGCTGCATTGCCATGCCTATCGGCACGAAAAATCCCTATCCCGTATATTGCGTAGATATGCTGTGATATGCGAGAAGGCTGTTTAAGCGGGATGGTGGCGGAATGCAGAGCGGTAACAGAGTTGTGGCTTGCATTTTTTTCAGCTCTTTGCTGAATCTAACCGCAGCCTTACGACTGCCTTACAAATTTGTAACAGCTGTGATAATTGACAAACCTCAAAGCTCTTGGTCAAAGTGTCGGTCAAAGTGACCGTATAGATTGAGGGCCAGACTTCCCCAAAGACCACAGAATAGCATGCAGCATCGAAACGCTGCTCGGGGTTGTTTTGGATTGAGAGACCGACCGGTTCGCAGATTTGGACCAGAACAAGCGGATACCACTTCACATGAAGTATCTTGAGTTTTTTGAAAATGCCGTCTCCTCTTTGAAAGAGGAGAAGCGTTACCGCATATTCGCCGATTTGGAGCGACAGGCAGGTAAATTCCCGCGCGCAATCTGGCGAGCTGACAATGGTCTGGAAAGAGAAATTCTGGTCTGGTGCTCAAATGATTATCTTGGCATGGGCCAGCATCCGACTGTCATTCAGGCAATGACGGACACCGCCGAGAAAATGGGGTCAGGCTCAGGGGGTACGCGCAATATTTCCGGCAACAACCGACCTCTGGTCGAATTGGAAATGGAGCTGGCAGATCTGCACAACAAGGAAGCCGCTTTGGTCTTCACGTCAGGCTTTGTGTCCAATGAAGCCTCGATTTCGACGATCGCCAAATTGCTGCCTGATTGCCTTATCCTGTCTGACCAGCTCAACCATGCCTCGATGATTGCCGGCGTAAAAAGCTCTGGTGTTCAGAAGCAGTTATGGCGTCACAATGATGTCGAGCATCTGGAAGAATTGCTGGCAGCCGCAGGCAAGGAACGCGCCAAGCTGATCGTGTTTGAATCGGTTTATTCGATGGATGGTGATGTCGCGCCGATCGAGAAAATTGCAGATCTGGCCGAGAAATACAATGCAATGACCTATATTGATGAGGTCCATGCGGTTGGCATGTATGGCGAACGTGGCGCAGGCATCTGCGAACGCGAAGGCCTGATGGACCGAATCGACATCATCGAAGGCACCTTGGCCAAGGCCTATGGCACGCTGGGCGGTTATATCACCGCTAATGCGGCGATAATCGATGCCATTCGGTCTTATGCGCCGGGCTTCATTTTCACCACCTCTATGCCTCCGGCCATTGCTGCTGCTGCGCGGTCCTCGGTCCGCCACCTGAAAACGAGTCAGTGCGAGCGCGAAGGCCAGCAACGTCAGGCCAACCATACAAAACAGGTGCTGTCTGAGGCCGGTCTGCCGGTGATGCAGTCCGAAACCCATATCGTGCCTTTGTTCGTTGGTGATCCTGACCTTTGCAAAAAGGCTTCTGACATGCTGCTCGATCAACATGGCATCTATATTCAACCAATCAACTATCCGACGGTGCCTCGCGGCACCGAGCGCCTGCGCATTACTCCATCGCCTTTCCATGATGATGGTCTGATCAATGGTCTTGCAGCCGCGTTGCTTGATGTTTGGGGCAAACTCGATTTGCCCTATATCACACCGGGGTCCTTTTATAATCTGGGCGCGGAAACCGAGCAGGAAGTGTTCGAGGCGTCCGGTGGCTGATTGACCCAAAGCAAATGACAAAAAGCCCGCCTTAGGCGGGCTTTTTTTGTTATGTCTGAAATAAACCTCCACCTGCGGTGGAGGACTGGACAAGTTTTACATTTTCAGTAAGAGACCTCCTCACTTGAACCATTGGCGTGGTTTTAAGAACAGAAGCGAGGAGGTTTTTATGGACAAAAATCACCTATCACACAGCACTTGGGACTGCAAATATCATGTAGTCTTTGGCTCCAAATACAGGACCAAACGTCTATACGGAGACTTGCGGCGTGAGTTACGAGATCAATTTACGAAGTTGGCGTCACAAAAGGGATGCCATATTGAGGAAGGGCATCTTATGCCCGACCATGTGCATATGTTGATCTCAATCCCACCCAAATATTCAGTGGCCCATATAGTGGGCTTCTTAAAGGGTAAAACGGCGCTATATGTGGCAAACAAATATGCCCGGAAACGTCGCTACAAGGGATATCATTTTTGGGCACGTGGTTACTTTGTTTCGACAACGGGCTATCAAGAGGAGGTCGTCAGACGCTATATCCGCAATCAACAGAGGCAGGATAAGGCGAGCGACTTCGCGGATATGTTCAAGCCAAACTATTGAAACCAAACAAGACCACTTCTAGTGGTTCAAGCGAAGCGTAACAAACCTCCGCCTATGGCGGAGGTCAATGACTTTACAGACCCAATCTTGGCTCTCGCTTCAATCTGGGGCTTCAATCAGTCTTTTCTGGCTTCCACCAGCAACAGAAAGGCCACCAGATCTCGCCATCGGGCGAGGCGCGGGACGATGGCACAGGCTTCCTCGCTCGGGCGCGGCTCTTCCATCCGGTTGAGGCGAAAGCCAGCCTTGGCGATGGCGTTGATATAGTCGGCCATGGTGCGTGGGAAGCGCGGCACAGCGAAGGGAGCCACCGCATCAAGATTGGGACGACAGCCAAATTTCCAATTTTCAACGAAGGTTTCGCGGGCAAAATAGCGCGCCTGTCCAAAGCCAATGGCATCCTGCTGGTCGCTGGCCGGTTTCCACTGGACACCGGGAATGATGAAACAAGGATGGAGAATCGAGAAGGCAAGAAAGCCGCCGGGCTTTAGCAGCCGATAGGCCTCGGTCATGGCTCCGTCCAGATCCGGCCCGTCCATCAATGCCATGGTCGAGAGAACCGCATCGAATGCGCCTTCCGCGAGTTCTGTTTCGTCACAGAATGAGCCTTGCAGATAGCGAATGCCCAAGGGCTGTTCCACTTCCTGGCGTCTTGCATGGACGAGCATGCGGTCGGACAGGTCGATGCCGGTGACCTGTGCTCCCATTTTTGCAAAATGGCGGCTATTGCCCCCTTCCCCACAGCCGAAGTCGATCTAC
>CAXXSO010000083.1:0-9895 GCA_963676965.2 uncultured Cohaesibacter sp.
ACCAGCCCTCTTTGGGGCTGATAACGGCTTTTTTTTTGTTTTATTGTTTTAGTTAAGCCACTAAAAGCCCCTTCGTCCGGAGGTGATAATAATCACCTCCACGATAATGACTACTAGTAGGCTGTTAATAATGGCTGTATTCATAATTTTTACTCTTTTTAAAAAAGATTTATTATATATTAATTATTTTAAAGTCAAGAAAAAAGTAAAATTCCCAAAAGAAAAGTCTGTACGCGAGCCCGGCCTGTCTCCCTAAAACCCTAAGGTAAATGTATTTGACAATCAAACGCCCCATTGGCTATACTCTTGAATATCCGGTAAGGATAGACGAATCACTCTTAAAAAAACACCACAAACCGGGAATACATTAACCTCCAATGGCTAATAACACTACGATCACACGGTTTTCACTCGCCGTTTCCGCCGGTTTTCTCTTACTGACCTTGATGGCTGTGGGGGCAGGGGCCATGCCTCTGGTCATTCCGGGAGCATTCGTTCTGCTCTGCCTTTGGGCGGCCTATCTATTAATCTACATCCCCCGGGAACCTGACTCCCGGAAAGGACAAAAGGCCCGGAAAACATACGTCCATGTCATGGCCACGCTCTGTCTGGTCTATGGGGTCTGGTTTGGTTGTCTTACAGGCGGCGGATACAGCCCTGGGATGGTGCTATTGTTTTTTGTTCCCCTGGCCGGGCTGCTGACCCAAAATAAAAACGCCTTCCTTATATATTGCGGACTGAGTGCCGCAGCTTTGGCCTTTTTTGTCTTGGGGCCGTCATGGGGACCCGGGGCGCTGAATCTAAATGCTCTTCGTCCGGTTTTTATGGGTATCTGTTTTACGATTTTTGTTGTTTGCCTCTGGTTGATTCTTGATCAGCTCCATGCGTCAGACCGGGAAAGGGACTCTTCCCAGGACAGATTAGACCGGGTGGCCGAAGATGCCAGAACCGCCCTTGAAGTCAAGGATCGGTTTCTGGCCAATATGAGTCATGAGATTCGAAACCCCATGAATGGGATCATCGGGATGATGCATGTCTTGATGGATTCTGATCTGGATGAGGAACAGCAGCGCCATGCCGCCATTGTCAATAATTCAGCCAAGGCCCTTCTTACCATTGTGAACGATATTCTGGACCTGTCCAAAATTGAAGCGGGACGGCTTGAGCTTGATATCCGGCCCTTTGATCTTGAGATTGCCGTAAAGGATATAGTCTCTATGCCAGAGGTCATGGCCCGGCAAAAGGGACTGGAATTTTCCTATACCATTGATCCTGAAGTGCCTGTTCTGCTCAAGGGGGATATCGGCAGGATTCGACAGATTATTTTAAACCTGACGGGCAATGCCATTAAGTTTACAGAACAAGGCTCCGTGGGGCTTGGCATTACCCTGGTCTCTGATGAAGATCAACGTGCCTTTCTCCGTTTCTGTGTGGATGACACTGGTATCGGCATCAAACAAGAGACTTTAAATGAGCTGTTCTCGCCCTTTGTCCAGGCCGATGCCTCTATCACAAAAGCATACGGCGGTACCGGTCTGGGCCTGTCCATTTCAAAGCTTCTGGTGGAAAAGATGGGGGGAACCATTGGCGCTGAAAGCATCGAAATGATCGGGTCGACCTTCTGGTTTGAAATTCCCCTGGAAAAACAGGGCAAAGATGAAATCTCCGTGGATCTAAACCGCATTCCCCTGAGCAGAACCCGTGTTCTGGTCACCAGTGATACCGATACCCCTTGCAGACAGTTAAACACGGCTCTCAAACAGAGCGGGATGGATTTTGAATTCCTTCACGACGACAGGCAGGTTCCGGAGATGATACGGGATGTCTCAGATACCCGGAATTCCGTTCATGCCGTTATTATGGAGGTCCAGGAATCTGACTTTTACGCCAGAGCCTTAGGGGCTCGTCTCAAGTCCGATGAATCACTGGATGGGGTGGATCTGATTCTGATTACTGCTGTGGGGCAGAAAGGGGATGCCCGGGCATTTGAAGAGCTGGGGTTTGCAGCGTATCTGAGTTTTCCCCTGGAGCCCCAAATTCTTCCGGACTGTCTCAGGGCCGTCTCTGCCGGGGCAAACCAGGGCATTATTACACGCTTCACCCTGGCAGAAAATAAAAAGCAGAATTACCGGATCCTCATCGTAGAAGATATGGAAACCAACCTGATCACTGCCAAAACCCTCATCGGCCGCCAGGGATATCGGACCGACGAGGCCAGAAACGGGGTTCAGGCTGTGGAAAAAATGTCAGAAGAGACCTATGACCTGGTGCTTATGGACTGCCAGATGCCGGTGATGGACGGGCTTGAAGCCACCCGGCAGATCCGCCGCCGGGAAGCGGAATTACAGCTGCCGCGGGTACCTGTGATCGCCATGACAGGCAATGCCTTTGACAAGGATCGTGAGAATTGTTTCAACGCCGGCATGGATGATTTTATCTCCAAACCGGTGGAGCCGGACGTGCTGAACCACATGCTTTATCTGTACCTGTCACGGACCGCAGGAGAGAGGAAGATACCACAGGTTGAGCCGGAGACCACGGCTTTGGCTTCGGAACAAGAAAACCATAGGCGGCCCAGCCCTGTTTTTGACCGGGAGCGGCTGATGGAGCGGTTTGGAGACGATGGTGAGCTGGTGGATCTGGTACTGGCATCTTTTGTTGAGGAGGCCCCTGAGCTTTTTTTAAAGCTCCAGACTGCAGTAGAAGACGGGATGACCGATGACATAAAATCCTGCGCCCATGCCATGAAAGGCTCTGCTGCCAATGTAAATGCCGAAAGGGTCAGGCAGATCGCCATGGCGTTGGAGCAGGCGGCAGGGCAGGGGGAAACAGCGTTAATCAAGAGTCTGACCGGGGATCTTGAAAAGGCATTTGAGGAATTCAGAAGAGAGGCCATGATATGATAGATCTTGAGACCATGTCCATCTTGGTGGTGGACGATATGAAAAGTATGCGGCTGACCATACGTAAAATGCTTCGAAACCTGAATATTGGTAAAATGCTCAGATTCGCAGAAAACGGTAAGGCCGGACTGGAGGTCTTGAAAGAAAATCGTTGTGATTTGGCCATTATCGATTGGAATATGCCGGTGATGAACGGCACTCAGATGCTCAGCAAATTAAAAGACGATAAAGCATTACGGGACATCCCCGTGATTATGGTCACCGCTGAAAATGAGCGGGATATCGTCTCTGAAGTGGCGGAAAGCGAAATTGATGCTTATCTCCTCAAGCCCCTGACCCTTGGGGCCCTGGACCAGAAAATACGAGCCGTGGTTGGAAATGTCAACAATCCCGATGAAGCCACCCAGGCTGTGCTCAAGGCCAGGGACCTGGAAGAATCAGGAGATATTGAAGGGGCCATAGACCAGATCCGGGTTGCATTGACCCATAAACCGTCAGCGTCCAGAATTTTAAGAAAGCTTGGGCTGCTCCATTTCAAGATCGGAAAGGCGGGCATCGGCGAGAAGTGTCTCCAGAAGGCCATATCCGTAAACCGCCAGGACACCATTTCCATGGACCATCTGGCCCAGGTTTACGTGAAGAAAAAGGAGTTCAAAAAGGCGGCAAAAATTTACCTGACTGTTATGAGCCTGAGTACCCGCTACTATGCCACCGCCACCAGACTGGGGGAAAAGATGCTGGAAAAGGGCTATAAGGGAGAGGCGCTTCAGCTGTTCAATAAGGTGGTCTCAAAGTCCAGGCGGAATGCGGCCTTAAGAGAGCGGATTATTGATACCTGCATGGCCAACCGGGAGTTTGAGTTTGTGACCAACGTCATGGAGCAGAGCCTCAGAGATAATCCGTCCAATTACGATCTCTTATACAAGTCCGGGCTGGTCTATCAGGAGACCGGCGACTATGACAAAGCGCTGGAGTGTTTCAGGGCGGTGGATTCCCATCGCAAAGGGGACGTCAATGCCAAGCTTCAGATCGCCCGTATCCACTACATCAACCGACAGGTGATCAAGGCCGATGACTACCTGGCCCAGATTTTACGCATTGAGCCGGGAAACAAAGATGCCCTGTCTTTGCGACAGGAACTTTAGATGCCCGTTTTTGCCGTCTGATGGTTTAGCTGGCTGATTGAGATGGCTCGGGTCTGGCTGCCACGTGGTTGACGGCAGATGCCATGGTGCCGGCACCGAATCCGTTGTCGATGTTGACCACGGCAATGTTGGATGCGCAGGAATTGAGCATGCCCAGCAGGGCGGTCATCCCATTGAAACTGGTCCCGTAGCCGATACTGGTGGGAACGGCGATCACGGGGGCGCTGACAATGCCCGCCACCACCGAAGGCAAAGCCCCTTCCATACCCGCCACCACCACGATGACACTTGCCCCTTCCAGCTGATTGCGATGGGCGAAAAGCCGGTGGATGCCGGCCACTCCCACATCAAAGAGGCTCTGGACTTCATTGCCCATGGCTCTGGCCGTCAGTTCGGCTTCCCGGGCCACGGGGATATCAGAGGTGCCGGCAGATACAATAAGAATTTTCCCCCATCCGGTGATTTGAGGCGGTGTTTTTTGCAACCGCATGAGCCGGGCTTCCTCAAAGTACTCTGCCTGGGAAAATTCATTTAAGAGCGGGGCTGCCTTTTCAGCATCAATACGGGTGACCAGAATCACCTGTTCCTGGTCTGCCATTCTTTCAAGGATCCCCCGGATCTGCTCTGTGGTCTTTCCCTCGCCGAATATGACTTCGGGAAATCCCTTTCGAAGGGACCTGTTGTGGTCAATGTGGGCAAATCCGATATCTTCAAAAGAGAGATGGCGGAACCGTTTTTGGGCCTCATCCACAGAGAGTTCTCCCCTGGACACCATGTCCAGCAGGCGGGTCAGTGTTTCTTTATTCATCTTATCTCCGGATTATTGGCGGCGCAGCCAGGCAAGGCCCTTGGCCGATTTTTCAGATTTCAACGGATCTTCGGCTTCAGGGGGCTCGGGGGGGGCATGGGAGACAGAAGGCTTGGCCTCAGGCTCTTGCTCCGGGGCCTGGGGTTTTTTTTTACCCCATTTGTAGTGCCCGAATTTACAATACCCCTGAACATTGTTGAACCGGGCGTCAATATCCCTGGAGATAGGAATAACGTTGCCCTCAATATTGGGGATAAGGTATTCGGCCAGGGGAACACTGCCCCCGCCTGACAGGAGGATCGAATCAATGTCCCAGTCATTTTCCCAAAGCCGGTTCAGATCTGAAGCAATGGCCGATGCCGAGTGGGTGTAGACCCGTTTCTTTAAATTGGTAATATTGTATTCCTTGCCCTTTATCTTGATCATCCCGGATTCAACGAACTTAAAGATCCGGTAGAGTTCTACATTGATGTTGCTCTCCTGGCGCAGCTTGCTGGCAATGACCGAAAAGCATTTGGAAATACCGGTGTCCATGGTAGAGCTGCCCCGTTCCACGTATTGCAGATGGTCAAAAATGGAAAAATCCGTGGTTTTAAATCCGATGTCCACCACCCCCAGTTTGGAGTTGGCCAGAGATTTGTTGGTAATATTTCCCTTGTCGTCAAAGATCAGATTGAAAATGGAACCGATGGGCTGGGGGATGACATGAATCTTATCGATATTTATCTGCCGGGTTTCATCCCGGCCGTTGAGATTGTGATAGGTGATCTCATGGGTTCCCCGGATCATCTCTTTGATTTTTTTTGTATCCCGTTTCAGATAGCCCACGGGCAGACCGGTGACCACGTTGATGGGGCCGGAACCCTCTGCACAGATGCCGGCTGCTGCCACGGCCAGGATTCTGATGAATTGCTCAATAAGTTTTTCCTGGTCCAGGGTGTACTCCGGAATATTGGACTGCAGTTCAGCGTAATTCCCCAGAAAATAGGTTTTGTCATTAAGGGTGATATGCAGATTGGAGGTGGTCCCGCCGTCTCCCATGGCGGCCTGGAACTGGATATCGGTGGCATCCCCGATCAGGGATTTAAAAATAACTGAGTTTTTGCCATTATATGCCTTGGTAAAGCCGAATCCGACATCGATTCCCACAATTTCCATGGTCAAACCTCCTGAGTATTAGACCGGATTGCCGTGTGCCGTTGAAATATACTAGTCCGGCAAAGATACCATCGGACATAGGGCCCGTCAAGGCGTAAGCGTGATCATCTGAAGCTGACGTAAGTAGCATTGTGATGTTCGCATTGACTGGGTCAGCATAAGGTTTCGGCCCACTGAACAGGGGCTGAGTATTGACGATCTGATATCGCCCGAACTTACTTTCGAAAAATATCAGGTTTGCAGTAAAAACATGTTGGAGTATCGGCACTTGGCCTTTGGAATTTTTAGTACAACTATTATATTCAACATGGGTCGACCGGGGCTTTTGCCCCGGTCGACCCATGTTGAATATTGTAAGATATCTATGAATTACATAGTCGTTTTATGCACTAAATATCAAGAGATTGGTTAATCAGTTACAATCGGATCTGTCATCCAGTAATCAACACTAAAGCCCCTGTTGGACCTAAAAAATAATCGTTTTTTCTTATCGAACATTGGAAAGTTATCATCGGATGGATTCGTTGTTAACTGAGTTTTCCCAATCCAGATATCATAATTCGGTTTAATTGCATTCTCATTTTTGCCAGAATAAAGAATCCTGCCATCCGGACTCCATGATGCTGATTTGACATTGATTCCCGATGATAACTGGGTAGTGCATGTACCCTCTTTGGTCATAGTCCAGATATCATATATGCCGTCCTCATTTCCAGGTGCAAGATATAAAATGTGATTGTCATCATGTGACCATTTGGGCCTTTTCCCAATCCTCATTTGTGTTAATGCCGTTCCTTCTGAGGTACAAGTCCATATTTGTGGTTGAGAATCAAATGGAGAATATGAATGGAAAACTAATAATTTGCCATCGTTTGAAATATCAGGTGCGTAGTCATTGTTTCGGTGAGAGGTGACTCTTCTAAGTCCGCCTGCTCCATTAATTTTAATTCTCCAAATATTAAAATTTCCTGCTCTGTTGGAAGAAAAGAATACATATTTGCTATCATCAGATACAGTTGGGTAAATATCAAAATATTTTCCGTTTGTTAATCTTGTTTTTCCAGCACCATTTATATTTTTTTTCCATAGGTTCATTCTCCCCGTCTTCTTTTCATATTTGGAATACACAACGAATGAACCGTCTGGAGAAATTTGAGGATACAGAACATGGTCTTTCCCCCCCATGTCTATGACTCTGGTTACACTTTGTACATTCGGAGACTCCTCGATAACCTGGTCTGCGGCGATACTTTTATAGGTTTTATAGCTCTCTTGAGTCCGTTGGTCTTCACTGAGCATTTCTATGATCATTGGTATATTTAAAGTTTTGAATTTGTAGACTATTTTGCTGTTGATGTCTTTTTTCGTTGATACACAACCAGGCAACATGAAGCTTATTAATAGGATTAGCGAAAAAAAATAAGTGCCCATCTTCATCATCGTTTTCTCCTCAGCACTAAAGATTAAAATTTGAAACAACCTTTCTACCAGTAATCAGAGACTAAATTTTGTTCAGTTTGATATCACTGATTGTAATACATGTCTATTTGGATAAGCCCTGATTTTGAGTTTCCAAAGCCTAAACAGCCACCAGTCAAAAAACGGTAACTTTTAACTCTCGGATTGAGATGAGAATCCGGCGATCTCGACTTTAGTCGGTTTGTTAGATTCATTCGGTATCAAAATGATTGTTTTGGATCTTTTTCAAATTGGTGCTCAAACTTTTTTAAATCATATTTTTAAAAAGCCTCCCAAAAGTCACACAAAAGTATCCAAGAGTCCAGAAGTATTTTCGTAATTTTTCTCCTTCATTTCCGATAGGGATATACTCGACGGCGAAGAAACCTGGATATGAATATGGGCGTTGCCCAACAAGATTGTCAGGCTCACTGCAACCGTTGGTCACGGTTATGATTGCTGAAGAAAATAGAGACGCCATCTTGTCAATTGCCTGAAAATAGGGTAATAGAGGGCCGGTTTTTGAAAGCCAGACTACCATGAAAAAAGACAAAGTATTTGCACAGAAAAAAACAATGGTCACCCCCTTCCGGTTTACCCGGGAAGTGGCTGAGGTCTTCGACGATATGCTGTTTCGATCCGTCCCTTTTTACGGAGAAGCGTTAAAGCAGCAGTCTGCCATGGCTGTCCGTTTTTACCAGCAGGGTTCCCGGATCTATGATCTGGGGTGTTCCCACGGCAATATGGGGATGTTAATTCTCGACGAGTTCCAGGGAAAACCCTTTTCCATGACAGGCATAGACAATTCTATTCCCATGATCCGGAAGTACCACGGCCGCCTCAAAGAGCGGAAAAATGCATCCTGTATTCATCTTGTCTGCGGCAGCATGACAGATATCCGTATCACCGGGGCTTCGGTGGTCATTATTAATTTGACCTTGCAGTTTCTGCCTCCGGACCAGCGGGAGGGGCTGATTCGTTCCGTATTTGAGGGACTTTTGCCGGGAGGTGTTCTGCTGCTCACGGAAAAGACCCGGGATCCGGACCCGGGTCTGGCAGAGCTTGAGCTTGAATCTTACTGCCAGTTTAAACGGGAAAACGGTTACTCGGAACTGGAGATCAGCCAGAAGCGGGACGCACTGGAAAAGGTCCTGATCCCTGAATCTGTGGACACTCATCGTCAGCGGATTCTGGATGCCGGCTTTTCGCGGTTCGGAGTATGGCTTAAATGGTTTAATTTCGCCTCCATGCTGGCTGTCAAAAATTAAGGGTAAATGTCTAAGGTTAATTCCCACACCAGAAAGAAATATAAACCAGGAAGAAGTATACATACGACAACATGGAACGGTTTTTAGCACAGCATAAGGCTTTTGGGCTCGGGCCGTGGATCGACGATTTGACCCGGGTGGTGGCGGAACGGCGAACTTTTCTGGATACGGCCAAAGGCAATTTTTTCAAGTTCAGGACGGTGGTTGAAACGCTGCCGCATCTTGATCCCTCCGGGGTGGATCTGGGGGCCAGGGCCGTCACTCTGGGCCTGTCTTCGGACCTGACCGGAGAGGATGGGGAAATGTTGTTGGATGGCCTGAAAAATCTGCGTCCCTGGCGCAAGGGGCCTTTTAATTTTTTCGGCATTGATGTGGATTCGGAATGGCAGTCCTGGATGAAGTGGGACCGGTTGGCGGGACATCTGCCCCGGATTGACGGGCGCAAAATTCTGGATATCGGTTCCTCCAACGGCTATTATATGTTCCGGCTGGCCAATGCTGCCCCTCTGTTTGTTCTGGGCCTCGAACCCCAAAGCTCTTTTTATTACCAGTACAAAGCGGTTCAAAAGTACCTGAACCAGCACAATGTTTTTTGCCTGCCCATTCCCTACGGCCGGCTTCCCTCCATGGATAACTATTTTGACCTGGTCTTCTGCATGGGCATTCTCTACCATAGAAAATCCCTGTGGAGATGCTCCGGCAGATTTACGACAGCCTGGCCCCCAAAGGGACTCTTGTTCTGGAAAACCTGGTGATTGAGGGGCGCAGCAATCTCTGCCTTTTTCCCCATGACCGGTACGGAAAAATGCGAAACGTATTTTTTATTCCGGATCTGGCTGCCATGGAATCCTGGCTTTTCCGGGCCGGGTTCAAGGACATTGACTGTGTGGATGTGTCGCCCACCCGGATCACAGAACAGCGCAAGACAGACTGGATTCTCACCGAATCCCTGGCGGATTTTCTGGATCCTGAGGATTCTGAGAAAACAGTGGAAGGGTATCCGGCACCGGTTCGGGCGGTCTTTCTGGTCAGGAAGTGATGGCCGCTGGCCTGTCGGTGCAGTTTAGCCTTTAGCCCAGTTTCAGCTAACCTGTTTCAGCGGTCTGGTTACACCTCTTTGGGGTCGCTCTGGTGGGTCACGGCAAAGGTCTTACC
>CAXXSO010000084.1:0-119918 GCA_963676965.2 uncultured Cohaesibacter sp.
CTTCGCAGTTCAGGCGCAAGTGTTTCAAACCAAGGCCAAACAGGCCTATATGGTTGATGCCGGTTCCGGTTCGGTTCTGCTAAGCAAGAATGAAGATGAGCAGATACCGCCAGCGTCTCTTGCCAAGTTGATGACCCTCGAAGTTGTCTTCAACGCATTGAAAACCGGCTCTTTGTCGATGGATGACGAATTTCTGATTTCTGAATATGCGTGGCGAGAGGGTGGGGCCAATTCTGGCGGTTCGACGATGTTTGCCAAGCTTGGGTCAAGCGTTCCGCTCGAAGCGCTGATCCAGGGGATTACGGTTCAGTCCGGGAATGATGCCTGCATTGCTATTGCCGAAGGAATGGCTGGCAATGAAGCAAGTTTCGCTCAATTGATGAATAGACGCGCCGAAGATATTGGCTTGACCCATTCCCGCTTCATCAATTCAACTGGCTTACCCGCAGAGGGTCAACATGTCACCGCCAAGGATCTGTCCATCCTTGCGCGCCACATTATCGAGACTTATCCGGAATATTATCACTTCTTCTCCATTCCGGAATTTACCTGGAACAAGATCACCCAGCGCAATCGCAATCCGACCCTCGGCTTTACGCAAGGGGCGGACGGTATGAAAACCGGTTATACAGAGAAATCGGGCTATGCAGTGGTCTCGTCCGCCAAGCAGGGCGATCAACGTCTGATTGCTGTGTTAAGTGGCATGAAAAGCAAGAAAGAGCGTCGCGAAGAAGCGCGCAAGATCATGGATTGGGGCTTTCGGGCCTTTACCTCCAAGCGCATTTATGATGCGGATGAGACGGTTGCATCCGCCAGTGTTCATGGTGGTGACCAGTCATCGGTTGCGCTGATCAGTGAACGTCCGATTAGTGTGTTCATGGCACGGGCGCAGGAAGGTCGTCTGAAGGCGCGGGTTTATTATCAGGGGCCATTGGAAGCCCCGCTGGAAGAGGGGGCCAAAGTGGCGACCCTGAAGGTGTGGTCTGATGATACCCTTGTGCTCGAAACGCCATTGGTCGCAGCCCATTCTGTGGGAAGAGGCACGCTGACGCAACGGGCGATGGATGGCTTGCAAGAGTTGCTGCTGGGTTGGATCTGATCGTCATTTCGCCTGTATGGTTCATTCTGGCGATAAAGACGTGCATGCAAGGGGCTTTTTGATCGAAAGCCTCTTGTTTGTTTCCTGATCTATCGCACTAATCTGCGGTGAGAGATTCGCTGGCATGACCTTGGCGCCGTTCCGCAGCGCTAACGAAACAACAATCGAGACAATGATGCGCGAAGGTAAATTCATAACCTTTGAAGGGGGCGAAGGGGTTGGAAAAACCACCCAGATTCGTCTGCTTGAAGAGCGTTTGGCTGAGCAAAATATCGATTGCATCAAAAGCCGGGAACCCGGTGGGTCGCCTGGTGCGGAAGCCTTGCGCCATGTTTTGCTGTCTGGCATCGCCGATGAGATGGGTTTGGGGGAAAGCGGAGAAGCGATCCTCTTTGCAGCAGCGCGTGCCGACCATGTAGACACCAAAATCAAGCCAGCCCTTGAGCGTGGCCAATGGGTTTTGTGCGACCGCTTCATGGATTCCACCAGAGTCTATCAAGGGGAAAGCGCGGGGGTGGCTCCGGAATTGGTCAATCTGCTGGAGCGGCTTGCCATTGACGGCATGCGCCCGGACTTGACACTCATTCTGGATTTGCGTGCCGAGGTCGGGATCAGTCGCGCCCATGCAAGGCGATCTGATGATGAAAGTGCTGACCGGTTCGAGCGCGAGGACCTGGCCATTCACGAAGCCCGGCGCAATGCCTTTTTGCGGCTTGCCCATGAAGACCCGAAACGCTGCAAGGTGATAGATGCTTCGCAGAGCGTGGAAGAGATAGCCGCTGATATTTGGCAAGTGGTGGAAGCCAAGCTATTGTCGGATCGCGACGGCGAAATGCGTGAAGGCGAAGGGGCATAGATGGCGGACACGGATCTCGATTTTCCGATTTTTGACAGTTTGGACGGCTTGGCTCCGCCCCATCAGCAACAGCAATTCTTTGGTCACGACAAGGCGGACGCAACTTTCTTGTCGTCCTGGCAATCGGGTAAAATGCATCATGCATGGTTGCTGACCGGGCCAAAAGGGATTGGCAAGGCGACATTTGCCTATCGTGCAGCGCGCTTCATTTTCAATGAAGGGGCAGGGGGGGTAACAACGGACTCGTTGCTCGGCGACAGCTTTCAGCCGACCAATCTTGATGTCAGCCCTGACAGTCATGCAGCCAAGCTTGTGGCCAATTATGCTCATCCAAACCTCTTGGTGATTGATCGCCCCTTTGATCAGAAAACCAAGAAGTTCCGCACCGAAATTACGGTTGACGAGGTGCGCAAGACCGTGCGGTTCTTCGGCTCGACAGCCGGCGAGAATAGCTGGCGGGTCTGCATTGTCGACCCGGCAGATGACCTTAATGGCAATGCCGCAAATGCCTTGTTGAAGGTCCTTGAGGAACCGCCCAAGCGGGCGATCTTCTTTCTGATTGCGCACGCGCCGGGTCGCCTGTTGCCGACCATTCGGTCTCGTTGTCGTAGTCTGTCCTTTGCTCCGCTTGAAAATCCTGTTCTGTCCGAGGCTTTGTCATCGCTGGAGATTGCATCGGGTGATCAGCTGGCCGATCTGAGCGCCATTTGCGATGGCTCCATCCGCAAGGCAGCCGAGCTTCAGACCGATGAAGGATTGGTTTTGGTCCATGCCTTCGAGCGGTTGCTGCAGCCGCCTTACAATCCCGATTATGAAGGCCTGAGCAGTTTTGCGGAAATGGTTGATCAACGCGGCAAGGACCAGCGCTTTGACGGCTTTTCCGATCTGGTTCATCGGCATCTTTCAAGGCAATTGCGCAAAGGGAGCGAGCAGGGGGGCGCAAGCGGGGCTGCGCTTTATCCGCTGGCTGAGGCGTGGGAAAAGGCCGGTGAAATGATCCGTGAAACGCGCACATTCAATCTTGACAAAAAGCAGACCGTAATCGCCGTGATGCGGATGATCGCAAAGGCCTCCAAGGGCCTTTGAGCCAATCACCATGCATGGGCAATCAATCCACCTTTGCCCCGGTTGCATGGGGGCAAATTGACCATAAACGGGCAAGTCAGGACGAAAAGCCTTGACGCAACCCGCCCCTTCGCCCAAAACCTCAAGTGACCATTTTCAACCCGACCTGCTGCAATGCCCCCTTTGGGTTTGCCACTGCAGGATGCCTGGGTTCGGAAATCCCGCATTAAGACAACAACCATTGAAAAGACGACATCTGGCATGACTGACAAGCAACCGTTTTTCATTTCTACCGCCATTTCCTATCCAAACGGAGCGCCTCATATCGGGCACGCCTACGAGATGATGGCAACGGATGCCATGGCGCGCTTCAAGCGGCTGGATGGATATAACGTCTTTTTCGTCACGGGCACTGACGAGCATGGTCAGAAGATGCAGCAGACGGCTGAAAAGCTCGGCATGACTGCTGCGCAATTGGCTGACCGCAATGCACCGGTTTTTGAGGATATGGCCAAGGCACTTGGCTGTTCGAATGATGATTTCATTCGCACCTCGCAGCCGCGCCATTATGAAGCCTCCAAAGCAATCTGGAAGGCAATGGAAGCCGCTGGCGACATTTATCTGGATAGCTATGCCGGTTGGTATTCCGTTCGTGATGAAGCCTTTTATGCCGAAAGCGAAACAGAAGTCCGCGAAGATGGCGTGCGCTATGGTCCACAAGGCTCTCCCGTTGAATGGACCGAAGAGGAAAGCTATTTCTTCCGTCTGTCCAAATATCAGGACAAGCTGATGACGCTTTATGAAGGCCAGCCGGATTTCATGGGGCCATCTGAGCGTCGCAACGAGGTGATGAGCTTTGTAAAAGGTGGCCTGCGTGATCTGTCGATCTCCCGCACCACCTTTGACTGGGGCATTCCGGTGCCGGGCACGGACAATCACGTTATGTATGTTTGGGTCGATGCGCTGACCAACTATATCACCGCGCTTGGCTACCCGAATATGGACAGCGAAAAGTTCCAGAGCCTGTGGTCGAACGCAACGCACATCATTGGTAAGGACATCATTCGTTTTCATGCGGTTTACTGGCCTGCCTTCCTGATGTCGGCTGGCATCCCGTTGCCAAAGCGTGTTTATGCTCATGGGTTCCTGTTTAACCGCGGCGAGAAAATGTCCAAGTCGGTTGGCAACGTGATCGATCCCTTTGGCTTGATTGAAGAATATGGCCTTGACCAGACCCGTTTCTTCTTCATGCGCGAAGTGCCATTCGGTCAGGATGGCAATTATAGTCACGAGGCCATCGTCAACCGGACCAATGCCGACCTTGCCAATGACCTGGGCAACCTTACCAGCCGGTCCTTGTCGATGATCGCGAAAAACTGTGACAAGGCATTGCCTGCGCCGGGCGATTATAGCGATGAAGACAAGGCAATGCTGGCTCAGGCCGATGCAATGCTTGAAAAATGTCAGGCCTTTATGGATAAGCAACTGATCCATAAAGCGCTGGAAACCGTCTGGGATGTGGTTGGTGAAGCCAACAAATATTTCGCTTCGCAAGAGCCTTGGACCCTGCGCAAGACTGATCCGGAGCGGATGAAAACGGTTCTTTACGTGACGGCCGAAGTGATCCGTCAGGTCGGCATTCTGGCGCAGCCCTTCATTCCGGCGTCCGCTGGCAAGCTGTTGGACTTGTTCGCGCTTGCCGAGGATGAGCGCAGCTTTGCCTTGCTTGGCGCTGAGCACCGTTTGCGTCCGGGTACCCCAATCGACAAACCAAGCCCGGTTTTCCCACGCTATGTCGAAAAGACCGAAGAAGAGGAATAAGGCGAACCATGCTCGTCGACAGCCACTGTCATTTGGACTTTCCTGATTTCAAGGAAGAGTTGGACGATGTGATCCGGCGCGCCGAACTGGCAGGCGTCGGTCACATGGTCACCATTTGCACCCATATCCGCAAGTTTGATCAGATCAAGGCCATCGCGGAACGCTATGACACGATCTTCTGCTCGGTCGGCACCCATCCGCATAATGCGGATCAGGAGTTGGATTTCTCTGCGGATGATATTGCCAAGTTGGCGGAGCATCCCAAATGTGTGGCGATTGGTGAAGCGGGTCTTGATTATTTCTATGACAATGCCCCACGGGAGGCGCAGGCTCAGGGTTTGCGCACCCACATCAAGGCAGCTCAGATGACCGGTCTGCCTCTGGTCATCCATTCGCGCGATGCGGATGAAGACATGATCGCGATCCTGAGCGAAGGGATGGAAGAGGGGCCTTATAAAGCCATCTTGCATTGCTTCTCATCTGGGCGCGCGCTTGCCATGCGGGCGGTGGAGATGGGGATGTATGTCTCCCTCTCCGGCATTCTGACCTTCAAGCGCAGTCAGGACATCCGTGACATTGTTGCCGATGTGCCCCTTGATCGGCTGTTGGTGGAAACGGACGCGCCGTACCTTGCACCGATGCCATATCGTGGCAAGCGCAACGAGCCGGCCTATGTGGCGCATACGGCTGAGGTTCTGGCTGATGTCAAGGGCGTCAGCAAGGATGAGATCGCGCAGATTACTACAGACAATTTTTTCCGTCTGTTCAGTAAGGCGGAGCGCGGCTAGTCCGCGCGGCCTTGAACTTGAGGAAAGCAATGACGGAAAGCGGCTATAAATTTCATGTTCTCGGATGCGGATCTTCGCCCGGTGTGCCACGCGTTGGCAATGATTGGGGCAAATGCGACCCGACCAATCCGAAAAATCGCCGTACCCGTTGCTCCGCCTTGGTTGAGAAATTTGACGGTGACAAGGTCACCCGAATGCTGATCGATAGCGGCCCGGACTTTCGTCAGCAAATGCTGACCGCCGGGATCGAGTGGGTCGATGGCGTTGTTTATACCCATCCACATGCGGACCATCTACACGGCATAGACGATTTGCGGGCCTTTGTTTTCAACCGTCGTCAGCGGGTCAAGATTCACGCCAACTGCTTGACGATGGATCGGATCGAGCAGGCCTTTGGCTATTGTCTCGAAACACCTCCGGGCAGCAGCTATCCTCCGATCCTCGATGCGCATCTTATTGATCATGGGCAGCTGGTGTCTGTCGACGGTCCGGCCGGTGTGATCGAAGCGATGCCTTACAACCAGGTGCATGGCGACATTCATTCGCTTGGCTTCAGGATCGGCAATCTGGCCTATAGTTCCGATATCAGCGACATTGAGCCTGAGACCGAGTTGATGCTTCAGGGGCTTGATGTCTGGATTGTCGACGCGCTTCGCTATGCGCCGCATCCAAGTCACTTTTCGCTTGATGAGGTGCTGGCCTGGGTAGAGCGACTGAAGCCGCGCAAAACCATTCTGACCCATATGCATGTCGATATGGATTATGACACGCTGTGTCGGACCTTGCCGGAGCATGTGGTTCCAGCTCATGACGGGCTGGTCTTGCCTTTTGATCACATCTGATTGCATCGATGCGTGTGCTTGATGGATACACGCATCCGTGCTGGACAGGCTGATCCTTTTGATCCAACATTTTTGATTGCTGATAACCTGTGCCACAGGTGCGCGCTGTGGGTGGGGTCGTGCATCACGTTGCTGAATAAAGAGAGTCAGGAATGTCTCTTTAGTCATTGATTTTATAATATAAATTGAATTTGTAAGAGGCGCGTTCTCGGAATTACATTAAGATAAATATTCCATAATATAGATTATGCGAATTATTCTTATAGCAGCTCATTAGATATGCTACAGTTGGGCCAGTTAGAGATGCGACAGTTTTTTTGCCCTTCTCCAGCTGGTCAAGGCCAACTGTAGGAGGAAGACTAGCCCGACGGTTTCATTGATATGCCGGAGGAGCTGCTATGTCTTATTTGATTCCCATGTCGCAGAAAGAGTTGAATCGGCTTGAAGCCATTCAGAAGATTAGAGACGGACGGCTTCGCGTTGTCCATGCTGCCAAACTGCTCCACCTCTCTCGCAGCCAGGTTCACCGCCTGTTGCAAGCCTATGATCATGATGGAGCGAATGGCCTTGTTTCCAAGAAGCGAGGCCGTCCGAGCAATCGGCGTTTCAGTGATAAGTTCCGTAATAGCGTGCTTGATCTGGTACGCGAGCATTATCATGATTTTGGCCCGACCTTTGCGTGTGAGAAGCTGCTTGAGAAGCACGATCTTCCACTCGGTAAGGAGACCTTGCGCCGATGGATGATGGAGGCAGGCATCTGGAAGACTAGGCGCGAACGCCAGAAACAGATTCATCAACCTCGGGGGCGCCGCGATTGTTTCGGTGAACTTGTTCAGGTTGACGGGTCACACCATCATTGGTTCGAGGATCGAGGGCCCAAATGCGCCCTACTCGTCTTTATTGACGATGCCACCAGCAAAATCCTTCACCTGCGTTTTGCAACGTCTGAGAACACGTTCGACTATATGGAGGCCACAAAAGCCTATCTAGCAGAACGGGGCAAACCTATTGCTTTTTATAGCGATAAACATGGTGTTTTCCGCACCACCCATGGTTCCAGGAAGGATCGTACCAGTGGCTTGACGCAATTTGGTCGAGCGCTTTATGAGCTCAATATCGATATTATCTGTGCCGACACTCCGCAGGCAAAGGGGCGCGTAGAACGTGCCAACAGGACCTTGCAGGACAGGCTGGTAAAAGAGTTACGACTAGCAGGTATCAACACAATAGACGAAGCCAACGATTTTGCCCCAGGCTTTATCGCAGATTACAATCGTCGTTTTGGTAAGCCTCCTCGCAATCCCAAGGACATGCACCGCTCTCTCGCAGATCATGAGAATCTGGATGGAGCCATGTGCCGCAAGGAAGTTCGGACGGTATCACAATCTCTGACCCTTCGTTATGACAAGGTGTTGTTTATTCTGGACCCGACAAGTTATGCAAAAAAGCTGGTGCGCCAGAAGGTTATTATCTGCGACTATCCAGACGGGCGGCTTGAGATAATGCATGAAGGCATGCTCCTTCCCTACCGAACCTATGACACGCTTCAATCCATCCACCGTGCCCCTGTCGTGGAGAATAAGCGGTTGGATGATATCCTATCCATCGTGGCTGGAATGCAGGAAAGCCGTGCGCCCACACAGCGTAGTGCGAAAGGCCCCTCTCGCGTGGGGCAGAAGAACCACATGTTCGGCATTCCGGATGGCAGCTCTAGCAATGGCTACAAGAAGCGCGGCCGGAAGCCTGGAAGGCGCACAGATGCAAGTTATATGAGTACTCCTGAGACCATTGCCCATCGCGAGCAAGCAATAGCTCGGCGCAAAGCTGCGGAATAGCGTCTCTAAACCAGGCGCAATTGTGCCTGATTATCGGATTCCAGTATCAGGCAGGCGGACCAAAGGGGCGTTTTGTGATAGGTCCGCTTTCCATACCAGCCATCGCCGTCCCGCTCTTCTCGCAGCAATCCCAACCAGCATAGAGGCCGCAGGACGTTGAGCAGGAATGCAGAATCCGCGAGGCTGTAGTAGGCAACACGAGGTTCTATTTCGGATCTGGGATAAAGGATTTCGGTCAGATCCCCTTGGGTGCACCCCTGTCGCGCCTTGATATTGATGAGATTGAGGAAGATATGCCAATTGCCCGGAATGCCGTAATCCCAATCCTGCTCCAGCAGACCGTCATGGTCATATCGATAGAGATAAAGCGGGGCAACAAGAACAAATAGCTCGTTCGGCGACTTGGCTAAGGTCTGACCCGAGCGAGTGGCTTTCAAGGTACCTTTGTACCGTCTGATCAATTTAAGATACTGCAGGGTATCGCGCAAAGGCCAGAGCGGCAGCATGTCATGTTCATTGAGCACCTTGTTGATTGAGAACAGGCCTTCTGCGGTATATCCGGGCCAGTTGAAGTTTTCTGCAGCCCATGTGACGAATTCGCGATTCATGGCATCGGATTTGGTCAATCCGATGCCATTGCGCTCGATTGCATAACGCAGAGACAGGACCATCCCCCGGATCATTGGGGAATACTCTACAACATCTATATCTGAGTTTAGCCGGATTTTTGGTTCCATGATGTGAGACTATACGGCAAGGTCACGGTCATCAATCCCGCAAGGCTTGGCACCCCTTCGATATGTGGGGTCTACGGGCTCCCAAGCCTTGCTGGCTCAGTGCCTGTATTCACGCAGGTGGCGCATCTCTATCAAGCCAAAACCGTCGCATCCATTATATGCTGTTGCAATTCTTATAGGTCAGAGAGAATGGTTCGCGCCGGTTTCACTTCTCTTTTGTGGCCCACTGCTCCTCTCTTGTCGGAGCGCTTGCGTGTCATGCAATGGCACCGTGGCCGCAAGATAAGCTGCCACGGCTGAGTTTGCCTCTTCGTTATTTACCAGTCTTTGCCATCAAGGTGATGGGCCATCTCGAAGCTTGCAGGCAGTTGGATGGTGCTCTCCAGATCTGCGATGCGTTCTACAGACACTTTGGCGATGTCATGGGCCAATCCGAAGCCGATCTTGAAGCCGCCTGTTGCGGCGAACACGCTTTTGGAGTTTGGCAGGAAGCCTACCATCGGATCGCGCTTGGCGGCTTTGGGGCGAATGCCAGCCCATCTTTGCAGGATCTGGGCGTCTTTCAGCATTGGGCAAAGGGTTTGGGCGTGGTCCCAGATTTCATCGCAGCGTTCGTCTGTGCTGTTTTCATCGTCCCACTCTTCCTCCGTCGTGCTGCCGATGGCGCATACACCACCGTCATGGGGCACGACATAGATTTTGCGGTCATAGAGAATGGGCAAGCCATCCGCCTGGCCAACTTTGGCAATCAAGGCCTGACCCTTGATGCCTTTGCCGAGCGCATCAAGGCCCGTCAGACGCTCGAGCATCGGGAAGCTGCGATAGCCTGCGGCCAGCACCACAATGCCTGCTGACAGGGTTTCTCCGCTTTTAAGGAGGACCTCTGCTCTGTTGCCAGTGTCCTTGATATCGACAACTTCGGTGCATTCGAGCAAGGAGCCGCCGCGCTTTTCAACCGATGCCTTGGCTGCCGCGCAATAAGCGCGCGGATTGGCCCGTGCGGAGAAATTGTCAAAGGCATAGCCTTCCGGGCACAGGTCTTTGTTTAGCCAGCCGTCAAGGTCGCTTGGTTCATAGACGCGGTGAAAATAACCAGTTTCTGGTCCATTCCACAAAGTTTCGGCTTCTTTGGAGCGGACTTCGTGGCGCTCTCGCAAATTGGCGGTGGCCAATGGGACAACACGGCCGCAGCGGTCATAACCGATGGACATGCCTACCTCTTCCTCAAGCTGCGCCTTAACTTCAGAAAGCCTCTGCAATGCATTGAATTGAAATTGTTTTTTCTCATTCCATCTTTCGGACATATGGGGGAGCAACGCTCCGAGCAGTCCATAGCTTGCCCCCTGCCCGATTTCGCCCTTATCGATCAGCAAGGTGTTCAGACCAGCGGCCAATGTGCCGCGTGCGATGGACAATCCGAATACGCCGCCGCCGATGATGATGACATCATGGTGTTGTTTGGCGAGATTGAGGGTGAGAGGCGTTTGAGGGCTTGGCATGGGGCTCATTTCTTCTTATGACAGACATAGATTGGCGGCAGAGTAATGCCGCGCTGTGTTTGCAGCAACCTACTCCTTTGCCGGAAAAAAGCCATGCCTAAACAGCCCGAACTTGTCTGGCTGGACAATTTGACCCCCAAATCCACACGCTTTGACGATACCTATTATTCCCGTTCGGATGGTCTGGAAGAAACCCGTTATGTGTTTATCGATGGCAATGGCCTGCCGGAACGATGGGACGTTGGTGCCAATCCGGTGATTGGTGAGCTGGGGTTTGGAACCGGATTGAATTTCCTTGCCACATGGCTGGCGCATCAATCGGCTTTCACTCCGACTCAAACCTCGCATGAGGACAACCAAGCCTGTCTGACTTTTGTTTCGGTTGAGAAATATCCCATGGATCGCATGAGCTTGCTGACGGCTCTGTCGCCATGGGAGATTTTGCATCCGCTGGCCAATCAACTGGCGGCCCTTTGGCAACCGGATCAAGTTGGTTGGCAGGACATCCGCTTTGATGGGGCGCGTTTGCTGCTCTATATTGGCGAAGCTGCTGACGCCCTAGGCTCCATGCCACTGGAGATAGATGCCTGGTATCTTGATGGGTTTAATCCAAAACCAATCCGGACCTGTGGTCTGAGGATCTGATGCGGGCACTCTTTGCGACCAGTTCGGATTCTGGCGACACTGGCAAGCTATACGGCGGCCGGCTGGGTGCGGCGTAATCTGCAGGCGGCTGGCTTCTCCATTGCCAAGCGCAAGGGCTTTGGGCATAAACGAGATATGATCACCGGAACGAAACCATCCGCCTCCTCCCTCTCCACTCCAGACAAATGAGCCAACCATGACGATTGCCCCTTCCCGCGACATTGCGATGCTTGTCGAAATCATGCAGAGACTTCGCGATAAGGAAAGCGGCTGCCCATGGGACATTGAGCAAAGTTTTGCGTCGATCATCCCTATACGATCGAGGAAGCTTACGAGTTCAGGATGCGATCGAGCGCGATGATATGCATGATCTGCGCGAGGAGCTGGGGGATTTGCTGTTGCAGGTCGTTTTTCATGCCCAGATGGCAGTGAAATGGATGACGCGCAGGCACGCTTTGACTTTGGTGATGTGGTGCATGCCATCACGAAAAAGATGATCCGCCGCCATCCCCATGTGTTTGGCGATGCAGGTGTGCGCGGCAAGGCGCTGGTGCGTGAGGCTTGGGAAGCGATCAAGCAGGAAGAGAAGGCCGAACGGGCAGCCCACCGGGCTGAGCTTGGTCTTGATGACGGGGCCAAAGGTCTGCTCGATGATGTGCCACGCGACTGCCAACCATGAAGGCGGCAGTGAAACTGCAAAAGCAGGCTGGCAAGGTTGGCTTTGACTGGAATGACCCCAAGTTGGTGCTCGATAAAATCATCGAGGAAGCGCAAGAGGTCCGCGTGGAATTAGAGAAAGCCGATGGCACCAATGATGCGGCTATCAAGGATGAAATTGGCGACCTTCTTTTCGCAGTGGCCAACCTCGCACGTCATATGCATGTGGAGCCGGATGAAGCGCTGGCTGCGACCAATCAAAAATTTCGCGATCGCTTTGGCTATATCGAGCAGGAGCTGGACCGGCAGGGCAAATCACTTGAAGCGGCGTCTCTGGAAGAAATGGAAACCCTCTGGCAGAAGGCTAAGGAAAACTAGGGCTAGATATTGTTTGTCTTTACCCTGTCTGTGCCGGAATACTTCGCCATTGTGCCCTAACTTAATAAAAAGGCCGGAAGCGCTATCGCGTTCCGGCCTTCTCTATCTGTTTGTCTTCACTTGATTTGAAAGCGATTTTGAATTTCCGATTGGAGTTTTTCCGGTGCCCTCACCGTCAGCTCAATGCCGTCCTCGGTATCGGTGCGCTCCAGCACATCGCAGTGGCGATAGAGCCAAGCCAGACCTTCGCCATCTTCAAAACCGAGATAGATCGCCATGATATTGTCATTCTGGCGAGTTTGGCTTCGATTTCATCAAGAAGGATGTCGGTGCCCTCACCTGTCACCGAAGACAAGGCGACGGGCTGCAACTGACCGGTGGTGCGGGATGGCTGTTGCAGGGAAGCCCGCTCAAGCACTGACTGACGCTCTGACTCATCCAGCAGATCGATCTTGTTCCATACTTCGATGACACGGGGATCCTGATAGATCTCGATGCCGAGATCATGCAGAACACTGGCGACGTCAGCGGCCTGAGCGCCGGTATCCTCATGGACGATATCGCGCACATGCAGAATAACGTCTGCTTCAAGCACCTCTTCCAACGTCGCACGGAAAGCGGCGATCAGGTGGGTTGGCAAATCAGAAATGAAGCCCACCGTATCGGACAGGATGATCTGGCGACCATGGGGCAGCGCCAGTGTTCGCAGGGGTCGGTCGAGGGTGGCAAATAACAGATCCTTGGCAAAGATGCTCGAACCGGTCAGCATGTTGAACAGGGTTGACTTGCCAGCGTTGGTATAGCCGACCAGGGCCACAACCGGATGCGGCACTTTCTGGCGGTTGCTGCGATGCAAACCTCGGGTGCGACGCACCTGCTCGAGGTCTTTTTCCAGACGGTTGATCTTGTCCTGCAAGGCGCGGCGGTCAGCCTCAATCTGCGTTTCGCCGGGGCCGCCCATGAAGCCGATGCCGCCACGCTGGCGTTCCAAGTGGGTCCAGCTGCGAACCAGACGGCCTTTTTGATAATTGAGATGGGCAAGATCTCCTGCAGGCGACCTTCCTTGGTCTGGGCCCGTCGCCCAAAGATTTCGAGAATGAGGCCTGTGCGATCAAGAATCTTGCAGCCCCATTCCTTTTCCAGGTTGCGCTGCTGGATGGGCGACAAAGCATGGTCCATGATGACCAGTTCGATCTCTTCATCGTGGATCAGATGCCCAAGCTCTGCCACTTTGCCGGTGCCCAGTAAGGTGGCCGGGCGCAACGCATTCAGTGGCACGCGCATAACATCGACAATGTCGAGTTCGATGGCGGCAGCCAAGCCTGCGGCTTCCTCCATGCGTGCAGTATCGGTGCGCCGGATCAGTCGACCATCGGCAGCAGCCTTGTTTTGCAACGGTGTGGAGAGAATGGGTACAAGTACCAGTGCGCGGGGTCGGGGTTGCGCGGCGATCGATCAGCTTGCTCTCGCCATTTTCAGCGACCCCGTCGCCCATTTCTTTGAAATCGGACAATCAGCCCTCAGACTTTTCGGTATTTTCGCCTGCCTCGAAGAGAGACAGCGGGCCATTAGGCATAATTGTTGAAATTGCGTGCTTGTAAACGAGCTGCGAATGTCCGTCACGGCCGCAGCAACACGCAAAAATTATCAAACCAGTTACAACACCTTGCAATTTCACGCCATTGACGAGGAAAATGGTCAATGGTGTCTTCGTCTTTCGTACGTGATTCAGAAAGGTATCCTGGAGGTTCTGGGCTCTTTCTGCCATAAGTCCTGCCTTATTGTTGTATTTCATGACTCGGTTGCCAACCCGGAAGCGGTTGCAGTATGACGCAGTCAATCCTAATAGACCAGTGTCATTCTGATCCTTTTCCAACCGCATAACGTGAATACGGGTCTTGTCCACAAATTGGGGGAAGTGAGTGATTAGCACGCAGCACAACATCCCCACAAATGCTCTGCTGCTGCAAATTTATCGTCTTAAAACGGTTCCAGCGTTCGATTCTTTTATAGTGTAACCAAATCCGTTCGCTTGCCAAGCGACAATCGTTAAATATAGTCGCTTTTTGTAAGTCTAACGCGCGTAAAAAAGGCAAATGATGAATGCGTTGCTTATGTTTGTGTTTTATATGCTGGCCGTCGCACTATTGACCACACTAACGCCGCCAGAAATTGAGGTTTAACGCTCCAAGCAAAACAATAATTTCGATCCGGCCAAGAACCATCGTAACGATGAGAGCATATTTGATGATCAGATCCATTTCATAATAGGCAGGCCAGTCACCGACCTGACTCCAGCCCGACGTGTAAAGCGGGCCTATGTTGGAGAAGCTGGAAATTGCCGCAATCAGGCCACCATCAAAATGGCCGATATCATAGGTGACCATACCGGCGACCACAGCGATCAAAAGCATCGAGAGCAGAAAAGACGACCAGATTGCCTTGAGCAAATGAACTGTAAAGGGGCTGCGTCCGATCATTCCGCCGCGCACTGAGGAGGGATGAATCAGTCGACCAATCTCACTGACTGCCTGCAGGGTCATGGCCCCGATTCGATAGAGTTTCAGGCCGCCAGCGGTTGAGAATGGCGTGGCACCAACCAATGCTACACAAATCACCAGCAGGCTAGGCAAAACGGTGACATCGGCATGGCGCAGTTCAAAGCCCGTCGTTGAAATGAGCGAAATGGAGGCAAAGAAACCCTGCTTTAAGGCCGACGATGGGGGCAGCACCGAAGAACTGCCCGCCAGTCGGAACAATGTGATGGAATAGAGCAGGCCCAGCAGAAGCATCAGCCCCATCATTGCGTAGCTTTCTTTATGCTCGCGCAGCAACTGGATCTTGCCCCTCACCGCCCATGCGATGCCAGAGCACGCTGGATGCTCCGATGATCATGCCAAGGGCAATGAGCATTTCCGCCAGTCTGTTGTCATATTCGGCCAAGGTGCCGTCGATTGGCATGAAGCCGCCGGTCGAGAGAGTGGAAAAGGCAAGGCAGATTGCATCAAATGGCGGGATATCGACGATGATCAACAACCATGCAAGGGTCAGTGTCAGCACCGAATAGGTGGCCGCGATCTGGCGGACCACATAAATCAGTCGGCCAGCATCATCGCCAAGATTGCGTTCGATGATGCCGACCTGTTGATTTGGCAGGCCGCCAATGCCGCTTGGGGCCAGAATCAGCAGGAAGCTAACAGCGTCAGCAATCCACCAAACCATTGAAGGATCGCGCGCCAGAAAATCAATGCCGTTGGGGACATCGACAAGGCTGCGAAACATGGTCGAGCCGGTGGTGGTGAGACCGGACGCTGCCTCGAACAGTGCATCGATACCGCTCAATTGACCGGAAATGACGAAGGGAAAGGCACCTGCGGCGGGCAATCCAAACCAAGCCAGCACACAAAGCAGAAAAGTCTGGGCGTTGACCAGTTCCTTCTTGTGGCCGCGCAGAGCAAAATAGACACCGCCTGAGAAAAAGCCAGTCAAGCCAGAGGTCAGCAGAAATGAACCGGCAAGTTCACTATCCCCAGCACTCAGCGCGACCAAAGCCGTTGGCAACATCAGGCCGCCAAGGGCGCCCAGCAAAATCGACAGGAAATAGAGAATTGCAATCATGGGTCTCGGTTTCCACCGGAATCAGAAAAATTCGAAGCTGACGCGGAACAGCAGTTCCACCTGTTTGACCCCGGTCGGCGAGTGCGAACAGGATCACCCGGTCACCGGCCTGAATGGAGACGTCGCCGTTGGGTGAGAGAACCTTGCCATTGCGATAGACAGCTCCCACTCGCACCCCCATCGGGAAATTCAACACTGCGCAATGGGCGACCAACCAGTGGCGAGGTTTCCAACGCCTCTGCCTCGATGCCTTCTGCGGCGCCATCTTCCACGGCATGGACGCCACGAATACGGCCACGACGCATATGCTGGAGGATTTTGGAAATAGTGACTGAGCGCGGATTTACGTAAGAATCAATACCAAGATCAAAGGCGAGATCTGGATAGTGGAATCGTTGAGCAGCGCCATGGTGCGCTTGCATCCCATGCGCTTTGCCATGGCGCAGGAGAGGATGTTGACTTGGTCGTTGTTTGTCAGCGCAATCAGGGTGTCGCTGTCACGAATGTCGGCTTCTTTGAGGATGTCGCGGTCGAGAGCGCTGCCCTGGAGGACAATGGTATCGCTGAAATCATTGGCGATTTTAATGGCTCGGTCGCGATTAAGCTCGATGACCTTGGCGCGGGTGCGACCACGGCGGGCTTCAATGGCAAGGGCAACATAGCGGCCAATATTGCCTCCCCCGGCAATGACGACGCGGTTTGCCTGGCCTTCTTCGTGGCCAAAGATGCTCAAGGTTCGCCAGACTTGCCCGCGGTCGACCACCACATAGGCACGGTCGCCTGCCAGCATCTGATCTTCGGCATGAGGGGACAAACAGGGTCGAATTGCGGCGAATGCCCACCACGACGGCGTTCAGATCCGGGAACAGTTCGGTCAATTGTCGCAAAGGGGTGTCAACGACGGGACATTCCTCAGAGCATTCAATGGCGATCATCAACACTTCGCCATCGGCAAAACGGACCGTGTCTTCGGCTCCGGGCATTGCCATGCGCGAAAGCACCATCTCACCGACTTCCACTTCAGGTGAAATGATCACGTCGATCGGCAGATGTTCACGGGAGAAGAGATCTGCCCAGTGTTTTTCAAGATAGGATTGTGCCCGGACGCGGGCGACTTTTGTGGGCACATTAAAGATCGAGTGGGCCACCTGACAGGCCACCATATTGACTTCGTCATACAGGGTGACGGCGATATCATGTCCGCTTCATCCGCGCCGCGCGGGCCAAAACGTCCGGATGGGCGCCGTGGCCGGACATAACCACGGACATCAAGCGAATCCCGAATAGCGGAAACCAAAGCCGGTGAGCTGTCGATGACGGTCACATCATTCTGCTCTGATGCCAGATGCCGGGCGATGCCATAGCCAACCTGCCCCGCGCCGCAAATCACCACTTTCATATCCAAATGCCTTCTTTTTGCTTTGCATGCTGGTGGGTTTCAGTGGGGATGCCCCTGCCCGCCCGCATCTCTTTCATCCTGCAATAAAGTTTGGTCGGACCCGCTTTATGGCACATTTTGCCATTTAGCCCAATCTCTTAAACGCATGCTAGATAGCAATTCCGTGCAAGGCAAAGGAAACCAAGCCTCATAGGCTCAGTCCGAAGCTGGTCACACGACGCCCAAACTCTTCAGTTTACGGTGCAGAGCAGAGCGTTCCATGCCCACAAATTCAGCCGTTCTTGATACATTGCCACCAAACCGCGCAATCTGGGCTTTGAGATATTCCCGTTCGAACACTTCGCGCGCCTTTTTCAAGGGCAGTGACATATCTGCTCGCAGCTTCGCCACTGCCTGGGACACTGGGAGCCGTTTCGCCCACTTCGGATGGCAAAAGGTCGGCGGTGATGATGGCGTGTTCGTCCCCTTTTGTCAGAATCAGCAATCGTTCGATATTGTTGCGCAGCTGACGGATGTTGCCCGGCCAGTCATGGGCCTGCAAAATAGCCATGGCATCCTCACCAATCCGGCGGGACGGCAGGCCTGCGGTGGCGGACAGCATTTCCATGAAATGGAGCACCAATTCTGGAATGTCCTCGCGGCGATCGGCCAAAGCCGGAACCGATAGGGGCACCACATTGAGGCGGTGGAAGAGGTCTTCGCGGAAGGCACCCTCCTCGACCATGCTTTGCATGTTGCGTGCGGTGGAGGAAATGACGCGAATATCGACCTGAACCGGCTTTTGCCCGCCAACACGGATGAATTTGCTGGTGGTCAGGACGCGCGTCAGCTTGCTCTGGATCTCCTGCGGCAAATCTGCGATTTCTTCGAAATAGATGGTGCCACCATGGGCTTCTTCCAAAACGCCGATCTCGCGTGGGCTGGTGCCATCAGCTTCCGTCCCGAACAGGGCAATTTCCAGTTCGTCTGCATTGAAATGGATTGGTGAGAAAGCAACAAAGGCATTGTCGGCACGGTGGGATTGCTGATGGATGCAGCGGGCGACCAACTCTTTGCCAGACCCCGACTGGCCGGAAATCAGGACACGGCTGTTGGTCTGTGCGACCCGATTGATGGTCTGGCGCAGATGGTTCATCACACTTGAGGACCCGATCAGCTTGGTGGTGTCCCCAGAGCGGGATTTCAGATCCTTGACCTGTCGCTTCAAGGTGGAAGCTTCAAGCGCTCGTTCGGCGACCAGGATCAAGCGATCGGCCTTGAATGGCTTTTCGATGAAGTCATAGGCTCGCGTTTGATTGCGGCCACTGCGGTTTCAACACCCCCATGGCCGGAAATCATGACCACCGGCAATTCAGGATGCTTTTGCTTGATCACCGCGAGAAGCGCCAATCCGTCCAGTCGCGACCCTTGCAGCCAGATATCAAGGAAAATCAAGGATGGTCGGCGCCGTTCAATCAGTTCCAGCGCCTCGTCACTATGGGCCGCCGTGCGGGTCTCATAGCCTTCATCTTCCAGAAGGCCCGCTACCAACTCGCGAATATCCACTTCATCGTCAACAACGAGAATATCAGCCGCCATGGTCATTCTCCTTCACTTGTCTTGGTTGCAGGGCTGGTTGGCAGGCCTAAACCGGAATTGTGATTGGTTTCTGTTCCATTCATTCCGTCTTGATCTTGATATTCCGCGATTTTTGGCACGCGCATTTCGATGCAGGCACCGCTCGCGAAATCGGATACTTCCTGCGCATCGCGCAAATGAATGGAGCCGCCATGCTCCTGCAAAATTTTCGAACGATTGCCAAACCAAGCCCGCTGCCAGATTCCCGGGTTGTCATGTAGGGTTCCAGCAGCATTTGCCGATTGGCACTTGGCAAGCCAACGCCATTGTCGATGACCCGCACACAATAGGCATCGGCATCTTCGCATGCGTTGACGGAAATCTTGCCTGATGCCGCTCCCATATCAAGATGACGGCCAATGGCTTCCGTGGCATTCTTGACCACATTGGCGACCGCCTGCGACAGGAGGCGTTGATCAAATGACCCTGGCATCTTTTCAGGAATATCTGTTGAAAATGAGATGTCCGGATTGGCCACTTCGATGAGGAAGACCGACTGCTTGATCACTTCCGACAGATCTCCGGGTTCGAAAACCGGTTTTGGCATGCGGGCAAAGGAAGAAAATTCGTCGATCATCCGTCCGATATCGCCGACCTGACGAACGATGGTGTTGACACATTGGTCAAACACCTTGCGATCGTCTTCATCGACCTTTTTGCCGTAGCGGCGTCTGAGGCGTTCTGCCGACAATTGGATCGGGGTGAAGTGGATTCTTGATTTCGTGGGCAATGCGGCGGGCCACATCTGCCCAGGCAGCAGACCGCTGGGCGGAAACAAGATCGGTCACGTCATCCAATGTCACGACATAGGAGTGGACATCCTCTTCGCTGCGCTCCGATGTCACACGGACCCGAAGGGCATGCTCGATGCCATCGCGGACGATGGAAACCTGTTCTTCCTTGTGCGCGCCCGTTTTGCTTTCGGCCCCTTCCACCAGAGGGGCAATTTCCGGCAAGACATCGCGCAAGTCTTCGCCCAACAGCTCGCTTTCCTTGATACCCAGCAATTCTTGAACGGATGGATTGGCAAGAGTGATCAAGCCGGTTGCATCCACCCCGATGACCCCTGCACTGACCCCTTGCAACATCGCCTCGTGAAGCGGCGGCGGGCATCCATGGCGTCACGGGCGAGAATCAGTTCATCCCGCTGAGAGCGCAATTCCGTTGTCATGGTGTTGAAGGTGTTGTTGAGGTTGTCAAAGTCCGATGAGCGTTGATCATTGGCAATTGGACAAACAAATCGCCATTGCGGACTCTTTCTGCCGCAGCAATCAGCCGACGGATCGGTGAGACGAGCGTGTTGGCAAAGCCGATGGCAAACCAGGTGGTGGAGAGCAGAATGATCAAGCCTGCACCAATATACAGAATGGCAAAGGCGGTTTGAATGCTTGAGCGACTTTCAAAGAATGCCTGATATTCCTGCACATTCTCTGATGTCATGCGCAGAAAGTTCGACACAACCGGATCAATGACGCGCACGATGAACAGATAGGCGTCGCTGAATTCATCCAGTCGCATGATGCCTGCGACGAGGTTGGATTCTCCCAGAGAGATCAGAACCGGTTGACTGCGGGCCTGTTCCAGCAAGTCCTTGGTTGGCATGCGTGGTACAGGCTGATTGAGGCGACTGGGTGAGGCCATCATCTCGTTGCCCTCTCCGTCGACCACAAAGGCCGCCGGGATGCCGCGGATGCGTGTCTGGTGGGCAAAAATCGCCCGAAACCGGTCTTCTGCCAGCAGGAAATAGGGCTCAGCTTCATTTAGCGCACGGCCAAATGCCGAGCAATTCGTTGCGTAAAACGCGGGCATGTTCCTGATTGTAGGCGTCGGCAACGGTCTTGGAGCTGTTGATGATGGCGAGGGTTCGCGACGAGAACCAGCGATTCCAGCCCCTGATCAAGCGTGATGGATGCAAATATGGCTACCAAAATGGTTGGCGCAGCAGCAACCAGCGCAAAGAGACCCATCACCCTGATATGCAGGCCCGCACCAGCCCGGCCCTTTTGGCGCGCCCACAGCATGCGGCTGGCTTCCCAGCCAATCATCAGCGCCAGCAAAACCAGCATGACGCCATTGACCGCCATGGCAATGCCAATCACCTGCTCTGTCGGTTCAATCGATGTCAGGCCCAACAGAATAACGAAGGGACGCAACCCCGGACAGCACGGCAAGAATCACCATGATCAGCCCAGCGATGCGCGACCAGCTTCGTTTGTCCGACTGATTAAGGTTGGCACTGCCGTTGGCTGTCAGCGTGTCCAAGGGATCGCGCCACAGGGAGGCTTTTGGTTTTGGTTCGCTTTGAGACATACTCGACACGCGCGGCGTTTCCTTAGCAAAGGGCCTTGCTTTCCGAAGAAGCAGGCCCTTTCTATTCCTCTGATTTGTTGCCTAAATGTGACAGGTCTTTGAGAGCCTGTCCATGGTCAACAGAGAAACTGTGTCGGAAAAGTCACAGACGATCTATGCCAAGTCAGATCCTTTATGCCTCATGCGCCTCTAACAACTTGAATTTCCAAGTCTTTTATTTTCTTGCGCAGTGTGTTTCGGTTGAGCCCCAGCAATTCTGCCGTTTTGATCTGATTGCCTTTGGTCGCAGCCAACGAAGCGCAAATCAGTGGAAATTCGATTTCTCTTAGCAGGCGATGATAGAGGCCGGGAGGTGGCAGGCTGTCGCCATATTCCTTGAAAAGCTGTTCAAGATAGGATTCCATTGCGCTCGACAGATTCTGAACTTTCTGCTCGGGTTGGATTTCCGAGGTCAGGCTGATCTGGTTGAGCTCGTTTTCGATCTGGACACTGGTGATGGTTTCTTGCGGATAAAGAGCCGCCAGACGGCGCACCAGATTTTCCAACTCGCGGACGTTGCCCGGCCAGCGATAGCGCAACATGACATCAAGGGCTTCGGGCTGAAGCTGTTTGACTGGCAGACCTTCGCGCTCGCCGATGGCAAAGAAGTGGCGGACCAGATCCTTGATGTCTTCGGAACGCTCACGCAGCGGCGGCAAGCGCATCGGGACCACATTCAACCGGAAGAACAGGTCTTCGCGGAATAGACCCTGATGGATCAGAGACTGCAGGTCCTTGTTCGTTGCGGCAACAATGCGGACGTTGGTTTTGATCGGCGTGCGCCCCCCGACCGTGGTATATTCGCCCTGTTGGAGCACGCGCAGCAAGCGGGTCTGGGCTTCCATCGGCATGTCGCCGATTTCATCGAGGAACAAGGTTCCGCCTTCGGCCATTTCAAACTTGCCCGCCGAGCGACCATGGGCGCCGGTAAAGGATCCTTTTTCATGGCCGAACAGTTCGGATTCGATCAGGTCCTTGGAATGGCGGCCATGTTGATGGCGACGAACGGGCCTTTGCGACGCTTGCCATAATCATGCAAAGCACGGGCAACCAGCTCCTTGCCGGTGCCGCTTTCGCCAGTGACCATGACGGTCAGGTCATTCTGCATCAGGGCGGGCCAGCATGCGATAAATGTCCTGCATGGCGGCCGAGCGCCCGATCAGCGGGATATCCATGCCATCATCTTCCGTCGCCTGCAGGCTGGGGCGAGGCTCTGACAGGGCGCGACCGGCAATGTTGATCAGCTCTTTCAGATCGAACGGTTTGGGCAGATATTCATAGGCCCCGCGTTCAGAAGCCTTGATGGCTGTCATGAATGTATTCTGCGCGCTCATGACGATGACAGGCAGATGCGGGCGGGCTTTCTTGATGCGTGGCAGCACATCGAAGATATTCTCATCGGGCATGACCACGTCGGTAATGACCAGATCGCCCTCACCTTGCGAAATCCAGCTCCACAGGGTTGTGGCGTTGGAAGTCAACCGCACCGTATAGCCCGCGCGTGACAGGGCCTGATTGAGCACTGTGCGAATGGCAGTGTCGTCGTCAGCAAGCAGGATTGTCCCTTTGCTCATTGGTCCAAACTCCTATGAATGGCTTTCGTCGCTGGTGGGCAGCATGACGCGGAAAACGGTATGGCGGCCAGCGGTGTCAAACTCGATGACGCCACCATGATCGCCAATCAGTTTGGCAACCAGCGCCAATCCGAGGCCGGATCCGTTGGTCTTGGAAGTGACAAACGGGTCAAACAGGCAATCCTCGATTTCTTTCGGTATGCCGGGTCCGTTGTCCTTGACGCAGATTTCCAGTGGTAGTGAGGTTTTTTCAGCTGATCCGGGCACTTTCAGGCGGATGCCCGGTCGAAAGGCTGTGGTCAGCTCGATTTCGGGATCCTGCGTGTCCAGGATCGCTTCGGCTGCGTTTTTCACAAGGTTCAGGAAGACCTGCACCAATTGATCCTTGTTGGCATGAACTGCCGGCAGGGATGGATCATATTGCTCTGTGATGCGGATCTTGTCGCCAAATTCTGCATGAGCGAGCTGTTTGACCCGATCAAGGACAACGTGAATATTGACCGCCTCCCGCTCAACCGGGCGCTGATCGGAAAAGACTTCCATGCGGTCAATGAGACGCACAATGCGGTCTGTTTCCTCGGTGATCAATTGCGTCAGGGCGCGGTCTGCATCGGACACCGAGCTTTCCAGCAACTGGGCGGCGCCGCGAATGCCTGACAAAGGATTCTTGACCTCGTGGCCCAGCATGGAGGCAAGGCCGGTGACGGATCGCGCTGAATCTCTATGTGTCAGCTGGCGATCCATCTTATCGGCAATGGAGCGTTCATGGAGCATCACCACCACCTCGCCAGTGCGCTCCTGAACCGGTCCGGCATAGACGTCGACCACCTTGTCAACGCCGATGCGCGGGTTGGAAATATCCACACGATATTCATTGACGGCAGCCAGACGGTCGCGGGCCTGCTCGACCAAAGCCAGGACAGGGCTACCAAACGGCAGCAAGTCCGACAGCTTGTGTCGCGCCAGATAGGTGGCGCTTGACTGGAAGAAAAACTGCGCCATGTCGTTGGCGGCGATCACGAAGCCCTCTTCGTTGACCATGATGACAGGGTGCGGCAAGGCGCTCATCATTGACTGATAAGGCACTTCTGTCGGATCTGTGCTTATATGTCTCTCGCTCATGCAACCTGCCTCTCTGCAGCCACACCGAAAAAGTCGCGCAAGCGGGTGCGGACATCGTTCGGGTCGTCAGCTGTTAAAATTGTTTTCCGCATCTGTGCTGCGAGAGGGCCATGAAGGTCCTTCTGCTCGCTTACATAGTCCATGTACCAGCCAAGATGTTTACGCGCGCAACGCACGCCAACCACGTCGGGGTAATAGTCAATCATTCGGTCGTAATGCTCCGTCACCAAGGCAAGTAGCGCGTCGTCATCAGGGGCTTTCCGGCGCTCACCCGTTTGGAGATAGTGGGGCGATATAGCCCGGCAGCCAGGGGCGACCATAGGCCCCCTCGCCCAATCATCAGCCCGTCCGCGCCGGACTGGCGCAGGATTTCTGGCGCATCGCCTTCATCGAGCACATCACCATTAGCGATCAGCGGAATAGTGACCGCGTCGGCGACCGCTTGAATGGCGGACCAGTCAGCCTTGCCCTTATAAAACTGGTTACGGGTGCGGCCATGAACGGTGACCAGAGCCACCCCACTCTGTTCGGCACGAGACGCGAGCTCTGGTGCGTTCAGGCAATCGACATCCCCAGCCCGAGGCGCATTTTGACGGTGACGGGGACGGATACAGCCTCGATCACAGCGTCAATCAGGCTAAGGGCCTGATCGAGATCGCGCATCAAAGCCGAGCCGGAATAACCGGAAATGACCTTCTTTGCAGGGCAACCCATATTGATATCAATCAGCGAGGCCCCTGCCCCTTCGCTGATTTTGGCAGCTTCGGCCATCCAGTCCGGTCGGTTGCCTGCCAGTTGAACGGCATGCACATCCATGCCCTGCCCTTCGGCGCGCAGACGCATCTCTTCCTTGCCGACCGCAAAAGCCTTGCTGGCGACCATTTCCGAGACCACGAGCCCTGCCCCGAAACGTCGGGCAATTTCCCGGAATGGCAAATCGGTGATGCCAGACATAGGTGCCAAAAAGACGGCATTGGGCACCGTTACTGCCCCAATGGACAAGGGGGATGCGGCAGAATGGATGGGCGTGGTCGTCATAAAGCTCTCTTGGTACAGCTACATTTAAAGCACAGTATAAAGATGCCTAATAAATGTGCAAGTTAATTCGATGGTCAATATTTGGTCATTCACACCCTTCGTGCCAAAAAGCTAACGAAAGCATCTTGACCCTACGTTCAATATGCTGGAAAGCAGCAAGTAGATAATTAATGCAGAAAAAGGCACCGAAATGACGTCAGCAGCCATCATTGTCGCCGCAGGATCCGGCAGTCGCGCCCGCCGGGCCAGCGACTCTGTCGCCAAGCAATATGTTGGCGTTGCGGGTCGCATGGTGCTTAGCCATACGCTCGATGTCTTTGTGGCGAGTGATCTGGTTGATGTTGTGCAGGTCGTGATCGCTGACGGTGATGAGCCATTCTATGCTGAAGCGATTGCTCATCTGTCGGAGGAAGCGCGCCAGAAGCTCGCAGAGCCGGTTGTCGGCGGAGAAACACGACAAATTTCAGTGCTAAATGGTTTGCGAGCGCTTCGACCTTTTGAGCCAAGCAAAGTAATGATCCATGATGCAGCTCGGATCTTTGTAACGGAAGCGATTTTGACGCGCTGCCTTGATGCGCTCTCCGACCACAGGGCTTGTTTGGTGGCAAGCCCCGTGACAGACACAATCAAGAAGATTGATGAAGACGGCTACATCGAGGCGACCATAGATCGAACCGCCCTCTGGTCGGCACAGACGCCGCAGGGGTTTGACTATCCCTTCATTCTTGCCTCCCATGAGGCCGCAAGTCTTCAGCCAGACCTTTCATTCACCGATGATGCAGCGGTTGCCGAATGGGCGGGGGAGCAGGTCTGGATCGTTGAGGGCAGCTCAAAGAATATCAAACTTACCAACCCGGAAGATCTCGACATGGCAGACAAGACGTTGCGTGAAACCAACTCATCCGATAGCTCGGCACCTCGGGCGCCGCTGACCGATATCCGACTTGGCACCGGTTATGATGTTCATGCATTTGATGATGGCAATGCGGTGATCATCGGTGGCATTTCCATTCCGCACGACAGAAAGCTCAAGGGTCATTCTGATGCGGATGTGGGGCTACACGCCATCACCGATGCCATCCTTGGTGCCATTGCGGATGGAGATATCGGGACGCATTTCCCACCTTCCGATCCACAATGGAAAGGTGCGCCTTCGGACCTGTTCTTGAAGGATGCCGTGCGACGCGTGCGTGCACTTGGGGGCAAGATTGGCAATATTGACCTGACGGTCATTTGCGAAGCGCCGAAAATCGGCCCGCACCGCCCGGCCATGCGAGAGGCGATTGCCAATATCTGCGAGATTGCAATCGGACGGGTCAGTGTCAAGGCAACCACAAGCGAACGCCTTGGTTTTACAGGCAGAAAAGAAGGCATTGCCGCATTGGCAAGTGCTTGCATACATTTGCCTGATCCTGATCTATAATGCGGCCGGATATGAACCTATCCCAAGTTGCAATCATTCACTTAAGGATCAAGCCATGTACGCGCATTCTGTCGCCACGGAGATGGCCAAGGAAGCCATCAAATTTGCCACAAGGAATGAATTGAAAATCGTCACTGCGGAATCCTGCACGGCTGGCATGATATGCACGACCCTGACCGAAGTGGCGGGCGCGTCAGCTGTTTTGGATCGCGGTTTTGTCACCTATTCCAACGAAGCCAAGACCGAGATGCTGGGCGTGGATGCCGGTTTGATTGAAGCCAAAGGGGCGGTGAGTGAAGAAGTGGCTCGCGCCATGGCTGACGGAGCTCTGGCCAGATCCAATGCGGACATCGCTATTGCCGTGACAGGCATCGCCGGGCCGGATGGCGGGTCAGCGGAAAAGCCTGTTGGCCTGGTGCATTTCGCTCTTTCCTGCAAAGGCAAGGAGCAGCGTCATGAGCGGCGCATTTTCTCGGCAATGGATCGCGGAGCCGTTCGAGCCGCCGCGGTGGAGCGAGCTTTGGTCATGATCATCGAGACGGTGACCAATAGAGGTTTCGTTTCCATTGACTAGATCTTTATTTATTTCATATGCAATAAAATAATCTGATGAATTGGGCCCGCTTTTCTTGGGCCCTTTTTGCTTTCCAGATGTCAAATAAGCGTTGAAATACAACGGTCTTGACCAGTGACCAGCCGCGCTTGTCGAATTTGATCGTTGAGATGCTTCCGTGTTTACCGGTGCGCGGTGCGCAAAAATGCCATCACTGACAACCACCCTATTTTGCTGCGTTATTGCTGTCCGCAGGCTTTTCCCGTGACGCGCAGAATAATCAGAAGGATGGCTGGATATGCTTTCTGACAATGCAAAAAGGCCCGGCGTAACCGGACCTTGATTTGTGATTTGATTGATATCCACGCTAGAAGTCTAGCGGCCGTCCGGGGTGCGCAGACCGAACCATTTGTCTTTGACTGCTTTATAGTGAGCCGCAGGATTATAGGTCGCGACCTTCAGCCCGAGGTTGGACGCGCTCAAGTTGCCAATCGCAGACGCAACGCGGAAGGAAGCGACGATGCGGGTGCGCTGTGCCTGAACAAGTGCGATTCGGGCATCAATCAATTCGGCCTGAGAGTTCAAGACATCAAGCAACGTGCGCTGTCCGACTTTCTGCTCTTCAATCACGCCACGGGTTGCAAGCTGGGATGCCTTGACCTGTGCCTGAGCGGCTGCAATCTGGGGGATCGAGGCCTGAAGCAAGCTCCAGGAGGAAATGACGTTGGAGCGAACCTGATCGCGTGCCAGATCAAGCTGGATGCGACGCTGACCAAGGGTCTCCTTTGCCTGGCGCACCTTTGAATGAACGACGCCACCCTGATAGATCGGAATGGATACCTGGCCGGTAATGGACGCTGAGTTGGTCGCGCCGGAAACATTGGACCCGTTGACATTGTTGGTCCAATTGCGATTTGCATTGCCGGTCAAGGAGACCGTTGGCAAAAGCTCACCCTCTGCAATCTTGACGGCGAGTTGGGCAACATCAACATTATATTGTGAAGCCAAGACGGATGGATGGCTGTTCATACCCTGCCCGATGGCAGTTTGCAGGCTTTTGGGGAACAGACGGTCAACCGCAAAGCCGCTGGACAGTTTGCCGGGCTTTTTGCCAACCAGCATCTGATAGGTGGCACGGCTGGTTGCCAGATTGGCTTCAGCGACTCTGACCTGAGAAATGGCGCCGGACAAACGAGCTTCGGCCTGGCTGACATCGGTGCTGATGGTTTCACCAACGGCAAACCGGTCGCGGGCAGAACGGGCCTGTTCCCGCAGGAAGGCTACATTCTGTTTGCGCAACTCAAGGATGGCCTGATTCTGCAGGATGTCCATGTAAGCGGACGCCACATCGAACAGGACGGTTTGCTCGGTGGATTTCAGGCTTTCACGCGCTGCCCGAATGGCTGCATCAGCTTGCTGAACCCCATTTCTGGTGCGGTTGCCGCGATACAGAATCTGTTGAACCTGAAGGCCCAAGCTGGTGGCAGTTGATTGCGTGTTGCGTGCGGATCCAGAGAGATATTCACGCTCAGACCATGACCGGGTAACCGAGCCCGTGCCATTGAGGGTTGGACGATAACCCGATTTGGCTTGCGGAACTCTTTCGTCCGTTGCACGCAGCTCTGCCCGGGCTGCATTCAGGGTCGGATTATTCTTGTAAGCTAACGACAAAGCCTGAGATAGCGTTTCAGCAGACGCCGGATTGAGAGAGAATAACAACGCCGTTGCAGCGCTCAGCGTCAGTGTTCGAAGGCAAACCACAGCCCAAACTCCTACTTCAGCGATCTTTTTGTCCGGCTCTCCCGGATCGTAAAGCCACCTTGTTTCAATAGTCCAGTCTCACCCCACATTTCCCTTTATGAGAGAAAGATGGAGGTAGAAGCCCGGAATTCTCTACGACAGGTATGCAGAGAACGTATTTTTTACACGGCACCCAACTGCCAAATTTCGGTTGCAACATAATCGGTTGAGTCGATTTTGCAAAGCGGAACAATTGCACAAGTGGTTAATAAATCCTTAATGCTGCTTTATGGCAACAATCACGCCTGCTTTGCAGCATCCATGTCTGGATAACTTTCAGAAAATCAAAAATAAGGGCGCGCGAGGAACTCTGCGAACAATCAGAAAACGAAACCGTCTTCTTTGACAAATTCAGGCAGAATCGGTGCGTTGGTATCAAAGGCCGACATGCGAGAGAAGTGATCGCCGGTGCGCAGGATCTTGATGGCCTCTGCGCGGCGTGAATTGCCTTCAACCGTGATGAGTTTGCCGCCATCCTTCAATTGGTTCAGCAAAGTTTGAGGCACCTCACCGACCGTTCCTTCGATGAGAATCACATCGTAAGGCCCCTGTGTTGGCACGCCTTCCTTCAAATTTCCCGAAATCATCGCAACATTGTCATATCCAAGGTCTGAAATGACGGTTTCGGCCTGCTGAGTCAGTTTGTCGTCGTTTTCCACCGCGACCACTGTGTTGGCCAGCCGAGAGGCAAGCGCGGCGGAGTAGCCGGTATTGGAGGCTATGATCAGAACCAGATCTCCGGAGGAAATATCGGCCAGCTGCAAAAGCTTTGCCAAGGGGGATGGCTGGGTCAGTATCCGATTCTCGTTGATCCTGATTTCTGCGTCCGAATAGGCCAATGCGCGTTTTTTGGACGGCACGAACAATTCTCGCGGTACGGTCAAGAAAGCATCGAGAATATTATAGTCGGTGACGTCGGTGGTGCGGACCTGATTGTCGACCATTTGCTCGCGCGCCTGTCGAAATTTGTTCATGTCGCATTCCTCACGTTGCTGATCAGCTGCTTCTTGCCGCATGTGTCTCCTTTGTCAGACACAGCGCTCAGTATTTTCCATAAGCCCGCATCCTATCAGTTGCAAGCATTGTTGTCCGAAATCAATCGATAGGTTGAGTGATCAGTCCGCCATTGCGCTAAAGGCTTCATAAAAAGTTCAAATTGTGGTGGATATCGACTTGAGTACCGGATCGGCTTTTGCTATTGACCATGCACCACACGTAAGGAAGGCTCGATGGCGGAGTGGTGACGCAGCGGATTGCAAATCCGTGTACGCCGGTTCGATTCCGGCTCGAGCCTCCAACTTTCTCCTAAAATGGCGACAGCGAAATAGGCTTGCTCTCTAGGCGGAGGCAGGCAGCACCTGATTGCGTCCGTTGGTCTTGGCTTCATAGAGCCAATCATCGGCTTCATTCAGGATGGCGTTGATTTCGTCTGACTGCGTACTCACCCGGTCAGCAAGGCCAAAACTGGTCGTAAACCGAATGACATTCTCTCCCTCTTCGATCTGTTGAGATTCGAATTGGTGACGAAGGCGTTCGGCAATGACGCTGGCGTCCGAAAAATCGGTCTCGGGAAGAAGGATAACAAATTCATCCCCGCCGAATCGCCCCACAACATCGATACTTCGAAGACTTTGCTTGCAGACATCCGCAACCTTTTGCAGCACGAGATCTCCTGCTGCATGGCCATAATTGTCATTGATGCTTTTGAAATGGTCGATGTCAAAGATGAGAATGCTAAAATTGGAGCCATAGCGCAGCGAGCGCTGCAATTCAATTTCGGCAAAGTCCATGAAGCTGTTTCGCCGATGCAGACCCGTCAGGCAGTCTAAAGAAGCGAGCGCGCGCAGCTCAATTTCATCAACCACCAAGCGCGCCAAATCACGCAAGATTTCGATATTTTCGAGCGTCGGGTTGCGTGGCTGATGATCGATGACGCAAAGGGTGCCGAGATTGTAGCCATTGGGAGACTTGAGCGGAATTCCTGCATAAAAACAGAAGTTTGGATCCCCCGTTACAAGCGGACTATGCTTGAAACGATGGTCTTTGGTTGCGTCGTTGACGATCAGGGGCTGGTTCTTCTCGATGGCGTGGGTGCAGAAGGATACATTCCGGTCAGTTTCGCAAATAGTCAGGCCTTGTTTGGATTTGAACCATTGTCGATTTTCATCAACCAAAGAAATCAGCGCGATGGGAACGTCGAATACTTTCTTGGCAATACGCGTGATGCGGTCAAAAGACTCTTCAGGTGCCGAATCCAGAATTGCATAACGCTTCAAGTCTTGAAGGCGCTCTTTTTCAGATGACAGATCCATGTGACCACCCCCATTCGGTCAATAAACATATCGTCCCCATATGCTGCGGCCTGCTTGCTTGACACACGGTTGCAACAAATTAGCATTTTATAATGTAAATGTCTGCTCACATTTTAATTATTCAATTTGAGAATTGGTAATCGTTTCTTGAAGGGGCAGTTGAAGCGCATGAATTGCAAAAGTGGCCTACTGGCTTTTACTTACTTTGGGAGACTGTAGAAGCACGAGCCATTGCCATGACCAGCTTGTCCCATTTCAGATCTTCCAGTGTGATGAGATCTACATGCAGGGCGCGCGCTTTGCCGAAAAGGGCCTCATATTTGGGGCGCTTGTGATATTCGTCATAGAGGTCCGTCGACAGGATGAGGCCGACAAAGGTGTTGGGTGTGCCGAAATGATCGGCCAGATTATCGGCTTCATGCAGCGCTTGCATTAGCTTTTTGCGACTGCGGTCTTTGCTGTTGTGGTACGAAGCGCCATAGGCCTTGCAGGAATAAAAAGCCAGCCGGTTGCCGAAGCGCGCCATTACGTCGATTTCGTTTTCACCCCAGTATCCATCGATCTGCCAGCTGATTTGTTGGCCGAAATAGGCTTCGTCGGCCCCAGCCTCAAGGGCTGCCAGACAGGCGATCTCTTCCAGCCAGCCTCCCGTGATGTAGCGGCGACTTTCTGCGCTTGCTGCCCGATAACATCCATTGGGCAAGGCATCTGCCAGACCTGTGGAAATCAGAGCATCCAGCACATATTGCTCGGCGTCATCGAGCCGTTTGCGCATCAAACTGCCCTTAAAGAGCTGTTTGCGGATTCGTTCAAAGGCCTGATATTGGGCTGCTATGGCCTGAGATGCTTCTTTGTGCCGCTTGGCAGCGTGAAGATCCCCTGTGCGATTCTCGTCAATCCAGGCATTGTTCCGGGCGATCAGGTCACGTATTGTCATGCTGTTTTCCATCCTGTCGTGTGGCTTTTTAAAATGCGTGGTGGACGTAATCAACAAGTGACCTGTTTTTTCGAATAGGCCTTTGTCAGAAAGCCAGACTTTGGGTGCTTTTGCGTATGTGAGCTATCCAAACAGACGTCGGGTATAGTTTGCATCCCTTAGATAAAAAGTCTATGTGCTAGGCGTGCTTCTCCTCGAACATGGAAGTGTTGTTATGGTTGCCAGCGACGACAATATTATGATGCATGGCGGAGACCTCTCCGCTGCGATGGCCAAGTATGGCGGAACCCGTGATGAATGGCTGGATATGTCCAGCGGCATCAATCAACGCACTTATCCGTTCGATGGTCCTCAAGCGATCGCAGACATTGGGGCCCTGCCCAATCAAGGTGATTTGGTGGAGTGTTTGGCAGCGGCGCGCGCGGCCTACAAGGTGCCCGACGAAGTGTCTGTTGTGGCCTCTCCGGGCACGCAATCGCTGATTCAGGCAATGCCGGTTTTGCTTGGTACCAATCAGAGTTGTCTCATCCTTGGCCCGACTTATAGTGAGCATCAGCGTGCCATGTCGCGGGCTGGTGTTGATGTGGCCATGGTTGAGGAGATGCCAAAGGAATTCTTTCCCGGCGACTGTCTTCTGGTGGTCAATCCCAACAATCCCAATGGTCGCAAATTGTCGCCCGATGAGTTGGTTGAGATTGCCGAAAAGCTGCAAAAACAGCGTGGATTGCTGATTGTCGATGAAGCATTTGCCGACCTGACGCCGGAAATCAGTGTCGTGGACCGTTTGTCCGACATGCCCAATGTTGTCGTGCTGCGCTCATTTGGCAAATTCTTCGGTCTTGGTGGACTGCGCCTCGGATTCCTTGTTGGCCATGAAACCCATATCAGCAAGATCCGTGACATGCTCGGCCCTTGGGCTGTTTCAACCCCTGCTCTGCGCATCGGTCGACAAGCCTTGCGCGACGTGGAATGGCAGGATGAGCAGCGTCGCAATCTGATTGATTTCTCCGACAAGCTTGATGCTATCTTGAAAAAGCGTGGCTATTATGTCGCTGGGGGCACGCCTTTATTCAGGCTGGTGATGAAAGAAAATGCCCGCGAGCTGCATGAGAAGCTGGCTGAACAGAAAATCTGGACCCGTGTCTTTGACTATAATCTGGACTATATCCGATTTGGAGTGCCAACGGATCAGGATATGTTGGATCGCATTGATGCGGCATTGGAAATAGCGAGCATCCGGTGATCGCGTTCGGCCCAGATATCCTGCTTGTTCTTCTTGTAGCCATCGCAATCGATGCTTTGCTGGGCGAGCCAAACTGGGTGTGGGAGCACTTTCCTCACCCGGTGGTCTGGTTTGGCAAGGCCATTGGTCTGTGCGACCGGCTTTTCAATCATCCATCCGAGCAAAGCTCTTTTGTCGGGCGGTTGACCGGGGCGATGGTCATTTTATGCCTGACCGCTGCTGGCGCCTTTGTTGCCTGGATCCTGCAAGAGAGTTTATTGTCTCTGGGCGCTTTGGGCTTTGGAATATTGGCAATTGTCAGCTCGGTGCTGATCGCTCAGAAGAGTCTTTATGATCATGTGAAGGCCGTCCAGCTGCCGCTGGAAGCGGGCGACATTGTCGCCGCACGGCAGGCGGTCTCCATGATTGTCGGGCGCGAGACAAAATCACTTGAAAAAGATGCGGTTGCGCGGGCTGCGATTGAAAGTCTGGCTGAAAATTTTTCCGACGGCATTGTTGCTCCGGTCTTCTGGTTTGTGCTGTTTGGCTTTCCCGGGCTGGTTGCTTACAAGATCGTCAATACCGCTGACAGCATGATTGGTCACAAGAATGACCGCTATCTGTGGTTCGGTTGGGCATCGGCTCGGCTTGATGATTTGCTCAATCTTGCGCCTGCGCGTTTGACCATGCTGCTGCTGCTCTTGTCGCCTTTTCGTCCCGGTGGCGGACGAGCACCTGTTGGTGTAGGGGTTGTGTGGACGGCGATTATGCGAGATGCACCTAAGCATCGCTCCCCCAATGCGGGCTGGCCTGAATCGGCGACAGCCGGCCGGTTGGATATCGCCCTGTCAGGTCCGCGCTATTATGGTGGAGAGCTGGTCAATGAGCCTTTTGTCAATGATGGCGGCCGGGTGGATATCGGAGCGACCGAGCTGGGGGATGCGCTGCGGCTTTATCGCTCAAGCCTGATCATGCAATTTCTGGCCATTGCGGCACTTGCCGGACTCAGTCTTCTCTGACAGCTAACACGAAAGCAGATACCAAAAGAGCGCCTGATGGCGCTCTTTTGGTTTGCACTTAAACCCTTGTCGTTGCAGTCAGACGCCCTTTTGGGCAACCTCTAGCAGTCCGTCGACTTTTAAATGCTTGCCGATATGGTCGGCCAAAGCGTCAAGGGTGTCTTCAATCATGGCTTCATAGGAATGGTTGCCGGTATCATGGCCCAGTTGGGCGAGGAAATGTTTGCGGAAGTCATCCTGATTGAACAGGCCGTGGACATAACTGCCCATGATGCGGCCTGAGCGGGACATGGCCCCCTCTTGTTTGCCATCGATGCGGAACATGGGGCGACTGCGGTCAGGGCCATCGCTGCTGCCGATATGGATTTCATAGCCGTGCATTGGCAGATCGCTCGCCATATGCTGCCCGCTCACCTGCACCGTGCGCTTTTCCGCTGCCATGTTGGTTTCAACGTCAAGCAGTCCCAAACCCTCACAGACCGCGCCTTTGGGACCCTCAATGCCTTCAGGGTCACGGATAAATTTACCAAGCATCTGATAGCCACCACAAAGACCCAGAACATAGCCGCCGCGACGGGCATGGGCCTTGATATCGATATCCCACCCTTCCGCCTGCAAGGCCTTGAAATCATCAATGGTGGTTTTGGACCCCGGCAGGATGATCAGGTCTGCATCGACCGGAATGGTTTGGCCTTGATGGATCATTTCCACTGAAATGGCAGGGTCTGTCCGCAGGGCGTCAAGATCATCGAAATTGGCAATGCGCGGCAGCACCGGAACCGCAATCTTCAGACTGCCATCCCGCTTTGTGGCCGCTGCATCGCGAGAGAGATCCTCGCTGTCTTCTGCGGGTAAGCGGCCTGCCAGATCGAACCATGGCAGCACGCCAAAATCCGGCCAGCCTGTTTGTTTGGTCACGAGATCAAGGCCGCTTTCAAACAGGGTTGGATCGCCACGGAATTTGTTGATCACATAGCCCTTGATCAGGGCGCGATCTTCGTCAGTGACGATCCGCTCGGTGCCAACCAACGAGCCAATGACGCCGCCGCGATCAATGTCCCCGATTAGAATGACTGGCAGCTGGGCAGCTGTGGCAAAGCCCATATTGGCGATGTCACCGGCGCGCAAATTGACCTCTGACGCGCTGCCAGCGCCTTCCACCACGACGATGTCGGACTGTGCTTTGAGGATATTGTATGATTCCATCACCGACGTGAGCAGCTTCTGCTTGTTGGCCGCATAGTCACGGGCCTTCATCTGGCCGATGGATTTGCCCTGCACCACCACTTGCGAGCCGATATTGCTCTGAGGCTTCAGCAACACCGGGTTCATGTGAATGCTCGGCTGCAAGCCGCAGGCGAGCGCTTGCATGGCCTGTGCCCGGCCTATTTCTCCGCCTTCATGGGTGACGGCGGCATTGTTGGACATGTTTTGCGGTTTGAAGGGGGCGACCTTCAGTCCCTGCTGCGTCAGATACCGACAAAAACCGGCCACCAGCATGGATTTGCCGACATTGGAACCGGTACCTTGAAACATGATCGCGGACATGAGGGACTTCCTTATTGTTGCTTTTATGGGCTTTGGGGCCAATAACGTTTGGTCAGAGGCTGATGTCAGGCTGCGGGGTTGGCTTAAGGATGAGAGGGAGACCGACGCGCACTTCGATCACCCGATCGCAATGGGTAGCAAGGGTCTGGTTGAGGCGCCCCTGATGGTCCCGAAAGGCGCGCACTTCCGGATTGGAGGGCACGATCCCCTGCCCGACCTCATTGGAAATGAGAATGATCTTGGACTGGCTGACCTTCATCGCCTCAATAAAGGCGTTGAGGCGATCATCGAGTAGCAGATTGTGATAAAGCACATTGTTCAGCCACAGTGTCATGCAGTCAATCAGGATAGCCAGATCGGGGCGACTTTCCTTTTCGAGAATGCTTTCCAGATTGAGTTCTTCCTCAATCACCCGCCAGCGAGGACCGCGTCGGTCCTGATGTTTCTTGATCCGATCAGCATATTCCGCATCGCCCTTGATCACAGGTGATGTGGCGATATAGAGCAGATCACAGTTGCTTTTCAGACAAAGGGATTCTGCAAATTGGCTCTTGCCGGACCGCGCCCCGCCAAAGATGAAATTGGTGCGGGTTTGTTGTGCATTCATCTGGCGGTTTTTCCCGAATTTCGGTTGCCGGTTTCAGGGTGTTTTTCCCGGCGACGCTTTTCAAATTTCACTTCCCACTTTCTGCGATATTTACGCAGATAAGGCAAATCAACCGAAAGGACCACCAGCCCCAGAGGAATCATCCAAAAGCCCAAAATCGGCAGAAAACCGAGGACACCCCCGATCACCAAAGCAATGCCGAGGCAATAACGTCCAAAAGGAGAGCCTGGGATGGGGAAAGTCCAGCGGCCGACGGTGAATTCTCGCTTCGGTTTGATCATCCGATTTATCTGTCCTTGATTTGATTCCGTCTTTTACGGGCGCCGCTCAATGGGTTTGAGGCGATGTTCTATAAATGGGGTTGTCGCTGTGAATATCCAGTTTCGCAAAAGCGTGACATTTCCGGGGCCTTTTGCACTCTTCCACAAGAGAAGCGAAAAAGTTCAATAAAGGGGCTTGGCAACGCGACAAAGCTCGATTAGAAACCACCTCACCAACGTTGAGACGCTTTGAAGCGCTAACGAAAAAGAGTTTTCCCCAGTAGCTCAGTTGGTAGAGCAAGCGACTGTTAATCGCTGGGTCGCTGGTTCGAGTCCGGCCTGGGGAGCCATATTAGGGCCTTCTGATTGAGTTCAGAAGGCCCTTTTTCGCAGAAATCAGCCATCTTCATTGAATCGCAAGGACTGTTGCAATAGGAATGCAATAGAAAATGGGATGGATTCTGCCATGGGCAGCATGCGAGAAACAAAATACATCACCAAAAATCGTGGCGTGTTCTATTACACCCGATCTATTCCCAAAGATGTCCGTGGTCTCGACGACAGGCCTAATCCTATCCAGAAATCGCTTAAGACAAAGAATGCGGATATTGCCATGTCTCGCCGCGATGTTCTCGCCGATGCGGATGAACGTTTGTGGCGGTCGTTGCGCGTGACCGGAAAGCCCTTTCAAAGCACCTCAGATCTCGCTGTGGCAGGAAATGACCTCATGGAGCTCTTTTGGTACAGAAAGAGTGCCGATGAAGCTTCCCAGCCTGCCAAATGGCAAAGCTGGTGCCACCTTGCATGAACATTATCAAGAAGAGCTGAAAGAAATTTTCGCAGGGCCAACTGATGGCCTGCTGAGCAGATTCGAAGCCTGGCTTGATACTTTACCGGCCGATATCGCGGATATGTATCGCGGTACGATGCAGAATGCGCAGAAGGTTGGTTCCCTTGCCGTAAATTTTGACGACCCATCCCAGTTTGTACGGGCTTCCATGGGGGGCTACAGTCAGTCAGACGACGAGAATCTAAAGCTATCCAAAGCACTTGAAGATTTCTTTGAAAAGTTTGCGGTAGCCAAGATGGAGGGCATGTCGAAAGCGCAGAAGAAGAACCACAGGAACCCCAAAAAGCGAGCTGTGGCAAGATTCATAGAACTGGTGGGCGATGTGCCGTTGAAAAGCATAACACGCGATCAGGCCATTCTGTTCAAGGATCACTGGCTCAATTTGATCCATAGACCTGTGGAGGGAACAAGGCCACTCACCCGTTCCGGCGCGCTGAAAGAGCTGCAGGACCTTTCCTATATATGGCAGTGTTATGCGGATGAGCATAACTGGCTGAACAAGTATGGCCAACGGAAAGAGAACCCCTTCGCAGGCCTGAAGAAGCAATTTCCGGCTCCGCAGAAGACTTCGCCGCGCGATTCTACTGAAGCGCGCGTAACATTCTCAACCGCGACAATAAGGGATAAATGGCTGCAGGGAGCCGGATTGACCGGCACAAATGAAGAGCTGCGTCGAATTTTGTATGCAATCGTCGAGACCGGCTGCGGACCCCAGGAACTCCTTCATCTGACGGCCGAGAAAATCTGCCTCGATCATCCTATTCCTCACATCCTGATAGCCCCGACGTTGCAAGGCGAGCTTAGAAATATAGTTAAAACCAATAGCAGGGTCAGAGCAGTACCGTTGGTCGGTATTGCTTTGGAATCGATCAAAAGGCACCCCGAAGGCTTCCTGCGCTATTACGACAAGTCAAATGCCTTCAGTTCGGCCGCCAATAAGTTTCTCTTGGGCAACGGCCTTCGTACCGAGAAAACCACAGTATATTCCCTGCGACATGAGTATACTGAACGGTTGCGCCAAAATGCGGTGCCTGAGCATATTCAGCGCCACATCACGGGGCATGCAGAGGATATTCATGGCAGATATGGTGCTTTTCCCGACGATCCCGATTTCGATGACAAACTGCAGGAGATGGCATGCTGGATGGAAAAGGCTGCCCTGCCCTTCGACGTCAATGTGGTTTAGCAAGTTTCGGCTTTTATCCAGGTTTGGAAAGAGTTGCTGTGATTGCGGCAACTGGACGCGCTGATTGGAGCTTTGCGATGCATATCGTTTCGTTTGCGAAATAAATATTGTTTCATTTGATGTGAAATTTTAGTAACTGACTAAATTTGTGGTGATTTCTGTTTTATGAATAGAGTGAATTCGTTGGATTTTGCGCTTCTTGTTTGAGTTCGAAGCCTCTGCCTTTTCTGATTGCTGCCTTCATGGGTAAATCAGCAATCAGAGACGGCAGGAAATGGAGAATGTATTGTGACAGACCTGTTTATCTCTATGGGCCATGACATCAGCGTGAAGAATTTAGGTAGTGGATCATTCAGATGTCGAGAACTGGCGTCTGATGAAGTTGCTAAGGTGGTCGCTGAGACAAGAGCCAGTGGTGGTGAAATCTCGGGTTACTATCAATTCGACTCCGATTTGTCCGATGATTGCCTGAAGCAGTTCGATGAGCTGCTCCTCGCTTTTGAAGCCATCACGGGGACAAGGCTTAGCAGAAATGTTTTCATGAGTGAGCCCGACGAGGATGGCGATCAATTACCCAATCTCAACTATATGACAGCGGTCGATGAAACCTGCCGCATGCTGGTGGTGGGTTACTTCTTCCAATTCAATCCACCCTCAAACATGTCTTCAAAGGCGTGGAAGGAGAGTTTCATGGTCGCGCGGGATCATATGGAATTTAATCTAATAGAACAGGTGCCCTAAACGTAGGCCAAGCAAAACGCTTCGCGAGAACGCAACAGCTCATGAAGCAACATGAGAAAACCGAGCTCGCATCAAACAGCGATACAATCCTGACCGGAGCAGCCAGGACCCCTTATATTTGACGGATGATGGCGAACCAATACACATTGTAATGTCGACAGGACTGCGGGAAGCATTGCCCAAGACATACCTTGGACGGTTCAAGAGGCTTGAATCGTTCGAAACATGGTCACAGAATTAGATCGTCTCGCACGCACGTCAAAGGGCTGCTTCGTAAAGAGGCTCTTCAAACATGACCACACCATTCGATAGCGGTAAACAGATTACATCTGCACAATCACTAGCAAACAGACTTGGCATTACTCAGACGGAGTTGGCTAAGTTGACCGGCATTGGTCGGCATGCATTGTACACGCAATCGGGTTTGCTCAAACTCGACGAAGCAGTTCGCCCTCTACTGGGCATTCTCAACCTAGCAAGCGAGATGACTGGATCTGAGCAGCGTGCGGCTCTTTGGTTTAAACATCAACCAATTCCTGGTTGGGCCGGAAAAACGCCGTTTGATTTGGTGTCGGAGCGTAAATCTGACAGAGTTCTTGCCTATTTGCGGTCGATCCAATCAGGTGTCTATTCATAAGTGGATCCGCAATGCTCAGATTGGCATATTCCTGACCAGTTCTCATTCAGGCCCATGGAAGACGCTGCCTGATACGGTGAATCAACATGTGAAACCGCCCTTCTTGGTCCAAGAATAGCAATCGCGGTCCAATGCGGTCATTCGCCAGCAAGCATGTGCTGCACAGTAACTTTCGCACTCCGGACATTGGGTTTATTTGCAAACCCAACAGTGAGTAAGCTTACCAGCCAATAAACAAAAATATGGAAAATAGGGCGATGATGCAGAAAAGGTAGGCAAACACGCGTTGTCTCATCTCGCGTTGCTGTCTCTTTTGTCGGGCAAGTCTAGAAGCTGCTTCTCGATCGCCATGAGAAAGCGGAGCTTGGTGAGGAGCGCTATCGAGATGGCCATAGTCCGGCATTTTTTCTAATTCCTGTCTGGTCGATATTTCTAGATCGGCCCATTGCAGTCACTCGCCGTCGGATCTCCGCTTCAAAGCAGCTTCCTCATTCTTGCCATTCGTTCAAACCGCAACATTTTCAATAACGAATTGACGGTGGCGGACAAAGGGAAAGTTCATTGTATCTGGAAAGCACACACACCGAGCAACAAAGCGGACGAGACCGCAACCTATGCATACGTTGAACATAGCTCTAGGTTTTTCATTTCTCGAGTGCTACCAATTTTAAGAGTACAGAAGTGAAGGCCAAGCAAAATGACAAATGATCTGAAAGTCTGGGGTATACATATGGGTGCTCATGTTTCCGATCACCCAATCGAAGGAGGTTATGTTGCGATTGGGTGGATTGAAATGGGTGACCTCACCAAAATCGAGCCAAACCGAGAGGCCTTTAAAAGTGCCGTCTCGACAACCTATCCAGACATAAAGGCTGGAGCCATCCCAATTGATGCTGGCACGATGTTTAAATTTCTTCACGAGATCAAAGCTGGAGACATCGTTATCTATCCCTCCAAGTCTGACCGGATGGTGAATATCGGACGATTTCTTGGTGAGGTCGCCTATTTGGAAGGCGATCAAGATGAATATCCCACGCGGCAAAAAGTGGAGTGGCTTGGACATTTCCCCCGTGATGAGTTCAGTCAAAGTGCTCTACACGAAATTGGATCGTTCATCACTGTGTTTCGCGTCCGAAAACACCCAGAAGAGTTTTTGAGCAAGGTCTCTCTTGGTGGCACTTCGGTGTCACAGCCTCTGAAGCAGGAACCATCTGAAAATCAAGACGAAACAACCGATGATGATACCGCGACATTGTCAGCCACAATGCAAGCAGAAGCCAGTGCAGATGATTTTGTCATAAAACGTTTGATGACTGAGCTATCCGGCCACCAATTTGAAGAATTTGTGGCCCATCTCATGGAATGTATGGGTTACACAGCCCGCGTGACACCAAAATCCGGCGATGGTGGCGTTGATGTCATTGCACATATGGATCCACTTGGATTCCAGCCTCCAATCGTCAAAGTGCAATGCAAAAGGACAACCAACCAGACGCCTCGGCCAGATGTCGATCAATTGCTTGGAACTCTCGGCGATGGTGAGTATGGGCTGTTTATTAATCTAGGCTCATATGCGCGAGGCGCTGTTGAGCTTGAGCGAAACAGAGCAAAACTAAGATTGATTAACGGTGAGCAATTCGTAGAGTTGATTTTCGAGCACTATGGAAAACTGGCTCCCCGATATCGAGCAATCATACCCCTCAAACAGATATTCGTTCCCGATCTTCCGCAAGGTTAAGGGGCCGTGCAATGAAAAAACTTGCTCACTTACAAGCCGGTGAATTGGGTGAAGCCCTAGCCCTAGCTAAACTTAATAGTCTTGGTTTTGCTGCCTATGCTAGCCCTGCAGGAGCGCCAGGACACGATCTTATGGTCGTTGTGGATGGAAAGGCTTTGTCTGTTGAGGTGAAAACGCGACAATATATTGATCGAGAGACTGAAATTACCCGCTGGCCAGTCTTGATGGCAACGAAGGGGAATGCTGATTTGTTTTTGTTTGTTGCGCTAAATATCACATCTATGTCACCCACGTTCTACCTTTTGACAAACGAACAGGCACTCGCTTGCCACAGGTCGGACCCAGCTCGCGAGAAATCGGGGAATTGCTTGCCTAGCGCTGTGCGACGTACAGTCAAAGCAAATGACTTTGGGGCACTGCAATGAAGCACTAGATGACCGGGAATGCTGGCTTGTTCCATATTGCATGGGAACTAACGCGGCGCGGTTGGATTGTGATGCCAACAGTGCGCAATGCAAGAGGCGCTGACTTATACGCAGCTCCGGTTGACAACGAAGACGCGGTTATACCCATTCAATCAAAAGCGCTATCAAAACGCGCGGCGGTTCCACTTGGGACGGATCTTAGCCGGCTACGGTCAAGATGGTGGATCATCTCCTTAGGAGCGAACGATGATCGTCCTGTTTGCTACTCGCCCTTGACGAAGTGAAATCGCTTGCTTCGCGCGACAATGGCAAGAACCGAGCGTATTGGCTGGAAGCAAAAAACTATGATCAACCCGACTATCGCGAAGCTTGGGATCGACTTCACAGACAAATTTGAATCGAGTTGAATTGTTAAATTGATGATTCTGGCTGTTTCTAGAGCGCCAACTTCAAGTGTCTGCTCAGGCCACGATTTCCGGTCCTCCTAATTTGCTCCAGAGAGCAATCATTCATTTCGAAGGTCCGGGTTGGTTCCCGCAGCCTCGCGCAGAGCAATTCTGCCGAACCTGAAGCGTTCAATCTTAATAGTAATCGCGGCCCTAACCCGACATTCGCAGGTTGCCACAAGCCGCTAGGCAGCTTCCGCATTCCTGCCGTTCGAGCAAGCCGCAGCATTCTTGGCCGGTAGAGGGCGGCAGTGCGGAGAGGTTGTGTGGAAACGCGCTGTAATATTTTCCACTATCATCAGACAGCGTTTCAAAGTTCCGAATTGGGAATATTCGGCAGTTTACTGTTTTCGGTGGTCTAGAGGCCGCTCTTTTTCGATTTCAGGTCATTTTAGGCCGGAGAGGAAGCGGAGCTGACCACAATTAGGTAGCCATCGCCTTGATCATCGCTGGAATGCCTATGATCTTGATGAGCCGCCGGAAGTTATAGGCCAAGACATGCAGCGCCATCTCCGTTGCCACATGTTTGATCGTTTTCAATTTGAAGTGCGTCGCTCCCATCCATGATTTGATGGAACCGAACGGATGCTCGACAGTCATGGAGCGGATCGCCAATCGATCTGGATTTTCATCGATGCGCTTCTGCATTCGTTCCAGAACCGCCTCATGTTCCCAACGTCGAATACGACGCTCTTTTGCTGGTGTGCATTTATTCTTGATGACACAATCGCAACAGGAACTGGTCCAATATGAATGGAGGACTTTCCCGCCTTCCTGATTGGTAAAGCGGTAAGTGAGTTCTTGTCCGGCGGGGCAGATATAGACATTCCGGTCATGATCATAGGCAAAGTCGGCCCGATCAAAGCGTCCCTTGGCACTCGCCCCAGATGTCATGGGCTTGGCAACCGTAGCAGCAATCCCCGCTGCCTCACAGGCAACAATTTCCTCACCCTTGAAGTAGCCCTTATCTGCGATAACTTCGAGTTTGTCTGTCGACATTGCATTTCGGGCCGCCACAGCCATCATCGACAGGGCGTCACGGTCATAACCTTGATTGGTAACTTCATGGGCAACGATGAGATGATGCTTGGCCTCAACTGCGGTCTGAACATTATAGCCCACAACGCGTGGCATCCGGGCGGTCGTCGCCATGGCTCTGGCGTCAGGATCACTGAGGGAGATCTGTGTTTCGCCCGTGGTGTTCATGCGTTGTTCAACAGCGCGCAGCCTATCTGCTTCTTTCTTTAAGTGGTTAAGCTTGCGAACGGTACGGGTCATCCGTGATGTGGGAATGGTCCAACCGGTCTTATCAAGAGCTTCGTCTGCTCTCTTGACCTCAGCCAGATATCGTTCAATCGCAGCATCAATCTCGCCAAGTTTGCGGCGTAGCTTCTCTCGGGTGAAGCTCTTTGCCTTGGCGTTCACCGCCTTGAACCGACTTCCATCAATGGCGACCAAATTACCATCAAGCAAGTCAAGGCCACGACACAGGGCGACAAACTGTTTACAGGCTTTGCGGATGGCCGGGCCATTGTCTTTCCTAAAATCAGCAATCGTTTTGAAGTCCGGCTTCAGGCGACACGTCAACCAGAGAAGCTCAAGATTACGACCACATTCACGCTCAAGACGTCGCGACGACTGAATCTGATTGAGATAACCGTATATGTAAATGCGCAACATCAAACCGGGATGATAGCCAGGACGACCTGTATTCTTGGGAATGGTATTGAACCCCAAAGCGGACAAATCCAGCATATCGACAAACGCATCAATGGCCCGAGTTGGGTTATGCTCTTCGATGAAATCATCAAGACAGTCCGGCAACAACGCGACCTCAGAACGCCCAATACCTTCGATAAATCGTGACATGCCAAATCTCCGATTCAACCTCAGATGAGTATACCATCAATCGCTCATAAATGGGGTTTTCACACAGCCTCCGGACGAAGCTGCCGTTGCTCAAGCTCCCGAACGGATCATGTCTCGGATCTTAGTTGCCTTCTCGAAGTGATCAAGTTCATGGGTCTTGATCCACCATTCGGCTGCTTCCATGAGCAGCTCTGGATCATCATTTTTGTTCGCAAAAAACGCATAGAAAGAAAGACCTACCGTCTCGCCTTTCTTGTCAATTTTGTCGTTGCAGATTCCGATTGCTTTGGCTCTCAGAGATTGGCGCATTGGTAATTCGTTTCTTCAGCGTTTACATTTATCTGCAAGAACATATAGAAAACAAACGTACCCTGCAAGGCGATAGAAGCCGTTGGTATGGGCTCGAACCAGTCTAACGCGGTGCATCATCATGCGAAAACGCTCTTCTGGGGCCGGGATTAGAAATCGCGGCCCTAAGGCGACATTCATCGATGGACAAGCTTGTCCAGCGTAATGCTGCCGATGCCGCTACCCATAAGCTCTATCGCCGATGAACGTAGGACAGCACTTGGCAGGGCAATGGTCTGGGCACTGACAGACCCGATCTGCGCGAAACGAACCGGCACGGCGTCAGCGCTGGTTTTTGCCGCCTCGACCGGCCGGCCCTCTGCTGACATAGACCAATCAGACTACTCGTTTCCATGCCTGAGCTTGTTCTGCAGGATTAACATCAATCAGTGCGGATTTTTAAAAGGCTGATAGCTTGAACAGATGACCTCTGGCAAGCGGTCCGGGCTTCATGCTGTGCGTTTGCACCGATAGAAGCAGATCAATATTCTTGTCCCCCATTTTTCTGAAACGAAATGACTGCCAGCGGCCGATGGTTTCTGCATCGCTTTGTCACCCCAGTGGCACAGTGTGAAAGGGTTTCAATGATACCTCTGTCATTTCTTGCCAATCTAAAAAGACAAACCTCCAAGCTTTGGAGGGATGCCTCTCCGATCAGGGAAGAATTATTCAGTGCCGAGCGGCTGGAACTTCATGCGAAGTCGCTTGCTGTTGCACAAGTGGTTTCAACAAGCCCTCCAAGAGTGTCAACGCTGCAAAAGCGCCTCAAAGAGAATGCCAATGCAATCCATGCCGCTTATCTTTCCAACGCTGAAGAGCTGGAAAACCACCAGAATTTGGTTCCCGCTGCGGAATGGCTTCTCGACAACTATTATCTGGTAGATGAGCAGATACGCGCCATTAAAAGCAGCCTCCCTCCAAGTTACTACCAGCAGCTGCCCAAATTGATTGATGGACCCTTGGTTGGCTATCCTCGCGTTTTCGGCATAGCCTGGGCCTTTGTTGCTCATACAGACAGCCATTTTGATCCCGAGATATTTCTAAGATTTATTCGCGCCTATCAAACAATCCATCCGCTTACCATGGGCGAACTTTGGGCGCTTCCGATTACGCTCCGTATTGTGTTGATTGAAAATCTTCGACGTCTGGCAGATCAGATCGTCGCCGGACGAAACAGCCGTATTGCGGCCGACACCCTCGTCGATCAGGTGCTGATGAAGAAAATTGCTTCTGATGTCGCTCTGGCCGAGATTTCATCAGCCCCTTTGCCCGAAAGGTTCGCAGCGCAACTGGCCAAGCGTCTGCGTGACCATGATGCCGATGACATACCCATATTGGCCTGGCTTGAAGAGCGGCTATCCAGCGAAGGCTGCTCTATTGATGAAGTTGTTTTGCGCTCTCAGCAAAATCTTGGTGCCTCCAACCTGACCGTCCGCAACATTATAACCAGTATGCGCCTGATTTCCGGCATTGAATGGTCGGACGCGTTTGAAAGCGTGAATCTGGTTGATGCCGAGCTGCGCAAAAGCAAAACTTTTGCTCTGATGGACTTCGCGACGCGAGACATGTATCGCGACGCGATTGAGGTTCTGGCTCGCAGATCGCCATTATCGGAAATCGAGGTGACGAGGCAGGTCATGGCGCTGGTTTCAAACGTGGGCAGCACAGATTCGCAAGACAGCCGCCTCTCGGATCCCGGTTATTATCTGCTTTCAGATGGGCGACCGCTGCTAGAAACCAAAATAGACTTCAAGCCCCCCATGCGCCTGTCGATACTGCGCTTTAGCCAACGGTTGGGCGTTGGCGGCTATGTCGGGCTTATCTCCTGTCTTGCTCTTGTGATGTTATGGGCATGCATTTGGGCTTTGAATATCTCAAGTATCCCTGTCGGGATTCTGCTTTGTTTGGCCGGCTTCATTCCCGCAACGGAGGTTTCGACAGCATTCGTAAACCGGTTCGTGACCTGGAGCTTTGGCGCGGTGATCCTGCCCAGCATGGAGTTTGAGCACGGCGTCTCCATAGACTCGCGAACCATGGTGGTCGTCCCGACCATGCTGAGCAATTCGGAAGAGCTTCTCAGGCAGATCGAGCACCTCGAAATCCATTATCTGTCCGGCCCGGAAGACGATCTCACATTTGCATTGCTGCTCGATCGTACGGATGCGGACCAGCAGTTCATCGCTGAAGAAGATGCCATGATCGCTGATGGCGAGGCTGCGATCTTGCAACTGAACGAACGCTATGGAGCAGGCGTCGCGGGCAAACGCTTTCTACTTCTCATTAGAGATCGGCAGTTCAATGCGTCTGAAGGCAAATGGATGGGCTGGGAGCGCAAGCGCGGAAAACTGCAAGAGCTCAACCAATTGCTGCGAGGGGCAAAGGACACCACTTTCAACGCTCTCAATGGCACAATTCCCTGGGTGCCGGACCAAGTTCGCTATGTAATCACGATGGATGCTGACACCCGATTGCCAAGGGATGCCGCCCGCAAGCTAATCGGCAAAATGGCTCACCCCCTCAATCGTCCGATTTTCGATAAAAAGACACAACGCATTATTCACGGCTACGGTATTCTCCAGCCACGCGTAACCCCTACGCTGACAGCCAAGGGGAAGAACACGCTTTTTCACCGGGTCTTTTCTGCACCCGGCGGCATAGACCCTTACTCTTCGGCCATTTCCGATGTCTACCAGGATCTATTTGGTGAGGGCTCTTATACTGGCAAGGGCATTTATGACGTTGATGCCTTTGAGGCGGCTCTGGCCAATCGCATTCCGGAGAATACGGTTCTCAGCCACGATCTGCTCGAAGGGATATTCGTTCGTTCTGGTCTGGTTTCAGACATTGAAGTCATCGACGATTTTCCCTCTCGCTACGACGTGGCATGCAAACGGCAAGACCGCTGGGCCCGAGGCGATTGGCAATTGCTCCCATGGCTATTGGCATGGCACAGCCACATAAAATCGGTCGATCTGATCGGCTTTGCAAAAATCCTCGACAATTTGCGGCGATCCCTTGTTGCCCCCACCTTGTTAGCCTGCCTCGGGCTCGTTTGGATATTGCCCTTTACGTCGGCGCTGTTGGGGACATGTTTCGTTCTCTCTGCCGTGGCTATTCCCGAATTTGTTTCTTGCTTCTTTGCCGTTATTCCCAGGAATATGGGGATACGCATCAGTAGCCATTTCCAGATGCTGGGGGCCGAATTCAATGCAGCGGCAATCAAGACCTTGTTGTCGCTCGTCTTCCTGCCTCATCAGGCCGCGATCATGGGACGCGCCATTATAAAGTCCGTCACGAGGCTCTATGTGACTCACAGCAACATGCTGCAGTGGGTTACGGCGGCTCAGGCAGAGCTTGCGTGTGAACTGAAGCTTTCGGGGTTCTACCGACTAATGATCGGCGGAACAGTGTTGGGCCTTGTCATGATCGCGGGCGTGGCCCTTTTATCCCTGCAGTCATTGCCGATCACAGGAGTCTTTGCCTGTCTTTGGCTTATCGCTCCAATCGTTGCCTTTCAGATCAGCCGCACATCTGACAAGGCAACGAGCACCGAATTAACGCCGAGTGAGAAAGAGCGCCTGCGCGCGATAGCACGCCGCACCTGGCGCTATTTTGAAAGATTCGTCACTCCCGCTGACAATATGCTTCCACCTGACAATTTTCAGGAAGACCCCAAGCCAGTCATCGCACACAGGACATCTCCGACCAATATCGGGCTTTATCTTCTGTCCGCTGGCGCTGCCTATGATTTCGGGTGGGCAGGAAAAAGCGAGACTGTCGAACGGCTGGAATCTTGCTTTGAAACCCTGCATCGCATGGAGCAATTCCGCGGACATTTCTTCAACTGGTATGACACAACCAACTTAAAGGTTCTCGAGCCAGCTTATGTCTCCACGGTGGATAGCGGAAACCTTGCTGGCCATCTGATCGCTCTGTCAAGAGCATGTGCTGAATGGAAAGCTGACTTACCCATCGCTACAGTGCGAATGGGAATGAACGACACGCTCATGTTGGCGCTTGAGGCATTTGAGACCGTCATGGTCAAGTCTGCCAGCACCGAACGTCTTGGCCTGCTCTATGAAGAACTCAAATCCGGACTGAATGGGGCTCAGGACCTAGAGGTAATCGCGCCAAGATTGGGTCGCATTGCGAGAAAATCGGTTGTGCTGGCAAATGAGGTTTCCATCATTCCGGAAAAAGACCGTATGCCGGACCTGGTCTACTGGACCACAGCGCTATCGCGCAGAATTCGCGAGTTTGAAAGAGACCTGTCCGCTTCCCCAGAGGTGCGGGATCATTTGAGCCTTCGTTTGGACGCTATGGCTGATGAAGCGCGAAACATGGCGTTGGCCATGGATTTCACATTCCTCTTTGTCCAAAAGCGGAAACTGCTCTCCATCGGTTATGCGCGTGCCGAGAACAAGCTTGATGAGAATTGCTATGATCTTCTCGCTTCCGAAGCCAATCTTGCGAGCTTTGTAGCCATCGCAAAAGGGGATATTCCGACACGCCACTGGTTCAGGCTTGGCCGACAATCGGTGCCAGACAAAAACGGGTCCGCTCTCGTTTCCTGGTCAGGATCGATGTTTGAATATCTGATGCCTTCTCTGGTGATGCAGGCTCCCACTGATAGCCTTCTCAATGACACCAACCGTCGCATTGTGGCACTTCAGCAAAGTTATGGCAGAAAGCTGAACCTGCCTTGGGGCATCTCTGAATCTGCGTTTAACGCCCGGGATATCGAGTTCACCTATCAATATTCCAATTTTGGGGTTCCCGGTTTGGGATTGAAGCGCGGGCTTTCTGAGAACCGTGTGATTGCACCCTATGCGTCGGGGTTGGCCGCGATGTTCGACGCCCGCAATGCCTCGATCAACTATGATCGGATAGCTGATATGGGAGGATGCGGACCTTACGGATTTTATGAGGCCCTGGATTTTACGCAATCCCGATTGCCCGATGGGCAGAAAGTGGCAATCGTCCGCAACGTAATGGCTCATCATCAGGGCATGACCATTGTTGCCATAGCCAACGTTATGCATGACGGGCTCATGCGATCGCGTTTTCACAGCGATCCGCTGATCATGGCCAGCGAACTTTTGTTGCAAGAACGCAGGCCGCGTTATGTGCCTCTGGTTCATCCCGGAGCCGAAGAAGTGAAAGCCTCAACTGAAGAGGCCATATTCAACGAGCCCACAATCCGGCGCTTCAAGTCTCCACTGGTTGGGGCACCAATTACCCATTTGCTCTCAAATGGCAGCTATAGTGTGATGTTGACAGCACGCGGCGCCGGTTACAGCCGGTGGGGCGAGATTGCCATTTCGCGCTGGAGTGAGGATTCCACCCACGAAAACTTCGGTTCTTTCATCTTCCTCAAAGATGTCGATTCCGGCTCTGTTTGGTCTCCTGCCGGTCATCTGCCCAAACGAGACCTGAAACAGCAGCAAGTGGTCTTTGCCGAGGATTATGGGGAGTATTCCTGCCGCAACGGATTGCTCTCCTGTCGTATGGACGTGCTGGTTTCGGGTGAAGATGATGGTGAAGTGAGACGGATAACGCTCTCCAATGCGGGGCTAAGAGCGCGTCATATTGAAGTCACGTCCTATAGCGAGTTGGTTCTTGCCTCCCCGATATCGGATGCCGCGCATCCTGTCTTTTCCAAGATGTTTGTTGAAACGGAATATCTGCCCGAGTTTGGGGGGCTCCTGGCAAATCGTCGCCGTCGTTCACCTGACGAGCCGGAAGTCTGGGCCAGTCATTTTGCGATTGTGGAAGGGGAAATAGCTCAAGAGCCACAATATGAAACGGACAGGCTGAAGTTTTTGGGGCGCAATCGCTCGCTTGCCAACGCAAAGGCTCTAGACGACGAGGTGTCGCTATCCAATACAACGGGCACTGTTCTCGATCCGGTCTTTTCCCTCAGGCATCGGGTCAGCATCGCCCCCGGCGAAACACTGCGCATCACTTTTTGGACCCTGGTGGCAGCATCTCGTTCAGAATTGATGAACTTGCTTGATAAGCATCACGACCACAATTCCTATGATCGAGCAAAAACTTTGGCCTGGACGCAGGCGCAGGTGCAATTGCGTCACCTGAACGTGACTTCAAGCGAAGCGGCAGATTTTCAGAGTCTGGCCTCAGCACTTCTCTATTCAGATCGCAGGTTCCGGGCTTCTGCTTCAGTCGTTGCAAACGGGGCCGGACGGCAATCGTCCCTGTGGCCTTTGTCAATTTCCGGAGACCTTCCCATTGTCCTTTTACGAATATCGGATCTGGATGGTATGCCATTGGTGAGACAGCTACTGCGTGCTTATGCCTATTGGCGCATGAAAGGGCTCCATATTGATCTCATCATATTGAACGATCTTTCAACCAGCTATATTCAGGATTTGCAGTCGGCAATACAAACGGCGATGAGATCGTCGCAAATCCGAAATGAAAATGACCTGGGCTCTGTCCAGCTTCTGCGCACAGACCAGATCAGTCTGGAAGCAAAATCCCTTCTGGTTTCGGTCGCGCGCGTGTCGCTCGTCGCCAATCACGGGTCCCCTCTCGGAGCAATTGAGCCGTATTTTCCAGCCGGATCAGGTGTCAAAGACAAGTGTTGGCAACGCATCCCCTATTCCCGTCATTGTCTCAGACCAGGACCTCTTGCCGCAGCCAAAGGATCTGGAGTTTTTCAACGGGATTGGAGGCTTCGATAAAGACGGCACGGAATATGTCATCACTCTGAAGGATAACGACACTACGCCTGCACCATGGATCAATGTGATTGCCAATCCACATTTCGGCTTTCAGGTCTCGGAGACGGGGAGCGGATATTGCTGGGCAGAGAATAGCCGCGAGAACCAGCTAATGCCGTGGTCCAATGATCCGGTTGCCGATCCTGCGGGTGAGGCAATTTATATCCGCGATGAGGAAAGCGGTGCGGTTTGGTGTCCAACCGCTCAGCCCATTCGCGACAAAGGCACCTACATAACGCGCCATGGGTTCGGCTACAGCAGGTTCGAGCATGCCGCCGGAGGGATCCATTCCAATCTGGTGCAATTCGTTCCTCTGTCAGATCCGATCAGGATTTCCAAGTTAACATTGACCAACAGGTCCAACCGGAGGCGGCACCTATCCGTCACCCTCTATAACGACTGGGTTCTGGGCTCATCCCGGGTCAAGTCCGAACCTTTCATTCTAAGCGAGCGAGATGAAGAAACCGGAGCTCTGTTTGCAACCAAACCGTGGAATATAGCCTTCCCCGATAGGGTTGCATTTGCCGATTTTAACGGTCTTCAGCAGGAATGGATGGCCGACCGAACCGGCTTTATCGGACGAAACAGCAGCCTTGCCCATCCGGAAGCCATGAGAGGCAAAAAAGCACTCTCCGGCACCATGGGTGCATGCCTTGATCCGTGTGCAGCACAGCGCACCACCATTGTGTTGGAACCGGGTGAGAGCCATGATTTTGTCTCCCTTCTTGGACAAAGTCGCACCAGAGAGGGCGCTCGTGAAGTTATCACCCAATACCGCACCTGTGATATCGATGCGTGTCTGTCCGGGGTTCAACGCTATTGGAAGGATAGTTTGGGAGCGGTTCAGGTTAAAACCCCCGATCGTGCCATGGACATTATGCTCAATGGTTGGCTCCTCTATCAGACGCAAGCTTGTCGCATCTGGGCGCGCTCTGGATTTTATCAGGCAAGTGGAGCCTATGGGTTCCGAGACCAGATGCAGGACCATATCGCACTGACCTTCTCTCAACCGGAGGAAACGCGAAAGCATCTTCTCCTTGCTGCCGGAAGGCAGTTTGTGGAAGGTGACGTCCAGCATTGGTGGCTCCCTCATTCGGGCCAAGGGGTCCGAACGCATATTTCCGATGACCGAGTGTGGCTAGCCTTTGCCACGGCAACCTACATTGCCCAAACCGGGGATGAGGCCATTCTCGGCGAAAAGTTGCCGTTTCTAGATGGTCCTTTGTTGACGGCTGGGACCCATGATGCCTTCTTCGTGCCGGACATTTCGGACGAAACAGGAAGCCTGTTTGAGCACTGCGCCCGTGCACTGGATTTGTGTCTGGCGTTAACAGGAGAAAACGGGTTGCCGCTGATCGGGACTGGCGACTGGAATGACGGTATGAATCGAGTTGGCGAAGCAGGCAAGGGAACCAGCGTCTGGCTCGGTTGGCTGCTTTTGCGGAGTATTCATCTTTTCGCACCGTTGGCAGAAAAACGAGATCCCGAACGGGCCAAACTCTGGACCGCACATGCAACCTCCTTGCTCTCATCCCTTGAAAATACGGCATGGGATGGAGAATGGTATCGCCGGGCAACCTATGATGACGGCATGTGGTTGGGATCTTCTGCCAGTGAAGAATGTAAAATCGACTCCATCGCCCAATCATGGGCCGTCTTGTCTGGCGCGGCAGACAGGGAGCGGGCGCGAATGGCCATGGGCTCCCTCGATCAACACCTTGTTCTGAGGGACGAGGGATTGGCGCTGCTGTTCACGCCGCCTTTCGATCAATCAGCCAGTGATCCCGGTTACATCAAGGGTTACCCTGCGGGATTACGCGAGAATGGCGGACAATATACCCACGCGGCAATGTGGGCGATCCTTGCCTTTGCACAATTGGGGGAAGGCGAGCAGGCACACTCGCTTTTCTCGTTGGTCAATCCCATCAATCATGCCCTTACACCAGAGGCAACAGAGCGATACACGGTGGAACCTTATGTGATCGCCGCAGATGTTTATTCTGTCGCCCCGCATGTCGGACGGGGAGGGTGGACCTGGTATACGGGATCGGCCGGTTGGATGTATCAGGCTGGCATCTCGGGCATTCTTGGCTTGAGGCGAGAAGGGAGCACTCTGATTATTGCTCCCTGCATTCCGAAAGGCTGGCCGGGCTTTGATCTTCATGTGCGGGTCGATGAAACGGACTATGACATTGCCGTTTCGCAGACTTTTGTAGACGGAGAGGACGGAGTAATCGCCACTCTGGACGGCGCTCCATGCCCGGCGACCCACAACAGCGTAAGCGTTCAATTGGACAAGGAACATCATAGCCTGCAATTGGAATTGCAAAGACAAAAGGGGTGAGCAGACTTTGTGAACGCGCAAAATCCTGATGTGTTGGTGCTCTACGAGCACCAACGGGTTGAGCGTGTCAGTCGTTCGGCACATGACGGGAGGTTCTATCTCTTCGTCCGTCTTCGGTAACAACCAAACTTCTTATCTTTTGCTGTGTCCGCCCACCGGTCACATCGTGACTAAAAATGCAACATTTTGTTCGAGTGGCAGGAATGAGAAAGTTGCCCTGCGGAATTTGCTGACAGACGAACGGCAGGATAGAGTCTGGGATTTCAGCATGCCAATTTTTGCACCCATGAATGACCCATAAATCTCAATGTACACCTTGGGCTCCAAGCAGTCTACTGCAGCGCATCATCATCCGAATTCGCTCATCTGGGGTCGTGATTGGTATTCGCGGCCCAAAGCTGCCGCTCGACAGGGTCTGGTTTCTAAAGCCAACTTCCCCCTTCCTGACATTCCAGCGAAGTGCAGCATTTCAAGCGACCTCATGACGGGGTTGCGCAATTGCAAAATTCTTTCAATATATCGAGATATCAATCTTTTGGAAAAGCGGCGGTACATAGTTTTAGGGAAACGTGGGATGCCATTGTCCGCATCAGGGAGCTGTCGTCCCTGCCAACCATCAAAGCTATTGCGACACCATTCGCCCCATCACGTCCCAACACCCCTAGAGCGGACTGACAAGCTTGCGGGCGATGTCTCTGGCGGCAGTCTGGGCTGAAGCAACGGAGGCCTTGTGGCGTTCGTCTGCAAACTCCTGATATTCTGCAGCAGCTTCAAACATGGTATCCGCACCCAGATATTTGCGCAGAGTGTTGATATGGCTGGACAAGTGCCCTGACCCATCCCGGATTCCACCCTGCTCAAACCCAAACTCACCAGCAGAGGTCAGCAACACCAGAGTCTTGCCGGACATGATAGGTTCAAGCGGAAAGTCGCCACGGGCCAGATCAAACGTGAAGGTCTTGTTGACCCGAATGACCTGATCAAACCAGGCTTTGAGAGCCGCCGGCATGCCATAATTATACATCGGCGAAGAAATCAGCAAAATGTTAGCACGATCAAGCTCGTCGATCAGCATATCCGACAGCCTCACCACAGCTCGCTGTTCGTCTGTGCGCTTGTCCTCCGGCGTAAAAACCGAGGCAATCCAGTCGTTGGAAATGAAGTCTGGAGGGGTCATCCCCACATCGCGCAGGATTATCTCAACATCTGGGTCAGCAGCTTTCCATTCCTCTACAAAGCCGTCAAGCCAGTGTGCGAGAGATGGAATTGTAAGATTCAACGCTATTGTCTGTACGACGCACGCTGGCGTCAATTCTGAGGATTGTTGTCATTGTCTCACCTAATCGAAATGAAATGGATTTCGGAAGGGTGAAGCAACCGGCTGGGTCTCACAAATGAAGAGAATTCGACGTCAAATGAATGAAACTCATCCGTTTTGGCTGCCTTAAACCAGGCATGACAACGACGATCCGAATATGACACTGGTGAGGGTTTATTGATGATCAAAGAATCTTTGACCAACCTCGCTGTCGCGGAAAACATCAGCCTGATCCAGAAGCCAGTCCCTGAACACCCGCACCCTTGCACGATTTGCGTGGGTCTCAGGGCAGACCAAATAATAGCTTTTGTTGTCCAAAGCCGTATCAAAGGGAGCAACCAGCATATTTTTATCCAGAAAACGCGCAGCGGCCAGTAAACTGACTAAAGCCACGCCATGGCCATCGCCGGCCGTCAAAAGGCAAATATGCTCCTCCGAATAGGTAACGTGAGGCTCCACACTTGCGCCGGTCAGCCCGACAGCATCGATCCAGCCTTGCCAACTTGGATCCACATCAGAAAATCCACTCCACTGATATTCGATCAGCCGGGAGCTTAATAGATCCTTTGGAACGGTCAGCGATGTCGCTTTTTCCGGGCTACAGACCGGCGCAACCCGGTCATTTAAAACCCACGCAACGTGACTGTCCGGATAGTCACCATAGCCATAACGGATGGCAACATCGACACCACTGGTTTTGAAGTCCGTTAGCTGATCACTGGACAAGAGGCGAACCGAAATAGTCGGGTATTTATCATAGAAATCACGCAACCTCGGGCTTAGCCAATTGGCAGCAAAGGACCCCGTAGTAGAGATGGTCAGCGTACCATCGAGTGTGTCTTCTTCAAGCGCGAGGGAGCCTGCCTCGAAATTCCTGAACGCCGCAACAATGTAAGGAGCGGAATTGGCCCATCTTCGGTAAGCTTCAACGCTCGGGTCAGTCGATAAAACAATGGAACGCCCAATTGCTCTTCAAGCGATTTGATCTGGTGCGATATAGCGGTTGGTGTGACACAAAGCTCGTCAGCCGCATCTTTGAAGCTTAAGTGCCGACAAGCGGCCTCAAAGGCCTGAATGCTTTTTAAAGACGGTATCTTCGCCATTTCTTGAAACCCATCCCTCTGGCCCGCACGGTTTGCCCGCTAGCCTACTATATCGCGCCCCTTGTGTGGCTGAAATGTTCGGCCATGGAGTCTGTGGGAAATCGAGATTTCTCTCACCTGGCCCACGTTTGTTACCAAGCCTTTCTTGCGACAGGCCCGCCTTCAAAATCGCCCAAAGCAACGCCCGATGATTGAGCGGGACAGCCCGGCTCAGTCGGCCCAAAGCGGTCACTCGGCACAGGCTACTTCCCAGAAACTTGCTTCCCCATTTTTGCCGTTCGAACGAAATGCAGCATTTTCAGATGCCGGGTGACAGTTGTGCGGACGAAGTTGCCCTATTGTTGCGGATCGATAAATTGGTGCTATTGCAAAAGACTGTTATTTTCTAACGAACAACCAATACACAAAGGCGCAGAAAGTAACCGCATAATACGGTTGCGCAGCATCTGCACTTAAGGAACAGTTGAGTGAAAACTTGCCGTGACAATTAAAAGTAAAAATTACAAATGGTATAGAGTTGGCGATCACGACAAGTGGGAATAACGACGAGACTTGAAACCACCACACAAATATAGCAAATACAGGAATATACACCAGCGCAGCCCATGCAACGAACATCGCTACGACTATTCCCATATCTCCGACACCAAGAAAAAAAGCAATGATGATCAGGGGGCCCAGAAGAACACCGACTACAGGAGATTTCATAATCAACCCTCAGTTGAATAAAGTCGATTTTAATTTGGAGTGACTAATGAACAATTAAATGTCAGGACAAGACACTTTCAACGAAGCCTCGACACCTAGAATGTGCGGCAGCTCTGGGCTCCAAGCGGTCGAGTGCGATGCATCATCATGCGAAAACGCTCATCCAGGTCGCTGATTAGCAATCGCGGCCCGAAACGGGCATTCAAAGCTAAGCTGGCTATGCGAGTGTTTTCTCGATTGCCGACCTTAAGGCAAAACGCAGTGAAATCCTATCAGCAAACATCAACAAAGCGGATTCTGCGGCTATTATGCAGGTTTTAAGCAAATGGCGCATTTATCTTGATCAGGACATTACTGTTGCCTCTATCTTGAAACTCAGACCCAATCAGTTTTTGTGCTTACATCATCCGTCGTCAGCGCCATCGCAGAACTACTTGGTGCTGACGACTTCAAACGGCACAAAACGGACGCTGGTATCGGACGACGAGGCCTGAATCTGCAAGGTGAGCATGTCGAAGAACTGTGAGTCTCGATGGCCCCTTTTCTGCCAATTTTCATTGGAATGGGCGACCCGTTTGGCCAGCTGACCAAGATTGAGCGGGCGGCTGGAGGTGATCAAGACCAATGCTTCATGGTTCGATTCTGCCCCTTCCAAGGGCATGCTGGTAAGAGAGGCCAAGCCAAATTGTTTGGAAGGCAGCAAGGTGGGCCGGTCGTCATTTAGCCTGATTTTTTCACTGTGGCGGAAGGGAAAAATCCTCACAACGGTGCCATCGGCCTGCCAACCGAACAGGCCGAAATAGAGCGATTTTTCAGACAGAACTGTCATTCGTAGTGGGTCGCCGCTGAGCAGGACTGGGGATTTTATCCGGGCGGTCACGTCACTATGGGGCAACGCAATGACTTTTAGTTTGACCGATGCTTCGACGATATTTTTGTCGCGCTTGATGGACCAGCTTTCGTTATAGGGCAGACCTTGATTGAGATAGCTAATCAGATGGAGGATTTCCCGGCTTCTGCGCACAAGGCCAATATGGGGTGGGTCTAGATCCAGAGCTGCGCTGATAGCGCGGGAGCGGGCCAGCAGTTTGGCGGCAGTTACCGCTTCCTGATCGCTCAAGCTTTCGCCAATAACAGCCTTTCCTTCGGCAACAAAGGGTAGCACGGGCGTTTGGTTGGGGCCTTTTGCTTCGCGCTTTGATGAACGCTCAAACGGCCTCATGCTGGCATAGTCCAACAGGCCGGGATCAATCTGAGCCTTGTCAATTTCAATGAAGCGACTGGTCTGACGGAAGCCATCGCGCACCAAAGCCACAGTCACTGATATACCTTTGTCATGAATGTCGGCAGCCAAATCCAGCCCCCAAGGGCCAACTTCCAATTTGCCTTGAATTCCATCATCAAGCGCTTGCAAGCCTGGTTGGTTGTAGCGTCCTTCCCATTGAATGCTGAGTTCTGATAAGGCTAGGTTCTTCAAATAGGTGATGAGTTTGTCAGCGTTTTGCTTATCTGCAATTTTAACTGAGAACGGGGTTGAGTAGCGATAGTCAGCTCTTTCGAGCAAATATTGGCCAAGCTCCTTGGAGACAATGTGCATTGCCCTTTGCGGGGATACCCGGTTGAGATCTTGCATGCTGTCGACCAGCAAATATTGTTCCGACGCAGCGATCAGTTTGGTCTGGCCATAAGGGGCTGCTTCGAGGTTGAATTTTAAGCCCCCATGAAAATCATAAGTATTCAACCGAATGACCGTGTCGATGCTTTGCTGATCAACAAAGTCGGAAAATGACTGGTTGCTGTTTTTGGACTCCCGTCGGGCCTGTTGGGTTGAACTGCGGGAAATGACCGAGAAACTTTCTTCTGACTGTTCGGACAGGAACCGTTCGATCAGAGAAATGATCCGTTTACGGTCGCTGTCATTGAGGTAGTCACGATGGGTGGCAGACATTTCGACACCCACACGACTTACATTTGAGCTGCGCAGATTGCCCACCAGGTCAAAAACTGCCGTGTCGATATTCGCCTCTACAATGCCCGCACGGGCAGCTGGTCCAGCCAACAGAGAGACCAGAAAGAGGCAAAAGAGTGCGAAAAATTTCAGTAAGTCATGCATGAAGAACGCCCAACGAAATAGCTTCTGCGACATAAGCCCAAAGAGTATAGATCAGGAGCCACCAAGGCGGCTCCCTTTGGTTTGGAAAAGAAGCAACGGCGCAAGTGCAAGCCTTTAGAGCTTTTCTACAACGAGCTGGTTACCCTTCATTTGCGTTGTGATCTGGTCATCAACGCGATAGCCGTTTCGTTCAAGATGTCGCAAAATGTCGTCAAGAATTTCGCAGCCACCATTGGTCAGTTCCACCCGAAAATAGCGCAAATTTGGCTGAACTTCTTCCAGATAATGCCCTTTGTAGCCGGTTAAGGTTGGCCACATTTTTTCGAAATGGGTTACAAATTCCGAATTGTTGAAGCCCTTCATGGTCAGGGTCAGAGATGTTCCGACAGTGTTGGCGCTACAAGAGGTGCCGCTATTGGGCTGAATTGGTTGAGATGGGGTGGTATTTTGTGACAAATCATCCGCATAGCCTGAATTGCGACAGCTCAGCAGTGAGGATTGGGATCCGGCTGCGGTCAGGACGTCGGTGCTGCGGATTTCAACGCGTCTATTGAGCGCATTGGCCTGATTGGTTTTGACCAAAAGCCCTTCCCACAATTCGCCAAAGCTTGCCGTGTTGAACAGGCAAGATGGGAAACCGAAATTGTCCATCAAATAAAGCTTCACTGCCGTGGCGCGCCGTGCCGAAAGGTCCAAATTGTAGGAAGCGCTGCCGACTGCATCGGTGTAGCCAGCAATCAACAAGGTCAGATCCGGGTTGGCCTTAAAGCTTTGTGAAATTTGCGGCGCCAAGCTGTTGAGATATTGCTGAGCCGACACGGTCAGGAGGTCACTGCCAAACTGAAATCGAATGTCACGCGAAATGAAGCCCGGCAGGCGACTAATGAGAGCATAGTCACTGAGCAGAGCGCTGAGTGGGCGCTCTTGCACGATGATCGATTGTTTGACGATGGTGTCGGCCTTGCCATCACGCAGGACTTTGATTTGTGAGCCAACAGGTGCGGAAAAGACCCGCATTGCATCGCCTTGGTCGAGCAATTCATAGCGCCCGGACTGAGCCAAAGCGGCACTGCTCGTGCATAGGGTGAAGCAGAGCAAAAAAATATATCGCAAAAATTTCATGCTATTTGACCTAATGGAATTGCCTGCAGATTGTTGGAGGTTTGGCACCAATCTGGTCAGATCGAGATGCCAATTGCACGGGTCTGCAAAGCGTTTAAAATGGCACGCGAGCCAAGAGAGAACCAAGAAAAAGCAACAAGGGGGCCGCCATGCAGCCCCCTTATGCATCGGTCTGTTAGTAAGAGAGATTTTCCAAGGAAAGGGTCTCATTGACCAAGCTGACCGAAACATCCCGGTCAATGTCAAAGCCAGCGCCCATCAGCAACGTCTGGATGCTTTCATCCAGCGGTACGGTCAGGTCATGCGTTTCCAGACGATAGATGCGCTCATTCTCATTGCGCTCTTCGAGCACCAAGTTGGACGTTCCTTTGAAATCCTCGCGGATAGCGCCAACAATTTTCAGCAAGGCGCTTGGCTTGAAGCCTTTGACACGCAAGGTGTAGGAGCTGCGCATGCCGACATTTGCCATTTGCTCATTCTCGGCAGGCTTGGCAGATTTCGATGCAACGTAAATTTGCAGCTCACGGGATAGAACCTGCCCCAGATTGCCGGCCATATCGCGGGCATGTTCGCCAGATTTCTCGCTCATGCAGATACGATTGCATTCCAGAGGTACAGGGAAGCGGGTTTCTGGAATTTCAAATGCATCGATGAAAGCGCCGGTTTCCAGATCATACAATTCACCATCAAGACGCACCTTAACCTGTTTGGCAAAAGAAAGGGTCTCGGAATAGACATGAATGCGAAACAGGGCCAAAAAGCGCGACCGGTTGTTCATGTTCAGGCTGCGGTTGGCGAGCTTGACGGTCTGCAGCAATTCAAGTTTTGGACGACGCTCATTGACGGCAAAGCCAAGATCGGTTGCGATGATTTCTTCATCCATAATGTCAAATTCCGCCTTGCGCATTGGGCGGCGCAACTCGGCAATCACACGCTTGAATATATCATGGCCTCTGCGGATAGTGGCGGGATCACTGTCTTCGCCCATCACAATAATTCGCACGGGCTGTGCCTGCGCTGCACTGCCAGCCATCACGGCAAACAGGGCGAATAGGCATACGCTAATCAATTTACGCATCAATAACTCCATTCGTAATGCAATGCGATAAAACAATTCGGACAAGGGAATAAGTCAGGTCGCAACGCCCAAATGGATTTTGCGGCCTGATATGTCTAGTGATCAGTAATTGACGATGACCTGCTCGAGATCGCCTTCGAAGGTTGGCGTCTGATCGCGGCGCCATGTGCGGCGTGCACTGCGATGGACCTGCTTTTTGAGGAAGCCCTCCAGTTCGCCATTGGATACGCGACCATCGTCATCGCCATCTGCTTTACCGGCCAGTCCATCAATCAGATGCTTGGTAAAGATGCCGTGGCCGACTTTCTGATCCCAGCTGGCAATCTGGTCAGCCTGAGCGGCGGCAAAGACATTGATCCTGCCGCTTTCCTTTGGTGCATAGGCGGGAATCACGATGGGAGACGCAGACTGAATGATCATGTCGCCATTGCCTGCAGCGCCGGAGAAACAGGCATCGATGAACAGAGTGACAGACTTGGTCGGCAGCGCCTGCAGATTGTCATAAAGTTTAGCCAGCGAATAAGATGACTGGATCGACGAGGTCGAACGAACATCTGTTGGAGCGATATAGGCCTGTGCCTGCCCACCATTGTTGTCAAGAGATGGAATGCCGTGACCAGAATAATAGACAAAGACGTCTGATTGGCCATCTGGATCAATGTAGGACCAAAGCAAGCTGCCATCCGGGCTTTCATTGCCGAAAGTGTCGACCAGCTTTGATAGGCTGGCATTTTCAATATAGATGACATTATCTTCTGGAATGCCAAGGGTATTGATGAAGGCATATTTCATTGCCAAGGCGTCACGGGTGGCGAATTCGACATTCGGGATGTCTTTGCCACCATAATCCTGATTGCCGATGATCACTGCAACGGCTGTCTCATTGCGTATTTTGCCTTTGGCAAAGTTGGTGGCTTCAATCAGCGGGAATTTCGAAGACTGTCCGGGTGCCGCCATGGTAGTGGCAGATACCGGGGTCACTGGCATAGAGCCATTGGGGGCACCCATGGTCTGATTGGCCATGATGCTCTGATGCTCTGAGATGAGGCGGTTGGTTTGATCCGGGGTCAATTGACCTGTTGGCATTTCGCCCAATTTGCCCTGAAACTGGGAGATGGCGATGGTGGTCTGTTGGTCGGTCTTGCCGTCAACCACACCAACGGAAAAGCCATTTTGATAGAGGGCATTTTCCACCTGAAACGGCACGCTGAGCAGCATCTGTGTTTCATGCGGGGTTAGCTGGCCTGTTGGGGCAAAGCCGTTGACCATCTGGAATTGTCGAATACCAGCTTTTGACTTGCGGCCCAGAGCGCCATCGGCACGGCCTACATTGAAGCCATACAGATTCAGTGCTTTCTGAATTTCAATATTCTGACTGCGTTGCGCTGCATAGGCAGCACGATTGGCATTGCTCCTGCGGGTTTTATAATAAGTTTTACGACCGGTGTTTCTTTTGCTGTTTTGACTGGCTGCAATCGCACCCACCACGCCGCCAATGATCGCACCTGCAGCAAATGCACCACCGCGACCTGCTTCGGCCTTTGTTGAATAGGCGGGTACTGCAACCGCCGACATCAGCATCATGGCAAAGAGCTTTGATGAAACTGTTCCAAACATGCTTGCCTCGCAATATTCTAAGTGATTGTAGTGAGATGAAATACCTTCTTTGGTTTTACACTCTAAAGGATTTTATGCGAATTATACAACCCTGACTCCATATCGTCGTTCCCAAAATACAAGGTTTTTTGCTGTGATAAAGGTCTGATCGGCCAACCTGACGTCGCGTTATGTTGCCTAACGGCCACAGCACGAGGGTTGCTCAACAACTTCGCTATAGTCGGAAATCGAGAAAATTGACAATCATTCAATCCATTAACTGCCAATCATCAGATTGATCGTTGATTATCACCGAACATCCATAAAATAGAGGCTCAGGTTCTGAAGACCACAATTCGCCCAACCTGGTCATTTGTGCCTAGACGCCGAAGCCAACGTCTGCTTGGTTCAGCGGCATCAAAAATCCCGTACCTACGGTCAAGGTCCGCTTTCGGCCCATTCTGATCCAAAGACGCAGTTCATGACAAATGTCAAGATTGCCAACGTCTTGCCATTGCGCACGGAAAGCTGTGGATCAGGTTCTGTTCACGAAAATCAACTGTTCAGGAAGCCATCAAACGACACTTCTCTCTTAAGGCGGCCCATTCTTGTCTATTGACACTTCATGACAGCTGTCAAGATCACAGGGTTTGACAGAGCTTGATGGCCCTAATGACATGACAGCAACGGTCATGACAACTGTCATGACGGGTATTTTACAGCCATATTCCCAGGCGCTTCGCTGGAGAAACCGGGAATGCGTGCTCAACTCTTGTCGGGCTCTAACATCTCACCAAATCAAATGCGGCCAAGCTCGAATCTGATAGGGAGAGCGCAACCCTTCCTGCAGGCATGAAACCTCATTGGAAGAAGGCGGTATTGCCTTGCAGATCCAAAGCTGTAGCTATACCGTCTCTGCAACTCAATAAACAATATTCGCCGACTGAATTGAAGAACAACATGAATCAAGTCTCCCATAACAATCTGGTTTCCTTCATCTGGCGCATTGCCGACGACTGCCTGCGCGATGTCTATGTGCGCGGCAAATATCGCGATGTCATCTTGCCGATGGTCGTCTTGCGCCGCCTCGATACGCTTCTGGAACCCACCAAGGATGCGGTGCTGGAAGAGGTCAGGTATCAGAAGGAAGACATGGGAGAAACCGAGCTGGATGATGAACCACTGAAGGCCGCTTCCGGCTATGTCTTCTTCAACACATCCCAGTGGACCTTAAAGAAGATCCACGGCACGGCGACCAACAACCAGCAGATCCTTCTGGCCAATATCGAGGACTATCTCAGCGGCTTCAGCGACAATGTGAAAGAGATCATCGCCCGCTTCAATCTGCTGGCCCAGATGCGGCATATGGCGGAGAAGCAGGTCTTGCTGGATGTCATCGAAAAATTCGTCTCGCCGAACATCAACCTCACCCCGAATGACGTTGAAGACCCCGATGGCAATCTGTTGCCGGGTCTTTCCAACCTCGGCATGGGCTATGTCTTTGAAGAGCTGATCCGCAAGCTCAACGAAGAGAACAATGAGGAAGCCGGGGAGCATTTCACGCCGCGTGAGGTGATCCACCTCATGACCCACCTCGTTTTCGACCCGGTCAAGGACAAATTGCCCGGAGTCATCTCGATCTATGACCCGGCCTGCGGCTCGGGCGGCATGTTGACCGAGGCGCAGAATTATATCACCGACCCCGCGGGTCAGATCTGTGCCGAGGGAGACATCTATCTCTTCGGCAAGGAGATCAACGACGAGACCTACGCAATCTGTAAGTCGGACATGATGATCAAGGGCAACAACCCTGAAAACATCCGCGTCGGCTCGACCCTCTCGACGGACGAGTTCTCCTCCACCCGCTTCGACTTCATGCTCTCCAACCCGCCCTACGGTAAGAGTTGGAACAGTGAGGTGAAATATATCAAGGACGGCAAGGATGTCATTGACCCGCGCTTTGTGGTCAAGCTCAAGGACTATTGGGGCAAGAAGAGGATCTTGACGCTACGCCGCGCACCTCGGATGGTCAGTTGCTGTTCCTGATGGAAATGGTCAACAAGATGAAGCCGACCGGCACCAGCCCTCTCGGCTCGCGCATTGCCTCGGTTCACAATGGCTCCAGCCTCTTTACCGGCGATGCAGGCAGCGGCGAGAGCAACATCCGCCGCCATATCATCGAGAATGACATGCTGGACACCATCATTCAGCTGCCCAACAACCTGTTCTACAATACCGGCATCACCACCTATATCTGGCTCTTGACCAATGCCAATCCGGAAAGCCGGCGTGGCAAGGTGCTGCTGATCGACACCAACCTGCTCTACAAAAAGCTGCGCAAGAATCTTGGCGACAAGAACTGCGAGTTCACCGACGAGCATATCGAGGAAATCACCAAGGCCTGCTTTGCCTTTAATCAGATTGAGCGCGAAATTGACGCCAACAACGATCCCGTCGGCATTGCCGCGCAGGTCTTCGACAATGCAGATTTCGGCTATTACAAGGCGTCCATCGAGCGGACAGACCGGCGACGAGCGGCATTCTCTGAAGAGCGTCTTTCCCCCTTGCGGTTCGACAAGAGCCTGCGTGAACCGATGGAATGGCTATGGGCCGAACATGGCGACAAGGTCTATGAGTCAGGTTTCCTCAAGGAGCAGACAAAGGCCATCGTCGCATGGTGCGAGGAACAGGGCCTCGGCCTCAATGCCAAGCAGCGGGGCAAACTGCTCGACACCAAATATTGGCTGAAGCTGCGCGACTTGCTGGACGCGGCCACCCTGCTGATGGGCGATATAGGAACGGGCGAGACCAACGATTTCAATGCCTTCAACGCTGCTGTCACCAAGGCCATCAAGGCCCGCAAACTGAAGCTCTCGGCATCAGAGAAGAACGCCATTCTCAATGCTGTCAGTTGGTATGACGAGACGGCGGAGAAGGTCATCGCCAAGAAACACAAATTCTCGCGCAGTGAGCTTGAAGAGTTGACCGAGCATCTGGGCTGTGAAACCGATGATCTTGCCGATTTCGGCTATTACCGGCAGGGCGACGGCAGCTATCTGACATATGAATCATCAAGCGATCTGCGCGACGTGGAGTCGGTGCCCTTGAAGGACAGCATTCACCGTTATTTCCTGACAGAGGTCAAGCCGCATGTGGGCGAAGCCTGGATCAATCTCGACAGCGTCAAGATCGGCTATGAGATCAGCTTCAACAAATATTTCTACCGCCACAAGCCCCTGCGCAGCCTTGAAGAGGTAACAAGGGATATTCTGGCCCTCGAAGAAAAGGCCGACGGCCTGATCGCCGACATCCTCGGCGTGGAAGTGGCAACAAAGCTGGAGCCGGTGGAATGATGATATCGGCTTATCCGAGGTATAACAGATACAAAGACAGCGGCATTGACGGTATTGGAGATATTCCCGACCATTGGGAGGTTCAGCGCAACTTCGCACTCTTCAGGGAGTCAAAGCAAGCAGGCCGGGCAGATTTGCCCGTGTTGTCTGTCTCAATTCATAGCGGCGTTTCTCGCGAGCAGTTGTCCGATGAAGATAACGTTCGATCTATCATCAAGATTGAAGACCGCACGGCGTATAAATGCGTTGCCCCTGGCGATATTGCTTATAACATGATGCGCGCTTGGCAGGGAGGAATTGGCCGTGTTCATGTCGATGGAATGGTCAGTCCAGCCTATGTCGTTGCAAAGCCAAATAAAGGCGTTTGCTCCTCATATCTTGAAAGGCAGTTTAGAAGCCCTGCTTACGTTTCGGCCATGGATGCTGCATCGAAAGGCATCACTGATTTCCGTAAGCGCCTGTATTGGGAAAACTTTCGCAGTTTGGGAACGATATTACCCCCCCTCCCCGAACAACGCGCCATCGCTGCCTTTCTCGACACAAAATGCGCGACGATTGACGAGGCGGTGCGGATCAAGGAGGAGCAGATCGCGCTTCTGAAGGAGCGCAGGCAGATCCTGATCCAGCAGGCCGTGACAAGAGGCCTCAACCCCGACGCCCCCATGAAAGACAGCGGCATCAACTGGATCGGCGAGATCCCCGCGCATTGGGAGGTGCGCCGGAACTTTACGCTGTTCAAAGAGATGAAGAATGCGGGTAGTGCTGAACTGCCTGTGCTTTCGGTCTCAATTCACAGTGGCGTCTCGCGGGAAGAGCTGTCCGAAGATGAAAACATCCGCTCAATCATAAAAATCGAGGATCGTAGCGCCTACAAAGAAGTTCTGGTTGGTGATATTGCCTACAATATGATGAGGGCATGGCAAGGTGGTATCGGCGCGGTTCACACACATGGCATGGTTAGTCCTGCTTATGTCGTTGCGCGCCCTGTTGCGGCTCTCGTCGCAGACTATTTCGAGCTTTTGAACAGGACGCCTGCATTTATCCGCCAAATGGACGCTAGTTCCAAGGGCATCACTGATTTTCGAAAAAGACTATACTGGGACGATTTCCGCAACTGTCTGACGATCGTACCGTCTCCAGAAGAGCAAGATAAAATTATTCGATATGCTTCGGAGATATCTGGCAAAATCGACAACGCCATCTCACTCAAGGAATCCCAAATCGCAGCACTCAAGGAATACAAAACGAGCCTGATCAACGCGGCGGTGACGGGCAAGATCAAGGTCAGTTAAGGGGGGCATCATGGTCAGCAATACAAAGGAAATCGCACTGGAACAGGCCATAGAGCGGCACCTGACCGGCACGATTTCAGAAGAGCTCGCCACAGGTGGAGCGCCGACAGGCCCTTGGCGCATTGGTCGTCCGGCTGATTTCGACCCCACCCTCGCGCTCGACAAGGCTCTGTTCTGGGAATTTCTTGACAGCAGTCAAGGCGAGGCCCTCGACAAACTCAAGACGCGTAACCCCGTTGACTGGCAGGCCAAGATCCTTGGCCAGTTTGACAAGCTGGTCAAACGCAAGGGGCTCCTGCATCTTCTGAAAAAGGGCCTCAAAGTCGATGATGCCCATTTCAACCTGATGTACCCTGCCCCATTGGCAAGCTCGGCCCAGAAGGTGCGTGACAATTTCGCCGCCAATATCTGGAGCGTCACCCGGCAGGTTCATCACAGTCTGGCCAACCCGCATGAATCCGTCGACATGGTCCTGTTTCTCAATGGCCTGCCGCTGGTCACGCTGGAGCTGAAAAACCACTGGACGAACCAAACCGCCCGCTATCACGGCCAGAAGCAGTATCGAGAGCGCGATGCCTCCCAGACCCTGATGCAATTTGGCCGGACGCTGGTGCATATGACCGCCGACACCGACGAGGTCTGGATGACCACCAAGCTCGCCGGGCCGAAAACCTTCTTCCTGCCCTTCAACAAAGGCCATAACGAAGGCGCAGGCAACCCGCCCAATCCGGACGGCCACAAGACCGCCTATCTCTGGGAAGAAGTGTTCCAGCCCGAAAGCATGGCCGGTATCATCCAGCATTTCGTTCTGCTGGAGGGCAAGGTCGCCGACCCGCTCAACAAGAAAACACTCATTTTCCCGCGTTATCATCAGCTCAACGTCGTGCGCCAATTGCTTACTGACGCCGCAAGTCATGGCGTTGGGCAAAGCTATCTCATTCAGCATTCGGCAGGTTCTGGCAAATCCAACAGCATCACATGGACCGCCTATCAGCTGATCGAGACCTATCCTGACAAACTGTCCTTGCCCGGCGCGCGAGCGCTCGACACCCCGCTTTTTGATAGCGTGATTGTCGTGACCGACCGTCGCCTACTCGACAAGCAGCTGCGCGACAACATCAAGGATTTCTCCGAGGTCAAGAATATCGTCGCGCCCGCCATGCGGTCGGCAGACCTCAAGGCCGCGCTGGAGAATGGCAAGAAGATCATCATCACCACGATCCAGAAGTTTCCCTTCATCATCGATGGCATCGCCGACCTCAGCGACAAACGCTTTGCCGTGATCATCGACGAGGCCCACAGCGGCCAGAGCGGCATTGCCCACGACAAGATGAACGAAGCCATGGGCGGCGGTGCCGAACCGGACGAAGAGGACAATCAGGACAAGATCCTCGCTGCCATGCAGGCGCGCAAGATGCGCGGCAACGCCTCCTATTTTGCCTTCACCGCCACGCCCAAAAACACAACGCTGGAGAAATTCGGCACCAAACAGCCCGACGGCAGCTTCAAGCCCTTCCATCTCTACAGCATGAAGCAGGCCATCCAAGAAGGCTTCATCCTCGACGTACTGGCCAATTACACCACCTACAAAAGCTATTACGAGATCCAGAAGTCCATCGAGGAAAATCCGCTCTTCGATACCGCCAAGGCGCAGAAGACCCTCAAGGCCTATGTCGAGCGCAGCCAACAGACGATCAACACCAAGGCCGAGATCATGGTCGGGCATTTCATCGACAACGTGGTCAATGCCAAGAAGCTGCAAGGCAAGGGCAAGGGGATGATCGTCTCTCAGAATATCGAGATGGCAATCCGCTATCACAAGGCGGTCAAGGCCGAGCTCGAAAAGCGTGGTAACCCGTTCAAGGCGTTGATTGCCTTCTCTGGCGAGAAAGAAGTCGACGGCAACAAATATACCGAAGCCGATGTCAACGGCTTCTCGGAAGACAAGACACGGAAGGAGTTTGACAAGGATGACTTCCGCCTGCTGGTGGTCGCCAACAAATATCTCACCGGATTTGATCAGCCCAAGCTTTGCGCCATGTATGTCGACAAGAAGCTGCAGTCGGTCTTGGCTGTTCAGGCCCTCTCGCGGCTCAATCGGTCTGCACCAAAGTTCGGAAAGCGCACCGAGGATCTGTTCGTCCTCGATTTCTTCAACACGACTGACGACATCAAGGCCGCGTTCGATCCTTTCTACACCGTCACCAGCCTGTCTGGCCCGACAGATGTCAACGTCCTTCATGAGCTGAAGGACACGCTTGACGACGCCGCCGTCTATGAATGGGCAGAGGTCGAGGATTTCTGCAAGCGATATTTCGATGGCGAGGACTCCCAGATCCTCAGCCCGTTGATCGATGTTGCAGCCGCCCGATTTGATCATGAGCTGCAGCTTGATGACAAGGACAAGATCGACTTCAAGATCAAGGCCAAACAGTTCGTCAAGATCTACAGCCAGATGGCATCGATCATGCCTTTCGAGGTGATCGACTGGGAGAAACTGTTCTGGTTCCTCAAGTTCCTTGTCCCGAAGCTGAAGATTGCCGACCCCAATCAGGATGCCCTCGACGAATTGCTCGAGGCTGTTGACCTGTCGTCCTATGGTCTGGAGCGCACAAAGCTGAACAAGGCGATCGAACTTGACCCCGAGGAGACCGGGCTTGATCCGCAAACCCCCAATCCACGCGGCTATCGCGGCGAGGAAGAACAAAAGGATCCACTCGAAGACATCATCCGCAGCTTCAACGAACGCTGGTTCGACGGGTGGGGAGCGACACCGGAAGAGCAACGCATCAAGTTCCTCAACATCCTGAAAAGCGTCCGAGCCCATCCTGATCTCGACAAGAAGTATTCTGACAATCCTGACCCTTACGCCCAGAAGCTGGCGTTCGAGAAAATCATGAAGGATGTCATGCTTCAACGCCGCAAGGATGAGCTGGAACTCTACAAGCTTTGGGCACAAGACCCTGCCTTCAAGGCGGCATTTTACGACAGCATCAGAGAAGGCCTGCGGCAGACCCCTCTTTAATCGCCGTCGCTTCGGGCCAATTGCCCCCCAAACGCAGAATTGAGAGAAGGAACGTCCGGGATGCTCTTTCATTCATGACAGTTGTCAAGATCAAGAACCTTCTCTGAACCTCACATAAGTGGTGGTTGAGATAAGCATTAATACCTATTATGAATTCTGGCACGCTACGTAGCTATTCGATCTGACCTGCAGGTGGGTTATCGTCCTTTTTCCTCGCCTCGATGAGTATCTCTCACCTGCTGATCAGCATTATTTACGACCAAAGCTGCCTTTCGGCGGAATTTGTCAAAGTCCGATGGGTGCATATCCTCTATGCCCGATATTGCAGTTGGCGATATTTTCGACGACATCAGGCCATTACATGCCCTGATCGATGCTGTCAGCAATCGCTGTGTTCTGGATCCGCAATTTGACGAGATCGTCGACGATTTGCTGGAGGCTTTGCCCAACCTGGATGAGGCCGATCCACTGGCGCCAGCCTACGCCAGTGCCCGCGCCGATTTGCAAGAGGCACAGTATTTTGCCAATCGATTTCTGGATCTCATTCACGCTGAGAAGCGACGGGCACAATCGTTCAGAGAGCTGTAAATCAAGTAAAACGCACCGAACAACCTCGCCATCGACAACGCGATGGCGAGGCCAATGAGACAGCATCGGCGGCAAAGCAGATAGATGCGACGGAAACGGCAGAAACCGAGAAGAATACCACATGAAATCAATCAGATAACTTTATTATCAATTTCATTTGGGTTTGTGAAATTTTTGCCCTATGCAAAACCGCACATAGTGCACCTGCTGCCAACGACAATAGCGATGCAAATACTGCGTGTCGGGACTGACAAGATTTCTGAACATCTCGATTGTATCAGGAAAACGAGGTGATCAAAGAGCATTTCGGCACAGATCGCGGTCTTAAGAGCGCATTTTCTCGCGAAATGGACGAATTCTGGTTTGGGAGGCACTTGCCGTTTTCCCTATTTGCTGAGTGGTCAATCATTGACGGACCCTCGGCAGCATAAACGCTTGCCGTAGAAACACTAAATTGGTTTGTTCTTCATGGATAATTCTATCGATGTCGACAAGAAAGATAATAATAAGCGCCGTACAGCACCTCGGGAGCTGAGTGGCGAAGATTATCTGATTATCTTCGATGTCATGAACAAGGAAATCAGACGCCGTCTCCTATCCGACAGTTGATGGAGGCGTTTGAAATACAGGAAAACATCTTTGAAAAATTTATGTTTGTGCGAAGAGATGTTAAATTCACATCCGAAGTTCAACACCTGCTGATGGCGCGATGGATTGGGGGCTGTTGACGTCCTGATTTTCCCTGTGAGCTAGTATTCCAGCGGTTCGCTGCCGTGGTTTAGGATGTTGAGATATTGACGGTAGGCAAAGACTTTGTTGCGCTCCTTGCCGGTAATCTCATGCACGATTCCAAGTTCTTCTAGTGTTGTGAGGCTGCGCAACACGGTAGGCAGGGAGATGCCACATGCGTTTTTTAATCTGGTGGTATTGGTGACAGGTTGCTTTTGTAAATAGGCATGGATTGAGAGCGTCGCTGCTGTGGATTTGCCCGACTCTTCAATTCGTGTTCGATCTGTCTCGAAAAGCAGGATCATGTGTTTCGCTGTCTGTGTTGCTTGATTGGCTGTATCGATCACTCCGGTAAGAAAGAAGGTAATCCAGTCTTCCCAGTTTCCTGTCTCGCGTACATTCTGCAGATGATCGTAATAAGCTTGCCTATTGGCCTTGAAATACAAACTCAGATAGAGAAGCGGCGCTTGTAGCACTCCTTCGGCGCACAATATGAATGTGATCAGCAGGCGCCCCAGTCGTCCATTCCCATCCAGAAAGGGGTGGATGGTTTCGAATTGCACATGAGCCAGTGCCGCCTTGATCAGAACTGGAAGGCGGACAGTTTCATCGTGAAGGAACTTCTCAAATGAATCGAGGCAGTTCATCAACTCTTCTGGTGGGGGAGGAACAAATTTCGCTGTGTCTGGTCGTGTTCCTCCGATCCAGTTCTGGCTAACTCGGAATTCTCCTGGGCTCTTGTTGCCGCCTCTTGCGTTGTTTAGCAACTTTGAATGGATCTCGCGAATGAGCCTTAGTGAAAGCGGAAACTCTTTAAGACGTTCCATGCCATAGTTCATTGCTGCAACATAGCATGAGACTTCTGTCACATCGTCAAGGGGGGCTCCGGGTGCCGCTTCCGCTTCGAACAGAAGCAAATCAGAAAGTGATGACTGGGTGCCTTCAATTTGGGATGAAAGAACCGCTTCTTTCCTGATATACATATAGAGAAATAAGGACGGGTCCGGCAAAATAATGCTGATGCCATCCAGTCGCCCAAGAGCCGTGCTCGCACGATCAAGCAGAGGATAGAGCTCTTCCATCCGAAGTGGTGGGTTGGGAGGCAGCGGTTTGGGAATATATGAAAAGTAGGATGTCCGACCACCAATCGAACATTCTTTTTTCGTTCCAATACGAGCTGCAAGGTCAGATTTGGCCATTAAATAACGATTTCTCTGATTTTTGTTAGTTAATCACAGTAACTAACACGCATGAAAGATGCAAGAGAACAACTAACGTAAAGTGCGTTTTTCGTTATTTAAAATTGATATTCTACCTTGTAGTCGAAGGTGGTAGAGGCGCGAGGTCATGCTGCCGTGACTGCTCGGGAATAATGTTTGAAGTGATGCTGCTGCTTGACGGATATTCACATGAGGCTACCATTTTCCAGCAGATAGGTTCCGGATTTGACGGCTCAGCTACGCTCTGATAGGACATATTCACAGGTGTTTGATGCAATAGAAAACGCAATAGAAATGCAATAGATTCTTGAGGTTCGATTGGTTGTAAAATGGCGTAATTTGGCCATTGTTTAGGTTGGTTCGAGTCCGGCCTGGGGAGCCATATTAGGGCCTTCTGATTGAGTTCAGAAGGCCCTTTTTCGCAGAAGTCAGCCAATCCCATCGAAATGCAAGGACTATTGCAATAGAAAATGGGCGTTTCTGATATGGGCAGCAGGCGCGAAACAAGATACATCACAAAAATAGAGGCGTGTTCTACTACACCCGATCTATTCCTTCTGATGTGCGCCACCTTGATACCCGACCCAGCCCAATTCAAAAATCACTTCAGACCAACAATCTGGATATTGCGATGTCGCGCCGTGATGCTTTTTGCGATGCAGATGAAAAACGTTGGCGCTCCTTGCGCGCTGTTGCGATCAGGAATCGGAGCAAGGAACAGCTTTCAATCGCCAGTGATGGCTTAATGGAGGCTTTGGGTACCGAGTCGGTCGAATTATCGCTACCAAGTCTTCCGGCAGGCAAGGCTGGTATGGCTTTCGCATGAGCTTTATCAAAAACAAGCTGTAGAGATATTGTCGGGCTCTGAGAAAGGCATGATGGATCGCTTCAGTGGATGGCTTGAGACCCTGCCAGACGACATCGTTGAGAACTACCGCAAGATCGTCAGAAATGTAGATTTGTTGGCGGATAGCGCCGATCAATTTGAAGATCCTTCCCAGTTTGTAGCTGTATCCATGGGGCTCCGTAAGCAATCAAACGACAAGCGCCTTAAAATGACAGAAGCGATCTCTGTGTTTTTTGACAGGTTTGCCCTGGGTGCAATGAGAGGTATGTCCCCTTCCCAAAAAGACAACTATATGAGCCCGAAAAAGAGGGCTGTGCGGCGCTTTGTTGATCTTGTCGGAAATGTGCCGATCGAGAGCATAACGCGGGCGCGGGCTGGTGCATTGAAGGAACTACAGGATCTCAAATACATTTGGCAGTGTTTCGCAGATGAATATAAACGGACAGATCGCTTTGGTCGGATTAATGACAACCCCTTTGATGATTTGAAGAAACATTTTCCTGAGCCGCCCAAAACCTCAGTACATGACACGACTGAAATCAGGGTGACCTTTCCAACCAGTATAATTCAGGAAAAATGGCTCCAGAGAGAAGGGCTTTCTGGAACGAATGAGCGGCTTCGCCGGATCCTCTATACTCTCGTTGAAACAGGCTGCAATCCGCTAGAAATTCTGCATTTGACCGAACAAAAGATCTGTCTGGATCACTCCATACCCCGCATCTTGATCAAGCTGACGCTGCAAGGGGCTCAAACGCATCGCGTCAAGACCAACTCTAGAGTTCGTGCTGTCCCTCTTATTGGTATTGCATATGAGGCTATCAAGCTGCATGAGGAAGGATTCCCAAGGTATTACGATAAGGACAACTCGTTCAGTGGGGCTGCAAACAAATTTCTCATAAAAATGGCTTAAGAACATCAGAAGCAACTGTCTATTCACTCCGACATGAGTAGCGCCGCAACATATTGAGTACCATGCCCGCGATATGGCAAGAGATATCGCCCAGACGGATGATTATGTCATCTCGATGCGTCAGCGAAAGAAGGTGGAGATGCTGTTTACCCATCTCAAGCGCATCATGAAACTGGACCGGTTACGCCTCAGAGGACCAAATGGAGCCAGAGCCGAATTCCACATCGCAGCAACAGCCCAGAACCTGCGCAAAATGGCGAAACTGATCCCGATCCCGATCCCGGCGTGAAACGCCATCAACATCCGCCTTACCGCGCCGGATCTTCCCTCAAAATCTACGACTTTTTCAACATGGCGTAATTCCTAGTTCGTGCAAGTCGGACAGCCAAGTGCAGCCTGCTAAAATGCAATTTGGCAATCGAACAGGAGGGAACCGATGACGACCTATGTTGGACTGGATGTATCCTTGAAAGAAACATCTATCTGTATCGTTGACGAGAATGGCATGCGGATCAAGGAAGGCATTGTCCCCTCTGATCCTGACGAGATCGCCGGATATCTGGACAAGCATGCACCATCGGTTCACCGCGTCGGTTTGGAATCTGGCCCAACGTCCAGTTGGCTTTGGCGTGAACTGAAGGCAAGGCATCTGCCGGTGATCTGCATCGATGCTCGCCATGCCAGTGCTGCTCTGTCGATGCAGATCAACAAATCGGACCGCAATGACGCCTTGGGCCTCGCCCGTATCATGCAGACTGGCTGGTTTCGCCAGGTTCAGATCAAAAGCGAAGAAAGCCACCGCATTCGTTCCCTCTTGAATGCACGCAGTCTTCTGGTTCAGATGCGCCGAGATATCGAGAACCAGATACGCGGTCTGTTCAAGTCCTTTGGCCTCGTGATTGGGCGAGCCAATGGTGGTATCTTTTTGAAACGGGCACAAGATGTCGTCCGACAGGCTCCGGAACTTGCCGATATTGTATCACCGTTGCTAACCGCTCGCGAAGCCATTGATCAGCAGCGCCTGTGCTTGGAAAACAAGATCAAACGCCTTGCTCGCTCCAATGAGCAATCCCGGGCTTTCATGACTGTACCCGGCGTTGGCCCAATGACCGCGCTTGCCTATCTGTCATGCATTGATGATCCAACCCGCTTTACACGATCCCGGACGGTTGGTGCCTATATCGGCCTGACACCAAGGCGGTATGCATCCGGAGAAATGGATTGGCCCGGTCGCATATCAAAATGTGGGGATGCAATGCTGCGCAGCTATTTGTTCGAGGCGGCCAATGTTGTGCTGACCCGCACTAAACACACCTGTTCGCTAAAGGAATGGGGCATGGAAATTGCTGGCCGATCTGGTGGAAAAAAGGCCAGGGTCGCAATAGCTAGAAAATTGGCTACCATTCTTCATCGAATGTGGCGTGATGGAACATCTTTTAAATGGGAAACCGCTTGATTGGGAATTACTGAAGCAATACGAGATCGCCCGGATATAGGGTGAAGAATGTCCCTGCCGGGACGAATGGCGGTGATGAGATCGACCAATTCCGTGCGAAGAGAAAGTAATCTTAAACGCGGTTTCAACATTGATCCATCAACGCTTCCTTGCGCCACAATGCAGAGGCAATACACCTACTGCGAAGAGAACGATGGAACCGGCAGGAACAAAATACAACTCAGAGCATCTTGCGGAATTTGAGAACAGAATTGACTGAAAGCCAACCTCTGCGGCAGGTACGGGATCTTTGATGGTGTTGGGATAAGCTGACATTTTGCGCTTCGGTCTGGTTGCCGCTCGATCAACGGCTGATCAAAACTTGACGGCGACGTTAAATCGCATGGAACGCGCAAATGGCTCCCGTTTTTTGAGATCATCTTGCTAGCTGATCGGATCTATTGAAGTGCTCTTGAGGCGGGCTTTATTGCTAGCTCTTTGCCCGAGACGTTATGGAAGAGCTCGAAAGGCGAGGAATCAGTGACGGCATTGCAATCTGAATCCTTTGATCCTCCGGCACTTCTTCTGCATCTATAAGTTCAAGTGCAGCGGTTGCAATCTGATCAAATGGCACATGAACAGACGTCATTGGCGTATAGAGATGCGAGACGATGGGGATGTCATTGTATCCGACAAGTGAAACATCTCCGGGAACCGACAATCCGAGCGAATGAATGGCAGAGAATGCGCCGACCGCAATGTTATCGTTCACCGCGAAAATCGCTGTGGGTGGCTCCGGGTTGGATATCAATTTTGTTGCAGCATCGCGTCCCGATTCAATGCCGAATGTGGATTCGACAACCAGAGTTTCATCGACTTTGAGGCCAGCTTCGGCCATGGCTTTTCGGAACCCTTTTGTTCGCTCGCAGGCCGTTGATGCATAGGACGGACCGGCAATTAGGCCAATTCGGGAATGGTTGAGGTCTATCAGGTGTCTGGTGGCAAGATAACCACCCAACTCATCATTACCGATCGAAGACAGACTCTTCCCGTCGGTTCTCAGAGCAAGAACATATTTGACGCCGCGCTCGGCAAGCTCATCGATGAAAGGGTCATCATTGCGGGCAGTCGCCAATATGAGTGCGTCCACCCCTTTTCCAATCAAGCTTTCCGCAGCTCTTCGCTCCGCTTCAAACGCTTCATCTGTGGTCGCCACGATGACGACTTTCCCCAACTTGGCTGCCGCTCTCTGCAGGGCTTCGTAGAGCAATGCCATCACCGTATCTGTCAGACGGGGCACGATGAGACCGATCGTGCTCGTGCTACCGCGACGCAGATTGGCTGCTGAAACATCCCTCACATAGCCCAGTTCTTTGGCGACCCTGCGAACGCGTTGGGCAACCTCGCTGTTTGAACGTGGTAACCGCTCATCAAGAAGTCTGGAAACGCTGGACTTGGACACGCCTGCAGCTTTTGCCACATCAAGAATTGTGACGCGTGAAGAACGGGCAGTAGGACGAGAATTCTTCGCCATTGGAGACCTCTGGGTCAAGCGGATGGGTGATGACTTAAAATTCTTATCACTATGGGCTTGACAAAAGCAAGCATAAATGGGAACGTTCCCAGCATCGTTCCCATATTTACAGAATTGTTGTGAGAGGAGACAAAAATGCAACCGATGGATCTGAGAGGCCTGAACCCGGCCCCGGTTACTGCATTCAACAAAGACGGCTCTCTGGATATCGAGGCAAACCGTCGTGTCGCCAAATGGTTGGCGTCGATCGAAGGCGTAAAAAGCCTTGTGATTCTTGGGCATGCTGGCGAAGGCACCTTCCTGAGCGAAGAAGAACGCCTTGAGATGATCCGCCTTTATGCCGATGCCGTAGATGGGGCAATCCCGATCATTACCGGCATTGTCGGTGAAGGCACCCAGGTTGCTGCTGAAGAAGCCAAAAAATGCAAGGATGCTGGCGCAACCGGCGCACTTGTTTATCCGAACCACGGCTGGCTTCGTTTTGGTTTCCAAAAAGGCGCACCACAGGATCGTTACAAAGCGATTTGGGAAAATTCAGGTCTTCAGTGCATCCTTTTCCAGTATCCTGATGTCACCAAGGCAAACTATGATCTGGATACCCAGCTGGACATTGCTGCTCAAGAGGGCGTTGTTGCGACAAAGAATGGCGTACGCAACATGAAACGCTGGTATGTTGAAATTCCGGCTCTTAAAGAAGCCAATCCAGACCTTCAGGTTCTCAGCTGCCACGATGAATGGCTGCTTCCAACCATGTTTGATGTGGATGGATTGCTTGTGGGTTACGGCAACGTAGCGCCTGAGTTGCTTATCAAACTGATCGCAGCGGGCAAGGCTCAGGATTATACTGCTGCACGCAAGGTGTTTGAACAGCTGATGCCGATCACCCGGACCGTCTATCATCGTGGTTCCCATATGGAAGGAACCGTAGCGTTGAAAATCGCACTGATGGGCCGTGGTCTTCTTGATCATGCGACCGTGCGTGAGCCGCTCAAGCCGCTTGGCAAAGAAGCCGAGGAAGAAATCTTCGCTGCACTCAAAGCTTCTGGTATTGACGCCGTCGATCCTAAGGTGCTTTCAGCGCTCTAAAGCAAATTGCCCCCATGCCAGTCATGGGGGCCATCTATTCTGGGAGGAATTTGAAATGTTCAAAAAGTTCTCTAAAACTGCCAAATCCGCGATTGCTGCTATGGCACTTGTCGGGATTGGCTGTTCATCCGTTTCGGCAAACGAGCTTAGAATTGGTGCGATGCGAGAAGGCTCCGCCTGGTATGTATTCGCCGCCACCTTGGAGCAAATGATCGAATCCCTTGATGGCACTCAGGTTGAAGTGATTGCCCGTGGAGGCGGGGTTGCAAACCCGATGGTCGTGCAGGCAGGCAAGGCTGAAATCGCTCTTTCAAATGTGGCAAGTGCGATATGGGCCTATGAAGGGTCTGAGGTCTATGGCGGCAAAAAAGCGACAGATATCCGGGCCCTCGTGGGCGGACTGAATGACGTTTATGTTGGCGCAATCGCTCGCAAGGCTTATCTTGATGAAGTCGGCACGACCGACTTGAAAGAGATTTTCACATCAGGCAAACCTGTTCGCGTTCTTATGAAGCCGGTCGGCTCCAGCGCAGTTCCTGTCGCCAAAATGGTTTTTGAGTCACTTGGCCCAGCGTAGACAAAATCAAAGACGACGGTGGCGATGTGATTCAAGTCGGCGCCGGTCAAATTGCCGATGAAATGCGCAACGGCAAGGCGGATATCTATTTCGACACGATTCTGAAAGGGCATCCGACCATCACGGAAGTCTCGTTGACGGCCGATGTCCAGTTTCTTGATTTGCCGGAAGATACGCAAAAATACATCGAAAGCCATGGATTGAAGGTCGGGCGTTTTGGTCCCTGGTTCGAAGGTCAGGCCGGTCCAACGATTGGCGCAAATATCGGAACCGAGCTGATTGCCAATGCTTCTTTGAGCGATGATATGGCTTACAAGATCACCAAAACCCTGATTGAACATGCCGACCAGTTGAAAGAGTCGCATGGCGCCTGGAAGAATTTCGATCCATCCAAGGCATGGCTACCTGAGAATACCGGTATTCCACTTCATCCGGGTGCGGAGCGTTACTATCGCGAAGCCGGTTTGATGAAGTAATCCCCCGCAGAAAGGATCAGACGCCACTTCCGTGTTAAGTAAAGCTCAGGTGTCTGATCCCGATCGCTGAATTTTGTTTCGGAGGAAATCATGTCCGCTGTAGCTGCCAAGAGCAATAAGGGTATCTCGCGGAAAGTGGCGTTTCTAATTGGCCTGCTGTTTGTGGCCTTTCAGGTTTGGGTCCTTTACGACCCTCAACAACCGCTGTTTTCGCGCCCACTTCACCTGTCTTTCGCCCTTCTGCTTCTGTTTCTATACAAGCCGCTTGAGGCGGACTGGTTGCCGCGCTGGGCTCGCCTCGCGATTGACGGCATTGCCTTGCTCGCCACCTTGGGGGTTTGTGCCTACTATTTGCTGGCCTATGACAGGCTAACAACCCGTATGGAGAATGTTTCCGAGATCTTTACAGTTGACATTGTCGCCGGGACCACACTGGTTCTTCTGTTGCTGGAAGGGGCTCGCCGGGCTGTCGGCATGATACTGGTCTATGTTCTGGCTGTGTTCATCCTCTACGCGCTGTTTGGCGGATATCTGCCAGGATGGATCGGATTTCGCGGTTTCATGATGGACGAATCCATCGAAATCGTCTCGATGACAACAGCAGGTGTGCTCGGGATTACGACCTCGACATCGGTCAGCTTCATCTTCTATTTCATCCTGTTCGGGGCCTTCTACAGCGCCGTGGGCGGTGGTCAGCTCTTTATCGACCTTGCCATTCGCGTTGCAGGGCGTGCGACAGGAGGCACCGCAAAAGCTGCCATTCTCGGCTCGAGCCTTATGGGATCGATTTCGGGGAGCGCTGTGGCGAACGTGGTCTCTACCGGCGTCTTCACTATTCCATTGATGAAGCGCACTGGTTTGGCTGACTACCGGGCCGCTGGTGTGGAAGCCATTGCGTCGACCGGAGGCCAATTGATGCCTCCCGTGATGGGGGTTGCAGCCTTTGTCATGGCGGAAATGCTCGGCATACCCTATTCAAGTCTTGCTCTTGCCGGCCTTATTCCTGCACTTGCTTTCTATTTCTCGCTGCTTCTGGTGGTTGATTTGACAGCCCGCCGTGAAGGCATCCGAGCTCTGACTGAAGAAGAAGTCAATGCGACGGCTCCAATTCTGCCCCGTTTGCATCTGATCCTCCCTCCCATCCTTCTTGTCGTCATGCTGGTTTCTGGCTATTCGGCCGCATATGCAGCGGTTGGGGCTTCTGTCGCCTCCTTGGTGGTTCCATTCTTGCGCCGTTCAACGTGGATCGGTCGGTCTGAAGTTACGGATGCGCTTCGCAATGCACCCAAACAAGCCGCCGAGGTTGCCGTCCCGATTGCTGCAATTGGTATTGTGATTGCCGTTGCGGTCCAGTCAAATCTGGCTTTGAAATTTGCAGGATCCTTGGTCAGCCTTGCTGAAGGGTCAATCTATGCCTCTCTGGCGCTGGCAATGGTCGGGTGCATCATCATGGGCATGGGGCTTCCTACGGTTGCCGCCTATATCATTGGCGCCGTGCTGTTCGTGCCTGCGATCCAGAAACTGGGCATTGAGCCACTGGCCGCACACTTCTTCATTTTCTACTATTGTGTGCTGTCAATGGTAACGCCGCCTGTCGCTCTTGCATCCTTCGCAGCAGCAGCAGTCGGAAAGGCGCCCGCTGTGAAAACAGGCTTTGCAGCCTTCGGTTTGTCATTGGTGGCCTTCTTCGTTCCATTTGGTTTCGTGTTTGACTTGGGCGTTCTGGCTCAGGGAAGCTATGGCACAATCGCTCTTAGTGCAGCGAGTTTGTTCGGTGCAACGGCTTTGTGGGCCGTGGCCTTTGGCGGATGGTGTGTTCGTCCGTTGGCTCTTCCGATAAGGCTGTTGATTGGCTTGTCTGGCCTGACTGCCGTTATTGCACCAGCAGAATCCATCTACTGGTATGCAGGCATGCTCGTAGGTTGGGGAATTGTTATCGTTCTGGTTCTAATCGCAAAACTTGCTCCTGGCACAATCACCAGCGGTTTGTTCAGCAATCCTCCCAAAGGCGCTGATGGTTTTGCCCCACGAACCTGAGCGTAAGGCCCGGCGGCTAACGTCGGGCCACTTTTTTATCGAAATATGGAGGGACTTCCCATGTCTGCACTCTGGATTGCCAATATCTCTGTATCTGATCCCGTTGCATTTGCTGAATATTCAAAACGGGCGGGACCTGCGATCGCCAAGCATGGTGGGACCTTTCTGGCAAGGGGCGGTGATTTTGAGCAATTGGAAGGACGAGAGTGGCCGCGCAATGTTGTTGTGCGCTTTGAAAGCATAGAAGCCGCAAGAAACTGCTATCACTCAAAAGAGTATCAAGAAGCTATTTCTTATGCACGTGGTGCATCAGAAAGACAGCTCGTCGTCGTCGAAGAACTCTCATAGAAACTGCTTTCAAAAGAACGTCCCTCATTCAATCAATCGATCACCAAGTTTCTCAGAGTTTCACCGTGGGAGAGACTCTCCTCGTGTGACATCCTTCAAATACCGCTATAAAAAGCCACCAGCTCGACCTGACTGCTCACATCGGTTTTATTGTAGATCACTTTTAGACGCTGACGAATGGAGGCGGGTTTCAGGTTCATGAGATCGGCAATGATCGCAGTGGTTTTTCCGACAGCCAGAAGCTCGAGGGTAATGATTTCAGCCTCTGTCAGACCAAATTCCCTCTTGAGACGACTGCGTTTCAGCGCACTTGTGTCGCCCAACTCTGTGCGAATTGCACAGGTCTTAAATTTCATAAAAAAGTGGCGCAAACTGGGTGGAATTTGAATGACGAAAACATTGATATTTTTGCCTCCTTGCATGAACTGATAAGATTTACTCAGTGACATGTCGGGATTCGAAAGCAGAACCTCCTTCAATTCTTCCTGAATTGTTTTGTTTACTTCATGAGGCAATAGTTTTTTTAGACAATCTCTGGTTTGGATTTCACCATTCCTGTCTATGGTGAAACTCTGCTCGCCATCAGCATCAAACACGAAGATTTCTGTTTCTGTCCCATTCAAGAACTGGAAGAAATCATAAATTCGCTGGTGTGCGATTTCTGACGCGGCTTTGGTCGCCTTCTCAAACAATGTCTGAATAGCTCTGACCAGGATAAAATCATCTTCACCAAGCGGAGGGTGATCATTAGCGAAGTGAACTGTCAGGGGCCAGTAGCCTTCGGGCGTCAGCAAACGGATCATGCATACATTGCCAAAATTCCATGGATGGAGAAAATCACGATAGATCGGCATATCCTTACGGGCGGCTCGGTCGGGAAACACTTCGTCGTCCGTGCAATATCCTCGCTCAAACATGATCTTCAGAACAGGCTCGCGGGCATCACCATGTATCCATTTCTTTTCTAAATACACAGTCATCGCTTCCTTGATGCGCTTGGTACCTGCTGTCCAAAGACCGCGAAAGTTTGGGTTCGACGCGGGCAGTAGCGTCCCGGTCGCACCAAAGAGGAAAGTGATCTCCTCACAGACGTTATCCCATATGCGCGCATCAGATGCGGCGTCTTCGAGTAACTTTTCAAGGCGTTCGAGATCATGTGTCATCTAGTTTCCCAATTGTTCCGCCAGCCAAAGACAAGAAAAAATACAAGCCTCAATAAAAACAAAAGAAAGGCGACCTCTTCCGTAGGTTCTGGAACCTATTATTGTATACTTTTATCCGAAAAACACTTGAACTTTTCGGAGTTACCTATTGGTCGCGCGACAAGGTATTCAGGTTCAAATTCACTTTATGGAACGAAACCACACAAGCACCGGACAGATAGCGAAGTAAACCAACACCCCATAAATGGCACTTGCCAGCGCATAATCATTGAATCCGGCTGCGTTGTAGGTCAGCAATGTTGCCACCGTAATCCCCAGTGCGCCATTTTGAACACCGGTCTCGATCGAGATGGTTTTGGCATGTCGCCTGTCACACCCCAGAGCGAGCGGAACGAGAAAGCCGAGGGCAGTCAACAAGAAAAACAGGACGGTCAGCGAACCTCCCAGAAGCTGCAGATTCTCCATAAATGAAGTCCAGTTCCCGACCACAGCCCCGGTGACGATCATAAGGAGCAATCCGATAGACACCTTTGTCAGAACGGCCCCTGCCCTGTCAGCAAATGGTGTTGCAACATGGCGAAGGAAAATACCAATTGAAATCGGCAGGACTGACAGAAGAAATGCCCTTAAAGCGATGCCTCTGAGATCGAGGAAAACAGCCGTATTTTCCACGAAATAATACTCAGACCACTTTACTACGACAGGTACCGTGATGACGCTCAACAAGCTGCTCACAGATGTCATAGAGATAGAAAGTGCGACATCACCTCTCGCAAATTTGGTGAACAGATTGCTGGTGTTTCCTCCGGGACAGGCCGCAAGGAGCATTACGCCAACCGCAATACTTCCTGTTATTCCGAACGCTTTAACAACGCCAAAAGAAATGACCGGGATCATTATTGTCTGACAGGCGAGCCCGACAAAGAATGATTTGGGCCATCTGGCTATTCTGGTGAAGTCTTTGATCGACAAACCAAGTCCAAGGGAAAGCATTATGATTCCAACCGACGCTGGCAGGAATACCCGAATGACTAAATCCATGTCTTCTCTTTGCTTTCCAACTCATTGAGCTAATTAAATTTTTATATCGTCAACATGAATCAAAAACGGTGCGTTCATACGCACACTACCATATGGCACTTGTTGTTCTTCGTTTCCTTCACTCTAGTATCTTCAAACAATTTAGCGAGGTCGCGTGAACCACAACAGGCTTCACGCAAGGTGGAGACGATGTGATCTTCGGCATTGATATCACCATGACGGAAGACGCTGCCGTCGACCCATCAAGCTTTTGTCATAACGATCAAAAGAAAGAACACGTTTTAAGGGTAATGTGTCCGTCTTTAGTGTCATTGTTGTAAGCAGACTACCATATGGCACTTGGAGTTACAAAAACCACCTATTAGTAATTTTGATTATGGGATTTTGCACGGGGTGTGTCTGATTTCCATTTTTGGAGAGAAGATGCCTAATGATCAAGGTTCCCAAATATCTAAGACTCATTGCTTTGCTGACACCAATTGCAGGCACAACGTCTGCTGTTATAACGCCAGCCCCTGCTCAAGCACAGGTCGTTGAATTCAAGCAAGTCATAGGCATTGGCCAGAATGACAGTCTCAATATGCGCACGGGGCCAGGGAATAGTTTTGCCGATATTGGAGATGTGCGCAATGGGGCTATCGTTAAAGTGTGGGGCTATGACAGCACGGGTCGCTGGGCCAAGCTGCATCGAACTGGACGTGACGTATGGGTTTCTGCCAAGTATCTTGCTGATGTAGAAACCAATCCTGATGTCAGCATACAGCCCAATGCCAACAGGCTTGGCGCCCATTTGGTCACCGGCATACCGGCGGACGATCCCGATGGCGGTTTGAATATGCGCTTCAAACCAAATCGCTATGGACGCGTTAAAGCGACACTTCCTCTTGGCACGCCAGTTGATGTCGTGCGGCTCAGTGCTGATGGCAAATGGTCTTTCATCCGTGGTCCCTTCGGAAAAGGCTGGGTGCGCAACACCCACTTGGTCAAGGCTTTGCCGCGAAAGACCCCTGCCCCACAGCCACCCCCCACTGAACTGAGTCAAGATCCGCAAGGCAATTCACTGCCCGCTGTCTTCACTGTGATTGGTGTTGCAAAGGGGGATCGATTGTGGGTTCGCACCAAACCAAATGCCACATCTGCTCCTGTCAACAATCTTGCCCCCAGCGGTCCTGTCTTGGTTCTGGCTTGGCTCAACAACGGTTGGGCCAAGGTCTCCATCGGCCAAAATATTGGCTATGTGAATGGCGTTTTTCTCCAACATGGCGGCGGACAAAAGATGCAAAACGGCTTCCCCCTTGGGCTCACATGCGCAGGGACAGAGCCATTCTGGGCGCTCGATCTAAATGGCGATCAAACAGTTTCATTTCGGCCAGCAGATCGACCCAACCCGCTCGTGATTGGTTTGCAAATGACGGCTCCTGCGAACAGTCCGGATGGCTATCCTTTCAGTTTCCGCGCAGGCCGTCTTTCTGGCCACCTTGACCAAGCTTCATGCTCCGATGGCATGTCAGATATCGAATATGGCTGGAGCCTGACATTGATACGAAATGCCCCCAACGGCCCCACCACAACAGCTTATGGCTGCTGCCGATTGCGCTAGACAAAATCGCGAAAAGCAACGGCTTTACAGACGGACGTGACCAATAAATCGAGACAAAGGACACTGGATTTTTCTGTTTTGCTTAGGCTGACTATTCTCGGTTGAAAACCATCCGAGTCAGTCATGCAGGACATCGCCTTACATTTTAACTGGACTTGCAAATTTTAAGTCTCAGGCAATTTGCAATGACCAATTCATAATACGAGCTTTATCATGCGAATATTACTCCTCATACTAATGATGCTTCTGCCGTGGCAGCCTGCATGGGCGCAAACCCCATCTTCAAGCACTATTGATGCTTCTCTCATTACTCTGGCCAAAAGCTGCACTCCGCCAGTGGATGGTCAATATCAAGGTGCCTCCGGCAAGCTCTGGAATTGCCAAATTGTGGTGGACGTCACTGCCGCCACGGGTTCCAACACGAGCAACCCGAACTTCAACGGCTATTTGACTATAAACGACGTTGTAACTCCGACAGTAGGCACCGGTGCACAGATCATTTCCATGGCGTCTCAATCCGGCAACTTCAATTGTTCCAGCGGTCAGGCCTGCATTATTGTTGGTCAGCTTTTCGCTACCACTGGCATCGAAACAATTGATGTGCAGGTTTTCCTGTCGGAAAATGGCCAGAACGAAACATTCGGCGCTACCAATTGTTCGTCCGGAACCTATTTTGCCGGTTTGGGTCAACTCACAGCCATATCCGGCTCATGTGTCTCCACCAGTTGGACGGGTAGCTCGGATGTTGTTGACCCAATTTCGGGTAACGATAGTATCCAGTCTCCATCCTCAGGCTTCACATCAAACCCCGATATCAGCAACAGCACAACAGAGCCACACGCTGATAATTTGGGCCTTGCGACAGCGAGTGACACCACAAACGATCAAACTGGACCCAACACGGGCAGCAACACCAATGATGGCGGCACCGACACCGGCTCCGATACAAGCCTCGACACCGCCAAAACCTGCGACCCGATCGTCAGCTTGGGCAACGGCAGTTATTCTCTGACCTGCCAGCTCACTGTGACGGGCAACAATCTGCCTGCAGGCCAAACCATCGTATTGGTAGATCTTTTTGCCGGCCAAACTGGCAATTCCATGGGTCTATTGCCCTTCCTCACCAACTTCAGCTCCAACGAGCCTTGGTCTTGCGGAGAGCTCAACACGAACATTCAAGGCTGCACACTTGATCCTGCGGATTTGGCCGCAGCGGGTGGCACATCAACCTTGTCCACCACAACAGTGTTCCAAAACCCCGACAATCAGGCACAGGCATTTAACTGCCTGCAGATTGATACAAAGAAAGGCTTCCCTGCTCCGGGTGGCAAAAGCGCACGTCAACCTTTGCCAAATGGCATCAAGGGCTTTTCGAAGGGTCAGAACAAATCCGCGCATTCACAGTTTGGCGATGTGTGTGTCGTCGTTGATATTCCAAAACCCGACGACAAACCAACGGTGACCGGCAAGGTACAGAAACGCTGTCAGCAGATGCCGCGGCTTGGATCCACCATCAATCTGATTTGTGAGATTAATGTTTCTCTATCGGGTCCAGTTTCCGGCACCGTTACCGTGTCGGATCTATTCACTCAGCTTTCAGGCTCCCCTGTGTCCTATGTTGCGCAGTTGGGCAGCAATGAGCCAGCATGGACTTGCAACAGCCCAGCGTTTTCGGCTCAAAATCCGATGGCATGCTCCATTTCTGGGGCCGATTTGGCCAGCCTTGGCAATTCATCAGGCGTTTGGGCGCTCTTTTCGATCCCTGCGAGTGACTATAATAAAGCAACATTCAAGAACTGCGGCACCATCTCCATGGGTGACACACAACTTGCCGATCCCGATTGCATCCCTCTTGGGCAAGGCAATGACGATACAGGTGACGATGGCAACAACAATGATGGCGGGCTGGTTTCTCAAAATCCCGGCAGCGTCGCCACCCCAAACCCGTCAGTCATGGCCGACGATGGCACACCTTTGTGGCCGGATGTCGTCGACGGTCTGGTGGTAGGGTCACCGGTACCCGATTTTCCAAAGCCAACAAAGGCCAATCTGCAAGTCAGCAAAAAAAGTATTGGGGCCTGCAGCATCAACCGAAGCGCACAAACCTACGAGTGCCGGTTCCAACTGACGGTCACGAATGTGGGCACAGGACCTTATAACGGCCCCGCATCCTTGCTCGATCAATTTGGACAGCCAAACCCAACTGACTTTAGGGTGACCACAGCCAACGGTTGGTCTTGTTCCAGCAACAACAATGCCATCGCCAGCTGTCTCAACCCAAGCCTCAATCTGGCACCAGGTCAGGTCAGCCAGTTTGTGATGGTCGTGACTTTGCCGGGGCTTAGCAAGGGCGGCACATCCGACAATTGCGCCAAGCTTGCTGTGCCCACATCAAACACCCAGCGCATTGCCATGATCCAACAGATCATGAACGATCGCGGGCTCAATGCTGGCGTGGTTGATGGCAAGGACGGCCCGAATACTCGTCGTGCGCTCTCTCAGCTCAAGGCTGAGCTGGGCCTACCTGATACGCAGTCCATTGATGAGGGCCTGTTTCGTGCTCTCGGTTTGGGCGGGGAATCCAAACCGGCATGCGTTAAATTCAAACTGCCGCCAATGCCTCGGCCAATTCCAAGCTGCGACCGCACAACGGCAGTCCAGAAGGGGGATGCCTGTTTTTGTCGCTACAGCAACATGACTCAGGTCAGCCCCTCGAAATGCCAGTGCAGATTCGGCCTCGATCTGGTGAAGGGAAAAGGCTGCTTCGAGCCGCACATCACTCCCAAACCAGTGCCGAACGCACCAAGATGTGACCCACGCACCACCCGCGGTCGTGGCGACAGATGCAGTTGCCTCTATAAAGGCATGGTTCAGATCAGCCCCACAAACTGTGTTTGCAAAAGAGGGACCAAGCTGGTTCCTGGCAAAGGCTGCGTGAGACCCGTCATCAAGCCAAGACCTCTACCAAACGTGCCGAAGTGCGACCCTCGCACCACACGGGCTCGCGGAAATAGGTGTGTTTGCATCATAAAGGGCGCTGTCAAAATCTCAGCGACGAAATGTGGATGTCGTTCAAATGCTCAGATGATTGATGGCCGTTGCGTTCCATTCCGGACCCGTCCAACCCCGGACAAACCAAAACCGGTAAAGCCAAGGCGGGGGCAACCAAGGCAAGACAAAGCGGTTCCAGGCATATCGCTCGATTTAGCTCCAGCGATTAAATTTGAACCGGGCAAAGCAATTCTTCAGTTCAAGAATTGATCAAAAAGGGTGAGCCAATCTTTATTGAGCTCACCCTTTCCCAGACAATTGTCAAAATTGGCGCATCCAATGGATTTCCCGCATCTTTCGTTGGGTCCCAATGCCCTTGTGGGCACATCAGGACCAAAATGCTCGATTTGGACCTACGGCCTCTCTTCAGCACTGATACAGATTTCTATGTCCATCATCGCAGTGAAAAAGACGACGGCTCATCTACGGACCCTTTGCGCTCTTTGAAGTTTGCTCGCTTCAAAATTGTGCGCTTGGTGCATATGAAAAAGGTTGGGCAACAAATCGCCCAACCTCTTCGATCTTGATTTTATGCAGAAATCATTTCCATGTATTTGGGCCATGACAGATCGGCGTAAAAGCGATGGCCTTCCGGGCCAACGACGAGGTCGAAGTCCTCAGAGCGCCCTTGCTCGGTAAAGATTGCCTTCACTTTGTCGGCGGCCTCCAGAACGCTTTTGTTCGGGAAAAGCGGATCATGAAGCCCCATAACGACCAGTATTTTGGCTTTGGTAATGGCGCCCGCTATATCGGTGAAATCAATCCAATTGAGCATGCCGGGCAGATAGTTGTCTGTGCAGTGATCAATCGCTGCGATCGTTGCTGCAGTAGTACCAAAACATGAGGCAGCTATGGCTCCTTTGATACGCGGCTCCACAGCGCAGGTGTACCAGCTAATTGTGCCTCCTCCAGATTGCCCCATCATATGGATCTGATTGGCGTCGAGCATTTCGATTTCCTCGATTGCATCGCAGGCCCTCATAACGTCAAACACACGTTCACCCAAAAGGGTTCTCCCTAACAGCAAAGCTGTCATGGCGGGATGTTTGCATGTTCGGTTGTCGTCGGTCCGAGCAAGGTCTGCGGTTCTGCGACACTCTTCATGGCGGTGATCATGACGCGTTCCGAATGCGCGTTGTTCCATTGCGATGGCAGCAAACCCTCTGCGCACGGCCTGAAGTGCAAAATCGCGATCCCCTGCGATCGAGGCTTTGTCACCCTCATATTTCTCCTTGCCAAGGGAAATGTGAGCGCCACTGCTATGTCCCTGCAAGCAGATCATCACCGGATACGGCCCTTCAGTTCCTTTGGGCAGCAACAAGGTACATGGCACATCGGAACCTGGTTCGGCATTAAAAACAAATTCTTGACTGAAATGGTCACCACAATCCTCTCTCTCTCCAAGAAAGACTGGATCTGTTGATGTTTCTGGGTATTCAGGCATGCACATCAATTCAATGATCTTTGCGCGAAGGGCTTCTTCCCATGCCGCGTCGGCCTCCCCACTTTTGTAACCCAGCTTTTTGGGAGCATTCAGGACAAGGTCCATATGGAGCGCTTCGGGATCAAAGCAGAAATCCCGCTTGGGGGATTGTTCAAGAGAAATGGGCATTAGGTATAATCTTCTTTTATGGCGTGACAGGAAACTGTTCCCCCAACAACAGAAACTGGTTTTGGGGGTTCGCTGCGGCAAATATCCGTTGCCAGAGTGCATCTTGGATGGAAAGGGCACCCTTCGGGAGGCTGCATTGGATTTGGAACTTCTCCGCTCATTTGATCGGGGATGCGTCCGGGGCGATCTGCTCTTGGAATGGTGTCCAGCAAGGTTCGGGTATAGGGATGCAAGGGCTCGGCGAACAGAGCGTCTGCCGAGCGATCTTCAACCAAACGCCCCAAATACATCACCCCGACATGGTCCGCCATGTGATGAACGACAGAAAGGTCATGTGTGATCAGTAGGAACGAAATGTTGTATTGATGCTGAATGTCTTTGAGCAAATTCAGAATTTGTGCCTGCACTGAGACATCAAGCGCAGAGGTCGGCTCATCACAAATGAGAAACTGAGGCTCACATGCGACCGCTCGCGCAATGGAGATCCGTTGACGTTGACCTCCGGAAAATTCATGCGGGAATTTATCGGCAGCATTGATCGGAAGACCCACCTGTTCGAGGATCTTGTTGATGTGCGTTCGCATCTGGGCCCGATCAATAGTCTTGGAGGCCTTCAATGCTTCCGAAAGAATTTTCCCCACCTTCCAGCGTGGATTGAGGCTGGCATAGGGATCCTGAAACACCATCTGGATGCGTCGTCCCCTATACCAGGCAGACTTGCGAGCCCCTTTTTGCGAGAGATCGTTGCCATCAAGCAAAATCCGGCCCGCGGTGACATCCTCAAGACCAACCAGCATTTTTGCTATGGTCGATTTCCCGCAGCCACTTTCTCCAACAAGCGCGGTTGTTTTCCCCGGTTGAAGCGAAAGCGAGACCTCTCTGACTGCGTGAACATCAAGGGTGGAAGCCTTGCCCGGTCCGGTGGCAACCTTGTAGATCTTTGAAAGCTGTTCAGCTTTCAAAGAGCGAATTTCTTCTTCCTGCTTTGATATGGCAAGATCAGTCATGACTGGCTCCCTCTAGGTGAAGACAGGCAACCTCATGATTACCGAAAGATGAGAAAGACGGCCGAGTCAGCGAACAGTCCGTTTCCGCGATCGGGCAGCGTGTCTGAAAGGCGCAGCCATTTGGTATCGCAGACAGTGACGGCATGGCCCCCGGGATCTGCGGCAAACGGTCAACCTTCTCGTCAAGAGATGGAATGGCCGCAAGCAACCCCTTGGTATAGGGGTGCCTTGGTGCGAGTAGAACGTCCCTGATGGGACCGACTTCCACCACACGACCAGCATAGAGCACGGCAACGCGATCCGCGGTTTCTGCGACCACCCCCATATCGTGGGTAACCAGAATAACGGCTGCTGCGTGTTCCTTGCTCATGCGCCTTAGAAGATCAAGGATCTGGGACTGAATAGACACATCCAGCGCCGTTGTCGGTTCGTCGGCGATGACCAGTTTGGGCCGCAAGGCCAAAGCCATGGCAATGACAACACGTTGTCTCATGCCACCCGAAAATTCATGCGGGTAAGAATGAAGCCTTTGGCTCGCCCCCGGAATGCCCACCTCTTCAAGGAGTTCAAGAGCTTTCTTCTCGGCGGCGGACTGATCGATTTTCTGATGAGCGCGCAAGGTGCGAACGATCTGTTCGCACACCGTATAAAGCGGGTTGAGGCTCGTCAGAGGATCTTGAAAAATGGTCCCAATTTCCAATCCTCTGATTTTCTCCATCTGCTTGTTGCTTAGCCTGTCGATGCGCTTTCCCGAAAGCAGGATTTGCCCTTTTGTAATGGAGCAATTGCGCGGCAGAAGACCATTGACGCAACTGCTCGTGAGAGACTTGCCTGCGCCAGACTCGCCAACAAGAGCCAAAATTTCTCCCTGTTCGAGCTTCAAATCAATATTTGACAGGGCCTCGATAGATCCTTTGCGTGTGGCGAAGGCCGCGCTGAGATTATCGATATGCAGCAGTGGAGGTTCGTTTTGTATCGTGTTCTTCTCAATCTCGGACATTACTTAATCCTCGGGTTGAGCGTGTCACGCAGCCAGTCGCCAAAGATATTGACTGAAAGGGACAGAAGAATGAGCGCCAATGCGGGGAAAATCGTGATCCACCACTCTCCTGAAAACAGATAGTCATTTCCGGTTCTTATCAGCGTTCCCAAGGACGGTCGGGTGGGAGGAAGCCCAACACCCAGAAACGACAGGGTTGCCTCGGCGATGATCGCATTGGCCAGCCCAAGTGTGGCGATCACAACGACGGGGCCCATGATGTTGGGGAGCACATGTTTGAAGAGGATATAGATCGGTGAAAGCTGCATGATACGGGCTGCCTGAACATATTCCCGCCTGCGTTCAACCATCGTCGACCCACGCACCGTTCGCGCATATTGAACCCAATCGGAAAGCCCGATCGCCAATACGAGCACAGGCAAGGCCAAGGCGTCCTGAACCTGTCGCCCGAAGGTGGCAGAAACAATCCCATCGATCAAAAGCGCCACGAGAATGTTTGGGAAAGAAAGCTGGACATCGGCGACCCGCATGATGATCGCGTCAATGACGCCGCCAAAGAAGCCAGCCAGAAGCCCCAGCAACAACCCCAATGCAGCCGACATGGCAACAGCAGCCAGTCCCACAAACAGGGACACCCGCATTCCGTAAAGAATTAGCGACAGGACACCACGGCCCTGATCGTCCGTGCCAAGTGGGAATTCCTCAGTTCCACCTCCAATCCATGATGGCGGCATGAGACCATTCATCAGATCGGGCGATGTGAACGGATTATGTGGTGCTACGAAGCCGGCGAAGATCGCAGACATTGCCATGATCACAAAGATCAATGCAGAAACGAGAGCCAATGGCGATGTTCTGAACGAGTAGAATAACTCGCTATCAAGAAAGCGAGCCCAGCGGGATGTGCTTTTTTCTTTTAATGTGACTTCGCTCATTTCGACGCTCCCATGCCACCGCGCAGGCGCGGATCGACGCGATAATAAAGAAGATCAACAATCAGGTTGAGCAGAACGAAAAAGGCCGATACGAGCACCAGATAGGTCGCCAGAATTGGCACGTCGGCGAACTCCACAGCATTGATGAATAGCAAACCGAGTCCGGGCCATTGAAAGACCGTTTCTGTGATAATGGAGAAGGCAATCACGGCACCCATTTGCAGGCCAATGATTGTCATGACTGGCACCAAGGTGTTTTTGAGTGCCTCTTTGAACCAGATCACAGGTTGAGCCAGACCGCGAGCCCGGGCAAACCGGATATAGTCCTGTTCCATCACCTCGAGCATTTCCGCCCGAACGAGCCGTACGATCAGTGTCGTTTGGAAAAACGCGAGTGTTATGGTTGGCAGGATCAGCGCTTTAAGTCCGCTTTGCGTCAAAAAGTTCGTATGCCACCATCCCAACGAAACCGTATCCCCTCGGCCGAAAGACGGAAGCCAGCCCAGATTGACCGAGAAGAAAAGGATCAAAAACATCCCGATTAGAAATGTGGGTAGGGAAACCCCCACCAGCGATCCGATGAGCAGCAGGTGCGAAATCCAGCTTTCTCTGCGAATGGCAGTAAAGATTCCAACAGGAATGCCTATGACAATGGATGCCGCAACGGCACAAAAAGACAGCTCGAGAGTTGCTGGCAGTCTTTGCAAAATGAGGTTTGCAACCGGCATACTCAATCGATAGGACGTTCCGAAATCGCCATGCAGCATATTCCAAAGGAAGCTGACATACCGCACTGGCAAAGGATCGTTTAGTCCCAGGGCTTGTCGCACGGCATCTCGTTCCGCAAGCGATGCTTCCGTCCCAACCATGTTCAGAACCGGATCCCCCAGATAGCTGAACATCAGGAAAGCGATGAATGCGACGGCCAACATCACAAGGATGGCCTGCACTATACGCCTGGTCATATATCTCAGCATTTTTTCATTCCGAAATAAGAACAGCCGGTCAGACGAGCCATGAGCCCTGCCTGCCCGGCTTGGACTGTTGTGAGAATCTACTCTTTGACGTTCGCATACTTCCAGACAAACACGTCGTCCGGGCGCTGCTTCACTTCGAGCCGATTGCTCACACCCCAGGACAAGGTCTGCTGGTGAATGGGAATGAAGTAAATCTGATCATGAACGATTTGCTGAGACTGGGCGAGAAGCGCATCACGCTTTGTAGCATCCCCCTCACTGACGGCCGCTTCGATAATGCCATCGAGCTTGGTATCGTTTAGCTGACCGGCATTCCACGTCCCCCAGGTCCCGGTGCGCGTGTGTACCAGCTCCTGCATCAGCCCGTTGGCATCAATGCTGCCTGGAGACAGACCAAGGAACCACAAACCGCGGCGACGGTCCTTGTCAGCAAGACCGGTTACGAGCTGTCCGACTGGCATGGAATCCAATTGAACCTTGATACCGATCTTGTCGAGCATTCCGACGATGGCGGTGCAAATGGCTTCATCGTTGACATACCGGTTGTTGGGACATTCCATAGTCGTGCTGAAGCCATCCGAATATCCTGCGCTGCTCAGCAACTCCTTGGCTTTGCCAAGATCGAACGGATAACGTTCCATGTCTTTGGGGAAGCCATGAAATTCCCGCGGCACCATTGCCGCTGTCTCAATGGATTTGCCACGCATGATGACGCGCTTGATCGCGTCAACATTGATGGCGCGGTACACCGCTTCACGGACGTCACGTTTGGCCAGCGGATTGTCTTTTGAATTTGTTCCTTCAATCGGAGCTGGGCTAACATCCATGCCGACAAAAACGACACGCAATTCGGGTCCAGCCAAAAGGGAGACATTTGGGGCATCTTCAACACGCTTCTGATCCTGAAGAGGAACAGGGATCGCCAGATCGACTTCTCCAGAAAGGAGCGCAGCTGTGCGGGTCGCTGCGGAACCGATTGGTCTGAATTCTACTTCGGTGACGTTGTTATCGCCCTCACCCCACCAATTGTCGTTTTTCGCAGCCACCGTTTTTGAATCCGGCTCACGCAAAGTGATTTTGTAAGGACCGGTGCCATTGGCATGAGAGGCTGCAAAGCTTCGCTGAATTTCCTCAGTTGATGGATCAGCTTTAACCCCGTGCTCTTCTGCCCAGCTTTTGGACATGATGTACCAGTTGCCCCAGTCATTGATCAGGATTGGGTTGGGGCGGTTCAACAGAATGTCGACCGTATAGTCGTCGACTTTTTCTGCACCGACAACACTGTTCATTTTTGAGCTCTTGATTTTTGAGCCCTCAGAGATCGACCGCTTTACGGAAAAGACGACATCATCTGCGGTAAAAGGTTGGCCTTCTTGAAAGGTCACACCCTGTCGCAAATGGAAACGCCAGCGCTTTGGCTCAACGACCTCCCAACTCGTTGCCAGAGCGGGGATGATTTCCATATTTGGGCCACGTTCAATAAGCCCTTCGTAAACGTTCCCGAGAACCCCAAGGTTGAAGGTCTGATCAAGACCATGGGGATCGAGAGTTGCGACATCGGCTGTGTAGGACCACGTAATTTTTTCCGCCAAGGTTGGCAGCGCAGAACCGCACAGAAGAAGTGCAGATAGAGCGATGGTAGACATTTTTTTCATTGTATTTTCCCAAGAGAAAGGTTGACGCAGACCAATAGAACAGAGATAAATTAGAAAAAACAATTATTTATTTGGCAAATGAGTTCATTTGAAAAATATTTATTTCACGGTTTTTCATAAATGAACCTCCCTGTTTCAACAGGCTCTCGTATTCTCATCTTTTGGTTGTGAGTTGGGATTAACTTGGAGAAATGAATTGATGCAAATTAAGATGCGACAGCTACAAGCTTTTCGGGAAGTCATCAATTCTGGATCAATAACCGGTGCCGCACAGGCCTTGGGGCTTTCACAACCAACTGTAAGCAACCTCATAATCGCTCTCGAAAGCGAACTGGGGGTTCAACTCTTTCTTAGGATCAAAAAGAGGCTCGTTCCGACCCCCGAAGGACGGTTCTTCTATGAAGAGGTCAACCGCACGTTCAATTCTATCGAGAAGCTTTCAAACGCAGCTGATCGGCTTCAGACCAGTGCGGCAGGATGGCTCAATGTCGTCCTTCCCCAATCCTTTGTGGTGAATATCGTTCCAAAGGCGATCAAAATGCTACAGCAACGCCGCCCCCGCTTGGGGGTGACACTGGAGTATCTCCCTGCGACAGATGCTGTCGATTGTATTGCTGCCGGCGATTGGGACTTTGGAATCGCTCGCCTGCCAATCAATCACAGAGGCGTGGATGCCCGGCCAATACTGGAATCTGAATATGTATGTGTCCTTCCCGCAGATCATCCACTCACCAAGAAGCGCGCCATTTCGCCCTCTGATTTAAGGGACGAGTCGATCATATTGTTGTCACGGCGCCATGAGGAGCGTTACGACATCGTTGAGACCTTCCGCTCCGGGGGCGTACAATTGAATGGGTTGCTGGAGACCGGAGCTTTGACAGCCTCTTGTGCTTTCGTTTCTGAAGGCGTCGGCATCGCCATTTTGGATGCTGTCATAGCGAGCGGCTATCCTGATCGGAACCTGACAATGCGTCCTTTCTCGCCGCGCATGACCAATCAATTTGCCTTGATCCGCGAAAAGGGCACCTCCCTGAGCCCTGAAGCCGAGCTCTTCTTGGAAATCATCAAGGCCATGATCCGAGAGGACCAAGTGCTCACAAAGCCCAATTATCGCCTTCTTGATTGAGTTTTGACTGGAAACCAAACAGGAAGCTGAAGTCCTTGGACCACTTGTAATAAATACCTTGGGATATGCCTTCCTTGCGGCAAAGCTCAGCAATAAAGTCTTCTCCACGCAAGCCATCAAGGACGATCCGGATCTTTTCTTCCGCAGAATACTGCTTGCGGGTGGCTCGCTTGATATCCTTGACGATCTGCTCGAACGAGCTGAGCTCTTTGCCTGAAGTCTGTCTCATACCCACTCCTATGGGGTTACGATGAGACAAAACCTCTCTCTTAGCAAATTACCCTATTTGGACCCAGAGCCATTGATGGGGAACAGTCCAGAGAAAGATCCGCAACCAAACACTTATAGGCGGGCATTCTCTTCATCCAAAATCTTGAGGAGCATCATCTCAGAGGGCATCAGGCCTCCATATTTCTTGCGTCAATTGTAAAACGTGGCTTCTGCAATACCCGCTTTACCGCAAATTTCTGCAGCTGTACCTCTATCCTCGACCTGCTTTCAGTACAAACGCGATCTGAGCTTCCGTAAAATTGCTCTTCTTCAGGGAATTCCCCTGCTCTCTCACATGAGATCATAAATGGAAAATTCCAGGTACGAATGGTCCAGTTTTCCGGCAGCAGGTCAATTTGTACCTGAAAATTGTGCAAAACCTTAATTCAGCTAGACGCTGTCCGTTGCGGACTCTATTCCCTAATTTGGTGGTTGTTATTTCTCACGCGTGTGTGAACGAATGCCCGCAACCAATAAGAGACCAAGGAGAAGTACTTGCGAGTATTTGTTACTGGATCAGGAGGAGTTTTAGGGCGCAACGTAGTCAAGCATATCCACGCGCTTGTCCCATCTGTCGAACTAATAAGGAATAACGCTGATCTCACCAATCTCGACGAAATCTGCAATTTGATATCCAGCTTAGGGCAGTTGGACATTGTTATTCATCTTGCTGCTTTGGTGCCTGTTTCTGATGTTAATTCAAATCCGGCTCGGGCCTACCAAGTTAATGTTGGCGGTACCGTTAACCTTCTTGATGCGCTAAAGTCCCAATCACCACGGTTTGTTTATTGCTCCTCTGGCCATGTGTATGGCAGCAGTGAAACGCCCGTGACCGAAGAGGATCATATTGCCCCACTGTCTCTTTACGGACGCACAAAATGGCTTGGTGAACTAGCAACGCAAGATATATCTAGCATTCAGGGCTTGTCGACCTGCATTGCACGCGTCTTCTCAATCCACGATCCTAATCAGAAGGGTTCCTTCCTACGGCCTACAATTGAGAAACGCCTGAAAGAAGAAGATCTGTCCAAGCCGTTCGAGCTATATGGGGCTAATTCCTTAAGGGACTTCCTGACAGCAAATGAGGCGGCACGTCGTCTGGTGCTGCTAGCTCTTTCCGAGGCTCAAGGCCCAGTGAATGTTGGCTCTGGCAAGGGCACCAGAGTCGGCGATTTTGTTCAATCGTTGACCGATCTGAACCTGGAGATAAAGCCAATGGGGAAGCCTGACAATCTTGTTGCAGATATCAGCCGCCTGCGCCATTTTCTGAAAGATGATGAAATATGACTGGCGAAAAAAAGGAGACTGGAGGGGTGGAGCAGTCCGTTTCTATTGTGATACCGACATTCAACCGAGCAAACATGCTGCCACGCGCTATAGATAGCGCGCTGAATCAAACAGTACCTTGCGAGGTGATTGTCGTTGACCATGGGTCCACCGACCACACTCAAGATGTTGCTTCGTCCTATGGAGACTTGATCACTTATATACAGCGGAAGCACGATTTTGGTCCACATTTTTGCTGGCTGGACGGTGTCTTGCACAGCTCCCATGATTTGATCCATCTACAATATGATGATGATTGGCTCGAACAGACCTATATCGAGGCCTGTCTTGACGTGATGGATGAGAAAACTGGCTTTGCCTTCAGCGTCGTGCGGATCGTTAAGGACACTGACAAAACTGAGAGCGAGCTGATGTTTGACAAATGGCTTGATGCCTCGGGGACCTATCCGGTCAAGCAGCTCGAAAGGCGGCTGTTGCGTTCGCTCATCTCTCCCGGTTGCTGTCTTTTTCGGCGGGAAATCCTGATCGATGGCCTGTATCAGGGCCGCCTGCCATTGCAAGAAAATGAGTATCACGGGGTTGGACCGGATCGGTTTCTCGCATTTCTATCCGCGCTGCGTTATGAGAAAATCGGCTTTGTTAAGGAGCCGCTTGCTGTCTTCTTTGACCATGATGGCTCAATCACGACCGATGCTGGTCGCGATGCTGAAAAACTTAAAGCCTTTCGCGCGGCTTATGCCGAGACTGTCCAATTCTATAAAGATCTCAAGATCATCCGATTCATTCGCACCATCAGAAAAATTTTTAGATGACAAAACCGATCTATCTCGCAGATGACACAATCACCCAAAGTGAGCTTCAAGAATTGTCTGAATGGATGCTTGCAGGCAATCGCCTGACCAAAGCAGGCGAAACCGTTATATTCGAAGAGGAATTTGCAAATTGGATTGGGTCATCGCATTCAATCTTTGTGAATTCCGGCTCATCGGCCAATCTGCTGATGATCTATGCATTGCGCGAAATGGGACGCTTAAGGAACAACAAGGTCATTGCTCCAGCTGTCAGCTGGGTAACCACCGTTTCGCCGCTGATACAGTTGGGCTTCGAGACACATTTGTGCGACTGTGATGCGGAAGATCTCGGACTAGACATCAATCATCTGGAAAAGCTTTGCGAGGAACAGAAACCCGCGCTGCTCATACTCGTGCATGTTCTCGGTCATGCCAATAAGCTTGCCGATATCAAGAGTATCTGCGAGAAACATGATGTGATCTTGTTGGAAGATAGTTGCGAGGCGCTAGGCTCTGTCGCAGAAGACAGAAAACTCGGCTGCCATGGAACCGCTGGGAGCTTTAGCTTCTATTACGGTCACCATGTCTCCACCATCGAAGGCGGCATGATTGTCACTGATGACTTTGATCTCCATCAGGTCATGCTCTCCCTGCGCTCTCACGGTTGGAATCGAGATCTAGCACCAGAACGCCGCGAGACCTTGACGAAAAAACATGAGATTGACCAATTCCGCAATCTCTACACCTTCTACTATGCAGGGTTCAATTTGCGTTCAACGGATTTGCAGGCCCATTTGGGTCGCTCACAATTGCTCAAGCTTGACGACATTGTCTCGGTCCGTGAGACCAACTTTTTCGCCTACCAGCGCCAATTGCCGGACTTTTTCTGCCAATCGAGCGAGACAACAACGATTTCCTCCTTCGCTTATGGCACCTTTGTTAAAAACCGCCTGGAAGTCTTTGAACACCTCCAGGCACATCAGATCGAATGCCGACCGCTTATTTGTGGCAACATCGCACGACACCCTTTTTGGCTAAAAAATCATGATGCAATTGTTCTGCCAAATGCAGACAAGGTCCATGACTATGGAATCTATTTGCCAAATCACCACAATCTGAGCCTTGAGGATGTGGAACTCGTTGCAACGGTTTTCGCCGAAGTTGCGCAACCAATCTGAAGTAATTCTCAGAAGATGTGAACCCGACTTGCATCCTTGTAAGCATCGGGAGATTCTTCAATCAGCATTTGTTTGTCTTCGCAGATCACCCGGCCTCCCAGAGACGTGCGGATTGTTGTCGATGTCTGAATGCAGCGTGATTTCTCTCTTCCATGCATAGCTCTGCGATTGTGCTTTCGGCCAGCGCCATGCGTCAAAGAATTAAGAGAGGCCCGGCTCGTACCGGTTGGATGAACCAGATAGCTCAGAGCATCACGAGACCCTGCCAGTGGCACATGTGTCTGCTACTGCTGACACAGAGCCCTCATAAGGATTGCCCATATTGAGATGTCCTTTGAAAATAAAATCTTGATATAGATGCGAGCAGCTTCACCTAAGAAAAGTCATAAAAGATGCTTTTCAAGCGACCTCAACAATCGATATGCCCGATCTTACCGCAAAGATCGATCATGCCGAGGTCAGAACAACAATGTCAGAGCTGGTCACATGGGAGCTGCAAGAACCGCAAATCGGTTCAGGGTCAGCTCATCGCCCCTAGGGCGCGTGTGATATTTTTGGACATATGGCACCCCCCATTTAAAGTGTGTAAGCGACAGAGTGGCGAGTGGTTACCATCTTTGACTGGAAATTACAATTCCGATTTTGAAGCGAAACATATATCACCACCTGCCAACCAATGCGAAGTGCCATGCAGATACGAAGCCTTGCAAGTGATCCCCGATCAGGCTTTTGCGAGCTGAGAGACGCATTCATAGAATACGCATTGCTGCGTAGCCCTGCTTCCAATATTGTGTAAACACCAAGAAGCTTAAGTCAGGGAAGCGAAGATCCATGCCAAAACAAATTGTCGGCGGCGGCCACAAGAAGGTTCTCTACACACTCAACACCTTGCGTCAGATCGGCGTCGTCAAATCAGCCAAGGCTCTGACCAGCAAAAATACGTGCAAATCCTGCGCCCTTGGCATGGGTGGTCAAGCGGGGGGCATGGTCAATGAAATCGGCGAATATCCGGCGGTCTGCAACAAGAGTGTTCAGGCCCAGTCAACGGACATCCAGCCTGCGATCCCTGATCGCCTGTTTGAAAAACACAGCATCGCCGACCTACAGGAATTGACAGGCAGGGAGATGGAAACGCTGGGGCGTCTCAATAGCCCGCTTTACAAAGGCAAGGATGCACAAGCTTTCACGCCCATCGGCTGGGACAGCGCCTTGCAAATGGTCGTGGAGAAACTCGGTGCCACGAATCCGGACAGATCCTTTTTCTATTCGTCTGGCCGATCCTCCAATGAAGCGGCTTTCCTGTTTCAGCTGCTCGCCCGGATGTATGGAACCAACAATGTCACCAACTGCTCCTATTTTTGCCATCAGGCCACGGGCGTGGGACTTGGATCAACCATCGGCACCGGGACTGCAACCGTCGAGCTGGCCGATCTGACCGGAGCAGACCTGATTTTCGTAATAGGCGCCAATCCTGCTTCAAACCATCCTCGTTTCATTCACAAATTGCTGGAATGTCGCAAGCGCGGTGGACATGTGGTGGTGATTAATCCAGCCAAGGAGCCGGGCTTGGTGCGCTTTGCATCTCCCAAAAGTGCAAGAGCCATGATGACGGGCGGCCGCGAAGTCGCGTCCCATTATCTTCAGCCCAAAATCGGTGAAGATTTGGCTCTGTTCAAGGGACTGGCCAAAGCCATCATCGAGGCCGGAGCCTTGAACCAAGCCTTTATCAAAGCCCACACCAACGGCTTTGCGGCCTTTGCAGAAGATATCAATGCCACATCCTGGGACAGCATCACCGAACGTTGCGGGGTTGATCGCGCCCGGATTGAAGATGTCGCCAGCATTTATGCGACCTCCTCTTCCACGGTATTTGCTTGGGGCATGGGCATGACCCATCATTTGCACGGGACTGAAAATGTCGAAACCATCGCGTCTCTGGCCCTGTTGCGCGGCATGGTGGGGCGTCCCAATGCCGGCCTTCTCCCCTTGCGTGGCCATTCCAATGTGCAAGGGGTTGGAACGATTGGCGTGAAACCAGTTCTACCAGAAGATGTCATGACCAAAATGGAACAAACCTTTGGCATCTCCCTACCCGCTTCAAAGGGACTAGACACCATGGCGTCCCTGTCTTCAGCTCATGACGGAGAAATCGATAGCGCCATTATCATGGGCGGCAATCTTTATGCCGCCACCCCCGATACAAAATGGGCGAAAGAAGCGCTGGAGCGGATCGGATTCAAGCTTTTCATGACAACGACACTCAATCAAGGTCACGTCAATGGATTGGGTAGCGGTGAAGTATTGATCCTGCCCGTAACCGCCCGGGATGAAGAATGGGAGCCAACCACACAGGAAAGCATGTTCAACTTCGTCCGCCTGTCCGATGGCGGCATCAACCGCCTCAATAATGTACGCCCGGAATCGGTGATCCTTGCGGAGTTAGCCTCACGCTTGCTGGGCAATGAGCAAATCGACTTCAAGGTCTTCGGACAGCATCGTGAACTGCGCAAGGCCATCGCCGAAATCGTTCCGGGCATGGAAGCGCTTGCTGATATCGATGTCGCCAAACGCGAATTTCATATCCAGAACCGCATCATTCACAGCCCGGACTTCAACACGCCTGACGGCAAGGCCAACTTTGTCACCCATAGTCTGCCAGCTCGGGAAAAGAGCGAGTTTATTCTCTCCACCATGCGCAGTGAAGGTCAATTCAACTCGATCATTTATGAAGAACAGGACACCTATCGCGGCACGACGACCCGCTGGTCGATTCTGATGAATGAGGACGACATGAAACGCCTGGGCATTGAAGCGGAAGCCAAAACCGATGTGACATCGGAAAATGGCACGATGAAGGGTGTGACCGTCTATCCCTTCGGACTGCCGCAAGGCTCCATTCTGGCCTATTATCCCGAAGCCAACAGACTGACAAACATAGCGGTCGATCCGCGCAGCAAAACACCCGCTTTCAAATCCGTATCTGTCACTGTGGCCCCTGCCCCATAAGGCCCGCCTGATCAGGTTGGCCTTCGTGCACGGCCCAATACCGGGTCGTGCACTTCACATGCAAGTCAATCCTGCCGATCCAAACGCCGCTCTCAAAGTCGCAAAAAGCTGTGGCAATTGCGCTTCCGCTCCAGTTTTCATGTTGATCGTCACACAACCGATAAGCGCCCCTCATAGGTCTGATACCAGAACGGAGACATCCCCCGACCACATGCAGCTGTCTCCCGTCTCATTTCATTTCGACCATTTGAGGGACCAACATGAAATTGTCTATCATCAAGTCACTGACCCTGACCGCAGCTTTGCTCAGCACAACCGCGATGTCTGCCTTTGCAGACAGTCACATCAAGAATATCGGTGAAGTCACCGCTCTGATTCCGGAAGCATCCACCGCTGTGAGCCCGGCGCACGCGACCGTCGATGGCGCATCCGGCGACACCGATTTCCCTTACATTTCCGCCATGAAGCCGCTCGCCACCGTCGGCGAAGTGGACAAGGAAACCGGCATGCCACTGACCGGCTATCCCGATGGCCATTCTGCCTGGTTGATCGACGAGAACACAGTTCGGATCGCCTATCAGTCCGAAAGCTACGGTCCAATGTCCTCCGAGACTGTTGCCCAAAAAATGGCAACCGGTGCCCACCTTTACCGGCTCTCAGGTACATGTCATCGACTTTGACCGTGCCGAGCTGGCCAACTTCCTTGGCAACGACAAGATCTCTGCCCAGATCGTCAAGGGATCCGGTCATCTTTACAATCGCATTTTCAATGTCTTTGGCAATGAAATGAAGCCGAAGTCCGAAGGCGGCGTTTGGGGTAATCAGGCCAAACCAGACGGGACCGTCGTTGACTATGCGCCAAAGATGCAACTCAAAGAAGCCGACTTCTTCGTCAACTCCTTCTGTGGTTCTGGTTTGAACCTGCCAACAAATATGGCGATGGCATCGGCTTTGCCGACGATGCCTATCTGATGGCTGAAGAGTGGAACATCCAGCGGATGTTCAACACGACCAAGGACAAGAAAGTCGTTAAAACCGAAATCGACACCAACGAAACCATGGGTCTGGCCTCCATCGTTGTCGACGTCAAAAATCAGGTTGCCTACACCGTTCCTGCACTGGGTCAGACGGGTTATGAGAAGCTGGCACCGCTTAACCCGCAGCATCCGGATTACGTCCTGATTGTCGCATCCGGCTACAACCATGATGTTGAACCTGCGCCGCTGAAGGTCTATGTCGGCAAGAAAGGCGTTGGCGCAGATGGCAAGCCTCTGCCTGCTGATGCCTCCGAACGTGATCAGTTCCTCGCACGCAACGGCCTGCTTTATGGCAAGCTCTACGGTCTGGCTTTGGCCAACGACAAATTTGCGTCTCTGGGCATCGACAAAATCGACACCAAAGAGAAAATGTTCGACGCCTACCTGACCAATCCGGACGCACCAAACACCTTTGATGCGGTCTTTGCACCAACATCCTACCAGTGGGGTGGCTGGAACAAGGGTGTTGCCGTTGGCCAGACTGAAATGCTCAAATGGCAAGAAGCTGGTGAACAGCCTGAAGGCTACACCTTCTTTGTCGGCGATTCCAAGGCCGAACACCCAGCCGTTGACCCGGACATCACCAAAACCCGTTACGTTCAGTCCATGACCTATAAGGGTGGTCTGCTCGGCCTTGATTTCGGTGACATGAAAGCCGTCTTCGACGCTGCCAATGGTGCATTGCCGGCCAATTTGCCGGTCAAGGCAACCCGCACCGTTGCCGCAGTAGACGGCGCCCTGACCATCGACGTTGCCAACAAAGGCATCAAACATGGCGGTGAAGGCGACCACTCCACCTGGCAGGATGGCTCAGCAAAAACAGTTGCCCCTGACGGCCTTTACTGGGTCAAGGCCGCTGACAAGGATGTTCTGATTCTCGACGAGGATTCCGGCAACGCCCTTGGCGAGCGTAAAATGGCTCTGCCCCTGAATGCCGCAGACATGACCCTGGCCGAACCGGGCAAAGGCTATCTGCTGGCCATCGCTGGCGGCAAGAAGAACCCCCGTGCAGTCAACAAGATCGCCCATTATCCTGGCACCTTCAGCAAGGCAACCTCTACCGAATTTTCTGGCTCGTGGAATATCTCTTCCCTGATCGCCAAGAAAGCGGACGGTTCTTTCTACACCGCCAAAGAACTGGCTGGCACCGGTCAGCAGAAAATCAACGGCACCATCGCTCTTAACGACTCCACCCTGATCGGTGTGGTCCAGCATAAAGGCGAAAGCGCTGGCGCTGTGAAAGAAGTCAAAGCGGATCAGGGGCGGCCAGCTGTTCATCTTCTCGCCCAACCTGCCAGAATAAGGCCCCAGTATGCGATAAACCGTGGCCGCCTTTTTGGCGGTCACGGCTCTTCTTGTTGGCCTGACGGTAGTTCAAAGCCAGATGCCGCCCGGAACGAAAGCCTCCAAACGATGCCCCGACGCCTTCTGTCAGCTTTTTTGTTGCCTGCCTTATCGTTGCCAGTGTTGTTGTCGCTTGTCGCAACCGCACTGCCCAGCGTGGCACAGGATCAGGACTTCATCACCAAAGGCAAAGGCCTGTTTGAGGAAAACTGCGTCGAATGCCACGGCGAGGATGCAAAATCGGGCGATTCCGGTGACATACGCGACGCCGACAAGCAACAGGTGACCATGGCCACTGGTGGCTTTGAATCCATGCCAGATTTTGAATTTGAGGAATACAAAATAGAGGCGATTACCGCCTATCTTAATAGTTTGAAATAGCAATTTTTCATTTTCATTGAAATGAAATAATGAGGCACCCTCAAGCCTTCAGCTTCAAGAATGCCTCAAAGGCTGCAAGCGTTCTTTCCGATACATGATGCTCAATACCTTCGGCATCAGACTCAGCGGTTTCTTTTGGCACCCCGACCGCCACAAGCAAATCGACCACCGACCGATGCCGCGCCCGCACCTTGTCGGCCAGCTTGGCCCCTTCGTCGGTCAGAAAGACCCCGCGATAGGGCCTGGACATGGCCAAACCTTCTCGTTTCAGCCGGGCAATCGACTTGGTTGCGGTGGGATGCGCCACCCCCATCCGTTCGGCAATGTCAGCGATCCGCGCTTCCCCATGCTCTTCCATCAGATCGCCGATCATCTCTACATAATCCTCCAGAAGCGCCTTGGCCTGTGCTTCCCTGGCGCGGGCAAATCTTTGTGCTTGTAGAGAGGTTTGCTTGCTCATGCCGTCTTTCCTATCGTCTGGCTATCTTGGTGCCCCAACAAACGGTCCCATGCCACCTTGTCAGCTTTAAACGGATGCTCAATCTGTTTTGCCCATCACGCTTTATAGCCATGGGTACAGTTTGACCCGGCAAAAATCAAATTGTCAAATGACATAAATATGTGGCGCGACATATTTCCCTATTGCATGACATGTAGCCTTGGCTATATTTATAAGCCAGACCAACCTGACCATCTCCCCCCCTTTACGAGTAGGACCTGCATGTTCGCGACCGATCAGACAAGAGAAGGCATGAATGCCGTATTGGCCGGGAAGCGACGTGGATTCCGCAGCAAATTGCTATTTGCCGGACCTGCAGTCATCGCGTCCGTCGCCTATATGGATCCGGGCAACTATGCCACGAACATTCAGGCAGGTGCTGGCTATGGCTATAAATTGCTCTGGGTGGTGCTGGTTGCCAACTTGATCGCCATGCTGTTTCAGGCATTGTCCGCCCGCCTCGGCATCGTGACAGGCAAAAATCTGGCGGAATTGTCGCGGGATAACTTTTCCCCTGCAATGGTCTGGGCCATGTGGTTCGTCAGCGAAATCGCTGCCATGGCGACCGATCTGGCAGAATTTTTGGGTGGCGCGATTGGTCTGGCCTTGTTGTTCGACATGCCTCTGATGGCAGGCATGGGCGTCACGGCGATTGTTACCTACGGAATTTTGCTGTTTGAAGGCAAAGGGTTCCGCCCGATGGAACTGATCATTGGCGCCATGGTTGGCGTCATCGGTCTTTGCTATCTGGTCGAAATCCTGATTGCCCCGATTGGCTGGGGCGACGCCGCCGTCGGCATGGTCACACCCGAACTGGCAGACGCCACGGCGCTGACCATCGCTGTTGGCATCATTGGCGCGACCGTTATGCCACACGCCATCTATCTCCATTCAGGCCTGACGCAGAACCGCTCGGATATTCGCAATGAAGAAGAGCGCAAACGGGTATTGAAATTCTCCAACACCGAAGTGGTGATAGCGCTGGCCATCGCTGGCATGGTCAATATGGCGATGGTCATGATGGCATCGAGTGCCTTTCATCAAGGCCATAGCGAAGTCGCAGAAATCGAAACCGCCTATCACATGCTCACCCCTCTGCTTGGAGGGGCTGCTGCCGGTGTCTTCCTCATTTCACTGATTGCATCGGGCATTTCCAGCTCTGTTGTCGGCACCATGGCGGGACAAATGATCATGCAGGGCTTTCTGCATTTCCGCATTCCCGTGCTGCTACGCCGACTGGTCACGATGTTGCCGGCCTTTGTCGTGGTCGCCATGGGTGCCAATGCGACCCAGGCGCTTGTTATCAGTCAGGTGATCCTGTCCATCGCCCTGCCCGTTCCCATGATCGCCTTGATCATTTTCACGGCTCGCAAGGACATTATGGGACCATATGCAACGGGTTTTCTGGTTCGCCTGCTGGCGCTCATTGGTGCGAGCGCGGTTCTGAGTCTGAACTTTGTCTTGCTGGCGGATGCCTTCGGCATTCCGATTCCCTTCATCTCAGGGTGAGCAGACACGGCAAGCGAGTTTGTAACAAACTGTATCAACCAGCAGGTTTGATACATTCAACGACAGAATACCCGCTTTCAGACACATTTGTGCGACCGAGCGGGTCTAGTCTCATGGTCAACCCAACCCGAACCTCGCGGACCGGAGTTCACCAATGTTGACCAAAAAGAAATCCAACCAGTCCCTTTTCCGTCGCGGATTATTCTGGACACATCTAGCCGTTGGCATCGCAACGGCAATTGTCATTTTCATTCTGGCCTTGACCGGAGCCCTGCTCACCTACGAGGCCCAGATCAAATCCGCATTTGATCCAAGCGTCGCCCCGACCGTTGAAAATGCGGAGAAACTTTCAGCCGACGAGCTGGTAGCTGTTGCCCGCCCGGTCTTTGCTGGCCGCACCACGACATTGGATATCTATAGCGACGCATCCAAGCCGGTTGCGGTGAAGGCAGGACGTCACGACTTTAAACTGCTCAATCCCTATACAGGCCAACTCATAGCGGCAGAGGCCAACCCAAGCGCAGGCTTTTTCAAATTTACAGAAGACCTGCATCGCAATCTTGCGGCTGGGTTCAAGTCCTTGGGAGCAGACACCGTCAAGGCCGCAAATCTGGCTTTCCTGTTCCTGGTCCTCTCGGGCATCTATCTTTGGCTGCCCAAAAAATGGAAGTGGCCATTTTTCAAGCAACGCATCCTCTTCACCAAAATGCCAACCAGCAAGGCCCGCGACTTTAACTGGCACCATGTCTTTTCCTTTTGGATGGTAATCCCGTTGATCGCAGTCATCGGTTCCGGTGTTGTCCTTTCCTATGGTTGGGCAAACAAACTGGTGTTCCAAACTGCCGGGCTAGAGGTCCCAACGGGCCGCGGCAAAGGCCGTGGCATGTGGGCGAAATCATCTGGCGGAGCTGTCTCCAACAAACCTGAATCTGAATTGGTGTCCTATCAGGCTATTTATGAAAAAGCCCGACAGGTACGAGCCGACTGGAACAGCCTTTCGATCATCATACCAAGCAACCCAAAAGCCAAAACGGTTGATGTCCTCATCGACCGGGGCAATGGGAAGCAGGTCGCCTTGCAGCAACAAATCACCTATAGCCGGGAAACTGGTGAAGTCGTCAAGGAACAAGGTCCGAAGGAACTGGCAAACCCGGCGCAAACCCTCAGACGCTATATCCGCTTCCTGCATACAGGTGAAATATACGGTATAGTTGGCCAAACCTTGGCTGGCATGGCCTCGTTGGCATCACTGTTTCTGGTTTGGACCGGTCTTGCCTTGGCTTGGCGGCGCCTGATCAGCCCCCTCTTCATCAAACCGGCAAAGCCAAAAGCCCCCGCCTCCTCCAGCTAGATATCTAGCAGGCCCGCGCAAAGAGAGACCACGCCGCCAAACCGTTGGTGGCGTGGTCCATGTACGAGAAGTAACGTCACTTAATCGTCAAGGCGATAGACATCAATCGGATTGTTTCGCCCGCGCAGGGTCTTTTGCCCCACCGCCGACCAACCGGAACAACCGGCAACGGCATCGACTGTCGAGCCCCCGGCCAACGCCACAGTGCGTGCATCAGCAGCCAATTCCTTGCCGAGTTCCTGCAGGCGAGCGGCAACATTGACCGTATCGCCGATCACGGTGTAATTCATTCGCACTTTCGAGCCGCTGATCCCGACCAGAACATCGCCCGTGCAAATGCCGATCCGAAGTCGCATGCTTTCGTCAGCGGTTTCTTTAAAGGCCGTCAGGATCGCACGAGCCGCCGCCAGCGCGCGCTCCGCATGGTCCGGCTGGGTAACAGGAGCACCCCAAAAAGCCATGACACCATCGCCAAGAAATTTATCAACCGTGCCCCCCTCCCGATCAACGATGGTTGTTACCAACTCGAAATGGTCGTTAAGCAAGGTCGCCGTTTCCTGAGGTGATTTTTGGGTCGCCAATGTGGTAAACCCCGCCAGATCGGTAAACATGATTGTCATGTTGCGAAGCTCGGTCCGGTCAGCACCAATCGCCGTGCCATTCATCACCTGTCGCACCACATCGCGTGGCACAAACTTGGAAAAGGCCACCAGCGCCCGAAACGCAGACAGAATCGCACTATTCGCCTCATCGAGCTCTTTCATCACGGACTTATCGAGTTCAGGAATTTCATCAAGCGACAGGCTCTCCATCCGCCGGGCCGTCAAGGCAAGCCGCTCAATCGGCCTGCCAATCATGATGCTGATAAAACCGCCGATTGCCAACGACAGAGCGACGATCCCCAGCGAAGCGAAAACCATCGTCCGGTTTTCGGAAAAGACCGCGCCAAAAATCCTGGCCTCTGCATAAAATCCGACTTGCAAAGCAATGGTTGGACGGGCAATTTCAGCCCAAGTAAAAACCTTTCTCCCCTTCACACCCCGGTCGATATGGGTATTGTCCATCGGCAACTTACGATATTCCGGGGAATGAAGCCAAATGTGTCGCAAATCCAGATCATTGGCTTCAACAAGGAGAACAGGCCCTGTCGGAGCAGATTTCGTCCAGTAGGAATGCGCAATCACCATATCTCGATTTGCAAGGACAAAAGCTCTCTCACGCGACACATCACTGGCATTTGCAATCGCATTGGACAAGTCCTCAGGGAAGAGTGAAACGGAAACGGCATTGGGTTTGCCGTCCGACGCTGGCAAATAATAGGACAACACACCCTCGCCAGACGTCTGGCTCCAACCTTTTTGAGATGGGCGACCCTCCTGGTCGACCGGATCAGACAACCGAATGTCCCCCGCCGCATTGCGCAAGGCGAGGCGATCCGGTACAGCGATTTGGAATGCATAAGGTCGCGCCTTCAGGATGGAGCGCAACAGTGCATCTCTTGACCTTGGATCGTCCAGTGTCGTCAGTCCCGTCTGAATCACGTTGGCAAGCTGCTCCGCATCATCCAGACGTCCATTGACCGCATCACTCAGACGAGCAACTCGCTGCTTTGTTTCCTGCATGATCTGTTGGCTGAGCAATTCGCGAGCATGTGATCCCATATAGAAAATGATGATCATCGTGGTGATGATCAGCAAGGCACCAACGCTGACCCCCAGCATCACCGAGATTGGCACCCGTGGCCAGCGCCGTTTGATGCTTTCAAGAGACTGTTTCATACGGGGCGCCATTCATCCAAATGCAAAGAGACTGGCCCGCTCATGCGGGCTGTAGGATGAGCCTACCCACTTTGCCAGAGAATGAAAAGGTAAACGATGGACGCCCCCAACCCGCAGCGCTGAAAACCTCCAGAGCCGCGCAACAGGCAGGACATCATACAAGATCAAGCGCCAGTTCACGAGACCTGAAGGATATCCGCAGACGGCAAGTTGAGATCCAACGGCTTTATCGGTTTACGATTGAAACATCTGGTAAAGTGGACAAAGTCCTTCACGGGCATCGGGCGGGCAAACAGATATCCTTGATAAGCGTGACATCCCAACTGCTGCAACCTTATCCTCTGCTCTTCCTCCTCCACGCCTTCAGCAACTACGCTCAAATTGAGCGTATCGCCCAGACCAACGATCATTTCAGCAATCGCCGCATCATTTGGATCGACCAGAATATCTCTAACGAAACTCTGGTCGATCTTGAGTTGGTCAAGTGGCATCTTCTTCAGATAGGAAAGACAAGAATAGCCGGTGCCAAAATCATCAAGAGAGAAAAGCACCCCATGCTTCTTGAGGCACTGCATTTTACAAATGCACTCATCCATATTGCGAACGAGCATGCTCTCGGTAATCTCGATTTTCAGTTTGTGCGCAGGGGCACCACTTTCATTCAGGGCATTGATCACTGAATTGACAAAATATTTGCCGTGCAGCTGCACCGGACTAACATTGATAGACAAGTGAATATCAGACATGACCGGATCATTGGCCCATTCCGCCAATTGCTGACAAGCGGTCTTCAAAACCCAGTCACCAAGACTGAGTATGAGACCGGAATTTTCCGCAATAGGAATAAATTCCGAAGGAGGCACCATCCCCAATTCGTCGTGTGGCCACCGCAACAATGCTTCCACACCGACAATCTTGCCACTTGAGGCAATTTGTGGCTGGTAATGGATTTCCAGCTTTTGAGCATTCAGGTCACGCTTGAGATCGGCTTCCAGAATGATCCGGCTATGTGCTGCGGTCTGCATTTCAGGATCAAAGAAACGAATGGCGTTGCGCCCGGCTCCCTTGGCGTCATACATGGCCATATCAGCTTGCTTGAGCAACTCGTCCAACGTCATGTCGTCAGTCGAGAAGATCGAAACTCCGATGCTCGTAGAGCAGAAATATTCGTAGTCGCCAAGCGAGAATGAATGTTCGAAACTGTTCAGGATCGCCTGCGCGATGTCTTCCGCCTTCAGCGCAGCTTCGCCTTCATTGTTCGCATCAAGCCCGGCCAGCAACACAACAAATTCGTCACCACCGAAACGCGCAAGCGTATCCCCGGTCCCGACACAGGTTCGCAGCCGTTTGGCAACTTCCTGCAACAACCGGTCCCCCATATCATGACCATAACTGTCATTGAGCAACTTGAACCGATCCAGGTCCAAAAAGAGCAACGCATTATAGGCATTGTTCTTACGGCTTTCTGCAATGGCGAAATGCACTTCTTCTTCAAGATTCGTCCGGTTAGCCAGACCGGTCAATTGGTCATAATAAGCGAGATGCGTGATCTTTTCCTGATTATGCTTCTCTTCAGTGATGTCTTGCGCGATGCCAACGAGCCAAAGCGGGTTACCATCCTTGTCAAATTCCGCAACCTTACCCCGGTCCCAAACCCAGATAACCTTGCCATCAGGGCGCTGCATCCGAAACTCGATGGAGTATGGCTTATTGCGCTCCACCAGCAACATAAGGGCATCGCGTACTTTTTGCTTGTCCTCTGGAAGGATGCAGCTTTCAAACTCCTGATAGCTATTGTCGCTATGCCGCACACCGGTAATATGTTCCCATTGGCTATTGTGCAGAACTTCATTGGTCTTGGCATTCCATTCCCACAAACCTTCCTGCGAAACGTCCATAACCTGCTGTAGGCGCTTTTTGTCACGGTCCGCTTCAACCTTCAGCTTGGTGATGTCAGTAATATCCTTGGCCAGAACAAAGATCTTCCGATTGCCCTTAACATCGCGAAACGGAATTTTGATCGACTGAAAATGTCGAAGATCTCCGGTTTCGGTATCGGTGGATTCTTCGTACACCTGTTCGATTTGATTGCGGTTCATCACGCCCTGAACATTTTCAAGGAAGAAATCCGCTTGCTCCCGGTTGCCGGTAAAATGGAAGTCGTCCTTGCCAATCATGTCAGCAGAGCTCGTGCCATACAGGGTGGCGACAGTCTGATTGCAGTAAACGAATTTGCCGTCATAATCCTTGGTGATCACCACATCGGGAATGGAATCAAAAATATGGGTCAAAATCTCGCTGTGTTTGCGAACCCGGCTTCTCACCGCGAACATCAACCACAGGGACGTTAGACAATTGACGGTCAATATGCAGAGCGCGGTTGAATATCCAGCAAACGCCCCCTCAATCCATGACAGAACAGCAAAGACACCAAGTGAACTCGCAACCAACTGCACAGCCAAGATGATGGCCAGCTTATTCCACGAAAATCCTGTAATGTTGAACATGGTCAGACCTCACCTGAAGTTAACTGTCTTTTTGGACGCCATTTTATCAATTCAAATAAAATTAGAATAGAAATGTAAAAATAACACTAGTGACACCCCGAGTAGCGACGGCAATTGTGCAATGATTTGTTTATGTTATTAATCTATCAGCAAAGCCTGCACGCTGATTGCCGCAACCCAATACTCAATATTGTTCAAAATCATGGAAAAAAGTTTAAAGACAGACAGATTTCATACGGACACCATATGGCGAACCGCACAGCCGCCGCCGGATGAAACAGGTAACGAAACGGATCGTCTTTTAACGTATAAAGAAGGGGTCTATCGAACCTGCAATTCAAGCTCATGCCGCATGGTGCGATATTTGCGCAGGTCATCGCGCAGGGACTGGATGTGATCCATCAGATCCCTGATTTGGCGCTCATGATCGACAATAGCCTGACGGGCCTCGACTATTTCAGTATCTGACTGCCCTTCCTTTGACGCCACCGCTTTCAAGGCAGCTCCAAACAGGGTCTCGGTTTGCTTGACATAGGCATCAGTCAGGACCGTCTTGGTCTGCGGAAAGCGTGCTTGCATATGCTCAACAATACGCAAGAGGCCAATGCTTTCCCATTCATCGTCGACTTCGCGAATTTCGCCATGCTTTGCAACGAAGGCGACATTCTCCCGAATATCAGGAATCATGATGGACAGACGCGCCAATGTTGCCCGGTCGTTGCCCTCATAGTCACGATAGGCACTGCCAAACAGGCGCAAGGCGAAAGTCTGATCACCTTCGCTCAAAGCGCAATAGGTTTTCTGGAAGGTATCATTGTCGAATGCCCGAAGGGTTTTTGCAAAAGCACCTCCGGCATCAGCTGACTGTGTCACATCCTCGTCCAGACAGGACAAGGCAGGCGTTGAAAACAGAAACAGCGATAGTACGAGAAGCAAAAGGCGTTTCATCAGAACCCACAGGGTATGGCAGAGAGGCAGTTTCAGCCCCTGCGATCTAAGGCTGCAGCGCGCAAACCTTGTTCGAGACTCAAGCGACCAAAAATTTCAAACTGCTTGTATCAACAAATTAAGCACGTTGGGAACAGCAAAAGAGCAATCAGTGCGCCAAACCCTAAAGAAACTGTCGATATGTCGAGAATCTTCGATGACTTTCCAGCCCTCTTTGGTAAAGCGCTTCGCGAGGCCGCTCACTTTAGAGCATTTAGGTTTCACTTCGTCTTGGGTTCATGCACGCGCGAATTTGCCATGAGCGAATTTGAAAAAGAGCCCTGTCAGGTCGCTGATGGCCGACCACGCCGAAGAATGACATGTCCTGGAGTGACCATGAAAATTCGTGACTATGTGAAAATCGAGAATGCGACCGATCTCAGCCGAACCGAGGTTGGACGGATTGGGACCGCAGTCATTTTCATTGTGGCAGTGATGATCTATTCGGGCAACCAGTTTGCCCATGTCGAACAATCCTTTCTGTTGATCGCAGCCTCCGTTATCGGAGCCTATATGGCTATGAATATCGGGGCCAACGATGTGGCCAACAATGTGGGCCCGGCAGTCGGCTCCTTCGCCATGACCATGACGATGGCCATCGGCATTGCTTCCATTTTCGAAGCTGGCGGCGCCATTATTGCCGGCGGCGATGTGGTCAATACCGTGAAGAAAGGCATCATCGACCCGGCGAGTTTGAGCAATACGGATGTGTTTGTTTGGGTCATGATGGGCGCCCTGATGGGGGCTGCAATCTGGCTGAATGCGGCCACCTGGCTTGGAGCGCCGGTATCAACCACCCACTCGATTGTCGGTGGAGTAATGGGCGCAGGCATCGCGGCCGCTGGATGGGAAGTCGTCAACTGGGGGTCGATGGCTAAAATCGCTGCCAGTTGGATTATCTCTCCCGTCATGGGCGGGATCGTTGCCGCCCTCACCCTTTACACGTTAAAGCGTCTGGTCTTTTTCCAACAGAACCCCGTGGTTGCCGCCCGCCGTGTTGTCCCGATTATGATTTCGATCATGGCCTGGGCCTTCACCACATATATCGCCCTCAAGGGTATTAAGAAACTCGTCAAGATCGACTTTACCTCCGCTCTTCTGGCTGGTGTTGCTGTTGCTGTCCTCTGTTATCTGATTGTCAAACCGATGATCGCCAAGGCAACCTGCGATCTGCCCCCGGACAGAGCCAGCGTCAACCGCCTCTTCACCTTTCCATTGGTCTTTGCCGCTGCCTTGCTCAGCTTTGCCCATGGGGCCAATGACGTCGCCAACGCTGTCGGTCCGCTGGCAGGGGTGGTTGAGGTCCTGAGCAGCGGTGCCGGTGCGGCAAAGGTCAGCATTCCCTTGTGGGTCATGGTGATCGGTGCCATTGGAATCTCGGTCGGCCTTGCCCTGTTCGGCCCCAAACTGATCCGCACCGTCGGCAGCGAAATCACCGAGCTCGATCGCTCCCGCGCCTTTTGCATCGCGTTGGCTGCTGCCGTGACTGTGATCATTGCCAGCCAGCTCGGCATGCCCATCAGTTCGACCCATGTGGCGCTCGGTGCTGTCTTTGGCGTTGGTTTCTTGCGTGAATTTCTGGATCAGCGCATGGGACGCGTGGTTGAGACCGTGCTTGCCAAGCATGAAGGCGACCCTGACATCGCTCATGTGGAGCAGGTTCTGATGGAGTTCAAAAATGCCCCGCTCGATGACAAACGCCTGATGCTCGATGCCCTCAAACAGATGGGGCCGGAGGCCGCCATCACCGCCGCTCAGCAAAAGAAGTTGAAAAAAGCCCTGAAGCGCCAGCTGGTCAAGCGGTCATCGCTATTGAAGATTGCCTCGGCCTGGGTGATCACGGTCCCCGTGTCCGCTTTCCTTGCCGCATTCTTCTTCTTTGCCCTGCGTGGCATGATGATCTAGACAATCCTGAAGATCGATTGGAAAAACCGAACCCGGTCTCAATGAGGCCGGGTTTGTTTCACTCCGGCGACCTTGATGCCCCAATGGTGCCTCAGCAGCCACAAGGGATCGGATCCAGCACCTCGACGTCACAGCCAAGCTCCTGCCGAGGGAAACCAATATTATGCCCGCCAAACGACACCCTGAAGCCCCCGTTGGACCAGCACCATTGGCCACGCCCCAGCACCTTGTGCGATGCATCACAGCTTTTGCCCAGATAGATCATTTCAGGATCAAGCGTCTCAACGCGCGACATGGCACCATTTTCGACAAACCGAAAAACCGGATAGCTGGAGGTCAGAACATAGCCATCCTTGTTGCAGGACAAACGGTAACCATGCGCCTCCGAGGAGACATAATCGCTGGCTTGCGCCGTAACAGAAAGACAGAAAAACAGCACCAGACAAAGAATGGATCGCATCAAAAGGTTTCCTGAATAGGGGGCAAATAGGTAAATTCACCTTGCCATTTGTTTTTTGACACATACAAGAAACGAAATTCGGGGCGATCAGACAACCCTTTGTACAAAAAAAATGAGGCCCATCACAAGGAAGGACCTCATTTGCAGCATCCAGTCAGGCGAGCCCCCCACATATACTAGACTCTTTGGACACTGCCAATAATAACAAGTGATCGAAAACCAGCACATCAATGATGCAGAAAAGCCGGGCCACAATCAAGCCCTACACTTGTACCAACTCGCTACTATTACGAGTATTTCACAGAAAAATCGCCAGTATACAATTTTTGATTGTAAGCAAATTATAGTCAGCTCAATTGTGAGCAGACAAACCGCTTGTTTGGCGATCAAGCAGGGCATTGATAACAGCGGCATTGACAGGCAGCTATTAATAACTATAAAACTAGTTATATAGAATAAAAAACTGAGGTGAATGCAATGGAACGGGAACAGGCCGCGCTTGGCTTTGCTGCAATCGGATCAGATGCCCGCCTGCTGGTATTGCGCTGCTTGGTGAGAGCGGGCTCACAAGGCTTGAGCGTTGGTGGCATACAAAAGCGAACAGGCATTGCCCCCTCCACGCTCGCCCATCATCTCAAATGTTTGGCAGGGGCCGGTATCATTCAGCAGGAAAAGCAGGGACGGACCATCGTCAACTGCGCCAATTTCGACCATCTGAAGCTTCTGTCCAGTTTCATTCTGGACGAATGCTGTGCCGACGAAGGCTGCAACACCGATCAGGCTCAGGCCAACAATTATCCATCCCCATATTGATGAGGCCATCCATGGCGGAAACCACCCAAAGCCAGCCCCCCACATGGCGGACCCAGATCAATAGCCTCAAAACACCATGGACCCTTGTCATTCTGGCACCCATGTTTGTTGCGCTGTTCGATTTTGACAATCTGCTCCCGGTCACGTCCATCGCCGTCAAAGCCTTTGCAGGCACCTTGCCCGTCATTGCCTTTGCTGTCTTTTTGATAGCCTATCTCAAGGCAGCCGGTGCGGAATCCATGGTCGCCGAAGCCTTCAAGGGCAAGGAAAGCCGGATGATCATTCTGGCTGCATTGCTTGGAGGGCTTGCGCCTTTCTGCTCTTGCGAGGTGATCCCCTTCATTGCCGGCTTGTTGACTTTAGGCGCCCCTTTATCCGCCGTCATGGCATTCTGGTTGTCCTCGCCATTGATCGACCCACCGACCCTTCTGATCACCGCATCAGCCCTTGGTTGGCCATTTGCTGTTGGCAAAGCCATCTCAGCGGTGGGATTGGGTCTGTTGGGTGGCTTTGTCGTCACCTATGTCACCAAAGCCGGGTGGCTCACCAGCCCATTGAGGCAAAATACGGTTGGCTGCTCTTCCTGCGGCTGCGGCCCGAAACCGTTCTCCGGCAAACCAGTTTGGAGCTTTTGGAAGGAAGAGAGGCGACAGGGCCTATTCTGGGCAGAGCTTCAAACCAACGCCATGTTTCTGATCAAATGGCTTGCCCTTGCCTATATGCTTGAAGGTCTGTTGATCACCTATGTCCCCGCAAATGCCATTGCCGGTCTGGTTGGTGGCTCTGGCATCCTGCCCATCGGCATTGCGGCCTTTGTCGGCATACCGGCCTATCTCAACAGCTATATCGCCCCACCCCTGCTCGCAGGACTGATGGAACAGGGCATGAGCGCCGGGGCAGCCATGTCCTTCATGGTGGCAGGTGCCGTCAGTTCAATTCCCGCCATGGCGGCGGTATGGTCGCTGGTCAAGCGGCGGGTCTTTGCTCTCTATCTCACTCTCGGCATCCTTGGCGCCATCCTGTCGGGTATCATATTCCAGCTCATGGTCTAGCCTTGTTTTCGAAGCGAGGTTTCCCAAAGATGAGAATTCCAAGACCTACACCATTAAAGTGAAAACAAACACAAAAGCCCCCGGAAGATATCCTTCCGGGGGCTTTTTCGTTATTTGTCGCCTGCCCCGTTGGGACAGCAGCAGCAAACATGCC
>CAXXSO010000085.1:0-7260 GCA_963676965.2 uncultured Cohaesibacter sp.
GATCAAATAAATCACATTGTAAAGAAATATAAAAATGCTTCAAAAATTATTTGGGCACAAGATGAACCAGAAAATCAAGGGGCATGGCCATTTTTAAGTAAGAAACTTGGGCATCTGGATTTAACTGCCTACACTCGTCCTGAATCTGCAAGCCCTGCAGGTGGATTAATGGATAAACATAATAAGCGGCTCCATAAAATACTGGATGCTGTTTTTGATAAGGATAAAATTTTAGCTTCATAAATAAACCAAAGATGAAAATAGAGATAAAAGTACCAAGTCCTGGCGAATCAATTACTGAAGTAGAAATTGGCAGTTGGTTGGTGGAAAATGGTGCGTATGTTGAAAAGGATCAGGAGATTGCAGAAATAGAATCCGATAAAGCTACGCTCACTATTGTTGCAAGCGAAAGCGGTGAGATTTCATACGGTGCAGAAGAAGGGCAGGCAGTTGAAGTAGGTACGGTGATTTGTAGCATTGATACAAGTGTTGCACCAGGCCCAACTAAAATGAAGGTAAAAAATCCTGATGAAATAAAAGAAGAAAAAGCCCCGGAACCAAAAGAATCTGTGCCAAAAGCAACTCCAGTTCCAGAAGGACTTGAAAAAGTTAAAGTTACCAATGTTGCCAAAGAGATGATGAAAGAAAATAATATCTCGTTGGACGATGTTCTAAATGGAATAAAACGAATTGGGAAAAAGGAAGTTGAAAACTATTTGGGCTCTTCAAATAAGGATATTGATCTTCAAGATAAAAGTACAAAACCAGTTTCACGAAATATAAACCGCCAGAAAATGACCATGCTAAGGCGCAAGCTTAGCGAACGTTTGGTTTCAGTAAAAAATGAAACTGCTATGCTCACAACTTTTAACGAAGTTGATATGAGCCCTATCATGGAATTAAGAAAAAAATACCAGCAAAAATTTGTGGAAAAATATGGGTTGAAAGTTGGTTTCATGTCCTTTTTCACAAAAGCTGTTGCAATAGCAGCTTATCATCACCCTTCGGTGAATTCAATGATTGATGGAGAAGAAATTCTAAGTCCTGAATATGTTGATGTGGGGATTGCAGTATCAACACCTAAAGGGCTCATGGTTCCAATCGTCCGAAATGCCGAAAGCAAATCTATTCCTGAAATTGAATTGGAAATTAAAATCCTTGCAGAGAAAGCGAGGAATAAAAAAATATCGGTGGAGGAGTTGAGTGGCGGAACATTTACGATTACAAATGGTGGGGTTTTCGGATCTCTGCTTTCCACACCCATTATTAATCCTCCTCAATCAGCAATACTTGGAATGCACAACATTGTTGACCGGCCTATTGCCGTCAACGGTGAAGTGGTCATCAGGCCAATGATGTACGTTGCCTTATCTTACGATCATCGAATAATTGACGGGAAAGATTCGGTTGGATTTTTAGTAAAGCTAAAGCAACTGCTTGAAAACCCGGCTCAAATGCTCACAGATGGGAAAAAATCCGGAAGAGATATTACTGAAAATATAATATTCTAAATATTACAGGAAATATAAAGCACTGGTTTATAGACTGGTGCTTTTTGTTTTTGTTGACTAAGGGTTTTCCCCGATGCTTTTACAGGGATTCCCCTATTTCGGACATTGCCCAAAGCACCTACCTTTGTTATATAAGAAATTTAAAAAAAGACCTTTAGTTTAAAACACAAGATAGATGATTTACACCCTAAGAGGATCGGCGCCCGTCGGTTCTCTTTCTTTTTGAAAAAGACATACCAAATAAATGTGCATAAACGTTCATTGTTTAATAATGTGGGTAAAGAATGCTGACAAAAAAATAGGGTTTTTTGCCTATGGGTAAACAGGTATTTCCTGATATGAACAGAATACAATTGAAACTATCTTTGAAATAGTTTATTAAGAGAATGAAAAGTAAGATACAAGATAGATGATTTAAGCCCAATGAGGCAGGAGTAAAACCTTGCCTCAATTTACTTTAAAATTAACAGCAACAATAAACGAGTTTATCATGTTTCAAAATAATAATACAAGTAATCAAATTAACCTTTCCACAGAAACTAATAGTGTTTCGTCAATAATTCCTGAGCGCCCGGTGAACGGTGCCTTGGGTTTTGATTTGCTGAAAAACAATAAAGTAATTGAGGTGAAAAACAAAGTTGCTTTCTGGTTTGCCGAATCCATTGAAGATAAAGCAGATTTTAACTTCTGTATGCATTTAGACAAATTTAATAAAGGCTGGACTGCACTTTATCGGTATTAACTCTTTTAAAACCTATTTGCCCAAAGCAATAATTTTCTTTACCCCATTTTCATAAGAAGTTGTTTCGAATTTGAATGTAGAGTCGAATTTATCACTGTTGAAAATATAATCCCGATCGTATTGGTATAACATTTCCGAAAGCTCCCTCATTACAGGGTTAAAGAGGCCCATGATTTTTACAATACCTTTGCCTGCCACCATTGATTTGGGCTGAACGTCAAGTTTATCTGCAAATATTTCAATCCATTCCTTTCCCGTTAATGGGTTCTTATCTGTAGGTAAATTCCATATTTGGTTGTACGATTCTTTGGTATTTCCAAGTAGCGCGGTAGCCTTTGCTGCATCCGGGGTATAGGTGAATGAATGTTTGTAATTTAAAGCGCATAACCAATTGGCTTTTTTCTCAGCTTTCAGGTTTTTATATACCATCTCATTTAAAACGCTGTTGTTAATCCCCGGGCCATAAAAGTCAGCGGATCGTGCAATTAATGCCTCCACTTTTCCCGTAGTTACAGCATTCATCAGCATCTGCGCAATTTGGGCACGCACTTCTCCTTTTTTACTGGATGGTTTGTAGGGTAGGTCTTCAGTTATGTTTCCAATACTGTTTGGGCTTAACATATAAATATTATCGAAAAACACGAGTTTACAGCTATGCTCCAGGCACGCATCCAACACGTTTTGCATTATTTTTGGCCATTGTTCCTTCCAAACGGTATATTTGTAGGTAAGCCCAACTGTCAGGTAAGCTATTTCTGAATTGGCAACTGCTTTTGAAACCTGATCTTTGTTTAGCAAATCGCATTTAAACAGCTCATCCGAGGCGTTTACTGCTTTTGGGTTTCGGCTAACCAACCTAATTTTATCGGTGTACTTCTGGAGCGATTTGGCAAGTTCAATCCCTATTGCCCCTCCTGATCCTAAAATAGTCTGCATGGTTTTTCTGACTTAAATATTTATTTCAAAAATAATATACGTATAACACTGTTTGTTTTCGAATAGTTTATCAAAAGTGCCCATATTTAGTATCTTTAATTTAAATTAAAATTGTTACAATGAATACTACCAGACGTCAATTTCTTAAAAAAACAAGCATACTGGCAACGGGCTTAGGTTTAAGCAAACCCGTTTTGTCGTTTCATCCAACCCAAACAAAATTAAATCCAATTGTTGTATCAACATGGGACCATGGTATGGCTGCAAACGAAGCTGCCTGGAAGGTTTTAATTGATGGAGGGTATGCGCTGGATGCAGTTGAAGCAGGAGTTCGGGTTCCTGAGGGTGATCCCAATGTTATTACTGTTGGTTATGGCGGATTCCCGGATAAAAAGGGCAAAGTTACCCTCGATGCCTGCATTATGGATGAAAAAGGCAGTGCAGGATCGGTGGCATTTTTACAACATATTAAACATCCGATTTCGGTTGCGCGATTAGTGATGGAAACAACTCCCCACGTTATGTTAGTTGGAAAGGGGGCATGCAAATTTGCTCTTAAAAAACGGATTCCCAAAAGAAAAACTTTTAACTCCTAAAATGAAAAAGGAATGGAAAAAAATGGAAAAAAACAGAACCGGGAGTTTAAGCCAATAATTAATATTGAAAACGAGGAGAAAGTTAATCACGATACAATAGGTATGTTGGCTCTTGATTCGGAAGGGCGTCTTGCAGGTGCCTGCACCACAAGCGGTATGGCTTATAAAATGCATGGGCGCGTTGGCGATTCACCGATTATTGGGGCTGGACTTTATGTGGATGGTGATGTTGGGGGAGCTGTGGCAACCGGAAGCGGGGAACTTGTTATGAAAACACTTGGTAGCTTTTTAGTTGTTGAGTTAATGAGAAACGGTATGTCTCCAAAAGAAGCTTGTTTGGAGGCTGTTCAAAGAATTGCACAGAAAATTCCTGGTTATGAAGAGCATCAAATTGGGTATTTGGCACTAAATAAAAAAGGTGAATATGGCTCATTTAGCATGCAACGAAGGTTTGATGTTGCCATAAAAACCAATGAAATTAGCAAATTAAAAGAATCAGAGGCATACCTAAAAGAAAGATAATCCGAAAAAGAATAAACGTTATTTTGGATATTGCGCCTCCTTCGTTTTACAAGTTATTTCTGATTCATAAAAGCAAGCCGGATTCCTAGTAAGATCATTACACTGCCCGATATATTTTTTATCCATTTTGAAATGGAATTCTTTGACTTGAGGTAATGTCCAACTGCTCCTGAAAAATATCCCAATACGGCAAGAAAAGCCAGGGTGAACAACGCAAAAATAGTTCCCAGGATTAGGAATGGAATAGGGGACACACCTGTTGTGCCGGATTTAATAAATTGAGGTAAAAATGCCATAAAAAAGAGGGCAACTTTCGGATTTAAAGTATTTGAAATCAATCCCTGGGTAAATACTTTTCTAATGGAAACTACTTCTTCATTTTGCATTTTTAATTCGCTTTTGCTAATAAGCATCTTAATCCCGAGATAGATCAGATATCCTGCTCCGATAACTTTTACAATAGTAAATGCCAATGCGGAAGTTTTAAGTATTACTGAAAGCCCAAGCGCGGCAAAAACCGTATGGACGAAAATTCCCAGGGTAACCCCTGCAGCCGAAATCAATCCCGCTTTTCTTCCTCCTGATATTCCTTTTGTTAACACATAAATTAAATCAGGTCCCGGGGTTATGATTAATATCCACGATAGTCCTGCAAATAATAATAAGTTCTGTATATCTTCCATAGTTCTTTGTTCTCTTTTATACAAATTCTGCTTTTACTTGTTTAAAGAATTTATCTTCTAAAATTTTAATGATCCTTTTAACAATAAATTTCCTGATTTCCATTTCTTTGGGTTGGTCAGGATCCTGGTGTGCCCAGTTAATCCTTGTTCCAACAATAATATGTATAACATCATGTTGTAGCAATAACTTCACAATTTCATGTGCAGGCGAAGCATCAAGGCGAACTTCGCTCGTATACGTTTCAAGTATTTCTTCCACTTTTCCCATGGTTAACAAACCTTCGGTTACCAGTTTGAAACCTTCGAGAGATGCAGCGGGCGGAATAGTTCCATCTGTGTAATATTTTAATGGGGAAATTTTCAGGTTGAGTTCTCTGGCAATTATTTCTGCCGTTGTTCCACCACAAATCGCTTTTTCCACCGTTAAATTCTTTTATCTGGGTTACAAAATCGTAATCCTTTATTTTATAAAAAGGTGGTCCGGTGATGAGCATAAAATTTCTTGGTTCCCTAAAATAAATAACCCCGCAACTGGTATCGTCTTTAAGGTCGAAAGAGTCGTTCATAGTTGCCTGGTTAATAATTTTCCTCGAAAGTTTGGTAGCCGATATTTCAGGCATCTTTTCAATCTGGTTCTTTGCGAATTCTGCAACATTTTCAAGTCCCCAACCTAGAGGGAATCTTTTTTCACCAAGTCCTGACTGTACAACGCCATCAGTCATAAAAATCATACGGTCTTCTTTCATAGCAACAAATTCGCGGCACCTTAATATTTTACCTATATTTTCGTCCCCCTTCACTTCCCAATTCATATTCTTTCGGCGTAATTTGTTTGTTTCCTCTAAAAAACAAGGACTTTTGGATTATCATAATTTATAATCCTGACCCTTCCGTCGTCTTCAATTTCAATAATTGTAAAGGTTGCATAGCTTTCTTTTCCATCACTACTTTTCGGGAGGGCTTTCATAATTATTTGGGCAGCAATTTCGGGCTTGGTGTGAAATGTTGAATAATTAAGCGCCATGGTTGTTGTCAATATTGCAAGCACATTGGCTTTAATACCATGCCCAATGCCATCGCTAAGTACCAGAATGGTCCTGCGTTCTTCCCTGATTATTTTTGATTTGAAAACATCCCCACACGCAATTTCACCCTTAGGGCTTTTTTGTTGGATATCTATTTCAACATGGTACCTATTCGTGTTCACCATAATGGTATGATTCGATTATAGAATTAAGTAACTCCTCGGTTTTCGATGCATTCTCGCCCAACAAAAATGCAATTTTTTGTACGGTTTCGATATTTTGCCGGTTTACCCTTTGTGCCCGGTTTATTATTTCATCACGAACAAGCATTGGTTCCGACATGTCACGGATAACAGCACCAACAACCCTGTTTTTATATATCGAAACCAGTGATATATGCATTAAGTGGTTATGAAGTTTTAAATCTCGTTCAAATTTATCTTCACCAGAGGTCATCACATTCGAGATCATTTTGAAGATTATTTCCGGGACCAGCGTTTTTACATCCGCACCTAAAAGCCCTGGGATTGTTTCATACAACTCCTCAATTTCTTCTCCCATTAATTGCGCAAAACTTTCGTTCGAGTCTATAACCTTGAAATTTTTATCAACAATAATAATCCCTGCCGATATTTTATGAAGCATTCGCGAAGAAATAATCATCGACTCTTTTGCTTTTTCCAGCCTGTTTTCTGCTCGTTTCCGATCGGTTATGTCAGATATGGAACCAACAATACCAACCACATTACCGTCTTTATCGCGGGTTACCCCTTTGTTAAAAACCACGTCGTGCATTGAACCGTCGGTATGCCGTATTTTGGTTTCATAAATTTGCTCTCCCCGGATTTTCCAGTAGCTTTTTATCATGAATGGAAAAAATATCTGCAATTTCTTTAGGCTGAACCTCATAAACCGATTTACCAATGATTTGGTCTTTGGGTTTCCCAATTAATTTTTCATGGGCGGTATTGCAGGCCAGATAAATGCCATTCGTATTTCTGTAAAAAATAGGGATCGGAAGAACATCAATAATTTTTTGGTGTAATTCCGGGTCGTCTGCCAATTGATTTTTAAGCGGTTTTTCTTCGTATATCATGTTCTGCGTTTTCGTTATTTTAATTCATTATAAATATGAAGGTAAAAGCTTAAAGACATAAAATATCATAAGCATGAACAGGCGCGATACCATATCTTTGTATCGAAAATTAAATAATTTATTTGTATTCATACCCTGATTCTTTTTTA